>JBMNPF010000006.1:0-180756 GCA_050943475.1 Oscillospiraceae bacterium
GTGGTTGGAACCTTTCTAGAACCATCTTGTGGTAGGAAGAATCAACCAATCCACAGCATCCCTTACAGTGTAGCACATAGCCCTTGGAGAGGGGCTCTAATAACTACTACTCTATAATACAAGGAAGTATCATGCAATGAAAACCCTGATTGTATTTGTCACCAAAAATGGGACGACCGAAGAATGCGCCCAGATCCTGCGGGAGAAGCTCGGCCATGACAGCACAGACTTAGTCAACCTCCGTGTGCAGAAGCTCCCGGATTTTGACGCCTATGACTGTATTGTGCTCGGCAGTTACATCCATTACGGGCGCATTGGAAAACGGTTAAAGCACTTTGCCGCTCTGCATAAAGATACTTTGCTCCAGAAAAAACTCGGCATTTACCTCTGCAAAGGGTTCCCCATTGACAAGCTGGACCCATTTGAGGAAAACTTCAAGCCGAAACTGTTAAAACACGCCGTCGTGTGCGACTGTTTTGGCGGCGTGCTGGATACCAAAAGGCTGAAAGGAAACGAGAAGTATCTGGCGGATATGGTGCTTCAGGCTTCCGAAGACCAGAAACTGGAGCGCCCGCGTATTGATAAAGAACGCATTGAGCGTTTTGTAGAGGCATTGCTGCAAGAATAAACCCCGCCGCTGCAATGAGGGCATAGTTGGCGGATCGGCTCTTTGCTGCGGGATTGCCCGCCGGGGGCTACCGGAAAGAAAAACATGAAACGCTGGCCTTTTGATTCCGTCCGTACATTTGAAATCAATTTGGCGCCCCACGCTTATGCGCGGGGCGTTTGTGCAAAGAGGTGTTAGAATGAAGCTGGAAAACGAATTTACTCTGCTTGAATTCTCTGCGGAAGGGAATCTCCTCCGCCTTGCGTCTAAATTGCCGGAGCGCGATTTCCTCGCGGAAGGCGGCTGCCCGCTGTTTCGCCTGACGCTGGTCGAAACCTACCACGGAAAGGTTGAACCGGGTGAGCTGCACCTGGTACCGGAAACCGCAGAGTCGATACAGTTTTCCACCCGCGGCAGTACCTTGCGCATCCGTTTTTGCCGTCTTGACGATATGGAAATCACCGTCACTGCCGAGGTCGCTCTGCACGGCGCGGCGGCCGAGTGGCGGCTCTCGGTGGAAAACCGCACAGACTTTGCCGTCCGGCAAATTGAGTACCCGTGGTTTTTGTTCCGCACCCCGCTCGGCGGAAACCCGGAAAGCGAGCGCATCCTGCTCCCGAAACAGGACGGCGTGCTGCTTGGCAATCCGGCGCTGCACCCGTGGCGAAAGGATGAGAACGGCGTTCCGGCGGAGCGCTACTGGTACCCCGGCGAGGGCAAGCAGTGGCCGCGCAATCTTTCGGTACAGATGACCGCCTATTACGACGATGCCTCCGGAATTCTCATCTATACCGCCGACCCGCAGGGTCATCCCAAACGGTTTGGCCCGGTGCTTGCCGCGCCGGACCAAGTTGATCTGGCGCCGGTCCATCTCCGCCCGGAAATCGGCGGGCTGGATTTTACACTGGAATACCCAGTTGTCACCCGGTTTTTCACCGGGGATTGGCAGGCAGCGGCGCTGGCCTACCGGGAGTGGGCGTCCGCCGCGCCATGGTGTACAAAAACGGTCGCCGAGCGGGATGATATCCCGGACTGGGTGAAGCAGGGCGCTTTTTTCTTGAGCTTCCGTCTGCGCTACCAGCAGGGCGGGGAGGCGTTCCTCGACCGGGTGCCGGAGTTTGTCGCGTCGTGGCGCGAAAAGCTGGGTCTGCCCGCCGTTGCCATGATGTGCGGCTGGGAAAAAATTGGTGAATGGGCCGGGCCGGATTATTTTCCGCCCTACGGCGGCGACGCCCGTTTTGCCCGCATGTGCCGCCGGCTCGCGAAACAGGGGGACCGCGCTTTCACCTTTGGCCTTTCCGGGATGAAGCTGCTGATCCGGCGGCATGTGCCGAAATCCGGCCCGCAGCCCGAGCTTGCGATGGATTATGACGCGCGGGACTGGTTCCGCAGCCAGGCGGCTCATGCCGCGGCGCTTTCGCCGGACGGCGTCCCGGTGGTGGATTCCGACCTCGACACGTGGGACGGCGTACACGCTTATGCCTGTCCCGCCACCGAACAGGCAATGGAGCAGATTTGCGGCGCTTCGCTCAAAATGCTCCGGGATTACGGTGTGACGGTCCAGCAGGCGGATCAGGTGCTCGGAGGAGGTACCGCTCCCTGTTACAGTACCGAGCACGGCCACCCGCAGGGATGGGGGTGCTGGCAAACCGAGGCCGTACGGCACATTTACGACGAAACCCGCCGCCGGTGCAAGGCGGTCAACCCGGATTTCGTCCTCTCCGAGGAGTGGATTTCCGAGCCTTTCATCCAGCATCTTGACCTCTACCATGCCCGCAACTACGACAAGCCGCAGGGTGGTCTTTGCAGCGTGCCGCTTTTTTCCTTCCTGTACCATGAATACATCCCCTGCTATGCCGGAGACTGGACTCCCATGCTGCCGTGCAATGAGAGCGGCGTGCACTTTTTTGGATGGAATTTCGTTGCTGGCAATCTGCCCGCCGGCTCCCCCATTAATATGATGGGAGAAATGGAAAACCACCCTGTGGAGGACGCCGACCCCAACATCCTCACAATGGCCCGGAATGCCTGTGCGGCGTTTGCCGTCCGCACCGATTATCTGGTAAAAGGCCGCATGCTTCCAACCCCGCCGCTCGACCTGCCAGAGCTGCGCCTGACGATTGACGGTCTGGATTTCGGCTGGCCCCGTCCGGAAATTGCGGTCCCGGCCGTTCTGCACCAGTTTTGGGAGAACCCGGTGGGGGAGCGTGCCTGCATGCTCGCCAACATTTCCGGCCAGCCGCAGACGGTGCGAATTCCGGCCGCTGCGCTGACAGCCGCGCGTAGGTGTACGGCAGAAATAATGCCGGGCAATTTGAATATAAAAGCTGGGACTGTTACTGTGGGCGCTCAAGCCGATTCCGGCGGCAATCCGATTCCAACACCGGTGCAGGAGCCTGACAGCGGCCTGCCAAGTGGCGGGCTCCGGCTTTTGGTCGAACGGAACGGCTACGCGGATGGAACCGTCTGTATAGAGGATGGCTTTGCGGCAGTACATCTTGCCCCGTATGATGCGGTAACGCTGCTTGTTCAGCATCCGGCTTTTTAAATAGAAGCGGCCGGTCAGAAGCGAGCGACTTTGCGGAGCGCCGCCTTGACAAAGGCTGTACCTTGCCTTACCGGGTTGCAGGGATCTCTCCCGATTGGATTGGATCCGGTCAAATTGGGGCGCTGGCTGGATTTTAACAGAATCCTCATAAAAATGACGGGAAAAGTTTTGCATTCTCCCTTGCTTTTGTGCAAACTGCTTTGGTATAATGTGGATTAGACAGACAGGCCCCGGCTGGGGCTGCGAATAAGGAGGAACTACAATGAAGCCAAAATACCTGGATGAATCCCTCTCGGTCAAAGAGCGGGCAAAAGACCTGGTTGCACAGATGACGCTGGAGGAAAAAGCCTCTCAGCTCCGTTACGACGCTCCGGCGATTGACCGCCTTGGCGTTCCGGCCTACAACTGGTGGAACGAAGCCCTGCACGGCGTTGCGCGCGCCGGTACGGCAACCGTTTTCCCGCAGGCAATCGGCATGGCCGCCATGTTTGACGACGAGGGCCTCAAGGAAATTGCAGAAATCATCTCCACCGAAGCCCGGGCAAAATACAACATGCAGGCCGCCAAGGGCGACCGTGACATCTACAAGGGCCTGACCATCTGGAGCCCGAACGTCAATATTTTCCGCGATCCGCGCTGGGGCCGCGGCCATGAGACCTATGGTGAAGATCCGTACCTCACAAGCCGTCTCGGCGTAAAATTTGTCGAGGGGTTGCAGGGGGACGGCGAGGTGCTGAAAACCGCAGCCTGTGCAAAGCACTACGCGGTGCATTCCGGTCCGGAGGGCATCCGCCATGAGTTTGATGCCATCTCCACCGAGAAAGACCTGTGGGAGACCTACCTCCCTGCGTTTGAAGCGCTGGTCAAAGAAGCAAAGGTTGAAAGCGTCATGGGCGCGTACAACCGCACCAACGGCGAACCCTGCTGCGGCAGCAAGCTGCTGCTTCACGACATCCTGCGTGAAAAATGGGGCTTTGATGGCCATGTTGTTTCCGACTGCTGGGCCATCCGCGACTTCCACACCAACCATAAGGTTACCGCGACTGCGCCGGAATCCGCTGCGCTCGCCATGAAGTGGGGTTGCGACGTCAACTGCGGCAACACCTACCTGCATATGCTTCAGGCGTATGAAGAAGGCCTTGTCACCGAAGAGCAGATCACCACGGCCTGTGAGCGTCTGTTCGTCACCCGGATGCGTCTTGGCATGTTCAACGAGCACACCGAGTACGACAACATCCCTTATGAAATCAACGATTGCGCAGAGCACGCCGCAGCAAACCTCAAAACGGCGGAAAAGAGCATGGTTCTGCTCAAAAACAACGGCGTCCTGCCGCTGGATAAAAACAAGATCAAAACCATTGCGGTCATCGGCCCGAACGCCGACAACCAGGAGGTGCTCAAGGGCAACTACTCCGGCACCGCTTCCCGTTATGTGACCCTGCTTGAAGGGATCCAGGCGGCAGTCAATCCGGATACCCGCGTGTACTATTCCCAGGGCTGCCACCTCTTCAAAAACCGTGTGGAGGAGCTCGGCCAGCCGAACGACCGTATCGCGGAGGCCATTGCCGTTGCCGAACGGTCTGACGTTGTCATTCTCTGTCTCGGACTTGACGCCACCATTGAGGGCGAGCAGGGCGACGCCGGCAACGCTTACGCTGCGGGCGACAAGGTCACCCTTGACCTCTCCCCGGAGCAGGAAGGGCTCATCAAGGACATCACCAAGCTCGGCAAGCCCACTATCCTGCTGCTCAGCACCGGTTCCGCCATGTCCATTAACTATGCCAATGAGCATTGCGACGCCATTGTCGAGACCTGGTACCCCGGCGCGCTCGGCGGCGTTGCGGCGGCGAATATCCTCTTCGGCGAGGTTTCCCCGTCCGGCAAGCTGCCTGTCACCTTCTACAAAGGCGTAGACGAGCTTCCGGAGTTTACCGATTATAATATGAAAGGCCGCACTTACCGCTACATGGATCATGAGGCGCTTTATCCCTTTGGCTTTGGCCTTGGCTACTCCAAAGCGGAGTATTCGGACCTTAAGGTACCGGCGTCGGTGGGCAAAGAGGATGATTTCACCATCAGCGTCACGGTTTCCAATGCCGGCGATTATGACATGGACGAGGTCGTTGAGGTTTACATTAAAGACAGGGAATCCAAATTTGCCGTTCCGAATCACAGCCTGTGCGCCTTCAAGCGCATTGCACTGAAAAAGGGCGAGAGCAAAGTGGTGGAAATCCCGGTCAAAAATATGGCGCTTACCATTGTTGACGACAAGGGCGACCGCTATGTGGACAGCGGGAAATTCACCCTGTATGTCGGCGGAAGCCAGCCGGATGCAAGAAGTGTTGCGCTCATGGGCACCGCGCCGCTTGCCGCTGAACTTACCGTTCAATAATGAAATGAAACGCTCCAAAAGCCCCGGCCTTTGACCGGGGTTTTTCTTTACGGCAGACATTGTCCACAGCAAAACAGACGTCTTTTTGTTCTCTGACAAAAAGACGACTCTAATTTTGTTGACTGTGCGGCTATTTTACCGGGCAGATTTGGAGTATAATGGCTTTAGGCGCAAACTGTGCCGGAATCGACAACGATTCAAACAACACAAGAAAGAAGGAACCCCGCAATGATGAAAGGTTTTGGACATACCGCAATTTGGGTGAAGGACATGGAAAAGTCCCTCCATTTTTATCTGGATATTCTTGGCTGCAAACGGGCGTTTTCCATGCCGGTTGACGGCAAGCCGAATACCGGTACCGAATACATCGCCGTGGCAAACGGCGCGTTTATCGAGCTGTTCTACGGCGGCATTCCCCACGAGGCGGAAAAGGCGCCGGAGGGTAAATTTTTTACCGGGTTTTCCCATTTCTGCATTGAGGTGGAGGACATGTTTCAGTTTGTGGAAGAGGTCAAAAGCCGCGGCGGCGTGTTCCGCGTGGAACCAAAGCGCGGACGCGACGGCAACTGGCAGGCCTGGATGGACGACCCGAATGGCATCGGCATTGAATTTGTACAGCTGGAACCCGGCTGTATGCAGAAACAGGTTTATTTTGAATAACAGACCGTTTCGGGTCTCGCCGCAGGATTAAGGCCGCGGGAAAGACCCGGTAAAAAGAAAGGATGTCGTTTTTATGGCAATGGTCAAACGCATTGGCCATGTGGCGTTTAAGGTGACCGATATGGAACGCTCCCTTGCGTTTTACTGCGGCGTTCTCGGCTGTAAACGCGCGTTTTCCATGGATCGGGACGGCGAGCCGTGGATTGAGTATGTTGCCTTGGCGGACGGCGTGTTTATTGAGCTGTTTTACGGCGGAACTCCGCGCACCGAAGACAACAGCGACGAACACCTCACCGGTTACCTGCACGCCTGCTTTGAGGTTGAGGATATTTTTGCCGTCACCGAGCAGATCAAGAAAAACGGCGGCACGATGTTTAAAGAACCGATGAAAGGCGTGGACAACAATTATCAGGCATGGATCATCGATCCGGACGGCAACCGCATTGAATTCATGCAGCTGGAGCCGGATTCTCCCCACCGCCGGTTCCGTTTTTCCGAGTAACCGCTTACGCCGGCGGTATGGGAGTATAAACATAGGCGAACAAAATTTTGTCTCGCTTGTCTTGGGAGGGCGCCGTTGTCCCTGCTGCGTCCTTTCAGACAAAGCCTGCATAACGGCCATGACCATGCGGGTATGGGGTAATCAAACCTTATTACCAGAACGTCCGTCTGGAGAAACAACCCTGAGGGGAAACGGAATGCATGCCGTGTATAAGGCAGGTGGCTGAGTCCGTCAAAATAAAAGGTTCCGTAAAATCGTCTTTGCCGATTTTCGGAACCTTTTTGCGGTTATAAGCCTTTGGGTTTTGCGGTTTTCGGGTTACGGGATTGAGTTCGCCCCAGCCGCCGCGTTTTTGGGCGTTAAGCCGCCGTTTTTCTTTTTTGCTTCGTTTTTCAAACGGAACAAACTTTTGTTGCATGGTGCAGCACTCCTTTCGGATGTTCAGTGTACCATAAACCGCATTCGTCTGCAACTGGTTGATTTTTCTGTGCCCCGGCAGTATGATGATAGAGAGCATAACTGGATCACACGGGACTCAAGGTCTGAAATCAGAGGCACGGTTGCACCGGCGCGGCGGATGTTTTTCATGCCGGACAGTTGTCTGCACCTACTCGCCGGATTGAAAAAGGATAAGGCTAAGTCCCAAAGA
Source organism: Oscillospiraceae bacterium (assembly GCA_050943475.1). Taxonomy (GTDB): domain Bacteria; phylum Bacillota; class Clostridia; order Oscillospirales; family Ruminococcaceae; genus Metaruminococcus_A. The sequence goes on from JBMNPF010000006.1 coordinate 7,359, forward strand.
TGGTCGCTGCACCGCTATTGGACAAACGGCTTGGCCGTCAAAGCGGCAAAGCAAAAATAAGGAGGAACCGCAATGTCTGAACCATTAACCCTTGCAAAAGCAAGTGAAATTTTGAAAAAGCATGTCACCGAACCGCATTTGTTCAACCATGCGCTGGCGGTCAGCGCGGCAATGGGCAGCATGGCTGCACATTTTGGAGAAGATACCGAACACTGGAAAGCCGTCGGCTACCTGCACGACGTGGATTTTGAACGCTTCCCGGAGGAACACTGTCTGCATGTACGGGAACTGCTGGAACCGGAAGGGGTAGATGAGGCGGATATCCGCGCCATTGAGTCCCACGGCTGGGAGCTTTGCTGTGATGTAAAGCCGGAAACTGAACTCGAAAAATCCCTTTATACGGTGGACGAGCTGACCGGTATCATCATGGCGGCCGCGTTGATGCGCCCCAACGGTATTGCCGATCTGGAGGTCAAGAGCGCGATGAAAAAGTTTAAGGATAAAAAATTCGCCGCAAAATGCGACCGTACCATCATCCAGAAAGGATGCGGCCTGCTGGGTATGGAGCTTGCGGATGTTATGGGCCTCTGCATTGAGGGAATGCGCGCCGAAATGGATGCGCTCGGCCTTGGCCCAAAGCAATCATGAGCAAGGCTGAACTTCCGGAGGGTTTCCTCCTGCGCAAATGTTCAGCCGCAGACATCGGCCCGGATTTTTTAAAAGGGTACTGCCGTTATCAGGAGGTGGACCGGGTCTGGCGGAAGCGCGGCGAACGGTATGAGCTGGTCTCGGAGCCGTTTGTTGACGACTGGGATGCTCCCACCACTGCCCGGGTGGTAGGCATTTGCCGGGAATGCGCGGCGTCCGGCGGTCTGGTCGCCGCAGTGTTTGATGGCCCGGCCGTTGTCGCGTTTGCGGTGCTGGCCCGGCAGCCATTCGGCAGCCGGAAGCAATACGCCGACCTGCTGGAGATGCAGGTTTCCCACCCTTACCGCCGCAAAGGGCTTGGCAAGCTGCTGTTCCGGCTTTGTGCGGAACAAGCGCGGGCGTGGGGTGCGGAAAAGCTTTATATTTCAGCGCATTCCGCAGAGCAGCCGCAGGCGTTTTATCGTGCGATGGGCTGTACGCTGGCCGAAGAAGTCAATTTTGCCCATGCGGAGCAGGAACCTTGCGACATCCAAATGGAGTGTCTGCTGGAGCGTTTTTTCGCACAGCAGAATGGGAAAACCAATCGAAATTAATTCGGGTTCATGCAAACAGCCCATGGTGAGAACCGATAGGGCTGTTTTGTTTTGCCACAAAGTTTGGCAGGGCGCTTTTTATAATGATGTGCTGGCTTTTGGCGTTTCCCCTAAACACTGCCGAAAAAACTGTGAAAAAAGGCCATTGCCTGTCCTGCTCGGGCATAGTATAATGAAACGTATTATAATATCACCGGAGGGGAAGCCTGTGAAAAAAGGAAACTTTTGGGCGCTTTTACCTATTTTTGTCTTTTTAATTCTCTTTATCGGCGTCGGCGCGGCAACCGGCAGCATGTATACCATGCCGGCGGTCATCGGGTTTTTAATTGCCCTTGCCGTAGCGTTTTTCCAAAACCGGAAACTGAAATTCGGTGAAAAGATCAAGATTGCAGCATCCGGCATTGGGGATGAATCCATTTTTACCATGCTGCTCATTTTTCTGGCTGCCGGAGCGTTTTCCAGCGTGGTGGATGCGGCGGGCGGCGTTACCAGCACCGTCAACTTTGGGCTTTCCATTATTCCGTCCGATTTTATGATCGTCGGTATTTTCATCGTCGGCTGCTTCATTTCGGTCTCCATGGGCACGTCGGTCGGGACCATCACAGCCCTGACCCCCATTGCCGTCGGCATTGCGGATAAAACCAGCCTGCCGCTTGCCCTCTGCGTGGGCGCCGTGGTCTGCGGCGCCATGTTTGGTGACAACCTTTCCATGGTTTCGGACACCACCATTGCCGCAGTCAAAACCCAGGGCTGCGAAATGAAGGATAAATTTAAGGCAAACTTTCTCATTGTCCTGCCTGCCGCCATTGTCACCATTGTTTTGCTTGTGGTGCGCACGCTGGGCAACAGCTATACCATCACCGGGGATCTGAGCTATAACCTCTGGCAGGTGCTTCCGTATCTCATTGTACTGGTCGGCGCGTTGATTGGCTTCAACGTCTTTGTGGTGCTCATTTCCGGAATCTTAGCCTCCAGTGTCGTCGGCATCGTCATGGGGAAATTCACCTTCTTGGAGCTGTTCGGCATCCTCGGCAAAGGGGTCGAGAGCATGTATGAGATCACCGTGATTTCACTGCTTGTCGCCGCTATTTTCCAGCTGGTCAAGGTGCACGGCGGCGTGCAGTTTATTGTGGAGAACATCAAAAAACGGGTGAAAAGCCGCCGCGGGGCCGAACTCGGTATGGCAGGTATGTCGATGCTGGTGGATTGCTGCACCGCAAACAACACCGTCGCCATTGTCATGGCAGGGCCGATTGCAAAGGAGATCGGCGCCGAATATGAGGTGGAACCCAAACGAATGGCCTCTATTCTGGATATTTTTACCTCGGTGACCCAGGGGATTATCCCATACGGAGCACAGCTTCTCACGGCAGCCGGGCTTGCGGCCATCTCTCCAATGGAGCTGATTCCCAACCTGTATTACCCCATTTTAATGGGAGTCAGCGCCGTTGTGTTTATCTGTTTTGTCCGCAGCCGTAAAAAGGCAGGCGGGGAAGTTTCGGCGCAGTAGCGGTTGTTCTTGCCATTGAACATCAAAAAAAGGAGCTGGCCAGCGCCAGCTCCTTTTTTCATTTTTACTTTTTTTATTCCAGTGGGGTGAGGTGGGTAAAGTCGGTGTCGGGAGGGAAACGCCAGCCGGCATGTTTGAACATGATGTAATATTCTGCATTTTGTTCTCCATAGCGGCATTTCATACGAAGTCCCAGTAGCGGTGGCGGGTCGCTGGATGCACATATATCGTGCCGTCCTACAGCTCAAAGGACACTTTACCGTTTTCCGGCGTAAAGGTTCGGGTGCGTTGCTTTAATAATTTGGCGCTGTAGTCGGGCTTGTTTTCAACAAAATAGGTGTTTACATAGCCGTGTTCACTGTAAATGCAATAATCAATAATGGAAACCTCTCCCTCTGGCTGTTCACAAAAAGAAATGGTGAACTGCGCGGGAGACATCCCGCCATAGCCTCCCTTTTCATTTACAAGTTCCGGAAGCGATCAAAAATTGTTTATCAGGTTCACAAACTAGGTGCGGTTCACCGCAGCTTGCGGCTCGCCGTCTCCGCTGACGAATGCGGCATCATAGGGCAGTTCACAGCGTTCTCCGTCGTGTTCTGCCGTCACGGTAATGCACGGAATGGATGGATCAAGCTGGCTTTCGTAATAACGGACCAGGCTTGGGAGTGAAGCGCTGCTAATTTTTGACTCTGGCTTAGCGGGGCTTTCTATATTCCGAAATGCATATGACAGTGATACTGCGAAAACTGCGATTACCGCAAGAGAGAAAAAAGTATGCTCTTTGTTTTCATAAGGATACTCCCATGCCATAACATGTCCTGATGAAATGAATAATTTTAATAATTATACCATAATTCTCCTAACACATAAGTTGTTTGTGAATGAATGTTGCAAAAACCAATTTTGTCTTTTGGGCTTCTCAAATTAAAATTCTTTCAGCGATGCAACCACCCCGCACCGGTTTGTGCTATAATAAAAGCATTACCAAGCAATGCAGAAGGAGGCTTATCCATGCAGATGTTACAGCGCAGCACCCCATGGGCAGAGGGGCTGGATCCCAAAGCAGTCCTTGACCTGCTCCGTTATTACGATCAAAACCAAACCGGCGTTCAGTCCATTATGATTCTCCGGCACGGCAGGGTCGTTGCCGAAGCGTGGTGGAACCCATACCGCGCAGAATTTCCACATATGCTCTTTTCCATGAGCAAAAGTTTTACCTCCATCGCGGTGGGGTTTGCCGTGCAGGAGGGCCTGCTTTCGATTCACGATAAGCTTCTTGATTTCTTCCCGGACATTCTTTCGCCGGATGCCGGCCCCTGCGATTACATGAAAGAGCTCACCCTGCGGGATATGCTCCGTATGGCGACCGGGCATGTCACCGAACCGCCGGTCGGGGTACGCGGTACCAATGACGGCGACTGGATGTTCCGCTTTCTTTCATCCTACATCGAAAAAAAGCCGGGTACCCATTACCTTTACAATACCGCCGCCACCTACATGCTGTCCGCCGTTGTCCAGCGGGTGTCCGGCATGAAACTGGTCGACTATTTAAAGCCGCGGCTTTTTGACCCGCTTGGTTTTGGGGAATACTGGTGGGAGCAAAGCCCGGAGGGCGTCTCTGCCGGCGGCACCGGGTTTAACCTTCAAACCGAGGATATTGCCAAGTTCGGCCTGTTCCTGTTGAATAAGGGCAGCTATGGCGGGGAACAGCTCCTTGACGCCAAATGGATTGAACAGGCCACCGCCAAACAGATTGATTTTACCGAGCATATGAACATCGACAGCCGCCAGGGTTACGGTTACCAGTTCTGGCGCTGTCAGCCGGAGGAATCCTACCGTGCGGCAGGTGCCTTCGCTCAGTTTTGCATTGTCCTGCCCAAGCAGGATATGGTTGTTGCCGTGACCTCCGGCGCACAGGACACCCAACCGGTGCTTACCGCTTTGTGGGAGATCCTGCTGCCCGGCCTTGGAAGCGAGGCGGAAAATATCGAACAGAACCAGCAAGCGCTGGAGGCGTTTGCCGCTGGGCTGACGGTTCCGACAGCAGCTGGTGAACCGGACTCCCCGGAGGCCGCTGTTTATTGGGAACCGGTTTATGAGCTTTCTGAGAATGCCCTGCGGATCGAGCGGGTCGCTTTTTTTCGGAAGGATGGAGAAAACAAAATGCGCCTTACCGTCGGCGGTGTGGAATCCGAGGTGCCTCTTGGCTACTCCCGCTGGGTGGATTCCACACCAGCCTGTGTCCCTCCGGTGACTTCCCGCGACATTGTCCCCGTCGACTGCAACCTCTCTGCCTGCGGCGCATGGACCAGCCCCAATACCTTTCGGGCGGTGCTCTGCTACAACCGCACGCCGTTCCGGGATATTCTGGACTTCCATTTTGATGCTTACGGCTTTAAACTGCATCACCAGCGCAAGACCGGGTTTCATTTAGTCGATGATTTTTACTTCGGCCGACCGGTGACGGGGCCGCTGGCCGTTGCCAATCAGCCCGAGGAATCTCCCAAAGCGGAGTTTCGGTTTTAATCCGGGTGGATAAAAAACGCGAAACCCTTTACCGGTTGGAAGAATCTTTTGTCCTGACCGTTGGCACCGCTCGGAGCGTGTGCTGCGTCCTCCGTCTGGTCCGGCCCGGAAGGGTGTCCCATTCGGTTTCATATCGCCCAGCGGCTGTCGAACTGTTATTGATGCAGTACATACGTCTTATTTACCGCAATTCGTTTTGTTGAAGGGAGAACTGCAATGAACTTTTCTGAATTGATCAAACGCCGTGAAAGCTGCCGCAAATACGCAGACCAGCGCGTCACCCGGGAACAGCTCACCGCCTGCCTGGAGGCGGCACGGCTTGCCCCCTCGGCCTGCAACAGCCAACCATGGCATTTTACCGTGGTCGACGACCCTGAGACTGCCTCTGCACTAGCCAAATGCACACAGGACATTGGAATGAACCGTTTTACCGACGAAGTCCCCGCTTTTGTGGTTGTCACCGAAGAAAAGGCGACTCTATCCGCCCGGATCGGCCAGTTCCTCAAAAGCCAAACCTATGCCCAGATCGATATTGGCCTCGCAGCCGCTTATTTTACCCTTGCGGCGGCGGAACAGGGGCTTGGCACCTGTATCCTCGGCTGGTTCAACGAGGATAAAATCAAGGAATTGACCGGTATTGCCAAATCCAAGCGTATCCGTCTGGTGATCTGTGTAGGATATCCCGCCTCAGAGACCCCGCGGGAAAAGGTGCGTAAACCGCTTGACGAAATTGTCACCTGGATGGAGGCAAAATAATGAGCGCAGTGGAGTATCTCGATGTTTTGGACGACTCCTTTCAGATTGTCGGCAAAGTGCCGCGGGATGAAGCGCATGACAAGGGGCTTTTGCACCGTGTTGCTCATATATGGGTGATCTCGGTGGTGGACGGCTCCGTCTGGGTCTGGTTCCAGCAGCGCGCCCACAATAAAAAGGATTTTCCTTTGCTCTATGACGTCGCTGTCGGCGGGCATATTGATGCGGGCGAGCCGTTTCAGAAAGCCGCCGTCCGTGAAATGTGGGAGGAGCTCGGCCTGGTCGTCCAGGAAGAGGATTTGGAGTACATCGGCGCTTTTCGGGAAGATATTCTGCTCCCCGGTTTTACCGACCGCGAACTCTGTGAAACCTGGTTTTACTGCAATCCCAATCCTCCCTTTGTCCCTGGTGAGGAGGTTGAACGGGTGGTGCGCCTTTCTTTGGAGGAACTCGTCCGCACCGAATGTGGTACAGCTTGTATGGCGGCAGCCTATACCCAGCATGGAGAGGCCGTTTCCATTGCGTCGGAAGAGTGGTGCAGCCACGCCCGCGTTTTCCGGGAACTGGTCCTTCCAGCTCTGCAAAAGCGGAAAATAGCGGATCAATAGATGTGCGGCCGTCCTTTGGGCGGCCGCCGTTTAATCGGTTCGAATGCGCAGCTATATCGTTCGGAAGGCAGCCGGGAGAAGGGTCGCTGCTTTTGCCGGAGAAGGCATAGAGATTCTGCATTCTAAAACAGCCTGCCTCTAAAAAGAGGCAGGCTGTTTTTTGAAAGTCGAATGGCATGTTAAACGTCAAAGATGAGTCAAACATTGGCCGAAATCGTCCAAGACGCGTGGTGATGCATACCTGCCCAATGTTCGGCAGATGGAGTCAAACGCTTTACTCCATGCAATCGTTTCGCCCGTAAAAGGCAGCAGGCTGGAGTGAATTTTACTGGAAATGATGAAACTTCATTGCCGCAATTTGATCGTGCGTAAAGGGTTTCGCTTTTCATGCGACAAAGCCCGAAAAAAAGCAATGAAATTCAAATCGCTGTCCGTTTTATTGGACACTATATTTGCTATACTAATGCCATCCTATTAAGAGAACTGTAACCAAAAGAAAGGATGGTCGTTATGATGGAGTATCGTCTTCAGGTGGTCAATGGACATATTGAGGTTTACAATACAAACGGTGGATTTGAATTTTCAGCCGATACCATGCAGGAAGCGCTGGAAGAACTGCGGATGGAATACGCCATCAGCGCGGCATAATCGGGTCATGGCGGGCGTCGGTCAAATGGATCAGTGCTTTCTGGAATGCCTGGCGGGACATGCCGCCCACCTCCAGCACCGTCACCCCCATATCGCGGGCACGCTGAGCGGTGTAGGGGGAAGCCTCTTCCAGACTGCTTGCGGTCACCAGCACCGGCCGTGCCAAAGCGCCGCCAAACCGCCTCGCAATGCCGTCGATCTCATTGATGGCCAGCACCGATGGGGCGCCGATTTTGCAGGAGATAAAAAGCGGTACAATCCCTTTGATGATAATATTGTCTATTTCATTGATGGTGCTGTTTTCACGCCCGCGTGAGTCCCAGTCAATGATGACGCTGGTCTGCACATCGTCAAAAAAGTTGGCACGCTGGGCGGTGTAGTAGGTGTATAGCTCCAGCCAGACCCCTGCGTCGCTCAGCAGGCGCTTGTACATGGCGTTTGCGTAGGTGTAGTGCACCCGCCCGTTTTCCATGCGGTAGTTCTGCAAAACACCAATTTCCTCCAGTTTCCGCATAAACCGCGGCTGGCAGTGGACAATGGTCTTGAAATTAATGTGGATGTGCACCGGCGCGTGAATGGTCAGTTCGGGCTCTTCGCCGTCCTTATCCCCGCGAGCCGCCTGCTGAAAATAGGCGGCCTGTTTGTTCCAAACGCCAAGATCGCGAGCAATCAGCTGCCACACCGCCTCCACCTGTTCCCGGATCTCCGGGTCCTCCAGCAGCGGATCGTAATGCCCATGCCGCAGATAGGAACCGCCGGCCAGCACCAGCAGGTTTTCGGTTGAGATCACCGGATGCGTGAATCTGCCAGCCAGTGCCTCGCAGCGGCAAACGTTGACAAATTCTCCGGTGCGTATGTTAAAAAACATCGCCGGGAGCCGGCGCCGCTCGCAAAGCATCCCGACCGAGACCAACAGCAGATCAGTACCGCCGGTAACGTCACAGACGCAGTCGTCAAACGCGGTGGTAATGTCATCCAACACGGCGGCAATCTGTTCCACGTCGTCGGTGCGCACCGGGTAAAAGAGCAACTCGGCCTGCAAGCCCTGCCGTTTAAAAAACAGCCGGATCTGCTGCTGCCGGATGTCGCTCATTAAATGTGCATCTCCTGCAAAGACCACCCGTTCCGGTTGAAAAGCAATGGCAGCATAAACATTCTCCACCGGTTCTTTATCAAATAGCTCGACCAATGTTTTCATACCGCCGCCCCCTGTTTTTGTTGTATAGCCTTATTATAAAGAATCCGCCCGGCCCTTTCAAGCACTGGGCGGATTTTCTGCACCAAAAGTAAATTTGTGCAGCACTCCTTTTTAAAAAGAACAACATATTGTATAGTGGGACAGAAATATACAAAATTAGACCAGCCTCGCTTTGATTTTTGCCTGAAAAATGGCAATTAGGCATCAGCGTTTCCGTTTATCCGCTTGCTCTTACACCGCATTTCGATCGAAATGCATTGGCTTTTTCGGTTGTATCATTGAAAGATATCCGGTCAAATCACGGCAAAAACGGAATGTATTTTTCAAAAACAAACAACAAATTGTATGAATTGACATGATATTACATACGGTAGATAAAAACTACAACAAAAAAATATTGCTTGACTCTGACGCTGCGTCATGGTGTAGGCTGTATTTGGAGGTGAGAAATATGACCACCATGTCCATTGGTGAATTGGCAAAAACGATGGGGATCAGCGTGCGCACCCTGCGTTATTATGACGCGGTTGATCTGCTCAAACCCGCCGCGGTGACCGAAAGCGGCTACCGCCTCTATGATGGCGAGTCGCTCAGCGTATTGCAGCAGATTCTCTTTTTCCGTGAGCTTGAATTTTCGCTGGAGGACATCCGGGCCATTCTTTCCAATCCGGACTATGACAGGAGGCAGATATTGGAACAGCACCGGGAGCTTCTGCTCTTGAAGCGCCGCCATCTTGATGAACTGCTTCGCATGGTCGATGAAACCATAGGAGGGAAACCAATGCGTGAAAACAAGATAACCTATGCTGACGTAGAGGCCGCAAAAAAACGGTATGCAGATGAAGTCAGACAGCGGTGGGGAGGTACAGATGCCTACCGTGAAAGTGAACAGAAGCATGTCGGCTGCGGTGTGGAGCAGGAAACGGAAGCTGCCGGACAGATGGAAAAACTGCTGGCCCTTTTTGCAGCAGAACGGATGAAATCCCCAGCTGCTCCGGAGGTGCAGGCGCTGGTGGAATGCTGGAAGCAGTATATTACCGCGTACCACTACAACTGTACCGACGAGATCCTGTCCGCGCTGGGACAGATGTACGCAACCGATGAACGGTTTGCTCAAAACATCGATCGTTTTGGGCAAGGAACCGCCCGGTTTATGAGCGGTGCGATTGCATTTTACTGTTCCAGATAGATGGATAGCCAGCCGCTGAGGCGGGCGGCTTTTGCTGCCCTCACTTTGTGTCGGCAGGCGGGTAACGTGCTGCGTCCGCATTGCTGTGCTTTTTTCGGCTGGTTTGCCGCCCCCACCGAGGCGGGTACGGCGGATCCTGCCGCTCATGCCAACCCGGCGTTTTGAGTACCGGGTTGATATGGAAGCACCGGCTTTTTAAAAGTAGCCTTTGCCCCGCCTTGAACGGTGTGGTACAATAAAAGCAAAGAAATTCCAAACCCACCCGGACAATTCAAAAAGGAGGATTCTTATGGCAGTTTTAACCTATCAGGGACACGGTAGCTTTCGGATTCAAACGACCGCGGGCACCGTTGTTTATGTGGATCCTTATGCCGGAGACGGCTATGATCTCCCCGCAGACCTGATCCTTGTCACCCACGGCCACCACGATCACAACGAGGTTTCTCTCATTCAAAACCGGAACCCGGGCTGTACCGTGATTACTCATATGGAGGCGCTTCGAGCGGGTGCGTACCAGACCTTTGCAGAAAAGGATGTTTCGGTTGAGGCGGTTCCCGCATATAACGGTCATCACGACCGGAACGAGTGTGTAGGCTATCTTCTCCGGTTTGATGGGATCACCGTCTATGCGTCGGGCGACACTTCCACCACTGATTGGATGCAAACCGCCGCTCCCCTGCAAATCGATTACGCATTGTACCCCATCGATGGTATTTATAACATGGACGCCGCCGAAGCGGCCCGGTGCGCGGCACTGGTGGGGGCGAAGCACAACATCCCCATCCACATGAAACCACAAGCACTGTTTGACCGCGCAATGGCGGAGACCTTTGGCGCGCCTAACCGCCTGATTGTAGAGCCGGGAGAAACCATTTCACTTTCTTAAGCAGAATTTCCTGCCGGAAATATTTTCCCGTCCCGCTCCATTTTCTGTCCGGCGGAACCGGCCAGGGTGGCCGTGTAGGGGTAACAGAATCCTTTTTGTACCGCACCATTGTATTTTCTGTAATACCAGACGGAAACAGGGCTGCCTAACAGGCAGCCCTGTTTTTTTGCCGTTTCCTCTTTTCGTTTATGCGGAATTGTGTTACAATAACCTGGATTAAATCTTCAGAAAAAGAAGAGGAAAGCAGGGATAGTTTGGCAGAAGCGGCTTTAAATTCAAAGGAAGAACGCAGGTCGTTTTATAAATCGGTCTTTTCGCTGGTTCTTCCCATGGCGCTCCAGAATCTCATCAACGTCGCTGTCACTTCGACCGACGTTATTATGCTCGGCAGTGTCGGCGAAACGGTGCTTTCGGCTTCCTCGCTTGCGGGGCAGGTTCAGTTTATCATGACGCTGTTCTTTTTCGGCCTCACGTCGGGCGCCGCTGTGCTTACAGCCCAGTACTGGGGTAAGGGAGACACCAAAACCATTGAAAAAATCATTGGGATTGCCATGCGGTTTTCACTGATTGTCTCGGTCGTTTTTACCGCCGTTGTGCTGCTGTTCCCGGCACAGGTCATGAGCATTTTCACCCCGGAACAGCCGGTCATTGAAGAAGGGGTCAAATACCTGCGCATTGTTTCGCTCTCTTATATTCTCACGTCAGTCACCATTATCTACCTGAATATTATGCGCAGTGTGGAGCGGGTGGTGGTTTCCACCATTGTTTTCCTCTGCTCCTTTGTCTGCAACATTGTTGTCAACAGCCTGCTCATCTTCGGGCTGTTCGGCCTGCCGAAACTGGGGATTGCAGGCGCGGCTATCGGCACGGTTGTGGCACGTTTGCTGGAGCTTGTCATCACCTTAATTTATTCGCGCGGTAAGTCCAACCCGGTGCCGCTGCATTTCCGGAACCTGTTTGTCCGCAATAAACTGCTGTTTCGGGATTTTCTTAAGTTTTCCATTCCCGTCACTCTCAATGAATTGATGTGGGGGTTGGGTGTTTCCATGAACTCGGTCATCATTGGGCACCTCGGCAGCTCGGTTGTCGCGGCAAACTCGGTTGCACAGGTGACCCGGCAGCTTGCCACCGTCGTGGCGTTCGGTCTTGCAAACGCCACCGCAATTATGATTGGCAAAGCCATTGGCGGTAACCTGTATGAAAAGGCGGAGCTTTATGCCAAGCGGTTTGTCAAGCTCACCCTCATTGCCGGGGCAGCCGGTGCGGTGGTTGTGCTGCTGGTTGGGCCAATTGCTTCTATTTTTCTTAATCTGTCGGAGGAGGCAAAAGGCTACCTGACCATTATGATGTTCGTCATGTCTTACTTTGTATTTGGGCAGGCGTACAACACCACAATGGTGGTCGGTGTCTTCCGTGCGGGCGGTGACACCAAGTTTGGCCTCATCATGGATGTGAGCACCATGTGGGGCGGTTCTATCCTGCTCGGTGCGCTCTGTGCCTTTGTGTTCCACTGGAGCGTTCCCTGGGTCTACGTGGTCCTCATGAGCGATGAAATCATCAAGCTGCCGCTGACCACCTGGCGGTACAGGAGCAAAAAGTGGCTGCGCAATGTCACACGAGACTTTACATAGCGCAGGTTATTTATAAATCTTCAAAAAGCCGGCTTTGTCCACCGCCGGGTGGGGGAGCCACAAATGGCGTCAGATCTTGCACCGTTAGGCCGTTGGGTGCAGGGGCTGCCGCCTTTTTCTTGATTAGGAGGTTTTTATGGATTTACAAACGTCCAGCATTGGCAAACAGTTTACCCATTACGTTTCGTTCAACGTCCTCAGCATGCTGGGGCTGTCGCTTTACATTCTGGCGGATACCTATTTTGTTGCAAACGGAGTGGGGAGCGAAGGGTTGACTGCGCTGAACCTGGTCATCCCCATTTACAATTTCATCAACGGGCTTGGGCTGATGTTTGGAATGGGCGGCGCCACCTTGTTTTCCCTCCTCAACGGACAGGGGGAACAGGTGCAGGGCGGCCATGTCTTTACCATGACTCTGATCGTGACTTTGCTTTCCGGGCTGCTGTTGCTTGGGATTGGTTATCCGCTGGCTTATCCTTTGGCGGAATTGCTCGGTGGGCAGGGCGCAGTGCTTGGATATGCGGGGCAGTACCTTGAAGTCAACTTCCTTTTCGCACCCTTTTACCTGCTCAACAATCTTCTGGCCTGCTTTGTCCGCAACGACGGTGCGCCCAACCGTTCCATGGTTTCCATGCTGGTAGGCTCTTTTAGCAACATTGTTCTCGACTATGTTTTTGTCTTTCCACTTCAAATGGGGATGTTCGGTGCTGCCCTTGCAACTGGCTTTGCCCCGGTTCTGGGGGTGCTCATTCTGTCCGGGCATTTTCTCCGGCGCCGCCGGCGTTTCTTCGCTCCGCTTTCTGGGCTGCGGTTCCGGCAGTTTGCACGGGTTTTATCGCTTGGCGTGCCGTCTCTGCTCAATGAGCTTTCCTCCGGCACCGTCATCCTGGTTTTTAACCTAGTTATCCTCGGAATTGCAGGCAACACCGGTGTTGCGGCCTATGGCATCATTGCCAATATTGCGCTCATTGCCATTGCGGTCTTTACCGGTGTGGCGCAGGGAATTCAGCCGCTTGTCAGCCACCACTACGGCGCCGGGCAAAAGCGGCACACATTCCAGCTCCTGCGGTTGGCCTGCGTGACGGCATTGGGGTTCGGCATGCTGTTTTATCTTGCCGGTTTGCTGTTCCCGGATGCCATTACCGCTCTCTTCAACCGGGAGAACGATCCCTCCCTTGCTGCATTTGCCCGGGATGGAATCCGCATTTATTTCAGCTCTTTCCTCTTTGCAGGCCTTAATATTGTCATGATTTCCTTTTTCTCCTCGGTTGGGCGTGCAGCGCCGTCCTTTGCACTTTCTCTCTGCCGCGGCTTTGTGTTTGTCCTGCTGGCGCTTGCCCTGCTTGCCCCGGTGTTTGGCCTTGCAGGGGTCTGGTGGAGCGTTCCGCTTGCCGAAATAGCGGCCTGTCTGTTCTCGTTTGGCATGCTCATTTTCATCCGCCGTGTATGGAAGAAAGAGGAGGCCCTTTCCCGTTGACTTTGTGCGGGGCAAACCTTATAATGAATTTAATGTTGCTGTATTGAACGGCGAAAGGCGGCCTGTATTGCGGTGGGAGCGCTTATCTGCATAACCGCTCGCTTCATCAGGCGGATAAGCCGGGGAATTGTGCCGTTCTGACTGGTATTGTCCAAATTGGATCCGTTTTTAACAGGCGGAGCGCAGTTGCATCCGCCTTCCATTTTAACGAAAAAATGAGGGAATGAACCATGCCAACCATCCAACTACCTTATGGAACCAGTACTCTTCCATGCACGGTGCCGGAGAAGCGCCTGCTGGGCGTTCTCACCTCCAAACTGCACGATTATAAGGCTCCGCTTTCGGAGCAGGCGCTTGTAGAAGAAGCGCTTGCCCATCCGGCAGGAGGAAAATCTCTGGCCGAGCTTGCAAAGGGCAAACAGAAAATTGTCCTCATTGCGAGCGACCATACCCGCCCGGTGCCGAGTAAGCTGCTCGTCCCGTCCATGCTCCGGGAGCTTCGTGCGGGGAATCCTCGTGCGGATATTACCATCCTCATTGCCACCGGCTGCCACCGGGATATTACCGGGGAGGAGCTACTCTACAAATTCGGCCCTGAAATCTGCATGAATGAGCGAATTGTTGTTCACAACTGTGACGACGCCGAAAACCTCGTCACCATTGGCACCCTGCCGTCCGGCGGCGTGCTCACGGTGAACAGGCTCGCTTATGAAGCGGATTTGCTTGTTGCAGAGGGCTTTATTGAACCCCACTTTTTCGCGGGCTTTTCCGGCGGCCGCAAAAGCGTACTGCCCGGCATTTGCGGGCGCGAAACCGTTGTAGCCAACCACTGCGCAGCGTTTATTGACCACCCACGGGCGCGCACTGGCGTTTTGGAGGGGAATCCAATCCACGTCGATATGCTCTACGCGGCGAAGCAGTGTAAGCTTGCTTTTATCTTAAATGTTGTGCTGGATGCCGGCAAAAAGGTGATTTTCGCCACTGCGGGCGAGCCGGAGAAAGCGCATAAAGCGGGAACCGATTTTCTTTCCGGCCTCTGCGGTGTTCCGCCGAAGATGGCGGATATTGTTGTTTCGACCAACGGCGGCTATCCGCTCGACCAGAACATCTACCAGGCGGTCAAGGGGATGACTGCCGCTGAGGCGACGGTCAAAGAGGGCGGCGTTATTTTGATGCTTGCCAAATCGGACGACGGACACGGCGCCCAGATGTTCTATGACACCTTTGCCGAGGAAAAGAACCTGGACGCGATGCTTGCGCGCTTTCGCGCCACGCCGCCGGAACGCACCATACCCGACCAGTGGCAGTCCCAAATATTTGCCCGCGTTTTACAGCGTGCAACCGTGCTGTATTGTTCCGACGCGCCGGATGAAATGGTGCGCGCTCTGCATATGATTCCGGTCCATTCGGTGGAGGAGGGACTGTGCATGGCGGAGGAACTGCTCCAGAACCCGGACGCCGCCGTCACTGTCATTCCGGACGGTGTTTCGGTTATGGTCGGCTGATCCCATCCAAAACAAATCATCAATCCATAACGGAGGGAACCATGAAAAAAGTAATTTGTATTCCAGATTCTTTTAAGGGAACGCTGAGTTCTTCTGAGATCTGCGAGATTATGTCCGATGCTGTCAAACGCCGTTTCCCCGGCTGTGAAACGGTCTCGGTTCCGGTCGCGGACGGCGGAGAGGGCAGCGTGGACTGTTTCCTTTCAGCACTCGGCGGGGAAAAGATTGCCATAAAGGTCACCGGGCCTTTTGGCCGGATGGTGGACGCTTACTACGGTTTGATCGACGGCGGCAAAACTGCGGTGGTTGAAATGGCCGCCTGTGCGGGGCTTCCGCTGGTCGGCGAACAAAAGGATCCGCGGAAAGCCACCACCTATGGCGTGGGGGAATTGATGCTCGACGCCGCTAAACGGGGCTGTAAAAAGATGATCGTCGGGTTGGGCGGAAGCGCAACCAACGACGGCGGCACCGGCGCCGCGGCGGCGGTGGGCGTGCGTTTTTACAATGCGGCGGGTGAGCCGTTCATCCCGGCAGGCGGAACTCTGAAAGAGATTGCCCGCATTGATGCATCCCAAAAAAGCGATGCTTTTTCCGGGATAGAGATCGTCACGATGTGCGACATTGACAACCCTTTTTACGGGGAAAACGGCGCGGCGTATATCTTCGGCCCCCAGAAGGGCGCGGACGAGGCGATGGTCCGGGAACTGGACGATGGCCTTCGGCATCTCTGCGGTGTCATCGAACGCGACCTTGGCATGGGCTTAAAGGATGTACCAGGCGGCGGCGCGGCGGGCGCGATGGGTGCAGGCATGATCGCTTTCTTTGGTTCCCGTCTCCAAATGGGGATTGAAACGGTGCTGGACACCGTCGGCTTTGATGACCTGCTGAACGGCGCGGACGCGGTCTTTACCGGGGAGGGCAAAATGGATTCTCAATCCCTGCGTGGCAAGGTGGTCATTGGGGTGGCAAAGCGCGCCGGGCGGAAAAATGTCCCGGTTATCGTTGTGGCCGGCGGCGCGGAGGAGGGCATTGACCGCGCCTATGATATGGGCGTGACGGCGGTGTTTTCCATCAATCGGCTTCCGCAGGATTTCTCGGTCAGCCGGGAGCACAGCCGTGAAAATATGGCCTTTGCCATGGATAATATCCTGCGGCTTTGGAAAGCGGCGCACTGAGCCCACGTCTGAAAACGCCCTGCCAGTAGGCAGAGGCGTTCACATCTTGGAGAAAAGTAAGGTGCAGGTGTTTGCATTCTCCAGAAATGTGTGGTGTTGAAGGACAGAGAGGAGAAAGTCTTTTCTGTTGCCGATGAGGAATTGAAAAAGGAGAAATGATCATGTCAGTACTTTTTGTCTGTTACCCAAAATGCACCACCTGTCAAAAGGCGCAGAAATGGTTGGAGGAACGCGGCGTTTCCTATACGGTGCGGGATATCAAAACACAGAACCCTACGCTGGATGAAATCAAAGAATGGCACCGCAAAAGCGGCCTGCCGCTCAAACGCTTTTTCAACACCTCTGGTTTGGTCTATAAATCGCTGGGGCTTTCGGCCAAACTTCCGGAACTGCCGGAAGAGGAGCAGTATGCGCTGCTCGCTACCGACGGAATGCTGGTCAAACGCCCAATCGTGGTAGCGGGGGATACCGTCCTGGTCGGTTTCAAGCCTGCGGAATGGGAAGGGCGGCTGTAATGGAGCTTCAAATCCGTACGGCGGAACCGAAAGACGTCCGGTTGCTGACGGAGTACGACCGCCATATTGCCGAGCGGGAACTGCTGGACTGCATTCAGCGCGGCATGGTTGATTGTCTGGAGCAGGACGGTATATTCATCGGCTGGATGCGTTACGGTTTGTTCTGGGATTCCATCCCTTTCCTCAATATGATTTTTCTTTTGGAGCCTTACCGGCGAAGGGGATACGGCCGGGAAGCGCTTTTGGCCTGGGAGGCCAAACAGGCGCGCCGGGGATTTCTCCGGGTGATGACTTCAACGGTGGCAGAAGAATCGGCGCAGCATTTTTACCGCAAACTGGGTTACCGGGATATTGGCGGATTTTTCCCGCCGGGAGAGCCGTATGAATTGCTGCTTGTCAAAGAGCTTGCAGTCTGCTGAAAAAGATTGCGGCACCTGTTTTTTTATAAGAAAGCCCTGTTGTATAACGGAAGGCAGAGGGGCTTTTTACGGCAAAGGTAACTGGCCGTTTCGGGAAGAATAAAACGCATTTTACTTGGAAAAGAGACTGAAAAGAGCTTGCAAAGCAGTTGCCTTGCAAGCTCTTTTTTATGATGTGGGCTCCTCTAACGGCGTGAGATGGGAATAGGAGTAATAGTCCGGAAATTCCGCCCCGTATGACATATAGGTGGTCTGGAACAGGATATAGTATTCCACCGTTTTATCCCCATACTGACATATCAGGCGCAGCCCACGCATATAAGGAAGGGTACTCATGAGGCCGATGTCATGAGGCTCCCAGAGTTGGAACGAGAGAAGCTCGCTTTTCAGCTCGAACACATGGGTGTAGTTTCCCAAATAATACATGTCGTGTTCTTCGCGTTTATCATCGAGCGAGACCACTGTGCCGTAAGGTACAGAAAGATTTTCGGCCGACATGTAGTCGATTATGGTCACAGGACTTTCCGGCTGTTCGTGAAATGAAATGGTAAACTGTGCCGGTATGACCTCTTCGGGATCCCAGTATCCGTCCCCAAGCTGGGGAAGGGAACGGAAGTTGTTCATTAAATTCATGAACCAAGCGCAGTTTCTGTCGGTTTCGCTTTCCAGCTGGCTTTCACGTATCATCGCATCGTATGGAAGCTCAAGAGTATATCCTTCAAATTCGGCTGTCACCGTGATTTTGGGAATTTCCGGGTCAAGCTGACCGTTGTAATATTCCACCAGATGGGACAGGGCTTCGGTATCGACCGAATAGGGGGTTGGCGGCGGGGGTTCCGGCTCCGGTTCCTCTTTGGGAATGGACAGCACCGCGGCGGCCAGGCCAAGAGCCAGGAGCGCCATCGCCGAGACGGAGATGATCTGCCTTATTTTCATCTTGGAACCTCCAAAGCGTTTACGAAAAGCTGGTAGTATTCAATGATTATAGTAATCCGCCGATGTGAATGTCTTGATTTTATTCTTCGTCTAGCCCCTCCAATGGCGTGAGATGGGAAAGGTCTTCCCAGTAAAAATCAATATAGTCAACGCCCATATATCCGGTTTGAAACAAAATATAATATTCCACTTGTTTCCCATCAATTTCACATTCGATCCGCAGTCCCCGCACTGGGGGAGGCTGCGAACTTTGGTGAACACCATCATATAACCACAAATCGAATGAAAGTTCCTGCACCGCTTCAAAAGTGTGGATGTAGCAGTCTGCCTCTGATCTTAGGGCTTTCGCTTCTGTGGCTGCCCCATATTTATCAAATATGCCGTAGTCCTTAATGACAATTTCTCCCTCCGGCTGCTCTGCAAACCGAATGGTCAGACGGGAGGGGGTTTCCTCTTCGAAATGATATCCGTCATACAACATCGGAAGTGACTGGATGTTGTTCATTAAATCCGCAAACCAGGTCTTGTTTTGGTCGGTCTCGGTTTCTTCCTCACCTGTACGCAGATAAGCGTCGTACGGGAGGTAACAGATGGTTTTTTCGTCATCCTCTTCGGTAATTTCAGCCGTCACCGTTATTTTCGGGATATCCGGGTCTAATTTCCCTTCGTAATAATCAATGAGCTTGTTCAGTTTTGGGTCGCCGGCCGGGGCGGAGGTGCAGGCGGAGAAGCAAAACAGAACGGCTAAGAATGCACATAAAAGTTTTCCGGTTTTCATACGGTATCCTCCAGGAATGAAGATCTGGTCTTTGTTTACGAAAACAACATGGTTGGGTTTATTTTTCCACTTCTTTCAACGGTGTCAGGTGATTAAAATCAGAGTCGGAAAAAGCTTTGGTTCCGTAGTAATTTGTCTGAAACAAAATATAATACTCGACCTGTTTTCCGTCAATTTCGCATTGAAGCAGCAGACCGCGTAGAAAAGGATGAGCGCTCATGATTTCAAGTCCTTCATACTTCCACAGGTCAAAAGAAAAGTTACTACCATCCGCGTCAAAGGTATAGGTGCGCTTTGTCCAGTATTCAAGAGTTTCTTCGGTAGCCTTCCCGTGTTCGTCCATAATAATATAATCGGTTATTTGAATTGTTCCGGTAGGAGGTTGGTCAAAGCGTATAGTGAATCTTGTAGGCTTTTCCGTTTCATAGTAGCCATCATGCAATACCGGCAGCGACCAGAAGTTGTTCATCAGGTTTAAAAACCAGGTCTGTTCCTGATCGGCTTGGGTTTTCTCACCATTTTCGCGGAGAATTCCATCATAGGGCAATGTGTAATCAACTGCGCAGCCGTCGCCAAACTGCCGCGCTGTAACCTTTATTCTTGGAATCTCCGGGTCAAGCTGTTCTTCATAATAGGCTACGACCTGTGACAATGGCGCAGCGTGTGCGCTCAATCCTTGGTCTGCTTCCGGCTGCGGATCGGCGGGTTCCTGGTAGAACAGCGCCAGTGCGCCTGTCACCGCAAAAAATATACCGATTACGGCAATGGAAACAACCAATTTAGTTTTACCTTTCACTTCAATCCCCCCTGTTCCAAGCGCTTTGGGTACAACTTCAATATAAGCCCTTGCCAAAGGAAAAGCAACCGCGCGGCACTTTTTTGTAGCATTGCCCAATCCAACAGGAGCTCCCCTGTGAAAAAACACCACAAATCCGTCTGCGCGGTTGCGGTTTGAAGTACTGTTGATTACCCAAGCTGGTATATGTTTGTAAACAGCTGTCCCATGCCAAAAAATAATGCCTC
This sequence comes from Oscillospiraceae bacterium, assembly GCA_050943475.1. Taxonomy (GTDB): domain Bacteria; phylum Bacillota; class Clostridia; order Oscillospirales; family Ruminococcaceae; genus Metaruminococcus_A. Next base: position 27,377 of record JBMNPF010000006.1, read on the forward strand.
AAAGTGTCGAAAGGGCGTTGCTTCTGATACGCAAATGTGTTAAAATAATAACACTGTACCATTCTATATGGATGGTTCGGTGCTCTGGAGAGTCCCGTTATGGGCGCCGAAGGTGTACGGCAGGCTGGTACCTGCCTATCTCTCAGGCAAAAGGACAGAGCAAATTGAACGCTTTTGTCTTTTCTCTGGAACCGAAATCTTGTATTTCGGTTTTTTTGTTGCCGTTTATGAGCGGCATGTGGCGGACAAATCTTGTCAGGATACGTCCGCCCAATCAACAGGAAAAGAGGAATGGAAAACATGTGGGATCAACTAACAGCGGCGTTAAAATGGGTGGATGACCAGGTCTGGGGCATTCCGCTCATCGTGCTTATCCTTGCGGTAGGCATTTATCTGACCATACGGGTGCGGTGTCTCCAACTCCGCCACCTGCCGCGCGCGCTTAAATTCATGGTTAAAAATGAGGAGGGCGGCACCGGCGAGGTTTCAAGCTTTGGTGCGCTCTGTACAGCGCTTTCGGCGACCATTGGCACCGGGAACATTGTCGGTGTGGCCACCGCGCTGGTTGCCGGCGGCCCCGGTGCCCTGTTCTGGATGTGGATTGCCGCCTTTTTTGGCATGGCAACCAAGTACGCAGAAGGCGTACTTGCCATTAAATACCGCCACATTGATAAAGACGGCCATGTTCTGGGAGGCCCGTTTTACTACATTGAAAAGGGTATGGGTCCGAAGTGGAAATGGCTTGCCAAGGTGTTTGCCTTTTTCGGCGTCGGCGTTGGATTGTTCGGCATTGGCACCTTTACCCAGGTCAACGGAATTGCCTCGGCGGTCAATAACTTCTTTGACGCGGGCAACGGCTGGACGGTAAATCTGTTCGGCGGCACCTATTCCTGGACGGTTGTCATCACCGGCGTTATTCTCACCGTGGCGGTGGGGCTGGTGATCATCGGCGGACTGAAACGCATTGCAAATGTATCGCAGGTCATTGTGCCATTTATGTCGATTCTTTATGTGGCGTTTGCCCTGCTCCTTCTCATTTTCAACGCGGAGAAAATTCCCGGTGCGATTGCCGAAATCGTGGAAAGCGCATTCGGGTTCCGCGCGGCTGCAGGCGGCGCGCTCGGTGCGGTCATCATCGCTATGCAGAAAGGCATTGCACGCGGTATTTTTTCCAATGAGGCGGGGCTCGGTTCCGCTCCAATTGCCGCGGCAGCCGCTAAAACCAACGAACCGGTCCGCCAGGGCCTTGTATCCATGACCGGTACCTTTATTGATACCATTATCATCTGTACCATGACCGGATTGTGCATTGTTATTACCGGTTCCTGGAATCTTGGGCTGGAAGGGGTTGCCGTTACCACCAACGCCTTTCAGGCGGGGCTTCCGTTCCTGCCGGCAGAGGTCAGCTCCTTTGTTTTAATGCTTTGCCTAGTCTTTTTTGCCTTTACCACCATCCTCGGCTGGGATTATTACAGCGAACGCTGCCTGGAATACCTGGTGAACGGCCGTCGCAAGGTTGTTTCGGTCTATCGCTGGATTTATATTCTCGCCATCTTCATTGGCCCGTATATGACAGTGGAGGCGGTTTGGGTCATTGCCGATATTTTCAACGGCCTTATGGCACTGCCGAACCTGGTCGCCCTTATTTTCCTCAGTGGTGTGATTGCACGGGAGACAAAACGCTATTTTTCCAAGGAGAAAGAACTCCGTCGGATGGAGAAATGCAATTTACCGCAGCCGGAGTAAAAAAGCGTTCAAGTGTTTTTATCGAATGCGCATCCATTCACTTCCTTTGGCGGTTTAAAAAATTTTGGCGATAACTACTTTTTTAACGTAAGGCAGCAAATTTCTGAGTTCGCTGTGTTGTATGGTGACCGCCTTTCAAGGGAACAGCGGGACTATGTCAGCCTGTTTACAGAACCGCGCCACTGTCTGAAAAAGGCGTTTTACCCGCACAAATATCGTTCTTGTTTGACGAATTGGCCCTGCGCTGTGTGTATTTGTTGGGAAAACGGTAGGGATTTTAAGTTGAATTGATAAACCAAAAAGCCACCCTTTTATAGGGTGGCTTTTTGGTTTGATTTTAAAAACCGCGTTCACTGTAATGGTGCGCCTGTTCCAGCATCATGTCCTTAACCTTCATCAGCCGGACCTGGGTGCTGCGTTCATTTTCATCCAGCTTCATGGTAATAAACTTGATGTTCCGCTGCGTCTCCGGAATGATGACGTGCTCCAGCGCGTTGACCCGCCGTCTGGTTTTTTCAATTTCCGCCGCCATGAGCTGGCAGGTCTTTTCGCGCTCGGCAAGGGCCAGCAGATCCGGCAGGATGTCCGCAAGTGATTTAACAGCTCCGTCCAGATCGCTTGAGGTAAACGCAAATCCATAAGAATAAATGTCGTTGGGATCCGCCGTCCGTGTTTTGTATTCAAAGACCGGGATATCCACACTCATGACGTTTTTCTTTCCGCCCTCCAGCGTGACCTCCTGCTTGGGGGCCATCAGCGCCGTGTTGAGAATTTCCTCCGACATACCCGCTTTGGCAATGACAAAGTTCTTGTTTGCCGCGTGTATGCCAGCCTCTACCTTTTCGCGCAGGGCCATATTTTCCCGGACAAGGGTTAAAAATTGGCGCATCAGTTCGTCGCGTTTGTCTTTTAACAGTTTATGCCCCTTGGTGGCGGTGACCAGTTTTTTTTTCAACCGGGTCAGCTCCATCCGGGTGGGGTTTACCTGTGTTGACGCCATTGGGATCCACCTCTTTCCGTACCGGGAATCCGGTTAAAATTTGCCGTAGTATTCGTCGAGGAATTTGTCGTTAATCCGTTTGAGTTCGCTCCTCGGCAGAATGGAAAGCAGTCTCCAGCCAATGGTGAGCGTTTCCTCGATGTCCCGGTTGGTCAGGTAGCCCTGTGAGACGTATTCGTTTTCAAAAGCGTCTGCGAACTTGGCATAGATTAAGTCAATGTCGGACAGCGCCGCTTCGCCGAGGATGACCATCAGCTCTTTCGCCTCTTTGCCGCGGGCATAGGCCGCAAAAAGCTGGTTCATGGTATTTGCATGGTCGGCGCGGGTTTTTCCTTCGCCAATGCCCTTATCCTTCAAACGGGAAAGGGAGGGGAGTACGTCAATCGGCGGCGTAATGCCCTTGCGGTACAGCTCGCGGCTCAAAATAATCTGCCCCTCGGTGATGTATCCGGTCAGGTCGGGAATCGGGTGGGTCTTGTCGTCCTCCGGCATGGTGAGGATGGGAATCATGGTAATGCTTCCGTTTTTGCCCTTCTGCCGTCCGGCGCGCTCGTAAAGCGAGGCGAGGTCGGTGTACATATAACCCGGATAGCCGCGCCGCCCTGGAACTTCCTTGCGTGCCGCCGAGATTTCGCGCAGGGCGTCCGCATAGTTGGTGATGTCGGTAAGGATGACGAGCACGTGCATCCCTTTTTCAAACGCCAGATATTCCGCCGTTGTCAGCGCCATACGCGGCGTCGAAATACGTTCGACCGCCGGATCGTTCGCGAGGTTGACAAACAAAACGGTCCGGTCGATGGCCCCGGTCTCCCGGAAACTCTCGATGAAGAAGTTGGATTCCTCAAAGGTAATGCCCATTGCGGCAAAGACAACCGCAAAGGATTCCCCGGTGCCCAGGACCTTTGCCTGCCTGGCAATCTGCGCCGCTAGGTTCGCGTGCGGCAGACCGGAGGCCGAGAAAATCGGCAGCTTCTGGCCGCGCACCAACGTATTCAGCCCGTCAATGGCGGAAATACCAGTCTGGATAAATTCCTCCGGGTAATTGCGCGCCGCCGGATTCATCGGCAGGCCGTTGATGTCCCGCCGTTCCTCCGGCAGAATGTCCGGCCCGTCGTCGATAGGCCGCCCGAGTCCGTCAAAGACGCGGCCCAGCATGTCCTCGGAAACCCCCAGCTCCATGCTGCGCCCCAAAAAGCGCACCTTGCTGTCTGAGAGGTTAATACCGGTCGAGCTTTCAAAGAGCTGTACCAGCGCGTTGCTGCCGTCAATCTCCAGCACCTTGCAGCGGCGCACCTCGCCGTTTGCAAGCTCAATTTCGCCCAGTTCGTCGTAGTGCACGCCGGTGACCTCGCGCACCAGCATCAGAGGGCCTGCAACTTCCTGTATGGTACGGTATTCCTTTGGCATATTACAAGCCCTCCTTTCCAATCAGATTGCCAATTTCCACATTCAGTTCGCTGTGGATTTTTTCATATTCCTGTTCCACTTGTTCATTTGGCGTGTACTTGTAGCGCCCAATGCGCTCGCGTACATCCATCCTGATAATATCGTTGATATTTGCCCCCTGATTCAGTGCGTCAAGTGAAAGTTCATAGAACGCAATGACCAGCTCACTCATCCGGTATTGCTTTGCCAGTGAAGTATAGGTGTCAATTTCGTGGAACGAATCCTGGTGGAGAAAGTCTTCGCGAATGGAGCGCGCTGCTTCCATTTTGAGGCGATCGTAATTGGACAGGGCGTCCATGCCGACCATCTTGACAATCTCCTCCAACTCGGATTCTTCCTGCAACAGACGCATTAACTTCTGGCGGTTTTTCATCCAGTCGGGTGCAACTGTTTCGTTGAACCATTTTTCCATGCTGTCCAGGTAGAGGGAGTAGCTGTTGAGCCAGTTGATGGCGGGGAAGTGCCGCTTGTATGCAAGCGCCGAATCCAGCCCCCAGAATACCTTGACGATGCGCAGTGTCGCCTGTGAAACCGGCTCCGAAATATCACCGCCCGGAGGTGAAACCGCCCCGATAACCGAAAGCGCACCCTCACGCCCCTCTTTGCCGAGCGAGATGACGTAACCCGCGCGCTCGTAGAACTGCGCCAGACGGCTGCCGAGGTAAGCGGGATACCCCTCTTCGCCCGGCATTTCCTCCAGGCGGCCGGACATCTCGCGCAGCGCCTCTGCCCAACGGGAGGTTGAATCCGCCATCAGTGCAACAGAATATCCCATGTCGCGAAAATACTCAGCAATGGTGATGCCGGTGTAAATGGACGCCTCACGCGCCGCAACCGGCATATCCGAGGTGTTTGCAATGAGTACGGTACGCTGCATGAGCGATTGGCCGGTTTTCGGGTCCTTCAGCGCCGGGAACTCGTTGAGAACGTCGGTCATCTCGTTGCCGCGCTCCCCGCAGCCAATATAAACGACAATATCCGCCTCCGACCATTTTGCAAGCTGGTGCTGAATAACCGTCTTGCCGCTTCCAAACGGGCCCGGCACCGCCGCAACGCCGCCTTTGGCAATGGGGAAGAAGGTGTCAATGGTTCGCTGCCCGGTGACAAGCGGCATAATGGGCGGCAGCTTTTTCTGGTAGGGTCGCCCTTTGCGGACCGGCCAACGCTGTACCATTGTGAGGGGGATTTCACCGCTTGCGGTATCCAATACCGCCACGGTCTCCTCTATGGTGAATTCTCCTTCTTTAATTTCCTTTACGGTGCCTTTTATCCCCACCGGCACCATAATTTTATGTTCGACTACAATGGTTTCCTGCACAGTGCCGATGATGTCGCCGCCCTCCACCTCGTCGCCAGTCTGTACCGTGGGATGAAATTCCCATTTCAGATCGCGCCGCAGGGAGGGGACCTCAACACCGCGCTTCAGATTGTTGCCGGATACCTGCATAATGGCGTCCAGCGGGCGCTGAATACCGTCGTAAATACTTGCGATAAGCCCCGGCCCAAGTTCCACCGAAAGCGGAACTCCTGTGGATTCCACCGGTTCGCCCGGCCCAAGCCCGGAGGTTTCTTCATAAACCTGTACCGAGGCCTCATCCCCGTGCATTTCAATAATTTCGCCGATGAGCCGCTGGTTGCTGACGCGCACAACGTCAAACATATTTGCGTCGCGCATGCCCTTTGCAATAACCAGCGGGCCTGCTACCTTTTTAATCGTTCCCTTGCTCACTGGAACGGCCACCGCCTTTCTCATTTCCGCCGAACAGGATATCGGAACCAACCGCCTGTTCCACCGTTTTTTTCACCTGTGCAATCCCTTCGCCGGTGTTTCCGGAAATTCCCGGAATTAATACAACTGCCGGGAGAAGCTGCTCCCGGTAATACTCCACTTCCTGTTTGAGTTCTGCTGCCAGCGCCTCGGTCAGGTAAATGATACCGTAACCGGTTTGGGCAAGCTGATGCAGAATATCGCCGGCCTGCTTTGCGTCGGCAACCGGAAATGTATCAAGCCCCAGGGCGGCAAATCCGTAAATGCTGTCATGATCGCCTATCACCGCTATTTTATACATACATTTCCCTCACTCTTTCCCGAATGAACCCTTCCGGCAGATTGTTCTGTTTTCCTGTCAGAACAATACGCACGGTTTTAATTTCATTCTCCCGTGCGAGAATGTAAGCGAACAGCGGCCCTGCAGAAAACGCGTTGTATTTCTGCGGCTGGATAAGCCGGATGATGCGGTTGTCGCACCACCGCTCAAATGCGGAGGCCGATTCGCCGAGCGCCTCTGCCCCCTCTGCGTACTCGGTGCCAGAAAGGTACTCCCGCACCGCTTCAAAGCCGCTTAAGGCTGCCTTCATCAGCAGGTCAATGTTGACGCTTTTGCAGGGCGCCATAGCCCGCTGCATAAATTCAATGGACTTTCCGGTTCTCTGGGCACGTACCGCAATTTTAATGTCTGCCACCGCGACCGTAGTCTCCGCATACGCCCGGATAATGGGGTCTTCCGCCGTCTGCCCTTTTTGGTAAATGGCCTCCAGACAGGCTTTGTCAACAATCAGGTCGCAGAGCTGCCCGTCGCGGGTATGCAGCATAACCTCATACGCTTCGGCCGCCGCAGCTGCCATGTTGGACGGCAGCCTGTCAAATGCACGGTCCTTCACCAGCCGGGTCAGTTCTTCCGGCGGGATACCGCTGCCTTTGTAGAAAATATTGGCGTTGGTTTCCTGTGTACAGGCCTCCTTAATGGCCGCTTTCAGGTTGTGGAACCGGTTGGGATAATCCAAGACCTCAAATACGCCCATATCCACCGAAAGCTCCCGGATTATTTCCCAGGTTTTCTCGGTTTCCCGTGCAAGTATTGCATCGGGTTCCTGGCCGGTTTCACCCCACCCTTTTTCCGATAAGAGCTGCAGGCACTGCCGTTCGTTTTGGCAGGCGATCAACCGGTCAATATCCGCTGCGGAAAGCAGTGTGGTTTCCAGCGCGCGGACACGCGCAACCGCATAGGTGTAATCCAGTTCAGACATATAGCCTCTCCTCCTTGCGGTTGTGTGTTATGCGAATAAAATTCGGTTGATTTGGTCGGTCAATTCGTCGTGTTTAGCATCAAACAGCGCCCTGAAGGTGCAATTCTCCTCCACATCCCCATAGATGAGCAGGAAACCGCCCCCCTCAATTGCCCGTCCCTTTTGGGACAGAACGAGCTCGCCGCCTTTGATCCGCGCAATGTTTTGAATTTCTTGCTCAAATTCCTCCGGAATGCGGTTCAAATCCGCCTCAGAAAAGCAGATTTCCCCCCGGAGCGGCTGGGCATATTGGCCGACCATCTTTTTGATAAATTCGAAATAGGCGGCATCATCCGCCTGACAGAGAGCCCAATAGGCTTTGTCCAGCGTTTCGGCGATCAATGCCTGCTTTGCCGCCAGAATCGCCTTGCGGCGCAGCAGGCCGCAGGAGGAGAGGGTACGCTCCCGGCTGTTTGCCGCTTCGGCTTCCGCCCTCCGCAAAATTGTGTCCGCTTCTGCCTCCGCCTTGCCGCGCGCCTCTTCCATCAGCTCGGATGCTTCCGCTTCTGCGGCCTTTCTCCGGCTCTCGGCAGCAAGCCTTGCTTCATCAAGTATTTCCTGTTTAATTTTATCGAGTCCCGTCACTTCAAGCGCTCCTTTATCAAAGCCGCGTCTGTTTATACCTGAATCCCGCTGACCGCAAGAATGGATACCAGAAGCGCCAGAATGGCATAGGTTTCAACCATTGCAGGGAATAGCATTGCCTTGCCGAACTGATCCGGCTTTTTGGCGATGATGCCAATGGCCGCCGCAGAGGTTTTGCCCTGGTGTTTGCCGGATACAAGTCCTACAATGCCAATCGGCAGGCAGGCCGCAAAGATGAGCAACCCGGTGGCAAGGTCAATTTCCACCCCGCCTCCGCCGAGTAAGCCAACCTTGGAAAGGGTTAGAAAGCCGACCAGCAGGCCATAAATGCCCTGCGTACCCGGAAGGAGCTGCATAATGAGCACCTTTGCAAATTTGCTGGGGTCTTCGGTGACAACACCGGAAGCCGCCTGCCCCGCAACGCCTACGCCGATTGCGGAACCCGCTCCCGCCAGAAATACGGCAACCGCCGCGCCAAGCAGTGCGAATACAATGCCTAATTCGTTCATGTTTTTGTTTCCTCCTCAATATCGATGTATTTGGTCTCTGCCTGGAATGGGTGAAACGACCTTCCGCCGCCCTCATAAAATTTGCCGAAGAATTCGACAAACTGTAAGCGGTTGGTGTGCACATAAGCGCCAAGAATGTTAATGGCCATGTTAAAGGTATGCCCCACGACAAAGGCAAAGATAAACAGCAGCGCCCCGGCAAAACCGCCGCCCAGCATGGAACCCATCTGGTTGACGACCGATGCGATAACGCCGGTTGCAAGGCCGAGAGCCAGCAGACGGGAGTAGGAGAGCACATCGCTCAGCCACCCGGTGATATTGTAAAGATCGTAGGCGCCGAGCGCCAGCCGCAATCCAAAATTTTTTGAGCGCCGCCCCGCCATTAGAAGAATGCCGAGCGCTCCCACAACGGACAGAACCTGCCCGGTGATGTTGAGCCACTCCGGAAAAACAAACTGCTGCTGCGCAATTGAAGCAAAAATGTCGCTGGGGATTAGCAGGATCAGCAGCCCGATGAGCAGCATAAACCAAAGCACCACGTCACAGAAAAAGTCAAGTACTTTCCGGTCTTTCAAAAGCATGTAGCCTTTCAAAGCAAGTCCGGTAAACAGGTGGATGACGCCGAACAGCATGGAGTAGATGAGCAATTTCATCGGGTCGTTGAGCGGAACAAACCAGAGCGCCGGTATGGTCACATCCTGCCCGAAGAAGGTTTTTGCCACCACGGTGACAACATCCCCGAAATAGCCGCCGAACATCACGCCCCAGAACAGGGTGGAGATACCGCAGTACAGGAACATCCGAATGGCCTTGTTGAGGCTCCGGCTCATCCGCGGGAACTTTTTAATGAGGAAAAAGCAGACCGCTGTAATAATAAGCCCGTAAGCCGCGTCGGAGAGCATCAGCCCAAACAGAAAGACGTAGAAAAACGACATAATCGCGGTTGGGTCCATTTCGTGCCGGTGTGGCAGCCCATAAGAGGAAAGCACCCCTTCGACCGACTCGGAGAAATGGTTGTTTTGCAGCAGCACTGGTGGATCCTCGTCCTCACCCGGTTCTTCCGCGTCCAACACATAAACATACTTGCCGTCAAACGCCTTGGAAATAGCAGGAACTGCCTTGCGCGGAATATACCCACTGATGAAAAAGGTTTTTTCAGACTGCGGAAGGGTTCCCAGCACCTCATATTTCTGGGCCCGCATACGGTAGTAATCGGCAATTAGCTGGATTTCCTCCCGCTTGTCTCCGTATTGAAGGATGCGTTGTTCCAACGCGTGAATCTTTTCAGCAAGTTTGTCTGCCTGCGCCAGCAGCTCCTGCCGGACCTCAGCCGGAATTCCCTTGGGCGGCTGAAGCGGACGGGCAAACCCCATGGCACGCAGTGCCCGCTCCACGGCATCGGCCTGGCTTTTCAAACAGAACGCAGCGAGATAAGTCAAATCCCGGTCGGTGGATATTATGTGAAAACTCACCGCTTCCAGTTCCGGCGCCTGTTCTGCAAAGGCTTCATAAACGCCTTCAATGGTTAGGGCGCCGGGAAGGGTTCCAATGAATGCTCCGGATGATTTTGTACCTTTAAACCGCATGGGAAGGTCCAAATCCAGCCAGGGAACAAGCGCTTCTGCCTGTGCCTCCAGTTTTTGGATTTCCGCTTTGTGTTCAGCAATTTCCCGCTGCAGCCCCAGCAGATGGTTTGCATGCTGCAAAACGGTGTCTTTCTGGAGCACCACTTTTTGAAATTGGTCCGATGCAACCGGTTCCTTGCCAGCCAGGCTTGCCAGCATTCCTTTTTTGACCGGCATGTATTCGTCCAAAATCTCCAACGCACGGTCGGCCTGCCCAGCCGCTGTTTCAAAACTCAGCCGCGCACCGGATGTATCCACTGTTTCAAGGCCTTCTTTATCAAGAAATTGTGCAATTTCCAGAATCCCCAACGACTGCAGCTTTTCCAGAATGGGTTTGCGGTCCTTCTTGAGCGCACAGATACTGATTCGTTGCATCTGCAATACCGCCATATGGCTATCACCTCCAATTTACCGCTGTGATTTTGTTTATATGAGTGCGGAGATGATCTGCCGGACGGCGTCCTCCTGCCGCTTTGCTGCCTCTGCCTGTAGCTCCTCAATTTCCTGGCGGGAAGCACCTTCAGCCTCCGCCAGAAGGCGTTTGTTTTCTGCATCCGCCAAGGCTTTCAGTTCGGTTGCTTTTTCCCTGGCCGCCTTTTCTCTGCCTGCACGCAGCTGGGCGGCGTTTTCTTTTGCCTGTTCAATGACTGCCCAATAACAGGTGTCCGCTTCTTTGGCAATTTGTGCAGCTTGCTCTTCGGTTTGCTGAATGGACTTTACCGTTTCCGCTAACATTCTTTCACCGCCTTTTCCCAAATTTTTCTTATGCATACATACTACTCGTAATTGTAGCGATTGTCAATTTGTAACGGAAATTTTATAGTTTTGTCAATGTTTAAAGAGATATTTTACAAAAATTTCATGGATGGATCATCGCTTTTTGCTCTTGGCTTATTCTACCCAATCTTTGAGGGAATAAAAAGCAAAAATTGACGCAGGAAAAAATAAAAAACAGAGGGTGGCTTGCTTGCGCAGGATACCCTCTGTTTCATTTTTAAATTCCAGTTCGGTCAAACCGATTGCGCAGTTTTTCAAGCGCCTTTTTTTCAATCCGGCTGACATAGGAGCGGGAAATATTCAATTTAGCAGCGACTTCCCGTTGGGTAAGCGGTTTTTGCCCACCGATGCCATACCGCATTAAAATAATTTTCTGTTCTCTGGGGGAAAGATATTCGCCTATGTACTGATGAAGCTGTTGTGTCTTGAACTTCAGATCCAAATTGTCGACAATGTTGTCATCCTCGGCAATGATGTCAATCATGGTCAGGGCATTGCCGTCTTTGTCGGTGTCGATAGGATCGTTGATGTAAACATCCCCTGCGGATTTTTTGAGATTGCGGAAATACATGAGGATTTCATTTTCAATACACCGTGAAGCGTACGTCGCGAATCTCGTACCTTTCTCATAACGAAAGGTGTTGACCGCCTTGACCAGGCCGATGGTCCCAATGGAAATCAGGTCATCCTGATCGTTTGTGGAGGCGTAATATTTTTTAATGATGTGCGCCACCAGCCGCAGGTTGTGTTCAATTAGTTCATTGCGCGCGTTTTCATCCCCCTCTGCCATTCGTTCAAAGCATTCCTGCTCCCGTTTGGGGGAAAGCGGTTTGGGAAAGGAACCGTGCCCTTCGATATGCAGTGCAAGGTATAACAGGTTTGAACAAATGAACGACAATAGCATGGTAAACATGGCTTTGCTCCATTCCGCCGCTTCGCACCAGCGCAGTGATATTGTGAACCGTACTCCCGTCTGCGAAGAAAAGTTGGCAGGAGCTTGGGATTTTGCCGGTTCGGAGGGAGAGCAGGCCATGGAGAGAAAACCTGCCGATGATATATCCCTCCGTCTTAGTGTATGAATGCAAATGGGCAATTTTGTTTGTCCTTTCGAAAATGGACTTGTCTGTGGTGCAGGATCACTGAAACAGAGGAGCCGTAGCATTTCCGGAAAGGCGTGCAAAAACGGCCCCACCAAATGGCGGAGCCGTTTCTGCCCTTTTCAGGATGGTTTATATCATGGGAGAAGTCTGGCGTTTGTGAAAAACCATTTCAATGACCGTAATCACCAGCGACACAAGAAGTAGGAAAAAACCGGTCACCAGAAAGAGGGTGAAGAAAATTCCTTTTTTCATTTGCTATCGATCCTTTATCGTTGCTCGACAATACCGTAGTAGGCTTTGGCTGTCAGAGCATACACAATAACGTATACCAGTGCGAAGACCAAAACGGTTACAGCCGTGCAGATTCCAAACAGCCCAACATCGGTCAGGCCAAAGATGAACAGCAGCCGTTTGATGACGTTGAATGCCACCGAGACGTGGATGACCGCCACGACCAGGGGAAGGAAGAAGATGACCATAATTTGTTTGTGGATGGTCTTCTTAACCTCCTTTTTGCTCATGCCGACTTTCTGCATAATTTCGAAGCGGTCGTGGTCGTCATAGCCTTCGGAAATTTGTTTATAGTAAATGATGAGCACGGTTGCCATCAGGAACAGAGAGCCTAGGAAAAGACCCAGAAAGAGGAAGCCGCCGTACAGCGCATACCACTCTTCCCGCGCCGTTGGCATGGAGGAACAGCTTGCCCCGGGAAGTTCGCTGCGAACCTGGTCGAAAAGTTCGTTCGCCGCGTCTACCACAGCCTGCTCTTCACCGGTGATGTCAATTCCCACCGAGCGGGTTGGCAGCGTCTGCCTGATGGCAGTGGTGTCCTCACTAGGGTAGAATGCGTCAATAACATTGTATATGGTGTTCATATCCTTGACCACGATAACGTACTGGTTGAAATAGGTGACGTTGGTTCGTTTCCCAATGGCCAGTTCGTCGAGGTCCTTGACAACCTGAAACGACAGATCTCCAATTTGGATGGTGCTTTCCCCGTAGGGCTTGGCGTTGTAGAAAATGTATGCCTCGCCGGATTTCAGGACGTCGTTGGTGCCCTGCATCTGGTTGTAATCGTCGATGGTCATCAGCATCAGAGCGGTGTACTCTTCCTCAATGGCGGCGTTTTCCACAGGGGAAAAGGTGTTGCTTTCCCGCTTGGCGGTAAAACTTGACGAGGTATAGACCAATCGGTCCTCTGCCGTGACGTTGTACTTGGCAAGGGCCTGGTCGATCATCAGATCCAGGCGCTGCTGCTGGGCATCAATGCTGTCGGTGACATTGCTGTTTTCATCCACGCGGTTGCTCAGCGACACAATAAAATTGCGGGGGAACTGTTCGTTTAGAATGTTTTCCTGCCCCACGTAGAGCGATACGGTGGTGGAGACGGTCACAAGCACCATTGTGCTCAGAATGCAGATGTTTGCAAGCCCTGCGGCGTTCTGCTTCATCCGGTAAATCATACCGGATATGGAAATAAAATTGTTTGGCTTGTAGTAAAACCGCTTGTTCTTTTTGAGCAGCTTCAGAATGGCAATGCTCCCGGCGATAAAGAGACAGTAGGTACCGATGATCACCGCGAGTACGGCCACAAAGAATAAGCCGAGCGCATCTATCGGGGATTTAACGGTAACCGCAATGCCGTAGCCGATACCGAGCATCAGGAATCCGATGGCCGCGGTAATCCACTTGGTCTTGGGCTCCTTTTCGCCCTGCTGCCCGCCCCGGAGAAGATTGATGGGGTTTGCCAGCTTAATCTGCCAGAGATTGGAGAGCAGGGTAAGGAAAAAGATGCAGAGAAAAAGGATGACGGTTGTGATGATGGAAGAAGTCGAGATGGAAAAGGTAAGCTGAATGGTGGTGTTCATAATGTTAAGCAGCACCAGATAAAGCAGTTTGCTGATGAGCACGCCTGCCGCAAGGCCGAGGATGATGCTGGCCGCAGCGGTGATGAGTACCTCAAAGAACAGCACCTTTGCAATATGGCGTTTTTCCATACCGAGAATGCAGTAGAGACCAAGCTCCTTTTTTCGCCGCTTGATGAGAAAGCTGTTGGTGTAGAACAGCAGAATGGTGGCAAATATACCAATGACAATGGCGCCGAGATTACAGAATACAGGAAGCACATCGCTGCCCGGCATATCTTTAAGCCCTGGGTTGTTCGCAATAAAGAGCATGGAATAAAAGGTCATAATGGTACAGATGCTCGACAAAATATAGGGGAAATAGGTTTTTGCGTTTTTGCGCAGATTGGTGCAGGCGAGCTTGGGATAAAACATGCTATTCAAATTCGGCACCCCCTGTGGAAAGGGCGGTTAGTGCGTCCGAGATTTTCTGGTACATCTGGTCGTTGGTCATCCGGCCGCGGTAAATTTGGTGGAATACCTCGCCGTCCTTGATGAACAGTACCCGGCCTGCATGGCTTGCCGCATTGACGCTGTGGGTGACCATAAGGATGGTCTGCCCGCTTTCGTTGATGTCCGCAAACATCCGGAGCAGATGGGTTGCCGCTTTGGAGTCAAGCGCGCCGGTTGGTTCGTCGGCTAGGACGATCCGCGGATTGGTGATGAGCGCCCTGGCAACTGCCGTGCGCTGTTTCTGTCCGCCAGAGATTTCATAGGGGTATTTTTGAAGGATTTCATTGATCTCCAGCTTTTTTGCAATCGGTGCGAGGCGGCTTGCCATCTCCTGGTACGGTGTGCGGGAGAGTACAAGCGGCAGGAAAATGTTGTCCTGAATGGAGAAGTTGTCAAGAAGGTTGAAATCCTGAAAGACAAAGCCGAGATGGTTGCGGCGGAACGCTGAAATTTCGCTGTCCCGGATGGTGACAATGTTGCGCCCCTCCAGCAGGACTTCGCCGCTGGTGGGCTTGTCGAGCGATGCGAGGATGTTGAGCAAAGTGGTCTTACCCGAGCCGGACTCGCCCATGATGGCAACATATTCGCCTTCTTCAACCGAGAAGGAAACGTCGGAAAGCGCCTGAACCTTGTTGCCTCCGAACCGTGTGGTATATACTTTTTTTACATTTTTAACCTCTAAAAGCGGCATAATGGTGTTCCTCCAACTGGTGAGATTTCTGCCCGGCAGCCGGTCTGGTGCTGTTTTCCTAAAGGGGATTTCTGCCTGAGTGTTGTCTTTATTGTAAACAAAAAAGAAATGCAGTACCATAGCTTTGGCTTACATTTCTTGGCTTTTTCCTTACATTTTTGTAAGACAGGTGTGGGATTTTGGCACCATTTTGCCGGGAAAACAAGCGCCTTTTACAGCTGGATAAAGCATGCCCAGCACCAAAACGCCAGACCAATACGGTCTGGCGTTTTGGTTGCAGCTGCCCTATGCATTCTTGAAATTATATATGCCCCGGCGGCACTTGGCGCTCACCCGGAAGAGTATCATCCGTTCACCGGGGCGCAAGAAGCTGTGCTATTCAATTTCAATCCGTTCCCGTCCAAAATAGATACGCACCCGTGTGCCAACGCCGACTTCGGAATCAATGCGGATGTTGTGGGAAAGACGGCCCAAAATCCGTTTGCAGAGGTAAAGGCCAATTCCGGTGGATTTTTTATCCATACGGCCGTTGTAGCCGGTAAAGCCGCGTTCAAAAATGCGGGGGACATCCTCCGGCTGAATGCCAATTCCGGTATCCTCAATGAAAAGCGCCTGATCGCAGTCCGGATCGAGATAGATATGGATTTCCCCTTTCGGCGTATACTTTAGCGCGTTGGAAAGAAGCTGCTCCAGCACAAAGACCAGCCATTTCTCATCGGTGAGGATGTTGCAGTGAAAATCGTCCAGCCGCAGGCTGATTTTACGGTGGATAAACATGGAAGAATATTTTCGGACAGCCTGCTTGACCAGCTCCTCCAACGGGTACTCCCGCAGTGAAAGGTCGGCGGACATGCTGTCCAGCCGCAGGTATTGCAGCACCATCTCAACATACTGTTCAATTTTAAAGAGCTCCTGTTCCAGCTCGACACTGGAGCCGTCGCCGGACTGAAGCAGCAGCCGCATGGCGGAAATCGGGGTTTTAATCTGGTGTGCCCACATGGTGTAGTAATCGGTCATTTCGCTGCGCCGGCTGTCGGCCTGGGAGGCGAGTGCCGTGTATTCCCGGTGGAGTTCGTCCAACAGGTCACGGTAATCCTGCTCAATTAAGTGGCCGGGCGGGGGCAGTTTATCCAGCGCGACGGTGGTGTTGCCGATGATGTCCCGCAGCTTGCGATCCTTTTCAATGTAACGCCAAAAATCGTAAACGGTAATAATCCCCACCCCGGTTACCAAAAGCAGCGCCGCATACAGGTAAGCGCCCATATCAAGCCGGTACAGCAGGTAAACCACCAGGAAAACCACAAGAAACAGACAAAAGGCCAGAATGCTTTTTAAGCGGTAACGCAGGTATGAAAACAAAACAGAGCCCAAAGAATGGTATTTACGGTTCATTGTCGTCCTCCACAAGGTAGCCAATCCCTTTTTTGGTTAGGATAAAGTTTGAAAGGCCGGCTTCCTCCAACTTTTTGCGCAGGCGTGTCACATTGACGGTCAGGGTGTTGTCATCAACAAAGCTGTCGTCCTCCCAAAGGCGTTTCATCAGCGTATCGCGCGAAACCGCACGGCCTTTGTTTTCCAACAGCACCTGTAAAATTTTGAACTCGTTTTTGGTGAGATCAATCCGTTCGTTTTGGTAACTCAGGCTCGCATCGCCGAGGTTGAGAATGGCCCCGCGGTGCTCCAGCACGCTGACCTGCCCCTGAAAGGCGTAGGTGCGCCGCAGCAACGCCTGTACCTTGGCGACCAGCACCGTCAAGTCAAAAGGCTTTGCGATAAAGTCGTCTCCGCCCATATTGATCGCCATGACGATGTTCATGTTGTCCCCCGCCGACGAGAGAAAGATGATCGGCGTTTTGGAGCGCTTGCGGATTTCGGTGCACCAGTGATAGCCATTGAAAAACGGCAGGGTAATGTCCATCAACACCAGGTGCGGCTCCATTTGGCTGAATACCGTAATGACATTTTGAAAGTCAGTCATGTACTCCACCTCAAAGCCCCATTGGGAGAGATGCTTTTTTAGGGTTTCAGCTATGGTAAAGTCATCTTCGACGATTAAAATTTTATACACGCGTGTTTCCTCCCGGGTTTGCTTTCTCTAACAGTATAGAGGGTTCTCAAAGAAAATGCAACAAGCCGAAACACCGCTCTGTTTACAGGAGAAACAGAGAGGGCACAGAACCGTCTCTGCTGATGTATGAAGTATCCGTATGAAGCAAAAGGAAACGGTTAAACCCGAAAATGGACAAAATAAAAACGCCGCCGCTGTTGCGGCGACGCTTTTATTGAAGGAAAGGCTGTTCCAATCTTAGATAATACCCAGTGTAGTGAGCGCAGAAAGGATATATTTGATTAAGAACAGTGCGACGATGACATACATCAGCGGATGGATTTCTTTTGCTTTGCGGGAAGCCAGTTTGACCACCACAAAGGAAATGAAACCAAACGCAAGGCCATCGGTAATGGAGTAGAACAGCGGCATGCAGATGACGGTCAGGAAAGACGGAATGGCAATCGACATGTCGTGCCAGTCAACATCCTTGAGCGCGCCGGCCATCATAATACCGACAACAATCAGAACCGGGGCGGTTGCAGCACTCGGAACAAAACCGAGGATCGGCGAGAGGAAGAGTGCCAGTGCAAAGCAGATACCGGTGACAGTCGAGGTCAAACCGGTTTTACCGCCTGCAGAAATACCCGCGGTGGATTCAACGTAGGTGGTGACGGTGGAAGTACCGACGATTGCGCCGGCAGAGGTTGCAATTGCGTCAGCGAGCATTGCGCGCTCAACCTTCGGCAGGTTGCCGTTTTCGTCGAGATAGCCTGCTTTGTTGGCAGCGCCGATCAGGGTGCCGATGGTGTCGAACATATCGACCAGAACCAGGGTGATCATAACGGCAACCAGCGAAGCGACCGGAGCAGAGAACAGTTCGCCGAAACCGGTGAATGCCGAGCCAAAGACGCTGAAGTCAAGGGTTGGGATCCAGCTTTCCGGCATGGAAACGCCCATCGGGAGGCCAAAACCGAACTGGAGGACACAGCCGACAATCGAAGTGCCAATGATGGAAACAAAGAGTGCGCCCGGGCATTTGACAATGACCAGGACAATGGTCAGAATCAGGCCGAAGAGGGCGAGCAGGGTGGTCGGAACAGCGAGAGAACCCATGCCGATAACAGTGCCGGTCTCACTCGAAAGAAGCCCCGCGTTGTTAAAGCCGATCAGAGCGATAAAGAAGCCGATGCCGGCAGAAATCGCCTTTTTCAGGCTGAGCGGAATTGCGTTGACAATTGCTTTACGGGCGCCGGTGACGGTCAGCAGGATGAAGAAGAGCCCCGCAATGAAGACCGCAGAGAGCGCGGCAGCGTAGGAAAGGCCCATTGCACCGCAGAGGGTGTAGGCAAATACCGCGTTGAGGCCCATGCCAGGTGCCTGTGCGAGCGGGTAGTTTGTGAGCCAGCCGATGAGCCATGTGCCAATGGCGGCAGCAATACAGGTTGCGGTGACGACTGCGAGGTCCGGCATGGCGGCCGGGGAATCGTAACCAGCACCGAGAATGGTCGGGTTGACGAAGATGATGTACGCCATCGTGAAGAAGGTCGTCAAACCGGCGATGATCTCAGTCTTAATGGAAGTGCCGTGTGCTTGGAGCTTAAACAATTTTTCCATTTACGGAGTTCTCCTTTTTGTTTTATTATCCGAAGAGGTGACCTCTTTGGGACGAAAAAAAGCAGCCGGCCTGTGTCCAGCTGCCTGTAAACAACAAAAACCCTCGAACAAAACGGGGATTTTCTGTCTGGCAAAATGAACACCCATAGAAAAAACGGTTACGGCCGTTTGGTAGAAACACCTGCTCCCAATCAGCAGGTTTATACGAGTGATGAATTCTGACGAATATAAAATTGTAAAAGGCCGTGGCAATGTGGTTCTCAAACCGCACAGTAGAATGCCCGAAGCCTTAAGATTACCTTAATAGTATGCCATGTGTTTTTACTAAAGTCAAGAAAAGTTCACAAAAAATCTTTAATTTCGCCGGATTTTAGCAAAAAAGCTGGCATCATTGTAAGTTTCTGTCAGGGAGATTGGCACAGTATTTGAAATTTACCGGGATACGGCCGGTTTTGAAATCCATTTGACCGAGGCGATTCGTTTGAAAACGGGGGCAATTCACCGTGAATCTGCTAAAACATCCTTCAAAAAATAAAACGGTGCGCTTTAACTTCCTTTGGGGCAAGCGGAGCCGCTGCGGTGGTATAGGGACAGATACCCGAGTAACAGAGCTGAAAATAAAAAGTCCTCCTGCCGGTTTACAGCAGGAGGACAAAAAGGATTATTCAGCAATCCGGCGTTTGAGCAGCTCTAGGTAACGCTCGTTGACCAGGCAGTTTTTGAAGGCGAACGCCTGCATGACCCGGTCAATTTCGGTTTCGGTCATACCGGCAAAGCGCTTGGCGTAGCTTGGCTGGATGAGTGCCGCCGCATAGCCGGTAAGCGCTGCATAGTTGAGCAGAAAAGCGTTGTCGGCGTGGTTCATCAGGCTGTTGCCGGAGCCGTCGAGCAGCAGATCTGCGAGTTCCCGGGATTTTGCCCGCCCGGGGCAGATGGGGCCGTAGTGCGCCACAAAATTTTCGGCGCCGAGGGTGCGTTTCATCTCCTGGGTTGCGGCGACGATTTGTAGGTATTCGCAGTCCGGATTCAGCGTCACCCAGCCCATGACGCCGGCGTCTTTATAGGTCCATGTCGTCCAGTGGACACCGAGCTCGTTATAAACCGAGAGCTGGTCGTCCATTGAGCGCAGGCGGTCGGGCACCTGTTCGGCAGGACCGTGGTACTGGGAGCCGAACTCTCCGACCCAGAGCGGCACCTTGTATTTGCGGGCAAACCGGGTGCCCTCTTCGTTTAAGAAAACGCGTTTATGGCGGTTGCGATCCCAATAGGTGGGGCCGTTTTCACCGTCGTACAGGCCGGGATAATCGCCGGGGCCAAAACCGGGCGCGGTGTAGTTGTGGCTGCTGTAAACGAGGTTGCCGTCAAACGGGGCGTCCAGTCCCTCAAATTTACGGGAATAGTTGTCCCCTTCCAGAAACAGGATATGCTTGGGGTCAATTTCCCGGATGGCGTTTACCAGACGGCGGTAAACCGCGTTGATGGTCGCCCAGTCGGAGCGGTAGTTGGCATAAAAGTCAAAGGGATGTTCGCCGTTCGGCGTGCTGCTGGAGGGCTCGTTCATCAGGTTGTAGCCTGCAATGACCGCCTTTCCTTCGTAGCGGCGGGCGAATTCCTGCCACAAGCCGACAAGCCGGTCCTGAAAATGCTTGTGGGTCCAGAACAGGGAAGCGCCACGTTCGTTGTCGCTGTGCCAGTGGCAGTTTTGCCAGCCGGGAACAGCGTGCATATCCAGAATTACATAAAGATTGTACTTTTCGCAGAGGGCTACAATTTCGTCCAGGCGGCGGAATCCTTCTTCCTTGTAGACAAAGGGGTTCATGTCATCTTCAAAATGGCGGTAGCTCAGCGGCAGCCGGACGACATTCGCTCCGGTTGAGGCGATAAACGCAATGTCGTCCTCACCGAAGAAGTTGTCGATCATCCGCTCGAAGAAATAACGGCCGGTGGTCTCGCCAAGGATTTCCCGCATCCATTTGCGAATGCCGGTTTCGGTGCCCGGATAGCCGTTGATGAAGTCCTCGAGGTTCATCCAGCCGCCCACACAGGTGCCGCGCAGCAGGATGGGGCTGCCGTCCTCTTTGACGATGGTTCCGTTTTTGACCTGTAACAGTTGCATAATGGTACTCCTTTTTTATTGTGATGTGTGGTTTTGTTTTATGCGAAAAAGGTGCGGTATTCAATGATGCGGGTCAGTTCCGTTTTGGGGACGTTTTTGAAATAAAGGGAATCCTCCAAATCCATTTCGAACCGTTCCGAAACAGCTTGGTCCTGGGTGGCAAGAAGCACCCATTCGTCGTCCGCGTCGATGACCGGGAGCCGATGCTCCCGGTATACGGCGATCGTTTCAAGAAGGTAGAGCGCCTCCAGTTCTGCGCGGAGCACATTTTTATAATAAGTATGGCTGCGGGTGTTTAATGCAAGAAATCCCTCCGGGCAGCAGAGCCCATGTGCAGTCAGACAGTACTTCTGGCTGCTGATTTTAACCGCTTCATAGCGTGTGCCGCAGTATACGGCGTATAGGCGCTGTTTCATTTTGGCCTACTTGGTTTCAATTTTAAGACAAGGGACATGCGCACCAAAACCTGCCGGCAGGTCGATGAGCAGACCGGCACCGGTCTGGCGGAAGGAAAGGCTGCCGTGACCGAGCAGGATGACGGACTGAACCTGTTCTTGTCCTAGGGCAAGCGAACGCAGAATGGCAAGATTGCCGGGCCAGCGCATGAGGAACGCGTAAATGGTGCTGCCTTTGCAGGTGTAACGGATGTCGCCCGGCTGCCACGCGACGGCGGATTCGTCTGCCAGTGCAGGCTGCCACTCGGTTGGATTTTCATCAACAGCGGCTTTGTGTTCAAACTGTGTGGGCCCTTCGCCGCAGGTTTTCCAAATGCGGGTTCCAAAAATGCCTTCGCCGTTGACCGCCATCCATTCGGCCATCTTTTCCAGCGTCCAGGCACATTCTTCGTCGAGCGAGCCGTCCGGAAGCTGCGGGATGTTGAGCAGCAGATGCCCGTTTTTACTGACAATGTCCACCATCATTTCAATGAGCAGTTCCCAGGACTTGTATACATCGCGGACATTGTAGAACCAGTCGCCGATGCTGGTGCAGCTCTGCCAGTCATAAGCGGTGGCCTTGTCCTCCTGGCTGCGCTCAATGTCGAGAATGCCGAGCGGGAAGACCGAAGGGGTTTTGTCCTTTTGGAAAAAGACCGCCTGGTTGACGCCGCCGTGGTTTGCCGCGCTGAGGTTATAGAGGTGGGCGACCAGGTTCATGCCGTATTGCCCGCAGGGAACCGGGCCGTCGGTGTAATACAAATCCGGCTGGTATTGGTCAATGCAGTCCTTCATCCGCAGGAAAAAGTGCTTGTAGAACTCTTCTTTGGAGCAAAACCAGTCCTTTTCCCACTGCATGTCGGTGTTGGTTTCATCGTAATAAAGGTCAAAATAGGCAGGATCGTTGCCATCATAGGGGACACCTTTGTACTTGCCGCGGGTGTCGCTGCCCTTGTTGGCGTAGAAAAAGCCGGGGCTGCCCGCCAGATGTTCCGAAATGCCGAAACGCATGCCGTGCGCTTCAGCAGCCTGTTTCCAGTCGCCCAGAATATCCCGGTGCGGACCCATCTGCACCGAGTTAAAGCGCGGCTGGTATTTGGAATTGAAGTTGTCGAAATTGTCGTGGTGCACCGCCTGTGCAATGAGGTAACGCGCACCCGCGCGATAAAACAGATCGGCCAGCGCGTCCGGGTCAAATTTTTCGGCTTTCCAAAGCGGGATAATGTCTTTGTACCCGAATTTGGACGGATGCCCGTATTTGCGGCAGTGGTAATGGTAGACGGGGTCATCCTCCAGGTACATCCGGCGGGCGTACCAGTCGCCGTACATCGGCACCGACTGTGGGCCCCAGTGGGACCAAAAGCCAATTTTTGCGTCTTTATACCACTCTGGGCACTGGAACTGGGTCAGCGAGGCGAGCGTCCCGGCAAAAGGGCCGCTGTGAATGGAAAAATCACCGTCAATCTTGAGTTTCATGAGCCATTAACTCCTTATAATAAAGTCAACCGGGTTAGGCCGGCCGCCGTCCGGCATGGGACAGACTGTTTTATGTTTCTTTGATCCTAGCAAAATCACCTGAAAAAGTAAAGCGGTTTTGCCAAAAAGAAATGATGATTTTTTGCGTTTTTGTGTTTTAAAAAAAGAGCGGTCTTGCAAAAATGATTGGAATAAATAGCAACTCCCAGCAAACAATACCAATAAGATAAATTTGCCCCATCAAAACCGGCGGTTTTTTGTGTGGTTTTGACGGGAATTGAAAGGCCGGGGGCCGGAATAAAGTTTGCGGAGGTTTTGTGCATGAAAGCCACAGGAATTGTGAGAAGAATTGACGACTTGGGCCGTGTAGTCATACCGAAAGAGATTAGAAGAACCATGCGGATTCGGGAAGGGGACCCGATGGAGATTTACACCGATGTGGACGGCGCAGTCATTTTTAAAAAGTATTCACCCATTGGCGAACTGTCCAACTATGCGGCGCAGTACGCCGAGGTGCTCTATAAAACGGGCGGTTTGCCCACGCTGGTCTGCGACCGGGACAATGTTATTGCGGTGTCCGGCGTACCGAAAAAGGAGCTGCTGGAACGCCGTGTTTCAGTGGAACTGGAGGAACTTATGACGGCGCGTAAATCCATTCCGGGCACCAAGACCGAGGCCATTAAGCCGGTGGAGGGGGTTGAGCGGTTTGCAACGGTTTGTGCGCCTATCCTTTCGCAGGGGGACATTAACGGCGCGGTGATGTTTATTTCCGGCGACAAGGATTATGCGCCGACCGAGACCCAGGTAAAGCTCATCCAGGCGGCTGCCGCCCTGCTGGGCAAGCAGATTGAGGAGTGAAACGCCGTATTTGCGAAAATGTTCCCAAAACACTTGCATTTCCGGGATTTGTATGCTATACTTGACAACGTAAAAATCAATACTGTGATAAAGAAAGGCTGGGAATTATCCCGGTCTTTCCTTATGTTCGGAATCATTTCACAGGAAAGGATGCAGGCGGATGGCAAAAAAAGGTTCGACGGTCTCGGTGGTTTATGACCTGGCAAAGCCCGTTGCAGATGAACTGGGGTTTACGCTTTGGGACGTCCGGTTTGAAAAGGAAGGCGGGAGCTGGTTTCTGCGTATTATTCTTGACAAGCCCGGCGGCATTGATATGGACGACTGCGCCGAGATGAGCCACCGGCTCGACCCGGTGCTGGACGAAGCGGACCCGATTGAACAGAGTTATTACCTGGAGGTGGCTTCCGCAGGGCTGGGGCGCGAATTACGGCGCCCGGAACACTTTGAAGCCTGTAAAGGGCAGAAGGTGGAACTGCGGCTCATCCGGCCGGAGAACGGCGCCCGGGATTTTGCCGGGGTACTTGCCGGAGAGGCGGACGGCGTTGTGACGCTGGACTGCGGCGGGGAGTCCCGTTCGTTTTCTCTAAAGGATGTGAGCTATGTCCGCCTGGATGATTTGGACGACCTCGATTTTGACGATGAACCTTAACGGGAACAGTGGATTGGAGAGATAGGAAAATGAATAACGAATTTTTTGACGCGCTGGAGCTTTTGGAAAAGGAAAAGGGAATCCCGATGGATTACCTGCTCGACCGCATCAAGACGGCAATCGGCATGGCGGTTAAACGCGACTACGGCGGAATTGAAAACGTGCTGGTGGACATTGACGACGCAACCCGCAAGTTCAAGGTGAGCATTGTCAAGCAGGTCGTGGACGAGATTGAGGACCCGGTCAATGAAATTACGCTGGACGACGCGCTTGCCCACAGCAAAAAGGCGAAGGTCGGGGACACGGTTGAAATCAAGCTCGAGACCAAGCAGTTCGGGCGCATCGCTGCGCAGACGGCAAAGCATGTGATTCGCCAGGGCATCCGTGAAGCAGAGCGCGAGCAGATGATTGAGCAGTTTAAATCCAAGCTGCATGAGGTTGTCACCGGGCGGGTGCAGCGCATTGAACCGCAGACCGGCAATGCAACGCTGGAGATTGACCACAACGAAGTGATGCTGTTCCGGAACGAGCAGCTTGAAACCGACGAGTTTGTGGAAGGCGACTATGTTAAAGTCTATGTCAGCGACATCCTCGCGAACGATAAACGCTGCAACCTCAAGATTTCCAGAACCCACCGTGATTTGGTCAAACGCCTGTTTGAGACCGAGGTGCCGGAGATTTTTGACGGCACGGTGGTGATCAAATCCATTTCGAGGGAAGCGGGCTCCCGTTCCAAGCTCGCCGTTTACAGCGCCGATGAAAATGTGGACGCGGTCGGCGCCTGCATTGGGCCGAAGGGCACCCGTGTGGCGCGGATTGTGGATGAACTCGGCGGTGAAAAAATTGACGTGGTCCGTTACAGCGACGACCCGAAAGAATTTATTTCGCAGGCGCTGGCGCCGGCCACGGTGGTCGGTGTGGAAATTCTGGACGAAGAAGCGCGGGTCTGCCGCGTGACGGTGCCGGATCACCAGCTTTCGCTTGCCATTGGCAACAAGGGGCAGAATGCGAAGCTTGCAGCACGCCTGACCGGGTATAAAATTGACATCCGACCGGAGAGCGGTTTCTACGGAGAAGACGAAGAAGCGTAACCAGCAGAGACAAACAGGGGAGGGATTGCCGTGCAGGGGAAAAAAATTCCAATGCGGATGTGTACCGGCTGCGGGGAGATGAAGCCCAAAAAAGAGCTTGTTCGGGTGGTAAAAACACCGGAGGGTGAGTTCCTGCTTGACCTGACCGGGAAAAAATCCGGACGGGGCGCTTATGTGTGCCGGGATATTGAATGCCTGAAGAAATGCAGGAAGTCAAAGCGGCTGGAAAAAAGCTTTAGCTGCCGTATTCCGGATGAGGTTTATGAGCGGCTGGAAAGCGAGCTCTCCTCATGAACGGGGAGCGCGCCCTATCGGGGCTGGCACTTGCAAGACGGGCTGGAAAGCTTGTCATGGGCTTTGACGCTGCCATGAAGACAGCAAGGAAAGGCGAGGCGGCATTTGTGGTGCTGTCAGGCGCCCTTTCCCCCAAAACAAAAAAGGAAGCGCATTTTTACTGCGAAAAATACGGAGTGGCCTTTTACGAAGTCGGTTTTACGCTGGAAGAGGCCGAGCGCGTGCTTGGAAAACGCGCTGGTGTTTTCGCCCTGACCGACAAGGGCTTCCAAAACCTGTTTGAACGGCTGACAGACGAAATATTATGATGCTTTATGGGAGGAATATCGGTTTATGGTAATAAAGTACAGACTGCACGAGGTCGCGAAGGATATGAACCTGCAAAACAAGGACGTCATTGATTTGCTTGCGAAATATTCCGACACGCCCAAAAAACATATGACAGCGCTGACGGACGAAGAACTCAACATTGTATTTGATCACTTCACCCAGCAAAACCAGGTGGAGAGCTTTGACGCTTATTTTAAGGATACAACCAAGACCACCGCTGCCGCGACGGAAAAAGAGGTTGCAAAAGCAGCCCCGGTGGTTGAAGAGAAAGCCGCGCCGGAAGCACCGAAACCCGCCGCGCCCAAACCGGAGGCAAAACAGCCGCCGAAGTCCCAGCAGGCACCGAAACCGGCGGCCGTACCGGGCAAACCGCAGCAGCCCGCTGCCAGACCGGCAGCGCAGAACCGCCCCCAGCAGGCCGGACAGAACGGTTCGCAGCCGCAGCGCCCCCAGCAGGCGAAACCCGCTCAGCAGAAACCGCACCAGAATGCCCCGGCAGCTGGGCAGCAGCCGCAGGAAAAATTTAATTTTCCGGTGCGTCAGCCCAAAGCGGATAAGCCAAAGGTGGAGCAGCCCAAAAAAGAAATTACCGTCCGCCATGTTGACACCCGTGCAGCACAGGTGGAGCTGGACAAATACAACGAGCGCTATGAGCAGATTGCTCCGGCGAACCGCATGAACAGCGACAATGTGCGCCGCAAGCAGAAAATCAACCAGAAGTCACAGCAGCGCGGCCGCCAGCAGTCCCACAAGCGGGAGACCGAGGCGCAGAAACTTCAGCGGCTCGCACTGGAGCGCGCGCGCAAGCAGCAGCTCAAGGTGCTGATCCCGGATGAAATTGTGGTCAGCGAGCTGGCCAGCCGCCTGAAGGTCACTGTCAGTGAGGTTATTAAACGGTTGATGATGCTGGGCGTTATGGCGTCAATGAACGAAACCATTGACTTTGACACCGCTTCCCTTGTTGCCGATGAACTCGGTGCAAAGGTGGAGCATGAAGTGATTGTCACCATTGAGGAGCGCCTGATTGACGACAGCGAGGACAATACCGAAAACCTCGAACCCCGCAGCCCGGTTGTGGTTGTTATGGGTCACGTTGACCACGGCAAGACCTCTCTGCTCGATCGAATTCGTCATGCAAATGTCACCGCGACCGAAGCGGGCGGCATTACGCAGCACATCGGTGCGTACCAGGTAAAGGTCAACGACCAGGTCGTCACCTTTTTAGACACCCCGGGCCACGAGGCGTTTACCTCCATGCGCGCCCGCGGCGCCTCGGTGACCGATATTGCGATTCTTGTGGTGGCGGCGGACGACGGCATTATGCCGCAGACCGTTGAGGCCATCAACCACGCCAAGGCGGCCGGCGTTTCCATTATTGTCGCCATCAATAAAATTGACAAAGAGGGAGCGAATCCCGACCGTGTCATGCAGGAACTCACCGAATATGAGCTCATTCCGGAGGAATGGGGCGGCGACACCATCTGCTGCCCGGTTTCCGCGCTGACCGGCCAGGGCATTGACAACCTGCTGGAAATGGTCTGCCTTGTCTCGGATATGCGGGAGCTCAAGGCGAACCCGAACCGTTCGGCAAAGGGCACCGTCATTGAGGCGCGGCTGGACAAAGGCCGCGGCCCGGTTGCGACCCTGCTGGTGCAGAATGGTACGCTTCATACGGGGGATATTATCATTGCGGGCACAACGGTCGGCCGTGTGCGCGTCATGCTCAACGATCATGGCACAGAGGTTAAGGAAGCAGGCCCGTCCACCCCGGTGGAGATTACCGGTTTGGACGAAGTACCGGCGGCAGGCGACATTGTCAACGCCGTAGCGGACGAACGCCTTGCAAGAACCCTGGTTGACCAGCGCAAGCACGACCTTAAGGAACAGGAGTTCAAGAGCTACCAGAAGGTCACGCTGGATAACCTCTTCAGCCAGATTGAACAGGGCGAGATGAAAGAGCTTGCCATTGTTGTAAAGGCCGACGTACAGGGCTCGGTCGAGGCTGTGCGGCAGTCGCTTGAAAAACTCACCAACGACGAGGTCCGGGTCCGGGTGATCCACGGCGGCGTCGGTGCAATTTCCAAGTCTGACGTTATGCTGGCAAATGCCTCCAACGCAATTATCATTGGCTTCAATGTGCGTCCTGATCCGGTTGCACGCGACAGTGCCGAAGAGGATGGAGTTGAAATCCGCACCTACCGCATCATTTACGATGCGATTGAAGACGTCACCCAGGCGATGAAAGGCATGCTCGCGCCGAAGTACCGCGACGTTGACCTCGGACGTGTTGAAGTCCGTCAGGTTTACAAGATTTCCAGCGTCGGTACCATTGCCGGCTGCTATGTCACCGAAGGCAAGGTCACCCGCGCTTCGATGATCCGTGTGGTGCGGGACGGCATTGTCATTGCCGAGGATAAAATTGACTCGCTCAAGCGCTTCAAGGACGACGTCCGCGAGGTTGCACAGGGCTACGAGTGCGGCATTGGCCTTGATAAATTCAACGACGTCAAGGAAGGCGACGTTTTTGAGGCCTATGTGGTTGAAGAGTACCGCGAATAGGGCGCTGCGCGAAATGCGGCTGCCCGCTGAAACGGAAAAGGAAGGTGGCCGTTATGGCAGGTTATAAAATTGGCCGGTTGTCGGAGGACTTTAAGCGGGAGCTTTCGGTTATTATGCGGGAGCTAAAGGATCCGCGCATTCACGGAATGCTCAGCATTGTTAAGCTGGAGCTTTCAGGCGATCTGTCGCACTGTAAGGTCTATATCAGTGCGATGGAGGGCATGGACACTGCAAAAGAAGCGGTAGAGGGCTTAAAATCGGCAGCCGGGTTTATCAAAAAGGAGCTGTGCGCGCGCATTAAAGTGCGCCGCTGCCCGGAGCTTCACTTTATTGCGGACGATTCCATTGCGCACAGCGCGGAGTTAAATAAACTCATGGAAGAGCTGCACCACAAACAGTAGGAGTAACAAATGGAAGGACAGACAACTTGCAGGGAGCTTTTGCCGGCGGACGCCGCAGCGCGGCTTGCCGCGGCAAAGCGCATCCTGATTTTATGCCATCATAATCCGGACGGGGACACCCTGGGTTCGGCGTTTGGCCTGCAGGCCGCGCTGGAGGAACTGGGCAAGCAGTCCGCTGTGCTTTGCTCCGACCCAATCCCGGCAAAATTCCAGTATTTTGCGTCTGAGCAGGAGCAAAGCTTTGAGCCGGATCTCATCTGCGCGGTGGATATTGCGGATACGCAGCTTTTGGGTGCTAAACTGGAACGGTACCGAGACGAGATTGATCTGTGCATCGATCACCATATATCCAACACCCGGTATGCCAGGGAGCTTTGTCTGATCTCTTCGGCGGCTGCGACAGCGGAGATCATGGTGGAAGTGGTGCACCGCCTTGGTGTGGCCATTACCAAAAAGATAGCCGATCCGCTCTACACCGGCATTGCGACCGATACCGGCTGTTTTAAGTTTTCCAACACGACCGGCAATACCCATCGGGTCGCCTCCGAACTCATTGACTGTGGCGCCGATTATGTGGAGATCAACCGGGTGATGTTTGACACCAAGAGCCGTGCCCGTATTCAGGTCGAACAAGCTGCTTTGCGCTCCATGGAGTTTTATTTTGACGACCACTGCGCTGTGATTACCATTCCGCGCAGACTGGTGGAAGAGACCCAGGTGGATGAAAGCGATTTGGACGGCGTTTCCGCTATGTCCCGGCAGGTGGAGGGCGTTGTGGTTGGCATTACGCTGCGGGAACGAAACGGTTTTTATAAGGTTTCGGTGCGTACCATCGAGCCGGTGGATGCTTCGCAGATCTGCCGGGAGCTCGGCGGCGGCGGGCATGCCCGTGCGGCCGGATGCAGCATAAACGGCGGGCTGGAAGAGGTTAAGGCAGCCCTGCTTGGCGTGGTGAAAGCATATTTATGATGAACGGCATTATCTGTTTGGACAAACCGCAGGATTATACCTCGTTCGACGTCATTGCGCGCATGCGCGGCATGACCGGGATCCGGAAAATTGGGCATGCGGGGACCCTGGACCCGATGGCAACTGGGGTGCTGCCGCTGCTTATCGGCCGGGCGACCAAGGCGTGTGATCTGCTTCCCAGCGAGGAAAAGCGGTATACGGCGGAGTTTCAGCTCGGGATAACGACCGACACCCAGGACAGCACTGGAACGGTGCTGCGCCAATGCAGGGAACCGGTATCCCGTGCGCAGCTTGAGGCGGTTCTTCCGCTGTTTACCGGGGAGATTTGGCAGCTTCCGCCTATGTATTCGGCGGTACAGGTGAAGGGCCAGCGGCTGTATGACCTTGCCCGGCAGGGTCGGGAGGTGGAACGCGAGCGGCGGGCCGTTCGGATCGATTCCCTTGTGCTGCTCCGCTACGATGAAGCAAAGAGGAACGGTACGCTTGATATTCGCTGCTCGCGCGGCACCTACGTGCGGACCATTATTCACGACATGGGGGAGCAGCTCGGTGTGGGTGGATGCCTGACGGCGCTCCGGCGAACCGAAGCCTCTGGATTTACCCTGGCGGACTGCATCACGATGGAGGAGGCGCAGCGATTTGCCGAGACCGGCGGCTTTGAGCGGTCGTTGATCCCGATTGCGCGGGTGTTTTCCGGCTGCCCATCAATCCGGCTGAATGAAGTACAGACACGGATGTTTCAAAATGGCGTCCGGTTGGATTTAAACCGCCTGCATTACCAGAAGCAGGACGGACTGCATGCGGTTTACGGCCCGGATGAAACCTTTTTGGGGATTGCCCGGCTGGATTTGGAGACAATGGAGCTGCGTGTTGCGGCGTTTTTTTGACAGTGAGGTGAAAAGGTGTGAAGGTATACAAAGAGCTGACTGGTGTTGGTGCACAGACGGCAGTAGCGCTAGGCTTGTTTGACGGCCTTCACCGGGGGCACCGTGCGGTTATTGGACGTGCAGTTGAACAAAAGGCGAATGGATTGACTCCAATGGTGCTGACCTTTTCTACCGGGCATCTCGCGCCTCAACGCAAACAGGGGATGAAACGCCTTCTGACCGACGCTTTGCAGCTGCAGGCTTTTGAACAAATTGGGGTCGAGGTAGTGGAGATTCCGGCATTCGAGCGGCTGAAAGAGTTTTCGCCGCAGGAGTTTGTTGAGCGGATTTTGGTAGATCTGCTTCACGCCCGGGTGATTGTCTGCGGGTTTAACTTCCGCTTTGGCAAAAATGCAGTAGGAGACGTTGTTCTGCTGCGTGAACTCTGCGCCCGCTATGACGTTGAACTGGTGACGGTTCCGGCCCTGATGGACGGCGGCGAACCGGTGAGCTCCAGCCGAATTCGCTCCTGCCTGCTCGAAGGGAAAATTGAGGATGCAAACCGGATGCTGGGTTATCCGTACAGCTTCGATTTTGAAGTGGCGCATGGCTTGGAAATCGGCCGGCAAATTGGAATACCGACGATTAACCAGATTTACCCGGAGTCATTTTTGATTCCAAAATTCGGTGTATATGCGAGCTACAGCTTTTTAAACGGAAAGCGTTACCGCTCGATTACCAACGTAGGGGTAAAACCGACTATTGCGGGCGAACGCCTGCCGTTGGCAGAAACCCATATTATGGGGATAAACGCCCATCTCTACGGACAGCACATTAAGGTGAGCCTGGTGCGGTATATGCGGGGCGAACGAAAATTTGACGGCATTGACGCACTGAGTGCGGAAATCCATGCGAATATTGAAACCATCCTCCGGGAATTGCCGGATTGACAAAATCCGCAGCCGGATGTTACAATAATTGCGGCGTCTGCAACAGGCGCCTTTGTTTGCGGGCGTGGCGGAATGGCAGACGCGCTGGTCTTAGGAGCCAGTACTTCGGTGTATGGGTTCAAGTCCCATCGCCCGCACCAAATGAATGTTCATAATAATATTAAAAAAAGGAGAGCCTTTTATAGACTATCCTTTTTTAATCTGTCCAGTGTTCACAGAGGCTTATAGTGAGGCAGCTTGTCTGCCGAAACAAAACAAAATAAAATAACTCTTTGGCTTCTGCGCCTGTAGGTGCATTTTAAATAAGGGTATTTTTATATGAACTGATGTAAGCTTGTCAAAGTTACAATGACCGAAGGAATTAGATTCTATGTTAAATGATATAGGGACAGAGAATATAGACGTTTTGGAAGCGAAACAATTTAAAACACGTCTGAGTATTGCGCTTAAGGCTGCAAAAATATGTGTTTTTGAGGTTGACATCGTCAATCAATTGTATACTTTTTTTGAAAATTCAGAAGATATATTCGGTGTGTCTGGTGCAGAGATACTAAAAGATGTTCAGCCGTACAGCAAGCTTTCTCCCTCTGCATATGAAAAAGCTGTTTCTGAATATTTTTCACATCCGGATGATGCTGCAGTCATTGACAAAGCCTTTCAGTCTATTTTTGCCGGGAAAGCGACTACTTATGAAGCTCGCATGAGAGCTGGCGGCTCTGATTTTATTTGGTGTAAGCTGGATGTGACACCTATTATTGAGAATGATGTGCCAGCTAAGATGATCGGTGTGATTACGGATATTACAGATTTAAAAACCAAAGCAGACAAACTGGAGAAAGCTGTTAGACTTGACGGATTCACAGGCCTTTATGATAAAAATAACTCCATAGATTTGATTCGGAAAGCATTATCCCAAAAAGCGGATCGGAGTCACGCGCTCATATTACTAGATATTGATAACTTTAAAATGTTTAATGATTTATACGGTCACACGGTGGGTGACCAAATTATTCAACTGGTGGCAGAGACTTTAAAAGCATCTTTTAGAAAAACGGATATCATCGGCAGGTTTGGCGGAGATGAGTTTATTCTTCTCGTTCAGGACTTTCCTGATCTTGAATGGCTTATAGAAAAACTTCAGAAATTAGTCAGGTGCCAAAAAGACAATTACTGTTGTACAAACAGCATTGGTATCTCTATTTTTCCGCAAGACGCGGAGGATTTCAATTTGTTGTTTGAAAAAGCGGATAAAGCGCTGTATCGGTCAAAGCAGACCAGAGGGGCCTATTCTTTTTTTGAAACGCTGATTTGAAAATAGGCAGAAACCGCTTGATTATTGGAATATTCGATTTTATTTGTCTGGATGCCTTGTTATTTTGAGGGTTTAGACCTTCAGCTCAAAAAAATCCGTTAGCATTTTTGTCCCCGGTAGACACTGGACTGAGCCTGGACGCAATTCGCGTTCCGGGTTCAGTTTTTATTTTGTCGTTTTACTCGCGTTTATGGCGGTATCTTTTGGTAGCATAAGCCCCCAGTCGAGAGTCTGAATACACACGTCGCGTTCTAGGCTTTCTTTTTTGTTTATAGTTGATTGCTTGCGTCCAAGCGAGTATCTATTTCGTCAATCTTTCCACATCTGCGGCGGGCAATTCGCGGCCGCAGTTTTTTCTTTTTGTAACTTTGTTGTCCGCGTTTATAGTTGGTGTTTTTTGTAACCAAAATCCGTTGTTGAAAGAAATTGAATGTTGTAAAATGATCGACTTCTTGCATGTTTTATGGTAGAATATGAGCGTGATTAATGATATGAGATAAATTTGCCGTGCAGCTTTGCTTCGGTCATAATAAAATATCGGTCAAATGGCCGATGCACGATAAACAATCTCTGTTACAAGGCCTCACGGACAAACCGGATGTGTTTTAATTTGGTCAGAAAGGATGTATACATTATTATGAGAAAAATGATTAGGAAAACACTTTCGCTGTCGCTTGTTTTTGCTATGATGGTTACTTTTGCAACAACATGTTTTGCGGCAGCAGGCGCGGCATACATACCACAAGCGGCAGTTGCAGCAAGCTATGGTGATTTAATAGAGGCAGTCGCCAGAATGCCGGAGACGAAAGAAGACTTACTAGCCTTAAAAGAAGAACTGTCTCCTGCAATTTCCAATTTGGATTCCGAAGAGGTGCAGATCGCAAGAGCCGAAGCGCTGGGACAGCTTTATAGAAGTGTTGCCAGACAGCCCGACTTAAAAGATGAGTTAGTCTCCCTGTTTACGGATTTACTTGGGGAGAAACCGGAAAATGCTTCTCCTGCGGTTGAAGCTGCCGCCGTAAGAAGCTACGGTATTTTGATAGAAGCAATCTCCAGAGTGCCGGAGATGAAAGAAGACTTACTGGCCTTAAAAGAAGAACTGTCTCCCACAATTTCCAATTTGAATTCTGAAGAGGTGCAAATTGCAAGAGCCGAAACCTTGGGGGAGCTTTATAGAAATGTTGTCAGACAGCCTGACTTAAAAGATGATTTAGTCTCTCTGTTTACGGATTTACTTGGGGCAAAACCGGAAAGCACCTCTCCTGCAGTCGAAGCTGCCGCCGTAAAAAGCTACAGCAGTTTAATCGAGGCAGTTACCAGAATGCCGGAAATGAAGGAAGAATTATTGGCTTTAAAGGAAGAACTTTCTCCGGCTATTTCCAATTTGAATTCCGAAGAGGTGCAGGTCGCAAGGGCCGAAACATTGGGGCAGCTTTATGGCGATGTTGCCAGGCAGCCTGACTTAAAGGATGATTTGGTCTCCCTGTTTACGGATTTACTCGGGGCGAAACCGGAAAATGCTTCCCCTGCGGTTGAAGCCGCCGTCGCAAGAAGTTACAGTAGTTTAATACAGTCAATTTCCAGATGGCCGGATGATCCGGAAATGAAGGAAGATTTACTGGCCTTAAAAGAGGAACTGTCTCCCGCAATTTCCAATTTGGATTCCGGAGAGGTGCAGGCTGCAAGAGTTGAAGTGTTGGGGCAGCTTTATAGCACTTTTGTCAGATGGCCCGAGTTCAAGGATGAATGCGTAGCCCTGTTTACGGATTTGCTTGGGGCAAAAACAGAAAATCCGACCCTTGCGGTTGAAGCTGCTGCCCTAAAAAGCTATGGTGATTTAATAACGACAATTGCCACATATCCGGATATGAAAGAAGAATTATTGGCGTTAAAAGAAGAACTGTCTCCCGCTGTTTCCAATTTGAATTCCGAAGAGGCGCAGGCCGCAAGAGCCGAAGCGTTGGGGCAGCTCTATAGCATTTTTGTCAGAGATCCTGACCGGAAAGATGAATTAGTAACCCTGTTTACGGATTTACTTGGGGGAAAACAGGACATTAATTATTACACCGTTTCATTTGATTCAAATGGCGGAACTTCTGTAAATTGTGTGGTGGCGTTTAGCAACTCAACGATTGCACAGCCTGAAGCCCCAACAAAAGCTGATTATAATTTCGTTGGCTGGTACAACGGTGAAGAGAAATTTGATTTTAATACACCGATTACGCAGGATATTACCTTAACTGCAAAATGGAGTAAGAAAATAATTTATCCGATTACGGGAGATACGAATCAAACAATAACTGCTGGTAATGAAAATGATATAAGCTTTAAAGTAGAAACAAATTTTTCTGA
Source organism: Oscillospiraceae bacterium (assembly GCA_050943475.1). GTDB lineage: Bacteria > Bacillota > Clostridia > Oscillospirales > Ruminococcaceae > Metaruminococcus_A. Next base: position 62,600 of record JBMNPF010000006.1, read on the forward strand.
ATTTAAGCAATTATACTGTAATGGCGTATTAGTGGATCCCCAAAACTATACGTTGAAAGGTGATTACAATTTAATTTGTTTAACATCTGATTTTGTAAAATCGTTGTCAGCAGGAACTTATACCTTTAAAATAGAATTTACAGACGGATATGCTATGGCCAATGTGACTGTTGTAAATTCTACTACAAATTCAGGAGATGAGCCGCTTTCTCCGGATCCAGAGGATGAGTCGTCTTCTCCAACCACAGGAGATAATGGAAGTATGATATGGCCTATGTGGGGGCTGCTTATTGGTTCTTGTTGTGCAGTTGGAATCTTGCTAAAAAAAGGACGTCAAAAAGAGTAAAGAAAATTTTGTGCTGTTTTGACAAACGAAGTTTATGAACGCCAAAATGAAAGAGGCTGAAAACAAAACAACAAAAATAAAAAATTTCAAATTTGAACTTGCTGTCTAATTTTTTATTGCCGATAAAAACACCTGTTTATTTAGGCTGTTCACCATGCTTTTTGTGGATGTCTTGTTTAAATGTGGGAATTTAACTTTCGCCTCCGGATTGCCGAACATATCTGTTTCATTGTCCGTTTACAGACCGAGTCTGGACGCAATTTGCGTTCAGACTCTTTTTATTTAGCGTAAAACGCCTGTTTCAAAAGCAAATGTCTTTTTGTGGTGTAAACCCGATTGGAAAAACATGTATTGTGGAATTTCCCTGCCCTTGTGGTTTTTGGGTTTTACGACCTGAAATACAGTGCTAAAAGATTCGCTCCCTGAAAAATGGTGTTTTTTATAAAAATGCAACACGAAATGTAACACGAAATGCAATCTGGAAAATCCTGGTTGTCTATAATAGACAGCCAAAAGATTTGGCGATATCTTACCCGAAAATAGTTGCAAGCATATTAAATATTTGGTTCAGAAAAGCTTTGGGGCAACTGTTCGAAATGGCATTTTCCTCAAACAAAAGTGGTGACAAATGCCGTTTCGTTAAAAAATAAACAAATTTCAAAAAAAGGTATGGACAAAGCCCCAAAAATATGATATTATGACTTCGTTAGGAAAATAACAAACGGTTTCCGGAGCGGAAAAATTGCCGCAAAATCCGGAAAAAGGCAGGATTTGGGGAACGATTGAACCGGTGGGAAGTGGATGCCGCAAAAACGTTGGCGTCCAGCCGTTTCAATGATTTTAAGGAGGAAGAATCATGGCGAAAAAAGAATCTGTCGCGAACGTGCCGGAGATTATTGACACCGTTGATGCTCTGACTGCAAAATTGGCGGCGATGCGTGAGGCGCAGAAGGTATTTGCAACCTATACTCAGGAGCAGGTTGACGTAATCTTCAAAGCGGCTGCAATGGCGGCAAATAAAATGCGTATTCCGCTTGCAAAAATGGCGGTTGAAGAAACCGGCATGGGCATTGTGGAAGATAAAGTTATTAAAAACCACTATGCAGCAGAATATATTTATAATAAATATAAAAGCGAAAAGACTTGTGGCGTCATTGAGGAAGATCCGGCATTTGGCATTAAAAAAGTTGCGGAGCCGATTGGTATTATCGGTGCGGTTATTCCGACCACCAACCCGACCTCTACTGCGATCTTCAAATGCCTGCTTTGCTTAAAGACCAGAAACGCGATTGTTATCAGCCCGCATCCGCGTGCAAAAAAATGCACCATTGAGGCTGCAAAGGTTGTTCTGGACGCTGCTGTGAAAGCCGGCGCTCCGGAAGGCATCATCACTTGGATTGACGTTCCGTCTTTGGAACTCACCAATGAGCTTATGAAAAATGCGGACACCATTCTTGCAACCGGTGGCCCGGGCATGGTAAAAGCGGCTTACTCCTCCGGCAAACCGGCCCTTGGCGTAGGCGCGGGTAACACTCCGGTTATCATCGACGATACTGCCGATGTAAAACTGGCGGTCAACTCCATTATCCATTCCAAAACCTTTGACAACGGTATGATCTGTGCTTCCGAGCAGTCGGTTACCGTTCTGGAAGGCATTTATGAGACGGTTAAGAAAGAGTTTGCTTACCGTGGTTGCTACTTCCTCAAAGGCGACGAAATTGAAAAGGTTCGTAAAACCATTCTGATCAACGGCGCGCTCAACGCGAAGATTGTCGGTCAGTCTGCTTATACCATTGCGAAACTTGCCGGCGTTAAGGTTCCGGAAGCGACCAAGATCCTCATTGGCGAGGTTGATTCGGTTGATATTTCCGAAGAGTTCGCACATGAGAAGCTCTCTCCGGTTCTCGCGATGTATAAAGCGAAAGATTTTGACGATGCGATTGCAAAAGCAGAGCGTCTGGTTGCAGACGGCGGCTATGGTCATACGGCATCTCTGTATGTGCATCCGGCTCAGACCGAGAAGATTGCAAAACACGCAGCTGCTATGAAGACCTGCCGTATTCTCATTAACACCCCGTCTTCCCACGGTGGTATCGGCGACCTGTACAACTTCAAGCTCGCTCCGTCTTTGACCCTTGGCTGCGGTTCCTGGGGCGGTAACTCCGTATCCGAGAACGTCGGCGTGAAACACCTGATTAACATCAAGACTGTTGCTGAGAGAAGGGAAAATATGCTGTGGTTTAGAGCTCCTGAAAAAGTTTACTTCAAAAAAGGCTGCATGCCGGTAGCTCTGGACGAACTCGGAACCATTATGCATAAGAAAAAGGCGTTCATTGTTACGGACTCTTTCCTGTACAAAAACGGCTATGTGAAACCGATTGAAGATAAGCTCGATGAAATGGGCATTCAGCACACCTGCTTCTATGAGGTTGCTCCGGATCCGACCCTTGGTTGTGCAAACCAGGGCGCTGCGGCAATGCGTTCCTTTGAGCCGGACGTTATCATCGCGCTCGGCGGCGGTTCCGCCATGGATGCTGCTAAAATCATGTGGGTGCTCTATGAGCATCCGGATGCAAACTTCATGGATATGGCAATGGACTTCATGGATATCCGCAAAAGGGTTTACACCTTCCCGAAAATGGGCGAGAAAGCATACTTTGTTGCAATCCCGACCTCTTCTGGTACCGGTTCTGAGGTTACTCCGTTTGCTATCATCACCGATGAGAACTCCGGCGTAAAATATCCGTTGGCTGACTACGAACTCCTGCCGAATATGGCGATTGTTGATACCGACAACATGATGAATCAGCCGAAAGGCCTCACCAGCGCTTCCGGTATTGACGTTATGACCCATGCGCTCGAGGCGTATGTTTCCATCATGGCAAGCGATTATACCGATGGTTTTGCCCTTAAGGCTATGAAAAACGTTTTGACTTATCTGCCGTCTGCCTATGAAAACGGCGCGAAGGATCCGACTGCCCGCCAGAAAATGGCCGACGCCGCCTGCATGGCTGGTATGGCGTTTGCGAACGCGTTCCTTGGCCTGAACCACTCGATGGCTCATAAGCTGGGTGCGTTCCATCACCTGCCGCACGGCGTTGCAAACGCGTTGATCCTTACTGAGGTTATGCGCTACAATGCGGCTGAGGTTCCGACCAAGATGGGTACTTTCCCGCAGTATGAGTATCCGCATGCACTTGCCCGTTATGTTGAGGCTGCAAACTTCTGCGGCATTGCCGGCAAGGATGATCAGGATACCTTTGAGAAATTCATTGCTGCCATTGAAGACCTTAAGGTCAAAATTGGCATCAAGAAAACCATTAAAGAATACGGCGTTGATGAGAAGTACTTCCTTGACACGCTGGATGACATGGTGGAGCAGGCGTTTAACGACCAGTGCACTGGTGCGAACCCGCGTTATCCGCTCATGAGCGAAATCAAAGAACTTTATCTCAAATGCTACTACGGCAAATAAGAGGCTGTAAATTGCGGCGGAGCTTTTGCTCCGTCGCTTTTATTTTGAAATATTCTGAACGGAAAAAATAGTTTGTTTTTTCAACTGGTAAAATATTTGTGGATTTACACCAAAAACTATGGAAAATTACAACCTTTTCTGTTATAATAACAATAAGGTTAAACCGCATAAGAGCGGTGGCTGGAAAGGAGCATGTTTCATGGATAATTGTAAGGTGATTTTTGAGCGTCCCCATAAAAAAGTTTACAGCGATGGCGTAAAGGTTTATAAGGTGTTTGATGAAACCTTCCCGCAGTCCAACGTGTTCAATGAAGCGCTGAACCAGATCCGCGTTCAGGAGACCGGCCTTCCGGTTCCAAAGGTACTTGAAGTGGTTCAAAAGGATGGCAAGTGGACCATTGTCATGGAGTTTGTCAAAGGCAAAACCTTGGAGGAACTCATGGCGGAGCATCCGGATAAGGCTGATGAATATCTGGACAAAATGGTAGACATCCAGATGGATATCCATGCGAAACGCGCACCGCACCTGAACCGTCTGCGTGAGAAGATGCACAATGCCATCAGTGGTTTGAAGATTGATCCTTCGGTTCGCTATGAGCTGCACAGCCGTTTGGATGCGGCGCCGAAGCACTATAAAGTCTGCCACGGAGACCTGGTGCCGAGCAATATTATTATTGACGACGCCGGCAAGCCGCATATTATTGACTGGTCCCATGCGGTGCAGGGCAACGGCAGTGCGGATACTGCCCGTACCTACCTGTACTTCCTGATGGACGGCAAAAAAGATATTGCGGAAAATTACCTGAAAAAGGTCTGCGTCAAAGGCGATGTGGCGAAGCAGTACATTCAACAGTGGCTTCCTGTGGTTGCCGCAGTTCAGCTCTCAAGAGGAATTGAGGGCGAGGCCGATTTCTTAATGCCTTGGCTCGACATTGCGAGCTACGAATAAAACGCTCCAAAAGCCCTGCGTATGCAGGGCTTTTTATTTTGCCTAAAGACTTTCTGCTGTTGTTCGTCGGTTCAGCGTTAATCTATAGTTGCCAAAAAATAATACAAACCCGCTATGAAATAACACAATAGCGGGTCGTTTTGCATCAAAAATCAAAGAAAAATGATGAAATCGGGCAGGACAAATGAGGTTAAAACTGTACAAAGTCATGAAAATTGGAAAAGGGCTTGTGGCCTGGTAAAACAGGTGTTAAGATACTACATGGAAATAATTTCGGTATGTGATGAATTGGATAAGGCAAACGGATAGGAGTTGCGTATGACAAAGGATTTAACCACAGGAAGCCCTACCAGGCTGATTATTATGTTTACCATTCCGCTGTTGATTGGGAATATTTTTCAGCAGTTTTATAATATGGCGGATACCCTCATCGTTGGGCGGACCATTGGCCCGGATGCGCTGGCAGCCGTTGGGTGTACCGGCAGCATTATGTTTTTCATCATTGGGTTTGCACAGGGCATGACTTCTGGCTTGTCCATTGTCACGGCACAGCGATTTGGCGCTGGCGATGCGGAAGGCGTGCGCCGCAGCTTTGCAACCGGTGTTTGGGTTTGCCTGTTTATCACGCTGATTCTGACCGCTGTCAGTGTTTTGCTGGCCCGGCCAATCCTGGAAGTCATGCAGACACCGTCAGACATCATTGACCAGGCGTACCAGTACATTGTTGTCATTTATGCGGGGATTGGGGCCTCGGTACTCTTTAATTTTCTGTCAAATATTCTGCGTGCGTTGGGAGACAGCCGCACCCCGCTTATTTTCCTGGTGATTGCCAGTATTCTAAACGTGGGACTGGACCTTGCGTTTATTATCTGGTTCCACATGGGGGTTGCAGGCGCGGGCCTTGCAACGGTAATTGCCCAGGCGGTTTCCGGTTTGCTTTGTTTGATTTATATTATCAAGCGGTTTCATATTCTACACCCACAGCGCGGAGATTGGCGGCAGACCAAGGAGCAGCTTTTTTCCCATCTGCGGCTTTCCATTCCCATGGGATTCCAGTCCTCCATCATTGCAATCGGTACCATTACGGTGCAAATTGCCCTGAATTCGTTAGGTACCACCGCGGTTGCAGCCTATACGGCGGCCTCCAAAATTGACAACCTTTGTACCATGCCGGGCATGTCCTTTGGTGTGACCATGGCGACCTACTCCGCCCAGAACTACGGCGCCAACCTGGTGCAGCGCATTAAAACCGGCGTGCGGCAGTGCTGTATTATTTCCTGTATTGTGGCGGTTGTGCTGGGCTTAATGAATATTTTTGCGGGCAAGTTCCTCATCATGGCTTTTGTCGGCGCAGAGAGCACTGCCATTATTGACTTGGCGCAGATTATGCTGACCATCAACGGCATTTGCTATGTATCTCTTGCCCTTCTGTTTATCTTCCGCAGCACCCTGCAGGGGCTTGGTAAAAGCTTTATCCCGACCCTTTCGGGTGTGGTTGAGCTGTGCGTGCGTATTTTCGCGGCGGTGGTACTGGCGGCGCTGCTCGGCTTTACTGGCGCCTGCCTTGCCAACGTCATGGCGTGGATCAGCGCGGGTATCCTGCTATGTATTGCATATTTTGCGACCATGAAAAAGATTCTGCATGAACCGGCGCTGGCGGAACCGAAACCGGTTTATCCGGAGGGGCATGTTGAAGAGCTGGGAGAGGAGATACGGTAAAAAGAACGCTGCCATTTTGAAGATAAAATTCAAAGTTTGTTGAAGCATCGGCATAGGCTGGGCCTGTGCCGATGTTTTTTGTTGTAGATTATGACAAAGGCGCCAGCTTCACCGGCAGCTTTTATTTCGGCGGATGCACTGCAAAAGCGGCGGGATCGATTTTCCGGTGCCCGTTTTTTCGAAGTTTGCCACACTGATTTGTGCAGGAGTAAGCCCATCTCTGAAAGAGGGGATGCGGCGGGGATATCCCCATAAGCATTTTGGCGTGTCCCTTTGCGTATAATGCAGGGAGACGCGATACCGCAGGAAAAGACATTCCTGTGATGAAACAAGGTACGGAATTTTTGCGGTAAGGGGAGAAATGCAGTGGCAGCTGGACGTTCCCGCAGTTATTTTGAACGGTTGGCAGAGCTGGCGGCTCTGTGCGCAGAAGCGGCTGAGCTTTTAAAGGAGGGCCTGGTGCACTGCCATCCGGCCTTGTTGCCGGGCAATCAAGCATTGGTGGAAAAGCGGGTGGATTCCGCTGAGAAACAGCGCCGCGAGTTGAACCGGCTGCTGCTGCGCGAGTTCATCACACCGATTGATCGGGAGGACATCAGTCTTATAGCGGCGCGGTTATGCGAGATTTTGCGGGCTGTTGATGGAAGCATGTGCTGGCTTCCCTGTACAGCCGGACGGACGCCGCGCCCGGAAGCCTTGCAGACGGCTGGAAGCCTTTGCCGCTGCTGTGACGAGCTTGCGGAACTGTGCCGGAATCTGCAAAGGCTTAAAAAAACAGCCCCTTTGGTGACTGGTGTTACGGAAGCAAATCGGCTGGCACACGAAGGAGACAAAGTCTGCTCCAAAGGGGTTCAAGCCCTGTTTGGAGCAGGATTGTCCCCGGCACTGGTACAGGCGTGGATTGGCTTTTATGGACGCATGGCCGAAGGATTTGCTGCCTGCAGCCGTGCGGCGGAACAAATATGGATTGTCCTGTTGAAAAATGGATAAATGCATTTGACAGCCCCGTGGTTATGTCCAATACGATAAGAAATGGCGTTATTCCTTTGTAGGGCAAAGGGGAATATGATTCTGTTTGCAGGATGTGAGTACATCGTTTTAAAATCCGACGGAACGGGCGAGAAGTTGTAGGGGGACAAGACCCTTGAAGCGGTGAGCCTATTGAATCAACAAGAAGACGGGGAATGAGGGCGATCATGAAAAGAAATATCCCTGTTTCATTTAATTGATACCAAAAGATGACGAAAACACCGGCGTTCAGCGACACAAAAGAGGCTAATAGGCAAAAGGCAACTGAGCCAGAGAAATTCCTGTTGGTAAAGCGAAAAATATCCGGCAGAGGAATTTCTCCTCTGCCGGATTGTTTTACTGTGCGTTTGCCTTTTTCTTGGAGTGCTTGTAAAGCGCCAGGAGCAGAATAATCAACAGAACGGCGCTGACGCCGAGTGCGATCCAGCCGTTGTTGGAGAAGCCTGCAATCAGGTAGCCGACAAAACAGCAACCGGCCACCAGCAGCGCATAGGGCAGCTGGGTGGAAACGTGCTCAATATGATTGCATTCCGCGCCAGTAGAGGCAAGGATGGTAGTATCTGAAATGGGCGAAATATGGTCGCCGCAAACTGCGCCGGCTAGGATAGAAGCTACGGTGAGGACTAAAAGCTGGCTTTCCACACCTCCGAAAATGGCGATGGCAATTGGAATCAGAATACCGAAAGTGCCCCATGAAGTACCGGTCGCGAAGGCAAGCCCCAGTGCGATCAGGAAAAAGGCAGCTGGAAGAATAGCGGTGGCAAGGGCGGTGTCCTGCACAAATTTTGCAACAAATCCGCCCGCATTGAGGTAGCTTTCACCGCAAATACCGCTGAGGGTCCACGCAAAGGTCAGGATTAAAATGGCGGGAACCATGGCCTTAAAGCCATCCACCAGGCTTTCGGCAAATTCGCGGAAGGTAATGACCTTACGCGGAATATACAGCAGGAAGATGACCAGGATGGTAAAGCAGGAGCCAAAGGCAAGCGAAAGGGAGGAGTCACAGTTTGCAAAGGCGTCAATGATATTTGCCCCTTCCAGAATGCCGCCGGTGTAAAGCATGGCTGCAATGCACAGGACAATTAAGGTCACAATGGGAATGACAAGGTCAAAAACCCGGCCTTTTCGGCCGTCTACGTCCGGCGCGCTCTGGGCAACCTCTTTTCCTTCATTGACATGGATTTCGTCGTAGCGCTTCATTGCGCCGAAATCAAAGTTGAACACAATGAGGAAAACGACCATCAGGATGGTGAGCAGTGCATAAAGATTGAAAGGAATGGTCTGCAAAAACAGGGTGAATCCATCAATTTGGCTGCCCTCCGGCAGGCTGGATCCTACAGCTGCCGCCCAGCTGGAAATGGGGGCGATGATGCAAACCGGTGCGGCTGTTGCGTCGATGATATAGGCGAGTTTGGCACGCGAGACCTTGTGGCGGTCGGTCACCGGGCGCATAACGGTGCCAACGGTCAGGCAGTTAAAGTAATCGTCCACAAAAATGAGCGCCCCAAGCCCGGAGGTTGCGGCAAGCGCCCCGCGTTTGGATTTGATGTTTCGCGCTGCCCAGTCACCATAGGCGCGGGAAGCGCCGGACTTGCTCATAAGGGCGACAATCATACCGAGCAGGACGAGAAAAATAATGATATTGGTGTTGCTGCCAACCTTTTCACCCATGACGGTGAAGGTGGTTTCAAATGCGTCCAACACGTTGAAACCGGTAAAAAACAGTGCGCCGGAGATAATGCCGATAAACAGGGATACGTAGACTTCTTTGGTGAGCAATGCCAGCACAATGGCAATGACGGCGGGCACAAGAGCCCATATTGTTTCTTGCATGGTTGCCTTCTCCTTTGTTTTTTGTTGATGGCGCTATTTGCGCGCCGCCTCCCCAATTTTAGCGCCTGCGAGGCGGTAGGTGGTCCACTCGTCCATTGAAATGGCGCCCATGCTGCGGTAAAACCGGATGGAGGGTTCATTCCAGTTGAGGCAGGTCCACTCCATGCGCTGGCATCCACGGCGTTCCGCTTCTGCGGCAACGGCCTGGAACAATGCCTTTCCAATGCCGAGGCCCCGCTTGTCCGGGTCGACAAACAAATCCTCCAAATAAAGCCCGGTGCGGCCTAAAAAGGTGGAAAAGTTTTCAAAAAACAACGCGAAGCCGACCGGTTTACCCTCCAGCTCTGCAAGATAAACTTCGGCGGCATGGCGTTCAAATACAAAATCCTCCAGCAGTTCCGGTGTGGCGACAACCTGGTCGGACATTTTTTCATAATCGGCAATTTTTTGAATAAAAGAGAGCACCAGCGTGGCGTCTTTTTTTTCTGCCATACGGATGGTACAGCTGTTTGACATGGGCAGAGCCTCCCTGAAAAATGAATTGTTGTATTCAGAATATCAGATTTTTCCGCCCGATTCAACAAAATTGGCAAAAGCTGTACAACCGCACAAATTCTCCGCCCGGTTTTCGTCGTTTTGGCGGAAATTCTCATATCCCAAACAGACAGCCCGGCGTTAAACATCCAAACAAATTTGGAACATCAGCGCCGGGCTGTTTCAAATATCTGTTTTCTTTGCTTTCCAATATACTGCGGGAAGGCTTTGCTGGTTTTTATCTCCTTGAGAGTGGCTCTTCGCCTACTTCGTTTGCGGCGCAGGCGCCTTCCTGCCGGAGAATGTCCTGATAACCGGTTCCCCATGTGCCAAGCGCCTCCAAAACCGGGCGGAGACTGTAACCAAGTTCGGTCAGGGTGTATTCCACCCGCGGAGGAACCTCGGCGTAAACCGTGCGGGTCAGCAGACCGCTTTCCTCCATATCCCGCAGGTTTGCAGTGAGTACTTTTTGGGTGATCTGCCCCACCGAACGGCGCAGTTCGTTAAAACGCTTGGTGCCGTCCAGCAGATCGCGGATGATGAGCACCTTCCAGCGGTTGCCGACCAGCCGCAGAGTGGTCTCAACAGGGCAGGCGGGAAAAACCTTTGTCATGGATGATTACCTCCAAACTATGATACCAAAAAGATACTTAAGCGCAATTTTCGCTTAAATTTAAAAATTATACCAGTGCATTCATTATAACCTTGTATACAGAGGTTTTCAAGCATTTTGGGCTGTCTGCCGCACAAATGGTTGGATGCAGAAAGCGCGGCAGAAAAAAGAGGCGCCGGAACATCCGGCGCCTCTTTGAGAAAGAAAGCGTTATTTTTCCCAGCCGTGCAGGTAGGCTTTGGTGTTTTCAAACATGGTGCGGAACAGCTTTTGGCCATCCTCCAGACCAAGGTTTACCTGTGGGTCGTTCATGAAGGTGGAAAATGCCAGTTCTAAGTCATGGTTCAGGGTTGCCTTGAGAATGTTCTCTTGATTTGCGACGTGCCGTTCCACCAAGGCGAGGACATTGCCCGGCAGCTTGCCTGCATGGATTGGGGCAATGGAATCCCGGCGGAAGAGGGCGTTGGTTTCAACCACCGCACCAAGAGGCAGGTTCGGAATCTGCCCCGCGTTCGGGATGTTGACGTTGCTGACAAGCTCGCCCAGCCCCAGCAGCGCCTTGATGAGCAGATGCCCCTCTTCGCCGGAGGCGTCCAGCTTGATGTCCTCCCGGTCGGCGCGCAGATCCTCGCTGCGCTGGAGCCGTTCGGCAAGGTCTTTGAGCCGCCAGTCCACCGTAGTGAGACCGAAGCCCCATTTGTGGGCGGTATCCGGATCCTTGAGGTACCAGGGCGGCATAAATTCGGCCAGATGGCGGTCACCCGCTGCGGCGATTAAACCATAACGCAGGAATAAATCAAACTTGACACGCTGGGCGCTGGCAAAGTTGTTGTTCATCCAGTTGTCGTCCTTGCCGCGGATGTAACCGGTCTCATAGTATTTCTGTGCGAATTCCCGGTAGATGGGGAACAGGTCCATCCCTTTGTAGGAAGCGCGGTCAAACCAGGTAAAGTGGTTGATGCCAAGGACGTTGACTGCAATCTCCTGCCGCTTTACATCCTTGATGCCGCACATATCCTCCAGCATGGAGGCGAGCATTTTCTGGGTACCGAATACTTCATGGCAGCAGCCGAACGCCTTGATTTGCGGGAATACCTCGTATAGGGTGCGTACGCAGAGGGTCATAGGGTTGGTGTAGTTGATGACCCATGCGTCCGGCGCATAGGTTTTAATGGCTTCGCCGATTTCCACATACATGGGGATGGTGCGCATGGCGCGGAACAGGCCGCCGGGACCTACGGTATCCCCTACCGACTGCCAGATGCCGTACGCCTCTGGGGCGTGTACGTCGGAGCGCATTTCCTCAAAGGTGCCAGGGAGAATGGAAATGACCACAAAATCCGCACCGGTAAGCGCTTCCCCGAGGGTGTCCGCCGTTTTGTAAATCCAGGCCGATTTGGCGTCTGGATGGGCGGAAATACGGTTCCCGATGAGCTCGTTGTGCTTGGCCGCCTCTTTGTCAATGTCGTAAAGGCGCACTGTGCCGGAGAGCTGGGCGTCCATTGCGAGGTCTTTCATGAAGCCCCACGCCCAGCCGCGGGAGCCGCCGCCAATGTAGGCGACGTTGCAATCTTTGACGCTGTTTTGTTCGTATACCATGTTATTTCTGCCTTTCTGTCAGGAGATGAATTGTGAGGAGATAGGGAATAACCGCCGTGTTGCCTACGCGGCCGGATACGGTATTACAACAGTATTTTTGTTTACTGGAGGCGTTAAAAGCCGAAATAGCGCAGAGCATTGAAGTAGGAGATCCCCTCTACCAGCTCTTTGAGCTGCTCCCAGTCCGCCGGGTACTCGCCGTTTTCCACCCATCTGCCGAGCAGGTTGCAAAGAATGCGCCGGAAATACTCGTGGCGGGTATAGCTTAAAAAGCTGCGGGAGTCGGTGAGCATGCCGACGAAATTGCCAAGCACCGAGAGGTTTGCAAGGCTTGTGAGCTGTGCCTCCATACCGGTTTTGGTGTCGTTGAACCACCAGGCGGCACCGTGCTGGAGTTTGCCTGCCGTTTCGGTGCCCTGAAAACAGCCGATGACGGTTGCAATTTCAGCGTTGTCGTTTGGATCGAGGGAATAGACAATGGTTTTCGGCAGTTCTCCGGTCCGGTTTAGAGCGTCCAGCAGGGAGGCAAGCCCCTGTGTGCCAGAGGAGGCCCCGATGCAGTCAAACCCGGTATCCGGTCCGAGCTTTTGATACATGGCGCTGTTTGCGTCGCGGCGGGTGCCGTAATGGAGCTGCATGACCCAGCCGCGCTTGGCGTATTCCCTTGCCAGGAAGGTGAGTACCGCATATTTGTAGGTGTCTACTTCGGCTGGAGAGAGGGTTTCTCCGGCAAGACGACGTTTGACCAGCGCGTCAACCTCCTCTTCGGAAGCGGGGCGGTACATGATGTAGTTCATCCCGTGGTCACTCGCACGGCAGCCCATTTCGTCAAAGAAATCCAGCCGGTTGGAGAGCGCCCCGCAGATACCTGCAAAGCTGTCAGCAGCAAGGCCGGAGGCTTGAGAGAGCCGTTCCAGGTAGGCGCAGAAATCCGGCTTTTCAATGTTCATTGCCTTGTCTGGACGCCACGCGGGGACAACCTTAACTTCACAGGTGGGGTCGTTTTGGATCATCCTGTGCCATTTGAGATCGTCGGCCGGATCGTCGGTCGTTGCAATATGGGTGACGTGGGATTGTTTGATGATCTGCCGTACGCTCAGAGCCTTGAGCTTCTCGTTGCAGAGGTTCCAGACCTCTTCTGCGGTGGAGCCGTTGAGGATGCCATCGTAGCCGAAGTAGCGTTTGAGCTCCAGGTGGGTCCAATGGTAGAGCGGGTTGCCGGCGGCTTTGGGGAGCGCTTCTGCAAAACGCTGGAATTTGACCCGATCGTCTGCCGCACCGGTGATTTCTTCCTCCGGTACCCCATTTGCCCGGATGATGCGCCACTTGTAGTGGTCGCCGCCCAGCCACACCTGTGCGATGTTGTCAAACACCCGGTCCTCTGCAATCTCCTGCGGATTGATGTGGCAATGGTAGTCAATGATGGGGAGCGGTTCGGCGTACTGGTGATAGAGCTTTTTGGCGGTTTCGGTTTGCAGGATGAAATCCTCATCCATAAATGGTTTCATCATGGTTCCTCCTTGTTCACAAGATTTTATTATCATTCCGCTTCTCTGCGAGGGGCGGAAAACAACATGGGAACGGGCGGCCTGCACATCAGCAGTGCGGGCAAATCAAAGGGCTCTCTGAGGAAACGAGTGGCTCAGCTTTCCGGGAATGAAAGGTTTCGCGCTCCATCAGCTTTGCTGAGACAACAGTTTTCTGCGGGACTTCCTGCCCGTCAAGCAGGCGTTCCAGCAGACCGGCGGCAAGGGGGCAGAGGGTGTCCAGCATATTGTCCACACTGGTCAGTGCCGGAGCGGCACATTCGGCGAGCAGGGAATTGTTGAACCCGATGATGGGCAGCCGTTTCCCGGCCTCCGCCAGTGCCTTCTGCGCGCCGATAGCAAGCAGATCCTCTGAGGCCATGACGGCGTCAAAGGCAGTTCCGTCCCGCAAGAGCGCAGCGACCGCTTGCTGCGCTGCCGACAGGCTTTTTTTAACCCGAAGGCAGAGGGCATCCTCCCATGCAATTCCGGCGGCTTCCAGCCCGTCCCGGTAGCCGGCGCGCTTTTGCCCGCCGCTTGACGTCATGGTATCGTACAGGTAGAGGATACGCCGACAACCAGCCTGTGCCAGCAGGGAGACGTTGTTTGCGACGGCGCTGCGTTCGTCGCAGAGCAGACAGGTTACGCCGGACAGATCCACCGCCCCGTTGATGATGAGCACCGGCACCTGTTTGGCCGCCGCTTCAAGGTGGGAATTGTCGGTCTCCTCTTGAAAGGTGGAGCCGATGAGGACGACCGCATCCACCCGTTTATCCAGCAGCATGCGCAGAGAGGCGCGCTTGTCCTCAATCCGGCTGCCGGAGCAGCAGAGCAGGGTGTCGTACCCGCGCGGCCGCAGGGCGTTTTCCATCAGTGAAACGGCCTTGGCGTAGTAGATGTCTGAAACGTCAGTACAGAGGATGCCGACCATTCGAATGCTCCCTAGACCCAATCCACGCGCAAAAACATTGGGGGTGTACCCTTCCGCCTGCATGACGGCGAGCACCTTTTCCTGCGTCTTAGGGCTGACATTTTTGCCGCCGTTGAGAATGCGGGAGACCGTTGCAATGGAAACCCCGCTTTTTTCTGCAATGTCGTAAATGTTCATATCCACCTCGGAGTTGTATTAAAAAACTGCATACGGAATACGCCGTTTGAAAACGCGCTTACATCGCAAATGAAATTGAAATAATGCTTCTGGCTGATGACGCTGCCGGAAAGCAAACTGCTGAATTGCATGACAGCTTGGAGCTTATAAGACCGCTTTACGGTCTGAGATGAAAAAACAGCCTCGTTTAAAATGTAAGAGCTTACAATTTGTATCATAAGCCTTTTGCAGATGAATTGCAAGCCTTTGGTTGTGGTTTGTTGACTTTTTAAGAAAATCTGTTACAATCCATATTGTAAGCTCTTACAATTCTGGGAGGACGAGTTATGAAACAAATTACAGATTGCTTTCATAGAAAAGAGCGGCCGGTACGGCTCGTGCAGTTTGGCGAAGGGAGCTTTTTGCGCGCCTTTGTGGATGATATGGTGGACGTTGCCAATGAAAAAGGCCTTATGGACTGCGGTGTTGCGGTGATTAAGCCCAGGCCGGGCGGGCTGGAGGTGTTCAGGCGGCAGGACAACCTCTACACCGTTTCGCTGCGCGGCAAGCAAAATGGCAAGGCCAGCGTAAAAAACCGGGTGGTCACCTGTATTCAGCAGGCGATTGACTGTTATACGGAGTATGACGCTTTTATGGCGCTTGCGGGGCTTGACACCCTGCAAATGGTGGTGTCCAACACGACCGAAGCGGGCATTGTTTTTGATGAAACCGACCGGTTTGAAGATACGCCGCCCAACACCTACCCGGGTAAGCTCACCAAATTTTTGTATGAGCGGTACCGGGTGTTTTCCGGCGCGGAGGAGAAGGGGCTTGTAATCCTCCCGGTGGAGCTCATTGAGCGCAACGGCGAGAAGCTCAAGGCCTGCGTGCTGAATTTTGCGCGGCTCTGGAAGCTCGGTGCGGATTTTGAACGCTGGGTGGAAAACGCCAACACCTTTTGTTCCACTCTGGTGGACCGCATCGTGACCGGGTATCCCCAGAAAGACACCGAGGCCATCTGTGCGGAGCTTGGCTACGCGGACGCTCTGCTGGACGCGGCCGAGCCGTTTGCCCTGTGGGTGATTGAGAGCGGGCGGGATCTTTCGGAAATCCTGCCACTAGACAAAGCAGGGCTGCCCGTTCTGTTCACCAGCGATCAGCGGCCCTACCGAGAACGCAAGGTGCGCATCCTCAATGGAGCGCATACATCGTCGGTATTGGCCGCTTACCTGGCGGGCAAGGAGATTGTGCGCGGTGCAATGGAGGACCCGCTTATCCGGGCATTTATGGAACGCACGGTGTTGGATGAAATTGTCCCGACAGTACCGCAGCCGCGCGAGGAGGCGGCTGCTTTTGCAGAGCAGGTGTTTGAACGGTTTGAAAATCCGTTTGTCGATCACGCAATCCTTTCCATTGCCCTCAACTCGGTTTCCAAATGGAGGGCGCGGGTGCTCCCTTCCCTGAGGGATAGTCTGGCCGCGAACAGCTGTCTGCCGCAGCTGCTCACCTTTTCACTCGCAGCGCTGCTGGCGTTTTACACCTCTCAGCGGTTGGAAAACGGGGCGTTGATTGGAATGCGGGAAGGAGAACGCTATGAAATTCACGACGACCTGCCGGTGCTGGAGTGCTTTGCGGCAAACAGCGGTAAACCGTCCGATGAATTTATACCGGCCGTCCTCTCCCGCACCGATTTCTGGGGCGAGGATTTAACCCTACTTCCCGGCTTTGCGGATGCAGTCGCCAGGTACCTGGAAGATATTCGACAAAATGGGATGCGCGCAGCTTTGGAACATGTTTTAAGCGCCTGAAACCTGCCCTCTGCAAACCATGGGTATAATCGTTTTCACGCTGAAAGGGGAGAAAGCGCTTTTCCAGCCGCAAACCGTACCGGTGCAGCCTTACAATTTTTCAAACGGTGTGCACTTTGCCTTATTGGTTTGGGCGGCAGTTTTCAAAGCGAATGAATCGGTTCCAGGATTATTGGCGTCAATGCAGAATGAAAATAAAAAACAGCGCGGCAAGCAAGAGTTGCCGTGCTGTTTTGGTTTACCGTTGGGTAACGACGTTGTCAATCAATCCGTAGGCCTGCGCTTCGGCCGCGGTCATAAAGTGGTCGCGGTCGGTGTCGCGCTCTATCTGCTCCGGGGTTTTTCCGGTGGCCTCTGCCAGCAGGCGGTTGATCCGCTGCTTGGTCCGCAGAATGTGTTCAGCGGTCAGCTGCAAATCGGTAGCCTGGCCCTGCATCCCGCCGGAGGGCTGGTGGATCATGATTTCGGCGTTCGGCAGGGCAAGCCGTTTGCCTTTGGCACCGCCGGCGAGCAGGAAAGCGCCCATGCTCGCCGCCAGCCCGACACAGATGGTTGACACATCGCATTTGATGTACTGCATCGTGTCGTAAATGGCAAACCCTGCGCTCATCGAACCGCCGGGGCTGTTGATGTAAAGGCTGATGTCTTTATCCGGATCCTGTCCTTCCAAAAAGAGGAGCTGTGCGACGACCACCCCGGCGAGCGCGTCGGTCACCTCTTCGCCCAGCCAGATGATGCGGTCCTCCAACAGGCGGGAATAAATATCTGCGCTGCGTTCGCCGCCATCCCGGTTTTCGATGACCATTGGAACCAAGCTCATGCGGCGTACCTCCCGGTGACGGCGGCAGAGTGAATTCCTGCCGATAAAAGCGTACGGGTATGCTGTTGGCGGTAGACCTGCGGCGTCACGCCGTAACGTTGCTTAAACGCCGTTGTAAAGGACGGCTGGGATTCATAGCATGCGTCCAGCGCAATTTCCACCACGGGCTTCCGGGTTGTACGGAGCTGCTCTGCGGCATATGCCAGACGCAACTGCTGAAGATAACGGTGAACGGTCTGTCCGGTTTGCTGGCGGAACAGCCGTTCCAGGTGGTATTTGGAGTATCCGGCGGCCAATGCCGTTTGTTCCAGGGTCACTCGTTCGGACAAATGGGACTTCATATACGAAATGGCTGCTGCAACAGCCTGCTGCTGCATGGTCATGGTATCACCTGCTTTCAGCATCATTATAACATGGCGTGCAAATGCGGGCTTTTTCAAAATTGCGGAGTTTTTGGAAAGTCATCCGACAAAAGCACCACCGTTGTGATTTACTTTTTCTCCGGGATTTGTTATGATTAGAACAGAAAATGATGGGAAAGGTGCTGGAGAGCTTGGAAAACATCCTGTATGTCGTGGTTCCCTGCTACAACGAGGAAGCTGTGCTGCCCGAGACCGCTTCGCGTTTAAAGGAGAAAATGGTGGCTTTGCACAAAAGCGGGAAGATCGCCTCGGAGAGCCGCGTTATCTTTGTCAACGATGGTTCCAGGGACAAAACCTGGGAGATGATCTGCTCTCTGCACGAACAGGACAAGCTGTTTGGCGGCATCAATTTGACCCGTAACCGCGGGCACCAGAATGCGCTGCTCGCCGGGCTGATGACGGTGAAAAAAGACGCGTCTTTGGTCATTTCAATGGATGCGGACCTGCAGGACGACATCAACGCAATGGATGAGATGATTGACCAGTACCTGGAGGGCTGCGACATTGTGTACGGCGTGCGCAGCAGCCGCAAAAAAGACTCGTTTTTCAAGCGCTTTACCGCTGAGGGCTTTTACCGCCTGATGCGGCTGATGGGGGTAGAAACGGTTTTTAACCACGCAGATTACCGCCTGATGAGCCGGCGTGCGCTGGAGGGGCTTGCCGGATTCAAGGAGGTTAACCTTTTTCTGCGCGGCATTGTGCCGATGATTGGCTACAAAACCACGACCGTGCTTTACGAACGCGCAGAGCGTTTTGCAGGCGAAAGCAAATACCCGCTGAAAAAAATGCTGGCCTTTGCCTTTGAGGGGATTACCTCGCTGAGTACCCGGCCTATCCGGATGATTGCGTGGCTTGGTTTTCTGGTGTTTTTTGTCAGCATTGTAATGCTGATCTATATTTTCGTCCAGTTCTGTACCGGGCAGACGGTCACCGGCTGGGCAAGTGTGGCGACCTCGGTCTGGGCCATTGGCGGGCTGCTTCTGCTCTCTGTCGGCGTGGTAGGGGAATACATTGGGAAAATCTATTTGGAGACCAAAGGGCGTCCCCGCTTTTTGGTTGAGGAGTATCGGAACCATCGCGACGGGGAGCAGGACGATGAAGGATAAATTTTTTGACATCAAGCTGCTCAAATTTTTGTTGGTGGGCGTGCTCAACACCGTGTTCAGCGCTGTGGTGATGTTTCTGCTCTACAACCTTGCCGGCTTGGGTTACTGGGGCTCTTCGGCTGTTTCTTACCTGCTTGGGAGCGTTTTCAGCTTTGTGCTCAACCGGAGGTTTACCTTTGAAAGTCATGAGCCGGTTTGGAAAACGGCGTTGAAATTTACGGTGAATGTTGCGGTTTGTTATCTGCTTGCATACAGTTTGGCAAAGCCGCTGGTGTTCTGGTCGCTCTCCGCTTTGGCGCTGCCGCAGAATGTGGTGGAACAGCTCTCCATGCTGGCTGGCATGGTGTTTTTCACTCTGTTTAATTATGTTGGCCAGCGCTTCTTTGCCTTTAAAGCGGGTAAGCGGGAAAACGAGAAGTAAAGTTGAAAACAGGTAAAAAGCCTGGCTGTATTTTGTACAGCCAGGCTTTTGGTTTGTGGGATTATTTTCCGCGCATAATGCGGTCTGGTTCGTAACAGTTTACAAAAAAGAGTGTAATTGCGGTTGGCAAAACAATGGAACCGAGCGAAACAAAAGAAATAATAGCGAAAAGAGGGAACCCTAATTGGATGAGATCCTGATGAAATAAAATAGAATTGATTAAAATAGAAAGAATAAATGCAAATAAACAGGAAATTACAATTGTCTGAACAGCCTGGAATAGAGACTCCAAGTAGAATATGCGACGTGTCTCCCGACGAGAAAGGCCGTTTGCTTTTAAAATACTGATTTCAAACCGCCGTCCCTCAGTTTGATTCATTTTAACAATTGCCATAAGAAGGAAAATGATAACCAATATCACTATGGAAACAATAAATATAATGTTGCGCGTATTCTGAATACTAGCGGCCATTGTCTCTACATCCTGGTATTGGCTGTATACCAACACATGTTCATTGACCCGCTGTGCTTTCTCTGCAACAGCCTGAACATTCTGATAGCTGGATGCCATTATAATGCAGGCGTTTGGTCCCCATGCCGTTTCATTTGGCATGAGTTCGGTATTGCGGTGGGAATTTAGAAGGGCTTCTAATTGTTCGTAAGGTGCATAAATTACATAATCGCCAGTTTTAGAATAGATATTTTCGATCTGGGATTCTAAGATTCCGCGTACGCGCCCCTCAAGGCACTCCTTTTTACCGATAACGGAATTTGTAGGGTATTCCATTCCGTTGTATTCACATGAGCTTTTGGTAAGCTTAACGGGAACACATGCGTCCGCTGTCAGAAGAACACTGGGTGCCTCGATCCCCAGATAATCTGCTAAAGAAGCGGATAAATACAACCCATTTTCGACATCTTCATTGTATTCACTGGATTTTAAGTCCATAAGCTGGGCGTCTAAATAGGGAATGATGGTGTAAGAAGCAGGATTTTCGCCCGAGACATTAAATTTTTTTATGCGGTCATTGCCGCCGGTATCCTTCCGAATAATAGTGCGTTCGCCTGGCGTTTTTTCAGAATCAACCGGGTAAGCGGAATGAAATTCAAAATACGGAACCATTTTCTCCACGCCGGTTATTTTACCGAGCCACTCGTAATCGGCGTCGTGAAATCGCAGATCTTCCGGTAATGAAAAGTATTCACCGGGTTGATGAAAAGGAGAAGTCGCATTTATAACAAAAATTTCGCGATTGGAGATTTGATTCATAAGCTTTGTCTGGGAGTCGATAACATTCTGGCCGAAATCACCACATAATGAGCTGAAGCTAATGGCTGCCGCACAAATAACTGTCATTAGCATTTTCCGAAGCCGTAATTTTTTGCTGCTGTGTCGTATATAACTTAAATAAAACGACAGACCAAGACGTACATGCTGAGGATGGGAATTGGTTTGCTTTGGCGTTTTCCGAAGAAGTTCGGCCCCTTTTATTACGGTAATTTGCCGCTGCTTAATTTCGTATACAACATCTGCCTGCTGGCAGATATCCGGCGCGTGGCTTGCGAGCACTACCATTTTTCCCTGTTTGTATGCAATTTCCTGAAACAATTTCATGATAAGCCCGCTGTTTTCCTGATCCAAAGCAGAGGTTGGCTCATCGGCAATAATAAGTCTCGGATCCTTGGCGAGTGCACAAATTACCGCCAGACGTTGCCGTTCACCGCCGGACAGGCTTTGCGGATAGGCGTTGGCCTTTTCCAGCATGCCGACAGTTTGCAGTAAAGTGAGGACACTGTCTTCGCTGTAAGGTTTTGCCGTGAGTGAAGCGACAAGCCGGATATTTTCAGAAACGGTTAAAGTATCAATCAAGTTGTTATCCTGAAACACATATCCAATTTGAGTTTTGCGCACCTGTGCTTTTACTGAATCCCTTGAAACGTCAACGGCCTGTTCGTCAAATAAATAAGTATAATCCTTGTTGGAGGAAATAAGCCCCAATGAGTACAGTAGTGTAGTTTTTCCAGAGCCGGATGGACCGGTAATAACCGTTATTTTTTGGTCGGGAATCGCTAAGTTCCCGTTTTGTATGACCATTTTTTTAAAGGCAATGTTGATGTGATTCAGCCAAATCATCTTATGCACCTTCTAAAATAGGAGGCGGGTTTTGCTGCCGCCGTTCGTTAATAACCGGATAACCCTTATTTTTACCGCTAGCTTTGCTCGCGCATAATCTGGTCAGGAGAAAATTTATTGGCAAAGTATAAAGAAATAATGGTTGGAAGAAAGATGGAAAGAACTGATGTTAACGCAATGACTCCCAACGCTTTTAGGTCAAAAATTGCCTCATTGCTGCTGAAAACGTAATTGTTTACTGCAAATAAGATAATAAGTCCAAAGAGCGCACTAAAAATAATGGTTTTTATTATTTGAATGAGCGCTTCGGTCAACACCAATGCTTGCAGTTCATGTATGGTTAAACCATTTGCTCGCAATACTGCAAACTCAAATTTTCGCTTGTCAACCAGATTTACATAAATAATTGCCATAAGAAAAAAGACGATGGAAAGGATTGCAAGCGATACATAAAGCATGATGTTTTGAATGTTTTGGACGGCTTCTTTCATCAATTCGGTTTGCTGAATTTTATAGCCGACTTTGAAATTAGGGTCAAGCCGAAACAAATGCTCCCGCACCGGTTCAAGATCTTCATAATCTTTCACAAAAACAAAATAAGCGCTTGGCAACCAATTTTCCTCCCCCTCGGTAAGATTTGAGGAAGTATGTTGTTTTACGAGCTCCATCATTTGACTGGCTTCCATTAAGATGGCGACGTCGTCACTTCCTGTATATGGTTCTTGCTTTGTGGCGCGAAGGATTCCACGGATGGGAAGTCGTATTTTTTCCTGCCCGTAAGAGATAATTCGGCTTTCAAATTCTCCAGTTGCATCCCCCGAAGTGTAGGTAACCACTTTCCGGCTGTCCTTAAAAGGGATAAATGCATCAAATTCTATTGTAGTTTGATTTAACCTTTCTAGATTACAATTTTTAGCCATAGCTTCGGTTAAATAGACACCTTTTTCAACGCTTTCGTCCAATATTGCGCATTGTTTATCCAAATTCTGTTCTTCGGCATAGGACATTACAATGTAGCTGTCATTAATCTACCTTTCTTCCAGTTCGGCATTGGTTCCATAATTGTCCCAAACGAATTGCTGTTGGTTTCCGTTTGCATCCAAAATGGTGGTTTCAGCTGAAAAAATTCCCTGTCCGTTGTTACTGCTTGGAAATGTGACAAACGGAACGACCGTGGCAACATTGTCTAAATTGCATACGGTTTCAAGGGCATTTGGGGTGATTGCGAAATTATCGGCACGATCCACCGCAACGGTTGGCCCTTGTTTCGATCCGCCGCCGATTACATAAAAGCTTCCGGTTCCGTTTACAAGGAACAGCTCTTTATCTGCAAGGGTATTCATCATTTCCCTTTGCTCGTCAATTACGTTCTGGCCAAAACTGCCGCATAGCGCAGTAAATGCAATTGCCAGGGAACAAACCATGACCATGAATTTTTTTCGGAACTTGCTTCTTTTTCCAGTTTGAACCGCATAATGAATGCAATTGCCGAACGAAAAGCCTTTCTTTTTTGGAATCAGATTGTCTTTCATCGTTTCAGTTTTCGCGATATGATTCGACGTACTGATAAGGATATTTTTTCCTTTGTCTATAACCAGGTGTGTGTCCTGAATTTCATAAATTACATCGCATTGTTCTACAATTTTAGGATCATGGCTTGCGAGTACTACGGTTTTGCCTTGCCTGGCAATTCCTTTGAAGAGTTGCATAATTAAGTTGGCATTTTCAAGATCCAGCGCGGAAGTTGGTTCGTCTGCTATAATAAGCTCCGGTTCTTTGGAAAGGGCACAGGCAATAGCCAGACGCTGCCGTTCACCGCCGGATAAAGCCTGTGGGTATTCTTTACTTCGATTTTCCAGCCCGACAGCATTTAAAAGCGCAGAAATCGTGTCCGGATCGTCAGCAGTACCGGCAAGATGGGCAGCGAAACATATATTTTCTTTTATGGTAAGAGATTCAATCAGATTATTATCCTGAAATACGTATCCTATGGCGTTTTTTCGGAATCCCGCCTTTTGGCTTTCGTTGGCAACATTAATGTTAACACCGTTAAAAGAATAAAAATAGTCTTTGACGGAAGAGATAAGCCCCAAACTATAAAGCAGCGTAGTTTTGCCGGAACCAGAAGGGCCTGTAATGGCAGTGAGGTATCCAGAAGGTATTGTAAGATGCGCTTTTTCAAGGATAGTTTTGTCAAAATGAATGGTAAGGTCTGTTACAGTAAGCATGAAAACCTCCTGATACCGTACAGCAGAATCCAGCCAAGATACCTAATTTTCTAATTCCGAAAGAATCATTTAAAATGTTCAATTTAATTATAACATAAATTAAATAATATGGTCAATGTTGATAAAATTTATGAATAATAAAAACATATTTTATGCTATAAAAACAATATGAGGGTATTTGGTTGCTGTAAATTCTTACTGAACATTTTCTGCATAAGCCCTGCTGGCTGCACATATAGTAAATCAGAGACAATGCAGTGAAAGAACGCGCAGGGGGGAGTATGATATGTCTGATTTGGAAATACTGGCGCGGATTTTAAGATGTGAGGCAGGCGGAGAGGGCGAAAATGGGATGAAAGCGGTTGCCTGTGTTGTAATGAACCGGGTGCATATCACATATGGGGAATACAGCCGGTATCCTACTATCCGCACAGTCATCTACCAGCCGGGTCAGTTTGACTGTGTGCGGGAAACGGTCGGGGGCCGTTATAATGCGCAGACCATTTATAATATGTCGCCTGAGCAAATTCATTATGACATTGCCAACTGGGCCATTGCAGGGAACCGGCTGACCAATCTCGGTTTTGCTTTGTGGTATTTTAATCCGTTTCAACCGAACTGCCGGCCCAATTTCCCTTCCAATGTCGGGCAATTTGTCATCCGAATTGGCGACCATTGTTTCTATAACCCAACCGAGGCGTATGCATTGACCTGATTGAAACGACGGAGGACAGCGTATGGACAACAACAATTCCATGAATTACAACCAGGGGGGTGAAGTCCGTCCAAGCGGGAATTACCAGGAATTTCCGGATGGGACCCGAAGAATGGTCAGTTTTACCTCCCCACCGCAGCCGAGCTTTGACACCGAAGAGATGCGCGGCTCCATGCAGCAGATTCTGGGACAGAACGTTGGGGAATATGTTGTAGTGGAATTTTTAATTGGCACTGATATGATTATGCGTAAGCAGGGGATTTTGTACCACGTGGGGATCAGCTATGTAACGCTTTATGACGATCAGACCAAGAATTTTATTGTCTGCGATATTTTCTCAGTAAAATTTGTGTATTTTTATCTGCCGGGCGATCGTCCGCGGCGCAACTATAACATCCTGCCCAATACCAATTCCAACGGACGCGGCTGACGCAGTCCGGGCAGGTGTACCATCGTCTTTATAGGGATGGGGATAAGGCTTTAGGCCTTATCCCCGTTTCTGCTGTTCGTGAAGCGGGACGGGAGCAACCCATCTAAGGGGTATCCCAATCATAAAAAATACAATTCCGGTTTTGACGAAGGGAAAAGATGTGCTATACTAAAAAAGACAATGAACAGACCGGAAACGGCCGGAGGCGATGCTTGCCGTTTCGTTTGCATGGAAAACCACCAATTAAACAACACAGTAGCCAGTTTGGGGGAACAGGATGATTCGGTACGCGGAAAGGATTGCAGTTCCGTGGGAGACAGACATTTGGCTTGACTGGCAAAACAAGCAGAGAACCGAGGAGAACGCCATGAAATGTTATGAAAACCAAACCTACGACCAAGAGCGAGCGCTGTATGGAATCCGCGATGCAATGGTGAAGCACTGTACCTTTGCTGGCCCTGCCGACGGAGAGTCTGCCCTTAAGGAAACCGCGCATCTTCAAATACAGGATTGCAGCTTTCTGCTCCGTTACCCACTTTGGCATGTGAATGAGGGGGCGCTTACCGGCTGCACTATGACGGATACCTGCCGTGCAGCCCTCTGGTATGACAACGACCTGCGGATTGAGCGCTGCGTACTTGGCGGTATCAAGGCACTGCGTGAGTGCGACCGCACGGTAATGAACACCTGTACGGTAAATTCCACCGAATTCGGCTGGTTTTGCCGCGGCCTTCGGGCAAAGGACTGCGAGTTAACGTCAGAATATCCGTTTTTATACAGCAGGGACATGGAGTTTGACAACCTGCGGATGAAAGCGAAATATTCGTTCCAATACGTTGAAAATGTGGTTATCCGCAATTCGGTTTTGGACACCAAAGACGCTTTTTGGCATGGAAAAAATATTACGGTGACAGACAGTGTTATCAAAGGGGAATACCTGGGCTGGTATTCTGAAAATATCACCTTTGTCCGCTGTAAAATCATTGGAACCCAGCCGCTTTGTTACGCCAGAGGGCTGGTGATGGAAGACTGTGAAATGGAAGAAACCGATCTCTCCTTTGAAAACAGCGATGTTCGCGCAACCATCCGCGGTGACATTCTCAGCGTGAAAAACCCCCGCAATGGCAGCATTGCAGCGGATGAAATTGGCGAGATCCGATTGGATGAATACCGCCTTCCGGGTGCTGACTGTATCATTACCGAGCGGAAAAAAGCGGGAAAATGAAAACGAGCCTTGTTACAAGGCTCGGATACCGTGAGAGTAACATGAAGTAAATACGGTTTGAATTGCAAAAATCAGGCGGGCAGCAGGGAGTTTCTTTGCTGTCCGTCTGATTTTATGTCAAAGGTCCTCATCTTCCAGAATGGCTTCTTCTGCGGCCAGCGTGGCGCCGCTTTGATTTGCGGCCTGGAGCAAACGTACAAACCGGACGAGTGCAATGAGAATAACGATACCACCTAAAAACGGCTCGACACAGTCCGGCTGGCGCCCCGCGGCACAGGCTTGTGCGTTGAGCGTCTCAGACTGATTCTGAAACCCCAGCAGGGAGGAAAGCACCAGCAGCGATGCGGTCAGGCGCATTGCCTCGGGTTCCCCCTGACCGGGTACAGGGGCATCCGGGCAAAAAACGCTGGAGAGCAGCTGTTCCCGCTGAAGATCGAGCGCACCATACTGCAACAGAATTCCAATGAGGATGACACTTATGTAACGCTGCGATGTATCCAGCAGCTGGAGTTGGGCTTGAACTTCATCTGAAACTGCGCACGACGAGCGCTCTAGATGATCCATAGGCTTGCCCCCTATCCGGAATCAAAGGATATTACCGTTTATTGTATGCAGGGGAACGCCAAAAGGTTCTTAACGGCTGGTCGAAATGTGGTATACGGGGTATTCGTGACTGAAATGGTAGCCAAGCTTTTGCGCCAATGCAAGCGAAGCGGTGTTTGCGGCATCCCAGCTTGGATACAACCCCATGTGCAGGCACTTCAAAATCAAGGCGGCGGCGCAGGCGGCAGCAAGGCCCTTGCGCCGGTATCCGGGTTTGGTATCCACTTCAATTTCAATTCCGCCGCGGTATACCGTGTAGGAGGAAGCGCCTGCAACCGGTTCGCCGTTTAAAAGCGCCGCAAAACCGAGGCCGCGCGCTTGATAATCCGCATAAGAGGAAAACTGGGAGCAGAAGTCCGCCGACCATTCCTGTGCAAGACAGGCGTGATAAACCCTTTCTTCCATGCGCTGGATTTGGTACTCCGGTGGCACCTGCCCCACCAAAGCCCGCAACTGGTTCGGGTCGAATACATTTGGGGATTTTTGAAGCGCATAACGTGTCTGACGCTGCCAACGCCCGGCGTGGGCGGCTTCAACCAGAGAAGCCCAGCCCGGATCCGGCGGAGCAAGAATCAGAACGGACGAGCGATAATCGGCCGGAATATGTCCGGCCAGTTCGTATGCACCGGGGGAACGGCTGTCCCCGGCGACAAAACAGAAATCCCCGGTGATGATTTGGGCGGCTGTGGGAGCTTCGGCGGAATCGGCCCAGGCGCGGCCCATACAGCCCTGTAAGCAGGACCAAATCAGAGTTTCACCAATTCCTTGAAATAGTGGGGCAATTCCTTTCATTTGGTGAGCTTCAAGCGCAACCATTTCGTCACCGCCTTTTTTCCAGTTTGCACCAACTGTAACAAATACCCGGAGTTTTGTCAAGAAAGTGAAAGGTGTCTGTTCTGGTATTCCCCCAAAAATAAAAAATCTCCCGGTTTTGGCCGGGAGATTTTTGGACAACTAACTGATTAAGCGGGACGGTGGACGCTCTTTTCCGGAGCTGTCATCCAAATGGCCGCCTACCCGCTTTGGTGGGGAATGCCCTTGTTGTTGAAAAGAATGATAAACGGGACTCATTAGAATGGGATAATGGCTTTCCCGCGGTTCAAAAACGCCGTGAGTTATGGACGGAACCGGATAAACCGGAAGCGGGAGCATACCAGGGCTCGGAAAGGATGCGGCACCGACACGCAGAGAGGCAAATCCATCCACGGTATCCTCCTGCCACTCGTATTGGGAAAGGAAGGCGGCAGTATGCCCCAAAAGCATCCAGAAAACAACGACCATAAAGGTGATATCAAAGAGCACCGCCTTTTCAAACAGACCAAAAACGCAGTAGGCAGCCAATGCCGCGATCAAGGTAGGCAGCTCTTTCAGGTCGCTGTCCCGGTTTCTGCGCAGACAGCGAAGCAAACGCCTGCCAAACAGGAACAGGAATCCCATAAAAAGAAAGAGACCAATCAGACCGTTGGAAATTAAAATGGTGAGATAACCGTTGTGCAGGTCGCTAAACCGAAACCCTTGGAACAAATACTGTTCTCCGTATGGGATGATATTGCCTTTGCCGATTCCCATCAGCGGGAATTTGCCGAACAAAACAAGCGATTTTTTCAGCGAATCCAAACGGCCGCTGGAGATGTCATAATCATCGGTACGCCCGATCTCAACACTGGGCGCAGCCGCTTTCTCGACGTCCGGAGAGGTCGAAGCGTTTATGACGGTAGTGTCGTCCGTGCTTGACGAAGCGGCGCTGTCTGTGTCTTCATCCTCAGCGAGAACCTGGGTTGTGGTGGTGACAAAGGTGGAGACAACGCTCTGGCAGACGGTGCGGAGCATCAGCCCAGAGCCGGCAATCAATGCACAGCACAAGACAAGTGCGACGCCGCGTGTAACGGCTTTTTTGGGAGTCAGCATCCGGCTTTCCTGGTAGAGGCGGCAGAATACATAAACGGCAATGTAAGTAATGGCGAATACCAGGGAAGAGTTGGAATCCGACAGCAGAAGGCTCAGCCCATTTGCACCAAAGCAGAGCCCCACAACCCAACGGGGAAGCACCGGCTTTCCTGTTTTAGCAGCACGGTTTCGTTTCAGCAGGATATGGCAGCATGCCATTCCGGCGACCGAAGCAAACGCTGCCAGATTAGGGTTGGTAAAGACACCGGTAAAACGGTTATCCATAATGCCGAACACATAACCGCCAAGATACAGCCGCCCGGTAGGCGCACATACGACAAAAAGCAGGCCGGCAACCGCCAGCAAGGTGCTAAGCAAGACAATAACTTTCAGGATGTGGTCAATTTCCCGTTTGACCTTTTCGCGGTTTGGGTCAGAATGCATCCCGTAAAACAGGAAAAAGCACACAGCCGCGTGATACAGCATAACAAAGTTTTCGCCGAAGTTGCTGTCAATGTGCAATACAATCGTATAAAGCCCAGCTGCAAGAAAACCAGCCAGGATAAACCCTTGCTTGATGTTACGACATGCTTTTTTGGCTAAAAACATGTCAATAAACAGAACCAGAGACCAAATTAAGATAAAAATATTTGCCGCAACGCCAATGACGTTCCAAAAATAAACGGCGCATAAGAAAAGATTGACAATATAAACCGTCCGGAAGAGGGACGGATCGTGCAGACCCTCCGAAAAGAGCCGCTTCGTAGAAACCATGGGTACGCAACATCTCCTGCCTTGAACAATGATAACGAGAGAACATTCGTTCACTGGTATGAGTGTGTTCAAATTGTGTTAAGAACAAACGGCAATTCGTTTGTTATATATCAAACATTTATAAAGCCACATTATGACACTACAATTACCGTTTCCGGTAACCTGTGCTATTATACCGCGTTTTTGCGGTTTTGGGAATTGCCATTTTATTTAAAATCATTATAGCAATCGCGAGGAACTTTGTATCATTTATTGAGAAAAAATAAGCAAACCTTAATATTTTCTTTCTATTTCCTCTCAAAGAAGTAAACCAAATGAATATGTATAAAGGTTGGGATGAATCTTAACAATTTTAAAATTTGTAAGGAACCGATAAACCTCATGAAATAATTTGTAAAAAGGAGCCAACCAAGGCAATGCACCTAAATTATTGGCAAAAGTTGGGCTGTTCAATCACGGGGAATTTTTAAGGGAGACGTGGAGTGTTACGAGAGGAATATCGATATAGAAAGGACTTGATTATTACAATAAACAAGTCCTTTGAGAACCAATTTAAATTAAACAGAGGAATTCATTTTTCAAAACTTTTTATTTTCACTACCTTGTTTTCGACTTTTTAATTTTTGTATCCAGTTTCAAGGCGAAGAAAGAAGCGGGGTACCTCCACACAACAAGGCCTTACAATAAAACACCTATTGATATCCTACCCACATTGGTTCGGATTTCAATAGGTGTTTCATGCCATTACAGGCCGCGCCGCTATTTTTATTCATGATGAAGGGCAAATCCCTTCTTGGATTTTCGTTTGATAGAATACATAGCCTGGTCGGCAGCCCGGGTAAGCGCATCGTAGGTGGAGCCGTTCTGAGGAGAAGTCGCAGCACCGATACTGGCTGAGATAAGCTGCTCGCTTCCGGGAATGTACAGCCGTTCTATGCGGCTCTGGATGGCAGCGGCTTTGTTTTTCGCAACTGCGGGATCGTTTGTGCCGGCGATAAAAACAGCAAATTCGTCTCCACCCACCCGGGCGATCATATCGTTCGGACGGAAAACCTCACGGAGAATCTGCGCCACATTGATCAGCAAAGCATCTCCCGCAGCGTGTCCGTAAGAATCGTTCACATTTTTGAAATTATCCAAATCAATCATGAAGAAAAGCCCACGGGGATCTTTGTCAAGTTGTTTATTGATAAGTGCTTCCACCCCGCGGTTATAAACGCCGGTAAGCGCGTCGGCAAGCGCCGCCTGCCGCAAAGTCTGTTCCCGGCCCCGCTGGTCGCTGATATCCACAAGTTTTCCGATGATCTGGCTGGGGACTTTGTCCCGGGCTTCAATGGATTTGAACTGGCAACCAAACCAACTGTATTCTCCGCCTCGGCACCGAAGCCTCACTTCCAGATAGTAGGTCTCGCCAAGCCGAAGTTGGGAGGGCTGAATAGTTGTGTGAATGTTCTCCAGATCTTCCGGATGAAGCAGATACTGCATGTAGTATTTCCCAGATCCCCCATCCAGACACTTAGCGTCCAAATCCAGCCGTTCCAGCGCGTTGGGTGTAAAGACCACTTTATTTGCAAGGACGTCATATTCAAACAACAGTGTATCATTGAACTGGGCCAGAGCGTCGTACCGCCGCTGCTGTGTTTCAAGCCGGCGCTTCTGTCGGAGCAGCAGCTTGATTAAGATTACGCAGAAAAACGCGGTCAGTATGATCAAGCATACCCCAGCAAAGACCATGCCTCTCAAGATCATTTTTGTTTGAAGGATCACATCTGGAGAACGTGCGAATCGGACGATCCGCCAGTCATGAAAGCTCAACGATTCCCAGGACATATAATAGTTGTTGCCCTTGCCGGAAAACCGGATGGTTTTTGCCTCGTTTTTGCCAAATGCCTGCTGAATGAACTGGACTTCGGCAGAGCCGATCCCGCCCTGAAGTGCGGATGAAAACAAATTCGCTTCGTTGGGATAAGGGGTATTCGCATAGACAATACTTCCGTCCGCTTTGGTCAGGACCGTATATGTTTTTTGAAACAGCGAAGTGGAATCGACACTTCCTCCGATCAGAAGATCCACGTCAATACGGGCGCGTAGCGTTCCGGACAGACCGTCGCTGTCAAATACAGGTTGCAGTAGTACAAACGAGGAGGGGTCAGTGGTAAACGGTTGCTCGCCCAGAACAGTTATTACTTCTTTTCCAGCCAGTAGCTGCTCTGCGTATACCTTTTGATTGTGGGAATCCTCTGCTTCGGAGCACATCTTCAGAACCTGTGCTGCGCTTAGATAGTCGATTTGAATTGTGCTGTTCTGGATTACCAGCTCACACCCGTCTGTGGATGTGGCGGCTCCTGAGGACGACAGCATGTGCAGCAGCCGTTGAAGATCAAAGACCACCGATTCAGCATGGGCCGTCTGTTCTTGGGTGTTTTTCTCCAATTCGCTGCTTAAAACAGCGTGAAAGCGCTCGTTTAGGTGGTGCTGAAATATGGTAAAAATACTCACAACAGCAAGTATGAAAATCAAGCAACAGGTAGACAATATAAAGATTTTGTGTTTTCTATGAATTCCCTTTTTCTGCATGGTTCAGTTTCATCTTCCTTTTATGTAAACACTCACACAAAGCAATAACTTTATTTCTATTTGATCATATCACGTGGAAGGCTTGCTGTCCACTTAAAAGAAATTTTGTAAAGAAAAATCCAAGCGTTCTTATGAACGCTCGGATTGTCTACAGGGGAACAAAGATGCCGGTTCAAACGCAGGCATCTCAGCCATGATAAAGGAAAGAGCCCGGAGCACGAATTGGCTCCAGGCTCTGCCTGGTCTGAGTGACGGGACTTGAACCCACGGCCTCCACCACCCCAAGGTGGCGCGCTACCAAGCTGCGCTACACCCAGACATATGCTGAACGAATCAGCACAAATATTATAGCACGGCTTCCGGCAAAATGCAAGAAGCAACCGTGCCCCATTTCAGGCAAAAATTTATTGTTAAAGTGAACAATTTTGAACACCTGAAACCAAAATTTTATAAAACAGATGATTTCTTTAAAATCAGGAGAATTTTAAAGAATATGTGAGATAATTGAGCTTGTCTTTTGGAAAATTCCGAAAAAATGCAATAAAATTCTGGTTAATTCCGTTTTTTTGTGAAGTTTTTCTTGACTTTTTGTGAAAATACTTCTATATTTAAACATGATATTTTTGTATCTGTATTCAGGGTGGAGAGCTCTGAAAAAAGCACGAAAGCGTATGCGTCACTGTATTTGTTGTGCCGTGGGGTGCGGCCAGGAGATAAAGCCTTTTGCGGGCGGAGATGTCAAAAGCTTTTGTGGGTAATGTGTTTTCACACTACTTCAATCCGCAAAGGGGGATGCAATTATGAATCATGATATTCTCATTGATTTAAAAGACGTGACATTCTTGTATGACGGCGAAAAGGTTCTGGATGATTTGAACCTTCAAATCCGCGATAAGGAGTTCGTTACTCTGCTTGGCCCTTCGGGCTGCGGCAAGACAACGACGCTTCGCATTATTGGCGGGTTTCTGACGCCGCATGGTGGGGATGTCTTTTTTGATGGAAAGCGAATCAACGACCTGCCGCCGCATAAGCGTCAGGTCAATACGGTGTTTCAGCGTTACGCGCTGTTCCCGCACCTGAATGTATATGACAACGTGGCGTTCGGCCTCAAGGTTAAAAAACTGCCCAAGGCGGAAATCCACAAGCGCGTTACCGAGATGCTGGAGACCGTCAATTTGAGCGGCTTTGAAAAACGCAACGTTAGCCAGCTTTCCGGCGGGCAGCAGCAGCGTGTCGCCATTGCGCGCGCTTTGGTCAATTACCCGAAGGTGCTGCTTTTGGATGAACCGCTCGGCGCGCTGGATTTAAAGCTCCGCAAGGAAATGCAGCTTGAGCTTAAACGAATTCAGCAGCAGCTTGAAATCACCTTTGTTTATGTCACCCACGACCAGGAGGAAGCCCTGACAATGTCGGACACCGTCGTTGTCATGCAGGACGGCATTATCCAGCAGGTGGGCACCCCGCAGGACATTTACAACGAGCCGAAGAACGCTTTTGTAGCCGATTTCATTGGCGAAAGCAATATTTATGACGGCGTCATGCCGGAAGACTGTGTGGTCAAATTTGCGGGCGTTACCCTGCCCTGTGTGGACAAGGGCTTCCGCCGCAACCAGAAAGTTGACCTTGTCATCCGTCCGGAGGACATTAAGTTCGTCGATCCGTCGGAGACCGATCTGGTTGGTACCGTCACCTCGGTTATCTTCAAGGGCGTCCATTATGAAATGGAGGTCATGGTCAACGACCTGCTGTGGGTGGTTCACTCCACTGCGGCCAAGGCGGTGGGGGAGACGGTTGGCCTTATGGTGGATCCGTTCGATATCCACATTATGGAAAAGATGTTTGCCACCGACAAAAACTACATTGACGGTGTTGTTGTGGATGAAAACACCGTTGAATTCCTGGGCATCCGCTTTGAGCGGGAGAACCTCGGGATGACGGCCGGTACGCCGGTTTCGCTGGTGATTGACCCGGAGAACATCGAGGTTGTTTCTGAGGACAATGCAGACGCGAAGGTGTACCTGGAATCCTTAATCTACAAGGGCGCTTACAATGAGCTGATCATCTGGCTGGAGGAGACCGAGCTGATCCTTCATTCCCAGAACGACGAACAGGTTGCCACCGATATTGGCGTTAAATTCGACTTTGATAAAATTGAAATTAAACCGGTCGGCAAGGCGAAGGAGGCGTAAGCAGTGAAAAAGCTGGTTTCCTTCCCATACATCATTTGGATGCTGGTGTTTATCATTGTGCCGCTGTTCTTTGTCATCTATTCCGCATTCACAAACAGTGAGCAGGAGTGGACGGTGCAGAACTTTTCCTCCATTATGAAATATATGCCGGTATTCCTGAAATCCCTTTGGCTTGCGGTGCTTTCGACCGTTATTTGTCTGATCATTGCCTATCCGCTGGCCTTTATCCTGTCACGCAAGAGTCCGCGCTCGCAGGGAATGCTGGTCATGCTCATTATGCTCCCCATGTGGATTAACTTCCTGCTGCGCACCTACGCGTGGATGACCCTGCTTGAAAACGAGGGCCTTATCAACAATTTCCTTGGTATGATTGGCATTGGACCGCTCCATATGATCAACACCCAGGGCGCGGTTGTATTGGGCATGGTCTATAACTACCTGCCCTTTATGGTGCTGCCGCTCTACTCCATTATGTGCAAAATTGAGCCTTCGGTCATTGAGGCCGCTCAGGATTTAGGGGCGAACCGCTTTCACGTGCTTGGGCGGGTGATACTGCCGCTCAGCCGTACCGGCATCATCACCGGGATTATTATGGTGTTTGTGCCGTCGGTCAGTACCTTCGCCATTTCCCGTATGCTTGGCGGCGGCTCGAA
This sequence comes from Oscillospiraceae bacterium, assembly GCA_050943475.1. Classification (GTDB taxonomy): domain Bacteria; phylum Bacillota; class Clostridia; order Oscillospirales; family Ruminococcaceae; genus Metaruminococcus_A. The sequence goes on from JBMNPF010000006.1 coordinate 97,302, forward strand.
TATGCTCATTGGCGACCTCATTGAGGAACAGTTTTTGGGTGGCGCCTACAATCCAAATGTCGGTTCGGCGCTCTCGCTTATCCTGATGGTGATTATTTTAATCATCATCGGCATTACCAACACCTTCGACGACAATGAAATGGAGGGGATGCTGGTATGAAAAAACGCGCGATCGGTTCCAACCTTTATCTTGGATTGGTATTCCTGTTCCTTTATCTGCCCATCATTGTCATGATGGTGTTTTCGTTCAACGAATCCAAAAGCCGCGCCAATTTTACCGGCTTTACCTTTAAGTGGTACCAGGAGCTGTTTAAAAACGATCTGATTATGAATTCGTTTTGGAATACCATCCTCATTGCGGTGCTTGCTTCGGTAATTGCGACGGTCGTCGGTACGCTGGCGGCCATAGGCATCAGCAACATGAAAAAGCTCACCCGCAAGACCGTTATGAACGCAACCTACCTGCCCATTATCAACCCGGAAATTGTCACCGGCGTTGCGCTCTGCCTGCTGTTTGTCTTCCTCGCCGGGGTTTTTGGCATGCAGTTTGGCTTTGCCACCGTGCTCATTGCGCACATTACTTTTGTACTGCCCTATGTTATTCTGAATGTGCTGCCGAAACTCAGCCAGATGGATAAAAGCATTTACGAGGCGGCGCTTGACTTGGGATGCAGCCCGGTTAAGGCGTATTGGAAGGTGGTTCTTCCGGAGATTATGCCGGGTATTTTTGCCGGCTTTTTGATGTCCTTTACCTACTCGCTGGATGATTTTATCATCACGTATTTTGTCAGCGGCAGCGGCTTTCAAACCCTGCCGGTTACCATCTACGGGATGGTGCGAAAAAAGGTCAATCCACAGATCAATGCGCTTTCAACCATTTTGTTCCTGGTTGTGCTGGTTCTGTTGGTGTTGATGAATATAAAAAGCATGAAAAAAGCAAAGAAAAAGGAGACAAACCGTTGATGAAAAAACTCTTATCTCTGGCGCTGGCCTGTGGTCTGTGCCTCTCGCTGTTCGCCTTTTCCGGCTGTGACAACGGCAACGGCGCCACACAGAAATTATATGTTTACAACTGGGGCGAGTATATGCCGGATGGTACCGACGGTTCTATGGATGTCATTGCAGAGTTTGAAGAGAAATACCCGGATATTGACGTGGTTTATGACACCTTCACCAGCAATGAGGCGCTTTATGCAAAAATGAAGAGCGGCGGAACCAACTACGATATTATCATTCCCTCGGACTATATGATTGCCCGTATGATTGACGAGGGTATGATTCAGAAGCTGAATTATGACAACATTCCAAATGCGGAAAATGTCATGGACAACTTCAAAAACCAGGTCTATGACCCCACCAATGAGTATTCGGTTCCATTTACCTGGGGCACGGTCGGTATTATTTACAACACCACGATGGTGGAGGGAACTCCGGACAGCTGGAGTGTTCTGTGGGATGAACAGTACAAAGGAAATATCCTCATGTTCAACAACTCCCGTGACGCATTCGGTATTGCGCAGAAGCTGCTTGGCTTCTCTCAGAACACCGTCAGTGAAGCTGAACTTCAGCAGTGTGCGGACAAGCTGAAAGAACAGAAGCCATTGGTACAGTCCTATGTTATGGATGAAATCTTTGACAAAATGGAAAACGGAGAAGCTGCTTTTGCCCCGTACTATGCGGGCGACGCCATCACCATGATGGAGGAAAACGAGGACCTTGCCTATTTCCTGCCGAAGGAAGGCTCCAATAAGTTTGTAGACGCCATGTGCATCCCGACCGATGCGCAGAATAAAGAGGCGGCAGAGCTGTTTATCAACTTTATTCTTGAGGGTGAAATCGGCGCGGAAATCTGCGACTTCATCGGTTATTCCACTCCGAACCAGGCTGCTTATGAGTTGCTGGATGAGGAACTGAAAAGCAACGAGATTGCTTATCCTTCCGACGAGGTGCTGGACAAATGCGAGTTTTTTGAAAACCTGCCGCAGGAAATCAACCAGCTTATGCAGGACCTCTGGGTTGAAATTAAAACCGAATAGTGATATGATAAAGAAAAAGAACATGGCCAAACTGGCCATGTTCTTTTTATGCCGGGACCCCGGTGCCCCAATTTGGTATGGAGATGGTTTTTTGAGCGTGATAATTGACAGCCATGCACATGTTTTTCCGGATAAGATTGCCGAAAAGGCGACTGAAAGCATTGGAGATTTTTACAGCATCCCAATGGATTTAGACGGTTCGGTGAGCACCTTGCTCAAGTTGAGCAAGGCGTATGGCGTTTCCAGATTTTTAATCCAGTCAGTTGCGACTACGCCGCAGCAGGTGTGCAGCATCAACGATTTTATTGCCGGTACTGTGCGGCAGTACCCGGAAAAGTTCATCGGTTTTGGCGCATTGCATCCGGATTTTGAGAATCCGGAGCAGGAGATTGACCGTATTTGTTCACTTGGCCTGAAAGGGGTCAAGCTGCACCCGGATTTTCAAAAATTTGAAGCGGACGGCGCTGCGGCTATGCGCCTTTATGCAGCGATGGAGGGGAAACTGCCGCTGCTCATTCATGCAGGGGACAAGCGTTATGGTTATTCCCATCCCAAACGGATTGTGCATATCCTGGATGCCTTTCCGAAGCTCGACGTGATTGCCGCTCATTTTGGCGGCTGGTCCCAGTGGAATGAGGCGCAAAAATGGCTGGAAGGCAAACGGGTTTGGGTGGATACCTCCAGCTCACTGTATGAGCTTCCCCCAGAACGTGCACGGGAATTGATTTCCTGCTTTGGCGAGGATTATGTCCTGTTCGGTACCGATTATCCCATGTGGAGGGTGGATGAAGAACTGGAGCGTTTTCATGCGTTGGGCCTTTCAGAAAAAGTACAGGAGAAAATCCTGCACAAAAATGTGGAACGCCTTTTGCATTTGTAATGAGGTAGCGCTTACGGCGACGATTGGATATATTTAAATCAACAAAAGCTCGTCCGCTCAATTTGCGGACGAGCTTTTGTTTTAAAGGAAAACAGATGAAGAAAAGGCACAGGTTATTTCAATTTGGAAGTTATGCCGAAGAAGTGCTGCAATCAAAAATACCGGGTGAATTCCCGGTGTTTTTGATTGCTTATTTATAACCTTCGTGATTATCCAGATCAAGTGAAAGCTCACTTTGAACCGGCGTTCTCTTTAGGACAATGTTTTTATCGTCATCGTCTTTTTTATTTTTCTTTTTTCGCCCAAAGGTAAATTTGAGCAGAATGGGGGTGACGATAGTGGTTACAACCACCATGATAACCACCGGGCCAAAGTATGCGGCGTTCATCAGCCCAAGGGCGGCTCCTTTGTTGGCAACAATCAGAGCGACCTCGCCGCGTGAAACCATGCCGGTACCAACCTGTATTGCTTCATGATTGGTAAATTTACAAAGTTTAGCACCCAGCCCGCAGCCAATAATTTTGCTGATGACAGCAACGATTACCAACAGAACCGTGAAGATGATAATTGTGGTGTCCATCTGGGGAAGTTCAACTTTAATACCGATGCTCGCAAAAAAGATGGGCGAGAGCAGGATGTAGGACAGCGTTTCAAACCGGGACATGATGTATTTGGAACGCTGGGTGTTGGAGATGATTAATCCGGCAATAAAGGCGCCGGTAATGTCTGCAACCTGGAAAAATTCTTCTGCGCAGAAGGACAGCAGCAGGCAGAATACGAAAGACAGGATAACAAAACGCCGCATATCCTGACTGTACCGTTTGCAGTACCAGTCAAAGAATTTAAAGAACAGGTAGCCGAAAAGGGCGCAGACGGCGAAAAACGCCACAATTTTGCCCAAAACCAGCCAAATGTTGACTGTGGAGTCCGCCATGCTGGTGATGACGGTTAGTGCAATAATGCCCAGAATATCGTCAATAATTGCGGCGCCGAGAATGGCGTTGCCTGCCTTGGTGTTCAGCTTACCGATTTCCTTGAGCGTTTCGACCGTGATGCTGACCGAGGTTGCGGTCAGAATAACGCCGATAAAAATGTTCTGTAAAAGCTGGGTATGGGTCATATCGGTAAAGCTGCCATTATTATTGAAGAACATGACTAAGCCAAAGCCGAGGATAATCGGCACAATAACGCCCAGCACTGCAATAATCATGGAAGCTTTACCGGATTTTTTCAAGTCCTGAATGTTGGTTTCCAGACCGGCGGTAAACATCAGCACAATAACGCCGAGCTCGGACATCTGACTGATAAAATCGGTCTCTTTTAAAATATTGAACAATGCCGGGCCCAGGATCAAACCTGCAAGCAGGGCGCCTACAACCTGCGGCATGCGGAAGCGCTTGGTGACAAGCCCGAGCAGCTTGGTGCTGATTAAAATCAGCGCAATATCGAACAGAAAATAATACGACATGGAACCTCTCCCCCTGATATGCGCATAAAACAAGCAACTATGTCAATTCATAGTTGCTTGTCTAGGTCCGTTTTGACGTTAGTCGCTGATGTACGGCAACAGCGCTAAATGACGTGCACGCTTGATTGCGACGGTCAGTTCACGCTGGTGGCGGGCACAGGTGCCGGTTACACGTCTCGGAACAATTTTTGCACGCTCGGAAAGATATCTCCGAAGCTTTGCAACGTCTTTGTAATCAATATGCTCTGCACGGTCTACACAAAATGCGCAGACTTTCTTGCGGCCTCTTTTGCCGCGCATCGGTCTGTCCATAGCCATAAGGGAAACCCTCCTTTAAACAGTAAGAGTACGAACGGTTGTTAGAACGGCAGTTCGCCGTCGTCGGTGTCAATCTCTTCAAAATCGCCAATATCGCCCACTGAGAAGCTGGCGCCTTTCGGCGGCTCGTCAAAAGCCGGCGGCGGTGCGAAAGATGAGGTTGACGGGTTTGGAGAACTGCTGTTTCTGGATTCTGCAAAATAGACCTGGTCTGCAACCACCTCAAAAGCAGTGCGGTTGTTTCCCTGGTTGTCGGTGTAACTTCTGGTCTGGATGGAGCCCTCCAGTGCCACGAGCTGGCCCTTGTGGAAATAACGGCTGACAAAATCGGCCGTGTTCCGCCACGCTACAACGTTGATAAAGTCGGTCTGGCGTTCCGCGCCCTTCGGGGTATAATTGCGGTCCACCGCAATGCGGAAGGTCGTGACCGCAACATTGTTTGCGGTATGGCGCAGTTCCGGGTCGGCGACAAGGCGGCCCATTAATATCGCTCGGTTCAGCACGCTACAACACTCCTTTTCCTCAAACGTTACGCCTGCTCGTCCAGATTAATGGTAAGCGAACGGATGATACCGTCGGTAATACCATAAATACGGTCAAGCTCTGCCGGGAAATCCGGGGTGGATGTGAAGTTGTACTGCACATAATAACCCTCGGTCTCGTAGTTGATTTCGTAAGCAAGTCTGCGCTTGCCCCACTCGTCAACCTTCTCCAGTGTTCCGTTCGCGGTAATCAGGTCGCTGATTTTGGTGACAACGGCCTTGATTTCCTCCTCAGACAGCTTTGTGCTGATGATGATGACGGACTCGTACTTACCCTGTAATTTTGCCATTAAAAGCACCTCCTTTTGGACTTATGACCCCGCCGCTTACACCGGGCGGAGTAAGGATTCAATGCGCAGGACGATCAAAACAGCCCCAAAAGCGCATCAGAAAAAGTATAGCAGGGTTTTTGTGTGGTGTCAAGAAAAAACGCCTAATTTTTACACGTTTTTTTGCGTGGTATGGTCTGCCGCGGGTTTATGCTCAAAGGTTTTTGACGAGTTCTTTCAGATAGGCGCGCAATCCCTCGGCAATTTCTGGGTGGTTCAGGCCGACCTCAATGGAAGCCTGCAAAATCCCGAGCTTGTTGCCCATATCGTACCGGGTACCGGTGTAGTCTACGCCGACCATCCCTTTGGTACGCGCGAGCGTTTTCATGGCATCGGTGAGTTGCAGCTCGCCGCCTGCGCCCGGAGGGGTCTCCCGCAGGATATCAAAAATCTCCGGCGGCAGTACGCAGCGGCCTAAAATGGAAAAGAGCGACATGATTTTGTCCGGAGACGGCTTTTCAATCATATCGGTAATTTGATAGCAGTTGTCCTCCAAGGGAGAGACCTTCATGGAGGAATATTTTAAAATTGCCTCTGGAGAGACTTCTTTGATGCCCGCGGCGCCGAGCCCATAGGTCTCGTACGCCCGCGCGAGCTGGCCGATGGCTGGGTCGTCCCCAATGATGACGTCATCCCCATACAGTACGGCAAACGGCTCGCCGCCGACAAAGGATTCAGCGCAGAGAACCGCATGCCCCAGCCCTTTCATTTCCTGCTGCCGGATAAAGGTGATGTTGGCGAGCTTGGAAATTTCAGAAATGCTTTGGTAAAGCTCCTGCTTTCCGCCTTTGAGTAAATGCCGCTCCAGTTCCGGCGAACGGTCAAAGTGGTCTTCAACCACGCCTTTTCCGCGCGAGAGAATGATGAGGATATCCTCAATGCCGCTTTTGGCCGCCTCTTCCACAATGTACTGGATAGCGGGCTTGTCCACGATGGGGAGCATTTCTTTTGGCATGGCTTTGGAAGCGGGGAGCACGCGGGTGCCAAGCCCCGCCGCAGGGATAACGGCTTTCCTGATTTTCATATGAGTTCCTCCGTCCTGTCAGCCGATTAAACCGGCATAAATAAAATCATAGCATAGGTGGCGATAAAGGAAAGGGCCAAATAGATGCAGCAAATAATGATGATAGCCTTGCGGGAGACCGAACCGGATTTGGTCAGCCCCGCATAATAATCGTTTTGGTCGCTGTGGGCGGCTTTTAGCGCTTTGATTTTTTTAAGGCAATGGTTCATATACAGCCGGTTAAACAGAAAACCGACCACAAAACGCGAGGCGAGCGAAATGCCATAGGTCATCATGGTGACCATGCTCACCATTTGGGGTGTTGCTTCCAGAACCGAGCCGGATGTAACCAGCATGGTAAAACCGAACGAAATCAGGTTGGTGATGATAAAGACAAGCGCAGCCGCCACATACATTTTTCGGTAAATTAAGAACAGAAATTCCAGCAGAAATGCCGACCAGTTGATGGTGGTTCTGCCGCTGGTTTTCATCTCTTTAAATTTAGGCAGATAATAATGGGTATTTTCTCCCACAAAAATTGCCAGGTCTTTGGCTGAGACCCCGTCAATTTCCTCGTCCGGGCTGAGTCCGCCGTACGGCGTGGTGTAAGGGTTGTACCCCATGGTGCGGAACGGGCCGTTCATGTTGGGGTTCTGGTTTGGCCCCGGGCCGGCGCCAAACGGCCTGCTGTAGGGATCTCCCCCGGCTGGTCCGCTCTGCTGCTCCTGCTGGCCGGCGCTCTCTGGGCGGTGAAGCGGGGTTCCACAGACCTCACAGAAAATGTTTTGATAGTTGTTGGGGGTTCCGCAGCGGCTGCAGCGCAGCTCGCGCGGGTCCTCATACGAGTGCTGCTGTTCCTCTTTCTTGTTGTCCTCCGCATGGTTCCAGCTGTATCCTTCGGCGTGCTTGTCAGCAAATTTGCAGACGCCGTTCATCTCCACAAAGCAGGAACGGTGGTAGGGCGCGCCACAGTCCGGACAGACGACAACCTGGTCGTTTTCCTGGAAGGCTTTCCCGCAGTGCGGGCATTTTATTCCCGTGTATCGGTTCATTTTGGTTCCTCCGTTGCCAGACCGGGCGGGGCGGCGGAATACGCCGTTTTAGCCGCAGCCTTAATCAAAGTTAGTATACCACTTTGCCGGCGGTTTGACAAACATATTTCTTTACAAGTGGGGGATTGTCATCTATAATAAGAAAGAACTGCCAGGTGCGTCTGCACCGGCTTTTTGCCCGTTTTGGAAAGGAAGGTTTCGCCTTTTGAAAACCGCGGGCATGGATTTGATTTTTGGAGGTACCTGCATGCTGCAGTTGGATGAACTGAGATTGGAACTGGAAGGCCTGGAACCGGAACTGCAAAGCCTGGGACAGGCGCTCAACCTCACGGCGCTCCGGGAGGAGGCCGCCGCGCTGGAACAGGAGAGCGCAAAGCCCGGCTTTTGGGACGATATGGCCGCCGGCCAGAAAATTTTACAGAAGATCCGCCACAACCAGAACATTTGTGAGCGGTACGACAAACTCCACAGTGAGTACAACGACCTGTTTACCATGATTGAAATTGCCAACGAGGAAAACGACGAATCCCTTGTGGAGGACATTACCGCGTCGGCGGAAAAGGTCAAGGCGGAGCTGGAATCCCAGAAGCTGACCACTCTGCTTTCCGGTGAATACGATTCCAAAAACGCCATTCTCACTTTCCACGCGGGCGCGGGCGGAACCGAGGCGCAGGACTGGGCGCAGATGCTTTACCGCATGTATCACAAATGGGCCGATCGGCACGCCTTTAAGGTCAAGCTGCTCGACTATCTGGACGGCGACGAAGCCGGCCTCAAAAGCGCCAGCATCCTCATCGAAGGGGAAAATGCTTATGGGTTCCTGCGCTCCGAAGCGGGTGTCCACCGGCTTGTACGTGTTTCGCCGTTTGATTCCTCCGGCCGCCGTCACACCTCGTTTGCCTCGCTGGAGGTCATGCCGGAAATTGACGACGAGGAGGAAATCCCCATCCGGGATGAAGACCTGCGTGTGGATACCTACCGTTCCAGCGGCGCGGGCGGCCAGCACGTCAACAAGACCGAATCCGCCATCCGTATCACCCATCTTCCGACCGGCATCGTCGTGGCCTGCCAGACCGAACGCAGCCAGATTCAGAACCGTGCGACCGCTATGAAGATGCTCAAATCCCGGCTTGCGGAGATCAAGCAGCGGGAACACCTTGAAAAGATTGAGGACATCAAAGGGGAGCAAAAGGAAATCGGCTGGGGCAGTCAGATCCGCTCCTACGTCTTTATGCCCTACACATTGGCTAAGGATCATCGTACCGGGTTTGAATCCGGCAACATTGGCGCGGTGATGGACGGCGATCTCGACGGCTTTATCAATGCCTACCTGGTGGATCAGGCCAAGCAGAACGCCGAATAAAACAGACGGCCCCGGCGAACCTGCCGGGGCCGCGTTTGTTTCAGGGAGCGCCGTTCCCGTTGAACCGGAAAACAAAAGCCGCCCTGCATGATGACAGGGCGGCTTTTTTATGGAAGGTTGATTGGGGAGACTTAAACAATATGGGAAGTCTTGAGCTTCAGGCGGAGTTTATCCGCAATCATGGCGATGAATTCCGAATTGGTTGGTTTGCCACGGCTGTTGTGAATGGTGTAGCCGAAGTAAGCGTTGAGGGTGTCAACGTCGCCGCGATCCCATGCGACCTCAATTGCGTGCCGGATGGCGCGCTCCACTCTGGACGAGGTGGTGTTATACGTTTTGGCAACTGTGGGGTACAAAAGCTTGGTGACCGAGTTGATCATTTCCGTATCCTCGATCGAAAGCCGGATGGATTCCCGCAGGTAATGGTACCCTTTGATGTGCGCGGGAACGCCGATTTGGTGAATGACCTCGGTGATCATCACCTCAAGGTCGGTGCTGTTCGGTTTGGCGGATGTTTCCGCCGGTGCATGAAAGTCGCTCAAAGCGATGACGCGGTCGACCAAATCCTCCAGCTCAAACGGTTTGAGCATAAAGTAAGAAGCGCCGCAGTTCATGAGTTCGCTCTGTAAAAACGAACTGTCGTATGCCGTTGTAATGATGAAAACCGGGCGCTTCGGCGCGTCCTTAAACATTTTGATGAGCTTGATTGCGTCCATTTGCTGCATGAGTGCGTCAACAATGACGACATCCGGGGTTTCTCTTAGGATTGCGTCGTAGATGATTTGGCCGTTTTTCGGTTCGGTCAGCACCTCAAACCCTTTTTCGCGCAGAAGGTCTGCACAAATCAGGCCGTATTCAACGGATTCGTCGCCAATAATTACTTTGCGTTTGTTTGCCACAGTTGCTCCTCCTTGTCTGTTCCTGTTGTCATAATATTACCATATTTTGGAAATGTTGGCAAGACCTTTTTTACAATTTTTTCCAAATATTTGTAAAACCATGGTTGCTGCAAAGGGGTTCCGCCAAGAAAAGCAGTGAATTAAGGGCTTTAGGACTGTTTTTGCATGGCCGCTACGTTTTGGTACATATTTTCCGCAAATATGGCGTATCCGCGGGTGGGGTCGTTGACGAAAACGTGGGTGACTGCACCAATGAGCTTGCCGTCCTGAACAATGGGGCTGCCGCTCATACCCTGCACAATTCCCCCGCAAAGCTCCAACAGCTCCGGATCGGTAATGCGCACAATCATGTTTTTGGTCGGGCTGTTTTCCAGCAGGTTGATTTTTTCAATTTCAATTTCATATGCCTTTGGGGTACTCCCGTTAATGGTGGTATAAACCGTAGCCTTCCCGGAATGCACCTCCTGCTTGAGCCCCATTGGAATAGCATCACTGTTCACCGGCGCTTCAAACATCTTCCCGAAAACGCCGGATTCATTGTTGACATATATGGTGCCGCAGGCGTCTTTGGAGACAAAGCTGCCGCGCAGTTCACCTGGCGTGCCGACCGTCCCTTTGACAATGTCATGGATTTTGACGTTGACAACGTCGCCCTGCATCACCGGCAGAATTTCGCCGGTATCCACGTCGCAGATGGCATGTCCCAGCCCGCCGAACGCTCCGGTAGCCGGGTCATAAAAGCTTACGGTGCCAATGCCAGCGGAACTGTCCCGCACCCAGAGCCCCGCCTTATAACCGCCGTCAATGGCGGACAGAGCAGGCTGGAGCACGAGGGTGAACTCTTTGTCGTTTCGGCGCAGATCCACCGAAACGCTTTTGCCGCCACAGGCGGAAATAACCTCAGCAACTTCGTCGTTGGAAGAAACCGCAGCCCCATTGATTTTATAGATAATATCCCCGGTCTGAATGCCGGCCTGCTTTGCCGGATTGACCGTTCCCTGTGCGGTGGAGATTTCGTTGAGCCCGACGACGATGACCCCATCGGTCAAAATTTTTACCCCGAAGGGTGTGCCGCAGGGGGCAAGCGCTACCTCTGAAATGGTCTCGACCGTGGCGGTTTTCACCGGGATAATCCCGAACAGGGAAAGCTGCACGTCCTGGCTGACCGGTGTTACACTTGAAGCATTCGCGGCGGCGGTGTCATAGCTGCTGCTGACCTGTACGCCAAACATGCCGGAGATGGAAAAATCTTCCCCTTTGATATTATAATAGTGTTCCGGTGCAGCCATGTCAACATAAACCGCCATGCCGAGCACCGAAAAGGACAGCACGGCAGCAAACAGTGTCACCGTCTGTACCAGTTTCCTCATCAATTTCATGTTGCTTTTTGGGGATTTGTATTGCGTCCCCGCTCCTTCCTTGGGTTTTCATAGAACTTCCTTTCATAATATCTGCCGAAAACAAAAGAATATAAATGGCAAAATACATGGAAAAAACAATGAATTGTATTGTCGGAAATCCTGTGCTATAATAGGTATAACCTGCAATGCAGGTATTTATTTGCCCCGCAATATAGAAAAGGAAACTGTTTTTATGCTTTCATTTCAAAAAATTAACATCATTACCGGGCATTACGGCTGCGGTAAGACCAATTTGTCCATCAACATTGCGTTGTGGCTGGCAAAACAGGGGGAAAAGGTCACGGTAATTGACCTTGATATTGTAAACCCTTATTTCCGCACCTATGATTATAAAGACTTATTCGAGCAAAACGGCATTGAAATCATTGCGCCGAATTTTGCGTCGACCAATTTGGATATTCCATCCCTTCCGGGCAGCATACAAAGCCACCTGCGCGGCGGCGACCGCACTTTGGTGATCGACGTCGGCGGAGACGATGCAGGCGCCATTGCCTTGGGGCAGTATGCTCCGCTCATTCAGCAGCAGGAGTATGAAATGCTTTATGTGTTTAATCCTTACCGCTACCTGACGCAGGATCCGGAAGAAGCAGCGGTGCTGCTGCGTGAAATTGAACAGGCGTCGCGTATTCGCGTCACCGGGCTTGTCAACAATGCAAACCTCGGTGTGCAGACCACCGCACAGACGGTGGAGCAAAGCCTGGGGTTTGGTCAGAAACTTTCCGGCCTGACCGGCCTGCCGGTTCGTTTTGTTTCCTGTGTGCAACAGCATGGGGTTCAGATAAACGGGGTTGATGTATTTCCCATTGAGACTTACATCCAATCCTATGGAGAATAGACGAGGAGAAGAGGAGGTAACGTATGGCTAAGACAACCATCAATGTCGACCGCTGTAAAGGCTGTGGGCTTTGCACTACGGTTTGTCCGAAAAAAATCATCCAGCTTTCTAAAACGGTCCTGAATGCAAAGGGCTACAACCCGGCTGAGATTGTGGATATGGACAGCTGCATTGGCTGCGCAATGTGTGCGCGTATGTGCCCGGATTGTGCAATTACGGTCGAAAAGTAGTCGAATTTTAAAACTATTTGTATTTTCTTGGGGGATTATACAAAGAAACGGAGGCAACTATGTCACAACAGTATATGATGAAGGGGAACGAAGCCCTTGCTGAGGCGGCTATCCGTGCCGGATGCAAGTACTTCTTTGGTTACCCGATTACACCGCAGACCGAAGTGGCTGCCTACATGTCAAAGCGCATGCCGAAAATTGGCGGAACTTTTTTGCAGGCGGAGTCGGAGATTGCGGCGATTAATATGGTGCTGGGCGCTGCATCGGCAGGGGCGCGGGCAATGACCTCGTCTTCTTCGCCGGGAATCAGCCTGAAAACCGAAGGCATTTCTTACATAGCAGGTTCAGACCTGCCTTGTCTTATTATCAATGTTCAGCGCGGCGGCCCGGGTCTCGGCGGTATTCAGCCTTCCCAGGCGGACTATTACCAGGCGACCAAAGCGCCGGGTCACGGCGACCTGCACCTGCTGGTCTTTGCGCCGGCGAGCATTCAGGAAATTGTTGACCTTGTTGGCCGTGCCTTTGACAAGGCGGATGAATACCGCATGCCGGCCATGCTGCTCGCAGACGGCGCACTCGGCCAAATGATGGAGCCGATTGCTTTTCCGGACGAAGACGGCGAGAAGCAGCTCCCGGCGAAACCGTGGGCAACCACCGGTACCGAGGGCAAACGCAAAACCAACATTACCAACTCCCTTTACCTCGATCCGAATGCGCTGGAAAACTGTGTCAAAGAGCGGTTTGAGCGTTATGAAAAAATCAAAAGAGACGAGGTTCTCTATGAAGAGTTCCAGACCGAGGATGCCGATGTCATCATCGTTGCCTACGGTGTGACTTCTCGTATCTGCAAGAGCACCATCAATGACGCGCGCGCCAAAGGTTTAAAGGTTGGTATGATCCGCCCGATTACCCTCTGGCCGTTCCCGACTGAGATCATTCGTAAGACTGCGGAACATGCCAAGGCCTTCCTCACCGTTGAAATGAGCATGGGCCAGATGGTGGATGACGTCCGCCTTGCGGTCGAAGGCCGCTGCCCGGTTCACTTCTTCGGGCACACCGGCGGCGTGATTCCGACCCCGGAAGAGGTTTACAACAAAGCCAAAGAAATTATTGAAGCAATGGGAGGTGGCCGGTAATGGCAATCGTATTTGAAAAAACCAAAGGCCTCACCGACGTGGCAACCCATTACTGCCCGGGCTGCGGCCACGGAATTGTGCACCGTCTGGTTGCGGAGTCTCTTGTGGAACTCGGCGTGCTGGAAAAAGCAGTTGGTGTTTGTCCGGTTGGCTGCTCGGTTATGGCATACGACTATTTTAACTGTGACTTTATTGAAGCCCCGCACGGCAGAGCGCCGGCGGTTGCGACCGGTGCCAAGCGTGTCCTCGGTGATAAAAACATAGTATTTACCTACCAGGGTGACGGCGACCTTGCCGCGATTGGTACGGCGGAGACGGTTCATTCGGCCACCCGCGGCGAGAACATCACCGTTATCTTCATCAACAATGCCATTTACGGCATGACCGGCGGCCAGATGGCCCCGACCACCCTGCCGAACCAGATCACCCAGACCACCCCGTATGGCCGTGACGTCAAGACCGCCGGTTATCCGGTCCGTGTCTGTGAGATGCTCTCCACCCTGGATGGCGTCGCTTATGCAGAGCGTGTCACTGTTGATTCGGTTCCGCACATCAATGCGGCAAAAGCGGCGATTAAAAAGGCGTTTCAGAACCAGATTGAGGGCAAAGGTTTCTCGATTGTTGAGGTTGTTTCCAACTGCCCGACCAACTGGGGCTTAAGTCCGGCGGAGTCTATGCAGTGGCTGCGTGACAACATGCTGCCGTATTATCCTCTCGGCGTGTATAAGGACAAAGACAAGGAGGGGAACAACTAATGGATAAGAACATTGTACTGGCTGGCTTCGGCGGACAGGGGATTCTGTTTGCCGGCAAGGTCTGCGCTTATACCGGCATGATTGATAACCTCCATGTATCCTGGCTGCCGTCCTACGGCCCGGAGATGCGCGGCGGCACCGCCAACTGCTCGGTCTGTATTTCGGGAAAAGAAATCGGTTCTCCGCGTGTGCTTAATCCGAACATTCTCATTGCCATGAACATCCAATCCTATGACAAGTTCATTGACGCGGTGGTTGAGGGCGGTACGGCGATCATCAACAGCACTCTCATCAACAAACGCTGTGAGAACGACAAGATCCACTGCGTTTACATCCCCGCCACTGAAATGGCGAACGAGAATGAATTGCAGGGGCTTGCCAATATTATCTGTCTCGGCAGCATGCTCAAACACACTGGGTTTACCAGTTATGAGACAGCGGAGGAAGCTATCCGCAAATGTGTGCCTGCAAAAAAGGCGCATTTGCTGGATGCAAACCTCAAAGCGCTGAAACTGGGCTACGATTTCGAATAATTAGACCAATAATAAAACACCTCCGCGGTATCTGCGGGGGTGTTTTTTGTTGCGAGGAGAGGAGCCCGTGGAACCTGTGGCGTCTGCATGAATTTAATAATCCTTGTACATCGTTTTTTGCGCTGCAATAGAAGATGCGGCACAGACTGAGTAAAAAGTCCACTCCGGGGACCGAACGGAACAAAAGGGATTGGTATTCCTATATAAATAGGATGACAATTGCCTTTCTAAATCGCCAAAAAAGGTTCCTCAAAAAAGTTTGAGGAACCTTTTTAAAATGAATTCCTAATGGGCTTCCAGTTCGGATCCATCGGCAGATGAAGCAGAGCCATTTCGCACACCGTAAGGCAGCAGTTTTTTGTTCATCAAAACAGCAAGGCCGATTCCTGCCATAATAACGCCGGTAATGATTAACAGCACTTCAATGCTTACAACGTCCGCAACCGGGCCGAACACCGCTGTACCAAGCGGAACAGCTGCTGTGGTGACAATCTGTACCAGCGAGAAGACGCGCCCTTGTTTGTCCGGGTCGGTAGTCTCCTGCAAAAGCACCATAAACGGAGAGCTGATAAAAGGCATACAACTGCCGACAAGCAGCATAATGAACAGATAAATCCAGAAATTCCACGGCAGGCCCAGTACCGCGGTCAGAATACCAAACAGCATACAGAATGCCCCTATGGTCCGCAGCCGGTTTTGAAATCCTCCCCAGGAAGCGACAACAACGCCGCCGACAATGCTGCCAACACTAAAAATCATTTCATTGAGGGTGAGTCGCCAGACTTCGTCTCCAAAGGAACGGGTTACCATGAGTGGGGTCAGCATGGCGGCCGGGGTGATAAAAAACATAAAGAAAGCGTATACAATGAGCAATACTTTAATAAACGGATGTTTCCAGGCGTACAGCATGCCGGTTTTCAGTTCATGTAGGTAGCCTTTTTCGGTTTGGACAGCTTCCCGGACGAGCTTTGGCACCTTTAGCGTGAACATAATCACAATGGCGATCGCTGCGGTACCAACGTCTACAAAAAAGGTAGAGACAATCCCCGCTGTACCGAGCAGGGTGCCGCTGATGGCGGGAGACAGCACCATGGTTAGGGACTGGATGCTCCCGTTGATGCCGTTGATACGCATTAGCTTGTCGGTTGGAACAAGCTGTGGAATCATGGCGTTGACAGCGGGCGTTTGGATGCCCTGGCCGACGGAGCGGATGCCCAAAACGGTAAACAACAGCCAGAGTTCCTGGTGCCCGCTTAGGAAAAGGAGCGCTAAAACGAGAGTGAAAAAGGCAATGACACCGTCCGCCGCCATGATGAGAACCCTACGGCTGTAACGGTCGGCCCAGACCCCGGCGAAAAGCGAGATGAGAAGCTGCGGCAGAAAGCCGCAGAGGGTGGATATAGTCACCATCAGCCCGGAGGAGGTGGTGAGAGTAATGTGCCAGATAATGGCGAACTGCACCAGCGAGGAGCCAAACAGTGAAATGGTTTGGCCCGACAGGAAGAGTATAATATCCCGTTTCCAGTGCACGGGTGCGGTTAAGGATGGTTGGTTGATTCCCATAAATTTCCTTTGCGTCGTAGAAATGTGAAAGCCCCGGCCGGCATGTGCCGGCCGGGGCGAGCGTATAGGGGGAGAGCAGTCAGAATGCTGCGCATTCTCCTGCTGTTTTAGTTCTGGTCAACAATATTGCGGTAAACGCCTGGAAACGAGTCCGGAATGGGAACCGCCCCGCAGGTCTTCCGGTAAAATTCCAGGGCGCTGGTTACCCATCCAATGATGGCGTAGCCGTACCCGGCTTCCCGCATCGCTTCCAATGTGCGGTAGAGAAGTGCTGTGCCTACACCTTTGCCGCGGAACTGCTCCGAAACGCCGGTGGGGCCGAAAAAGGCTTTTGCAGTGGCGTCGTAACAGGCAAATCCCACCACCTGTTTTTGATACACGGCGATCATACAGGTGGAAGGCTGGGCAGTCAATGTGACGCTGCACTCACTCTCCCATGCTTCTCCAAAGGTCTCACGGACAAAATGCAGGATTTTGCTGCGGTCCAACGCCATTGCCCGGTGAATGGTAACCCCCTCCTGCTTTACACGGCGATAAGTTTCATCCGGATCGGGTAGATCGTAGAGTTTAACCAGCATATCGGCTTCCATTGCTTACACCTCCAACAGTAATTACAGCACAGTATACGGCATTTCACACAAAAAAGCAAGCGGCCATTTTCACGCTTTATCTTTCATGGGAAAGCGACCATTCCTTGCGGTCATTTCCATCCTTGAGCAGGGAGAACAGGGCGTCTGCATCTTTGTCGGCAAGCGCCTGCCGGTATTCGGCAAGGTGCTGGAGAATGGTGTCTATCTCATCCAAAAGTGCTTCCCGGTTATCCAGAAACAGGGAGGTCCACATGCCCGGATTGCATTTTGCCACCCGGGTCAGGTCCTTGAAGCTGCCTGCGCTGAAGCCGCTTTCCTGCTTCAGCGTTGGGCTTTTAATGTAGGCGTTGGAGACCACGTGCGCCAGCTGGGAAGTATAGGCGATGACCCGGTCGTGCTCTTCCGGTGTGGCGACAACGGTTTTTCCGAAACCGAGTTCCAGAGCAAGTGCGGAAAGGATTTCTATGGCGGCCGGATCGGTGTATTTGGTCGGGGTGAGGATAAAGCTGGCGCCGCTGTATAAATCGGCAGTGGCATAATCGATGCCGGAGAATTCCCGCCCGGCCATGGGGTGAGCGCCAACGTAACGCACGCCGGCGTCCATCATTGCCGGTTCCACGGCGCGTACAACCTTTGCTTTGACGCCGCAGGCGTCAATAACAATGCTGCCGCGCCGGAACTGCCCGGCATGTTCCAGCAGAAAACGGATGGTATCCTCCGGGTAGAGGGCGACAATGGTGAGATCCATTGCCACAAGCTCCGACGGGGCTATCCCGCGTTCAATCATCCCCAGCTTTTCTGCTTTCTGTACCGTTTCCGGCTGGATGTCTATCCCGAATATCCGATGCCCGGTTTTGACGGTCAGCGCTTTGCAGAAGGAAGCGCCAATCAGCCCCAAGCCAATGACTGCAATATTCATAAAGTTGCCTCGTTTCGGTTTGATGTTATGCTTTAGCGATTTCAACCACTAAAGCATAACAGATTATAAAACCAATGTCAAGGAAACCATTTTAATCCGTTTGGGAATTGTGGTATCATGAATAGGAAAAACATCCTTTTTAAAGTGCTGCTTCTTTGCAGACTCCTGTGGCGGCTCACCGGTGAATCCATGCGGCCGCCGTTTAAACCATAAGACTGATTGGCACATGTTTGCTGTTTTCGGCGTATTTCACAGCAAAAACAGCAGACCGGACGTGGCGGCATTGCTGCTTTTTATATTATGGATTGATTTTACCGGCCTTTGCAATACCAACCCTGATGGGATTAAAATGGTGTCGTAAAGGGATGTTACAGCCTTTTTACATACTGACAATAGTTGCAAATGGATTCATTTTTATGGTTTAAAGTTAGGCAAATCAACAAATCTTTCAGTATATGGTTAATTTCTACACAAATTTATGGTATAATGACACTACCTTTTATCCCGTAGGGTGCAAAAGGATACCTATGGCGGTTGGGCCGCCGGTACCTGAAAGGAAGATTATAATGGAGTGTTCAGGTTCACAAATCGTTGTAGAGTGTCTGCTGGAACAGGGTGTCGATACAATATTCGGCTACCCGGGCGGCGCTGTGCTCAACATATATGACACGCTGTACCAGTACAGCGGCCGGATACGGCACATTATTACGGCACATGAGCAGGGAGCCGCTCATGCTGCCGACGGATATGCGCGCTCCACAGGAAAAACCGGGGTAGTGCTTGCAACTTCCGGCCCCGGGGCGACCAACCTGGTAACGGGAATTGCCACCGCCTATATGGACTCTGTCCCAATGGTTGCCATTACCGGCAACGTCTCCTGCAATCTGCTCGGGCTGGACAGTTTCCAGGAAGTCGACATCACCGGTATTACCATGCCGGTCACCAAACACAATTTTATCGTCAAAGACGTCACCAAGCTGGCGGATACCATCCGCAGTGCCTTTCGCATTGCAGGCAGCGGGCGCAAAGGGCCGGTGCTGATTGACATTCCAAAGGATATTACTGCCGCAGTAACAGAGTTTGAACCCCAAAAGCCCGCGGCGCCGCTGCCGCTCAAAACGACTTTTTCGGAGCAGGACATTGACCGGGCAGTCGAGCTGATCGGCAAAAGCGAGCGCCCCGTGCTCTATTCCGGCGGCGGTGTTATCTCCGCAAATGCTTCGGATGAGCTTGCGCGCTTTGCGGAGCTGTGTGACGCGCCGGTTTCCTGTTCGTTGATGGGCCTTGGCGGTTTTGACGGCAGTCACGTCCGCTACACCGGAATGCTCGGCATGCACGGCACCGTGACCTCCTCCAAGGCGATTACCGCCTGCGACCTTTTCGTCGGCGTCGGCACCCGGTTCAGCGACCGTGTCATCTGCGACATCCAGTCGTTCGCGCCGCACGCAAAAATGATACATATTGACATTGACCCGGCAGAGGTCGGCAAAAATATTGCGGTGGATCATTCGGTGGTCGGCGACATCAAAGAGGTTTTGAACGCTCTTTGCGCGCGGTTGCCCAAACAGGATCACACCGAATGGATGAACCGGATTGCAGGCTGGAAAACCGAGCATCCTCTCAGACAGATTTCCCCCAGCGGCGGCGTTACGCCGGAGCAGGTAATTAAAACCCTGGGCCGGCTGACCAACCACGATGCGATTCTCACCACCGAAGTTGGCCAGCACCAGATGTGGGCGGCACAGTTTTACGAATTCCGCCGTCCGCGCCAGTTTTGTTCCAGCGGCGGGCTTGGCACAATGGGGTATGGACTTGGCGCGGCAATTGGCGCGCAGCTTGCAAACCCGGACAAACGGGTTGTCAACATTGCGGGGGACGGCAGCTTTCATATGAACTGCAACGAACTCGTAACCGCTTATAAATTCAAGGTTCCCATTGTGGAACTGCTTTTCAACAACAACGTGCTCGGCATGGTGCGCCAGTGGCAGCGGCTGTTTTATGAGGGCCGTTATTCCCAGACCACCCTTGACCGGGATACCGACTATATGAAGCTTGCAGAGGCGTATCACGTCAAGGGGCTGCAAATTAAAACCCCCAAAGAGGTGGAACCGGTTCTTGCAGAGGCGCTGGCCTATCCCGGTCCGGTGCTGGTGGAATGCCTTATCGACAAGGATATCAATGCCCTGCCGATGGTTCCCGCGGGCGGTAGTATTACCGAGCAGATTCTTGAGGTGGAACTTTAATCCTGAGGATATGGGTGACAGCTATGAAAAAAATTTCAATTTTTGACTCCACCCTGCGTGACGGCGCGCAGGCGGAAAACATCACCTTCACCGTTGAGGATAAACTGAACATTGTCAAAAGCCTGGATAAGCTGGGTGTTGATTACATTGAGGCCGGCAATCCTGGCTCCAACCCGAAGGATCTGGAATTCTTTTCCCGGGTCAAGGGACTTTCCTTAAACCATGCGAAGCTGGTGGCCTTCGGCTCCACCCGCCGCCGCGATATCCAAGTGGAGGAGGATAAAAACGTGCAGGCCCTCCTGACGGCGGACACCGAAGCCGTCGCTGTTTTCGGCAAAAGCTGGGAACTGCACGTCACCGAAATTATTAAGACGACGCCGGAGGAAAACCTCCGGATGATTACCGACACCATCTCGTTTTTTGTATCCCGCGGCAAAACGGTTTTCTTTGACGCCGAGCATTTTTTTGACGGCTACAAGGCAAATCCGGATTACGCGCTTCAAACCCTGTATGCGGCGGAACGTGCAGGCGCTGCCTGTCTTGTCCTCTGCGATACCAACGGCGGTTGTTTCCCCGATGAGATCAGCGCCATTGTCGCGGATGTCGTCTCCAAGGTCAAAGCGCCGGTGGGCATCCATTGTCACGACGACATTGGCTGTGCGGTGGCAAATTCCATTGCGGCGGTCAAAGCGGGGGCGGTGCAGGTGCAGGGCACCTACATCGGCTACGGCGAACGGTGCGGCAACGCCAATCTCTCTGCCATCATCCCGAGCTTACAGTGCAAGCTGGGCTATGAGTGCCTGCCGGAGGGCAAGATGGAGCGGCTAAGCAAAACGGCGCGCTATATTGCCGACATTTCCAACATGATTCTACCGAACACCATGCCGTATGTCGGCAAAAGCGCGTTCGCGCACAAGGGCGGTATGCATGTGGACGGGGTAACCAAAAACCCGCGTTCCTTTGAACACATCCCGCCAGAGACGGTGGGCAACCGGCGCAATGTCTTGTTGAGCGAAGTGTCCGGCAAGGCGGCATTGCTCTCCAAGCTGGAACTCATTGGCAGCGAGGTTTCCAAGGATTCGCCGGAAGCGAGTTCGCTGGTGGAAATGGTCAAGACGCTGGAGTATGGCGGCTACCAGTTTGAGTCGGCCACCGCGAGCCTTGAACTGCTCGCTTTAAAGCACCTGCATAAATTTAAGCCGTTTTTTGAGGTGACCGACTTCAAGGTTATCGGCGAACGCAGCGAAGAAGGCACCCACAACCGCGATTATGCCATGATTAAAATCAAGGTGGGCGAACGGTGTGAAATCACTGCCGACGAAGGCGACGGCCCGGTTCACGCGCTGGATATTGCACTGCGCAAGGCGGTTGGGAAATTCTACCCCGCCATTGAGGGGATCCGCCTCATCGACTACAAGGTGCGTGTGATTGAGCCGAAGGACGCCACTGCCGCGCAGGTCCGTGTCTTTATTGAAACCACCGACGGCGAGAATACCTGGACAACGGTTTCGGTCTCGTCCGACGTGATCAATGCGAGCTTGAACGCCGTTGTGGATTCGGTGGAGTACAAATTACTTATGGATTCGAAAAAATTAGTATAAAAGGAGTGCAACAAACAATGGGGATGACAATGAGTCAGAAAATTCTGGCCGCCCACGCAGGGCTTGACAAGGTCGAAGCCGGGCAGCTTATCAACGCAAAGCTGGATATGGTGCTCGGCAACGACATTACCGCGCCGGTCGCCATCAACGAATTTGAGAAGGCGGGCTTTGACCGCGTGTTTGACCAGAACAAAATTTCGCTGGTCATGGATCACTTTGTCCCGAACAAAGACATCAAGGCGGCGACCCAGTGTAAGCAGTGCCGCGACTTCGCGGGCCGCATGGGTGTTGTCAACTACTTTGACGTCGGCGATATGGGAATTGAACACGCGCTGCTCCCGGAAAAGGGATTGGTCTGCGCGGGCGAGCTCATCATCGGCGCGGATTCTCACACCTGCACCTACGGCGCGCTCGGCGCCTTTTCGACCGGCGTCGGCTCTACCGATATGGCGGCGGGTATGGCGACGGGGGAAGCCTGGTTCAAGGTTCCTTCCGCTATCCGCTTCAATCTCAAGGGCAAGCTGAACAAATGGGTCAGCGGTAAGGACGTTATTCTGCATATCATCGGCATGATCGGGGTGGACGGCGCTCTTTACCAGTCGATGGAATTCGGTGGCGAGGGTTTGAAAAACCTCACCATGGACGACCGCCTCTGCATGGCCAACATGGCTATTGAAGCGGGCGCGAAAAACGGCATCTTTGAGGTGGACGACGTCACCATCGCTTACATGAAGGAGCGCGTTGACCGTCCCTACAAAATCTATACCGCCGACCCGGATGCGGAATACACCCGTGTCATCGACCTCGACCTGTCCCAGATCAAATCCACCGTTTCCTTCCCGCACCTGCCGGAGAACGCCAAACCCATCGACGAGGTGGGCGACGTGAAGATCGACCAGGTGGTCATTGGTTCCTGCACCAACGGGCGGATGTCGGATATGGAGACCGCGGCGGAAATCCTCAAGGGCAAAAAGCTTGCCAAACACGTGCGCTGCATCATCATCCCGGCCACCCAGAAGATTTGGCTGGAATGCGTGAAACGCGGTTATATGGATATTTTTGTAGAAGCCGGCTGCGCCGTCTCTACCCCGACCTGCGGCCCCTGCCTCGGCGGGTACATGGGCATTCTTGCGGCGGGTGAGCGCGCCGTTGCCACCACCAACCGCAACTTTGTCGGTCGCATGGGCCACACCGAAAGCGAGGTTTACCTTGCAAGCCCGGCCATTGCCGCCGCTTCCGCCATCGCAGGCAAAATTGCCGACGTCAAAGATGTTTTATAAGAAAGGGAGGATTACCAATGAAAGCACATGGAACCGTTCATAAATACGGCGACAATATTGATACCGACGTCATTATCCCGGCGCGGTATCTCAACACCTCCGACCACAAGGAACTAGCCTCCCATTGTATGGAGGATATTGACAAAAACTTTATTCATAACGTCAAGCAGGGCGACATCATGGTTGGCCGGGCGAATTTCGGCTGCGGCTCCTCCCGTGAGCATGCCCCCATCGCTATTAAGGAGAGCGGCATTTCCTGCGTGATCGCCGCGACCTTTGCGCGCATTTTCTACCGCAACGCCATCAACATTGGTTTGGCAATCCTCGAGTGCCCCGAAGCGGCGGAAAAAATTCAGAACGGTGATGAAGTGGAGGTTGACTTTGACACCGGCGTCATCACCAACGTCACCCGGAACGAGCAGTACCAGGCGCACCCGTTCCCGGAGTTTATCAAGAACATCATCAACAAAAACGGCCTGCTGAATTCACTGAAACAGTAAGGGGGCACCTTTATGGAAAAGAACATCACCGTTATCCGCGGCGACGGCATCGGCCCGGAAATCATCGGCGAAGCCCTCAAGGTGCTGGACGCCGTCTGTGAAAAACACGGCCATACCTTTCATTATACCGATATTTTGATGGGCGGCGTTTCGATTGACGCTACCGGCGTTCCTCTCACCGACGAGGCGCTGGAAACCGCCCGCAAGGCCGACGCAGTGCTGCTCGGCTCGGTCGGCGGCCCGAAATGGGATACGCTGCCCGGTCATCTCCGCCCGGAGGCGGGGCTGCTCGGCATCCGCAAAGGGCTGGGACTATTCGCGAACCTCCGCCCGGCGGTGCTTTACAATGAGCTGCGCTCGGCCTGCCCGCTGCGCGATGAAATCATTGGAGACGGCTTTGATTTTGTTGTCATGCGCGAACTGACCGGCGGCCTTTACTTCGGCGAGCGGGAGCAGGGGGAAAAGGACGGCGTGCGGTTTGCAAAGGATACCCTTATCTACACCGAAGAGGAAATCCGCCGCATTGCCATCAAGGCTTTTGAGATTGCCCGGAAGCGCCGGAAACGTGTTACCAGCGTTGATAAGGCCAATGTGCTGGATTCCTCCCGGCTCTGGCGCGCAGTCGTCCACGAGGTCGCCAAAGACTACCCGGATGTGGAGTGCGTGGATATGCTGGTCGACAACGCTGCCATGCAGCTGGTCAAGGATCCAAAGCAGTTTGACGTGCTGCTGACCGAAAACATGTTTGGCGACATCCTCTCGGATGAGGCGAGCATGGTGACCGGTTCGATTGGAATGCTCGCTTCCGCCAGCCTCAATGAGACCAAGTTCGGCCTCTACGAGCCGAGCGGCGGCTCCGCGCCGGATATTGCAGGACAGAACAAAGCCAACCCGATTGCGACCGTCCTTTCCGCCGCGATGATGCTGCGTTTCTCTTTCGACATGGACAAAGAGGCGGACGAGATTGAAACTGCGGTCAAAACAGTGCTGCAGGCGGGGCATCGCACCGGCGACATTATGAGTGACGGCTGCCATCTTGTCTCCTGCACCGAAATGGGCGATTTGATTGTGGCCGCGCTGTAATGAGGCGCAAGCGCATTTGAAACAGTAAAATCCCGTGGGGTAACTCCCCACGGGATTTTTGTGATTTTATAACAACCGGTTTGTCCGCTTGGGCGAGCGAACCATAAACCAAATGTACTTGTCAGCCGATTAATCCTGCTTCAAGGTCAACGGCGCATAACTGGCACGGATAAAGGAGGCAAGATCGTTGGGGTTTAGTTCAACCTGGGTTCCAATTTTTCCGCCGCTTACATAAATGGTTTCAAATTGCTGCGCCGTTTCATCGAGAACGGTGGGGTATTGCTTTTTCATCCCAATGGGGGAGCAGCCCCCACGAATGTATCCGGTCACGGCATTGATTTCGCTGACGTGGATCATCGCTACCGATTTCTCCCCAGCTGCTTTTGCCGCCTTTTTCAAATCCAGTTCTTCGGCGACGGGGACTTCAAATACGTGGTACCGTCCGGACGCCCCCTTGGTCACTAAGGTTTTAAAGACGCGCGCCGGGTCTTCGCCAAGTTTCTGCGCGGTGGAGACGCCGTCAATCAATCCATCCTGATGGGGGTAAGAATGCGCTTGATACGGGATTTTCGCCTTGTCTAAAATCCGCATGACGTTGGTTTTCAGTTCTGCCATGATTTGATAACACCTGCTTTGCTGTGAATGGTCTTATTATAACATTTTTTACGGGAATCGTACAGAGAAAAGGACACATTGGCTTTTTGAAAGATGCGTTAAAGACGAAGAATTTACCTGCTTCTCCAAGCGGACAACCATCCTCGTTGCGTAAAAGCATCTCCTTAAAAAGGACAAAGTTTTTGCAAAAAACGCTTGACAAGCCAAAATGCGTTTGTTATAATAGAAAAGCTGAATGCGAGTGTGCTGGAACTGGCAGACAGGCACGTTTGAGGGGCGTGTGTCTATGGCGTACGGGTTCAAGTCCCGTCACTCGCACCAAGGGGTAGATCTTTATAGGATCTACCCCTTTTTATATTATTTTCATTTTGTTGCACGGAAACGTGCAACTTTTTGCTATTTGCCTTCTACCGGCAGAGGGACTTGTTCCTTACTATGAGTAGGAGGCCAATTATGACCGAAGAAAGTTACAGCTACCGTACCAGCCAATCTCTGCTCCGTAACCAGTTTCCCGGCAAAGGGAAACTGCAAATCCCTATGATTCCAAAGTTTCAGGAAATGCCCGGTGATTTTAATGATCTGCTGCTGATTGGGTTTGACAAAACGCATTTGGAGGATCAAAACCATCTTGATCGAATGGTACATTTCTTTCTCTACGATTACAGGTTTGAAAGAGTGTGGAAAAATCCGGATAATGACATCGAAAAACTCTCACGTTATCGGGCGGTGCTTTCTCCTGATTTCAGTATGTATCTGGAGATGGCACCGGTCATGCAGCTCTACAATGTATTCCGTAACCGCTGGTGCGGCGCTTACTGGGCGTCCAAGGGGATTCGTGTGATTCCGACGGTTAACTGGGGCGATGAATCCACCTTTGATTTCTGCTTTGAGGGAATTGAAAAGGGCAGCGCCGTTGCAGTCTCTACCTATATGGCGTCTGAGCATGGCAACCGCTGCGACCAGAAGGAATGGTTCATGACGGGTTACAATGAAATGCTGCGGAGGATTGAACCGGAAAAGATCATTTGCTACAATACGCCTTTTCCTGAAATGCAGGGAGATCTTGTTTGCGTGGATTACGAGCGCAGTTCTTGGAGATACATGAACTATGAGCCAAGGCTTCAGAAGAAGGACCTAGAGGCGTTCAAAATTGGTGGTACATATCACAAATTTTGTGATACAATAGAGCCGTACCTGATTGGTAAAGGCGGCGGAAGCGCCTATGGCGGAGAGTGGAGGCCCAGCCCTAAAAAGCCAGAGGATCAACGTTTTTTAGGCGAACCGGGTGAAATCAAAACAACATACAAGAATGGATATCGTGTTGAAACAAAGATAGGTGAAGATGGACGTGCAACGTTAGAACGCCATTACACAGATCATAAACAACCATGGGCGCATACTAATCCACATGATCACCCTATACGATGGGATAATCCGGCAGGATATCCTGATCTACAGCCTGCCGTCAATTATCCGAATGGCGCGCCGGAGTTTAAGCAATTTAGAGGTGTGTACTATATGAAGAATACGTTTGTATCTGCAAATACCTATGAGCAAAATAGATTTGTTACCATAAGTGATTTTGAGAATTGCATGAAGTGGCATGGTGAGGTAGAGTTCATGTGGAATGGTATCGTATACAACGTTACACACCGCAAGGACAAAATCGCCATTTCTGTGAGTTATCGTCAGGAAACAGAAAAACTCTATGATACAGTAAATGAAGTTCTCGACTATATGGTTGGCAAAGATCGCTTGAGAGATGTTATTACGCAAGTTACAGTTATAGACAGAACAATATAAAATAGCGAAAGGTGAGATTAAAGCATCCTATGCGAAAGACGGTACCAAAATTGGTGAGGATGGAAAAGCCGTCGCTGAAAGGCACTATACTACTTCGCCTAACCCAAAATATCACTCGAACCCACATGACCATAAGATTAATTGGGAAACACCGAGATATGGTGTTCCAAACTTCGAAAAACCACATGTTAATTATTGGCCTAATGAATACCCCGATGGGGCTCCCGAGTTTAAAGCATTTGGAGATATGATTATGAAATACGGTTTTAATACAGAAGAAGATAATCGATTTAAAACAATCTCTGACTTTAAAGAATGCCTCATTCGAGGTGGGGAAGTGGTGTTTTCCTGGACTGGAACCACTTATGCGGTCAGCAGCTATGCTGGAAAATTTGGTATATCTGAAGCTTACAAACAAGAAACAGAATGGCTTTGTGATACGGTAGATGAGCTTATGGAATATATGGTTGGTACGGACCGTCTGCGGGATGTCATTACGCAAGTCAAGGTGTGGGAGCGTACAATTTGAGAAAAGCCCTTTGTGGCAGCCTGTAAACCATTGATATTGTTACATTTCTCTAAGCCTATCATTACCAAAATTAAGAAAGCCCTGGAAAATCCGTCGCTGAAAGGCACTATACTGCTTCGCCTAATTTCAAATATCATACTAATCCACATGATCACCCTATACGATGGGATAATCCGGCAGGATTTCCTGATCTACAGCCTGCCGTCAATTATCCGAATGGCGCGCCGGAGTTTAAGCAATTTAGAGGTGTGTACTATATGAAGACTACATTTGTGCCTTCCAACAGCCATGAGCAAAACCGCTTTCAATCGATTAGTGATTTCAAATGGTGCATGAAGCGCGGCGGAGAGGTTCAATTTGAATGGAACGGAGTTATGTACTGCTGCTTTGGCTGCGTTTCTCCTATAGCAGGCGCAGCCCCTAAAATGGTGATCTGTCAGGCGGGCTCTGTGGAAGTAAACACTCGTACCGAGAAGTGGTGTGACACTGCCGATGAGCTTATGGAATATATGGTTGGTACGGACCGTCTGCGGGATGTCATTACGCATGTCAAGGTGTGGGAGCGTACGATTTAAGATAAGCCCTCTTGTTGATAGCCTGCAAACCGTGATTGATATTATTATAAAGCTTGATCGTTCGCCTGGTGGTAAAGGAGGCGTTCCCTCAATGGGCTGATTTGGAGTCTCAACCAGCTGCCCGGAATGGTCGCAGATGTTTTAAAGGGATTCCGTCAAATAATTGAGATTGAGAAGGGACTTGAATGAATACACCAACACTGGAAACCGAACGCCTGATTTTACGCAAATTCACAGAAAACGATCTGGAAGCACTATACCTGATTTTGAAGGATGAGCAGGTTAACACCTACCTGCCATGGTTTCCCGCGAAAAGTATAGAGGATGCCAGACGGTTTTACCAGGAACGGTATGAAGCCTGCTATGCGAAACCGCAGGCCTATGCGTATGCTATCTGCCTGAAAAGCGACAATGTGCCAATTGGGTACATAAAGGTGGATATGGATGAAAGCCACGATTTTGGCTATGCGCTCCGCAAAGAATTCTGGCACAAGGGCATTGTGACCGAAGCCGGGAAAGCTGTTGTCGCTCAGGTTCGAAAAGATGGGCTCCCCTATATCACCGCAACGCATGACGTCAACAACGTCCGCAGCGGCGGTGTAATGAAACAGGTGGGGATGAAATACTGCTACTCCTATGAAGAACAGTGGCAGCCCAAGAATTTCCCCGTCACGTTTCGGATGTACCAGCTGAATTTCGATGGAAACAGCGAACGGGTGTTCACAAAGTATTGGGATCAATCCGAGAAACATTTTGTTGAAGAAAATGTGTGAGGTTCTGTACAGGATTCAACTGGAAAGCGCGCGGTTTATTGCCTATACAAAAAGGACGGATGCTTGAAAAAACATCCGTCCTTTTTTCGTATAGATCAGCATTTCCAGGGCGTTTCTTTTATGGCAAAACGATGTTAAAACAAAGGCTTTTCAAGGCTGTCGGCAGCTGCAAGCGGGCCCGGCAGAATGCGGATGCCGCGGTGCTTGCCAAGATAGTCCTCATCAAAGGTAATTGGCGTTCCGTCCGGGTTTTCATACGGCTGTTCCGGCTCAAATGCACAGCCTAAAACTTCGGTGTTCACCATATCCACCGTAAAGTCTTTCAGGAATTCATACAGGTTGGTGGACAGAACCGGCTTGCCGTCTTTTTCGACCACTTCTACCGTGACCTGGTGTTCGGTATCCACAAGGTGATCCGTTTCTTTCCGGTACGCTTTTGCACCGTTGAAATACACGTTGCCCTTTGCCCAGACCGGGAGATGCTGGAAATGTGCCGGTTCCAGCTTCTTCATATCCGGTGTGTCGGTATCCATGTCAAATTTCTGAATCCACTCGTCGTAGGTCGGGTATTCGTCCATTACATGTGTACCGACTTCACGGTTTTCCAGATCGGTCTTTGTCTCGCTGTCACGTTGAATGACCAGCGGAGCGGAAGGCCATTTCTGCACAAAGATATTGTTGTAGAAGCGGTCGTCTCCGTGCAGGATGGTCATAAAGCCCATGACCTCGGTGCGGTGCGGAATGTGGTACGGCGTATAACGCGCACGGTTGACGCCTTCTACCACATTGTCGGTGCCGCCGCCAACTACTGTGAGGGAACCGCAAATCAGGTTGTGTACCATGGCGATTCCTTCGGTCGCCATCCGCAGGGTGGCGTCGGACATGAGAATGTTGTTGTCAATCAAAGTAGGCCCGTGGCTGACTTCAATGAAGATATCCTGGCTCATCATACCGCCCTGAAGCTGTTTTGCGAATGCAGGGCGCTGATTGTCGTGCAACAGGTTTTGGGTGATGCGGGTTCCCTGCGCCTCCCAGTCACACCAGATACCCATGGTGCAATGATGGATGTAGTTGCGGCGGTAGGTAACGTCAATAGCGGCGTGCATTTTAATGCCGGCGATTTCCGCGCCGCCCAGCTCCATCATGTTGTTGATGTGATGGATGTGGTTGTCCTCAATAAGCGAGAAAACGCCGCCCATCCGGCCGATGATGCCGCCCTGCTCACAATGATGAATGTTGCAGCGGCGGACAATATGGCTGCCGACGTTCTCTTTTAACCAGCCATGGTACTGCCCTCTGCATACAGCGTCCCGTTCCATCTGGGTCGGGCTCTTGACATGCTTGTAGGTAAAGTAGTGCTCGTTGTCCGGATCCAAATATTTACCAAGGCAGATTCCGGCACACTTGCTGTTGCTGATTTCGCAGTCCTCAATGATCCAGCCCTTGGACCAGTTCGGGCTGAGCATACCGTCCTGATAAGCGGCCGGCGGCGCCCAAGTGGTGGCCGCTTTTTCTACGCGGAAACCGCTGACGGTAATATAGTTTACCCCGTTTTTAGAAGGCATGAAGCATTCGCGGCGCACGTTGATTTCGACCTTTTCTTCATTGGGGTTTTTCCCCTGGAAGTTTGCGTAAAGCACCGTCTCGTCGCCGTCCTGTTCGGCATACCATTTGTATACCGAGGCTTCCGGTTCCCAGGAACACTCATAAATGTCGCCTTTGATACAGGCGTCCAGATCGGCCGCCTCGTACATCATTTTGTCGTTTAAGTAAACAACGCCGGTGTGTTTGCTGCGCCCTGCAAAATACCAGTCGCCGTAAACATAGGTGGTATAGGGGTTATAATCGCCGAACAAGCTGTTCCCAATCCGGCAAACCCATACATTGCCCTGGTACGGCTCCCAGGTTTTAACCTCTTCCGCACCGGTAATCACCGCGCCCAGCGGCACCTCCGAACGGTATACAATCCGGTGGTCGTCATCGGTACCGCCGAAAAGCGGGTCGACATATTCCCGGTAGGTTCCGGGTGCTACTACAACCTCATCCCCAGCACGGGCAACCTTGGCAGCGTCTGAAATTTTCTGGAATGGTCTCTGCTTGCTTCCGTCCCCGTTGCGGAATGCCTGAGCGGATACATAATAAATCATTTGGTTCGTCCTCCTGTCTGTATGTTTTTTGCGTTCAACTCGCCGTATGAATTGACATCGCCCGAGTCGTCATAATATAATTATACCGTAACGATTTTTGGATAAAAATAACCATACTGCCTACAAATATCAACATCCTGCCATTTCAAGGAGATGAATCCCATGCCGGCAATTGAAAAAATGGATTTAAACAACAGGCTGAAAGAGACCATTACCTTTCAAAGCCACATGCTTCATTACGGTATGTATACCTCCGGGTATCAGCGCAGTTTTCACATGGATATCCCCTGGCACTGGCACGACGAATTTGAACTGGGCTTTGTGACGGGCGGATGTGTTGTTTACCAGACCAATTACCATACCTTTACACTGCGGCAGGGGGATGGCATTTTTATCAATTCCGGAACGCTGCATTATTTGCACCCGGTAGAACCAACCCCCAACGCACGGTTGCAAACCCAGTTTTTTGACAAGGAATTTCTGGCGGGGGCTTCGGGAAGCCTGCTGGACATGAAATACATTGCACCGGTGCAGGATCAGCCCTGGCTGGACGCCATCCCATTTTATCATGACGACGCTTATGCCCGGTCTGTTTTGGCGCAGATTCAGCGCGGCGCAGCGCTTTGCCAGCAGAAAGGGCCGTTTTTTGAACTTCGCCTGCGCAGCTTGTTCTCAGAGTTGTGGGAAGCGGTTTACAATTTTGCCGTGAAAGATTCAGAGAACGGGCGTTCGGTTTCCCGCTCTGCCGAAAATGAACGCATGAAAAAGATGATGCGGTATATTCAGGAACATTTCCGGGAAAAAATGACCGTGACGTCAATCGCCGCCAGCGTTCCGGTCAGCGAGCGGGAATGCTACCGGCTGTTTCAAACCCATCTTGGCATTACCCCAATGGAATATATCCTTTCTCTGCGGGTTCAAAATGCGCAGTCGCTTCTTATGAATACGCAGAAAAGCATTCTGGAAATTGCCATTGAAACCGGCTTTGGCACCAGCAGCTATTTTGGAAAGATCTTCCGGCAGTATCATCATTTGACGCCGACGCAGTACCGCAGGCTCAGCCGCCAAGCGACAGAGCACGGCGAAAAGGCCCGGTAATTGCCCTGCGCTGAGTCTTGACCGGGGTTGTTGTGCCATAACGGAGGATGTTTCTGCTGCCGTCGGATAAGGCGGCAGACTGGATGATGTTCCAAACAGATAAGAGGCTTCCGTAAACAGTTGCGGAAGCCTCTTATCTGTCAGGCGGGTTCCAGCACGATGGCGAACCGCCCAACTTCTTTGTAGCGCTGAAAAAAGGTCTTGCGTGCATAACTTGTGACCCCAGCCAATGGATCGTATACGGTGACGGTTTTTTCGTCGTAGCCCACCAAAATCATACAGTGTTCGTTTCCGGGCCAGGAGAAGTATTCGTTTGTATAAGCCTCCCCCTGTTTCAGGTACCAACCGTTTTTTTGCACGACAGGACGCATTTCAATCGTGCTCCAGATGCAGACCGGAATACCGCTGTCAATGTAGGCGAGAATGCTTTTTTCACTGGCGCCTGAAATATCATTTGCGCGGTGGCGCCCACCTGCATGGTCAATGAAATGCTGCATAGTGTCGGCTACGACCTCAGCAAAAGCGCCGTAGCCATATGTGTATGGATCCCCGATAAACGCGTTGCTGGGATGCGCGGCATAGTTGCAGCCGTTCAAGGTTTCAAAATCGCTTTTGGGGAGTGCGTCGGCAAAGGTCTCCTTATCAATATCATAACCGTAGGCATAAAGCAACATTGCTCCTGCAGTGGCTTCGCACCCCACGGGAAGTTCCGGATTTTGCAGAATTACTGGAATTTCGCGGCATGGCTTGGCTCCTGCTTCGTCGCCGTGTAAAAGCAGAGTGCTGCCTGCGGTTCCCTCCCGCTCGGTTTGTTCTTTCATATTGCCGCCAAGCTCCGGAGACAGCTGAAAGACGCAAGAAATTGCACCCCAAACCAGTATCGATACCAGTACGGCAAACACACAGAGCCGAAAGAACAGAACCCAAACCTTTTTCAGCCGCCTTTTTCGCACCCTTTGTCCTCTGAAGAGAACTGGTTCAACCTTTTGCATAGACGTCACCCATTTTATCTTTGTTGTGGTCATACCCAAAAGAGAACCAGTGAAAACAAGCCCCCTTTTCGTATGGCAGTTTCATACTAAAGGGGGCTTGTATTGTTGTTGTGTCCAAATTGCATCAGTTTTGCATCTCTTTGTCTGCGTCCATTTCCATGAAATATTGATCCATCTTTTCCATTTCTCTCAGGCCGACAAAAAGTTTTTTCCCGGAGGGGCTATTGTACGCATAGCAGTCAAACTCCCAGTCCTCCATTCCAAGGGAGTCGTAATAAGCAAAGGGGTTTTCCCCACCTTCCAGACCGGAGGTGTACTCGTTTACAGCATACGGATCACTGGATTCGATCCTATCATCGTAAACGGCAATTTGCAGCGCGGCTTTGGTTTCTTCTTCATAGAATAGGCACAGGTTGCCAAAACGCGCCAGTACAAGGTTCAGGTCAATAATATCGTCTCCCGACAAGGTGAGAAATTTAAAGGTTTTTACCGTGCTTGTCTTGCTGTTTTCCAGTTGATCAAGTAGCAGGACGGTCAGTTTCCCGCTGCTTTCCTCCCCGAATACAGCCCGGAGAATGTCCTTACAGTCTTGCTTGTATTCCAGCGTGGTTTTGTTGTTCTGCACTTCAGACCAGACGTTATTGGCCACGTTATCGCAGAGAAGGCGCAGCACCTGCCGCTGCGTCAGCTTCTGCTCGGTCGGTTCCAGGTTGAGTTCGCGAAAGCGGATTTCGGAGCCCTTCTGAAGAGAATACTGCTGGTAAGCGGTTGGAAACAGCAGAACCAGCGTTGTCAGCAGTAGAATGGCGAAACCGGAAGAAGCGTATTTAATCCATTTCATTGTCATACACCTCTTTTGTTTCTCCGGGTTCAAGCTTCAGTTTAATGGATACCGTTGTACCGCATCCCACGGCGCTGTCAAATACCAGCCGGGTCTGGTGCAGCTCAGCAATGCGTTTTGAGAGGGCAAGGCCGAGCCCGGCCCCACCCTGCCCGCGGGAGCGGGATTTATCCTCCATATAAAACGGTTCTGTGATCCGTTCCAGGCTCTGCTCCGGAATACCGCAGCCGCGGTCGGCAACCGAGATTCGGTACCATTCACCCTCCACTGTTCCGCAAATCTCCACGGTTTCCCCCTTGGGGGAGGCTTTGCAGGCGTTGTCGGCCAGATTGTACAGCAGTGAAAGCAGTAAAGTCAGCTCTGCGCAGATGACGGCGGGTTCTGCCTGCAAATTCACCGAAACACCGTACTTTTGCGGAAGAAAACGGAGAGAGGCCTGCAGGGACTCAAACAGCATTTCGGTGTGGATGAGGCTGAGAACAGCCGTTTCGTTTTTCAAGACAATCAAATCCAGCAGCCGCATGGAAAGCCGTTCCAGACGTTTGCCCTCCCGGTAAACAGCGTCTGCCGCTTCCCGGCGCTCCTGCTCTGCAAGGTCATAAGAGCGGAGCATGTCCGCGTAGCCAATAATGGAAGTCATGGGGGTTTTGAGTTCGTGGGTAAAGTCTGCTACAAAGGTCTCGCGCTTTTCAATTTCCTTTTTCAGGCTGTTGATGTTGGATTCCACGGCCTCCGCCATTTGGTTAAAGCCGGACGACAATACCCGTATTTCTTCACTGCCCATTCCGTGTTTTGGGATGGGAATACGTTTGCCGTACTCCCTGTCGGCAATCCGTTCCGCCGCTTGGGACAGCCGGTTCAGCGGACGTGCCAGGTACCAGGAAAAAATGAGAAGGATAGCTCCGCTCAACAATGCAACGGCCAGAACGGTATAGTGGTAAATATGGGTGAGCCGGCTGCGCTGTGCAAAAACCTCACTGAAATCGGACTGTGTTTCAATATAATACGGTTCGTCGGACAAATCCACCCGGCAGACTGCTTGCAAATGAAGCCGCCCATCCAGTTCCACAAACGAGTACCTCTGCTGGGCGGAAGCCAGCTGCTCCCACAAAGCGCCGCGCTCCTGGGCGGCAATTTCCTCCGCGGTGTAAATGGCAAGCCGATCGTTCTGGCTGGCGTCTGTAATTTTAGCAATTTGCGTCTGCATTTCTTTGGTGTGCAGCGTTAACGACGAGGTTTTCTCCGCTAGCGCCAAAAACATTTTTCCCGCGTATTCGTTCGAGGTTAAGGTAACTTCTACCCGACTGTCCATAACAGAGGAAGCGGTAACCTCCACCAGCACAAAACCGCCGATGCCGACGGTCAGCATGACGATAAGATAGGTGAAATAAAATATTTTCCAGGCAAATTTCATGGCTTTTCCGCCCTCAGCCGGTAGCCGACTTTGTAAACCGATTGGATTTCCTCCGACAGCCCCAATTTTTTTCGAAGTCTTTGTACATGCAGGTCAACGGTTCGTGTGTCGCCGAAATAGGGTTCGTCCCATACCCGCTCATATATCGTTTCCCGATATAAGGCAATGCCGCGGTTGCGGGCAAACAGCAAAAGAATGTCGTATTCCTTTGGGGTGAGCTCAACCGGTGCTCCGTTTTTGACCACCGTGCGGGACTCGGCGTCAATTTCAATGCCGCCAATTTGCAGGTGCCGCTCGGCCTTATGGTAACGCCGCAGCACAACCTCAACCCGTGCGGTCAGCTCCGCCAGGTCAAACGGTTTGACAATATAATCGTCCGCCCCCATTTTAAGGCCTTTAACCCGGTCTGCTATTTCGGCTTTTGCTGTAATAAAGATAACCGGGGTGTCAAATCTCCGAATGTATTCCAAAAGCTCGTAGCCGTTAATTTCAGGCAGCATGATGTCCAGCAGTACCAGATCGAAACGGGCCGATTCAATCATTTCCGCCGCTTTGGCGCCGTCCGGCGCAATGCTGCAATGGTACCCGCTTTTGCCAAGACTCATCCAGATTAGCTTTGCAATCGAAGCGTCGTCTTCCGCAATTAGAATTTTGATCAATCAGGCCACCTCCCAATGCTTCATGTTACCTCCTCATTGTATCATCTTTGTATCTGCGCTACAAATAAATTTGAAACAGAAAAATATGGAATGATGGGATTGACGTGAAACGGCTATGTCGCTCGTTTTGACGTTTTTCCGCCACCGCTGGCCTCACAAAACTAGCCGCCCATTTGAATTTGGGCGGTGCCAAAGGTTCCCATTTGCGCTCGTTCGACATATTCTGTAATAAGGTCGATTGGAGGTGTTTGTATGACGATGCGCGCTTTGGTTCTCCGCGTACAGCGGGGCCGCCTGTTGGTACTGGATCTTGAGACCCGCCAGCAGGTAGTTGTAATCACGCCGAATGCACAGCGGTTCTGCCGGGGAAATATCATCCGTATTTGGTATAACGGTATCATGACCAACAGCATTCCACCGCAGATTTCTGCTTGGAATATTGTACGGCTGCCGTGGGGGAATTCCTGCTGTTCATGTTAAAAAAGGCTCGTAAGAGCCTTTTTTCATGCCTTTAAGAATGCGGAAAAAGGAAAATTGTGCCTATGGCGTTCCGCTTTCAAACTATTGACAGGTTTCTGGAACAAGTCTTAAAATAAAAGAGGATATTTTTAAAACAGTTCGGGCAAAACAACTGCTGATAATGGAGCGCCCAAACAAACGGCCGCGGATGGCTTGTTGTGCTTTGAAGCATTTCGAAGCCTAGTTTGGCAGACGACGCCGGGTGAACAGCAGAAGTTTTTGTGTAATAGGCGCCTGAAAACTTGCGTGAAGCCGTGGAGATAGCGCACAGCAATTATGTTATGGTTTCACTGTTGAGGCGGATGGTTTTAAAACAGGGTGGAGGGAAACGGCATGGAAAAAGAGCGCACCATTCTGCACTGCGACTGCAACGGCTTCTATGCTTCGGTGGAATGCCTTTGCCACCCGGAATACCGCGCTGTGCCAATGGCGGTCTGCGGTGACCCTGAAAGCAGGAGGGGCATTATCCTTGCCAAAAACGAGCTGGCAAAGGCTTATGGTGTTCAGACAGCCGAGACCATCTGGCAGGCCAAAAAGAAATGCCCGACTCTGGTGCTGGCCCCCGCCCATCACGATTTATATGCGGAATATTCAGCACGGATCAACGATATTTACCAGCGGTACACCGAGCTCGTCGAGCCTTTTTCCATTGATGAAAGCTGGCTGGACGTAACGGCGAGCCGGGCTCTGTTTGGGGACGGCAGGCAGATTGCAGACGAACTGCGCGCCGTGGTGCGCCGGGAAACGGGAATCACCATCAGCGTTGGGGTGTCTTTTAACAAGATTTTTGCCAAGATGGGAAGCGATTACCAAAAGCCGGATGCGACCACCGTTATCACGCGGGAAAATTACCGGGCAATTTTGTTTCCGCTCCCGGTGCGCGCCCTGCTGTTTGTTGGCAAATCCACCGAGGATACGCTGTTGAAGTGCGGCATCCGCACCATTGGGGATTTGGCTGAGTCCACGCCGGAGTACCTCAAGCGCCTGCTGGGCAAACAGGGGGAAACCCTGTACCAATACGCGAACGGATTGGAGGACTCCCCCGTCACCATTGAGGAACAGGAGGCCAAGTCGGTCAGCCACGACATCACCTTTCGGCGCAATCTTGTCGGCGAAGAGGATATCCGTATCGGCCTCAGCGCCATCGCGGACAATGTCGCCGCCCGGCTTCGGCGGATGGAGCTTAAATGTTCGACGGTGCAAATCCTCATCAAGGATCCAAACCTTAAAAGTATTTCGCGTCAGAAAGGGTTGGAGGCGCCGACTTTTCTCGCCAAAGAGCTGACCCGGGCCGGGATGGAACTCATCCGCGCCTCATGGGATCTGCACAGGCCTATCCGCATGCTTTCGCTTGCCGGAACCAATTTGCTTCCGGCCGAACAGGCTGCGGAACAGCTCAGCCTGTTCGGAACGCCGGCCGGTATCGACCGCCAGCGGGAAGAAAAGCTGGAAACCGCAATGGACGGGATCCGGGAGCGGTTCGGCAAGGGTGCGATTGTCAGCGCACGGCTGTTAAAGAACGACATCGGCATTGATTTGAAAAAGCCCGGAAAAACCGATCCGATCCGGAAAATCATTTCCCCGGACGACTGACCCGCTGCAAAGGGCGGCCTTAAAGAAAGTCTGGATGTGTCGCGTTTTTAAGGGGAACGTTGTTTCTAAAAAATCTTGGTTCACAGAGAGGCTGCACGCTATCTCAGTTTTGTGGAAACACCATTTTGCAGCAATGTGAAAACAGCAAAAGACGTCTGCCTGGAAAGCAGACGTCTTTTTACTTTTTAACGGTTGTTTGCCGGTGGTTGTACGGTGCTTTCAGCAAGCGGATGTTATATCATCGTTTCAGCGCCGGCTTGCTGGTATCGCTTTTTGCGGTA
Source organism: Oscillospiraceae bacterium (assembly GCA_050943475.1). Taxonomy (GTDB): domain Bacteria; phylum Bacillota; class Clostridia; order Oscillospirales; family Ruminococcaceae; genus Metaruminococcus_A. The sequence goes on from JBMNPF010000006.1 coordinate 135,720, forward strand.
TTCCCGTGCGGAGGAGCCATAATACCGTTTGAACGCGCCTGCAAAATGCTCGGCAGAGGAGTAACCAAGCTGGAATGCAATATCGGTAATCGGTGTAGCGCTGTCCCGCAGCAGGGCTGCCGCGGCAGACATGCGCGCCTCCAGTTTTTTCTGGTGGAAGGACTGACCGTAGTGCTGTTTAAGCAGGCGTTCGGTCTGTCGGCTGCTCAGCCCAAGGCGGGCGGACAGGGCCTCCAGCGTAATGGTGGCGTATTCAAACAGGAAAGACTCTTCAATTGTGAGATAATGAAATTTTTCCGGATCGTGTATGACGGGGGAAAGCCCCGTATGCTTCGGCTGCGGTGTTTCATATTTGCGTATTAGATAGATCAGCACCAGCTTGAAATAGGCTTGCAGGTTTTCTTCGTAGCCTGTTTGTTTATGCTCTAATTCGGCAATGAGGCTGTGCATCATTTCGCGGTAGCAGGAATCACCCTGGCCATACCAGAACGGGGTGCGCAGAAAAATTCCGAGCGGGGAATGGGGCGATACATTTTGCTGCACCGCAGGAGGGAGCGCATCCATTTTAATGTAAAGGCAGTATTCGCCAATCGGCCCCGGGCCGGTCACAAGCTGCTCGTGTTCCACGTTTGGCCCGGTCACGCAAAGAACCTCCTGCCGGAGCGGGTAACGCTTTCCCTGAGAGAGCAAAAGCCCTTCTCCGTAAGGGAAATAGTGGATTTCATAGCTGTTTTTGCTGTGCTTGTGTTTGGGGCAGTCGCGGGTAGTCTGCTCAAATTTCAGGTTGACGAGATGAAACACCGCCTCGCCAATCCGGCAGGAAATTTCTAGGTTTTCGTACTGCACAGGCATCTCACCCCCAATATAAAGTGCTTTTATTATAGGGCTTTTACGCAGGAAAATCAAGAAACCTGCAAAAACACGACATAATATTGAAAAAATGTCGGGTATCTGTCTTGCGGCGGGACAGACCAGCGTTTATGATGATTACCGGATTGATTTTGACAGGAGAAAGGAATTTGGTGCAATGATTCTGGGGTTTGTTCTGCTGTTGGCAGCGGGTATTTGCCAGGGGAGTTTTGGACTGGGCTATAAAAAATACGGCCCGTTTTCGTGGGCCGCCTTTTGGGGCGTTTACTGCATTCTGTGCATTGTCGTCTCAGCCGCTGCGGCGTGGATACTGGCGCCGCGGCTTTGGGAGGTTCTGTTCCGGAACGGGGGGCGGGATTTGCTGCTCCCGGTGTTCTGCGGCATGCTGTGGGGAATTTCGGCGGTTGGCTTTTCCAAGGCGATCGATAAAATTGGCATGTCAATGGTCTACGGCGTTTCGATGGGGATTTCCACCGTTGTCGGTTCGGTTATGCCGCTTGTACTGAACTCAAGCCTTCCGCAGGGAGGCGACGCGGTGCTGTTTTGGGCCGGCCTTGTCATCACCCTGGCCGGCGTAGCGGTCATTACGGTGGCCGGCATCAAACGGGACGGCGGCGCCAGGGGATCGGTGGCCGGCATTGTCCTCGCTGTGCTGTCTGGCATTGGATCCGGCGCTATGAACATTGGATTTACTGAGACCCAGCGAATTGGGGAAGAGCTTGCAGCACTCGGCGGCTCCTATGCGGCGGTTTCTGCGGCGCGCTGGCTGCCTGTCCTGGTTGGCGGAAGCATACTCGGTGTTTTTTGGTGTGTCGGGGAGCTGTCCGCAAAGCGGGAGTGGAAAACTCTAATCCAAAGAGGGAGCCTTCGCAGGACTGCCATTCTGTTTGGGGTGAGCATTGTCTGGTACGCGGCGCTGCTGCTGTACGGCCTTGCGACCGAACAGCTCGGCGGTATGGGCGAGACGGTGGGCTGGATCCTCTTCAACGCGCTGGCGTTGGTAATTTCTTCCGGGATTGGCATCCTCATCGGCGAATGGAAGCAGAAGTGCCGGCCCCGCCGCATTCTGCTTTGCGGCAACGGCTTGCTGATTGTTGCGTGGTTCTGTCTTGCATTTGTCCAGTAACACCACCTGCGGGTAGAAAATCAATACAGCAAAAGGAGTGGAACAATGAGTAAAAAAGAGCATTACCAGGAAAAAATTGACCGTTACCTCCGGCAAATTGACGAGGTCATTGCGAAAGGGCCCTATCAGGCGGATTGGGCCTCCCTGACCGGTATGGAGGTTCCGGACTGGTTTCGCCGAGCGAAATTCGGTATCTTTATCCACTGGGGGCTGTACAGCGTGCCCGCTTTCAGCAACGAATGGTATTCCAGAAAGATGTATGAGCAGGGAACGCCGGAATACCAGCACCATTTGGAAACCTACGGCCCGCACAAGGAGTTCGGTTACAAGGACTTTATCCCGTTGTTTACGGCGGACGCCTTTGACCCGGAAGCCTGGGCCGATTTATTTGAAAGCGCGGGAGCCAAATACGTCGTACCAGTTGCGGAACACCACGATGGATTCCAGATGTACGCCAGTGAATTTTCCGACTTCAACGCCGTTGATATGGGGCCGAAACGCGACATTGTGGGCGAGTTAAAAGCATCCTTTGAGAAACGGAAGCTGCTGCTCGGCGTTTCCAGCCACCGTGCGGAGCACCTGTGGTTCATGGGGCCGGGCCGGGCGTTTGACAGCGATGTCAAAGACCCGCAGGAGCCGGGCGACTTCTACTGGCCCGCGCTTGCCGAACAGCCGGAAGTGCTGGAGGACGTCTGCGCCAAGCCTTATGCGGATGAAACATTCCTCAACGACTGGCTGGTGCGCACCTGCGAGCTTGTCGACCGGTACCGTCCGCGCATTTTGTATTTTGACTGGTGGATTCAACATGAAGCCTACAAGGAACATCTCAAAAAAATTGCGGCGTATTACTACAACCGCGGGCTGGAATGGGGCACGCCGACCGCCATCTGCTATAAGCATGAGGCTATGGCCTTTGGAAGCGGTATTGTCGACATTGAGCGCGGCAAGTTTGCCGACAGCAAGCCGTATTATTGGCAGACCGACACCGCCATCGGCTGGGATTCCTGGTGCTACACCACCGGCAATCGTTACAAGACCGGCCGTGAGCTGGTGTGCTATCTGGTGGATGTCGTCAGCAAAAACGGCAACCTGCTGCTCAACGTCGGCCCAAAGGCAGACGGTTCTTTTGCCCCGGAGGATGTCAAAGCCCTCAAAGAAATTGGCGCGTGGCTGAAGGTGAACGGAGAAGCCGTTTACAACAGCAAACCATGGCGCTTTACCCAGGAGGGACCGACCAAAGAGGCGGAAGGCAAATTCAGTGACGGTGTAGTCGACTATACACCGGAGGATTTTCGCTTCACCGCCGGAAACGGATGCATTTATGCCATCTGCATGGACTGCCCTGCAGATGGGACGTTTACCGTAAAAGCGCTTGCTGCAAACAGCGATCACAACAGTTCCGGCTTTCAGGGGATGATCACCGGAGTAGAAGTGCTGGGGTATCCGCAAATCCCGGCCGACTTCCGGCAGGATGAAACCGGCCTCCATGTTTCGGCCCCGGGAGTCGCCAGTGATTTCCCAGTGGTTTTAAAGGTTCGGGTGAAATAAACGGTATATGGACGAAAAACACCCTTCGCTCGGTTGGAAGCAAAGGGTGTTTTGGTTTGTACCGGCTGCTTTCATAGTCTATAAACGGTAATTTGAACACGATACTGCAAAAAAAGCAACTGAGTCCGCCTGTTTTGGCCGGAGCGGGCTGCCCGGATGAAATACGGCTGCTTTTGTTTATTGAACTTTCCTGCAAAGACCGATATAATGGGGGCATGCAAAACTTTCGGGCAGGCGGTCCGAAGGTTGATTTTAAGGAGGCATTCTTGACATGAAACCCAACATCCTGTTCTTTTTCTCCGACCAGCAGCGTTACGATACACTGGGGTGCAATGGGCAGTCTCTACCGGTTACTCCAAACCTGGACAAGCTCGCAGAAGAAGGCGTAAATTTCGACTGTGCCTTTACTCCGCAGCCGGTATGCGGCCCTGCGCGCGCCTGTATCCAGAGCGGCCTGTACCCGACTGAAACCGGCTGTACCATTAATGGCATTGCCATGCCGGTGGAGCAGGACACCCTTGCCAAACGGATGAACGACGCGGGCTACCGCACCGCTTATGTTGGCAAGTGGCACCTCGCGTCGGATATGCGTACCGGGCACCATTACGAACATGCGCCGGTTCCGGCGGAACGCCGCGGCGGTTACAGCGATTACTGGTATGTAGCCGATATGCTGGAACTCACCTCCCACGGCTATGACGGCTACGTCTTTGACGGTGACAACAACAAGGTTGAATTTAAAGGCTACCGCGCTGACTGCATCACCGACTTTGCGCTCAACTATCTCCGGGATTATGACAAGGAAGAACCCTTTTTTCTTATGATTTCCCACATTGAGCCGCACCACCAGAACGACCGGAATGATTTTGAAGGCCCGGAGGGCAGCCGGGAAAAGTTCAAGGACTTTCAAAAACCGGACGACCTGCCGGAAGGTGTCGGCGACTGGGAGGAATACCTGCCGGATTACCTCGGTTGCTGCAACGCGCTTGACCGCAACCTCGGGCGTATCATTGATCTGCTCAAAGAAAAAGGGATGTATGAAAATACCCTGATCATTTACGCGAGCGATCACGGCTGCCATTTCCGCACCATTGACGAGCGGGAGGGCAACGGCTTTGACGATTATAAGCGCAACAGCTTTGAAAATACCATCCATGTGCCGCTGGTCCTCCGCGGGCCTGGCTTCCTCGGCGGTAAGCGGGTGGAAAACCTTGTCAGCCTAATGGATTTGCCGGCCACCATTCTGGAGGCGGGCGGCGCAGAGCGGATGCAGGGCATGCACGGCCGCGCACTCCAGGATGTTTTTACCGGTAAGGATTGGGAAAACGCCGTCTACATCCAAATCAGCGAAAGCTATGTCGGCCGTGCGGTGCGGACCGACCGCTATAAATATGTGCTGCACGCGCCGGGCAAAATGCCGCGGCAGGAAGCGGACAGCGATTTTTATGAGGAAAAATACCTGTTTGACCTGAAAAACGATCCGCTGGAGCGCAGCAACCTCGTTGCGGATCCGGCCTATGCTGGAGTAAAGAAACAGCTTAGAGAGCGCCTGCTTGCCTTTTCAAAGGATGCGGGCGAGACCATTCTGGAAATTAAGGAAATCAAATAACGTGTGTTCAAAGCGGCAGGGTGAACAATCCCTGCCGCTTTTGTATAGAGTTCCGTTTTTTACGCCGCGGTGCAGAACTGCACGGTAACGCCGGGAGGACCAAAAATAAAAGACACCCGGCAGGATAATCTGCGGAGCGCCTTTTGTGTCTTTTGTGCTTTGGGCCGCGGATGTATTCCGCATCCAACGCCGGAAAACCGGGGAGTTAAAACCCTTGGTATGCAAGCCCTTGCAGCCTGCAGATGGCATGGGAGAAAAACATCTGGTAAGATTTACAGAAGTCATTTTTTCCAAGCGGGCCGCCGTCAAAGCCATCCCGGTCGCGGCGGCACCCGCCCCGGCAGATGCTTTTCCACGGGCAGGTGAGACAGTCCGGGTGCATGGATTTGGACTCCTGCAAAAATCCGCTGTCCAGCCGCGCCTGATAAATTGCATCAAACCCGGTCTGGTTCAGATTGCCCAGCCGGTATCGGTCAAGGACGTAAAAGTCGCAGGGGTAGACCGAGCCGTCTGCTTCCACAACATTTTGTACCGAACAAATCCCCATCATACCGCAGCTTTCCGGCGGTGTGTCGCGGAGCATGAGCAGGAGGTTGTCAAAATAGCGAATGGAGACCCGCCGGCCTTTTTGCAGGTCGAGGTACCATAAATCGAACAGGTCCATGAGGAATTTGCCGTAAGTCTCCGGGGTCAGCGAATAGGATTCGCCGCCGCGTTCCGCCCCGATGGCCTCCAGACAGGGGATGTACTGCTGGTATGTAAAGCCGCTGCGGGCATAGAAGCTGTAAACCTTGTGGATGTTCCGTGCAAGCTGTGCCGTCACCACCGTCAGGATGTTAAAATCCGCGCCGCTCGCGCGCAAAAGCTGTGCCGCATGGGCCACCTTGGAAAAGGTTCCGCCGCCCATGTGATCCGGACGAAGCTGGTCGTGAATTTCTTTGGTGCCGTCCAGCGAAAGCCCAACCAGAAACCGGTGCTTTGCAAAAAAGTCGGTCCACGCGCGGTCAAGAACATAGCCGTTCGTCTGAATGGCGTAGCTCACCTTCAGCCGTTTGTGGTTCCACCTTTCAACACATTCGGTAAAAGCTTCAAAAAAAGCAAGCCCTGCAAGGGTGGGTTCGCCCCCCTGAAAGGCAAAGGTTACCCGCCCGGTGGCAAATTCAAGGGTGCGCCGCACAACACATTCCATTGTTTCGGCGCTCATGATGCCGTAAAAACCCGTTTCGCGGTTTTCTGTCTCGTCGCGGTAAAAGCAGTACCGGCAGGCCATATTGCAGCTTCCGGACGCGGGCTTAATCAGCAGATTCATGGGTGGCATTGGCTCACAAACTTTCTGTGTGGTTTTAAAACCAGTATATCACAATCGAAACATGGAAACAAACGGAAAAGGCAAGGGGAAATGCCGCTTTTTTCTCTTAAAAGCAGAAACAAGGCGAGAAACCCAAACACACTTGGTTTAAAAAAATAAGTTGACATTCCGAATTCTGCTGTATATAATAGTACCAAGAAAACCGTTGAGTAAGAAGAGTAGGCCAGAAAATGTGCTTGCAGAGAGCCGCCGGGTGGTGCAAGGCGGCAGCGGCAGTTTGGCTGAATGGACTTATGAGGGCAGGACGAACAGCGTGTGCTCAGTAGTGCCTGACGGGAACTTCGCCCGTTACCAAGGAAGCGCATATTTTGTATGCGGAGCGAGTGGGCATTTATATGCCAAGTAGGGTGGTACCGCAGAAGTGTTGAGCTTTTGTCCCAGTGAAAACTGTGACAAAGGCTTTTTTTATTGCTTTTGTCCCTAGTCCGTTTGATGCAGCGTAAACAAAAGGAAAGGTGAACGACATGAAAATTCCGCACAGACTGTATTTAACCGAAGACCAGATTCCGAAGCAATGGTATAACCTGCGGGCCGATATGAAAGAACAGCCAGAACCGATGATCAACCCGGCGACCATGAAACCGGCGACCGAGGAGGACCTCTACCCTGTCTTCTGCAAAAAGCTCGCCCATCAGGAAATGGATGCCGAGACCCGCTACGTCGATATCCCGGACGAAATCATGGAGATGTACAAGATTTACCGTCCGTCCCCGCTCTGCCGTGCTTATAATCTGGAGAAAGCGCTCGGCACCCCGGCAAAAATTTACTACAAATTCGAGGGCAACAATACCTCGGGCAGTCATAAGCTCAACTCCGCCATTGCGCAGGCTTACTATGCAAAGGACCAGGGCTTAACCTCCCTTACCACCGAGACCGGCGCAGGACAGTGGGGGACCGCCCTTTCCGAAGCCTGCTCCTATTTTGGCCTTGATTTGACCGTCTTTATGGTCAAGGTTTCCTACGAGCAAAAGCCGTTCCGTAAAGCGGTCATGCAGACCTTTGACGCCAACGTCATCGCAAGCCCGAGCAATACCACCAATGTCGGCCGGCAGATTTTGGCCGATGACCCGAATACCGGCGGCAGCCTTGGCTGCGCCATTTCTGAAGCGGTGGAAAAAGCGGTCAGCACCGAAGACTGCCGTTATGTCCTCGGTTCGGTGCTCAACCAGGTGCTGCTGCACCAGTCCATTATCGGGCTGGAGGCCAAAATTGCAATGGATGAGCTCGGCGAGTACCCGGATGTCGTCATCGGCTGCGCGGGCGGCGGTTCCAACCTCGGTGGTTTGATCGCCCCCTATATGCAGGATAAGCTCACCGGTAAGGCCGATCCGCGCATTGTCGCAGTGGAGCCGGCATCCTGCCCGTCCTTAACCCGCGGCAAATACGCCTATGATTTCTGTGATACCGGAAAAATCACTCCGATGGCGAAGATGTATACCCTGGGCAGCGGTTTTATCCCCTCCCCGAACCATGCGGGCGGCCTGCGCTACCACGGGATGTCCCCCATTCTCTCCAAACTTTACCATGACGGTTATATGGACGCTGTTTCGGTGGAACAAACCAAGGTGTTTGAGGCGGCGACCTTCTTTGCAAAACATGAGACCATCCTCCCGGCGCCGGAATCCGCACATGCGATCCGTGCCGCAATGGATGAAGCCCTCCGCTGCAAGGAGACCGGAGAGGCCAAAACCATCCTGTTCGGCCTGACCGGTACCGGTTATTTTGATATGACCGCTTATACCGCTTTTCTCGAGGGAAGGATGAACGACTATATCCCCACCGATAAAGACCTGCAAAGAGGGTTTGACACCCTTCCGCAGGTTCCTGGAATCAATGGGTAACCCTGTCACAATGCCTCCAAACAGGCACGGCGCTGTTAAAGCGCTGTGCCTGTTTGTTTTTTGACGGTGTGCAAGCTGTACATTTCTATGGTCATTGGCAGTCGATTCGGGCAGCATCGCATTATCGGCAGTGTTGTCGCTTGCTACCTCTGCGGTATCGTGGAATTTGTCCTCCTGCTGGTGGTTACACTGCCAATTCTTCTCCCCTGGGGAATGAGTTTACCCAGGTAAATGCCCAGATGGCGTCTGGTGTGCTTCGTCCGTTCTTGTTCCTTGCGGCAGGGGTTATGGCGCTGATATTTGCCCTTTTGCTGGCGGGTTGCTTTTTGGTGTCCCGTTGGCTGTTGGCCAAACCTCTCAACCTGCAATAATACAGTAGGATTGTTCTCAATTCACTGCTTCTTGCCGTTTCAGGGGAGGCGGAGAAACCTTTAAAAAGAAGAAAAAGACGGGGATTTCCCCGCTTTTTTATTGGGTAAAATTTTTATTGTCACTTTTTTGAAATATTTCCTTTTTGTGACTGGCGTGTGACTTCGGGTGGTTATACTAAAAGCACGATAGTCACTGAAGGAGGTAACAACATGAAAGGAAAAGGTTGCGTGATATCCAAAAAGCTCGTTGTATTTTTGGTATCACTGATGATGTTGATCGCTATGCTGCCGACAACTGCTTTCGCAGGATACAATGGTGATCGCCGGCCGGGTGGCGGAGGATCAACAGAATTTGATCATCTTGACATTAAACTGGACAGCTCCCTTGCTTATCTGAATCAGAACGATGAGCAGAGAACCGTTAAATTCACATGGAATAAGCAGAATATGGTGAACTATATGGAGGTCTATATTGGGGAAGGTTCTACCACCAATGTTGTACCTTCAAGCACCAGTGACCCTGCCTGGGGCTGGGGTGGCGGAAACGACGAGACCCGTCTTGATGTCTCTGCCAAGAAAACCGATCCGGTACGTGTTGTTGTTAAAATTCCAGTGGAAGCGTTGGGACTCGAAGAGTGGGAAGTCTCCTCTCTGTATGACACCAATGAACAGGGCAAAAAGGTTTTGGAGTTTGAGAACGTTTACCATTGGGATGATGAGATTTCGGGTGTTTCCAATATTTGCCCAAATAAATCCGGCCTTGATGTAAAAATCAAGAGCGAGGCGATCATTGATTATGCCAAATACGGCACCATTGAGATCAAAAAGGTTGTTGAAAACGCAGACGGTTCGACGTCAAGCGATAAAAACACCAGCTTCTCTTTCCGGATTACCAGTGCAGACGGTAGTTTCTCTGAAACCTTTACACTGAAAAACGGGGAATCCAAAAAATATGAAAGCCTGCCGGTCGGCACCTATTATATTGATGAACTCAATGTTCCGTCCGGTTATACGGTAGAGGGTTACAACCGTGAAGTTGTCCTCAAAGAGGCGAATGAATACAAAGCTCTGACGGTTACCAACGTGAAAAAGGATACCAACAAGGGTACCCTGACAGTTGGAAAAATCCTGAACGAAAACAAAGAAGCGGTTAACCTTCCGAAAGATGCCAGCTTTACCTTTACCGTCACCGGTAACGGTGTGAATGCGAGCTTTACCCTGACCAAAGCGGATATTCTGCTGGGCAAAGACTCCTACACCTTTGCAAACCTCACCCCGGGCAGCTACACCGTAACCGAGACCGCTGCTTATGCCAATGGCAGTATGATCAAAACCACCACGGCTTCGGTTAAAGTAGGCAGTGGACAGGAGACCAATGTGGATTTGGAAAACGACGGCTTGGCCGCCTCGGTTCGCAAAGGTGAGACAACTTCGGTTTGGTTCACCAATGCGTATGACGCCAAACCGCAGACCTTCCCGGTTATTGTCAACTACTACAAAGACAGCGTGGGCAGCGCCAACTACCTTGGCACCACTTCCCTTGGTGAATATGAAGCGAATACGTCAATTACCCTGAACGCAGAGCAGTTGGATGCCAAAAAACCTGCAGAAGGTTACCTTTCCGGCGTGCAGCAGGGCAGCGTACCGTATATTGTCGTATCTTCTAGCCGCAATGTCATCGATGTCCTTTATGTAGCGGAGACTTTCCCGGTTACCGTCAATTACTACAAAGACAGTGTGACCAATCCGGACGATGGCAATTTCCTCGGTTCCCAGACACTCGGCAATTACGAAAACAACGATGCCATCACCCTGAACAGCGAACAGCTCAACGCATACAAACCGGCCGCCGGTTATGTGGATGGCGTACAGCAGGGTAGCGTTCCGTACATCGTTGTTAAAGGGGAAAACAACGTTATTAACGTTCTGTACGAGACCGAGAAATTTGATGTTATCGTCAACTACTACAAAGACGTAGTTACCACCCCGGAGGATGACAATTACCTCGGCACCAAAAATCTTGGTGAGTTTGAGGCAGATGACACCATCACTCTGAACGGTGAACAGCTCAACGCTTACAAACCGGCCACCGGTTATGTGGATGGCGTACAGCAGGGTGCAATCCCTTATGTAGTTGTCTCTTCGGATGACAATGTGATCAATGTTCTTTATGTAACTGAGAAATTTGACGTTATCGTCAACTACTACAAAGACGCAGTTACCACCCCGGAGGATGACAACTACCTCGGCACCAAAAACCTCGGTGAGTTTGAGGCGGATGACACCATCACTCTGAACGGTGAACAGCTCAACGCCTACAAACCGGCCACCGGTTATGTGGATGGCGTACAGCAGGGTGTAATCCCGTATGTGGTTGTTTCTGCAGAGGATAATGTAATCAACGTCCTCTATATTGAAGAAACCTTCCCGGTAACGGTAAACTATTACAAAGACAGCGTTGCAGAGGGCAACCTGCTTGGTAGCGCATCTTTCACCGATGAATTCACCGCTGGTTCTGAAATTACTCTGGCAGCCGGCGCTGAAAGCACCCAGCTTGATTTCCTGAAACCAGATGGTTATGTATCCGGCGTACAGCAGGATGCGGTTCCGTATGTGGTTGTTTCTTCGGAAAACAACGTGATCGATGTTCTGTACGTTGAAGAAACTTTCCCGGTAACAGTAAACTATTACAAAGACAGCGTTGCAGAGGGCAACCTGCTTGGCAGCGCATCTTTCACCGATGAATTCACCGCTGGTTCTGAAATTACTCTGGCAGCCGGCGCTGAAAGCACTCAGCTTGATTTCCTGAAACCGGATGGTTATGTATCCGGCGTACAGATTGGCAGTATTCCGTATGTTGTCACCAAGGGCGAAGGTAATGTTATCAATGTTCTCTACGTCGCAGAGACTTATACGGTTACCGTTAACTACTACAAGGATTCCATCACCAATCCGAACGATGCAAACAATTTCTTGGGCAGTGCAACCTTTGAAACCCCGTTTGAGGCCGGCGACGCTATCACACTCCTTGCCGGAACGGACGGTACCCAGTTAAACTTCCTCAAACCGGTACTCGGTTATGCAGACGGCGTACAGGCGGGCAGTGTTCCGTACATCGTTGTCAAAGACGGAGAGAATGTCATCAACGTTCTGTATACTGTAGTGGAAGAAGAACTGCCGGATGAAGAGCCGCCGTTGGTAGGCCCGGATGATCCGGACGAAGAAATCCCGGACGAGGAACCGCCGCTGGTAGGTCCGTCTGAGCCGACTGAAAATGACGAAGTCATTGAAGATGAAGAAGTTCCGCTTGCAGCGCCTAAGACGGGTGACAGCAGCAATGCTGCTCTCTTGGCCGCAATTATGCTGGCTTCCGCTGCCGGAGGCATCTTCCTCCGTAAGAAATTCAGCAAATAAAGAACTTTAAAAAAGAGGAAGGCGAATTGCCTTCCTCTTTTTTCTGTCATAAAACCCCCGAACCGCCCAATGACGGTTCGGGGGTTTTGAGAGAGCTCCCCCAAGCTTGGGGAAGAGATGAGTAATGTTTTTATTGGTTTGGAAGACCAAGCTCTTTAAGCCAGATACAGAACACATTCCAAAGGCATAGCTTCAGCCGCAGCTTTTTTATTGGATGCGCCCTAGGAAAAAGTCTTTCTGGAATTTCTGGTAAGGCGTTTCCTCCGCCGGTTTGAGTTCGCGGGTTACGCCGAGTTCCATGTAGACCGGGTCTTCTTTGGTATAAGGCCGCCATTCCGGTTGTCCGCTGCCATTCGGATCGCCGGTCTTTGCAAAGTTCGCATAGTAATCCGCCATTGCGACAGACAGGTCAAAATCCACACCGGTAAAGGGACGCCAACAGCGGGTCAGGGTTTCAAAGACAAACCACAGCTCCGCTGAATGGAAAGAACCTAAATCGTCGCCCGGAAGCCGCCGGGTGAAGTAGTAAAGGTACGGCGCTTTTTTGCCGTTTTCCTCCTGCATTTCTGCAAAGCCATGTACCGCGGAAATCAGGCGGTGAGAGGTTTTAAAGAATGCCGCTGCGTCCGCGTCGGTCTTAACATTGCCAATTTTAAGGAGTTCATCGACCTTGTCGCCAAAATTGACGGCTGCCGCCTGTTTGAGATCCTCAACCGTTTGAACTGGTGCCGAGAACGCCTGCCCCTCGTCCTGGTTGCAGCCCATCATGTAATCAATATCGTGGTTTTTGCCCTCAAGGATGGTCTGGGAAGGATCGTTGTGGAGCACGTAGTTGTCCTGAATCAACCCAAAATGGAAACCGTGTTCCATCATATGGGCCTGTAACTGCTCCGCCGGAATTTTACGCAGCTCGGCAATCGACCCGACGCCGACGCTTTTCATAAATTCCACACCGTACGCTTCCGCTTCTTTCAGGGTGGGGAAGGTGCGCGCATTGCCGTGCGGCCATAATCCGCCTCCGCTTTGCAGAATGGCGCGTTTGAATAGTCCTTTGGTGAGCGGCGAGCACATCAGCGCCTGGGTGCTGCCCGCACCGGCTGATTGGCCGAATACCGTGATGTTCTCCGGGTCGCCCCCAAATGCTGCAATGTTGCGGGATACCCATTTGAGCGCCGCAATCTGATCCTGCAGCAGCAGGTTGCCGGAGGTGCCGCTCTCGCTCTCTGCCGTCAGTTCAGGATGCGCCAGCAGCCCCAGCACATGCATGCGGTAATTGATGGTAACAAGGATAACGCCGCGTTTGCAGAAGCCTTCGCCGTCAAATTCCGGCTCAGAGGCATAGCCGCAGACATACCCGCCCCCGTGAATCCAGAACATAACCGGGAGCTTTGCATCCGCCGCCTCTGCCGGCGTCCAGATGTTCAGGTAAAGGCAGTCCTCGCTCTGCTCTTCGTTGTTGTTGTAAAATTCTTTGGTGTAAAAATCCACCTCGGCGCGCTTTTGAATTTCAATGGCGCTGTATTGGTCCGCCACACGAACGCCGTCCCACGGTTTGACCGGCTGCGGTGCTTTCCAGCGCAGGTCGCCGACCGGCGGTGCGGCGTAAGGAACGCCTTTAAACACGGTAAACATGCGGTTGTTGCCCGGCACGCCGCGCAGCATGCCCGCTTCGGTTTTTACTTCGCGAATTGCAGACATTGTAATACCTCCGTAATTGCTTTGTCGTATTATTGGTTGTTGATGTACCTATTATAACCGTTCCTCCCGGCTTGCCGAAAGGGGAAAAACCTCTAAAAATGCCCGGTTGTTTTTGGGGAATTCGCCCTCAGCGTACCACGCCGTTTGCAATCATCCAGTCTAGAGCTTCACGAACGGCCTGTAAGCTGGAATAGCGCGGTACAAAGTCCAACAGGCGTCTTGCCTTTTCCATCGAGGCGTTGGGCGCGTGCAGAATGTGATCGCGGGTTGAGGCTGCATCCGCCTCTTCCACACACTGCTTCCATTCGTCAAACGGCTGAAAGACCAAATCCGCCTCCTGCCCGAACCATCCCGCGACCGCTTCGGCGTAGCCGCGCAGGGTGAGTGCGCCGTCCGAGACTGCGTGGAAGGATTGTCCAAAGGAAACACTCCCTGCTGCAATCGCTGCCATGAATACCCCTGCAACATCCGCCGCGTGGACATGGTGGATGGTCTCCATCCCGAAGTTCGGCAAGGCCACCGGCTCACCGTGCATCAACGCCTCAAACACCTTGGGATTTTTGTTGCCCTGCGGGTTGATGGGCAGATGCCCCGGACCGACGATATGTCCCGGATGGACAATGGTACCCGGAAACTGGGAAAAGGCGTTGCGCTGTTCCAGTTCCCGCACCATTTTGAGCTTCTGGATGCCGTATTCCCCAAAGGGAGTCAGGGCTTCATGTTCCTTACAGGGAACCCGGACGCTCTGCCCGTGAATCCAGACGCTGCCGCAGATCAGATAATGCTGAACGGTGCCAGCCAGCATGTCGATGAGCCGGCACATATCTTCGGCCTTGAAGCAGATCATATCAATGACAATATCCGGCCGCAGGGCGGCGATCTGCCCTGGGAAATCCGGGCTATTCCGGTCAAGGGAAACCTGCCGGACCGACTCCCAGCAGCCATGCGGCAGGTAGGGCTTGGATTCTCCGCGGCTGACGTTGGTGACGCGGTAGCCCGCTTCGCACAGCATGGGAACAAGGTAGGTACCAACTTTGCCTTTTCCGCCGATAACAACTGCATGCTTCATACAAATCCTCCTCAAGGTAATTTACGGTATTTCACACGGCTGCAGGCCGTATCTATTTTTATTATGGGAAAGTAATTGCTTTGACGTTTCGATGGAAATATCGGATTTTACATATTTTTCAGCGGATAGCGCCGACTATTTTTCACCATTTGCGGTATGATGGAAACCAGAAGAACGGGACTGCTGGAACTGCTTGGGCGTTACGCCGTACCGCCGCTTAAAGGTGCGGATGAAATTGTTTGCATCCGGAAAGCCGCAGCGGAACGCCACCGTTCCCACCGGGAGGCTGGTCTGCAGCAGCATCTGTCTGCTGTGCAGCAGCCGGTTCTCGGAAAGGTATTGTTTGGGGGAGTACCCGGTAAGCTCTTTAAAGGAGCGCGCCAGATGATCCGGGCTCACATAACGCTCTGCCGCGAGCGCAGCGATTGAAACCGGCTCTGCGTAGTGGGCTTCCAGGTAACGCTGCACCTCCCAGACCTTGGTGTCCATCGCCGTTTCCGGCCGGAAAAAGTGCCCGGGGGATTCCCGATACAGGCAGATGAGCAGCGCCTCCAGCAAATCCAGCGCCATTTGATCGGCGTAGGGAGCACGGCCCATGTATTCCTGTTCCATTTGCTGTAACAGCTTTTCCACCGCTTCCGGATTTTTGAGCTTCAAACAGTGGGAAAAATGGTACGGGCGGTTTTTGAATACCGTTGCCAACGCGGGATCAATGCCGCGCTGCTCCAGCGCCTGCGGTGAGAAGATGCAAAAATACCGCACATACGGCCTTGCGGTGATTTCAAGCTCATGTTGTTCCAGCGCGCCGAGCAAGACCAGCGTCCCCGGCCCTGCCTCGTACTCCCTGCCGTCAATGGTGAGGCGTGCCGCCCCCTGCTTGACAAAGATAAGCTCGCAGGCCGGGTGGGTATGGTTGCTGAGCGCCGGTTCGTCTTCGGCGTATTTCATCCGGATAATCGGAAAGGCCTCCATCCAGTTTTCCCCCCAATCGTTAGTTTCATTGTATCCTGTCATGGTATCAAAATCAAGGAGAGATTTTATGGCAAACACAAAACACGAACGCTTTCATTATCAGACCTCCGCAGAGCTCAAAGCCGCTCTGGAAGCCCTTGGGCTGAACCTGCCCTTTTCAGAAGATTTATCGGTGCTTGGCACGCCGTTTGCGCTCGGCGAAAACACTCTGAAAAACCGTCTTGGCATCCAGCCGATGGAAGGCTGCGACGGTACCCGTGCCGGCGCGCCGGATGAGCTCACCTTCCGCCGCTACAAACGGTTTGCCAAAGGCGGCGCTGCTGTTCTCTGGATGGAAGCAATGGCAGTCTGCCCGGAGGGCAGGGCGAACCCGCGCCAGCTCTACCTCAGCGCCGAAAATCTGGATGCCTTTACCCGCCTGAACGCCATGATTGCCGAGCAGGCCGAAGGGGATGTTCCCTACCGGATTGCGCAGCTCACCCATTCCGGGCGCTATTCCAAGCCCAACGGCATACCGGAACCCAAAACCGCCCTGCAAATTCCGTTTCTGTTTGCCGACCATCAGGATAAATATACCCCTGTCACCGACGATTATCTCAAACGGCTGGAGGAGCAGTTTGTCGAAGCTGCAAAGCGCGCCAAATGCGCAGGCTTTGATGCGGTAGACATCAAGGCCTGCCATCGCTATCTTATTTCAGAGCTGCTCGGCGCTTTTGAACGCCCAGGCATATACGGCGGCAGCTTTGAAAACCGTACCCGGCTGCTGCTTAATATCATTGATGGTGTGCGTGCCGCCACCGACCTCGACGTCACGGTGCGGCTTAATATTTACGATTCTCTCCCATATCCTTACGGCTTCGGCGTTTCCAAAGAAGACTTCCATATCCCGGATTTGACCGAACCCATCCGGCTGTTCCGGCTGCTCAAAGAACACGGCGTCCGCTTTGTGGACTTGAGCTGCGGCAACCCCTACTTTAACCCCCATGTCGGACGTCCGTACGATCAGGGCGGTTATCTGCCGCCATCCCATCCGTTGGAGGACGCGGCGCGGATGCTGACCCTCATCCATGAGGTACAGGCGTCCTGTCTGGATCTTCCGGTCATGGCCACCGGCTTCACCTGGTTCCGGGAGTTTGGTGCGAACATCGCCGCCGGCTGCATCAAAGAGGGCTGGTTCCCGGTTGCGGGCTTCGGGCGGCAGGCCTTTTCCTACCCGGATTTTGCAAACGATATCCTGCATGGCGGCATGAAGCGTGAAAAGTGCTGCCTTGGCTGCTCCAACTGCACCGTCATGATGCGTGACGGCGGCGTTACTGGCTGCCCAGTGCACGATTCCGCGGTCTATGCCCCGTTGTACCGGCAGGGCAGGGCAGGCAAAGGCTCGCCGGTTGGCAGCGATGTAAAGGAGAGCCTGTTCTGATGAAAGCAATGGAAGCACACGGTTGGTCCGTTCCGGTGGAAGTTCATGATGTGATTGTATTTGGCAGCGGCGCAGCAGGGCTTTGCTGCGCCAAACGGCTTGCCGATCTCGGCGTGCGGGATATCCTGCTCCTTACAAACGGCATTCACATGGGTACCTCCCGCAACACCGGCTCGGATAAGCAGACCTATTATAAATTAAACGTCTCCGGTTCTACGCCGGACAGCGTTGTAGAGGTCGCCCAAACCCTGGTCGACGGCGGCGCCTGCGACGGCGACGCCGCATTGGTTGAGGCGGCACTCTCGGCGCGGTGTTTTTACCACCTCGCGGATTTGGGCGTGCCTTTTGTCCGCAATGGATACGGCGAATTTGTCGGCTATAAGACCGACCACGACCCTAAAGCCCGCGCCGCTTCGGCGGGGCCGCTCACGGTGCAGGAGATGTGCGCCGCCCTGTTCCGGCAGGTGGAACGGGCGGGAATTCCCGTCCGCGAGGGAATGACTCCGGTGAAAATTCTCACCGAGGATGGCCGGGCAACCGGCCTCCTCTGCCTGTGGCAGTCGGCTGATCGGAGAGAACAGGAGTTTCAGCTCTTTGCCTGCCGGCATCTGGTCATGGCAACTGGTGCACCCGCCTCCCTCTATGAGAAAAGCGTGTTCCCGGAATCCCAGGTGGGCGCCAGCGGAATCTGCTTTGAAGCGGGTGTCAGGGGCAAAAATCTCACCGAGTGGCAGTACGGTCTCGCCTCCACCGGGTACCGCTGGAACGTCTCCGGCTCCTATCAGCAGGTGCTGCCGCGGTACGTCAGCACGGCGGAGGACGGCTCCGATGTACGCGAATTCCTGCTGGAAGGCTTCGACGACATCCCAGCCACCCTGAACGCCACCTTTTTGAAAGGCTACCAGTGGCCGTTCGATGTAACCAAGCTCGGCTCTGGCGGTTCCTCCTGGGTGGATTTGCTGGTCTACCGGGAAACGGTGCTGCGCGGCCGTAAGGTTTATATGGATTTCACCCAGAACCCCTTTGGGATGAAGCAGCTCGACCGTTCTTTGCTTTCGCCGGAATGCCTACATTATCTGGAATCCTCCGGTGCATTGCAGAATACTCCCTATGAACGCCTGATGGCGCTAAATCCGGATGCCATCCAACTTTACCGCAGCCATGGCATTGACCTGGAACGTGAATGGCTTGCCGTGGATGTTTGCGCACAGCACAACAACGGTGGTCTTTCCGCCGATATCTGGTGGGAGACGAATGTCCGCAACCTGTACGCCATTGGAGAATTAAACGGCAGCCACGGCATCCGCCGTCCGGGTGGATCCGCCCTCAATGCAGGGCAGGTGGGCGCGTTCCGCGCAGCGGAACAGATTGCTACCCGCTTGAAGGCGGAATCTGCATGGGGACAGGAAAAAGACGGTACATCTTTCAATTCCAACCTACCCATCCCGCAGGGAATTGATGCATCCGCCCCGCGACAGGCCGCTGAAAACGCGGTTGGTGGCGGGCCATTCGGTTTTGCTGCGAAATGCCCGAACCCTGGCGCGGAGAGACAGAAGCCGGAAGCCAGCCGGGTAGCGGAATCCGGGAATGAGCAATGCAGCCCGGTGTTGGAGCGCGCGGCGCTCTGGTGTTCTCACGCGAGAGGGAGCGGAAACCTGCGGGAGCTGGCTTCATATTTTCAGCGGCGCAACAGCGGTTACGCGGGTTTTGTGAGAAACCGCACCGAAATTGAGCAAACCCTTGCGGAGGCGAAGGAACTCCTCAGCCATCCGGAGCGGATTCATATTGCCCATGCGGCGGAACTGCCGCAGGCGTTTCAGCTTTGGGATATGCTTGTCAGCACCGCCGCCTATCTCGGCGCGATGCTGGATTACATCCAAAACGGTGGGTTGTCCCGCGGCTCCGCGCTGTTTGCGGAGCGGCTGCCCGAACCGGGCGACGTTGTCCCGGTTGATTCGGAACACCGGCATCAAATACAGGAAGTTACACTGAACCATAATTTTACCGTACAGACTGGCTGGCGGGGCGTTCGGGAAATCCCGAACAGCCCGCAGTGGTTTGAGCAGGTCTGGAAGGATATGAAACAGAAAGGGGAATGCAGATGAAAGCGCAGACGATGGTACTCCGCGCATTCAAACAGCCGCTCGTGCCGGAGGAAATTGAGATTCCGGCGCTGAAGCCGGGCGAAATTCTGGTCAAGCTGGAGGCTTCCGGCATCTGCGGGAGCGACGTCCACATGTGGCAGGGGGAGGACCCCCGCACACCGCTCCCCATCATTCTCGGCCATGAGGGGATCGGCCGTATCGCCGCCATGAACGGCGCGCATACCACGGTGGAGGGCGACCCAGTGCATGAAGGTGACCGCATCCTTTGGAACCGCGGTGTCACCTGTGGCGAGTGCTTTGCCTGCAAAGTACTGCTGATGCCGTGGCTCTGTGAGCGCCGCAAGGTGTACGGCATCAACCGCTCCCGGGAGGAGGCGCCGTATCTCAACGGCTGTTACAGCGAATACCTCATCCTCGCCCCGCGCACCGACCTCTTTCTGGTGGAGGATGACGTGGATCCGGCCATCCTCGTCAGTGCGAGCTGTTCCGGCGCCACTGCCGCCAACGCCTTCGACGCGGTTAAAATCGACCCCGGCGACACGGTTGTGATTCAAGGTCCCGGCCCACTCGGTGTTTTCGGCGCCGCTTTTGCGCGCAAGGCGGGAGCGGAGCAGGTGGTGGTTATTGGAGGCTCCGAGGAGCGCCTTGCTCTTTGCCGGGAGTTTGGAGCAACCCATACCATCAACCGCCGGGCGCATGACGCGGAACAGCGGCTTGCGCTTGTCCGCGGCCTGACCCACGGTCGCGGCGCCGACGTTGTGCTCGAAGCGGCAGGAAGCCGCGGCGCGGCGCAGGAAAGTCTCAATCTCGTCCGCCCGGGCGGAACCTGCCTGATGACCGGCTACGCTCAGCCGGTAGGCGCTGAGGAGATTGATTTTTACAGCCAGGTGGTGCGCAAGCATGTCACTGTAAAAGGCGTCTGGGTCAGCGACACCCGTCATACCCGTCACGCCATGCGGTTGGTCTTGTCACAGCCGGAACAATTTGGTAAACTAATTACACATCGTTTCCCGCTTGCCAGAGCGAATGAAGCGCTGGAAACCATGAAAGCAAGGCAGGCGCTTAAAGCCGTGCTGGAATTTTGATGAATGGAGGAACGCAGCAATGAAACTCGGAATTGTCAGTGATGAAGTCAGCCAGGATTTAAAAATTGCCTCCGAATGGGCCAAAGAACGGGGGATCCGCCGGTTTGAGCTCCGCCATGTCTGGGGAAACCGTCTGCCGGATGTCACAAAGGAGCAGCTTCACGAGGTGAAATCCATGCTGGACGGCTACGGCATCGCCGTCACCGGCATTTCGCCTGGTACCTATAAATGCACTCTGTACGACCCGGACTGCCCGGATCAGACCGATCGCCTGCTCCGTACGATGGAAGCGGCGGATTATCTCGGCACCAAAAAGATCATCAGCTTCGGGGTTAAAAAAAGCCCGGAGGATAAACCCGGCGACGATAAGCGCGCCATCGAACTGCTGAGCGATTTCTGCCTGAAAGCAAAGGAGAACGGCTTTACCATCTGCTTTGAAAATGAACCGGGCTTCTTCAACGGCCTGCCGGAAGAAATTGAAGCTGTCCACCAGGCGCTCGCCCCGCTCGGTGGCAAACTCAACTGGGATATGGGCAACCTGTTCATGTCCGGCTTTTCGGAATATAAAGAGCACTACGAGCGGTTTAAGCCCTACATTGGCAGCGTGCATATGAAGGATTACCGTCTCTCGGACGGCGTCTGCGTCCCCATTGGGGAGGGCTGCATCGACTGGAAAGGGCAGATTGACGATCTCATCCGGGACGACCTGCATTTAAACGGTGCGGAATGTGACATGAACATTGAAACCCACTGCTCGCCGGAATACGAGCAGGCGACCAAATGCTTTGCTTACATCAAGCAGACAATGGGGGAACGACTCAATGGACTCTTATAAAAAAATCCGGCTCATGCTGGTGGGCACCGGCGGCTACGCCCAGTTTTATCTGGAGACGCTTTCTCGTCCGGAACTGCTCCAAAAGGCGGAATTTGTCTGCGCTGCTGACCCGTTTATGTCTGCGGAGACCAAATCCGCTCTGGAGGCAAAGGGTGTGCGCACCTTTGACGATATGCAAAAAGCCTACGATGAGATGGGACCGATTGACCTGACCCTCTGCGTCACGCCGCTGCCGTACCATCTCGCCCACATCCGCACAGCGGTTCAGAACGGCAGCCATGTGCTGTGCGAAAAGCCGGCGGCCCCGGTGCTGGAGCAGCTTGAACCGATGATTGCGCTCGAGCAGACCTGCGGCAAGGGGATTGCCATCGGCTTTCAGTGGTCGTTTGCCCCCGCCATGCTCGCCTGCAAGCGGGATATTCTAAATGGAAAATTTGGCAAACCCCTGTATGCGAAAGCGTTGGTTCTCTGGCCGCGCCCGGAATCCTATTTCAAGCGCGGATCCGGCTGGGGCGGCAGGCGTTTTGGCAAGGACGGTACCGTCATCAACGACAGTGTCGCCTCCAATGCCACAGCGCATTATCTGCATAACCTTTATTTCATGCTGGGAGACGCCATGAACACTTCTGCTATGCCGGTGGAGCTTGAGACAAGCGCCGGCCGCGCCAACGGCATTGAGAATTACGATACCGTATCGGTCAAAGCAAAGCTGGAAAACGGCGCGGAAATTCTTTACCTCTCCTCCCACGCGGTGGAACATACCCAAAATCCACTGATTGAGTTTCACTTTGAACGGGCAGTTGTCTCTTACGACTGTGACACCAACTGCCTGACCGCCAGCTGTGCGGATGGCTCCACCGTGGAATACGGCCCGGTGGACGGCAGTGTGGATACCAAAGTCCATACCGTCATTGACGCTGTCCGGGAGAACAACTGGAGCAGCGTTCCCTGTTTGCCCTCTACGGCAAAGCCCCACGTCTATACGGTAGACACCCTGTTCCGCCGTTCAGAGATTGTCCCCTTCCCGCAGAAGATGGTTGCTGTCTACGAACCGGACGATCCGGAGAAACGCGGCGTATTTGTGCGCGGACTGGAAGAGGCGTTCCATAAGGCGTACCAGGAAAATCGGCCAATGGATTTTGCCGAGTGGCTGTGATAAACCGTTTGGCGTGTTTCTGTACAGCGTAGAATAATAGAAGCAAATGTCTTTGATATGGGCAGTAAAATCCCCCGCGAAAGAGAGTTCTCTTTCGCGGGGGATTTTTACTTCCATTTGAAAACAGTGTTCGGTTGCCTCACACAACCAATGTCCGCGGTATTGAAGCGGGCACCGGCTACGCGGGCGGGGCGGCATATTCCACGAGGACTGATTAACAAATACACGGTTTGCATGGCGTTCCGACAAATTTCAAAAAGGGGCATAAACGCTTGGCCCTTTTCAAACAGCGGCGCTGCAGAAGATTAACGAAGCTTGTGCTCTGCATGAGAAACAACCGTCATGCCAATGCGTATCAGCGCCGGGATAACCCTGTCAAACCTTTGGTAGTAAAACAGCCGTGCAGGCCAGGTGCAAAAACCTTTTGTCGGCACGGCTGTTTTTCAATGCTTAACCGCGGAACGGCTGATTTGCCTGCGGCCGGTTCATACCCTTGCGGACCGAAAGGATGATACCGACGACAACGAAAATAAGCCCCAGTAAAAACAGGCTGTAAACGGTAATTTTGTTGCCTAATGAAATAGAAACCCAGTCGGTCAGGTCAAAATACCAGTAAAATTCTGCAAAGCTCTCTCCCAGCAGCAGATGGATAAACGGGTTGATAAACGCCGTGAACAAACTGAAAAACAACCCGATCAGGCCAGTTTTAAAGGCCCAGTTGATGGAAAGGTAACGGATGACCGCCAGCATAAACCATGGCGCCGTCATGCTGACCGTGGTGATGAGAAACGCAAACGGATAAAACCAATCGCCGCCGGTATACAACCAACAGGTGAAAATAAGCAGATAGGTAAGCACAGTTGACGTGCCAAAAGTAATCAGCAGCCGGTGCTTGTGCAGCAGGGCCGGCAGTATGGTCAGGGAAAACGAAAGCGCCAGGGCCGCCAGTACAATAAAAAACCAGGAAAGGGTGTGCTGAATGGCAAGATTGCAGATAAAGCAGGTGACCAGGGCAATGCCATAACCGGCACACAGCCCAATCTGACAGGTCTTGACAAATCCGCGGTAACGTTTGGCCTGTTTCTTTTCCATTCGGGCGGCAGAGTCGTCCGACGCTGTAATGAATTCATGCTCGGTAATCTGCAAAATATCGCATATTTTTGAAATCAGCGTAATGTCCGGGTAGGAGAGTCCCCGCTCCCATTTGGATACGGTGCTGCTGTCTACATAAAGATGTTCTGCCAAATCTTTCTGGGTTAATCCGGCTGCAAGTCTCTTTTCCAACAGGAATTTTGCAAACATTGTTTTGTCTTCCATCAAAGAAACCTTCTTTCTTTCCAAATCTCATGCTTCAAGCATACATGCATACTGCCTCAAATGCAATGTTTTGCCGCCTTTTTTCAACTCGACTGTCGCGCCAGTTCCCATTTCATGGGCTTTTTACTCCTTTTGCTCCGTTTGCAGATGAGGCTGACTTTGCCGTTGAAAGGCTTGACGAAGCGGGAGAAATCACACCACAGCTGCCGTTTTTTCAGTAGCTGTTTGTCTTTTGCGAGGGAGTCAGTCGGACAGCCGGGGTGGTCCCAATTATTTTCAACCAGTATGAAATCTGGGAAAGTGGGATTTTCCACAGAGCCTTTTCTGCCGTTTGTCACCTGCAAAGCGTTTCTCTTACAAATATTTTTACTTTTCCGGTTTTTGTGTTATACTGTATCACAAGACAGCAAACGGACGGAAAGCGGCGTTTGCCGCCAGAAATCTCCCACAGTGGGGAGGCCGTCAGAACGGCCTGTTTGGAAGTGTGAAAAATAAAATGAATTATATTGTTATGGATCTGGAATGGAACCAGCCCATGTCCCGCCAGAATCCGGCGCTGGCAAAAATCGGCGCCAAGCTGCCGTTTGAGATTTTCCAAATCGGGGCGGTCAAGCTCAATGAGCGGTTTGAGCAGGTGGATACCTTTCAGGTTGTAATTAAGCTCCGGTATTATAAAAAACTGCATTATATGGTGAAAAAGCTCACCGGTGTCAAGGAGCAGGAAATTGCAGACGGACTGGATTTCATTGCCGCCGTCTCCAAGTTTTACGATTGGTGCGGAGAGCGTTTCACCCTGTTGACCTGGGGGTATGACGATATTCCCATCCTGAGCCAGAACCTTGAATTTTATGGGTTGGATGCCTCCTGGTGTGAACGGTGGTACAACCTGCAGGTCATCTTCAACAAAGAGCTTGCCCAGGGGAAAAACCAGCGTTCGCTGGAATATGCGCTTGACTATTTCGGCATCCCGCAGGAGGGGCGGCTGCATGATGCATTGAATGACGCCTGCTATACGGCGCAGGTGGCCCAGCGGCTCGATATGCAAAACGGCCTTTCGGCTTATGAAAAATCGGTTTGGGATATGCGCCCGAAAAAGTTCACCGAAGTCAAGCGGATGGGGGTATTTGCCCAGAAGCGGAAAGCAATGGGGCACCCTAAAGTCAGCCGTATCTGCTGCCCGGTCTGCGGCAAGGAGCTTTCACACCGCGTCCGTTGGAGGCCGACCGGCAGCGGGGATTACCGCACCGAGGTCACCTGTAAAACCCATGGCGATTTTGTCGGCATTCTCAAATTCAGCCGGTGTGAGGACGGCTGGCAGGTCACCCGCACCGTCAACAACAAAAAGAAGGTGTCCGGGGCTGTTCCGGCTCCGGTGCAGCAGGTACAGGAGCCGGTCAAAAGCTGAGCCGAACGGCTCCCGTTCCATTTTGGCTGTTTGGCCCGGAAAAATAAGCGCAGTAAAATCCCCCAAGAGCGGGCTGACAGCCGCACTTGGGGGATTGGTTTATGGTCGGGTTGGGTGAAAGGTCCGTTTGTTGTGATTAGGCAGAATCTCCGGCAAAGGTACGGCGGTAGCGTACGCAGGACAGCATTTTTCCCTGTTCAATTTCTTTGCGGGCGCCGTCCAGAGAGAAACCACAGTGCTCGTAAAACCCACAGGCAGAACGGTTGGCCTCCAGCGCCCAGAGGGTAACGCAGCGGAATCCGCTTAACTGGAAATAACCGAGCATCGCGTCTATCAATTCCCGGCCATAGCCATTCCCATGGTATTGCTCCAACAGGTAAATGGCTACAATTTCACCCGTCGTGGCGTCAGCGTCTGCGTCCCGGGAAGGAGCAAACCCAATTAATCCAATGGCGTTTCCGTTTAGGCGGACGAGGAACCGCGTTATTGTTTTGTCCAGCAGGTTTTTCCGGTACCGGGCCGTCCACCATTCCGGCGAAGCTGCAGCCAGGTAATCCGCCGGCATAATGTCACGGTAGGCCTGCTGCCAGCAGGTGGAATGGATAGTCCCCAACAGCCCAGCGTTTTTGGAGGACGCGGGTTCCAGTGTAACGCGCATTAGAACGGCCCCCTTTCTTTTTTTGCGTGCTGTCTGCGCCATGCATCAATCTGTTCCATCCGTTCCTTGACCCGCTTCTCACTGCCCTGTACGGTCGGGGTATAGTAGCGCCGTCCCAGCAGGGAATCCGGCAGGCATTGCATATCGGTGAGTTTATCCTCGGCATTGTGGGCATATTGGTAGCCCTCGCCGTAATGGAGTTCCTGCATGAGCTTAGTCGGCGCATTGCGGATTTGCAGCGGTACCGGTTCGGCCAGCATTTCCAGCGCGTCTTTGCGAGCTTTCCCATAGGCGACGTACAGCGCGTTGGATTTTGGCGCCAGCGTTAAAAAGGTGACGCAGTGGGTCAGGTTGACGTTGCACTCCGGCATCCCAATGAAGTGGCAGGCCTGGTAGGTTGCCACGGCAAGCTCCAGCGCGCGGCTGTCCGCCATGCCGATGTCCTCGCTCGAAAACCGGATGAGGCGCCTGGCCACATAAAGCGGATCTTCTCCGGCTTCCAGCATCCGGGAAAGCCAGTAAATGGCGGCGTCCACGTCGCTGTTGCGCATGGATTTATGGAGCGCGGAAATCAGGTTGTAGTGTTCCTCACCATTTTTGTCATACAGCAGGGATTTTTTGCTGGTACACTGCTCCAGAATTTCTTCGGTTACGGTGGTTTTTTCCTCGTCGGTCTCGCCATTGAGCACCACCATTTCCAGCGTGCTCAGCGCCACTCGTGCGTCCCCGTTTGCAAAGTTCGCAATCATGGCGAGCATCCCGTCCGAAATGTCAATCTGCTGCCTGCCGAAGCCGCGCGGATCGGTGAGGGCGTGGCGCAGCAGCGTGGTTAAATCCTCCACCGAAAGCGCCTGCAATACAAAGACGCGGCAGCGGGAAAGCAACGCTGAATTGATTTCGAACGACGGGTTTTCGGTGGTCGCCCCAATGAGGATGATGCTCCCTTTTTCCACATAGGGGAGAAAAGCATCCTGCTGCGCCTTGTTGAAGCGGTGGATTTCATCCACAAACAGAATGGTCTTTTCCCCCAGCAGGCGGCTGCTTTCGGCGCGGCTCATCACTTCCTTGATCTCTTTGATGCCGCTCGTCACCGCGCTGAAATCAATAAAGTTTGCCTTTGTACGCCCCGCAATGATACGCGCCAGAGTTGTTTTGCCAACTCCCGGCGGCCCCCAGAAAATCATGGAGGACACCTGGTCGGAATCAATGAGCTTCCGCAGGACCTTGCCTTTGCCGAGCAGATGCTGCTGGCCCACATAGTCCTCCAGCGTTTCCGGCCGCAGGCGACTTGCCAAGGGCTGGCTTATCTCGCTGCTTTCAAAGAGCGACTGCTGGCGCATAGTACACCCACCTTTCCCTGTTTCTTACATACACTCTTATTCTAGCCCATTTTGTCAAGAAAGAAAAGAGGAAAGGCACTTTCTTACAGGTGGTTGCTTTCCGTCCCAAGATGAAAGGCCGACCTGTAGGAAAAGGACTTCCGGTAAACGGCCTGGTGCGGTGGGTGTTTCACAGCCGTCCGCCAAAAGGGAACCGGGCGGGAATGTTTCCCGCCCGGCTTGTTTTGAGAAACCCTGTTACAGGGTGTTTGTGTGTGCGGTCTTTTTGTATTCCGTTTGTTTTTTTATGCAGGATTGGCTGAAAATCATCCTTTCCGGACTCGTTCCTTTTACTCCCTCAGTTCTCCAATGCTCCACAAGCAGGTAAAGCCGAGAATGCTCATCAGCGCGGAGAAAAAGGTACTGCCAATAAAAAGCGAACCGCCCAGCGCCGCCAGTCCCACGAAGAGAAAGACCGGCCATATTTTCTCACTGAAGTCGTATTCATACTTGATAACCACCGGGTGGAATCATCCGATGATGAGCAAAGAGAACAGCCCGATCAGAAGCCCTGTAAAATACATTCACATATCCTCCTGCTATTCCTTTTGATCCTGCATGGCGGCTTCCAGCTGCCCGGCAAAGTCTTCGGACGCTTTTCGGAAATACCCCAGTACGGTGCGGCGGGTATCCATTGGCGCAGTGCAAAGTTCGGAAGCAATGTTGCGGACAAGATGTTCCCGCTCCTCTTCAGAAAGGGCGTTATACCGTTCGCCGGCCTGCATAAAGTTTTCCGGCTTTTCAATTTCTGAACGCTGGATGGTCCCGTCTAAATGCCGCCCGTTCCCGCTGGTGACAACCGAGCCCGGTGTCCAGCCTGTTTCGTGGTTGACCGGGATGCTTCGGAAATCCGGCCCCAAGCGGCGGCGCTGGGCGTCCCAGTAAATGTTGGCGCGCCCCTGTAACATTTTATCGTCCGAGAGTTCCACCCCCTCCAGCAGGTTGTTCGGCGAAAACGCCAGCTTTTCCACCTGTTCCTTGTAATCCTCCGGATTGCGGTTGAGGGTGAGCTTGCCAACCGGTAAAAGCGGGAATTGTTCTTCACTCCAGATTTTGGTGTCATCCAATGGATCGTAGGGGAGGCCTTCGGCGTCATCCGGGTTCATGAGCTGTACCCGCAGCTCGAACTCCACCGTCTCCCCGCGTGCGAGGGTGTCGTATAAATCCCGCCCTGCAATATCCGGGTTTTCGCCGGCCAGCTTTGCCGCTTCCTCGGCGTCAATAAATTCGGTACCGGCTACCGGGATCCAGTGATATTTGACATAGCGCCGCACTCCCTCGGCGTTTTTCCAGACATAGGTGTTGACCCCATACGACCTCAGATGACGCAGGCTTTTGATGGTTCCCACATCCGAGTACAACCAGGTGATAAAATGGGTAGCTTCGGGCGCACGCGCGGCAAATTCCCAGAACCGGCTGGAATCCATGAGATTGTTGACCGGGGAGGGAGAAAGCGCGCCGATAGCCTCTGGAAACCGGATAGCGTCCCGTATGAGAAACACCGGTATATGGTTGCAGAGCAGGTCAAAGTTGCCGTTCGGCGTATAAAATTTGGTGGAAAAACCGCGTACGTTGCGGGAGGTGTCCGGCGTGCCCTTGTTGCTGACGGCCAGGGAGAAGCGGGAGAGGGTCGGCGTGCGCTGGTTCGGGTTCTGCAAAAAGTTTAAGGTGGTATATGCTTTCATGGACTCATAGGGCTGGAAAAAACCAAACGCCCCATATCCCTTGACGTGTACCGCCCGTTCCAACGGTTTGCTATGTACAAAGGTCTCCAGTGTTTCATGAAGAACGCCGTCCTGTTCCAGCACCGGGCCGCCTGGTCCCACCGTCTGGGAGTGGAGTGTCTGCTGCTCCTCTCGGCGGGCGTCTTGCCCTTTTGTTTCCCGGCTTGAGGCAGGCGGCTGGGGGTTCCGGAGCGGCTGCACGTTACCAAACCGGGGGATGGCCATTGCCGGTCGGGGATCCATTTGAGTCTGGCGCCCTGCGGCTGCCTGTGGCATGATGTCCGGCATTTCCCCATCGGTACAATCCCGTCCGTATCTTCGCCGGTCCTGCGAGGTTCGAGTGTGCATCTGCTGCATCCGTTCCATATAGGAATGTGGGGAGTAGTTCGGCGCCGGCCGCCCGGTACGCCCGCTGTTTTCCAGCCGGAACCATCCGTTCTGTCCGTTTTGTTCCATGTTGTTGCCTCCTTTGTTCCGTGGGTCACATCGCCCGGAATACGCTGCCGCATTCGGGCGGTCATTTATTATTTTATGCGGAAAAGCTGTGGAGGTTCCAATTCGGAGCATGATTTCCAGGAAAAGTCCCGAAATTGTTTCCTGGCTTCTTTGTGCCGCATAAAAGAAACGGCGGGCTGTCTCTTGGACAGATTGCCGCAGTCATCCGCCTTTCATACCCGGAAAATTCGCCGCTGC
This sequence comes from Oscillospiraceae bacterium, assembly GCA_050943475.1. Lineage (GTDB taxonomy): Bacteria > Bacillota > Clostridia > Oscillospirales > Ruminococcaceae > Metaruminococcus_A. The sequence goes on from JBMNPF010000006.1 coordinate 165,384, forward strand.
CGTGCTGCAACAAAACTTTGCCTGAATGAAAGCCGATTTTCTACAATCATCCAACAGAGTCGGGTATTTTTCCGGCGGAAGTGGGTGGGATTGCGAATGGAAAAAGGTTCTGCCATGGCGCCGCCCCGCCATATACTGGAGTGAGGTGGTCTCCAATGACAACAAATGACGTTCTTCACGCAATGGAGCTTGCCGAGCTGGCCTATCTTGAGACACAGCCCATGCTTTCCAACAGCGTTCTGACCGTAATTGATGACGCTCAAACCGGGGTGCAGTGTTACATCCGCAAAGCAGGGGATTTGCTGGACATTACCTTTCGCGGCTCAAATTCCGCTAAGGATTGGCGCCATAACCTGATGTTTTGGACAAAATGCATCCCTTACGGCAACACCTGCTCCAAGGTTCGCGTCCATACCGGTTTTTTAAACGCCTATAAGAGCAAACAGGTTCGAAACCGCCTGTTGAACATGGTTACGCCGGAGATACGGAGAATTCATATCTGTGGCCACTCCTACGGGGCGGCACTGTCCGTTCTCTGCGCGGTGGATTTGCAGTACAATTTCCCCGGCCGGGACATTGAAGCAATTGTTTTCGGCTGTCCCCGGGTTGGCAACCGTGCGTTTCAAAAATCCTATAACAGCCGGGTGTTTAAAACCCTCCGTGTGGAAAACGGAAACGATATTGTCACCAAAGTTCCATTTGCCCTGTGGGGGTACCGGCATGTCGGCGCCAAGCTTCACGTCGGAGCACCGCGCCTGCCCTGTATGGTGTCCTTTGAACAGCACCGCCAGCAGCGGTATTATTCGTCTTTGTTTCTGCGGCTGCTTCCGCCCGGTGTTTCGCCGGAGGCTTGGTAATCATTGGAGAATTCCCAATGATGGTCAAATGTTGGAGGCGTCGGCTTTGCCGGCAGGCGTTCTTTGACAGCAAGCCGGATGTACCTGCCGGGTGTATTGCCGTGTACCAATTTTTCCCTGCGGCATAACATAAAGCGGGGGGAATCCAATATGCTGTTTGTGGTGCTCCTCTGTATAACGGCGCTGATGGTCCTGCTGTTTGCTGTACGCGGCTGCATGCAGAAGTTGGCCGCACGTTACCGGGCAGAACCGCCGGATGAAGCCGTACAGAAGAAAACCTGAAAAGAGCCGGCGGGTTTTCGCTGGCTCTTGGTTTGTTATTTTTCAATGGCTTCCTGCACGAGGATGTGTTATACTGTGAAAAAAGGAGGTGTTCTCCAATGACACAGGATTTACTTGCACAACTTCAGAAATGGCATGAAGATGACGAATACCAGAAAATTATCGATGCAATTTACGCTATCCCCGAAGCCGAATGGGATTACGAACTCCGGATGCATCTTGCGCGGGCGCTCAACAACGCAGGTGATATGAAAGGTGCCATAGAACAGCTTCGGATCGTTGAGGAACAGGGAAAAGAGGATCCCTTATGGCATTTCCGTATGGGGTATGCCTATTATTATCTGGATCGGGAGGAGGAAGCGCTTCCGTACTTTGAACGTGCACAGCAGTTGGACCCGGAAGACCAAGCCACCCCGATGTTTCTTGACCTGTGCGGGGAAGAAATGGAGCGCAAAACGGGACAGGCCCAGGTGGATTTTGCCCCGGAACTTTATACCGACGCGGAAATTGAAGCGGTTGAAGCCCATATTGAACAGCACTTTGGCCATTTTTCCAACGTGTTTCATGAAATTGCTTCTCCGGATATCCATGTGGACATTGCCATTGTGGAACCAACCCCGGAGCGCAATTACTATACCCTGGTCACCATGGGAATGGGTGCGCACCGCATGAACATCCCGGAAGAGCTGCGGGACAAAAAGCTCGACCGGGCAGAAATGCTTATTTGTCTGCCGCCGGATTGGGAAATCCAGGGGCAGGACGAGCGGTGGTACTGGCCGCTGCGATGGCTTAAAATCATGGCGCGGCTGCCGGGAGAGGAGGATTCCTGGCTTGGCTGGGGGCATACCGTTCCAAACGGCGGCCCGTTTGCAGAAAACACCTATCTTTCCGGCGTCATGCTGGCGTCCCCGGGCGGCTTCGGAGAAGCGGCTTCGGTCTGTCCGCTGCCGGACGGGGATGAAATTAACTTTTACCAGATCATCCCGCTCTATGAACAGGAAATGGACTTCAAAATACAAAATGGTGCCGAAGCGCTGCTCGACCGAATGCAGAATATCCAAATTGGGGTTGTGGATTTAAACCGTCCAAACGCCTGCGGCTTTGAATCGGTGAAGCAGTTTACCCATGCGGCAGAGGAGATTAAGCCGCTGCTTGAACACTGGGAAGGGCCGGAGGGCTGCATTGCAACCGACCGTATCCTGGTGGACGGCTGCAAGGTGGGGTATATGTACCGGGAGGAGCCGGACGGGGACTTTCCGGACAGCGGCTGGCGTTTTACCGCAGGAGACGAAAGTGAGGAATATATGGCAAACCCGGATCACAGCGGCGTTTATGCGTTGAATACCGTCTGCAATTACGACCCGGAAATTATCCCGCTGCTCCACGCCCCCTATGGCACCGCTTACCTGCGGGATCAGCACGGCGCTTTCCGGCAGGTGGAGTTTGACCCGGAAATTGAATAAAAAAACAAGGCTCTGTAAATTGCCATCGCCGCATAAGGACTTTTCTTTCTTGAAATTTCGTGAGGTTGTAATCTATGGAAAATCGGCTTGAAATATTACGCAATGAGATTGATAAGATTATTTTGAAGGGGAAATCAGAGCATATCCGTATGTATATTTCTCACATGTATGGCGTTGCACGATTTTGTACATTGTTGGCGATGAAACGGAATTTGAATGCTGAACTTGCTGCAACCTGCGGAATGCTTCACGATATCTTTTATATGTCCGGTGGTACCAGCGATAATCACGCCGCAAAGGGTGCGGAACAAGCAGAAATGCTCCTGAAGGCAATGAGATTATACAGCGATGACGAAATTAAAATAGTTGTTACCGCTATTTCAAGACACAGCGATAAAAGCCATATTCACGAACCATATGACGAATTATTGAAAGATGCAGATGTCATGGATCACTGTTTGTACAATACTGCGTTTCCCATAGCACAACGGGAAATGGAACGGTATCGTAATCTTCTGGCAGAATTTGAAATGAACGATACTAGATGAGTATATTCTTGCACAAATCAACACCCCCCGAAGAAATCAATTCTTTCGGAGGGTGTTTTTCTAAATTTTCTTATCTGGCTCTGTAAATTTACAGGGCCTTGGTTTTATTCAGCTATGGGAGGAGGCATGTCGATTATTGGGAATCATCAGAGGCGTTTGCCCCCTCAAACAAAACACTGACTTCAATGCCCAGCATGTCTGCAATTCGTTCCAGGGTTGACAGGGTGGGGTTGCCCGCACCTTTTTCCAGGGTGCGCAGGTGCGAGGGATTCATTCCAAGCTCGCCTGCTAATGCTTCCTGCGACCAGCCTTCGGCGATTCGGTGTTTCCGAATATTTGCTCCAATGATTTCTCCATTTGTCATATTCATTACCCCCTTGATGTTATCTCTATTATAAATGAGCCAAATTTATTGCGCCAGACCAATGTATAGGCTTGTACCCCCAAAAACGGCATTCTTTTTATGGCTTTGCTGCTATTCTGTTGGGGTGTATGCCGGACTGGATTGTGGCCATTCCGGCGCCGTCAAAGCGGATGGTTCCTGTTTTGTATTCCAGTGGCGCAGGCTCGCTGAAATGAGGCAGAATTCGTTTGCGGTGCTGTGCGAAACTACAACGGTTTTTGCAGCAAAACCATCGTTTCTTGCAATTTTGCACAGGGCAATGGAATTGTTGTCCCGTTTGTGCTACACTTTGAGCAGAAGAACAGCACCGCTCTCAGGAAAATGCGGCGAAAGGTTGGTTGAAAATGAAAATTACTGAAATGAAGGTCAATCACATGACGTCTCCTCTGGGGTATGACCTCCGGAACCCAACGTTCACCTTTCAGGTAGAAGAAAGTACCGGCTCCTTTTTGAAAGCGGCGCAGATCCGTGTGTCGGATACGCCGGACATGTCCCATGTTTTGTATGACAGCGGTCTGCAGGCGGATATGTCCACCCTTGGTTTTACGCCTGACCTCGCGCTGGAAGGCGGTAAACGCTATTACTGGACGGTAACTGCGCAGGCGGATGACGGCGATAGTGCAACAAGCGCCCCGGCCTGGTTCGAAGGCGGCCGTAAAGAACGGGTGTGGGATCTCCCGTGGATCACTTCCCCTTTCCAGGAGGGTTCCCATCCGGTGCTTTACCGCAGCTTTGAGCTGTCCTGTCCATTGGAGGAAATTGCCTCGGCGCGGCTTTATCTGGTGGGACTGGGCCTGTATGAAGCATATCTCAACGGCGGCAAGGTCGGCGAGGAGGTTCTCGCCCCGTTTTACAACGACTACCGTTACTGGATTCAGTATCAGACCTATGATGCAGCCGGTCTGCTCCGCAGCGGCAGCAATACGTTGGCGGTTATGCTTGGCAACGGTTGGTACAAAGGCCGTTTCTGCTATTTGAACGATGCACAGGAAGAGAGTATTTACGGCGATCAGTTCCTCCTTTCTGCAGAGCTTGTCGTTACAACTAAGGATGGACAAATCCAGCGTATTCGCACAGGAGAGGACTGGAACTGCTTCCAGGGTCCGGTGCAGAGCAGCAATATTTATGACGGAGAGGTTTATGATGCCGCAGTTTCGGTGTGGGACGGAAGTGAACTGTCGGCAGAAGCGGGACAGAAAGCGGTCCCGGCTCTCTCGGCCGAGCCGCCGCAGGGAGAAATCGTGGAGCGTATGAGCCCGCCCCTGTGCATTCACGAGCGGTTCCAGCCAAAACTCATACGCACTCCGGCAGGGGAACAGGTGCTGGATTTCGGGCAGGAGCTCACTGGTTGGGTAGAGTTTGACTGTGCGGCACCAAAGGGCGTTCAGGTATTTTTACAGTATGGGGAGATTTTGCAGGACGGTTGTTTTTACCGTGAGAATCTCCGGACAGCGCGTGCGGAATTTACCTATTATTCGGGTGGAAAAGCCGAGTATGTGCGCCCCCATTTTACCTTCTATGGCTTTCGCTATGTCAAGGTCAGCGGGATTGAGCTGACTGAGCAAAACCTGGCTTCTTACCGGTTTGAAGCCTGCGCTATTTACTCCAGTCTGCCGCGCACCGGTACCATAGAAACCTCTGATCCAAAGATCAACCGCCTGCTGGGAAATACCCTGTGGGGTCAAAAAGGCAATTTTCTTGACATTCCAACCGACTGCCCGCAGCGGGATGAACGCCTCGGCTGGACTGGGGACGCGCAGGTGTTCTGCGCAACGGCTTGCTACCACATGGATACCGCCGGATTTTACCGCAAGTACCTGCGGGATATGCTCTGCGAACAGCGGGAGAATCTCGGCGCTGTGCCTTATGTTGTCCCGGATGTCCTTTCGGTGGTGCGCAGGAGCCTGGGCCAGCCCGACCCTGTATTTACCGATTCTTCCTGGGGCGAAGCCGGTTCCTGCGCCTGGGGCGACGCAGCAACCATTATCCCCTGGACGCTGTACCAGTTTTACGGCGACCGCGCGTTGCTCGCAGAGCAGTATGAAAATATGAAGCGGTGGATCGACTTTATCATTTATATGGATGAAACCCACTGCGGCGGAAAGCGTCTGTGGACGGTCGGCTTCCATTTTGCCGATTGGCTTGCGTTGGATAACCCCGATCCGGAAAGCCGGTTTGGACGGACCGATCCTTACTACGTTGCTTCGGTCTATTACCTGTATTCCTCCGAGCTTACGGCCAAAGCGGCCAAACTCCTCGGCAAAGAGGAGGATGCCGCCTATTACGCCAAAATTGCGGATGAAGTCCGTGCGGCGATCCGTGCGGAGTACCTCACCGCCACCGGCCGACTTGCCATTGATACCCAGACCGCGCTGGTGTTAGGCCTTTATTTTGACATTATCCCTGAACCGTTTCGGGAAAGAGCGGCACGGGAACTGCACCGCAAGCTGGAGGAGCGGAATATGCACCTCGATACCGGTTTTGTCGGCACGGCTTACCTCTGCAAGGCGCTGACCAAGGCGGGGCTTACCAAAGATGCATACGACCTTTTGTTTCAGGAGAATTATCCCGGTTGGCTGTACGAAGTCAATATGGGCGCTACTACTATTTGGGAGCGTTGGAATTCGGTGCTGCCAAATGGAAAAATCAGCGGCACCGGTATGAACAGCCTCAACCATTACGCCTACGGCGCAGTGGCGGAGTGGGTTTACCGTACCGTCTGCGGCATTGCGCCGGACGAAAGCGGTGTTGGCTTTAAAAAAGCGCTGCTTGCCCCGGTGCCGGATCGGCGGCTGGAGCATGTCTTCTGTGAATATTGCTCTGCTTCGGGTATATACCGGATCTCTTGGGCGTATGAAGGTGAGAACGTCCGCTTTGAAGTAAAGGTTCCGTTCGATTGCAGTGCGCATTTTGTGGCGCCGCAGGGTTTCCGGCTTGTATCGGTCAACGGTGCGCCCGTTTCGGACACAAACGGAATGGATTTGCATAAGGGGGATTATGTCCTGGTAGCAGCCCCGGTGGAATAACAGCGTTTTTACTGCACAAGAGACTTAAGCAATGGAGAACCGTTTTTTAAATCTTTGCAGATGGTGATTCTCAGCATATTCTGTGGATGCAGCAGTGCCCGGCAGTTTAAACTGCCGGGCACTGCTTTTTAAACGAGTTTGCATCCGGCCTGTTTTTGTGCTAGGATAAAGAAAAACGCCGGGAGGGATTGTCATGCCAATCATTCATCATGCCAACCAAGGACTTAACCCAAACGCACTGGAGCATGTAACCCAGCTTCTCAACCGTTATGTCGGGGAGCAAAAGGTTGCCGGATGCTCGATGTATATCACCCGCGGCGGTTCTGAGTACCGGAAAAATTTTGGCTTTGCCGATCTTGCAGAGAAAAAGCCCATTGCGGATGACACCATTTTCCGTATTTACTCCATGAGCAAGCCCATTACCGTGGTCGCTGCGCTAATGCTGTATGAGCGCGGCCTGTTTTCCCTAAACGATCCACTTTCGGCTTATATTCCGGAATTTGCGGAGCAAAAGGTGGTGCTTCTGGACGAAGCGGGGAACAAGTATTATGAGACTCCCAAAACGCCTGTCACCATCCGCCACCTGTTTACCATGACCTCCGGCCTTGCCTGGATGGAGGACAGCGGTCCTGCCGCCGAGGAAATGGGCGCTCTGATGCGCAGCTCTGCTATAGAGGGAAAAGGTACCCTGGAGGTAGCGAAGCTGGTTGCCCGGCAGGTAGGGCTTGCATTCCACCCCGGCGAAAAATGGCTGTACGGCTATTCGCATGATGTTTTGGGCGCGCTGATTTGTGCGTTGACCGGTAAAACCTTTGGCGAATTTTTGAAAGAGGAGCTGTTTGAGCCGCTTGGAATGGAGGACACCGGCTTCTGGATTTCGCGCAATAAAGCGGAGCGGCTTTCTAACATTTACCGCATTGCAGACAATGGAAGCCTGCAGCCCGCAGAAGGATATACCAACGGCCTGTTTGAGCCGAAGCTGCTGGAATCGGGCGGGGGTGGCATGCTCTCTACGCTGGGTGATTACGCCCGCTTCTGCCGTATGCTGTTAAACGGAGGGACCTTAAACGGCGAGCGTATTTTGGGCCGTAAAACACTGAAACTGATGGCGGCCAATCAACTGAATGACCGTCAGTTGAGCTATTTTAAACAAGGTGCACTGGGGTACGGATACGGTCTTGGCGTGCGCACCATGATGAATCCGGCCTGCGGCGGGCACAACGGTTCTGTCGGCGAATACGGCTGGTCCGGTATGGCGGAAACCTGGTTCTGCATTGACCCGGCGGAGGATATGGCCGCGGTCTTTATGACCCAGATGATCCCGGGGAAGTTCGACCCCATTCCCCGGCTGCTGCCCGCGTTGTATTCGGCGTTGGAATAGCCGGAAAGGTGCAGCGCCGCCGAAAAAACGGAGTTGTTTTTCACAGAATATGCTGTCCTGCGCAAATTTGCCGCCGTGTGAAACGGTGTTGGACTGGAAACCGAAAAGCGGAGGCCTCTGGATATTTGGAAAAGGCTCAAAATGCTCTGCCGTTCTCCCGGAAATAACCGGATTGGTTCGGAGGACGGTTTGGACGGCAATCCTCCCTGCTGGATGCGGTATCTGGCTGCACATGTGGTCGCGGTTCAGCCAAACCCGGGTTAAGGTTCTGCCACTTCTTTTAGCTTGATGATTTCCAAAGCCATGTGGTATACTAAGGATAATCCGGACAATGAATATGAGACAAAGTCGGTGATATTGTGAAGATTCAGGAATCTGCAGAAAACTACCTTGAAACCATCCTCATCCTGCACAATCGCAAAGGATATGTGCGCTCCATTGACATTGTAAACGAGCTGGAGTACTCCAAGCCGAGTGTCAGCGTTGCTATGAAAAACCTGCGGGAAAACGGCTATATTGAAATGGAGCCGAACGGATATATTTCGCTGAAGGACAAAGGGCGTGAAATCGCGGAGAAAATGTATGAACGTCACACGCTTCTTTCGGATTGGCTGACTGCGCTGGGCGTTTCCCGTGACGTTGCCGTTGAAGACGCCTGCCGGATTGAACATGTCATCAGTACCGAGAGTTTTGAGGCCATCAAGGCGCACGCTGGGCTGGGCCGCAGAGGATAGCATCCTTTTTTGGCTCGCTGAATCCGGGACTTTTGACACAGGTGTATGTTGCCAGACAGATGTGCTGCTTTTCACGATATGAAAACAGGAAGAACCCGCGTATGGACAATTTGTTCCATTTGCGGGTTCTTTTTATTTGGCGCGTTCCCGCAGATACTTAAGATTCTTGCCGCCCTTTGGGTGTTGCCGCCTTGTGTTATTGTATTTTTTCAGCAAACCGCGTAAGCGCAACGCTTTTTGTGTTCTTTACCCGCTCGAGACGGCTTATCTTTCCATAATGGAGCGCTTTAAAGCAGGCATCATAAAAAGTTTGGTGATTTATGGTAAAAGCAACGCCTTTGGTCCTTGTGCTTTTGGCGTTCCAGCCTTACGTGCGGTTTGTTGATCCGATATTGTTTTGTAAAATAGAAGTTGGCTTAAATCAGCGGTAAATGTATCTCCGGAGAAAAAGATAAGGGGGATGCAGGAACAGGATCCCGCATCTCCCTTACAGTTACTTCTTTTGATGGCAACAGCCGTTCATGGAGCAGCCGGCGCATCCACAGCCGCAGGAGGACTTTCCTTTTCTCCTGTTTCTTACCATATAGAGGATGACCGCCGCAACAACGGCCAGGAGTACCACGCCAATGAGAATGGAAGATATGTTTTCAGACAACCAGGTAAGCATAGGTTTCCTCCTTTCAGGCTTACTATGGTTATGTTAACCTACCTTTACCGGTTTTGTCAATTTTTCAGACTCTTTATACGGTTTGAACAGCATGAAGAGAATGAAGGCGACAATGACGAAGGCGACAATGGCACCGATGATGTTGCCTTGTCCGGTAAAGAGCATGCCCAGCTGGTAAACCACCAGCGCCATTGCATATGCAAAGATGCACTGGTAACCAATGGCAAAGAGGGTCCATTTTGCAGAGTTCATCTCGCGCTTAATGGCGCCCATTGCTGCAAAGCAAGGTGCGCAGAGCAGGTTGAAAACGAGGAAGGAATAAGCCGAGAGGGTGGTGAAGGAGGCCTGCATGTTGGTCCAAATCTGCCAACCGTTCTCTGCAACTTCGTCAAATCCGCCAAACAGAACGCCAAAGGTGCCAACAACGTTTTCTTTTGCAATAAGGCCGGTAACGGTAGCAACCGCACTTTCCCAGTTGCCGAAGCCAAGCGGAATAAAGATCCAGGCAATGGCATTGCCGATGTTGGCCAGAATGGAGTTGTTCAGGTCGCCGACCATGCCAAACCCGCCGTTTTCAAAGCCGAAGCTCATGAGGAACCAGAGCAGAATTGCGGAAAGCAGGATGATGGTACCCGCCTTTTTGATGAAAGACCACGCACGTTCCCACATTGAGCGGAGGACATTGCTGATGGTCGGCAGATGGTAAGCCGGCAATTCCATGACGAACGGCGCTGGATCGCCTGCGAACATCTTGGTTTTCTTTAACATAATACCGGAGATGATGACCGCCGCAATGCCGACAAAGTAGGCGCTTGGCGCAACCCACCAGGCGCCGCCGAAGAGCGCGCCGGAAATGAGAGCAATAATCGGGAGCTTGGCGCCGCAGGGGATAAAGGTGGTAGTCATAATGGTCATACGGCGGTCGCGTTCATTTTCAATGGTACGCGAAGCCATAACGCCAGGAACACCGCAGCCGGTACCAATGAGCATTGGGATAAAGGATTTACCGGAGAGGCCAAACTTGCGGAAGATACGGTCCATAACAAAGGCAATACGCGCCATGTAACCGCAGCTTTCAAGGATGGCGAGGAAGATAAAGAGAACGAGCATCTGCGGGACGAAGCCGAGAACTGCACCGACGCCGCCCACAATACCGTCAAGAATGAGGCCCTGCAGCCAGTCAACACAGTTGATGCTGTTTAAGCCGTTTTCAATCAGAACCGGAATACCGGGAATCCAGATGCCGTAGCTTGCCGGATCAGGCTCTTCCATTTCGGCAACTTCCAGGTAACTCTGGTATGTAACTGGAATTTCTTCCTCTACGTTGCCCTCGTCGTCATAAAGAACGGCGGTGGTGGTAACCGCTTCTGCTTTGTCCGGAATCAGCACGGTTTCTTCGTCGGTGGATTGTTCTTCATCCACAGCGCCGGCTTCCGCGGCTGCTTCCAGGAAAGCGTCCTTGATTGCACCGGGTTCAACGTATTCTTCTGCCGCTTCTTCATAAGCAGAGGTACCAATGCCGAAGAGGTGCCAGCCATCGCCAAAGACACCGTCGTTGGCCCAGTCGGTTGCCCAGGTGCCAACCGTAGTGACTGACACATAGTAAACAATGAACATGACAACCGCAAAAATGGGAAGAGCCGCCCAGCGGTTGGTGACAACCTTGTCAATTTTATCCGAGACCGAGAGCTTTCCAGCACTTTTCTTTTTGTAGCAGCCCTTCATGAGGGAAGCAATGTAGACATAACGCTCGTTGGTGATGATGCTTTCAGCGTCGTCGTCCAGTTCCTCTTCCGCCGCTTTGATGTCCTCTTCAATATGGCCGCTAACGTCGCTGCTCAGGTTGAGCTGGGCAAGGACCTTATCGTCGCGTTCAAAGATTTTAATGGCATACCAGCGCTGCTGTTCTGCCGGAATGCTGTTCAGAGCAGCTTCCTCAATGTGTGCCAGAGCGTGTTCAACAACGCCGGAGAAGGTATGCATGGGAACGGTTTTGGCGGTTTTAGCAGCCGTGATAGCAGCTTCTGCAGCCTCCATGACACCGGAGCCTTTCAGCGCTGAAATCTCAACAATCTTACAGCCGAGCTCACGGGACAGCTCCGCAATGTTGATGCGGTCTCCGTTTTTCCGAACAACGTCCATCATGTTAATGGCGACAACCACCGGAATGCCAAGCTCGGTGAGCTGGGTGGTGAGGTAAAGGTTGCGCTCCAGATTGGTGCCGTCCACAATGTTGAGGATGGCGTCCGGACGCTCCCCAATGAGGTAATTACGCGCGACAACCTCTTCCAGGGTATACGGGGAAAGGGAGTAAATACCCGGAAGGTCGGTAATGGTGACACCGCTGTGCTTTTTCAGCTTGCCTTCCTTTTTCTCAACGGTTACCCCCGGCCAGTTGCCGACGAACTGATTGGAACCGGTAAGCGCGTTGAACAGGGTAGTTTTACCACTGTTCGGGTTGCCCGCCAGGGCAATTCTCAAGTCCATACTGTTGTTCCTCTCTTTCATGGTTAGAAGCGCTGCGGTAAGTTAGAACTAACCGCATGCTGAAAAAAATGGGGATTCCCCCAAGATGCCGGATTATTCAACTTCGACCATCTCTGCGTCCGCTTTACGGATGGAAAGCTCATAGCCGCGGACGGTGACTTCAACCGGATCGCCAAGCGGCGCCACTTTGCGGACGTGAACCTCCACGCCTTTGGTGAGCCCCATATCCATGATACGGCGTTTAACAGCGCCTTCCCCATGAAGCTTGACAACCTTGACGGTATCGCCAATTTTTGCCTGCCTGAGTGTTTTCATGCTGGATTATCCTCCTTATCGAATCATTATCTGCAAAACCATTAAATCATGATTTTTTGCGCCATTTCCCTGCTGACAGCAACGCGGGATTCTTTTACATTGACAATGACATTTCCACCCAGTGTGGTAATCACCGTAACATTTCCCCCGGCTACGAAACCAAGATTCTCCAGATGCTTTTTCACCTCCGGCTTACCGCCGACCTTTTTGATGGTATTCTCTTCACCAATATTTGCAAGCGTCAAAGGCATCATGTTGCTTCCTTCCTTACATGAAGATCAATTCATAATAGTTAACCATTAAACCAAGGAATTGGTTAGTTTTTGCTAACTGATAAAAATAATAACGATCTATGGACAAAATGTCAATCGCTTTTTAAGAAATTTGGCATTTCGACCATGGATTAGTCTTGGCTAACAATAGGCTTGTGCATATTGCCGAAACTACCGGTAAATCGGATCGAAACCGCTGCTTTTGGGGTGTAGCAAAAACGTATTTGAGTCCTCTGAAAATGAAAAAGACCGCAGCCCGAAATGTGCGGCTACGGCTTTTGGCTTTTTTATTATGAATCGGATACGGCATTGCTTTGATCGGACTCTTTGGAAGTGACTGCCTCAATAAACAGGTAGAGAAGTTCAAAAGCGCTGCGGAAATGCACTTCTTTCCCGGTTTCACACCAGCGTATCCAACCTTGCCAGCTTCCGTGCTGACGGTACAGAACGTGAAGCTGGAAATGGCAGAGGCAGGCAATTCCCATGCTATCTTCAGCGTGGAAATATACCGGAATGTCCTCGGGCCGCAGCGGCGCATTGTCGCCGGGTGCGTATTTTCGGGGACGGCCGGGCAGATTGACAAAGCGCCGGTGTTCCAAAAAGGACTGTGGGAATTGAATGGAATCAAACAAAGCGTCTGCTTGAATTAGCAGATCGGAAAAACTGGAAAACAAGATAGGATTTTGTACAAGCGGGCTGTAAAAACATCCATAGATGTCATTTTCGCGTTTTCCCTGTACAAAGACCTGCATGGCTGTTGTGGTGGCAGTGATCATTATAAAACTCCAGTTGGTCACGATGGTGTTGAAAGAGCTAGAGGCTCACCGCCTATCTCTTTTTGTGAACAATTATTTACCGGCTTTCCGAGAAATGGAAAAAGTGAAAGTGATGAACATTGTGACAAAAAATGTTATAAAGCCTGTACGGTATGTGCGACTGTGGCAATGAATGTTAAGGCTTTTAGCGCCTGCCTGGCCGCTGTGTGAAACCGCTTGATTAAATTTGCCTCTTGCTACCCGATGTCTTTGGCAGATTGTGTTTTATCACAAAGGTTGGCGTGAGCGCTGCCGCAAAATGGAACAAAAACGCTCAGCCAGCACCGGATCAAACTGTGTGCCGGCGCTGACTTGGATTTCCGACAGAGCGTCCTGTACTGGAATTCCACGGTGGTAGGGCCGGTTGGCCGTCATGGCATCAAAGGCGTCTGCAATTCCGACCATGCGGGCAAAGTAGGGAATCGTTTTACCACTTAATCCAAAGGGATAGCCGTTCCCGTCCCATCGTTCATGATGATACAGACAACATTGTGCCAACGTGTCACGCAGAGTTGGGGTGCTGCTGTCACCTCCGAAAGGAGGAAGTTTACCCAGAATGAGACGCGCCCCGAGAACGGTGTGAGACTGAACAAGGTTTCGTTCCTCTTGGTTAAGGGCGCCGGTATGGCTCCAAATACTGTTTGCAATGCCAGACTTTCCAATGTCGTGGTAAAATCCAAGCCGGGAAAGGTCTGAAAGACTCCAGCCCTGTGCGTATAAAGGAAATTCAGCAGATGATTCCGCTAAAACTTCGCGTGCGAAAAGGCGGACATATATCCCCACCATTCGACAGTGTTGTTGTAAAAAAAGGGGGAGAGAAGCAAAGTAGCAGTTGAGTTCTTTGGAGTTCTTGTCTTGCGGCAACACAGCTTTGCTCCTTTCCGGTAGAAATAACAACATAATGGTGATTCTGTTGTTGAACATTTCAACAACTATGAAAGGAATTTGAAAATACACCTAGATAAACTTGCGGCATTCAAAAAATGCGCACAACAAATAAACTGGCGCTCATTTTCGTTGAGCTCCAGCTTGTTTTCCGCGCGTATTTTTAACAGTAGACTTTCAAACACTCTTGCAGTGCGGTCGGTTTCGTGCTAGTATAAACTTGTAAATGACAGATCAATCTATGAATCAATAAGAATAACAACAGAATCACCATTATGTTGTTAGGGCGAGCTGCATTTGTTCCAGACGGCTGATGTGCTGTCGTCCGGTTTCCATAATATAAATGCGGGTGGTGTTGATGCTGCTGTGGCCGAGCAGGTCGGCCAGCTTGGCAATGTCATGCTCAAGGCTGTAAAAGGTGCGTGCAAACAGATGCCGGAGGTTGTGCGGATAAACCTTGCTGGGAGAGACGCCGGCTTTTTGGCACAGTGCCTTCATATCGCGCCAGATATTGCTCCGGTTAAGGGGATTTCCGTTTCTGCTGACAAACACTGAACCGGTCTGAATGCCGGTTTTTCTTATGTAAGCATTGAGGAGTTTTTGAAGCGGCGCGGGGATAAAAATAACCCGTGTTTTATTTTTGCAGTTTACCACTGCTTTGCCGCAACGGACTGCTTCAACGGAAATATAATTTAGTTCACTTACCCGAATACCAGTACAGCAGATGGTTTGGATGATCAGCGAAATCCGGGAGTTTTTTGCTGCTTTCAGCAGGCGCTGGTACTCCTGTTTGCAGAGCTCTTTTTCTTCGGCACAAAAAATTTGCCGCTGAATTTTTAACAGCTTTACGCAGCACTCGAGACAGCCCGTGAAGCGCAAGAAGCTGTTTAGCGCAGTCAACATGGAATTGACGCTAGCAGCGGCGTAGCGTTCGTGTAGCGTAGACTTGTACTGAAGGACAAGCGTTTTATTGAGCGTTTGATTTGCGGCAAAGCGGATAAAACGCCGAACGTCGCGCAGGTATTTTTCAATGGTAGCCGCGCTTTTTTCCTCTTCGGCCAAATATCGCGCGAACCGGCGGACCTCTTTTTCTTGAAACATGGCATTCCCTCCAACGTTATTTTTATGGATAGTATGACGCTTTTGCAACACTCATCTGAATCACACACAGGCAAAACGGATGTGACAGCTCCGGTTTCCCGTGTGTTTTCTATGTAACCGGTTGCCCGGAAGAAGTC
>JBMNPF010000007.1:0-142553 GCA_050943475.1 Oscillospiraceae bacterium
CGAAATCAAGGCGGATATGGAAAAACCGGTGCCGATGGAGCGCCTGCTCTGCGGCGATGTCGGCTTTGGCAAAACCGAAGTCGCCCTGCGCGCCGCCTTCAAGTGCATTGAGGACGGGAAACAGTGTGCCATCCTCTGCCCGACCACCATCCTCGCGTGGCAGCATTACCAGAACATCCTCAAGCGGTTTGAGGGGGTTCCGGCGAACATCGAACTGCTCTCCCGGTTTCGTTCGCCCAAGCAGCAAAAGGAGACGGTACGAAAACTCAAAACCGGCGAGGTGGATATTGTGGTTGGCACCCACCGGCTGGTACAGAAGGACATTGAGTTCAAGTCGCTCGGTCTTGCCATTGTAGATGAGGAACAGCGCTTCGGCGTCGCCCACAAGGAGAAGTTCAAGGAGATGTTCCGCGGCGTGGATATGCTCACCCTTTCCGCGACTCCGATCCCCCGCACCCTGAACATGGCAATGTCCGGTATCCGCGACATGTCGGTCATCGACGAACCGCCGCAGGACCGCCATCCGGTACAGACCTATGTCATTGAGCACGATATCGGGGTGATTTGCGACGCCATCCGCCGGGAGCTGCGGCGCGGCGGGCAGGTTTACTATATTCACAACCGCATCGACAGCATCCGGAGCTGCGCCGCCCGGATTCAGGAGCGCATCCCCGATGTGCGCATTGGCATTGCCCACGGTCGGATGGCCGAGGAGGAGCTGTCCGAAATCTGGCGCCAGCTCATGGAGCAGGAGATTGATGTTCTGGTCTGTACCACCATCATTGAAACCGGTGTGGATGTGGCAAACGTCAATACCCTTATCATTGACGACGCGGATAACATGGGGCTTTCCCAGCTCTATCAGCTCCGCGGACGGATCGGCCGTTCCAACCGCCGTGCATTTGCTTACTTCACCTTCCGGCGCGGCAAGGTTCTCTCAGAGGTTGCAACCAAGCGGCTGTCCGCTATCCGGGAGTTTACCCAGTTCGGCTCCGGTTTCCGCATTGCGCTGCGCGATCTGGAAATCCGCGGGGCAGGCAATATTTTGGGTTCCCGCCAGCATGGGCACATGGAGGCTGTTGGGTACGACATGTACCTGCGTTTGCTGTCCGACGCCATCAGCGAGCACAAGGGCGAGAAGCCGCAGCTTGCCGCCGAGGAATGCCTGGTTGATATTCAGGTCGAGGCGCATATTCCGGAGCGGTACATTGAAAGCCTGTCCCAGCGCATCGATGTTTACCGCAAAATTGCGTCGGTCAAATCTGAGGACGACGCGTTCGATGTGCTGGATGAGCTCATCGACCGGTTCGGCGAGCCGCCGGAGGCGGTCAAGGGCCTTGTCGATGTGGCGCTGCTGCGCAATACGGCGTCGCAGTTCGGCATCAGTGAAATCAGCCAGAAGGGCGGCAATCTGCTGTTCTACCCGGAGCATCTGAATATGGAGCTTGCGGCACAGCTTGTCGCCGGTCTCAAGGGCCGGGTGATGGTCAACGCAGGTGCTAAGCCCTACCTTTCGGTCAAGATGAAGGATGCAGGCCCGGTTGAGGTGATGCGCGAGGTGCTCGGCGTTTGGAGTGAGGCGAGTACCGCGGAAAAACAACAGGACACACAGTAATAAAAAGCCCCCGGCCGTACCGGGGGCTTTTGTTGATTCTTTTTCTAGTTGCGTTTGCGTTGAGCAGCATGGTTCTATTCGGCTATCCCTCCAACGGTGTGAGGTGGGAAAGATCATCCCTGTAAAAAGGAACATTGCCAATGCCCATATAACCGGTTTGAAATAGAATATAATATTCCACCTGTTTGCCGTCAATTTCACATTCGATCCGCAAGCCCCGCATTGGAGGAGGATCCGAACTCAAACGAATTTGATCGTATAACCATAAATCGAATTCCAGTTCTTGCACCGCTTCAAACGTGTGGACGTAGCCCACCGCTTCCGGCCCCATACCGTTTGCCTTATGGGCAATGCCGTATACGTTTGAAATGCCGTAATCCTTAATGACAATTTCGCCCGTGGGCGGCTGTGCAAACTGAATGGTCAGGCGGGAGGGGATTTCTGTGTCTATCACATACCCGTCATACAAAACCGGAAGCGACTGGAAGTTGTTCATCAAATCCACAAACCAGGCCTTGTTCCGGTCGGTTTCGGTTTCTTCATCGCCGGTACGCAGATAAGCGTCATACGGCAGCTTATGAATGCTGGCAAATCCATCGCCGTAAATATGGGTAGTAACTTCAATTTTGGGGATTTCCGGGTCAAGCTGACTTTCATAATATTCCACCAGCCGGGAAAGAGAAACGGTCGGATATGGTTCCGGCTCAAATGTATTGGTTTCGCTTTCCGTCCCGGGGCGGGGAAATAACGGATTTGGCGGATCACTGGAGTGCCCGTCGGAAGGACTCGTCTGCACAGTATAGACGGAGAGGCCAAGCACCGCAGTAAAGAATACACCGAGCAGGGCGGCTTTTATTTTTTTATGGTTCATATTTTTCCCCCTCCGCTTGACAAGGGTTGGATTCAGCCAATTCTTCGAAGCACTGTGACTATTTTCACTATAATCTTAAGAGAGCACTATGTCAACCTTGTTCCAGGTGATTTGCGTTCTCCTAAGAACGATTACAGGCGGATATCAGAATCAACCGAATGGCTGGGGAAAAGCAACCTTATAACGGCGCAATTTGTTTGAATTTTGAATGGGAAACGGAGGCTGAAAAGCAGCGACGACCGCTTTATCGCTCGCACATCACTTTTTTCGTGCGGAAACCAGCAGCATCATGGGGCGCCGCAGCTCCTCCCGCATACCGGGTACGGTATCAAGCATGGATTCCTCCGGCATCGGTTCAATCACTTCACGGATTTCAAATCCAGAGCGCAGCAGGCCGTTCAGGTAGGTGGTCAGGGTTTTATGGTATTTGGTGACCGGTTCCCCAAGAAAAACAGCTTCCCGCCGGCCTTCGGTGAAGTAGCGGTCCACCGGCCAGTGCAGAATATTCCCCTTTTGGTCGTAAATCCAGTCCTGTGAGCCATAAGCGGTAAAGACCGGATGTTCCACCGAGAAAATAAAATCCCCGCCGGGAACAAGGGTACGGTTTACCTTCTCGCAGATTTCCTCAAAAGATTCAACATAATGAAAGGCCAGGGAGCTCAGAACCACATCAAAGGCATTTTCCGGGTATGCGTAATCCTCAACCGGCTGGCATCGATAAACCGCTTTGTCGGAACAGGTCATTTCTTTGGCGCGTGCCAGCATTCGTTCGGATATGTCGATCCCGACCGTTATAGCCGCTCCGTGTTCCAGCGCATAACGGCAATGCCAGCCAAAGCCGCAGCCGAGGTCCAGCACACGTTTCCCGGAAAACTCCGGGAGCATTTTTTTAAGGACGTGCCATTCACCCGCACCTTCCAACCCCTTTTGGGAACGGTCCATCCGGCTGTACTTTTCAAAAAATCTGGGATTGTCATATTTGTTTTCTTTCATAAAATTCTCCTTACACGAAAGAGGGATCCCCCTTGTTTGTACGGTTTGCGCTATGGTTACCGTGGCAGTTAAATGACGCGAACAGGGAAGGGGTATTTTAACAAATAGAAGTAAAACTCAAAATTATACAAAAAGTAAATTCTCAGAAAGAAAAAAGGGCACATGCCAAAAGCATGCGCCCTTGCTTGTTTTGTTAAACGGCTCTGAGAGGTGGCGAGCCGGCAACAACTGCATCCTTATGCGTTTTTCAGTTTGCGTGCAAGCTGAGATTTCTTTCTGGATGCGGTATTTTTATGAAGCAAGCCTTTTGCACAAGCCTGGTCAACCTTTTTAATGGCAAGGCGGATTGCAGCTTCTTTGTCAGCG
This sequence comes from Oscillospiraceae bacterium, assembly GCA_050943475.1. Taxonomy (GTDB): domain Bacteria; phylum Bacillota; class Clostridia; order Oscillospirales; family Ruminococcaceae; genus Metaruminococcus_A. The sequence goes on from JBMNPF010000007.1 coordinate 3,846, forward strand.
GCGTTACCCGCAGCAGCAACATCAGCTTTCTTCAAAACAGTTTTGAGGTTCGACTTTACTGCTTTGTTTCTCAGGGTTTTGGCTTTAATGACCTTCACTCTTTTTTTCGCAGATTTAATGTTCGGCATCTTTTTGCACCTCCTCCACATAAGCAAATTGCTTTTGCGTACAATATGCTTAGAAAATATGGAACACAGGCCGTCAAGGCGGTTTCGCCTTAAGACACAAACGGCGCTGTGACAGCATTTATTATCATACTATAATTCCAAATAAAATGCAAGATGTTTTCCGCACAAATCCGAAAAAAGCAGGCAAAACAAGGGAGGACGCAGAATGAAACAGCAAATCCGCACCGATTTGGCGGTGGAAAGTGTAGAGCAGCTCAAAGAAAAGAGCGGTTCGCCAGGGGTGCGCCAGCATCAATATGAAAAAGAAGGCGTCACCGTGACCGAAGTTGTGGTGCAGGATGAATCCACAGCCCAAAAGCTGCAAAAACCCATTGGAAGCTATATTACCATAGATTGCACTCCATTTCAATCGGTCAGCACCAATTTTGAAGGCGAGCTTTCCGTGGTGGCGGAGGAGCTTGGCAAGCTGCTTCCGCAGGAAGGGCTTATCCTCATTGCAGGGCTTGGAAACGAGCAGATTACCCCGGACGCCATCGGCCCCAAAACGGCGGCCGGTATTTTGGCAACCCGGCATGTGGCAGGCGGCGAACATCAAATCAGCGGTCTGCCGGATCTGCGCCCGGTCGCGGTGATGTCCCCCGGCGTGCTTGGTCAGACTGGTATTGAAACAGCGGAATTCATCCGTTCGGTCTGTGACCGGATCACTCCGGCGGCTGTTGTTGCGGTGGACGCCCTTGCGTCCGGCAGCGTGCGGCGGCTGGGTACAACGGTTCAGCTCACCAATACCGGGATATCGCCCGGTTCCGGCGTTCAAAACAAGCGCAAGGCGCTCAACCGGGAAACACTTGGTATTCCGGTGGTTGCACTCGGCATTCCCACCGTCGTCGACGCCGCCTCGGTGGTTGTCCGCGCACCGGAGGGGCAGGCACCTGAACCGGAGGAGCTCTCCGGCTGTATGGTGACTCCCCGTGAAATCGACGTCATCATTGACAAGGCGTCTTCCATGCTTGCGCTCGCCATCAACAAGGCGCTCCAGCCAGCTTTGACCGTCGAGGATATATTAGGACTGACCGAGTGAATTGGGTTCATGAATCCGTTTTGGCAGACATATAATGGAGAACGGGTAAATTGCGTGCAGTTGCCCTATCCCTGTCAAGGAACGGAGTGTATAAAATATGAACCATCAAAAAACCAAACGGATTGCCAGGCGTGTTTTTACCATCCTAACCCTTGTTCTGCTCAGTCCGTTTTTATACCGTGGTATTGTGGATTTCCTCCCCACCCTCAACGCCGCTGCCTGCCAGCTTGCTGTGTGGTCGGCTGGGGTCACCCTGCCGGAAGGCGGCAAAGAGCTGCTGCAAAAGGAGCTTACAGCACCGGATGTTTTCGCGTCGGAAGAAGATCCTGACGCTGAACTCCCGGCAGATTCCGCAGCAGTGGGCGGCGACGGCTCCGGCGATGCTTCTTCCGACGCTTCGTCTTCCTCCGAACCGGCTTCCTCCGAAAGCGAACCGGTACCGGAGCGTCCGGCTGATGCCGGGGATATCATCCGCCGTACCTATGCGGGAGCGGCAAGCTCGACCCAATTCCAAATTGGCGGCGGTGCCTGGATTAAAAACCTCACCAGCCACAGCGTAGAGGAAATTAACCAACAGATTGCCCAAGGCCCGGCTTTCAAAATTGAAAAGACCGACGCGCCGCAGGTGCTGATTATGCATACCCATACGACCGAAAGCTATGAGCGCCAAACGCTCGACTGGTTTGATAAAAACTTTAACTCCCGTACCACCGACCCGGAGTATAACGTCTGCCGCATTGGAGATGAAATTGAAAAACAGCTCAAGGCGGCCGGAATCGGCGTCATTCATGATGAAACGCTGCACGATTACCCAACCTTTCCTGGGTGTTACGACCGTTCGGCGGTCACGGTGCAGAACTACTTGAATCAGTATCCCTCCATCAAGGTAGTGCTGGATGTTCACCGGGATGCCATTGAGCAGCAGGACGGCACCCGTATTGCACCGGTCGCCAATGTCAATGGCAAAAATGCGGCACAGGTCATGATCATTTCGGGTTGCGATGACGGTACCATGGGGTATCCCAACTACTTTCAGAATCTGAAATTTGCGTCCGCCCTCCAAACCCAAATGGAAACCGATTATCCTGGATTCGCCCGTCCGCTCCTTTTTGATTACCGCAAATACAACCAGCATCTTACCACCGGATCCATCCTGCTGGAAATGGGCGGCCACGCCAACAGCATGGAAGAGGTGATCTATTCCGGGGAGCTGGTTGGAAAATCTCTGGCAAAGCTGCTCACCAGCCTGCAATCTTAAGCGAAAGGAACCCCACAGGATGTTGAAAAAGACAAATGTTCATGGCGCCCAAAAACACAAAACAGCGCGCTTTGGGCGCGCCATGCGCCTGCTGTATATACCGGATTCTCCTACTAAACCGCTGCCAGAAGTCCGTACAGCACTGCGGCAGCGGGAAAAGGCCATAAGCCAAAGAAAAGCCCGGCGTATCTCAAAGGATGCACTCCGCAGCGGAGTGCTCTCCTTTTGCGTCACGCTTTTCATGATTGCATTTTTCGGCGGCGCTTCTGCGGCGGTTTACAACACAGCGTCGGTGCTGTATGGTAAGGATGCCGTCGTCTCGGTGGACAAAAATGAAAACAGCGTCCAGTTCACCTGGATGGATGATACGGTGTCCTTTCCGGCAGAAACAGCGGAAAGGATTGCTAAATTTGCCGCGTCCTGTTCCGCTTGGCTTCCGGGAAATTTCCGCTCTGGTTTGCTTGCGGCAGGCGGTCTCCACCAGTTGGTTTTTACCTTTTGGAATTGGGCGGACACGCTGCTGCAATAACCACAAATTAATAGGAACCGAATGGGAACGACCCTCATAGGATATAAAAGAAATTCCTATGGGGGTCGTTCCATGAAGATAGATAAAACATATCTGGTTGCCGGGGGAGACCTGCGCCAGCTTTACCTGGCAAAGGCGCTTGCCCGGCAGGGAAACAAGGTGTATATCACCTGTTTTGACGAGGCGTTTGAACTCGACAAACACCTGATTCCCGTCGAATCGCCGGCAGAGATTGGCGAGCTGCTGGACTGCATTGTCCTGCCGCTTCCTGTGACAAACGACGGGTTTACCGTCAATACGCCGCTGTCCCACCGTGAGCTGCTGCTGGACGATGTTCTCGTTCTGGCGGGACGGCGCACCATGATTTTCGGCGGCAAAATCGAGTTCGATTTTTATGCTGCCTGCAAAGATCGCGGCCTGGAAGCGGCCGATTATCTGGAGCGGGAAGAGATGGCGGTGCTCAACGCGGTGCCGACTGCCGAAGGAGCTCTGGAGCTTCTGATGCAGGAGCTTCCTACGACGCTGTTCGGTACCAAATGCCTGCTGACCGGCTTCGGAAGGATTTCAAAGGTTTTGGTTAAGTATTTAACAGCGCTGGGAGCGGACGTAACCGTAGCAGCGCGCAAGTATTCCGATTTGGCATGGGCTAAAATTTATGGCGGCCGTGGAATACATATCAGCCAAATGTCTGAATATGCCGACGAATTTGATTACATCATCAATACGGTGCCCGTCAAGCTGTTTGACTACGCCGTTTTGTCAAAACTCCGGGATCATTGCCTGATTTTGGATCTTGCCTCCAAACCGGGCGGGTCTGGCTGCGGGGATAAAACCACACTGCGCCGCATATCCATGAAAATGGAGAGGGGGAGCGCAAATGCGGGCCGAGCCCAAAATTATACAAGTAATCCCGGATGAAACAGGTCCTTCTCTAAAGGAGATTGTGAAACGCCTGTTGATGCAGGAGACAAAGGAGGAACTGGACGGTGAACAGCAAAGGGAATACGGCGCTGTACCTGCGCCTGTCGCGGGAGGATGGCGACCAGAGCGGTGAATCCCAGAGCATTGGCAACCAGCGGGCGTTCCTGCTGCGTTACGCGGCGGAGCATGGGATGGCGGTATATGACATTTATGCCGACGACGGCTTCACCGGCACCAATTTTGACCGCCCGGCGTTCCGCCGTATGATTGCGGACATCGAGCGGGGAGTCATACGCACGGTGCTGGTCAAGGATCTGTCACGGCTGGGGCGGGATCACATTGATACCGGCTACTATTTTGAACGGTATTTTCCCGCCCGCCGTGTGCGGTTTATTGCGGTCAACGATGCCATTGACACCGAAGCGGATACTGCGGGCAACGATATGGGGCTGTTTCGCGCCGCTTTTAACGATCTCTATGCAAAGGATATTTCCAAAAAGGTTGTTTCGGCACTCCAATCCAAAAAGAAAAACGGGGAGTTTGTTGGCGCGACGCCGCCGTACGGCTACCAAAAGGCGGTCAATGCAAAGAACCGGCTGGAGATCCGACCGAAACAGGCAGCGGTGGTGCGTCAGATTTACCGTTGGTTTTTGGAGGGGGAGTCCTACATAGGGATTGCACGCCGGCTGGATGCAAATGGAATTCCGCCGCCTGCCTCTGGCCGCGGCTGGAACGATACAACCGTCAAACGAATCCTGACCAATCCAACCTATATGGGAAACGTCACCCAAAACCGGACCCGCAAGGTGAACTATAAAATCAAACAGCGGCGGACGCTTCCGCCCCGGGAATGGATTACCGTGCCGGACACCCATGAGGCCATTGTATCGCGCCGGGTTTTTGATGAGGCGCAGGGGATAGCCGCCCGCCGCTCCAGGCATCCCTCCGGCGCGGCACATATTTTGTCCGGCCTTTTGTTCTGCGGGGATTGCGGTGCGCGGATGGATTTTATCCGGCGCGGCAATTACAGCTATGTAGTCTGTTCCCGCTGGAAACACTCCGGCGGGCGGGAATGTACCTCCCATTGTTGCAGTGAACCAAAGCTGGAAGCGGTATTGGCGGCCTGGCTTATGGAGGAAATGCAGAAGCATGCCCTTAAATTGCCTCCCTCGTGGATACAGGACCGCTGGAAGGAACGGCCGAAAGAGCTGTTCCGACAGATTCTTGTAGGGGAAAACAAGGAATTAAAGCTGTTTTTAACGGGCGGACTGGAAAGCGGGCGGATTTGAATTTCCGCCCGCTTTCCAGTATAATACAATATAATAAAGAGAGGAAAAGAGGTGCGGAGATGAAGCGTGCGGTGGTACTTTCGGGCGGCGGTTCGCGCGGAGGATACGAAGTTGGCGTTTGGAAGGCGATGAACGAACTGGGGCTTGATTATCAGATTGTTACGGGGACTTCGGTTGGCTCCCTCAACGGCTTGATGATGGTACAGGGCGACTACGACAAAGCCGAACAGATGTGGCTGGAGCTCACGCCGGAACAGGTGATGGCAGAAGCGCCGGAAAACTTTTTTGCACCGGGGCAGGTCTTTTCCTTTTTGAGGCAGAGTGTGTTCCGCGGCGGCGCCGATGTTGCGCCGCTGGAAGAAACTCTGAAAAAGGTCATAGATCCGGAGCGGTTCTACGCTTCTCCGATCGATTTTGGACTGGTCACGGTGGAATACCCGAGCTTCCGCCCGGTTCTGCTCAAAAAGGCGGACATTCCGCCGGAAAAACTCTGCGATTACCTCATGGCTTCGGCGGCTTGTTTCCCCGCTTTCCAGGCCCGTAAAATCGATGACGGGCGTTATGTGGACGGCGGCTATTTTGACAATGTTCCCATCAATCTCGCGGTTGATATGGGGGCGGAAGAAATCATTGCGGTTGAACTGCAGGATTTCAACCGCGTCAAACCGGTGTGCAACCGGGAGGTGCGGATCACCCGCGTCGGCCGCAAGCGGCGCAGTACCCTTGGTCCCATTCTCATTTTTGATCCCGCCCAGACCAGAAAGAACATCCGCTGGGGTTATCTGGACGCTATGAAGGCATTTGAACGGCTGGAAGGAGAAAAGTACTGCCTGGAGCGTGGTACCGTCCGGCGGATGATACGGGAAAACGGGGCGGAATTTGTATGCGGAATACGGCGCTATGTTACCGGAAGTCACGGTAAGCTCATGCTGTTTGACCATGTGGCGGTGATGGCTCATGTCCGGCATGCGCTCGGTAAATATCGGGATGCGGATGGAACCCCCAATTTGGAACGCGCTCTTCTGCACTCTGCGGAGTATGCGGCGGAGGCGTTGCAGCTGGAAACGGATGAAATTTATTCCTATGAGTCTTTCCACCGGCAGTTGAGACAGAAATATGAGCAGGCGGCGCCGCTTCTGGGGCGTGCCCGGCGGCTCATTACTGACTCTGCCCTGACCGCTGCACAGAAATTTGAACGCATTGGGCGGATGCGCCGCCCGGAGGTTTTTCGTTACATCTGTGAGCGGTTAGCGGATTACCGGGTCGGCCGGCTTTCGGCGCTGGAACTGGAAAGCATTGCGCTGATGTTCCCGCGTTGGCTGCTGGGCGCCATTTATTATGAGGCTGCCTTTGGAAATGCAGATAAATTTCAATAAAGTTCATAAAACCGCTGTTCTTTCCGTATGGTTTATGGTACAATAATTGCAAATTCGAAGAATTGGGGAACGATTTTATGCGTTATGTTATTACAACCGATACCACTTGTGATATGCCGCAGTCCTTTTTAGAAGAAAATGATTTGACCGTCATGTCAATGGCTTATACCATTGATGGGAAAACCTATACGGGTCTGGACGGCGACTTCCTCCCACCGAAAGAGTTTTATGATCAGCTTCGCGGCGGTTCCATGCCGCAGACGGCGCAGGTCAATCCCGATCAGGCGGAAAAGGTGTTTGAGCGTTTTCTGGAAAGCGGCGTCAGTGTACTGCACATCGCTTTTTCTTCCGCGCTCAGCGGCAGCTACCAGAGTACCGTTATTGCGGCGGAGGAGCTCAACGCCAAATACAGCGATGCAAAGGTTATAACCATTGACTCCAAATGTGCGTCTATGGGAGAAGGCCTGTTTGTTTATTACGCGGTACAGCTCAAAAAACAGGGGAAATCCCTGGAAGAGGCGGCCGAATGGCTGGAGGCGCATAAACTCAATGTCTGCCACAATTTCACGGTGGATGACCTGTTCCACCTGCACCGGGGCGGCCGCGTTTCCAAAACGGCGGCGGTGTTCGGTTCCATGCTCGGCGTTAAGCCGGTGTTGCATGTTGACGATGAAGGACGGTTAATCCCCATTCAGAAAATCCGCGGGCGCAAGCAGTCCCTGACGGCGTTGGTAGATAATATGGAAACCTGTATGGGCGGGATGAAAAACGATGTTGTCTTTATCAGCCACGGCGATTGCCTGGAGGATGCCCAGTTTGTGGCGGATGAAGTGAAAAAGCGCTTCGGTATTCAAAATATCTGGATTGATTACATTGGCCCGGTTATCGGCACCCACTCCGGCGCGGGAACGGTTGCCCTCTTCTTCCTGGGCGAGCACCGGTAAAAAATGAAACAAAAACACCCGGCAAGGGAGAAGCTACATAAAAAGTAGGTTCTCCCTTGTTGTTTTCCAAATAAAATAGAGCATATAGATTTGAAGTTCGCTAAGGTGACAAATATGGAATATAAGAAAATTCAAAAAATTGCTAAAGATACGATTGAATATGCAAGGAAAACTATCCGTTCCGGTATGAATCTCATTGAAGTACGGGAGATGTGTGAGAAGAAAATGATATCATTAGGGGCGGATTCATTTTGGTATTGGGATATTGGTGCATTCGTTTTCGCAGGAGAGGAAACTTCAATATCTGTATCTGGAACTCAATATAAAACATCTAATAGAATCATAGCCGAAAACGATATAATTACAATAGATTTGAGTCCTCAGAATAACGATATATGGGGGGATTATGCTCGGACTTTGGTAATAGAGAATGGTGCTGTAATAGATGAGAGCCGTATCTCGAATTCCGAATGGAGGAATGGTATACAAATGGAGAAGTCTCTTCATAATGAGATGCAAAAATTTGTAACACCAGATACTACATTTGAAAATCTCTACTATCATATTAATAGTATAATTGAAAAAAATGGATATATAAATCTTGATTTTATGGGTAACTTAGGTCATTCAATAGTAAAAAAGAAAAATGATAGAATGTATATTGAAAAAGGCAATACAACCCGATTGGGAGATGTAGCTCTTTTTACATTTGAGCCACATATTAGCGTTCCAAAATCAAAGTACGGATACAAAAGAGAGAATATATATTACTTTAAAAATGGTATGCTTGCCGAATTATAAAACGGAAATTATAGTAAGAGATTATATATGGAGAATGTTTAGAAAACCCACTATGTCACCTTTCATTTTGAAAGTGTCATAGTGGGTTATATTCTTTCGGGATATGTTGCTTTAACTGAGTAAAATAACTTTTTTACATAGCAACTCTCAAATGCCGGGTGCTTTTTTGCCTGCAGCCGCTTTTGCCGGTGTGGGGCGGCAAACCGGAGAAGTTTATCCCCGAAGCCATGGGGGGTGGACTTTGAACTGGCAAAACAACTGGGTGTTAAAGTAATCTGGGCGCTGTCGCTGCCCGGCAAGGTCGCACCGGTGACATCCGGGGAAATCATTTGTGACACCATTCAGAATATTTTGGCGGAGAGGGGTGGTTGTCAATGAGTAAAAAGAAACTGGGTTTTGCACTTTGCGGTTCGTTCTGTACCTTTCGCGAGGTCATTGATGAGCTTGAAAAGCTGACCGATACTTACGATATTACGCCGATTATGTCCTATAATGCCTCAACGCTCGACACCCGATTCGGCCGGGCGCTCGATTTTATTGAGGAACTGGAGCGCATTTGCGGGCATCATGTCATTCAGACCATACAGGACGCCGAACCAATTGGCCCAAAAGGAATGTTCGACCTGCTGGTAGTGGCGCCCTGTACCGGGAATACGCTTTCCAAGCTCGCTTCCAGCATAACGGATACGCCTGTGACAATGGCTGTGAAATCCCACCTGCGTGGCGCCAAACCGGTGCTGCTTGCCGTCTCAACCAACGACGCTTTAAGCGGCAGCGCCAAAAACCTGGGCGCGCTGCTGAATATGAAGCATTTTTACTTTGTCCCTATGCAGCAGGATAACCCGGAGAAAAAGCCCAATTCACTGGTTGCCCGGTTTGATTTGCTGCCGGAAGCCATTGAAGAATCGTTTGCAAACCGGCAGTTGCAGCCGCTTTTTCGTTCATAAAACAGGCGGAAACATGGAGAGTACCATGTTTCCGCTTCTTTTGCGTGCGGTGGGCATAGAAAGAGTATAGCTGCCAAAGGTAAAATCAAATGGTGTTGGTAATTGACAAAACACCCATAAAACGGTAGTATAATAAAGATACAATAAGAACAGGAAAGGGAGAACCAAAATGCCGCAAACGGTAAGGACGAGATTTGCACCGAGCCCGACAGGATATATGCACGTTGGTAACCTGCGCACCGCGCTGTACGCCTATCTGCTGGCGAAAAAATACGAGGGGAAATTTATCCTCCGCATTGAGGACACCGACCGGGAACGCTATGTGGAAGGCGCGGTCGACATTATTTACAACACCCTGCGCCAAACAGGACTCAACTGGGACGAGGGACCGGACATCGGCGGCCCGTACGGCCCATATGTGCAGAGCGAGCGGATGGGGATGTTTAAAGAATATGCTCTCAAGTTGATTGAGAGCGGACATGCCTACTACTGCTTCTGTGATAAGGATCGTCTGGATGAACTCAAAAAGATTCAGCAGGCGTCCGGCATGGCGCCGAAGTACGACGGCCATTGCCGCAACCTCACCAAAGAGGAAATTGAGGAAAAGCTCGCCGCCGGCGTACCGTATGTTATCCGCCAGAAAATGCCGCTGGAGGGCACCACAACCTTCCACGACGAGGTGTTTGGGGATATTACAGTGGATAATTCGGTGCTGGATGACCAAATTCTCATCAAGACCGACGGAATGCCGACCTATAACTTTGCCAATGTTGTCGACGACCACACCATGGGGATTACCCATGTCATCCGCGGCAATGAATACCTTTCCTCCACCCCGAAATACAACCTGCTGTACGAGGCGTTTGGCTGGGACAAGCCGGTTTATATCCATTGCTCGCCGGTTATGAAAAACCAGACCGAAAAGCTCTCTAAACGCAACGGCGACGCTTCTTTCGAAGACCTCGTTGAGAAAGGCTATCTCACCGAGGCGGTGGTCAACTACATCGCCCTGCTTGGCTGGAGTCCGAAAGGCGAGGAGGAGATTTTCACGCTGGAGGAGCTGGTGCAGGAGTTCGATATCAGCGGCATTTCCAAATCTCCGGCGATCTTTGATCCGGTTAAGCTCAAGGCCATCAACGGGGCGTACATCCGCCGGATGGAGCTCGACGAGTTTGAGCGGTATGCGCTTCCCTATATCCGTGAAACCTGCAAGCGGGAGGATGTAGACACCAAATTGATTGCCCGTGTGCTTCAGTCCCGCACCGAGCTGTTTACCGATATTCCGGAACAGGTAGACTTTATCGACACCCTGCCGGATTATGACACAGCGCTCTATTGCCACAAAAAGATGAAGACCAACGAGGAAAACTCCCTGGAGTCCCTTCAGGCTGTTCTGCCGGTACTGGAGCAGTTGGAGACCTGGACTGAGGAATCCATCCACGAGGCGCTTTTTGCACTGATTGCCGAAAAAGGTGTCAAAAACGGTCTTATCCTCTGGCCGGTCCGCGTGGCGGTTTCGGGCAAGCAGTTCACGCCGGGTGGCGGTGTGGAAATCTGCGCGATCCTTGGCAAGGAGGAGTCGCTGAACCGCATCCGCAAAGGAATTGAAAAGCTGACAAAATAAATGGGAAACTCCACCAAAACAACGCCGGACAGACTTTTGTCCGGCGTTGTTTTTGGTTTTGTACGGCTGTTTCCAAACAATCCTGCCGTTTTCCGCACAACTTCCGGTTTTCCCGCAGATTTCGCGCCGCTTCTTTGACAGAATAATTGTAAGGGCACCGCTATAATGGAATTAATTTCTATATTCGTCCAAAATTCAGGGATTATCCAGAGGTGTCAGACGTGAAAACTGCTTTACAGATGAAAACATCCGAAAACGCCGGCAAGCTGCATGGAGTAGAGGCAATCGTCCGCTACGGCATTGTTGTGCTGCTTGCGGCGCTTGCCTCCAACGCCCGTATGATTGGCGGCCTTGCCGGAATGGGCGTTGCTGTATCGACCGCCCTGCCGCGAACCTATTCCTACGCTGCGATTGCGGGCAGTGTGCTCGGTTACGTCCTGTTCGGCAACCGTGCCGATCAGCTTGTGCTGCTGCCCGCACTCCTGATGGTACTGCTTTTAAAAATGTTTGTCCGCCGTGTTTCCGTTTTGAAAGCAAGCCCGATTCTGCTCGGCGCGCTCTCATTTCTGGTTATGCTCTGCTGCGGAATCGGTGCGTCTGCCATCGAATCGGCGGGCCCGGTGGTTTACCTGCTTCGGGCTTTGCAGGCGGTGCTCTGTTTTGCTGTTACCTATTTTGGCGCAACCGCGGTCAAGGCATTCTTTTCCCCGCGGGATATGCGCCATTATACCATGCGGGAATATGTCAGCATTGGCGTCATTGGCGGCGTGTTTTTGCTCGCCCTTTGCGACATCCGTTTTTTCACCTTTACTCTTGGCCGGATCATAGGGATTTTGGTCGTGCTGTACTTTATGGGGAAAGGCGGTTTTTCCAGCGCTGCGGTTGCCGCCGGAACGGCTGCGTCGTTTGCTCTTTACAGTGCGGATTTTGCCCCCTATGGCGGCGCGATGATGATGGCGGCTATCCTCGCCAGCGCGCTCAAACCGCTGGGAAAGCTGGGGCAGGTTGCCGTTTTTCTGGCGGTAAATACCTGCGGCGCCTTTATGGTGAGTACCGGGCAGCAGACCATTGTCTACCTGCTGGATTCTTTTTTTGCTGCCGCTGTTTTTGCGGTGATTCCAGCGCGTTTTTTTGGCGGGAGTTTCGCCGTTTCGTTGGATGCCGCTTCTGGGAAAACCGAGACGCAGGACAGCGGCTGGCTTGCAAACCGGCTGCGGTTTGCAGCCCTTGCCCTGCATGATCTGCGCAGCTCGGTGGATGCAGTATCCGGAAAGATGAGCGAAAATGAAGTGCCGGATATTTCTTCGGTCTACCACCGTTCGGCCGATCACATCTGCCACAACTGCGGGTTGAAAATGTTTTGCTGGGAAAGCCAGTATGATACCACCTGGCAGGCGCTTGAGACCGTAACGCCCATCCTCAAAAAAGAGGGCCGCATCCGCGAGGAGCAAATGCCGCAGTATTTCCAGAACAAATGCTGCAAATTTTCTGCATTGACCGCCGCGGTCAACCAGAATTACCAAAGCTACCTCTCTCACCGGCAGGCGGCGCGGATGGTAGAGGAGGCAAAACAGGTATCCTCCGAACAGCTCGACGGCGTTGCCGAAATGCTCTGTGAAATTGGAGAAGAGGTGGGAACGGTCAGCAGTCTGGACGACCGCCGCACCGCAAAGGTGCGCACCGTGCTTTCCAATCTCAATGTAGATGCGGATGAAATCTGCTGTTATACCGACATGAATGAGCGCACAGGGGTAGAAATTTACACAACTGCTCCGGTAAAGGTTTCGGAAAAGCTGCTGTGCGAGAACCTTTCTTCCGCTCTGGACTGCGAGTTCGATCTGCCGAGCGTCACTGAAATTGGCGAGCGGGTGAAGATTTCCTTTTTTGAAATGGCTCGTTATCACACCGAATTTCATGCCGAGCAATATCCGGCTAATGGCGAGCAGTACTGTGGGGACAGCTACGAGACCTTTCTTGATTCCAAAGGCTTTTTCCATCTTGTCTTAAGTGATGGGATGGGCAGCGGCGGCCGTGCCGCTGTGGATTCGGTCATGACCTGCTCCTTTATCTTAAAGCTCATCAAGGCGGGATTTGGTTTTGAATCCGCCATCAAGCTCATCAATTCCTCCCTGCTGGTCAAGGCGCCGGATGAATCCCTGGCTACCATTGATATTCTCCGGCTGGATCTCTACACCGGCCGTGCGGAGGTGCTCAAGGCAGGCGCTGCGCCGACCTTCATCCTCAAAGGAAACTCCGTACAGAAGCTGGAGTCAGACTCGTTGCCGGTCGGCATTTTGAAAGGGGTCGGCTTTGACCGGATGGACTGCAAGCTCTCCTCCGGGGATTTGGTCCTGGTTGTGTCAGACGGCGTCACTGCTACCGGCACCGACTGGATTGAGGCGGAGCTTGAAATGAACGCCAGAAAATCCAGCCGTGAAATTGCCGGACGTATTGCCAGCGAAGCGCGCCGCAGGCGCATTGACGGTCACAGCGACGATGTAACGGTGGCGGCTATCCGTCTTCGGACAGGCGATTGATCTGGCAGCAAAACAGCCCCTCCCAATTTGGGAAGGGCTGTTTTGTTTTGGCCGGATTCATTCCGGAAAGTGTAGGAATCGCTCCAAATAAGTTTTACCTGCGGTATGTGATTTAGGTTACTGCCGGAACATATGAGAGCCTGTAAGAAAGCAGCGTCCGTTCTAGCCTGGAAGGGGGAATTATTCCGGTTTCAATGGCCAATCCTGCATTTATCGTTAGTGTTGTTTGAACCTGATATTTATGGCAAAGTATTGCAATAAGCATTGCGCAGAAATGCCGGCGAAGTTTCAAACAATAGCCTTATATTCTATTTTTGCAAGCTCATAACTTCTCCGTGGTGTTTCGATCTTGCAGAATCGCGCCGTAATACAGCAAATGGGACAGCAGAACAGCAGATACCCCAAAAAAGAACGGTTCTGCCTGAAGCTGGAATACTGCTGCCTGAAAAACCAACTGATCACAAAATAGGGCGACACAAGGGAAGAAAACGCCGTAAGCGAGTGACAACCAGCCCACTTTGCGGACGATGTTCGCGCTGGCAGCACTGAACGGCCGGCTGCCGGAGTGGGCTAGGTTCAAAAAGAACCGGCGTGCCAGATAAAGAAGCGTCAGGTTGAATACAAGCGTGACCAACACCTTTACAAGTGCGCCGATAGCAGCGGCCTGCGGGTCAAATGGAAAGGGAGCATTCAATGATACACCGGACGGGATGTTTACCGTCCAGCGGAATGCAGGAAAGTGAGAGAAGGTGATCAACAGCCCGCCTGTGGAGGGTTCGGCCGAAATGGATTCGGCAGGCGATGCTCCTGTGATCAGCATGACTATAATCACGCCGATGATTCCCAACAAAAGAAGGATTACAGCAATGCTAAGAACGAGGGAAAACCCTTTGCTATACCGTGACAGACGTTCCATTTGGCAACATCTCCTTCATGCTTGCTTTAGCCTTATTGTAACAACCATTTGTCCAAAATACAACAGCAAGTTCACGGAAAAGAAAAACGAAAAAGCCCGGAACAAAAGTTCCGGGCTTTTTGAACCATAGAACGGCGATTATGCTTTGTTGACCGAACCGAAAAGCTCCATTTTCTCTTTTACGGTTGCTTTGATAGCCTCAAAGCCCGGCGCCAGCAGTTTGCGCGGGTCAAAGCCCTTGCCTTCCAGATCCTTGCCGGCCTCAATGTATTTGCGGGTGGCCTCTGCAAAGGAGAGCTGGCATTCGGTGTTGACGTTGATTTTGGAAACGCCGAGGGAAATGGCTTCCTTAATCATATCTTCCGGGATGCCGGTACCGCCGTGCAGAACGAGCGGCATGGAGCCGGTGAGTTTTTGTACTTCAGCCAGAACGCCGAAATCAAGGCCTTTCCAGTTGGCCGGGTATTTGCCGTGGATGTTGCCGATGCCTGCCGCGAGCATGGTGACGCCAAGATCTGCAATGCGTTTGCATTCGTTCGGGTCGGCAACCTCGCCGGCACCGACGACGCCGTCTTCCTCACCGCCAATGGAACCGACTTCCGCTTCCAGCGACATACCTTTTTCTTTGGTGATTTTGACAAGCTCGGTAGTTTTGGCAACATTTTCGTCAATCGGGTAATGGGAACCGTCAAACATAATGGAGGAGAAGCCTGCCTCGATGCACTTTAAGCAGCCTTCATAGCTGCCGTGATCCAGATGCAGCGCAACCGGAACGGTGATGTTGAGCTCTTCCAGCATGCCGTTGACCATGCCGACGACGGTTTTGTAACCGGTCATGTATTTGCCCGCGCCCTCGGAAACGCCGAGGATTACCGGGGAGTTGTTTTCCTGAGCGGTGAGCAGGATTGCTTTGGTCCACTCCAGGTTGTTGATGTTGAACTGTCCGACCGCGTATTTGCCGGCTTTTGCTTTGGTGAGCATTTCTTGTGCAGAAACTAACATATCGACATCCTCCTAATGGTGTTTTTTATCACAAAACTATTATAAACGAACTGGGGCGCAAAAGCAAATATTTTATGTGAAGATTTAAACGGCATTTTTCTGCCCGGCTTTCGGCTCTGCCAGTTTGCCGCACCGCACGCTGTGAAACAGGTACTGCTGCGCCACGCCGGGACATTCCACCGGGGGAAACCCATTTGGGTAAAACCGTTCCAGCACCCGTTTCATCCATACGTCGACAGGGAACGCTTCCAGCCGGTGCAGGCCGTAAAGCAGCGCACATTCCGCCACCTTGGGGCCTACTCCCATAATCTGCATCAGGTGAGCGCGCGCCTGTTCCAAGGGGAGGGTGCGTGCCGCCTCCAGGTCAACGGTGCCGTCCGCAACCTTCTGTGCTGCGTCCAAAATGTATTTTGCCCGGAACCCCGCACGCAGGGGCGCAAGGTCGTCGAGCTGCAGCCCGGCAATCTGCTCCGGCACCGGAAAAGCGTGGATTCCCGGCCCTACCGGAGCGCCGAACGATTCGCACAGGCGTTTGACGATGCCCTTGATGCGCGGGATGTTGTTGTTTTGGGAGATGATAAAGGAACACAGCGCCTCCCACGGCTCCTGCCGCAGTAAGGTGATGCCGCCTGCAAACCGGCAGGCCTGTTCCAGCACCGGATCGGTCAGGTAAAGCTCTTGCAAGCGGGAATAATCACCGTCAAGGTCGAAATATTCCCGCCAGAAGGGAAGTTCATCCGGGCCGACCCCGTAAAGCAGCAGCTTATCCTCCTGCTGCGCAATGGTTAAGGCGCGCCCAAAGGCGACGCCGGAGAAAATGCCGTTCGTTTCCTCCCAGCGGAAACTCTGGCCGCAGTCCAGCGTATCCTTTAACGAGAATCCGCTGACTGGTATGGTTTGGTATTGCTGTTTCATCGCTTCTTCCTTTGCTGATGGAAATTTCCGAGGGACCGTCGGCTGAACCAGTATCCCTTTTCTGAAACAATGGTGTGTAACCAATTTTACCACAGAAAAGACCAATGCGGAAGTGCCGGGCCGGTGGAAAGTTCCGGAAGCATTGGGTTTCTTGCCGCCTTTGCGGGAATTGTGTTATAATGGGGACATAACCAGGGAGGCTGCGGAGGCTTTGAAGGGTTTCAGTCCGCGTTGCAGATGGGGAATCCTTGTGTAATCGCCGTAGGAAACCTCCTGCAACGGATGGGAAGAGTGAATGGATGACCAATAAAGAACGGATCAAACGGTACCTGTTGCTGATAGCCGGGTTGTTTGTCATGGCGCTCGGCATTGCGCTTATGGTAAAGGCAGAGCTTGGCACATCGCCCATATCCTCGGTGCCGTATGTTATGAGCTTAAAATTCACCGGAATCTCTTTGGGGATTTTCACCATCCTGTGGAATTTGGTGCTCATTGCGGGGCAGGCGGTTCTCCTGCGCGGGCGGTTTTCGCTGTACCAACTTCTGCAAATCCCCATTTCGCTCCTATTCGGCGCTTTTGTGGACTTTTGCAAATGGATGCTTTCCGCACTGGAACCCGCTGGCTATGGCATGAGCGTCCTTCTGCTGCTGGGCGGCTGCCTTGTGCTCGCGCTTGGGGTGAGCTGTACCGTACTTGCCGGCGTGCTGATGAATTCGGGGGAAGCGTTTGTAAACGCGGTTTCTATCCGGACAAAAAAGGAGTTTGGAACGGTCAAGGTTGTGTTTGACGTTTCGCTCGTCCTGCTCTCGGTCCTGCTCTCGTTGCTGTTTTTCGGCAGTGTTCAGGGGGTGCGGGAAGGGACGGTTGTTGCGGCGGTGATTTCCGGTTTCATCATCAAAGGGCTGAACCGGTTGTTTCGCCCGGCTGCTGAAAGATGGTTTCAGGGCGGGAAAAAGGCGTCCGCAGGGAGCCTTGCAAAGGAAGGAGAATAACAATGCAAGAACGAATTTACACCATTCCCATCAGCGAGGTGTTTGAGCCGAAGGACGGCTGTCCCATCTGCGCGATGCACGACATTCTGGAGCAGCGCTGTGTGGAGTATATTATGGGTGCCGCGATGATGGAGCCGGACGTGCGGGTGGAGACCAACCGCCTTGGCTTCTGCAAAACTCATCTTGATATGATGCACGCTCGGCAGAACCGTCTTTCGTTGGCGCTGATTCTGGAGACGCGGCTGGCGGAAATCCACAAAAATTTATTTGAAAAGGCAAAGCTGCCCTCCCGCAAAAAGGAACCGGAACCGCCAACCTGCTATGTCTGCCAGAAAATTGAGTCGGTGATGGACGGGATGCTTGACAACATTCTGAAGATCTTTTTCTCAGACCCGGAGTTTCAGGCGCTGTTCCGGCAACAGCCGGTGATCTGCCTGCCGCATTACGAGCTGCTTGCCGGGCGTGCGGCGCACAAGCTCTCTAAAAAGCAGCTCCCGGTTTTTATGGAGGCGTTAAACCCGCTGACCGAACGTTATCTTGCCGAGCTGACCGGCGACGTTCATCACTTTACCACCAGGTTTGATTACCGCTTTGGCGGAAAGGATGCCGACTGGGGTAATTCCAGGGATTCCATTGAGCGCGCCATGTGGTTTTTAACCTCCCGGAAATAAGGGAATGACCATGGGCGGATGTGGTTTTGTATAATCCCATGTATAACCTGCATATACTTTCGGTATCATTTTTTGTGACTCTTTCCACATTGTGCAAAACAAAACCCCGATGCGTTTGCAGCGGGGTTTTTCCACTGTTTCAACCGAGTTTTCCACAATAAATGGGGAAAACAGGGGGCGTTTATGGCCAAACAATTACAAAATGTATATTTTTTGGCCAGCCGGTCAATCTTTTTGTTGAAAACCCTGTTCAAACAGTGGGAAACTTTAGGCAGGATGGGTGTTTGTAAAAAATGTGGAAAGTGGGGAAGTTTTTGTGGTAAAAGGGGTCAATAAGCAAATCGTGGAAATTGTACGGACCGACAATGCATATTTTGAAAAGGCAATCCTGTTTGTCAATCCGGAAAAACTGACGGTGGATCAAAAAGAGCTGCAGGAGCAGGCAAATTATTTTGTGGATACCTACATTCGGCAGGACAAAGGGGTTAAAATGGCGGGCCGGCCGTTTTGGCGCATTTTGCTTCAGGTGGGATGTGGTGCGTTGGGCGGGGCGCTGCTTTCGATGCTGCTGTTCCTGCGCTGACAACAATTTCCTGCACCGAACGGCGGAAAATGTTTTATTTTGTCGGATAATATGGTATAATAGCCTCACGATGCGTGGCCGCACGGGCCAAACGCGATTGATATGCAGCGTGAGTATCCGCGCGGGAATCCCGAGCGGTGTGAATCCTTCATTCCTCTGGCTTTAGAGAACATTGCTCCAGGCGAAACCGCGGCAGCGCAGGGGTTTGTTGCGGGCGCTCACGCGCCGTTCATGGAATCATAATTCAAAATTGGGCTATTCGCCGTAAGGTGCGAGGCCTAAACAGATTACCGACAGCGCCGTTGGGGCGGGATAGGAACCAGTATGAATCAGCAGAATGAAATGGAACACAGCGTAATTGCCGGCCGCAACGCCGTGCTGGAAGCGCTCAATGCCGATGTGGAGCTTGACAAGATATTTGTTGCCGACCACCGCTTCACCGGGAGCTTAAACAAAATCGTCGCCATTGCAAAGCAGCGCGGCGTGGTGGTCAAGCAGGTGAGCGAGCAGAAGCTAAAAGCAATGTGTGGTACCGAGAACCACCAGGGGGTGGTCGCCACGGCGAGCTGCGCACGTTATGCCACGGTGGAAGAGATCCTCGCACGTGCAGCGGAACGCGGGGAACCGCCGTTTCTGATTCTGGCGGACGGTGTGGAGGACCCGCACAATCTGGGCGCGTTGATCCGGACGGCAGAGGCCTCTGGGGCGCACGGGCTTATCATCCCAAAACGCCGCAGCGCGTCGCTGACCTCGATTGTGCAGAAAACCTCGGCGGGAGCAGTCAGCCATCTGCCGGTGGCACGGGTGCCGAATCTGCCGTCGGTTATGGAGGAACTCAAGCAACAGGGGCTTTGGTTCTATGCTGCGGATATGGACGGCACCACCTGGTGCGAGCAGGATTTTTCCGGCCCATGCGGGTTGGTGGTCGGCTCGGAGGGAGAGGGCGTCAGCCGCTTGGTGCTGGAGAAATGTGATTTTCGTGTCAGCCTGCCGATGCGTGGCCGGGTGACTTCGCTGAATGCGTCGGTCGCGGGGGGGATTTTGATGTATGAAATTGCCCGCCAGCGGATGGGGCTTCAGGCAAAATAGATTGTGTACAAAAAGTATTTGGGAGGCCGGTATGAGCGATAAAAAACAGTATTCGGTAGATGATATTCTCGCAGACCTGAGCCTGGAACGGGATACAGGGCGTGGAACGAAACCAAATCCGTCCGTTGATGTCGACCGGTTGATTGCGGAGATACTGGGCGAAGAAAAGCCTCCTGTCCGCACGCCGGAGCCGGTTCAAACCAAGACGGAGCCGCCTGCTGCGGTTCGGGAAGCGGAAAGCACCCCGGTTTCGGTGGGGCAAACTGCTCAGCAGAAACCCAAGTTTACCGTTAATATCCGTTACGATGACGAGCCGGCAGCACCAAAGGAACCGCGCCGGGAATATACAATACAGCCTCAGGCGCCTGCCGCGCCGGAACTGCCTGTGAAAGAGCCGACGCTTTCAACGGTGGATTTGCTGAAGGAATCCCTTGCCGATGAGCTTGGCGTGTCAGCGCCGGCGGAACCGGAGCCGATGGACGCAGCTCCAGCCGGAGATGAAATCCAAGCGCCGTGGGCGGATTCCGGAGAATTAGCCGAAGGCGAGGCGCAGGCGGAAGTTCTTTCGGAGTCCGCCGCAGAAGAGACAGCACGGCCGGAAGCAGCTGCTGTGGAGACTTCTGCGCCCAAAATACAAGCAGCCTACGATGACGCGGGCGCCCCGGTGGACGAACCGACCCGGTACATAGATGAAGACGCCTTTTTAAAGGCAAAACAGCGTGCTGATACGCCTGTCCCACAGGAAAAAGAAGAGGGCGCAGAGTCGGAACCGGAAGAAGAGGAACTGGATTATGTGGAATACCGTTCACCGGCTGACGAGCGCGAGGTATATACCGAAATTCTTACAACCCGCAAACGGCTGCTGCTCAGTGTAATTCTGCTGGCGGTGTTTGGCGGGCTTGCCTTGGTGTTTGCACTGGGACAGGAGTTTTTTCCGCAGCTGCTGCCGTCGGCGCTGCGCCGCAATGAACAGCCGCTCATCTATTTGGTGGTACAGTTTGTCCTGCTGGTTTCCTCTATGATGGTCTGCTGCTCCAGCCTTGGAGAAGGATTGCTTTCTGCTGTCCGGCTGCATCCAAACCGGGACAGCCTGGTTTCGCTTGCGGCGCTTTTCAGCCTAGTGCAGATGGTTGTCAGCTTCTTCCGCATTGAGGCGGTGACCGCGCCCAGCGTCCACCTGTACGGCCTTGTGGTCATTGGGGCATTGCTCTGCAACAGTTTTGCCAAGTATTTTGCCATTAACCGTATGATCCTCAACTTCCGCATTGTCTCCTCGGGATATGACAAATATGTCACAACTCTGGTGGAGGACGAAAATGTGGCGTTGGAGCTCACCCGCGGCGTTGTAAGTGATGTTCCCACCGTTGCGGTTCAGCAGAAGGCGGATTTTGTTACCGACTTTATTGGTTATTCCATTGACACCGATGCTACCGACGAGTATGCGAAGTATCTGACGCCGCTTGCTGTTGGGTTTGCGGTTTTGCTTGGCGTGGTTTCCTTTTTCATGACCCGAAACACGGATACCGCGCTCACCACTGCGGCAGCCGTGCTCTGCGTCTTTTCGCCGTTTTCCTACCTGTTTTCGGTCGGTCTGCCCATGTCCCGTGCGGTGCGTAAGTACAACAAGCACGGCGGGGTAATCCTCTCGCCGAGTGAGGTGGATGATTTCTGTTATACCAACGCGGTTGCCGTTTCGGCGCACGACCTGTTCCCCGGTAACGCGGTCAAGCTCTATGGGATTAAAACCTTTGCGGGGCAGCGGATTGATGAAGCGCTGATGGACGCCGCCAGTGTCATTGAAGCGTCTGGCAGCGTGCTTGCCAATGTGTTCCACCAGATCACCAGCGGGGACAGTAAACTGCTCCGCCCGGTGGATACGCTGGTGTATGAGGACGGCATGGGTATTTCCGCCTGGGTGGACAACAAGCGGGTGCTGATTGGCAGCCGTGACCTGATGATAAACCACGGCATCAGCGTGCCGTCGCGCGATTATGAGGAGCGTTATCTCAACGAGGGGCATGACCTTATCTATCTCTCCACCTCGGGAGAGCTGACAGCGGTGTTCCTCACCAAGTTCTTTGCTGCGCCGGAGGTTAAGGCCTACATCCGGCGGCTGGAGGACAATGGGATTCGCCTGATTGTCAAGTCGGTGGATGCAGTAATCACCCAGCAAAAGCTTGCAGAGGTCTTTGATGAAGATCCCTCGTTCTTCAAAATCCTGCCCGCCCGCCTTCATGCAACCTACGACGCACTGACTGCGCCGGCGGAACGCGGCACCAGCTCGGTGTTAAGCAACGGCAGCTTCCGCTCCTTTGCCGGTTCTCTGATTGCCGCCAAACGGATGAAAAGCGCTATCCTGTTGGGGAGCATTATCCAGTTTGCCGCCATTGGCCTTGGCGTACTGATGCTGATTGCCCTCACACTGGTTTCTGGCATGAGCGAGATGAAGGTGCTTTCCCTGCTGGTTTATGAATTGGTCTGGCTGGTGGCCACCTTCCTCATCCCACGCCTGAAAACCCTTTAACCCGGTTCGCTGATTTCCGGTAAAATGTTACAAGCCGCACGGCAAAATGCTGTGCGGCTTGTTTGCTTTTGACGGATATACGGTGAATCATTTTTTCTTTTTTGTGCAATATCCTAAATTTTCAAACATATATTTAGCACAAAAGTAGAGGAAAAAGAATTGCGCTGTTTATGCAAACGTGATATAATTCAACCATCATATTTATTTTTTATATGAAGTATGAACAAAAGGGAGTGGTCGTATGAGCCGTTTCGGGGCGGACAGGATAAAAAATATTGCATTAGCTGGTCATGCGGGGTCTGGTAAGACTTCACTTGCAGAAGCTATGATGTTCAAGGCGGGAGTCATTGACCGCCTGGGAAAAGTGACCGAAGGCAATACTGTGTGCGATTTTGATCCGGAAGAGGTAAAGCGCAAAGCGTCGTTATCCCTTTCACTTGCGCAGTTTGACTATAACGATGTCAAGCTGAATTTACTGAACACCCCCGGCCTGTTTGATTTTGTAACAGGGCTGTATGAGGGCGTCAGCGCGGCGGACAGCGTTCTGATTGCGGTCTCCGGGAAATCCGGCGTGACCGTGGGCGCGAAAAAGGCCTATAAACTGGCGAAGAAAAACGGAAAAGCCACCATGTTTTTTGTTGGGAAAATGGACAGCGAAAACGCTGATTTCTATAAAGTGCTGGAAAACCTGAAAGCATCTTTTGGACCGTCGGTTTGCCCGATTGTCGTCCCCTATGACGGCGGTAGCGGGGTGGAATGCTACATCAACCTGCTGGAGATGCGCGCCTATAAGTACGATGCAAAAGGCGTGGCGACCCCAGTGGATATGCCGGACACCGAACACCGGCTGGACGGCCTGATTGAGGCCATCAGCGAAGCGATTGCTGAGACCGATGAAGAACTGTTTGAAAAGTTTTTCTCCGGCGAGCAGTTCACTTACTTTGAGCTGATTACCGGGCTGCACAACGGCATTAAGAGCGGGGCGATTACACCGGTGCTCTGCGGCAGCCAGCAAACCCTTGCAGGCATTGACATGCTGCTGGACGCTGTTGCCAAAATGCTTCCGTCTGCGGCGGAGGCTTCTGGCCGGGAGGCGGTCTGCGCCGATTCGGTCATCAATGTGGACTGCGACGCTTCCTCTCTTTTAAGCGCGTATGTATTTAAAACGGTTGCCGACCCGTTTGTCGGCAAGCTGTCCTTTGTCAAGGTGATTTCCGGCGTGCTGAATGCGGAGGCGGCGGTTGTCAATATGACAACCGGGCAGCCGGAAAAAATCGGCAAACTGCTTAATATCCGCGGCAAACGGCAGGATGAGGTCAAGGAAGCTGCGGCGGGCGATCTAGTGGCGATCACCAAGCTCGGCGCGGTGACCGGGGATACCCTCTGCGACCCGAAGCGGCAGGTCGTATTCGATAAAATGGAATTCCCGGAGCCCTGCTATTCGCTGGCGGTTAAAACGGCGGCCAATGGGGATGAAAGCAAGGTGTCCAGCGGAATTCACCGTCTGCTGGAGGAGGATTTGACCCTTTCGTTCGCCCTGAACACCGAGACACACCAGCAAATCCTCAGCGGTCTGGGCGAGCAGCACCTGGATGTTGCAGTTGCAAAACTCAAGAGCAAATTCGGCGTTGCGGTGGATTTGGAACCGCCGATCATCGCCTACCGTGAGACCATCCGCAAAAAGGTCAAGGCGGAGGGGAAACATAAGAAACAAACCGGCGGACACGGTCAGTACGGCCATGTCGTTATTGAATTTGAGCCGTGGAATTGTGAGGATCTGGTCTTTGAGGAAAAGGTCTTTGGCGGCTCGGTGCCAAAAGGGTACTTCCCGGCGGTTGAAAAGGGCTTGCGTGACAGCGTGCTCAAGGGGGTATTGGCGGGTTACCCGGTGGTTGGCGTTAAGGCGACGCTGCTGGATGGATCGTATCATCCGGTTGACTCGTCGGAAATGGCGTTTAAGACGGCGGCTGGCCTTGCTTACCGCGAAGGGATTGCCCAGGCATCTCCGATTTTGCTGGAGCCAATCGGCCTGCTCAAGGCGGTTGTGCCCGACGACAAGACCGGCGATTTAATGGGTGAACTCAACAAGCGGCGCGGCCGTGTGCTGGGCATGAACCCGGAGGAAGAAGGCTATACCGTTATTGAAGCCAATGCGCCGATGGCAGAGATGCAGGATTTTGCGAATGTCCTGCGCCAGATGACCCAGGGTGACGGCAGTTTCACACTGGCGTTTGAGCGTTATGAACCGCTGCCGGAACAGATGCAGGGCGCGGTTATTGCAAAAGCGGCTGAAATTTTTGGCAAATAAGACTGAACAGGAACACAGGGGCATATACATTACTATTGTGTCAGCAATAGGGGGTAATGTAGATGTTTCTGTGTTCTGTTCGTATGTCCAAACTAAAGATTTTTGCCATCTTTGCAATGATTCTTGCCGCGGGGATTACGGCCATCGTTGTCATCACCAATGCAAATTCCGGGAGCAAGCCCCCGGAATCCCTGCCGCCGGAGGAGATGATGGCGGCGGAAACCGGGGAGCAGCGGGTGGCGTTCTTGACCTATTTCGGTTGGGAAGTTGTTGCGGATCCGACCGAGGTGGCAGAGGTGACCATCCCGGCGGAATTTGACGATGTTTACCAGAACTACAATGCCATTCAAAAACAGCAGGGGTTGGATTTGGAGGCGTATAAGGGTCAGACCGTTACGCGCTATACCTATCTTGTCACCAATTACCCTGAAGGAAAGAGCAACGTCTATGCGCATATCCTCGTTTTTGAAAACAGGATTGTTGGCGGCGACGTCTGTTCCAGCGAGTTGGATGGTTTTATGCACGGTTTTATGCAGCCGTAGCGTTGCATTCCGGTTTAAGATCGGGTACAATGGGAATAATCGCTGAAAAAGGCCCTGCGCAGTGAGCGGGGCCTTGTTTTTATGCCGGAGGATGAAAAGTATGCGCCTTGACCGTTTTTTAACCAGCCAGAATGCGGCGACCCGCCGTGAAGCAAAAGAATTGTGCAGGGCGGGGCTTGTCCGAGTCAACGGCGTGCCGGTTAAGGATGCGTCGATGAATGTTGATCCCGCTGCCGACACGGTGCTGCTGCGCGGGGTACCGGTGGAATTCAAAGAACACCTGTATGTAATGCTCAACAAGCCGCAGGGGGTTATCTGTGCGACCGAGGACGGCAGGCATCAAACGGTATTGGATTTGGTTCCGCCGGAACTGTACCGCCGCGGAATGGCGCCGGCGGGCCGGCTTGATATTGATACCGAAGGGTTTGTCCTGCTGACCGACGACGGCGATTTTGCCCACCGGATGCTCTCGCCGAAGCACCATGTTCCAAAGACTTATCAGGCGGTGCTGGAGCATCCCATCAGCAGCGAAGAAATAGAAGCGTTCTGCGGCGGCATTGTCCTTGCGGACGGAACAAAATGCCTGCCTGCTCAGTGCAGGATTGTGCGGGAGGGGGACAAGCCGCTGGCTGAGGTTGTGCTGTACGAAGGAAAATACCATCAGGTTAAGCGGATGTTTGAGGCGGTTGGCAACCATGTAGAGCGTTTGAAGCGTATAAAAATCGGCGGATTGGAACTGGACCCGAATTTGGCGCCGGGAGAATGCCGAGAAATGTTGCACAAAGAATGTGAGTTGATTTTAGGCAGTAATTTGAGCCAAAAATGAACAAATTTTGTCCTCGGACCTAATTTTAGTAAATATACATAAACTGGATTTTGAATCTTTGGCTAATAACCTTATTGCTTTTTGGCAGGCGGATTTGTTATAGTATACATGTAATGTTGCTACAAATAATTAGGAGGTACATATAATGGCAAACGTATCATTACGCAATATTCAGAAAGTTTATGCTGGCGGCGTTCAGGCTGTTTCTGACTTTAACCTGGAGATTGAAGACAAGGAGTTCTTGGTACTCGTTGGTCCTTCCGGCTGTGGTAAATCCACCACGCTGCGTATGATTGCAGGTCTGGAAGAAATCACCGGTGGTCAGCTTTACATTGGCGAGACCCTGATGAACGACGTTGCTCCGAAAGACCGCGATATTGCAATGGTTTTCCAGAACTACGCTCTGTACCCGCATATGACTGTATTTGACAACATGGCATTCGGTCTGAAACTCCGTAAAACTCCGAAGGATGAGATCAAACGCCGCGTTGAAGAAGCTGCTCGTATCCTCGATATTTCCCACCTGCTCGACCGTAAACCGAAAGCTCTTTCCGGTGGTCAGAGACAGCGTGTTGCGCTGGGCCGTGCAATCGTTCGTGACCCGAAGGTCTTCCTTCTTGACGAACCGCTCTCCAACTTGGACGCAAAACTCCGTGCGCAGATGCGTACCGAGCTGACCAAGCTGCATTATCGTCTGGGTACCACCTTCATTTACGTTACCCATGACCAGACTGAGGCTATGACCATGGCTGACAGAATCGTTGTTATGAAAGACGGTTTCATTCAGCAGGTTGATACCCCGCAGAACCTGTACGACAAACCGTGCAATGTCTTCGTTGCAGGCTTCATTGGTTCTCCGCAGATGAACTTCATTGACGCAACCCTTGTTGAGGAAGGCGGCAAAGTTTGCTTCGCGTTTGGCCAGTACAAAATTCCGCTTCCGGCTGCAAAAGCAGACAACGAAGCTGTTAAAGCTGCTATTGGCAAGGAAGTCATCATCGGTATCCGTCCGGAGTGCATCCATGACGAAGAGATGTACCTCTCCGCAGTAACCGACGGTGTTGTTGAGGCCAATGTAGATGTTGTTGAGTTGATGGGCGCTGAGACCTACCTGTATCTGGATTGCGAAGGCAATAATATTACTGCTCGCGTATCCCGTACCAAAGCTCGCCCGGGCGACAAGATTCAGGTTGCGATTGACCTCAACCGTGTCAACATTTTTGACAAAGAAACCGAGCAGGTCATCTGCAACTAAGTTTGCCATAATTCCGTGTAACTCCAAACAGATAAACCGCTGCACAATATGTGCAGCGGTTTTTTGTTGGGATGATCTGCCATCTGCTTTTTCATAATTTATTAACAACCGGCCGGTTGAAATGTGTTACAATTTGTAATATATCTGGCTGGTTTGGTATTTTGCTTTGAAATATTTACAAAATTAAACCTGAATTTATTCGCAATATGTTGCAAAATGTTAAAAA
This sequence comes from Oscillospiraceae bacterium, assembly GCA_050943475.1. Lineage (GTDB taxonomy): Bacteria > Bacillota > Clostridia > Oscillospirales > Ruminococcaceae > Metaruminococcus_A. Next base: position 31,127 of record JBMNPF010000007.1, read on the forward strand.
CTTATGTAAAATAGAATTTGATCTGTAAATATTCTTTAGAAATAAGAGGGGATAGATTATGTCGAATCGGTTGTTTCAGGGGATTGTCCATCAAATGCGGGATACCATTGACCGTGTCATCGGCGTAGTAGATGACCAGGCGACGGTCATTGCATGCAGCGAACTGTCCAGAATTGGCATTACCAATGAATATATTTCTCTGGATATTACCGATGGACACGACGTTTTCATCCGGGACGGCTATACCTATAAACCGTTTGGTTCCCATATTAAACCGGATTATGCGGTTTTTGTGGAGGGAATTGACGACGCTGCTGCCAAATATGCACAGATTCTTGCGGTGACGCTTTCCAGCATTAAGCAGTACTATGATGAAAAATATGACCGCAACAACTTTATTAAAAATGTTGTTTTGGATAACATTTTGCCGGGCGACATCTATGTTAAGGCGCGTGAGCTGCACTTTAACACCGACGTCAGCCGCGTTGCGCTGCTTATCCGCATCACCTCGTCGCATGACGTTTCGGCCTACGATGTGATTCAAAATCTCTTTCCGGACAAACAGAAGGACTTTGTTTTTAACATCAGCGAAACTGAAATTGTGCTGATTAAGGAAATTAAGCCGACCATTGAGTCCAAAGACCTGGAAAAGCTGGCCTGTTCGATTGTAGACACCCTTTCCAGCGAGTTTTACACCAAAGCGGTTGTGGGCATTGGCACACCGGTCGTTGGGGTTAAGGATTTGGCGCATTCCTTTAAAGAGGCGCAGATTGCCCTTGAGGTTGGAAAGGTGTTTGATACCGACAAGGCCATTGTCAGTTATGACAACCTGGGGATTGCCCGTCTGATTTACCAGCTTCCGACCACCCTCTGCGAAACCTTTTTAAGAGAAGTGTTTAAGCGGGGTTCGATTGAGTCGCTGGATTACGAGACGTTGTTTACTATCCAGAAATTCTTTGAAAATAACCTGAATGTGTCTGAAACTTCCAGAAAGCTGTTTGTACACAGAAACACGCTGGTTTATCGCCTGGAAAAGATAAAAAAACTGACCGGGCTTGATCTGCGTGAGTTTGACCATGCCATCATCTTCAAAATTGCGCTGATGGTAAAGAAATACTTGACCTCAAATCCGGTTAAATTTTAACCGGATGCCGTTTGACGGTGGGACGAATGAAGGACCGATACTCTTTTGAATTGTGGTGCAGTCTATGATTAATTTTAAGGATGTTTCGTTTGCATACGGCAACGGCAATACGGTACTCAAAAACATCAACCTAAACATTGACGCGGGTGAGTTTGCCTTTGTTGTGGGTTCATCCGGCGCGGGAAAAAGCTCGATGTTCCGGCTGATCCTACGGGAAACCCTGCCGAGCAAAGGGTCCGTTGTTGTCAACGGGTATGACCTGAGAAAGCTGAAGAAGCGGGAAATTCCGCGGTTCCGCCGTTCCATTGGCGTTGTGTTCCAGGATTTCCGCTTGATTCCAACCATGAACGTCTTTGACAATGTTGCGTTCAGTCTGCGGGTGACCGATGCTTCCAAGCGGTTTATCCGCAACCAGGTTCCATATGTGCTTGACCTGATGGGGTTGGTACATAAAGCAAAAAGCTACCCAAACGAACTCTCCGGCGGTGAGCAGCAGAGGGTTGCTTTGGCACGCGCTTTGGTAAATGACCCTCCGCTGATTATTGCAGACGAGCCAACCGGCAACATTGACCCGGAACTCTCCTACGAAATTGTAGAGCTTCTGCGGGAAATTAACAAATGCGGAACCACCATATTAATGGTGACCCATGAACACGACCTGGTGCGTTATTTTGGCGGCAGGACGATTACGATTGAAAATGGTAGCATTATTTTTGATGATTATATAGGAGGGGACAATGAAAGCCAGCAGCTTCAAATACCTCGTTAAAGAAGGCGGCAAAAACGTATGGCTCAACCGGCTGATGTCCTTTGCCTCGGTTGGTGTACTGACCACCTGCCTGTTGCTGATCGGGTTTTCCTGGCTGCTTTCGGCGAATATCAACAATATGGTGACCTCCATCGGCGACCAGAATGAAGTCGTATTTTTCATCAGGGATGACGCTTCGGAAGAGGAGATTCACGCAAATCTTGCAGCGCTTGAGTCGGATTCCCGCCTGTTTGAGGTGGAGTACATTGACAAGGAGCGGGCGCTGGAGGAATACAAGGAAACCATGGGGGAAAGCGCCATCCTGCTGGAAGGGCTGGAAGGGGAGGAAAACCCTTGCCCGGCTTCTTTCCGCTTTAAGATTGTCGACCTTTCCCAGACGTCTGCAATCGTTTCGGAACTTGAAAGCAATCCAATCAAGGAGAAAATCAATGCGCCGACCGACGTTGCAGACACCATTACCAACATCAAGGATATGATCAATGTCTTTGCGATTGTTTTGATTGTCGCACTTGTTGTTGTATCCCTGGTGATTATTGCGAACACCATCCGTGCCTCGGTGTTCAGCCGGAGAAAAGAAATTAACATTATGAAATATGTTGGGGCGACCAACAACTTTATTCGAATCCCCTTTTTTGTAGAGGGCGTGGTGATTGGCACAATTTCGGCTGTGCTCGCTTTCTTCCTTATTTGGGGTGTTTACGAGCTCCTGTTCAGCTACATGATTGACAACGCTTCGGTGTGGCTGCAGGATTTGCTGTCCAGCGTGATTCCGTTCCACCAGATTGCGTGGGAATTGGTTGGATGCTTCCTGGGCGCAGGGATTATTGTTGGTACGGTCGGCTGTACCTTTAGTGTACGCAATCACCTGAAAGTGTAAAAGCGAGGAGGACGGAACCGTGGTTCGCAACAAAGTTTTGTCAAAATTCATTGCCATTCTTGTACTGTGTGCCGTTGCGTTTGGCTGTTTGCTGTCGGCGCCGTCAACACAGGTACAGGCGGCAAGCAGTTATGATGATTTGGTGGATGAAAAAAAGCGCCTGGAAGAAGAAAAAAAGAAGATTGATCAGGCTTTGGAAGAAGCTCAGGGAAAGGTGGACGATCAGAAAGCGGTTCAGACTCAGATCAGCTACCAGATTCAAAACATCCAAAATCAGATTTCGGTGCTTAGCAGCCAAATCAATACGCTGGAGGGGCAGATCAGCCAGAAAAACCAGGAAATTGAAGAAATGCAGGCAAAGATTGATGAAAACTACGATCTGTTTAAAAAACGCCTGCGCGCCATGTATATGGCCGATGACGCTACGGTACTGAGCGTGCTGTTTGGCAGCTCGACCTTTGCGGAGTTTTTGTCGGCTGCGGAAACCACCCAGCGCGTGGCGGATCACGACGATAAGCTTATTAAGGAATTGACGGCGCAAAAACAGCAGATTGAAGCCGATAAGGCTGAAATTGAGGCTTCAAAACAGCAGATTGAGGCCAATAAGGCAGAGGTTATGACCAAAAACCAGGAGCTCAACACTGCGCTGTCGCAGTCTCAGAACACACTGGACGAGTTAAAACTGCTGGAGGAGAAAACCCAGAAGAGCCGTGATCAGATTGTGGCGGATCTTGAGGCTGCCGACCGGGAAATTGAAGAGTGGCTGAAACAGAACCAAAATCCGGACACGCCGCTGTCGCCGGGCGGATGGCTCTGGCCGGTCAGCGGGTACTACCGTATTTCCGACGGTTACGGCTGGCGCGACCTGAATGGCAAGCAGCAGTTTCACAAGGGCATTGATATTCCGTGCGGCTTGAACACCCCCATCCGTGCGTCAAAGGGCGGTACGGTTATCCGCGCGAATTTCAGCAGCTCCTACGGCAATATCGTCATTGTTGACCACGGCGGCGGATATTCCACAGTGTACGCCCACAACAACAGCCTGAATGTCGTATACGGGCAGACGGTAAACCAAGGCGATATTATTGCGTACGCCGGCGATACAGGGGATTCCTACGGCGTTCACTGCCATTTTGAAGTGCGTGTCAACGGCGTTGTGACCAATCCGCTTCAGTATGTTGTCGCCGCCGGCTGACGCCGGATACCTGAAAAACGAACATTTGGAGGAAGCGGTGCATGAACAGGAGAATATCCCTTGGTGCGGCCATCAGCTTTATGGCGGTTGTCGCGGCCATTACCTTTACCATCACCATGATCTTTTCGCAGAATATTTTTAACGACAAGGTGTATAACGTAAAGGAGCGGGAGGAGCTTTATAAAAAGGTCGCGGAAATTGACCATTTGATCCGTCAGAATTATGTAGGCGAGTTGGATGAAACCCACCTGCTGGATCAGGTCTCCAACGGTTTTGTTGACGGTTCGGACGATCCTTATGCAGCCTATTATGACGCGGCGACCTACAGTCGCCTTCAGTCCATTCGAGAAGGCAGGCTTGTTGGCATTGGCGCCGGGCTTTCGCGGGATGAGAGCGGTTACTACCGTGTAAATGAAGTTTATGCGGGTTCTCCGGCGGAGCAGGCCGGGCTGCTGCAAAACGATTTGATTGTTGCAGTGGAAGGGCAGGACGCCAAGACGGCTGGCTACACCAAAACGGCCGAACTTCTCATGGGCGAGCCGGGGACGTCGGTGGTAGTGACCATCCGGCGGGACAGTGTGGACAGCGATGTTACGGTTCTGCGCAAGAGCTTTGAGGTTCCGGTTGTGACAATGACCATGATGGATTCCAACGCCTATATCCGTATTACAAGCTTCTCGTCGGCAGCAGTGGAGCAGTTCCAGAAAATTATGAACGACATTGCGGCAGAAGGGGAAGCGGTTACCGGCATTATTTTTGATGTGCGCAACACCCGTTCGGGTGATCTGGACAGCGCCAGCGATATTCTGGATATGCTGCTTCCGGCGGGCGATCTTTACAGCGCCTCGTATAAGGACGGTACGACCGAACTTCTGCGCCGGTCGGATACCAATGAGGTCACTCTTCCGATGGTTACCATAATAAACAGTAAGACCCAGTACGCGGCGGAGCTGTTTGCGGCAGACCTGCGGGATTACGGCAAATCCAAGCTGGTGGGTGTTAATACCTATGGGCAGGGTTTGATGCAGGAGGAATACCAGCTTAAGGACGGCAGCTGTGTTGTGCTGAGCAATGCGCAGTTCATGCCGGCGGTCAGCGCAAATTTCAACGGCGTCGGCTTGGTTCCGGACTACGAGACCGCCCTTTCGGTAGACGATGAAAAGAAGCTCTCGTACGACCAGCTTCTTCCGGCGAACGATACGCAGCTTTCCAAAGCGGTTGAGGTTTTGGAGGCCGCAAAATAATTTGTCTTATTTGAACCACCCTGTTCATATATATTGATCACCGTGCAAGCGGCATCAATGATGGAATAGGGTGGTTGTTGTTTATGTTTGCTGTCATTTCCGGGAAAGCGGGGCGGTATGTTTCCGGCGGCCTGTTCCGCAGCGGGTACCGCACCCAGACGGTGTCCTACCAGGGCGGCTCTTATTTATTGGTGGAGCTTACCACGCACAAGGTTAAACTAAAAAAACTGACGGCCCTTTTGAGGGATACCGCCTCCCGCGCAGTATTCTGCACCGGGATTGAACTGCCGGAGGACTGCGGCATCCGGCCGATTGACACGGCGGAAATTGGTTACGTCTTTCTGAAAAACGCCGTTTCATTTTGGCTGGCGGAATCGGATGTACCGCTTCAGAAACGGCGTGCAACCCTGATTGATCTGCGCGGGGTTTATCACGATCTTGCCCGCGCAATGGCAAAGGAGTGCGCCTTGCTTAAGGTGGTGACATTGCACCGGGACAGCTATGAGCATCTGGCGGTTGAGCTGCGTGCAGAACTCGGCGCAGTGCTTCAGGTGACCGATGTGCTGGATCATCCCAACGACAACCTTATGCTTGTTTCGCCCAAAGGATTCGGTGTTGATTTGGCGGGGGCGGTTACAGCGCCGGTGGTCACGCTGGAGCCGGACCAGTTCAAAGGCGCGACGGTAATTCACGGCTTTTCACGGGAAAGGTTTGACGATTTTAAACTAGAACTGCCTGAACGGGTGGAACCTTTGCAGCTTTCCGCCGCCCTTTACGGGATTGGCAGCCAGCGTCAAATGCGCACGCTGCTGCCGGAAAGCTGTCTGTTGGATAATGAGCGCAGGACGCTGCAAAATATATTGGAAGAGCGATTCTCGCTTGACACCGCTGGGAAGATTTAATATAATAGGTACATTGCAAACTGACAAGGGTTTCCGTATCCATCGGGAACTTTTGTTTTTAGGAGGAGTTTTAATGTCTGCAAAACAGGTAATGCTCACCGCCGACGGCCTGAAACGCCTGGAGGATGAGCTTGAAGAACTGAAAACCATAAAACGCAAAGAGGTTGCGGAAAAAATTAAGGTTGCGTTGTCTTTTGGCGACCTTTCGGAAAACAGCGAATACGATGAAGCCAAAAACGAACAGGCAATGGTGGAAGCGCGTATTGTTCAGCTTGAGGCCATCCTCAAAAACGCGAAGGTGCTGGACAACGACGAAATGGACACCGACCTTGTCAATCTCGGCTCCAAGGTGAAAATCCGTGATGTGGAGTTTGACGAGATTATGGAGTATCATCTGGTTGGTTCCACCGAGGCGGATCCGATGAACGGCAAGATTTCGGACGAATCCCCGGTTGGCAAAGCCATTCTCGGCCACCGTGTCGGTGAAATGGTGGAGGCGGAAACCCCGTCCGGTATGGTCCAGTTTGAGATTTTGGAAATTCAGAGATAGCGTTTTTCAAACAAAGGGCGAAAGCCCTTTGTTTGTTTACCACTTATTCAAAAACAGGAAACAAGTAAATTGTATGATGGAAACAGCGTCAGGCTGTTTTTTGCAGGAGGTACGAAAACATATGAGCGAACCGATGAATGACGCGGCTCAATTGCAAGAGCTGAGCGAGCAGCGGCGGGTACGCCGTGAAAAGCTGGCGGAACTTCAGGCCGCTGGGAACGATCCGTTTCAGATTACCAGCTACAAGGTCACCCATACGGCCCAAGAGGTGCGTGACCATTATGAGGAACTGGAGGGAAAATCCGTTTCTCTTGCAGGGCGTATGATGAGCCGCCGCCGGATGGGTAAGGCGAGCTTTATTGACCTGCGTGACCACACCGACCGGATGCAGTCTTATGTCCGCATTGACGATGTGGGCGAGGACAGCTACAATGCGTTTAAAAAATGGGATATTGGCGACGTCATTGGTTTGAAGGGAACGGTTTTTAAAACCAAGAGCGGGGAGATTTCGATTCATGCAACCGAAATTGTCCTGCTTTCCAAGGCTCTTTTACCGCTGCCGGAGAAGTTCCATGGCCTGACCGATACCGAGATGCGGTACCGCCAGCGCTATGTGGACCTCATCATGAACCCGGAGGTGCGGGACACCTTTTACAAACGCAGCCAGATCTTAAAAGAAATCCGCGCTTATTTGGACGGGATCGGCTATTTGGAGGTGGACACCCCGGTTCTGCATACGTTGGAAATTGGTGCGGCAGCGCGTCCGTTTGTCACCCACCACAATGCGTTGGACATTGACATGTACCTCCGCATTGAGACCGAGCTGTACTTAAAGCGCCTGATTGTAGGTGGTTTTGACCGTGTGTACGAGGTTGGCCGCATCTTCCGCAACGAGGGGATGGACACCTCGCACAACCCGGAGTTTACCTCGGTGGAAATGTACCAGGCTTACACCGATTATTTTGGCATGATGGACCTCATTGAGGACATGTATAAGACCATCACCCGCAAGGTCTGCGGCACCGACGTCATTGAATACCAGGGGGTTGAAATCAACATGGGTGCCCCGTGGGCACGGCTGACGATGGTGGAAGCGGTCCAGAAGTATGCGGGCGTTGATTACAACGACTGGGCGACCGACGAGGATGCCCGCGCCTGTGCAAAAGAGCATCACGTTGAGGTTGAGGAAGGTGACTCCGCTACCAAAGGGCATGTGCTCATCGCCTTTTTTGAGGCGTTTGTTGAGGACAAGCTGGTGCAGCCGACCATTATTTACGATTATCCGGTGGAAAATTCGCCGCTTGCCAAGCGCAAACCGTCGAATCCCGCCTTTACCGAGCGGTTTGAGTATTTTATTTACAACCGTGAAATGGGCAACGCGTTCTCGGAGCTCAACGATCCGATTGACCAGCGGGAGCGGTTTGCAAAGCAGGTTGAAGCAAAGCGCGCGCAGGGTATCCATGCTGACATCGACGAGGATTTCGTCACTGCACTGGAATATGGCATGCCGCCGACGGGTGGACTTGGCTTCGGCTTGGATCGTCTGGTCATGCTGCTCACCAACAGCGCGTCGATCCGCGATGTACTGTTGTTCCCAACGATGAAGCCGCTGGGCCGATAAGAGCGGGAACAGCCGGACGCTGCTTTGCAGTGCAAAGCTGACGGAAGGGCAGTTTATACGGCGGCGGTTATGCGCTCCCATCAATGCGGCAGTACAAAGAACAGGGAAGGGGTCTAAAATGGCCAGCAGTATTAAAAAAGACCAAAACCGGCAGCGTGAACTGGCTTATATCCGCCAGGTCAAGCAGACCATGAAACCAAAAAGCGACGAAGAACGCCAGCGGGAAATTGCAGCTGAACAGGCGCAGCATGTTCAGACAACCGGGGAAAAGGTCACCAATTTTCTGTATTATTACAAATGGCGCATCCTTTTGGGAATTGCGGTGCTCATTGCCGGTGTATTCCTGCTTGTCAATTTGATCCAGAAACCAAAGTACGATATTAAAATATTAACGCTTTATTCCTCCAGTGAGGTAAACATGGAGCAGCTTGCGGGCGCGCTCAACGAATATGTAGTGGATTTGGACGGCAACGGTCAGTCCAGCGCCGAGATTATTGGCGTCAGTCTGGGCAATTCCTCGGATACCACGTCGCGCCCAAAGATGATAAGCTACATTAATGACGCCAATACCATGATCTATTTGGTGGACGAGGGGATTTACGAAGAGCTTGTCGGCCAGGAACCGGATATGTTTATGGATCTTTCCGAGCTGTTCCCAGGGAACTCCAACGTGGATGGGCAGCGCTATTTTCTGAAAGGAACGGCACTGGAAGAGACCATCGGCGCCAAAAACATCCCGGAGGAGCTGGCGTTTGTAATCCGCACCGAGGATCATGCGGGCAGCCACCCGGAGAACTATGACCATGCGGTTGAACTCCTCACCAATGTGATCAATGGAGTTAAGACCACAGTTTAAATCCTGACGACCGGTTACCAGGGGCCGCCGCATCCAATGCGGCGGCCCTTTCTGCACCAAAGATTTGTATTTTCACCGAAATAATGATAAAATAGTATCAAAGATACTTCTGAATGAGAAAAGGAACCGGCAGTATGGCATTGAAACGTTGGATTCGTCCCGCTGAACGTATAGAGATCGCGGCAGTACTCGCTGCGGAATACCATATTCCGCAGGTATTGGCGGATATTCTGACCGCGCGCGGGTATGATTCCCCCGCCACTGCCGGGGACTGGCTGGAAACAACGATAAAACTTTCCGACCCGTTTACCCTGCCGGATATGCCGGCGGCGGTGGAGCGAATCCGCGCTGCGCTGGACAGCGGAGAACGAATTGCGGTTTACGGGGATTATGATTGTGACGGTGTCTGCGCTTCTACCGTGCTCTGCCGCTACCTGCGGCAGCAGGGCGGCGATGTGATGGTTTACATCCCGTCGCGGGAAAACGAAGGCTATGGACTCAATGCCGAGGCTTTGAAGGCACTGGCGGAACAGAGCATTGGCTTGGTTGTTACGGTGGATAATGGGATTTCTGCCGTTGCCGAAGCCGAATATGCTGCGGAATTGGGGCTGGATTTGGTGATTACCGATCATCACCAGCCGGGAGAAAGATTGCCGCGGGCGGCTGCGGTGGTGGATCCACACCGCAAGGACTGCACCTGTGCATACCGTGATTATGCGGGGGTTGGCGTTGCTTACCAGCTTGTGCGCGCCCTCAGCCAGGGGCAGGCTTTACCGCCGGAAGAGATACGGGAGCTGCTTGTCCTGACCATGGTCGCTACCATTGGGGATGTGGTGCCCTTAACCGGGGAAAACCGGGTGCTGGTGCAAAGCGGCCTGAAACAGGCGGCAAAGTGCAGCAATCCCGGACTGCTTGCGCTGGCAGAAGAGGCTGGCGTAAACCTGAAAAAATTAAACGCGCGCTCGGTGGCGTTTGGATTGGTGCCGCGCATCAATGCGGCGGGGCGGATGGGCAGTGCCTCCCTTGCGGCGGATTTGCTTGCTGCCCGTGATGCGGCAGAGGCCGTCCGGCTTGCACAGCGGGTGGATGCGCTCAACCAGCGCCGTAAGGCGGCTGAACAGGTGATTTTAGAGGGCTGCATGGAGCAGCTCCGCGCGGATGAATTACAGTTAAACAACCGGGTGCTGGTGCTTGCGGGCGAAGGCTGGGATGCCGGCGTTATCGGCATTGTCAGCGCCCGGATGCTGGAGCGGTTCGGCAAGCCGGTCGTCCTGCTGAGCCTGGACGGGGATACCGCCGTTGGTTCAGCGCGCAGCATGCCGGAATTTCCGCTCCACAAGGCGCTGTCCTCCTGCTCGGAGCTGCTGGAGCGGTTTGGCGGGCACACACAGGCGGCTGGGCTGACCGTCAGACGGAAGAACATCCCGCTGCTTTCGGCCGCCCTCAACCGGATTGCGGAGGATTGGCTGGAATCCGCCCCGCGGGAGAGCTGCCGCATTGACCGGATGCTGTCCGCTTCCGAAATTTCGTTGAACTTGATTGAAATTCTCAGCCGGTTGGAGCCGTTTGGCGCTTCCAACCCTGTGCCCATTTTTTGTATGGAAGGTGCGGAAATTACGGCGGTCCAGCCGCTGTCTGGCGGGAAGCACACCAAACTTTCACTTCTTCAGAATGGTGTGCCGTTTCAGGCACTCTGTTTTGGGGAAGAGACCGAATGGTTTGGTTTTGCGCCGGGCAGCGTTGTGGATTTGCTTGTCACCCTTGAAGTCAACGAGTTTGCCGGAAGGCGCTCTCCGTCGGTGCGGGTGGAGGATATACGTCCTGCCGGGCTGGACGAGAAACAGTGGGAACACTGGGAGTCGGTCTGCTGTAAAATAGACGGCGGTGCCCCGCTGGCCCCGGAGGAGCTGGAGCAAGCAAGCCTCTGCCGGGAGGATCTTGTGCGGGTTTACAGTGGGATCAAACGGCTTGGGCGCTTTCAGGGCGGGCTGGAACGGCTGTATCTTACGGCGTTTTATCCCAAAATAAATTACGTCCGGTTTTGCGCGGCGCTTGATGTGCTGAGCGAACTGGGGTTGATTCATTGTTCGCGGGCCAATGGGCAGGTCTCTGCGGTACAGCATCCACCGCAGGTTGCGCTCACCGCATCGAAACGGTTTTGCATGCTGCAAAAACTGGATGCTTAAATCAGGATTGGGGAATGGATTTATGTCGGCATTACTGCACAACTTAATCAATGCGATTGATGAAAGCGGGCGTACCTATGACAAGGATTTGATTGTCAAGGCGTACGAGTTTGCGCGCACTGCCCATGAGGGGCAGCGCCGCGACTCCGGCGAGCCTTATATCACCCATCCGCTGGCGGTTTCCTGCATTCTGGTCGAGCTGGGCATGGACGAGGCGAGTATATGCGCGGCGCTTCTGCACGACGTTGTGGAGGATACCCCGGTCACTAAAGAGGAGCTTGCGTCTGAGTTCGGCGAAGAAATTTCAAACCTCGTGGACGGGGTCACCAAGCTGAGCAAAATACCGCTTTCCACCCGCGAGGAACAGCAGGCGGAAAATGTGCGTAAAATGCTGTTCGCCATGTCGCAGGACATTCGGGTCATCATCATCAAGCTGGCGGACCGGCTGCACAACATGCGCACCCTCTCTTTCCGCCCGGCGCAGAAACAGCGGGACACCTCGCTGGAGACGATGGAGATTTACGCGCCGATTGCGCACCGCCTTGGCATCCGGGCGGTTAAGGAGGAGCTGGAGGATCTGGCGCTCCAGTACCTGGATCCGGTTGCGCTGAAAGAGATTGAAGACACGCTGCAGCTCAAGGACGCCACCCGTAAATTTTTTATCCCGAGCACGATTGAGCGCATCAGCGACCGTCTGGAAGAATACGACATGAAGCCGCACATTGAGGGGCGGGTCAAGAGCCTGTACGGTATTTACCGCAAGGTTTATATGGCGGGCCGGGATTTTGATGAAGTCTATGACATCTACGCGGTGCGTATTATTACCTCAACCGTCATTGAGTGCTATAACATTTTGGGCATTATGCACGACATGTTCACCCCGATTCCGAACCGCTTTAAGGATTACATTTCCACCCCCAAGGCGAATATGTACCAGTCACTGCACACTACGGTGCTGAGCAAGGAAGGCATCCCGTTTGAGATTCAGATTCGCACCTGGGATATGCACTACACGGCAGAATACGGCATTGCCGCCCACTGGAAATACAAGCTCGGCATTCAGGGCAAGGACAGGCAGGAGGAGCGGTTCGCCTGGATCCGCCGTCTGGTAGAAGCCCAGCAGGAAAATGAAAACCCGGAGGAAATTGTATACAGCATTAAAAACGACCTTGGCGCAGAGGACGTTTTTGTCTTTACGCCAAAGGGGGACGTCAAGAGCCTGCCGCTTGGCTCCACCGTGATTGACTTTGCATATGCCATCCACAGTGCGGTCGGCAACCGGATGACCGGGGCAAAGGTGGACGGACGCATTGTGCCGATTGACTACAAGGTGAAAACCGGCGACGTTGTGGACATCATCACCAGTAACTCGCCCAATCACGGGCCGAACCGCGCGTGGCTAAACATTGTTAAAACCGGTGAGGCGCGCAATAAAATCCGCGCATGGTTTAAAAAGGAGCGCCGCACCGAAAACGTGCAGGAGGGAAAAACAGAGGTTGAGCGTGAGTTCAAGCGCAACCAGATTGTGCTGCCGGAAAAGGAAATGGAGGAGTTTTTGCTCGCCATTGCCAAGCGGTACCACTGCAACAGCCTGGACGATTTTTTTGCTGCCATTGGCTACGGAGGTATCCTGCTTTCCAAGATCATTGCGCGGATTAAAGACGATTATTTGAAAAACTACAAGCCAAAGCCGGAAAGTGAAATACCGGTGGCACCGGATATTCCAAGGACCCCCTACAAGGGCAGCAGCGGTGTTGTAGTGGAAGGCATTGACAACTGTCTGGTAAAATTCTCTCAGTGCTGTACGCCGCTTCCGGGTGATCCCATCATCGGGTTCATCACCCGCGGGCACGGGGTTTCCATCCACAAACAGGATTGCGTCAACGTGCTTGCCTCTATGCGCAACGCCGAACAACGCGACCGCTGGATTGCCGTGCACTGGGCGGATTCTGCTGAGAAATATTACCGCTGTACCCTTGACATTGTGGCACATGACCGCAACGGTCTGCTTGCCGATGTGACGGTGGAGCTTGCAAATTTCCGTGTGCCGGTGCATGAGGTATTTGCACGCGAACTGAAAAACGGCAACGCCAACATCGTCGTCACCATTGGCATTGCCGGGGTGGAGCAGCTCAAAAACATTATGAACAAGCTTGCCAAGATCAAGGACGTGATTTCGGTGGAGCGTTCGGGAAAACAATAAAGGGGATTCAGAATGAAGGCAGTATTACAGCGCGCAGCTGAAGCGTCCATTGTCATTGACGGAGTGAGCGGCGGCATAATTGGGCCGGGGCTTGTGCTGCTGCTCGGCGTGATGCAGGGCGATACGGAGGTGCAGGCGGATATCCTTGCGGAAAAGGCTGCCGGGCTCCGCATTTTCACCGATGAAAACGGCAAGATGAACCGTTCGGTCAATGATATTGGCGGGGAGCTGCTGATTGTCTCCAATTTTACGCTTGGAGCAGACTGCAAAAAAGGCCGCCGTCCTTCCTTTGACCGGAGCGCTGCGCCGCAGGAGGCAGAGCCGCTTTATGAGCATTTTGTCGCCCGGATGCGCGAACTCTGCGCTGGCCGGGTAATCACTGGGAAATTCGGCGCAGATATGAAGGTTTCTCTGGTCAATGACGGCCCGGTGACCATTCTTCTTGACACGGATTTTCTCACAAAACGTTGAAGGAGTACCCTATGAAGATAAAACAGCTAACCGTCGGCCCGCTTGCCGTCAACTGCTACCTGGTCTGGGAGCGCCCCGAAGCAGCAGTCGCCGTTGATCCGGGCGCGTCCCCGGCGAAAATAGCCGAGGCATTGGAGCAAAATGGGCTGACTCTGACCGATATATTGCTTACCCACGGTCATTTTGACCATATTGGGGCTGCGGCGGAACTCAAAGCGCAATACGGCGCCAAGGTTTGGGTTCATGCGTTGGATGAAGAACTGCTGTCTGACCCGGAAAAGAATGTTGCCGCTGAGGTTGGCATAACGGTACCGCCGGTGTCCGCGGACCGCATTTTGGCCGATGGCGAGTCGTTTACCGCGGGCGGCATGCCGTTTCAGGTATTGCATACGCCCGGGCATTCCAAAGGCTCCTGCGTTTATATATGCGGGGATCTGCTGTTTTCCGGCGACACCCTGTTTGCCGGTTCCATGGGCCGCACCGATTTTTACGGCGGCGATATCCGCGCGCTGTCGGCCTCTCTGCAAACCCTTGCGGGGCTTGACGGGGACTACCGCGTCCTGCCGGGCCATGGACCGGAAACGACGCTGGAAGCTGAACGGCGCACCAATCCTTTTTTGGGAGCAGACTTATGACGTTATACCTCAACGGACATACCTACAAATATGAGCTGGAACATCTGATCAAGATGTTTTTCCCCCTCATCAAGCTCGGCATTGTTTACGATGGAACTGAAGGCGATGAAAACGCCGTTGTGACCACCCGAACCGAGGAAGAAAGCGAGGCTCGCCTCACCGTGACGGTACGGTACCACGGTGAGGTGATGAGCCGCATTCAAACGGTAGACCGCTTCAGAGCCGATTATTCGGCGGAGTGCGAGCGGGTTTTTGCCGTGATGATTTATGAAATCCTGGAGGAATTCACCGGGCTGCACCCAAAATGGGGAATCCTCACCGGCATCCGGCCGGTGAAATTGGTGTCACAACGCCTTGCGGAGCAGAGTGAAGAGCAGATTGTAACAGCGTTTGAACGGGACTTGAAGGTCACGCCGCAAAAAACAAGGCTGCTGATTGATATTGCGCGCATCCAGCGTCCGGTGGCTTCTGCTATCCGGGAGCGGGATTTCAGCATTTATGTCTCCATTCCGTTCTGCCCGTCCCGCTGCCAGTACTGCTCCTTTGTTTCCCATTCGGTCGAGCAGGCCAAAAAGCTCATCCCGGATTACCTGGATCGCCTTTGTGATGAAATCCGAGAAACGGCCAAACGAACAAAACAGCTTGGGCTTGTCCCCAAAACGGTTTATTTTGGTGGTGGTACCCCGACGGTGCTGGAAGCGGAACAGCTTTCCCGATTGTTTGGCACGCTGGAGGAAGCGTTTGATCTGTCCGGCCTGCTGGAATATACGGTAGAAGCCGGCCGTGCGGATACCATCACCCGGGAAAAGCTGGAGGCTATCCGGGCGGCGGGGGCAACGCGCATCAGCATTAACCCACAGAGCTTTGATGACGAAGTCCTGCGGGAGATTGGGCGGAAGCATACCGCCGCGCAGGTGGTGGCTTGTTACCAGCTCGCGCGGGAGCTCGGTTTTGACAACATCAACATGGACTTCATTGCGGGGCTGAAAGGGGATACCCTTGAGGGCTTCTGCGCAACCATGCAGACCGCCCTTTCCCTTGCGCCGGAAAACATTACGGTGCACACCCTGTCGGTCAAGCGCTCGTCGAACCTTTACAACGACGCAGAGGCGATTGCCGAAGTCCGGCGCAACCCCACTGCAGAAATGGCAGACGCCGCCCAGAAAATGCTTGGGGAGGCAGGGTACCTGCCTTACTACCTCTACCGGCAGAAAAACACGCTGCAAAACCTGGAAAACGTCGGTTTCTGCAAGCCGGGGTACGAGGGGATTTACAACATTTATATGATGGAGGAGCTTGAGACCGTCCTCGCATTTGGCGCGGGTGCGGTGAGCAAGCTGGTCGACCAGCAAAGTGGATACATTGAACGCATTTTCAATTATAAATTTCCGTATGAATACATTGGGCAGTTTGGGGAAATGCTGGAACGGAAAGGCAAGGTGAAAGCGTTTTATGAGCGGGAAGGATTTTGCAAAACAGAATAAACGGCTGGATGCGTCCGCCATTAACCGGCTGTGCGAACAGGATATGACGGGGTTGATTGACGCGGCCGAAAACGCCTATCTGGAAACGATCAGGAGCACCGTGGAACGTTACCTTGACGGCCAGAAACTCCATAAGATGATCCTTATTTCCGGCCCGTCCGGTTCCGGCAAAACCACAACGAGCTACCGGCTGACCGACGAGCTGAAACAGCATGGGTTAAACCCGGTTGTGCTTTCGCTGGATAATTTTTTCAAGCAGCCCTCTGAGATGCGGCGGAATCCGGATGGCTCCATCCGGTATGATTCGGTGCATTCCATCAACCTCGGCGCAGTCAACCGCACCCTTTGGTCGCTGATGTACCACGGGGAGGCCATTTTGCCGCGGTATGATTTTCTCACCGCCCGCGCCAGCGAAAAAAGCGAGCTTTTAAAGATTGACAAGGACAGCGTTGTGCTCATTGAGGGGCTTCACGCGCTCAATCCGCTGCTTACCTACGGGTTGGATTACGGGGCGTTTTTCAAAATCTGTATGAATGTGGACAGCGCCTTCGTCGATGGGGACGAGACCGTCCTCACCTCCCGTGAGGTGCGGTTTGTGCGGCGCGCCATCCGGGATTACCGACACCGCGGGGCCTCGGTGGATGTGACCTTTGGTATGTGGCCGGGTGTCTGCGAGGGGGAGGACCTGTATATCAGGCCGTTTTACCCTTATGCCGATGTAATGCTCAACACGGTTTACAGCTATGAACCTCTGGTTTACAAGCCGTTGCTGGCGCCGCTGCTCATGGCGCTGGCCGAGCATGAAACCTATGGGCCGGAGGCGCTGCAGCTTTACCGGAAGTTGCTTCATTTTGGGGAAATCCCGGTGAAAAAGGTACCGGTAAAATCGCTTTTGCAGGAGTTTGTTGGTTGAATTCCCGCGTTTGGGGGATTATAATAGCACTAGAAGAAAACGGTTTACCGGAAAGGGGCAGTAGAATGGCTACGTTCGATGATGTTGTGGATAAAGCGAAGGATTTTGCAGAAACTGCGGGAAAAAAGGCGGAGCGGGTTGTGGAAATTTCCAGGCTCAAGCTACAGGTTTCCCAAATTAATTCGGACATTCGCAGGGCGTATGAAAAGCTCGGCAGCGCTGTTTATAACATGAAAAAGGCAAATTATGAGGATGCCGACCTGATTTCTTCGGTCGTAGAGGAGATTGACGGCCTTGTGGAGGACCGCGCTTCAACCGAAGCGAAACTCGCCGCATTGAAGAACCAGGTGGTTTGTGACACCTGTGGCGCCAAAAATCCGCAGGAGGCGGTTTACTGCGTCAAATGTGGCAGCCGTCTGATGGACGCGGAGGGCTGATGAACGCTTTGACGATGGAACAGTACAAACAGGCCGCGGATTTTCTCCGCGGCCGTTTCCCAAATGGGGCGGATACCGCTGTGGTGCTCGGTTCCGGTCTTGATGGGTTCACAGCCTGGGTGCGGGAGGGGCATGCGGTGCCGTACTGCGATATCCCGCATGCCCCTGGCACGACCAACCAAGCACATAAGGGAGAATTGCTGTGCGGCCAGGTCGAGAGCAGGCCGGTGTACGTCCTTTCAGGCCGGGTACACGCCTACGAGGGGTATTCGCTGGCGGATACCGCCTTTTTTGTCCGGGTGCTTCACCTGCTCGGGGTGAAAAACCTCATCCTCACCAATGCGGCAGGCGGCATTGCGCCGGAGCTGGCGGTCGGGGATTTCATGTGCATTTCTGACCACCTCTACTTTTTTGATGACAGCCCGGTGCGCGGCCCGCACCTTCCGGCGTTTGGCCCGCGCTTTTTTGACATGTCAAACGCCTATGACAAAGGTTTGCGGCAAACCGCTCTTGCGGTGATGAAGGAGCTGCACCTGCCGCCGCGCGAAGGCGTTTACGCCTATATGCCAGGCCCGCAGTATGAAACGCCTGCGGAGATCCGCGCGCTGCGCACGCTCGGCGCCGATGCGGTGGGAATGTCCACCGTTGCGGAGGCGATTGCCGCGGCCCAGTGCGGCATGCGGACGCTCGGCATTTCCTGCATTACCAACCCGGCGGCCGGCATCTCGCTCTCACCGCTTTCGGACGACGATGTGACCGAAACCGCTGCCCGGCGCTCAGAGGATTTTGTCCGTCTGCTGTGCGGCATCCTTGCAAAAATCTAGCGTATAACCGCCCCTGCTTGTTCATACAATTGTGGTATGACAACACGGGCGGTTTTTTCCGCCCCTGGGGGGCAGGACATGAAATCGAACCGGCAGAGTTTTATCCACGGCGCGGCTATTCTTGCCGTTTCGCTTATAATCGTCAAGATCCTCGGACTGGTGTTTAAAATACCGCTCACCAACATCCTGGGCGGTGTTGGCATGGGGTATTACAACACCTCTTTTATGCTGTTTTCGCCCATCTACTCCCTAGCAGTGGGCGGCCTTCCGGCGGCGGTCTCCAAAATGATCGCCGAAAATTCAGTGCTTGGGCGCTACCGTGATGTACGCCGGATTTTTCGGATTTCCATGCTTTTTTACCTCGCGACCGGGATTGCCGGCACGGCGCTGATGCTCGGCGTTTCGGATTTCTTTGTCCACGCGGTGAAAAATCCCAACGCTTACTGGTCGGTGGTCGCCATTGCGCCGACCATCCTGTTCGGCTGTATCATTTCCGCTTATCGCGGTTATTTTGAGGGGCTGTGCGATATGCGCCCTACTGCCGTTTCCCAGGTGGTGGAGATGGTATCCAAGCTGGCGGCGGGGCTGGGGCTTGCAATCTGGGTCATGTCCTATGCGCAGAGCCAGTTTGAGACGACCGGTTTTGTCTTTGGCGTCTACGCCGGGGATGCGGCACAGGCCGGTGTCATTGCGGTGCCATACGCCGCGGCGGCTTCAATCATCGGCGTCAGCATCAGTAACCTGGTCGGCGCTCTTTATTTGATGATTCGCTACCGCCGCAACGACAGCATTACCGATTTGGAACGCAAGGCATCCCCAACGCCGCAGAGACGGCGTGCGCTGTTTCAACAGCTTGTGTCCATTGCGCTCCCCATCTGCCTGGGCGGATTTGTGCTCAACATCACCTCGTTTGCCGACCTGCTGTCCATGATGAACCGGTTGAATTTCCTCGTGCGGGAGCATGCGTCGGAATTGCTTGCAGTTTACGGTTCTGCAATTCCGGCGGATATGGCGCTTACCGATGTGCCAAACTATTTGTACGGGTGTTATACCGGCCTTGCCGTTTCCATTTACGGCATTATCCCCGCCATTGCCGGGGTATTTGCCAAAAGCGCCCTGCCCAACATTGCGTCGAGCTGGGCGCGCGGCAACCGGGATTATACCCGCCGCAATATGGAGCTGGTGATCCGCATTACCATGCTGGTGTCCATCCCCTGTGGAATTGGTATTACGGTACTGGCAGAACCCATTTTGTCCGCATTATTTTCCTCCCGCCCGGCAGAAGTGTATATTGCCACCCCTGTTTTGGCAATCATGGGAATAGGGGTGATTTTCCAGGCGGGATCCATGCTGCTGTTCAGCGTTTTGCAGGCGCTGGGTTATGCAAAGCTGCCGGTAAAGCACATGGTCATTGGCGGGTGCGTCAAGCTGCTGTTCAATATGGTGCTGATGTCGATCCCGGCGGTCAATGTCCACGGCGCCGCGCTGGCTTCGGTTTTATGCTATGTCGTTATCTTGATTCTGGAGCTGACGGCGCTGGTAAAAATTACCGGGATGAAGTTTCACTACTCCAGTATTTTTGTGCGGCCGCTCATTGCCAGCATTCTCTGCGGAATTGCCGCGGCAACCGCTTTTTCCCTTTGTTCCCGCATTTGCAGCATGCGGCTCTCCCTTGCCGCCGCTATATTGGTAGCCGCAATTTTGTACCTGATTGCCGCCGTCTGCCTCAAAGCTGTTGAAAAGAGTGATTTTGAGATGATTCCAGGCGGGAAAAAAGTAGCAAAAGTACTTGAAAAAATAGGATTGATGCGTTAATATAAGAACATGAGTTTTTCAGAGGATGTTGAAAGATAGGGTTTATGCATGGATTTTAAGCGGAAAGAACGGTACCGGGTGGAGGACCTTTTGGAGATTATGAGGGTGCTCCGCAGTGAAAACGGCTGCCCGTGGGACAGGGAACAGACCCATGAGAGTATCCGCCGCAATTTCATCGAGGAGACCTATGAGGTTGTCGAAGCCATTGACAACCGGGATAAGGCGCTGCTCGAAGAAGAGTTGGGCGATGTGCTGCTCCAGGTGGTGTTTCATGCCCAGATGGAGGCGGAACAGGGTACTTTCGATTTTGACGATGTCTGTGACGGCATCTGCAAAAAGCTGATTCTGCGCCATCCCCATATCTTCGGCGATGTGGTTGCCAGCACCTCGGAAGAGGTCCTGCGCAACTGGGATGAAATCAAGAAGCAGGAAAAGGGGCAGAAAACCCAGACCGACGCAGTGCTTTCGGTTCCCAAAGTTCTTCCGGCGCTGATGCGAAGCGCAAAGGTTCAGCAGCGCGCCGCTAAAACAGGGTTTGACTACCCTGCATTGGACGACAGCATGAAGGATTTGGATTCCGAGCTGTGTGAGCTCAAAGAGGCGATTGCCTCCGGGAACCGGGAAGCGGTTGCCGAGGAGTTCGGCGATCTGCTGTTTAGCTGTGTCAATGTATCCCGCTTTCTGCATCTGGATGCTGAGGAGGCCCTTTCCTTTGCCACCGAAAAATTCATCCGGCGGTTCGCCGAGGTGGAAAAGCTCGCGGGAGAGCAAGGAGTTCAAATGAAAGACGCCCCGCTGGACGAGCTCAACCGGCTGTGGGCGGAAGCAAAAACAAGAGTTCATTCATAGGCTTATCTGCCTATTGGATAATAAAATTACGGAGGTTCTAAAAAATGACAAAAACCGATTTGATTAGTGCCGTGGCTGCAAAAGCCGAAATTTCCAAGAAAGATGCTGATAAAGCAGTAAGCGCTGTTATTTCTGCTATTTCCGACTCCTTGGTTGCCGGTGAGAAGGTTCAGCTTGTTGGCTTTGGCACCTTTGAAGTGCGTGACCGCGCTGCAAGAGAGGGCAAAAACCCTGCAACTGGCGAGAAGATCACCATTGCTGCTACCAAAGTTCCGGCGTTCAAAGCTGGTAAAGCTCTGAAAGACGCTGTCGCGAAATAAGACAGTACCGGTGATTAAAGGGCCGTGCAGAATGTGCACAGCCCTTTTATTATTTTATTTTTAAAAGAGGTTTGTTATGAGACTGGATAAATACTTGAAAATTGTGCGGCTCATCAAGCGCCGTACCGTTGCGAATGAAGCCTGCGACGCAGGGAAAATTGTAGTAAACGGCAAGGTGGCCCGCGCGTCGTACGACGTCAAGGTCGGGGACATCATTGAGATCAATATGGGTGCCACTCCGTTAAAGGTAAAGGTGCTTAAGGTGAGCGAATACGCCAAAAAAGAGGATGCCGCTACCCATTACGAGGTGGTTTAACGGCTGCCTTTCCGGCATAAACCCGCTGTGCACTGAATAGATTATAGAACAAGTAATCGGTAAGGTGGTGTCAGCGGTGGAAGAAAAAAACCAAATCAAACTTCCGCACAATGTCGTTTTGGAGGACAGAAAACACCTGAGCATTTCAGGCGTCATGGATATTGACAACTTTGACGAACAGACCGCAGTGGTCTACACCCAAATGGGCGAGCTGACCATAAAGGGATATGACCTGCATGTCAACAAACTCAATGTGGAGACCGGGGAACTCACAATGGATGGGGAAATCTGGTCGATGAACTACACCGAAGTTCAGAAGAAAGGCGGAGGCATGCTGTCGAAACTGTTCCGTTAAGGTGGCGGGGATATGACGATTACAATGTCCCAACAGACCCTTATTTTTCTGTATTCTTGTGTGCTTGGCGTGGGGTTGAGCCTGTATTTGGATATTTTCCGGGTGATCCGTCTGGTACTGGGCAACCCCAAGCTGGTCACCTTTGTCTGTGATCTGCTGTATTTTCTTTCCTCCACCCTGGTTGTTTACCTGTTCTTTGTCTGCTATTGTTCCGGGCAGGTGCGGGTCTATGTTCTTGTCGGTGCGCTGCTGGGATTTCTGATCTGCCATTTTTCGGTCAGCGTCCTGTTTATGCATCTGGCGGTTTGGGTGGTCAAATGGATGCGGCGTTTTTTGGGTGCTCTTGCACGCCCATTTGTCAAATTTGGGCGGTTTGTTGGAAAAAAGATACAAAAAAGGCGGCAGCAAGCCCTTGAGAATCGGAAAAAACATAAAAAAATTCCGGAAAACGGCTTGCAACCCAAGCGGCATGTGGTGTATAATTTATTCAAACTATACCGAAAAAAACCAAAGAAGGAGGACGCCGCTCTTGAAGAAGCAAAAGACCCGGAAGCGTAGAGGCATTTTCTTAAAGCTGCTTTTAGCCGCATTTCTGTGTTATGGGCTGACTTCGCTTGTTATGCTGCAAATGGATTTGGCGCAGAAAAATGAACAGCTTGACGCCATCAACAAAAAAATTGTCTCGCAGCAGCAGACCAACGAAGAACTTAAGACCATGTTGGGGCAGAGCGATTACAGCGAATACATTGCGCGCATTGCCCGGGAAAAACTGGGTTATGTGTACCCCGACGAGCGCGTCTTCATTGATGTTTCCGGTAGCTGATTGAGTTTCAAGGAGGATAACGTTTTTTTATGCAGCTTGAAGTTGGAAAAATCGTCGAGGGCAAGGTGACCGGGATTACAAAGTTCGGCGCGTTTGTCGATTTGGGCGAAGGCAAGACTGGCATGGTCCATATTTCTGAGGTAGCCGCCAGCTACGTCAAGGAAATTACCGACTTTGTCAAGGAAAATGATGTTGTCAAGGTCATGGTTTTAAACATTGCGGACGACGGTAAGATTGCGCTGTCCATAAAACGCGCGCAGCCGAAACCGCAGCCTGCGCAGGGGCGCCCAGCTCCGCGTCAGGATTTCAGGGGTGGCCGCGGCGCAAATGAATGGGCGCCAAAAAAGGCTCCGGAAAACCTTTCGTTTGAAGAAATGATGAATAAGTTCAAACAGTCCAGCGACGAAAAAATGTCTGATCTGAAGCGGACAATGGATGGCAAGCGCGGTTCTTATTCCCGTCGCGGCTCCCGTTAGGGCTGTATGACGTTGTAGCTTTTCGTTTTGTTTTTGAGAAAAATGCTGTGGGTTAAACCTGCGGCATTTTTTGCGTTTTCTCATAAATTTTATGGAAAAAGAGAAACGCTGTGCCTGCTGAATGGGAAAGAGCCGGAAATACGGGTTTTGTCGAATGTAAGTTTACATTTACTTCATCATTTTTGCTGTTGTATCGGGTAAAATATAGATTAACGCGATCAGGAAAAGAGGGATTCGTTGTTTGGTTATGTTCGGCCGTTTAAGCCGGAACTGAAAATAAATGAATTCGACACCTACAAAGGCATGTACTGCGGCCTTTGTAAGCAGCTTGGCCGGGATTACGGCCTGCTTGCCCGAATGACCTTGAGTTATGATTTTGCGTTCCTCGCCATGCTTTCAATGGGCACTCACGGCGAGCGGGTGCAGTTTAAACGAGAAACCTGCATTGCGCACCCTTTTACCAAACGGCCCTGCATGTGTGCAAACGGCGACCTTTCCTACGTGGCGGCCTGCGCCATGATGATGCTTTACTACAAGTGGAAAGACAACATTGCAGACAGCGGCTTTTTCAAACGCTGCGGTTACCGGGTGCTTGGCCCTTCGGTCCGCCGTTCCTATAAAAAGGCGGTCAAACGGTACCCGGAGCTGGACGCGGTTATGCAGAATACACTTGCCCGGCAGCAGCAGGTTGAAGCGGCCCCCAACTGCACGGTGGATATGGCGGCAGAGTCCTCATCGCGGGCGTTGGCGCTTATTTTTGAGCAGTTGGCGGCGGGAGAAACGCAAAAAAAGGTGCTGCATCGGTTTGGTTTTCTGCTTGGACGCTGGATTTATTTGATGGATGCGCTTGACGACCTGGAGGACGACCGAAAGTCTGGGAGCTTTAACCCGCTTTTGCGTTGGGAAAAGACCCGTGCCGCAGGTGCGGAGCATCCGGCTAAGGAGGTCAAACGGCAGGCCGAAGCAATGATCAACGTGACCCACGGCGAGATGGCGCTCGCCTATGAGTTGGTGGAACTCAACCGTTATAAAACGATTTTAGATAATATTATTTATCTTGGACTGCCTGCCGTGAAAAATCAGGTATTGTCCAACAGGAGGAAAAAGCCCAATGACAGACCCTTATAAGGTGCTTGGCGTTTCGCCGTCTGCTTCAACCGAAGAGATTAAAAATGCGTATAAGCAGCTCGCGAAAAAGTATCACCCGGATAATTATGCCGCCAGCCCCCTTGAAGAGATTGCAAATGAAAAGATGGCCGAAATCAACGAAGCGTACGACCAGATTATGAATGAGCGCCGCTCTTCAGACCGTTCCGGCGCCGGTCAGAACGCCGGCGGGCAGCAGTATAACAGTGCGAATTCGTCTTACCCGGACATTCGCCGTCTCATTATGCAGAACCGGTTTGATGAAGCAGAGGTTTTGTTGGATGGTGTCCCGGCGCAAAAACGGGATGCGGAGTGGTATTTCTTAAAGGGAAGCGTTTATTATTCCCGCGGCTGGCTGGATGACGCCATGGCTCATTTCTCCTCCGCCTGCCAGATGAACCCAAACAACCCGGAATACCGGGCGGCATACCAGCGTATGATGTGGCAGAGGCAGGGGAACATGGGAGGCAGTCCCAACGGCCAGTACCGCACCCCCAATCAGCAGGTGGGCGGTTGTTCTGCCTGCGACTGCTGTTCCGGCCTGATTTGTACCGACTGTTGCTGCGAATGTATGGGCGGCGACTGTATCCCATGCTGTTAAGGAGGCGTCCCCGTTGAACAAGGCGTTTCGCATTGCTTTTGGCGGAATCATCTGTGCAATCTGCATTGCGCTTATGCTCTGCACCGGCCTGTTTCCGTTTGCAACCGTAGCGCTCCCTGCGCTCGCGGGCTTGCTGATGGTGTCTCTGGTGATTGAATTTGGCGTCAAATGGGCTTACCTTGCGTATGGCGTAGTGGCTGTTGTGTCGTTTTTTCTCACGCCGGATAAATCTGCCATGCTGATGTTTGTCTTCTTTTTTGGTGTTTACCCCATTGCAAAGGCGTCGATTGAGCGCATCCGCAAACGGATGCTGGAATGGGCGATGAAATTCTTGCTTGCCAATGCGGCGCTGATCCTTTTGTTTTTTCTGGCCAGATGGTTCCTTGGTTTGACCGAGGTTATGCCGGATATCCATATATTTGGAAAGTTTACCTTCCTGGTGTTCTGGCTTGCAGCAAACGCGGTTTTTCTGGTGTACGACCTGGCGCTTACCCGCGTTATCGGCGCTTATATCCACTGGTTTAAACCAAACTATATTGATCGCCTGCGGCGTAACCGCATGTGAAATGTTTTTTTGCAGGTTCCAGGATTTAGGTCTGGACAAAACCGCCCGGATGGGTTATAATATAAGAAAATTTGACAACCTTTAAGTTGGTCCTGTGAGGCTGACAAGGCGGTCTGCTGAATCTTGTGCGTCCCGGGGAAAGAGGCACACTGCAACGAGTTGAGCAACCAAGCTGTCAGTACAGGCAGTTTGGTTTTTTTATTTTTAAAAACAACATGGGAAGGGTGGAGTGCGTGACACAAAAAGCAGTTATTCTGGATGCAAAAGCCATGCAGCGCGCAGTTGCGCGGATTTCCTATGAAATTATTGAACGCAACAAAGGTGTAAATGGCCTGTGCATTGTCGGCATTATGCGGCGCGGCGTTAATCTTGCCCAGCGGATCGCCGATAAAATACAAGAGGTGGAGGGCGTTACGGTGCCGCTTGGCATGCTGGACATTACGGCTTACCGGGACGATCGGCGCGGCCCTTCCGAGTGCGCAGACCAGACGAGCCTGCCGTTTGCGGTGGAATCCAAAAAGATTGTGCTGGTGGATGACGTCATCTACACTGGGCGCAGCGTCCGTGCAGCGATTGATGCGCTGATGGCCAAAGGCCGCCCGCAGACCATTCAGCTTGCGGTGCTCATAGACCGCGGACACCGGGAGCTGCCTATCCGGGCGGATTTCATCGGCAAAAACGTGCCGACCTCCCGTGAGGAAAAGGTGGTTGTTGCGGTCAAAGAGGTAGATGGACAGGACCAGGTTGTGATTGCAGAGGAGGACGGCAGATGAGTGGAATGGTACTCAAAAACGGGCTGGTGATAGACCCCTCCCAAGACATGAAGCAGATTGCAGATATCCGGATTGAAAACGGTTTGGTTGCTGAAATCGGTACGGGGCTTCACGGCGAACAGGAGCTGGACCTCACCGGACTGGCAGTGTTTCCGGGCCTTGTGGATATGCATGTACATTTCCGCGACCCCGGCCTCACCTATAAAGAGGACATTTTTTCCGGCTGCCGTGCGGCAGCGGCAGGCGGCGTGACCTCGGTCGCCTGCATGCCCAACACCAAACCGACGACCGATACGCCGGAAACGGTTGGCTACATTGTGGACAAAGCGAGCCGGGCAGACGCCCATGTTTACCCGGTTGCGGCCATAACCAAAGGGCTTTCCGGCACGGAGATGACCGATTTTGCCGCGCTGAAGGCAGCGGGAGCCGTCGGCGTTTCGGACGACGGGCGCCCGGTGGAAAACGCGGCGATGATGCAGCGTGCGCTGGAGCTCGCCGACCGCAGCCAGATGAAGATTATTTCTCACTGTGAGGATTTGGCGATTATAGACGGCGGGATTGTCAACGAGGGCAAGACGTCCCGCGCGCTGGGGCTCAAAGGGATGCACCGTTCCTCTGAGGACAGCGTGACAGCAAGGGAAATTGCACTGGCGGCTGCAACGGGTACGGCAATCCATATTGCCCATGTCAGTACCAAAGGATCGGTCGCCCTGATTCGGGACGCCAAAGCGCGCGGCGTGCGGGTGACGGCGGAAACTGCTCCCCATTACTTTATGCTCACCGATGAGCTGCTCTTCAAGCGGGACGCGGACTACCGCATGAATCCGCCGCTGCGGGAGCAGGAGGACTGTGATGCGGTGCTGGACGGGGTGCTGGACGGGACGCTCGACTGCATTGTCACCGACCATGCGCCGCATGCGCCGGAGGAAAAGGCGGATTTTGAAAAGGCTCCGAACGGTGTTGTAGGGCTGGAGACCTCCTTTGCCGCCTGCATGACGGCGTTGGTGCAAACCGGCAAGCTCTCCATCAGCGGGCTGATTGAGCGAATGTCGCTGAACCCGGCCAGGCTGCTCGGTATTCGGGCAGGTTCACTCGCGGTTGGTATGCCGGCGGATATTGCGGCGGCAGACCTCAACGAGCGCTGGGTGGTGGATGTGGACAGGCTCCACTCCAAGAGCCGCAACAGCGTTTTCAAAGGGATGACGCTGCAGGGGAAAATCAAATACACCCTGCTGAACGGCAGGCTGGTATATAAGGACAATGGTTCAGAGAGAAAGGCGGATGCGGAATGATGATGGACAAGCTCATCAAGCAGATTGTGAAAACCCAGAATCCAACGGTGGCAGGGCTTGACCCCAAGCTCGACTATGTGCCGGCCTATATCAAGACGGCAGCGTTTGAGCAGTATGGAGAAACCCTGAAAGGCGCTGCAAAAGCACTGCTCACCTTCAATAAGGGCTTAATTGACGCGTTCTGCGACATTGTGCCCGCCATAAAGCCGCAGGCCGCTTATTATGAAATGTATGGATACCATGGCGTAAAAACGCTTTACAAAACCATTGCCTATGCCAAAAAGCGCGGGATGCTGGTGATTACCGACGGCAAACGCAACGACATCGGCACCACAATGGAAGCCTACGCCACCGCCCATCTCGGCGGGTTTGAGCTTGGCGGTGAATTTGTGGAGCCGTTCGGTGCGGATGCGCTGACCGTCAACGGCTATTTGGGAAGCGACGGCATCCGCCCGCTGCTCAAGGTATGCAAGGAGCAGAAAAAAGGCATTTTTGTGCTGGCTAAGACATCCAACCCCTCCTCCGGCGAATTGCAGGACCGCCTGATAGACGGCAAGCCCGTTTATGAAATTATGGGCGAGATGTGCGAAGGCTGGGGAGCAGACCTTGTTGGCAAATACGGGTACAGCGCGGTTGGCGCAGTAGTTGGTGCGACCTACCCAAAACAGCTTGAAGAGCTGCGTGCAAAATTACCGCATACCTTCTTCCTTGTGCCGGGCTACGGCGCGCAGGGCGGGGGGGCAGCCGACGTTGCTCCCGCATTTGACAAAAACGGCCTTGGCGCCATTGTCAATTCCTCCCGCGGGATCATGTGCGCTTATCAAAAAGAAGGCTGTCCGGAGGAGGATTATGCGCGTGCGGCCCGCCGGGAAGCGTTCCGCATGAAGGAGGATATTCTTTCCCAAATTGGGGAAATCCGGATCGGTTAACCGTTTCATCTTCATCAGATACAGTGGAGGTTTACATGGAAAAAGCAACTTTACTGCTGGCAGACGGCAGCGTTTACGAAGGGTACAGCTTTGGAGCCAAGGGAACGGTCATTGGTGAAATTGTCTTTTCAACCGGTATGACCGGTTACCAGGAGACGCTGACCGACCCCAGCTATTACGGCCATATTGTCACACAGACGTTTCCTCTTGTGGGGAATTACGGTACCAACAGCCTTGACGGTGAGTCCGCCCGCTGCCACCTGAGCGGCTATATTGTACGGGAATGGTGTGAGCATCCGTCCAATTTTCGCTGCGAGGACGACATTGACAGTTACTTAAAGGAAAAAGGCGTGGTTGGCCTGTACGGTATTGATACCCGCAGCCTTACTCGTAAAATCCGCGAATTTGGTGTAATGAACGGTATGATTACAAACGAGCCGATTGCCGATAAAGCTGCGGCGCTGGAAAAAATCCGCGCATTTTACATCAAAGATGCAGTTAAAAACGTCTCTACACCGGAAATCCGCACCTATAAGGCGGAGGGCGAAACCAAATACCGTGTGGTACTGTTTGACTTTGGCTACAAGCGCAACATTGAACGGGAGCTGTTAAAACGCGGATGCGATGTTACAGTTGTGCCGTACAACACCACGGCCGACCAGATTAAGGAGATGAACCCGGACGGCGTTATGCTTTCCAACGGCCCTGGAGATCCGAAAGACAACATTGAGACCATTTTAAACCTGCGGGAAATGCTGAAGTTAAAAATCCCGACCTTTGGCATCTGTCTTGGGCACCAGCTCATGGCGCTTGCAAACGGCGCCTCCACCCGCAAGCTCAAATATGGGCACCGCGGAGAAAACCAGCCGGTGGTGGATCTTGACAATGACCGCACCTTTGTCACCAGCCAAAACCATGGCTACGCGGTGGATTCGGACAGCATTAAAGCCTCGGTGGGCGTGGTGAACTATAAAAACGCAAATGACGGCACCTGTGAAGGGGTTCGTTACCTCAAGCACCCGACCGTAACGGTGCAGTTTCACCCAGAGGCCTGCGGCGGGCCGGAGGACACTGCGTTCCTGTTCGACCGCTTTATTGAAATGATGGAAAAGGGAGGACACAAATAATGCCGCTTAGACACGATATTAAGAAGGTACTCGTCATTGGCTCTGGTCCTATCGTCATTGGGCAGGCGGCGGAGTTTGACTACGCCGGTGCACAGGCCTGCCGCGCGCTCAAGCAGGAGGGGCTTGAGGTCGTCCTCATCAACTCCAACCCGGCCACCATTATGACCGACAAAACCATGGCCGACGAAATTTATATTGAACCGCTGACCCTCGATGTGGTCAAGCGGGTCATTGAAATTGAGAAACCGGACAGCGTGCTTTCTACCCTGGGCGGGCAGACCGGCCTCACCCTTTCCATGCAGCTTGCGGAGGAGGGGTTCCTGGAGGAACACGGTGTCAAGCTGCTCGGCGCGAATCCAGAGACCATCCACAAGGCAGAGGATCGCCAGGCCTTTAAGGATACCATGGAAGCCATTGGCGAACCGTGTATCCCCTCCAAGGTTGTCACCACCATTGAGGATGCGGTGGCGTTTGCAAACGAACCGGGGATTGGCTACCCGCTCATTATCCGTCCGGCGTTTACCCTGGGAGGTACTGGCGGCGGTATTGTAAACAACGAGGAAGAGCTGCGGGATATTGCCGAAAACGGCCTGCGTTTGTCCCCAATTACCCAAATCCTCGTGGAAAAATGCATCTCCGGCTGGAAGGAGATTGAGTTTGAGGTCATCCGTGACCGCAAGGGCAACGTCATCACCGTCTGTTCAATGGAAAACTTCGACCCGGTCGGCGTCCACACCGGTGACAGCATTGTTATTGCACCGGCGGTTACCCTGAGTGACAAGGAGTATCAAATGCTCCGCACCGCGGCGCTCAACATTGTATCGGAACTGCGGGTGGAAGGCGGCTGCAACGTTCAGTTTGCCCTGCACCCCACCTCGTTTGAATATGCGGTGATCGAGGTCAATCCCCGTGTGTCGCGTTCCTCGGCACTTGCTTCCAAGGCGACCGGCTACCCGATTGCAAAGGTTGCAACCCGCATTGCCATTGGTTATACGCTGGATGAAATCATTAACGCGGTCACCGGCAAAACCTACGCCTGCTTTGAGCCTTCCATAGACTATGTTGTCATCAAGTTCCCGAAATGGCCGTTTGAAAAGTTCGTCTACGCCAAACGCACCCTCGGCACCCAGATGATGGCGACTGGCGAAGTCATGGCCATTGGCACCTCCTTTGAACAGGCTATGATGAAGGCGGTCCGCGGTGCGGAGCTTGGCCTTTCCACCATGAACCTGAAAAAGCTCGCGGATCTTTCGGATGAAGAAATCCACAACCGGCTCTACAACTGCGATGACGAGCGTTCCTTTGTAATTTATGAGGCGCTTAAACGCGGCATTGCGCCGGAGGAAATCCACTCCATCACCAAAATTGACAACTGGTTCCTTTACAAACTGCTTAACCTTATCAAAATGGAGCGCAGTCTTGCAGACGGTGAACTAACCGACGAAAAATACCTGGCTGCCAAAAAATATGGTTTCCTCGACGAAACCATCGAGCAGCTCTCCGGGCAGACCATCAAGAATCCGCGCTTTGCCGCTTACAAGATGGTTGATACCTGCGCCGCCGAATTTGCGGCAGAAACCCCGTATTTTTATTCCACCTACGATGATGAGAACGAGGCGGAGCTGTTTATCAATGAACATAACACCGGCAAGAAAAAGGTGGTGGTATTCGGTTCCGGCCCAATCCGCATTGGGCAGGGCATTGAGTTTGACTACTGCTCGGTTCACTGTGTCTGGGCGCTCAAGGAAGAAGGGTATGAAGCGGTTATCTGCAACAACAACCCGGAGACCGTTTCCACCGACTTTGACACCGGCGACCGCCTTTATTTTGACCCGCTGACCAAGGAGGACGTCCGCAGTATTCTCGAGACCGAGAAGCCATACGGCGTTGTCGTCCAGTTTGGCGGCCAAACTGCCATTAAGCTCGCGAAGTATCTCGACGAGCTGGGGGCGAATATCCTTGGTACCTCGGCGGACAGCGTCGACGCTGCTGAGGACCGCGAGCGTTTTGACGAACTGCTGGAGCAGTGCGGCATCCCGCGCCCGCAGGGCCACACCGTCTTTACCACCGAAGAGGCCATCAAGGCGGCAAATGAGCTGGGTTACCCGGTTCTGATGCGTCCGTCCTATGTCCTCGGCGGTCAGAACATGATCATCGCCCATTCAGACAAGGACATTGTCGAGTACATGGAAATCATCCTCGGCAACAACATTGAAAACCCGGTGCTTATCGACAAATACCTCATGGGCGTCGAGGTCGAGGTCGACGCTATTTGCGACGGCAAGGACTACCTCATCCCCGGTATCATGGAACATGTAGAGCGCGCAGGCGTTCATTCCGGCGACTCAATTTCCATCTATCCGGCACAGAACCTCTCCAAGCGCATCCGCGAGACCATTGTGGACTACACCGGCAGGCTTGCAAAGGCGCTGAACGTCATTGGGCTTGTCAATGTGCAGTACGTGGTTTACAACGACACGGTCTATGTCATTGAGGTCAATCCCCGTTCCTCCAGGACGGTGCCTTACATCAGCAAGGTCACCGGCGTGCCGATGGTGGATATGGCGACCAAAATCATGCTCGGCGCCACCCTTGAAGAGCTGGGCTGGGGCACCGGCCTGTACCCGGAGGGCGATTATGTTGCCGTCAAGGTGCCAGTCTTCAGCTTTGAAAAGCTGCACGACGTTGATACCCATCTGGGGCCGGAGATGAAATCCACCGGCGAGGTTTTGGGCATTGACCACACCTTTGAGGAGGCCCTGCTCAAGGGGCTGACCGCGGCCGGATACAAAATGAAACGCTCCGGCGGCGTACTGATGACCGTCCGCGATTCCGACAAGCAGGAGCTCATCAAGATTGCGGATAAATTCAACACCCTTGGGTTTGACCTTTACGCAACCCCGGGTACGGCGAACACCCTCAACAAGAACATGATTCCGACCAATGTGGTACCCAAACACAAGGACGGCAAAAACAATGTCATCACCCTGCTGGACAGCGGGAAGATTGATTACATCATCTCCACTTCGGAAAAAGGCCGCGAACCCGCCAAAGACAGCGTGAAAATCCGCCGCAAGGCGGTGGAGCGCTCCATTGCAAGCCTGACCTCACTGGATACCGCAAATGCGGTTGCAGACAGCCTGCTGCTCGGCAAAACGGTGGGCGATGTTGAGCTTGTGGACATCACCAAAATATAACGGAGGAAACACAATGGCTTTGCATGTAGGAGGTTACCTGCTTACCAAAAAGCAGGAGCTTGCCAAAGGCTTCTATTCGTTTACCATTTACTGCCCGGAAATTGCCGAAGAGGCGGTTCCGGGGCAGTTTGTCAATCTCAAGGTACCGGAATGCTCGCTCCGCCGTCCCATCTCGATCTGCGAGGTGGACAAAGCGGCTGGGACCCTGCGGCTGGTTTTTGAAATCCGCGGGGATGGTACCGAGCGGCTTGCCGCTTTTCAGCAAGGAGAATCCGTTGACATGCTCGCCCCCCTCGGGAATGGCTTTACCATCCGCCCGGGGAAAAAGGCGGTTGTCATTGGCGGGGGGATTGGCGTACCGCCGATGCTGGAGCTCGCAAAGCAGTACGGCGGGGAGGCTGTGGCCATTCTTGGCTTCCGGGATGAATCCGCCTGCATCCTTGAGGAGGATTTTAGACGCCATTGCCGTGAAGTGCTGCTGTATACCGACAACGGCACCAAGGGGAACCAGGGCTTTGTCACCGACGGGCTCAAAACGCTGCTTGCGCGTGAGGTGCCGGATGTGATTTATGCCTGCGGCCCGGAAGTGATGCTGAAAAACATCATTGCCCTTGCGGATGCACAGGGGATTGCCTGTGAGGTCTCGCTGGAACAGCGGATGGCCTGCGGCGTGGGCGCCTGCTATGTCTGTGCCTGCCGCCTTGTAATGGACGGCAAAGAATATTACGGGCATGTCTGCAAGGACGGCCCGGTGTTTGATTCCAAACAGGTCGTTTTGTAAGGAGGGGGATACCATGGCAGATTTATCGGTCAACATTGCAGGCGTATCCTTCCAAAACCCGGTGATCCCGGCTTCCGGCACCTTTGGGTATGGCAGGGAATACGCAAAATTTTATGACATCGGCCGGCTGGGGGGGATCTCGGTCAAGGGCACCACGCTGGAGCGGCGCGAGGGCAACCCGCCGCCGCGCGTGGCAGAGACGCCCTCGGGAATGCTCAACTCGGTCGGGCTGCAAAATCCCGGTGTAGAGCATTTTATCAAAGAGGAAATCCCATACATCAAGCAGGCGGGGACGCGCATCGTTGCGAATATCGCCGGTTCCACCCCGGAGGATTACGCTGAGATGGCGCGTCGCCTGGACGGCACCGATGTGGATATGATTGAACTCAACATCTCCTGCCCCAACGTCAAATGCGGCGGAGCCGCGTTCGGCACCGATCCAAAGGTCGCAGGAAGCATTACCCGGCTGGTGAAGGATACGACCAGCAAACCGGTGATGGTCAAGCTCACCCCAAATGTCACCGATATCGCTCTCATGGCAAAAGCGGTTGAAGCGGAGGGGGCGGATGCGGTTTCGCTTATCAACACCCTGCTCGGTATGCGGATTGACATTAAGACCGGGCGGCCTATCCTCAAAAACAATGTAGGCGGTCTCTCCGGCCCGGCGGTCTTTCCGGTTGCGGTGCGGATGGTCTGGCAGGTTGCAAACGCAGTGCGCATACCGGTTGTGGGAATGGGCGGCATTGCCACTTGGAAGGATGCTGTTGAAATGATGATGGCGGGGGCTTCGGCCATCCAGGTTGGCGCAGCATTGTTTACCAATCCCTATGCGCCGGTTGAGATCATCGACGGATTAAACCGCTACCTGGATGAAAACGGCATTGCCAGCGTCAGCGAAATTGTTGGGACGGTGCAGCCGTGGTGACGACGGTTTATCTCATCCGCCACGCGCAGGCGGAGGGAAACGAAAAACGGTTGTTTCAGGGGCATTATGACGGCGCGGTCAGTGAAATGGGCTGGCGGCAGCTCGATCAGCTCGCTGAATATTGCCGGGATTTGCCGCTGGAGGCGGTTTATTCCAGCCCGCTGACCCGTGCGGTTGAAACGGCAAAGGCGGTCAACCGTTATCATGGTTTGCCGCTCCAGCTGCGGGATGGATTGATTGAAATCAACGGCGGCGATTGGGAGGGAAAGCCCTGGGATTGCTTTCCGGTGGATTATCCGGAGCAGAACCGGCATTGGGAGCAGTCTCCCTGGCTGTTTGAGGCGCCGAACGGCGAGACCATGAGGCAGGTGTATGACCGCATTGTCGGCGCGGTGTTGGAAATCGTCAGGGAAAACCTTGGAAAAACGGCTGCAATCGTCTCGCATGGCTGTGCAATTCGGAATTTTCTCACCTTTGCGAAGGGGCTTCCGGTAGAGGGTATCTCTCAGGTGGGCTGGTGCGACAATACGGCGGTTTCTAAAATTACCTTTGATGAACAGCTGCATCCGACCCTTGTGTTTGCAAACCGCACGGAACACCTTGCCGAGGAGACCAAAACCTTTGCCCGCCAGCGCTGGTGGGAGCAGTTTGAACCCAAAACAGGGGATGCATAACGCCGGATTCGGCGGTACAACCCGGCCGCGGCGCTACGCATAAAGTCTGCGGCGGAATGGAGAATAGAATGAAGATAATGGCAGTTGATTTGGGCGACGCCCGCACTGGGCTTGCCTGCTGTGACCGGACCGAGTTCCTTGCGTCCCCTATCGGGACCATCCATGAGACCGATTTTGATGAAATCCTGCGGCAGGTCGCCATCGCTTCGGTGGAGTACGACGTCAAGGAGATTGTGGTGGGGCATCCGGTCAACATGAACGGGACGGTTGGAGACCGTGCCAAAAAGTGTGAAGAATTTGCTGAACGGCTTGCTGGTATGGTGCAGATTCCGGTGCGCTTGTGGGATGAGCGTTCCACCACCGTCTCTGCGACCAATATCCTAAACGAGACCAATACCCGCGGCAAAAAACGCAAAGAGATTATTGACACCGTTGCGGCAACCATTATTTTGGAAAGCTATATGCAGTACCGCCGCAACCACAAAGAGGAAGAGCCGGTATAAACAAACCCCCCCGATTTACTGGATCGGGGGGGGTTAAAAGCAAAAAGCCGCGGATACTCCGCGGCTTTTTTGATTGACATATGCGGTGAAACAGCGTATACGGCCGGAGGACTTACCGCGCCATTTCGTAAATTTTAATGATATCCTCTTTCTTGAGTTCCATAAAGTGGCCGACAATTTTTTTGCCGCTGCGGGTGCACTTCTCCGCCATTTCGTCGATCTCTGCATCGGTGATTTCTTTGCCGTTTAACAGCTCTTTAATGGAAATCGGCATCTCGATTTCCCGGTAGAACTTCTCCATAGCCTCAATGCCTTCCAGGGCGGTGCGCTCCGGATTATCGAAGTGGTTGTAAACGCCGAGGACGTTGACGGCAAACTGAGCAAAACGTTTGACGTTGTGTTTGTAAACGTAACGCGCCCAGCTCCCCCAAACCGCTGCAAGGCCGGCGCCGTGGGTAACGTCGAACAGGCCGCCGAGCTCATGCTCAATCTGGTGGCTCGCATAATCGCCGACTGCGCCGCAGCCGGTCAGGTCGTTGTGCGCAAGACTGCTCGCCCACATAACCTGCGCGCGCGCCTCATAGTTCTCCGGATCCTTCATCAGAATTTTAGCATTGCGGATGACGTTGCGCATCAGAGCTTCTGCAATAACGTCGGTAAGCTCCATTGTCTCCACATTGGTGAAATAACGCTCCATGGTGTGCATCAGAATATCGGTGCAGCCGCTCATGGTCTGGTACTGGGGCAGGGTGTAGGTCAGCTCCGGGTTCATCACGGCGAATTTGCAGCGGCCGTAATCGGTATTGCAAGACATTTTGAGCCAGCCTTCTTCGTTGGTGATAACCGAGGAATTGCTCATCTCGCTGCCCGCCGCCGCAATGGTCAGCACAGCGCCCACCGGGTAGCAGCCGGTCGGGTAGGCTTTGCCCTCGTAGAGATCCCAAACGTCGCAGTCGTTTGCAAGACCGTAGCCAATCGCTTTGCAGGAGTCAATGACGCTGCCGCCGCCGACCGCCAGCAAAAAGTCAACTCCTTCTTTTTTGCAGAGTTCAATGCCTTCGCGAACCTTGGAAAGGCGCGGGTTCGGCACAACGCCGCCCAGCGTTACATACTGAATGCCCGCTTTGTCCAGCGAAGCGCAGACGCGGTCCAGCAGCCCGGATTTTTTGGCGCTGTTCCCGCCGAAGTGGACAAGAACCTTTTTGCAGTGCTGCGCCTTGACCAGTTCGCCAACCTGCGCTTCTGCATCTTTCCCGAAAACGACCTGTGTGGGTGCGTAGAAATTAAAGTTTTCCATTGTACAGTCTCCTTTTTGTGGTGTTGTTGTATAATTGCCGTCTGGTACAGGTTCCAGCCCGGGCTCCCTTTGGGGATTACGTTCAGTATAGCGCGTTTCCCTTAGGATGTCCATTTGTATTTTGACTGAATTTTTGAATAATCTTTTAACTTTTGAATGGCTCCACTTGACACTGGCCAGAATAAGTGATAACCTAATATTAGCACTCAGGAAAGCAGAGTGCTAAATTTAAAATGTGACACCTGTGGTTTGCAAGATTCCAGAAACAGGGGTGAGTCAAGTGAAACTGGATGACCGAAAGCTCAGGGTTCTGGCGGCTGTTGTAGACGAGTATATTAAAACCGGCGAGCCGGTTGGTTCCAAGTCTCTCGTCGACCTAGAGGGGCTTTCTGTTTCATCGGCCACCATACGAAACGACATGGCGGCGCTTGAAGCAATGGGGCTGCTTGAACAGCCGCATACTTCCGCCGGAAGGGTGCCAACCTACCAAGGCTATCGCTACTATATTGAACGTCTGATGAAGCCTGCGCCGCTTTCTTTAAAAGAGCGGAATATGATTGACGACATGCTCGGCCGCGATCAGACGGCGACGGCAGAATCGGTAGTGGAAACGGCAACCGAAGCGCTGGCGCAGCTTACCGGCTGTGCGACCTTCAACACCAAGAATATGCCGCAGATTTCGGTGATTACCCGGGTGGAGGTTATCCCGGCGGGCAGGCGGCTTTATGCACTGCTCATCCTCACCTCCTCCGGCGCTATTAAAAACCGCATTTGCCGGATGGAATTTGACCTTTCCAATGAGCAGCTGGCGTTTTTTGACAAATTCTTGAACGAGAACCTGCATGGGTTGAAGGTTGACCAGCTCAATCCTTCTATGATGCAGAATCTTGCGGCGGCAATGGGCAGCTACATGATGACCCTGACGCCGCTTCTCTACGCCGTATACGAGCTTTCCAGTGAATTTACGGCGTCCAACGTCAATCTGCGCGGGGAAACCCAACTGCTTGCGAGCAGTGAGTTTGACCCGAACGAGGTGCTGCGCTTCCTTTCCCACAAGGATGATTTGTCGGCGCTGCTTTCCTCGGTGTTTGACGGCATTCACGTGGTGTTCGGCAAAGAGACCAACACCCTTGCCATTACCAATTCCAGCGTCATCCTGTCAAAGTATAACCTTGGCAGCATCAATGCTGGTGCGCTTGGCGTCATCGGCCCGGTGCGGCTGGATTATGCCAAGATGATTCCATATATCCAGTACTTTTCAGACAGCGTGACCCGTATGCTTTCCGGCAGCGAGGAGCTTCTGGAGGAAGGAGAACAGCATGAGCGAAAAGAAGAAAAAGGATAAGACTGCGGAAGAAGCTGTGAAAACAGCGGAACAGCAGGCTACACCGGAAACAGCCGAAACACCGGAGAACACCTCTGCCGGACTGGAGCAGGAGGTTGAACGCCTGACGGCGGAAAACACAGAGCTTCAGGATAAGCTGCTGCGGCAAATGGCGGAGTTTGACAACTTCCGCAAGCGAACCGTAAAAGAAAAAGGCGAGCTTTATGACGATGCCACGGCAAAATGCGTGGCGGAAATTGTTGCTGTTGTGGATAACTTCGAGCGTGCGCTTGCAAGTCCCTGTGACGGCGGCGAGGAGTTCAAAAAAGGCGTTCAGATGATTTTTGACCAGTTGATGCAAACGCTGGGCAAAATGGGCGTCACCGAAATAGAGGCAGTGGGCAAACCCTTTGATCCGGAGCTGCACAATGCGGTCAGCCGGGTGGAGGATGAAACGGTTGGCGAAAACACCGTCTGCCAGGTATACCAGAAGGGCTTTAAACTTAAGGATAAGGTCATTCGGCATGCAATGGTAGTCGTTGCAAATTCATAAATAAGGTTCTTTCAGACAAAGGTTCTAGAACGGAGGAAATTCATTATGGGCAAAATTATTGGTATTGACTTGGGTACAACCAACTCTTGTGTTGCGGTGATGGAGGGCGGCGAAGCCGTTGTCATCCCGAACCCGGAAGGAGCGCGGACGACTCCGTCGGTCGTTGCATTCTCCAAAACCGGCGAGCGTATGGTGGGCCAGGTTGCAAAACGTCAGGCGATCACCAATCCGGATAAAACCGTAAGCTCGATCAAACGCCATATGGGTACCGATTACAGCGTCAGCATTGACGACAAAAAATACTCTCCGCAGGAGATTTCGGCCATGACTCTTCAAAAGCTGAAATCCGACGCGGAAGCCTACCTCGGTGAGACCATTTCGGAAGCGGTCATCACCGTTCCGGCGTACTTCACCGACGCACAGCGTCAGGCCACCAAAGACGCCGGTAAAATTGCCGGTCTCGACGTCAAGCGCATCATCAATGAGCCGACCGCGGCTGCGCTTGCTTACGGTATTGACAAAGAGAACGACCAGAAAATTATGGTTTACGACCTCGGCGGCGGTACCTTCGACGTTTCCATCATTGAGATGGGCGACGGCGTACAGGAGGTCCTTGCAACTGCCGGCAACAACCGCCTCGGCGGCGATGACTTTGACCAGCGCGTCATTGACTGGCTGGTTGCAGAGTTCAAACGCGACAGCGGCATTGACCTCTCCGGCGATAAAATGGCAATGCAGCGCCTCAAAGAGGCGGCTGAAAAGGCGAAAATTGAGCTTTCCGGCATGGCACAGGCTCAGATCAACCTGCCGTTCATTACGGCGGACGCCACCGGCCCGAAACATCTTGACTTGACCCTGACCCGTGCGAAATTCAATGAAATCACCGCGGATTTGGTTGAGGCGACCATGGGTCCGGTTCGCCAGGCGCTCTCCGACGCCGGCCTCCAGCCGTCCCAGCTTGACAAAATCCTGCTCGTTGGCGGTTCCACCCGTATTCCGGCGGTTCAGGACGCGGTCAAGAACCACACCGGCAAAGAGCCGTTCAAGGGTATCAACCCGGATGAGTGCGTCGCTATTGGCGCGGCAATTCAGGGCGGTGTCTTGACCGGTGACGTCAAGGGCCTGCTCCTGCTCGACGTCACCCCGCTGTCTCTCGGCATTGAGACGATGGGCGGTGTCTGCACCAAAATCATCGAGCGCAACACCACCATACCGACCAAGAAGTCCCAGATTTTCTCCACCGCTGCGGATGGCCAAACCTCGGTTGAGGTCAATGTCCTTCAGGGTGAGCGTGAGTTTGCACGGGACAACAAGTCCCTTGGCATGTTCCATCTTGACGGCATTCCGGCGGCTCCGCGCGGTGTCCCGCAGATTGAGGTCACCTTTGACATCGACGCCAACGGCATTGTCCATGTTTCTGCAAAGGATTTGGGCACCGGAAAAGAGCAGAACATTACCATCACTGCTTCGACCAATATGTCGAAAGACGACATTGATCGCGCGGTGAAAGAGGCGGAGCAGTATGCGGCTGAGGATAAGAAAAACCGTGAGGGCGTTGACATCCGCAACAATGCTGACCAGCTTGTTTACCAGAGCGAGAAAACGCTGAAGGATATTGGCGACAAGGTTTCTGAGGATGAGAAGAAAGAGGTTCAGGCGAAAATCGACGAGCTGAAGGAAGCTCTCAAGGGAACCGACACCGATGCCATTAAGGCGAAAACCGAAGAGGCGCAGCAGGCGTTCTACAAGATTTCTGAAAAGTTGTACCAGGCGGCACAGGCAGAGGCTCAGGCGCAGGCAGCTCAGCAGGGCGGCAGTGCAGGGGCGGACAGCGCACCGCAGGACAATGTTGTGGACGCTGACTTCACCGAGGCGGATGACGAAGACAAAAAATAAACGAATACCGTTACTGTGTGCACCTCTGTCCGGCTTGGGCAGGGGTGCTCCGGCGGTTTTAACGGTCCGGCGGGCGGCCGGATACATAAGCGATAAAGGGTGGGCAAATTTTGGCGGATAAACGAGATTATTACGAAGTGCTGGGCGTTTCCAAAAGCGCCGGCGATGACGAGATTAAAAAAGCGTACCGGCAGATGGCCAAGAAGTACCATCCGGACCTGAATCCCGGTGACAAAGAGGCAGAAGCCAAGTTCAAAGAGGTCAACGAGGCGTATGAAGTGCTGTCGGACAGCACCAAAAAAGCGCGTTACGACCAATTCGGCCATGCGGGGGTTGACCCGAACTATGGCGCTGGCGCCGGAGGCGCCGGGGGAGCTGGCTTTGGCGGTTTTGATTTCGGCGACCTGGGCGATATTTTTGAGGGCTTTTTCGGTGGCGGCTTTGGTGGTTCTGCGCGCAGCAATCCCAACGCCCCAAGGCGCGGCGCCGATGTAGAAGCTTCGGTGACCATCAGCTTTCTGGAGGCCTGCAAGGGCTGTGAAAAAGATGTAACCGTCTCCTCTATGTCGGAATGCGGCGAGTGCCACGGCACCGGTGCGGCAAAGGGAAGCAGCCCGCAGACCTGTCCGGACTGCGGCGGCAGAGGACAGGTGCGGGTCAGCCAGCGCACCCCGTTTGGCGTGGTTCAGACCTCTCGGACCTGCTCGCGCTGTGGCGGCAAGGGAAAAATTATCAGTAATCCCTGCCCAAAATGCCACGGCGGCGGACGGGTGCGTACCAGCAGCACTGTGCATGTGACCATCCCGGCCGGCATTGACGACGGCCAGGCGTTTTCTATGTCGGGCCGCGGCGATCATGGCCTCAACGGAGGACCGGCCGGCGATTTGATTGTTAACGTCAATGTTCGCCCGGACCCGATTTTCACCCGGCGCGGCTATGATATTTGGTGCGATATTCCCATCACCTATGCCCAGGCGGTTTTGGGGGATGAAATCACTGTGCCAACCATTGACGGCAAGGTGAAGTATACTGTTCCCGAAGGGTTCCAGCCCGAAACGGTGGTGCGTTTGCGCGGAAAGGGCGTACAGCGCGTCAATGCAAGAGGGCGCGGCGACCAGTATGTCAAAATCATGGTTGAAGTCCCGAAAGACCTCAACAAACAGCAGAAAGAAGCTCTGCGGAACTTTGACGGTATGCTCAACGACAAGCAACATGTAAAAAAGAAAAACTTTTTTGAAACCTTGCGGGATAATTTCACCGGCGGAAAAGGCGAATAGAAGAAGCGAAAAAAGAAGTCATGCTTTTTGCATGACTTCTTTTTTGTTTAACTACTTGATCTGTCGTGGTAATTGTGCTACAATAATTTTACTTTATCTGATGAAGTAGTTTGAAAGGAGGGAAGCTATGATAGGGAGTGATGTCATCCGTGGTTATAACGATACGATTATCCTCTCTTTACTGCTGGAACATGACTCCTATGGTTATGAAATATCCAAGCAGATCCGCGAAATAACGGGGGAAAGGTATGTCATGAAGGAAACAACCTTGTATTCTGCTTTTACACGGCTGGAAAAAAACGGGTTTATCGCATCTTACCTCGGAAGCGAGACCTTTGGACGGCAGAGGACGTACTACCGCGTCACCCAGGCAGGCAAGGATTATTACCGGGAAAAATGTTTAGAGTGGCAGGAAACCAAAGAGGTCGTGAGCAAATTTATTAAGGAGGCGGATTAAATGGAGACCATTCAAACCTATTTGGAAAATATGTTTTCGGGATACCCGCAGACGCGCGAATTATTGCAGATGAAACAGGAAATTCTCAGCAATATGTTGGATAAATACAATGAGCTTAAGACAAAGGGTCATACAGAAAATGAAGCCATAGGCATGGTGATTGCTGATTTTGGCAACATTGAAGAATTGGTTGAGGCGCTTGGTGTTTGCCCTTTGCAGCGGGACGAACGTCCAGTTGTGGGGCTGGATGAAGTGCAGCGTTATCTCGCAGCGCGGATAACAAGGTCTAAACTAATTGCACTTGGTGTTGTGCTTTGTATTTTGGGTGTGGCGGCACTCATTTTATTTAGCACTTCTGGTTTAACGGTCTGGTCAGTGTTGGGGAGCTTTAAACTCTCTGTTGACGGCGCTTCCATAGCAGGCCTTGTTGTGCTGTTGGTTATGGTTGCCGCAGCTGTTATATTGTTTATTTACGCAAATGCAAAGACGCGGCCATTCATGTATTTGCGGGACGATTTTGTGTTGGAGGCGCCAGCGCAGAAGTATACTGTGGAACAACAAAATGCTTACCGTGGACTTCATACACTTATGATTGCGGTGGGCGTGGTTGTTTGTATTCTTTCACCGCTGCCCTTCCTGTTTGTTGAGGCATTGCCGGAACTCAGGGTTTATGAGGGGTACAGTGTCGTACTATTCTTGCTCATTGCTGCGGTTGCTGTTTTTCTGTTTGTTTTGGCAGGTATCCGCGGGGATTCCTATAAGATTCTTCTTCAGCAGGAAGCGTATAGCCCGGCAGAAAAAAAGCAAGATAAATTTATTGAGGCAGTAGCCGCTGTGGTCTGGCCGTTAACCACCTGTATTTATCTGTTGTGGAGTTTTATCAGCGGTAATTGGGAAATCAGTTGGGTGATTTGGCCGGTAGTTGGTGTCTTGTTCGGGGGATTTTGCAGTATCTACAAGGCAATTGCGCCTAAAAAAGAAACACATTAAAAAAACGGGAGAACTTCTCCCGGTTTTTTAATGCTGCTTGCTGCAGCTTATTGGCCTGAAAAGCCAAAATACTCCCAAGCTAAATATACGGTGATTTATCTAAAACGACGTTGCTTCACCGCTTGCAGTTACATTGGCCACAATTTCGCTGGTGGTGTTGGAATGGGCGATCATATCCGCAGGCATGGCGGTAAACAGAATCCAGGCCATTTTATCGGAGGATTTAAAATCCAACAGATAAACGCGGTAATAGTTTTGGTTGCCGTCTTTTTCCGCCGAATACAGAATGGTGTAGACGGTTTTATCCTCATATTCTTCGATTTGGAGGTCCTTGAGCT
The DNA here is from genome assembly GCA_050943475.1 of Oscillospiraceae bacterium. GTDB lineage: Bacteria > Bacillota > Clostridia > Oscillospirales > Ruminococcaceae > Metaruminococcus_A. Next base: position 75,037 of record JBMNPF010000007.1, read on the forward strand.
CTTGTACCTGCTCTCTCAGAGTCAGTATAGAGCTGTTTTGGCGCTCAAAAACTTCTTCAGGAGATGTGCCAGGGTCAAATTCATCGTCCGTGTAACCGTAGACGCTCATATACATCCCAATCGAGGAATGAAAAAGCTGCAGGTCAAAATTTTCAGCGCCGGTGTCTTCCCACCCCTGCGGGACAGAGACATCAATGCCATATGTTCCGACCGCAAAGGTTTGGTTTTCAGCAGATGCCCCGGTAATTTCGGAAAGCACCTGGCCAGCAAAACGGCATCCGGAAAACAGAAAAAATGCAAGGACGGCAAACCCCAAAAGGAATCTGCGGCGGTGGACCGGATTCATACTCTTCTCCTTCACTGTTTTTATGCCTTTGGCACTTCCAGAATAGCGCCGCGGTTGCCGGAGGTTACCAGCGCCGCGTAACGGGCCAGGTAGCCGGTTGTAATTTTAGGTTGGCGCGGTTTCCATGCGGCCCGGCGTTTGGCAAGCTCTTCCTCGTTGATGCGGATATTGATGCTGTTCGAATTGATGTCAATGTCGATGATATCGCCCTCTTCAATCAGGGCAATGTTGCCGCCCACTGCGGCCTCCGGCGATACATGCCCAATGGCTGCGCCTCTTGTCGCACCGGAGAAGCGCCCGTCGGTGATGAGCGCCACCGTGCTGCCGAGCCCGCGCCCAACAATGGCGGAGGTTGGATTGAGCATCTCGCGCATTCCTGGGCCGCCCTTTGGACCCTCATAGCGGATGATAACAACGTCGCCCGCCACAATTTTTCCTTCATTAATGGCGTTCTGCGCGTCCTCTTCGCAGTCGAACACGCGTGCCGGGCCGGAGTGCTTGAGCATTTCCGGGGCGACGGCAGAGCGCTTGACCACGCAGGAATCCGGCGCAAGGTTACCGCGCAGCACTGCAATGCCGCCGGTCTTGCTGTACGGATTCTCCACCGGGCGAATGATCTCCGGGTTGAGGTTTTCACAGCCTGCAATGTTTTCCGCAATGGTCTTGCCGGTGCAGGTGATGAGGTCGGTCTTGAGCAGGCCGAGCTTGTTAATTTCGTTCATTACAGCCGGGATGCCGCCCGCTTCGTTGAGTTCCTCCACATAATGGTGGCCCGCAGGCGCCAGATGGCAGAGGTTTGGCGTTTTTTCACTGATGGCGTTTGCCATATCCACGTTGAGCTCAATGCCCGCTTCGTGCGCGATGGCGGGGAGATGGAGCATGCTGTTGGTGGAACAGCCGAGCGCCATGTCCATGGTGAGGGCGTTGACAAATGCGTCTTTGGTCATGATGTCCCGCGGACGGATGTTTTTCTCAATCAGTTCCATAATTTTCATGCCTGCGTGCTTGGCAAGGCGAAGCCTTGCCGAATAAACCGCCGGGATGGTGCCGTTGCCGGGAAGCCCCATGCCGAGCACCTCGGTTAAGCAGTTCATGCTGTTTGCGGTGTACATACCGGAGCAGGAACCGCAGGTCGGGCAGGTTTTTTCTTCGTATTCATCCAGCTTTTCCTGGGTGATTTTTCCGCCGTTAAAAGCGCCCACCGCTTCGGAAATGCTGGAAAAGCTGGTCTTGCAGCCATCCACCTTGCCGGCGAGCATAGGGCCGCCGCTCACAAATATTGTTGGAATATTGAGCCGCGCCGCCGCCATCAGCAGGCCGGGGACGTTTTTGTCGCAGTTCGGCACCATGACGAGCGCATCAAACGCGTGCGCCATTGCCATAGCCTCGGTGGAGTCGGCAATCAGGTCGCGGGTGACAAGGGAGTACTTCATCCCCTGGTGCCCCATTGCAATACCGTCGCAGACCGCAATGGCCGGAAAGACAATGGGGGTGCCGCCCGCCATGGAAACGCCGGTTTTGACTGCATCTACAATTTTATCAATGTTCATGTGCCCCGGCACAATTTCGTTGTAGGAACTGACAATACCGACGAGCGGCCGTTCCATCTCCTCACGGGTCATGCCGAGGGCGTTGAACAAAGCGCGGTGAGTTGCGCTTTTTACCCCTTTTGTCACTGCGTCACTCTTCATATTCTATACCACCTTTGTTTGTTGTTCACTTTAACAGGTCAAAGTAACTTTATTTTACGTCGTTTTCCGCGCTCTGTCAACGGGCGTGTCGAACCCCGGGCGGAAAATCGAAATTCCTTGAATCTTCTTGGGAGCAGCATGGCGTTTTTCGCCACACTGTTTGGAACGGCTGTCATACAAACCGGCGGCTTGTATAGAATTGTCAATTATCGCCGGGAAATTAAACAGGGAACCGTCAGTTAACGTCTTTCTTGGTTCAGAGGCGTTGACCGCCGTTTGACGCATTGGCTTAGGGGGTGATCGGTTCGCTGAAAAATGGTAGCGCCCCGCTGTCCGTTTGAAGGAGGCGGGGCGCTGCTCATATGCCGCTGTTTTGCTTCAAGACCTGTTCAATCAGTACATCCACATCGGAAAGCAGGGTGAGCTCTCCGCAGGCTTTGCGGAAGGAGGCCGCGCCGTGCAGCCCCTTGAGGTACCATGCCGCATGCTTGCGCGCTTCCCGCATTCCCATTTTTTCCCCCTTGTGTTCGCACAGCAGGGTGATGTGCCGCTTCATAACCGCCATCCGTTCCGGCAGGCTGGGATCGGGCTGGTATTGCCCGGTTGCCAGATAATCCCGCACCTGTGCAAATAGCCATGGCCGCCCGTAGGAGCCGCGTCCGATCATGACGAGGTCGCAGCCGGTCTGTTCGTACATCCGTTTGGCGTCCTCCGGGGTTTCGATATCCCCATTGCCAATGACCGGTACCGAAACCGCCTGCTTGACCGCCCGGATGATATCCAGGCTTACCGGCGGATGGTACATCTGCTGGCGGGTGCGCCCGTGTACGGCGATTGTCGCGGCGCCGTTTTGTTCCAGGATTTTGGCAACCTCAACCGCATTGAGGGAAGTGTTGTCCCATCCAGCGCGGATTTTTGCCATCACCGGAATATCCACAGCGTTTGCCACCGCCCGCAGAATCTCCCCTGCGAGCCGCGGATTTTTCATCAGTGCGCTCCCGCTGTTATTGGCCACCACCTTTGGCACCGGGCACCCCATGTTGATGTCGATGAAATCCGGCTGCCAGCGCATGGCCTTTTCAGCCGCCAACGCCATAAAATGCGGATCGTCTCCAAAAAGCTGCACCGCCATCGGGCGTTCGGCCTCGGTGACCTCCAGAAGCTCCGCTGTTTTTTTGTCTGAGTACATCATGCCTTTGGCGCTCGCCATTTCACCGGTGACCATTGCCGCGCCGTAGCTGCGGCAGAGGGTGCGGAAGGTGCGGTCGGCCACCGAGGCCATTGGCGCAAGGCTTGCTGTCTGCTCTACTGTCACATTGCCAATTTGTATGATATTCACGTCTGCTCCTTTTGGGGTTGGTTGAATCCAACCGGCTGTTATGGTATAATAACCTCACGCCGCATGCCGAAGCAGAGCTCCGGGCGGCTGAGCGGGCATTGTTCTATGCAGAACCGCGGCAACGCACGGTTTTGTTGTGGGCGTTTACACGCTGTTCATGGAATAATCCGTAAGATGTAATTTGTTGTAAATTTTACAGCGCCCGGCGTTCCTGCGGCGGGCAAAAATACGAAATTTTCCGGTTGATACCATGAGCCTGCTATGCTCATGGTATCCTAATTCATATCCGGAATAAAATTGTAATATATCGGCCGAAATTCGTCAATATAAGATTGATGAAAACAATAAATGAGGTGCACCTATGAAACTGCTTGCGATTGACGGCAACAGCATCCTGAACCGCTCTTTTTACGGGGTCAAGCTGCTGACGACCAAAGACGGCTTTTTTACCAACGCCCTGGTCGGCTTTCTCAATATTTTGCTCAAGATGCAGAATGAACTTTCGCCGGATGCGGTTGCTGTGGCGTTTGACGTCCACGCGCCGACTTTCCGCCACAAGATGTACGACGCTTACAAGGGCACCCGTAAGGGTACGCCGGAGGAGCTGCTTATGCAGATGCCGGTGGCCAAAAAAATGATTCGTATGCTCGGCTACGCAGTGATTGAAAAAGAGGGCTACGAGGCGGATGACATTGTCGGCACCCTTGCGGATCTCTGTGTGAAATCCGGCAACCAGTGCGTTGTTGCCACCGGGGACAGGGATTGCCTTCAGCTCATTACCGATGAAGTGCAGGTGCGCCTTGCCACGACGAGGGAGGCCATTCTCTACACGCCGCAGAAATATTTTGACGAGTACGGCGTGGAGCCGGAACAGCTGGTCGATGTCAAGGCGCTCATGGGCGATTCCTCCGACAATATCCCCGGTGTTAAGGGGATTGGGGAGAAAACGGCGTTTTCCCTCATCCAGAAATATGGGTCGATTGAAACCATTTACGCCGATGTTGACGCCATTGAAGCAACGCCGCGAATTAAAAAACTGCTCGCCGACGGAAAGGAATCCGCCTTTATGAGCAAAGAACTTGCGACGATTTGTAAAGAGGCGCTGATTGATACAGAGCTTTCACATTATCTTCCGCGAAAGCGGGAGGACGCGGTGCTCGTCGAGCTTTTGAATCGCTTTGAGATGTATTCCTATATTACCAGACTGCATTTGAACACAGAAGATTCGCCCAAACCCCAAATTATTCTGGAATCCGATGCGCCCAGCAAGGTGGTTTCGGAGCCGGATTATGAAGCGGTGCGTGCAGCGCTTCAACAGGAGCAGGTGCTTGATTTTTACGCGGCGGTTGAAAACGGAGGTATCAATGTCCTGCAAATTCCGGTGGGTGAAACGCTCTACGACTTCCGCTTCGGTGCAGAGCGGGCGTTTTTTGAGCTGGTCTGCAAATCTCCGCTGCCCAAACGCACCTTTGATGTCAAACCGCTTTACCGCCGCTGCATGGAGCAAGGGGTTGTACTGGAAAATGTGGTGTTTGACGGCATGCTCGCCGCCTATCTGCTGGATGCGGGCGGCCGCAGCTATGACCCGGTTTCCCTTGCGCGCCATTATGAAATTGTTCTCCCTTCGCTGGAGGAACCCTACCTTGCCGCAGCGGTGCTGCCGGAACTCAGCGCCAAGCTGAAGGAGGAGCTTTCCGCGCAGGAGATGCTTTCGCTGTTTGAAACCATTGAAATGCCGTTGGCACTAGTGCTTGCCTCAATGGAGTGCGAGGGCTTTGCCGTCAACATCCAGGGGATTCAGGAGTTTGGCGCGGCGCTGTCCGAACAGATTGAGGTGCTCAAACGCCAAATGTTTGAGCTGGCGGGGGAGGAGTTCAACCCCAACTCCACCAAGGAGCTCAACGTCATCCTGTTTGAAAAGATGGGGCTGACTCCCAAAAAGAAAACTAAGAGCGGCTATTCCACCAATGTGGATGCGCTGGAGGCTATCCGCGGGGAGCATGCCATCATCCCAACCCTGCTCGAATACCGCAAGCTCACCAAGCTGTATTCCACCTATGTGGTCGGCCTGCTCAAGGTAGTGGACGCGGGCGGGCGGGTGCATTCCACCTTCAAGCAGACTGAAACCCGCACCGGGCGCATCAGTTCTACCGAGCCGAATATGCAGAACATTCCGGCGCGCACCGAGCTGGGCCGTCAGATGCGGCGGTTTTTCGTCGCCAGGGAGGGTTATGTCCTGGTGGACGCCGATTATTCCCAGATAGAGCTGCGCATCCTCGCTCATCTTGCGGATGATAAGCGGATGCTTCAAGCGTTTAACGAGGGTGCGGATATCCATGCCATCACTGCGTCGGAGGTGTTCGGCGTTCCGCTGGAGCTTGTCACCCATGAGATGCGCACCCGCGCCAAAGCCATTAACTTTGGCATTGTCTACGGCATCGGGGCATTCTCGCTTTCGCAGGATATCGGTGTGACGGTGGCACAGGCGTCGGATTACATCAACGAATACCTGGCAACCTACGACGGCGTCGCCCGCTTTATGAAACAGACGGTGGAGGCTTCCAAAGAAAAAGGATATGTCACCACCATGTTCGGCCGCCGCCGGATTTTGGACGAGCTTAAATCCCACAACAAAAACATCCGCAATTTTGGGGAGCGCGCCGCCATGAACGCACCCATTCAGGGAACGGCGGCGGATATTATCAAAATTGCCATGATCAGGGTTTATGACCGCCTGAAAAAAGAGGGGGTAGACGGCCGGCTGATTTTGCAGGTGCATGACGAGCTCATCCTCGAGGTCGCCGAGCAGGATGCAGAGCGTGCCGGCGAGTACCTGCGTGACGAGATGGAGCACGCGGCGGATTTGAACGTCAAGCTGCTGGTGGATGTTTCACAGGGCAAAACCTGGTACGACGCAAAAGAATAGGATATACCCTCCGGCGAAACCGTTTGTTGAGACGCCGGAGGTCCGCCGGTTCCGGCAGGATTCCTCTGCCGGAACGGGTGAGCTGTTTTACGGCTCCAGCAGGCGGATTTTTATATGGAAAGGATTCTTTTATGGAAAATATGGAAAACGAAACGCGAAAACAACTGCTGGTGGTCTGTACCGGCAACACCTGCCGCAGTCCGATGGCGGCCGCCATTTTGAATCATATTTTGCAGGAACAGGGCCTTGACGGGGAGTATTTCGCCCACAGCGCAGGGGTGGCGGCGTTTGATCACCAGCCCGCGGCAGAAAATGCCGTTGCGGCGGCAAAGGAAAACGGGCTTGATTTGTCCGGGCACCAGTCCAAACGCATTACCCTGGAGGATGTTGCAGCGGCGGAACACATTTTTGTCATGTCGGAGGATCAGCGGCGGCTGCTTGCCTCGGCTGTGCCGGATGCGGCGGGAAACATTACGGTCATGCAGGTGCCGGACCCGTTCGGCGGGGATCTGGAAGTTTACCGCGCCTGCTTTGCACAAATGCAGGACTGGCTGAACCGCTATTTTGAGGAACACCCGTTATGCCGGCCTTGATACGCCCTATGCAGCGGGCGGATATCCCGGCGCTTGTTTCGCTGGAACAAGGTGCATTCAGCGATCCCTGGAGCGCGGAGGCGTTTGCCGAAGAACTGGATAATCCCCACGGCATTACGCTGGTGGCGGAGCAGAACGGGGTTGCCGGGTATTTGAATGCGCATCATGTGCTGGAAAACGTACATATCAACACCTTCTGCGTTGCACCACAGCGCCGCAGGCAGGGAACCGGCTTTGCCCTTTTGCAGTGGCTTACCGGCTATGCCGAGGGTGTGGGCGCGCTGGAAATTACGCTGGAGGTACGGCGGGGAAACGAAGCGGCTGTATCTCTCTACCGCAAATGCGGGTTTGCGCAGGTTGGCCTGCGGAAGCGCTTCTACCGGGATCCGGTGGAGGACGCTCTGATACTGAAAAAGGAGTTGAGCGGTTTATGATGAAAATACTGGGGATTGAATCCTCCTGCGATGAAACCGCCGCTTCGGTTGTGGCGGATGGCCGCACCATCCTGTCCTCGGTCGTGGCGTCGCAGGTGGAAGAACACAAAAAATACGGCGGCGTTGTGCCGGAGATTGCCTCCCGCCGCCATTGCGAGGACATTGTCGGCGTGGTGAATGAGGCGCTGGAACAGGCAAAGCTCACCCTGTCGGAACTGGACGCGGTTGCCGTTACCTATGCGCCGGGGCTCATCGGCGCCCTGCTTGTCGGGGTCAATTTTGCCAAGGGCCTTGCAGCGGCAACGCATAAACCGCTTGTTCCGGTGCATCATATTCGTGGGCATATTGCGGCGAATTATCTGGCGCATCCGGATTTGAAACCGCCGTTTCTCTGCCTGGTTGTCTCGGGCGGGCACAGCCATATCATCGAAGTGCAGGATTATACCCGCTTTCACGTTATCGGCCGTACCCATGATGACGCAGTCGGTGAAGCGTACGACAAAGCGGCCCGTACCCTGGGCTTTCCGTATCCCGGCGGGGTGTATATGGATAAAGCCGCGGCAAAGGGAAATCCGGCGGCGTACAAGCTGCCGCGTCCAGTGGTGGACGGTTGCCCGTACGACTTCAGCTTCTCCGGCCTGAAAACTGCGGTGATCAACCTGGTTCACAATGCCTCCCAGAAAGGGCAGGAGCTTTCGGTGAACGACCTTGCCGCCTCGTTTCAGCAAACGGTCTGCGACATCCTTTCTCCGCGGCTTATGCGTGCGGCGGAGGAATTCGGTTACAAGACCATTGTGCTGGCCGGCGGGGTTTCGGCGAATTCCGGCCTGCGCGCCCGGGTGGAACAGGATTGCAGGGAGCGCGGCTACACCCTTTATGCACCGCCGCTTGCGCTGTGCGGCGACAATGCCGCCATGATCGCTTCGCAGGGATATTACGAATTTATGGCGGGCCATACGGCGGGGCTTGGACTGAATGCAGTGGCTTCTCTGCCTATTGATACCGCTGTTTTGGCAGACAGTTGATGCTGTTTGTATACCCCAGGCAGACAACTTGTGAAAAAAATGAAAATTGATGATTTTTTAACGATTTCGCCTTGCAAAAAGGTACCATTTGGTCTATACTTATAACTGTGGAAATTTTCAGTTTTTCATTTCAAGAATTGAAAGGAGACCCCCTTAAATGCTGACAAACAACAAAAACGTACTCAACTGGGTCGACGAAATGGTTGCTCTGTGCAAACCGGATAAAGTCGTCTGGATTGACGGCAGCGAGGAGCAGCTCAATGAACTGCGCGCAGAAGCTACCAAAACCGGCGAGATGATCCCGCTCAACGAAGAAGAGCTGCCGGGCTGCTACCTGCACCGCACCGCTGTCAACGACGTTGCGCGTGTAGAGGACAGAACTTTCATCTGCTCCAGAAAGAAAGAAGACGCGGGCCCGACCAACAACTGGTGCGACCCGAAAGAAATGTATGCAAAACTCACCCCGATGTATGACGGCGTCATGAAAGGCCGTACCATGTACGTCATCCCGTACTCGATGGGCCCGATTGGTTCTCCGCTCGCAAAAGTCGGCGTTGAGCTGACCGACTCGATCTATGTTGTCCTGAACATGGACATCATGACCCGTATGGGCAAAGACGCATTTGTCAACCTCGGCGATACTTCCAATGACTTCGTCCGCGGCCTGCATTCCAAAGCGGACATTGACCAGGAGAAACGCTATATCGTCCACTTCCCGGAGGACAACACCATTTGGTCCATCAACTCCGGCTACGGCGGAAACGTCCTCCTCGGCAAAAAATGCTTCGCGCTCCGCATTGCTTCCTACCAGGGCAAAAACGAGGGTTGGATGGCAGAGCATATGCTCATCCTCGGCATTGAGAATCCGAAAGGCGAGGTCAAATACATCACCGCTGCGTTCCCGTCTGCGTGTGGTAAAACAAACCTGGCTATGCTGGTTCCGCCGGAGGTTTATTCCAAAGACGGTTACAAGGTTTGGACCGTTGGCGACGACATTGCCTGGCTGAAACAAGGTCCGGACGGCCGTCTGTACGCCATCAACCCGGAGAACGGTTTCTTCGGTGTTGCACCGGGCACCAACGCAAAATCCAATCCGAACGCGCTTGCTTCGACCAAGAAGGGCACCATCTTCACCAACGTTGTCCTCAATAAGGACACCAACACCGTTTGGTGGGAAGGCCTTGATAAGAATCCGCCGGAAAATGCGCTTGAATGGAAAGGCAATCCGTGGAACGGCAAAGAGTCTGCTGAAAAAGGCGCTCATCCGAACAGCCGCTTCACCGCTCCGGCGAAAAACTGCCCGTGCATCAGCCCGGAATTTGACAACCCGAACGGTGTGCCGATTTCCGCTATGATCTTCGGCGGCCGTCGTGCAAAGACCGCTCCGCTGGTTTATCAGTCCTTTGACTGGACCCACGGCGTATTTGTCGGCGCAACCATGGCTTCTGAAACCACCGCTGCCGCTGCCGGCGCAGTTGGCGTTGTCCGCCGTGACCCGATGGCAATGCTGCCATTCTGCGGTTACCATATGGGCGACTACTTCCAGCACTGGCTCGATATGGGCGAGAAGCTCGGCGACAAAGCACCGAAAATCTTCAACGTCAACTGGTTCCGTCTTGACGATGAAGGCCACTTCATCTGGCCGGGCTTTGGCGACAACATGCGTGTCCTGATGTGGATTCTCGACCGCTGCGAAGGCAAGGTCGACGCAGTTGAAACCCCGATTGGTTATGAGCCGAAACCGGAAGATATCAACCTCGAGGGCCTCGACATTGATGTTGACGTTGTAAAAGGCCTGCTGGATGTTGACAAGGACCTCTGGAAAGAGGAAGCCAAGGGCATCCGCGAGTTCTTTGGCAAGTTTGGCGACAAGCTGCCGAAAGAAATGACCAAAGAGTTGGATGAACTCGAAGCTCGCCTGAACAAATAAGCCGTAATTGCATTTTAATACCGGTACAGCATTGCTGTACCGGTATTTGTTCTCTCTAAAACATAAGGAAGGGGCCCCTGCCATGAGAATTGCAATCCTTGGTTACAGCGGTGCGGGCAAATCTACGCTGGCGAAAATGCTGTCCGGGTATTATCATTGCCCGGCTCTGTTCCTGGATCAAATCCAATTTGAGCCGGGCTGGAAAGAACGGGATAAAGCCGAAGCACGGCAGCTTGCCCAGCGGTTTTTGGAAGAGAACCAAAACTGGGTCATTGATGGAAATTATCCGTCTTTTTGCCAGGAGGAACGGCTGGAACAGGCTGACCAGATTTTTTATCTTGCGTTTAATCGTTTTACCTGTTTCCGGCGCGCTTACCGCCGGTTCCGGGTCAACAGAGGGCGGGTGCGTGACTGCATGGCGCCTGGGTGTGAGGAGAAGTTTGATTTTGCGTTTGCCAAATGGATTCTGCACGATGGCCGCAGCCGGAAATGCAGGAATTACTACCGGGAGGTTATCCGTCGGTATCCGCGGAAAATAAAGGTGTTCAAAAACCAGAGGCAAATTGATGCCTACCTTTCCACACTTGGAATTCGGCCCAGCAGTTGTAAGCCTTAAATGGATGCGCCATTTCCATTGCTTTTTCATTTTTTGCCTTATCCGTCGGGTTGGCCCTTTGTTTCCATTGGTATCGTTTCATGAAAGCAATAAAAAGGAGGTGCGTGTGCACCTCCTTTTTTATTACGCGAGCGCTTTTAACGTGTATCCGTTCGCTCTCATATCGTCAATGACCCGGCCCAGTATTTCAGCATTGTCCCTGGACACTGCATGGAGTAGGTAAATGGCGCCCTCATGCTCCGCGCTGGTAACCTTTTCGTAGGCCTGTTCCGCACCGATTTGGTTATCCGGATCCCAGTCGGCGTAGGCGTAGCTCCAAAAGATGGATTTGTAGCCGAGCTGTTGGGTCAGTGCAAGGGTGCGCTCCGAAAATTCACCCATTGGCGGACGGAACAGGGTCATTTCGTAGTCGAAACTGGTTTTGACAAATTCATGCAGCTTCATAATTTCATCCTTTGCCTCGTCGATGGAGACCGTCGGCATGGAAGGATGCGACCGACTGTGGTTGCCAACTACGTGGCCCTCGTCAATCATCCGCTGAACCAGATCCGGATTGCGGTTGACATAGTCGTAGGTGACAAAAAAGACAGCAGGGCATTCTTTCTCTTTTAATGTGTCTAAAATCTGGCTGGTGTAGCCGTTTTCATAACCTTCGTCAAAGGTTAAGTAGATGACCTTTTCCTGTTTTTCAATGAAATAGGCATCGTATTTTCCGTATAAATCCTGGTACTGAAGACACCCGGTTGGGCGGTTGCATTCATCTTTATTGACGCCCTGACCCCAGCCTTTCTTGGTGTTGTCCAGGCTGCTGAGTACGGCAGTGTCCAAATCCGCAGGCTTGGTGTTGGCGGTCTGGGAGCTGGGGGCAGAATCGCTGGAGCTGGATTCCGACGAATCAGAACTGCTGGGCTCCAGATCGCTGATGCCGTCGCTGATATCGCCGGAAAGAGAATTGGAATTACCGGAACCCGAACTGGAAGAATCGTTGTTTTTGCCGTTGTCACATGCGGTGAAGCTAATGCTCAGCGCAAGGACAAGACCGATGAGAACAAGCCGTTTCATGGGCGTAAAAACCTCCAAACAATAAGATTGCGGTGCCGAAACCGACCCGCACCTTTATTTTGTGCGGTTTCACCGCGGTTATGAGCAATTTCTTTTGCCGCCGGTGGAATTTATTTCAATGTTCCACCCATACTAAAAAGGAAAAAAGGGGGCTTTTTCATGAAACATGAATTTCAAATTGAAACCATTACCGGCCGTGAGATTTTGGATTCCCGCGGCAACCCGACCGTCAGTGCCGAGGTGCAGCTGAAAAATGGGATTTCAGCGTCTGCAAGCGTGCCATCGGGCGCTTCGACTGGTATGTTTGAAGCATGCGAACTGCGCGACGGTGACCAGAAGCGTTACCAGGGCAAAGGAGTCCAGAATGCGGTCTCCCATGTCAACAACGAAATTGCCGGCGCCCTTGCCGGAAAGTGCGTGCTGGACCAGCAGGGGAACGACCAGATTATGCTCGACCTTGACGGCACCGAAAACAAAAAAGCGCTTGGGGCAAACGCCATTCTTGCGGTGTCTCTTGCGGTGGCAAAGGCGGGCGCCAAAGCAGTTGGCCTGCCGCTGTACCGCTATCTCGGCGGTATTTCGGCGGATACCCTTCCGGTTCCGATGATGAATATCTTAAACGGCGGCGCGCATGCAAAAAACAACATTGATATCCAGGAATTTATGATTATGCCGGTTGGCGCGCCGAGCTTTGCCGAGGGACTGCGGATGTGCGCTGAGATTTTCCACGCACTCGGCAAAAACCTCGCCTCGATGGGGCTTTCCACTTCGGTTGGCGACGAAGGCGGTTATGCGCCCAACCTGGAGACCGACGAGCAGGCCATTGCACTGCTAGTGGAGGCCATTACATCGGCCGGGTATCAGCCGATGACCGACGTCCGCATTGCTTTGGACGCCGCGGCGAGCGAGTGGTACAAAGACGGGCACTACTGTTTTCCCAAAAAGAACCGCAAGGTTACTCAGCAGGAGCTCATTGATTATTTTGCCGGTCTGTGCGAACGCTATCCCATCGTTTCCATGGAAGATCCGCTTGCCGAGGAGGATTTCACCGGCTTTGAGGAAATGACCAAACGGGTGGGCGCAAACGTCCAAATCGTTGGGGACGATCTTTTTGTCACCAACACCAAACGGCTTCAGAAGGGGATTGATTCCGGCGCAGCGAATGCAATTCTGATCAAACCCAATCAGATTGGTTCCCTCACCGAGACCATTGCCGCCGTCCGTCTGGCGCAGCGCAAAGGCTATAATGCCGTTATCTCCCACCGCAGCGGTGAAACCGAGGATACCACCATTGCCGACATTGCGGTTGCGCTCAATGCCGGGCAGATTAAAACCGGCGCGCCCTCCAGAAGTGAACGGGTTGCCAAATACAACCGCCTGCTTCAAATTGAGCAGGAGCTTGGTGCACAGGCGAAATACCCGGGAGTCAGCCCCTTCCAGCGCTAAGCAAATTTGCAAAGGGGCGTTGAGCCACAGGTAACTGTTATTTTCGGATATCGCTGCGGATATTTAAGGAGTAAAAACGGATTATAAACGCCGTGCCGGAAGTTGCCGGAATTGCTTTCCTTTTGTTTCGAAGCACAAAAAAGCCGTTTCCCTTTTGGGGAAACGGCTTTTGCTTTGAAGTTAGATTATTTTGCCTGGTTTTCCAGTGACGCACGGATGAAATCCGCAAACAGCGGATGCGGGCGGTTCGGCCGGGATTTGAATTCCGGATGGAACTGAACCCCAATGAACCACGGATGATCCGGCAGCTCCACAATTTCCACAAGACGTTCGTCCGGCGAAAGCCCGGAGAGAACCAATCCGGCAGCCTGCATGGTCTTGCGGTATTCATTGTTGAATTCATAACGATGACGGTGGCGTTCATAAATCAAATCCGCGTTGTAAATGGCTTTGACGCGGGAACCCTCCGCCAGCTTGCAGGGGTAGAGGCCACGGCGCATGGTGCCGCCTTTTTCGGAAACTTCTTTCTGCTCCGGCATAATATCAATGACCGAATGAGCGCCGTTTTCATCAAACTCACCGGAGTTGGCGTCGGCATAGCCGACAACACCGCGCGCGAATTCAACGACCGACATCTGCATGCCAAGGCAGATACCAAACAGCGGGATTTTATGCTCCCTTGCGTAACCGATGGTGCTGATCATTCCCTCAATACCACGCTCGCCGAAGCCACCCGGTACGATAACGCCGTCACAGCCTGCCAGCTTTTCTGCGACGTTTGAAGCATCAATTTCCTCAGAGCTGATCCAGCGGATGTCCACTTCCGCGTCGTTCGGAATGCCGCCGTGGCGGAGCGATTCTGCGACCGAGAGGTAGGCGTCCGGCAGCTCAACGTACTTACCAACCAATCCAATGGTGACCTTTTTGGTCGCCGCTTTAACCTTTTCAACCATAGTGGTCCATTCGGCGTGATCCGGCTTGCGGTTTTCCAACCGGAGATGGTAGCAAACAGCGTCGGCAATGCCCTCGTTTTCCAGCATGAGCGGAATTTCGTAAAGGCTGGGCGCCGTCAGGTTCTGGATGACGTCCTCTTTGCGGACGTTGCAGAACAACGCAATTTTTTTCACCATATCCTCCGGCAGTTCCATTTCGGAACGGCAGATGATAAGGTTTGGCTGAATGCCGAGGGAGAGCAGCTCTTTGACCGAATGCTGGGTCGGCTTGGACTTCAGTTCGTTGGAGCCGGAAATATAAGGAACAAGCGTTACATGAATGAAGATTGCGTTGTCGCGGCCAAGCTCGGTTGACACCTGACGAATCGCTTCAAGAAACGGAAGGCTTTCAATATCACCGACCGTACCGCCGATTTCGGTGATGACAACGTCGGTTGCATCGTTTTTGCCCACACGGTAAATGCGGTCTTTAATTTCGTTTGTAATGTGCGGGATGACCTGAACGGTACCGCCCAGATAATCGCCACGGCGCTCCTTGTTGAGCACATTCCAGTAAATTTGGCCGGTAGTGATGTCGGAATTCACCGAAAGGCTTTCGTCAATAAAACGCTCGTAGTGACCAAGATCCAGGTCGGTCTCAGCGCCGTCGTCCGTGACAAAAACTTCCCCATGCTGGTATGGGCTCATAGTGCCCGGGTCCACGTTAATATACGGGTCAAACTTCTGCATGGTTACACGGTAGCCCCTGTCTTTGAGCAGGCGGCCAATCGAAGCGGCGGTAATACCCTTGCCCAGCCCCGACACAACACCTCCGGTTACAAATATGTACTTCACTGCCATACTCCCAAAACCTCCACTAAAATTTTGTCCCCACAATAAGATAGGCTTGTCTGGCAAAGACGAGCCTAAGGTCGCAGCTTAATTGCGGAAAACATGACTGTTTTTATTTTACCTTTTTTTCGCCCGTAATTCAACTGGAAATCATAACTTTTTTCATTCCGGAACCGAAAAATACAGGAAACGGCAAAACATCCTTTGCTTTTGAGAAACAAAAAGCCGGCCTTGCTTACGCAGAAATCCCCCACAGGGAAAGGTTAAAAAGGCACTTCAAATGAATTGAAAAAACGCGCCCGCTTGCAGTTTGCTTAAAACGGGGTGCTTTTGCCGATTTTCGCCAGAAAAATGTTTTCGGTGGAAAAGCGCTTGGTCAGGTAAGGGGAGGGCGGCACCGAAAGAGCCAACTCTTTGCTGGGATCGTCCTCAATGGGAATTCGCATGGAAAGGGTGGTTCCCTCGTAAGGCTCGCTTGTGATGATGCAGATACCGCCGTGCGCTTCCACCACTTCTCTAACAACGGTAAGCCCCAAGCCATTTCCTGTGTAAGAGTCAGATGCTTTCTGGGTATTGGTATAAAACGGGTCAAATACATAGGGGAGTTCTTCCGCCGGAATGCCCACACCCTTGTCGCTGACAGTGATGACAAAGGACTCCCCCTGTTTCCGGAGCGAGAAGGTGATGACGTTGTTGAGGTCTGAAAAAACACAGCTGTTTTGAATTGCATTGAGAATTGCGACGGTCAGCCTGCCGGCGTCAATTTGGGTGTAGATAGGCTCTTCTACAATGCTGCAGCGGAATTCAATATCGGAAGAGGAAAGCAGGCGCTGGATGTTGTCGGCCAATGTCAGACAGAACTTGTTGAGCAGCATGCGCTCTTTCTGCAAAGGCGCCCCCATGGTAAGCCCGTAATGCTCGCCAATGTTGATGTTTGCGCGCATGATGCTGTAACAGCTGTAGGACAGGCTGTTCAGGTAAACAAGCTCCTCGTACATATCCTTCTCATAAAAGGTATTGGCCAGCACGCTGATGACGTTGAAAATACCGAATAACGCATTGCGGTAGGTCTGCGAGTTGATGGCGGAAAGGGCGTCAGCCGCCGAATTGAGCACAGGCGGTTTCTCTCTGAGGTGTGCAGACACCACGGCAACAAACCTGTCTCCGTCGCGCACCGGCTGAAAGGAGAGCTCCACCTGATGCGGGGGAGCGTATACAAAAGAGATCCGGCAGCTTTCTCCTGCCAGAACCATCCGGGCAATGTCGTTAAAATCCACATGGGGAAATACGGTGCTCAGCCGTGCCGGGCGTTTATCCTCTGAAGAAAGGAGCTTTTCTGAAGCGGCGGCGTTCTCCCATAAGACGTTTAAGTGCCCATCGCAGACAAAAACAGGGCTGGGAGCGTCCTGATAAAGCGTCTTAATCAAAGTCAGCGTGTCCTGCTTCATGTTGGAATGATCGTTTATCAAAATTAAGATACCTCGTTGCTTAACAATATATGTTACTATTATATCGAATCGGGTCGAACATGTAAACTTAAAAATTGCGTTTTGAAGCTGCTCGGTCCACTTTCAATAAGTTTTATGGAAAAAGTTGCATATCCCACCAAAAAAATTCATAGATTTGTGAAGTTGCCCCTTGAAAAGCAGCGGAATTTTTGATAAAATAATATCAAAACATATTGGAGGTTACTGAATATGGCTATTAAAGTTGGTATTAATGGTTTCGGCAGAATCGGCCGCCTCGTTTTCCGTGCTGCTGTTAGCCAGCCGGACGTTTATGAGGTTGTTGGCATTAACGATCCGTTCATCGATGTTGATTACATGGTATACATGACCAAGTATGACACTATGCATGGCCAGTTTGACGGCACCGTTGAAGTAAAAGACGGCAAGTTCACCGTCAACGGCAAATCCATTGAAGTTTACGCTTGCATGGATCCGAAAGAGATTCCGTGGAAAGACTGCGGCGCTGAGTACGTTGTAGAGTCCACCGGCGTTTTCACCACCATGGACAAGGCTGCTGCTCACTTTGAGGGCGGCGCAAAGAAGGTTGTTATTTCCGCTCCTTCCAAAGATGCTCCGATGTTCGTTATGGGTGTTAACAACGACAAATACACCCCTGACATGAACATTGTTTCCAACGCATCCTGCACCACCAACTGCCTGGCTCCGCTTGCAAAAGTTATCAACGATAACTTCGGCATTGTCGACGGCCTCATGACCACCGTTCACTCCACCACCGCTACCCAGAAGACCGTTGACGGTCCTTCCAAGAAAGACTGGAGAGGCGGACGTGCTGCTGCCGGCAACATCATTCCTTCTTCCACCGGCGCTGCAAAAGCGGTTGGCAAGGTTATTCCGGAACTCAACGGCAAACTGACCGGTATGGCGTTCCGCGTTCCTACTCTGGACGTTTCTGTTGTTGACCTCACCGTCAACCTCGCAAAAGCTGCTTCTTATGAAGAGATCTGCGCTGCTGTCAAAGCTGCTTCTGAGGGCCCGATGAAAGGCATTCTCGGCTACACCGAAGATGCTGTTGTTTCTTCTGACTTCCTTACCGATGCCAGAACCTCCATCTTTGACGCAACCGCTGGTATTGCCCTGACCGACAAATTTGTCAAACTCGTTTCCTGGTATGACAACGAGTGGGGTTATTCCAACAAAGTGTTGATGCTCATCAAACACATGTACAGCGTTGACCACAAATAAGTTTTTGAGAAACTGAAAAAGAGAGCGGGGTTTCCGCTCTCTTTTTGTTTTCGGCAATTCATTAAAATCATGGGCTTAATCCCCATTCTGACTTGTAAAGGAATCTCCTATGACAACCGAAGAAATTTACCAAATTGCCATGCAGCAGTCAGCGATTGAACTTGGCTGCAAAACGGAAGATTTTTTTCAAAATGAGAACAAGCTGGTTTCTTCTGTTTGTTCCAATAAGGCAAGAAGTTATTTGCAGCTTCCATTTTCCTGCCAGATTGTTTCCTATGGATCAAATGCAGTAGCATCTGTCTCCCCCAATGTAAGTAAGGATGTCAAATGGTATATTGACCATTATAAAGTCCCGGGTTGTTTTGAAACGCCAAATATCAACCTGCTTGCACAAAAACTGGCACCATATGGGCTTTCACTTTGCTTTATGGCGGAGTATTTTTTGCCGGATGTGCAAGCGCTTCATCCGCTTCGTTGTGACTATGAAATAAGGAAACTGTTGCCGGAGGATTTTTCAGAGCTTTATACGCCTGAATGGAGCAATGCGCTTTCTCCTGCGCGCCCGCAATGTAACGTGCTTGGAATGGGAGCTTACCATAACGGCAGATTGATTGGTCTGGCTGCATGCACAGCGGATTGTGAGCAAATGTGGCAGATTGGCATTGACGTGCTCCCGTTTTACCGCCGGCAGGGAATTGCATCTGCACTGACAAGTCGCTTGGCCTTAGAAATATTAGCTTTGGAAAAAGTGCCGTTTTATTGTACTGCGTGGTCAAATCTTTTTTCTGTTCGCAATGCAATTAAAAGCGGGTTCCGCCCCGCATGGGTTGAGCTTACAGCAAAAGACCAGGCGTTTGTTGAACGGCTGAACAGTACCCGGAAATAGTTTTAAATATGTTTTAAGCATTGTATTTGCTGGACGCGTAAAATTCAAATGGCTTTGCAAGGGAAAGGGCCGGGAATTTTCCCAGCCCTTTTTGGTTACTTCATCATGTAGGCAACGTTTTCCATCACGTTCCCAATGGTTTTCATGGCTTTGCCGGCGCTTTTTTTCATGATTTTGCCTCTGCTTTTCTTGGCCTTCATGACATAGGCGGCTGTGCCGACCGCCGCACCGATTGCTACACCTTTGCCCACTGCGCTGATAAATTGGTTCATCGGAATCCCTCCTGCGATTATGATTCAATTTGATTTTGTTTTTGCAGTTTTATTGTTGCCTGTCTCGCCAGAAAGATTCCTGTGATTCTTTGCCAATCCGTATTATAAGCGGCTTCTTTTTGTAAAGTAAGTCTGTGTTTTAATATCATTTAAAATTTTAGCTCGGACAAGAAATTTTAATTTTTAAAAATTTTAAAAAAAGCAACCGCTTTGAATTGAATTCGCTTTGTAAATGACCGCAGACAGCGGCCGTGCGAGACAACGTAAATATCCGAGGTATTATGGGTTGCAAAATTATTTTATGCATTTTAAAACGCTAAAACCTTAAATGATAAAACGGTGGCCATAAAGCTTTTTTTAATCATTGGATCACAATAATTGTTTATACGGCTTTGATGCATGCATGGCAGCTGATTTTTCCAGTCTCTGGACAGGAAATTTTTACCGGATAAACACGTTGCTTGAAATTTATTTACAATGGAGGACGGAACAATGGATATGAACCAATTTTCACTGGCAAAACATGACCCGGAAATACTGGAGCTGCTGGCAACCACCGCACACAAGGTTGCCGCACAATGGGCGCTGGATTGCCTGAACCGCGTGCTCCCTGTTTTTGAAGAAAAATACCCGGATGAAAAAATCCCCGCGCATGCGGTTCAAATTTTGAAGGACTGGATGAACGATAAAATATCCATGTGGGAAGCGCGAAAGTATTGCTGGACAGTGCTGAAGCTCGCAAGGGAATTGGAGCCGCAGGACAAGGCTAGCTGTCAGATTGTCCGCGCGGCAAGCCACTGCCTGGCCACCTGTCACGTGCCCACCCATTCGGAGGGGACGGCAATGTATGCCATATCTGCCATACAACATTTGAACCGGGAAAACAACAAAGAGGATACAATCGCGCGGATGGAAAGCGAAAGGCAGTGGCAGGTGAAACGTCTGCTGGAACTCCGGGAGAAATCAGCCCCAAATGCACCGGTACACCCTTAAGGATGGAGAATCTTTTATCTACGTTTTGCACAAGAACGCCCTGTGGAAAGTGCTTGATTTTATGGGTATTGGCTGTTTGTGAATCGTGTAACTTTTTACACGCCTGTTTCCACCGGAAAAATTGCCAAATCGGCAAAAAAATACTATAATAGTTCTGGTTAATTCGTAAAAAACGAGGCGGACCGTTTCGCAGTTTTTCCTTTTTGCAGTTCGCTGTTTCTTTTCTTATAATAAATACAGATGGAGGAAATCAATGAACCAGAAACAATCGCTGGTTGCGGCAATCCATGATCTTTCCGGTTTCGGCCGGTGCTCCCTTTCCGTCATCCTGCCCTGCCTTTCGGCAATGGGGATTCAGGTGTGTGCAGTGCCAACGGCGGTGCTGTCCTCCCATACCGGCGGGCTGGGGGAGGTGGAATTCCGCGATCTTACCGATTATATCTGCCCCGCGCTCGAACACTACAAGCGGCTTGACCTTTCGTTTGACTGTGTTTACAGCGGCTTTTTGGGCTCGGTGGAGCAGATTGACCATTGCCTTGCCTTTCTTGCGGCTTACCCAGAGGCGTTTAAGGTGGTGGATCCGGTCATGGGCGACCACGGCAAGGCCTACCGCACCTGCACCGGCGAAATCCGCGCACGCATGGCGGAGCTTGTTTCCAAAGCGGATTTGATTACCCCCAACACCACCGAAGCATCTATGCTTTTGGGCGAACCCTTTCCCACTGCTCCCATGACGCAGGGAATGGCGAAATCCTGGCTGCTGCGCCTGTGTAAGCTGGGGCCGAAGTATGTGCTGATCACCGGCGCCGAAATGGCGGACGGCGAGATTGCGAACATCGGCTATGACAGTGAGCGCAGTGCGTTCTGGCGTGTGGACTGTGATTACGTTCCCGCAAGCTATCCCGGCACTGGCGACATTTACGCCAGCGTCATTGTCGGCTCGCTCCTTTCCGGAGACAGCCTGCCGATTGCGATGGAACGCGCCACCCGCTTTCTGGAGCTTGTCATCAAGACGACTTTCAGCTATGGGACCGACACACGGTATGGGGTAATGCTCGAACGCAATCTTGCTTGGCTGACCCAGCTTCATTCGCTGAAGGGGTATCATTTAATGTAGGAGAGGATTCCCAGTGAACAGTTCCAAGAAATTTACCCTGTACGACATTGTTGTTGTCGGCGTCATGGCCGCAATCGTTTTTGCGCTGACCTATTTTATCCGTATTGAAATTCCAACCCCGGCAGGACCCACCAACCTGAAGCTCGCAAATGCCTTTATCCTGCTGGCGGGCATGTTGTTCGGCGGCCTGCGCGGCGGCCTTGCGGGCGGTATTGGTTCCATGATTTTTGACCTTATTAACCCGGCGTATATTACGTCTGCACCGTTTACCCTCATTTTCTTCTTTATGATGGGCTTTGTCTGCGGCGTTGTTTCCGGCATCGGCGAGAAAAAAGGAAACCAGCCGCTTTGGAATGTCATTGGCGGCATTGCGGGTGCCGCAACCTATTTTGTGCTCCACATCGGCAAGAGCATTATTGAACTGGTGCTTGCTGGAAGCGACTTTGGCGCGGCGCTTGTAGCCTGCTCCACCAAAATGGTGACATCCGGCATTAATATCGTTACCGGCGTTGTCATTGCCGCCCTGCTGGCACCAGTACTTAAAATGGCGGTTGTCCGCACCGGCGTCTACCAGAAAATGGCGCATAAATAAAAAGTGGTTTAAAAAACCGCCGCAGATGATTCTGCGGCGGTTTTTGTTATTTGAACATTAAAACAGGATGAAGAAAATCATTGTTTTGCAAGACAGCGTCGGCCTGTTCCACGGGTTTCCATTCGGCAATGTATTTTTGCTGGACGGGGATATACTTCCGCTTGTACTTTTCTAAAAAAGAAGAACCGTATTTCGGCAGGTCCCGGATGGCCGCCCGTCTCAGGACCTCATCAAAACCAATTTCCAGAAAAATGCGATAATCCAGATGCTGGACGAGGGGCTCGCGGAACAATAGGACGCCTTCCAGCAAAACGATGGTACCGTTGTCAATTTGGTAGTGCCGCTCGTTTTCGTAACGGTCGGTCTCCAGATTCAGGCAGCGAACGGTTTTGTGAAGGAATCCGTCCCGTTTCAGCGGGATAATCACTTCTTCCAGCAATCGTGGGATATTGAATGCATGCTGGTAATATGCGTCGATTTCATCATCACCGGCCGTCCGGATATGGGACGGGTTGTGGTAATCGTCCAGATGGAGTACCAGGCAGGAAACACCCTTTGCGGACAAATACCGGGCAAAATTTGCGGCGAATGTTGTCTTGCCGGAGGTGTCCACACCGTTGATGCCTACAACCCGGGCGTTCTTGTTCCGTATGCCCTCCCATAACCGCTGGTAAAGTTGGCACAGGGAAATTTGACATTCCATTTCTTCCACATCGCTGGCGGTAAAGGTGGCAAGGGAAGCCTCCTGACCGCCATAACCATAGACTGCTGCGACCGACGGGATGCGGTTTTCTGCAGCCGCCTTAAAGTCCGAGACGGTGTCGCCGATTACGACACAACTACTGCCATACCGCTCCGCCATTTTTTGAACCGCCGCCGTTTTGGACGGGAAGTGTCTCGCACTCATGAGACAATCGAAATAAGGGCGTATCCCCGTTTTATCGAGCACAAGCCGGATATATTCCGTGCTACCGTTTGAACAGATGCACAGCCGGTGTCCCTGCCGGCGCAGCCTTCCCAGAAGCTGCGGAATGCCGGGGTAAAGCCCATCAGCTTGTATGGCGCCGTGTTCCAGCTCCCGTAAACGCTGTTTGAACTCCTTGTGCCCGGTTAAATGGGGGAAAAGATATGAAATAATGGCGTCTGACGTTTTGCCAATCTGCTGTAGGACTGTTGATTCCGGTGGAACAGGCTGCTCAAATTCTTTTGCCGTCTGTTTCAGAGCGGCATAAAAGGATGTTCCGGTTTGGTACAGAGTTCCATCTAGGTCAAAAATAAGCGTCAAAGCTGTCCCTCCTTTTTTGGCGTTTTGTTCTTATGATACCACGTGCAGGCCGCAGGCCTGCATCGTAAACGAAAAACGCTTTCCATTCTTCGTAAGTGATACGATGTTCTCGTCGCGGCCAAAATCTTTGATTTTGGACACCGCAGAAATTATTATACCATGAACGGCGCGCAAGCGTCCACAACAAGACCGTGCATAGGCATGGCTTTTTGTATGGTGCAGTGTCCACTCAGCCGTCCGGAATCCTGCTTTAGCGTGCGACATGAGAATATTATACGATGGAATGTTATAATCGGCGAAGCATTGTCTTGAGGGGGAGGTTCATCTGCAATCCTTTGTCTGGCCACTTGGAAAATCAAGTACGGATAAAACGTAGGAATATCGCCTGGTAAAGCAATCCCCGGAAAACAAGATCCGGTCTTTTGAAAGCGGACGAATGGAATCCTGCGCCGTTCCTTGTATTTTTGTCCGAAATATGGTTTAATGGAGGTAACAAACCATCGGAAAAAGGGAAATGAACAATGGATATTATCAATGCAAAAATTATGACCATGGAAGAGGTCGATTATGAAAACGGGTATGTCACCGTGCGGGATGGCGTAATTGCTTCGGTCGGCGATATGGCCGGTTATACGCCGTCCGGCGGGGAAGCGGTTGACGCCGCCGGGGCGCTGCTGCTGCCTGGATTCATCGACGCGCACAGCCATCTCGGTATGTGGGAGGATTCCCTCGGCTTTGAGGGGGATGACGGCAACGAAGACACCGAGCCGGTCACGCCGCAGCTTCGTGCAATCGACGCGGTCAACCCAATGGACAAGTGCTTCCGGGAGGCGGCTGCGGCAGGTGTCACCACGGTGCTCACCGGGCCGGGGAGCGCTAATCCCATTGCGGGAAGCTGGTGCGCCGTCAAGACCTGCGGCCGCCGTATCGACGACATGATTCTCGACCCGGCCATCGGCATGAAATTTGCGCTTGGGGAGAACCCGAAAAGCGTCTACCACGGCAAAAACCAGACGCCGGTCACCCGGATGGCAACCGCCGCCCTTATCCGTGAACAGCTCACCAAGGCGCAGCGTTACCTTAACGACAAGCGGCTTGCCGAGCAGAATAGCGAGGATTATGACGAGCCGGAGTTTGATATGAAGTGCGAGGCGCTCATCCCGGTGCTGAGCCGTGAGATGAAAGCCATTTTCCACGCCCACCGCGCGGACGATATTTTTACCGCGCTGCGGATTACCAGAGAGTTTAACCTCGATACAGTGCTCATCCACTGCACCGAGGGCTATCAGATTGCCGACCTGCTCAAGGAAGAGGGGGCAAAGGTGGTGACCGGGCCGTTCCTGTGCGACCGTTCCAAACCGGAGCTCTCCGGGCTTGACCCCAAAAATCCCGCGCTTTTGTGGGAGGCAGGGGTGGAAATCGCCATCTGCACCGACCATCCGGTCACGCCGATCCAGTATCTGCCGCTTTGCGCGGCGATTGCGGCGGCAGAAGGGCTGTCCTACCGCAATGCGATTGCGGCCATCACCAGCGTTCCAGCAAAGCTGTTTGGTTTGGAGGACCGCGTTGGCTCCATCAAGGCGGGTAAGCAGGCGGATTTGGCGCTGTACCAGAGCGATCCGCTCGGCGTCTGTGCCCGCCCTACCATGGTTTGGATGAACGGAAAGAAGGTTGTAGGATGAGAGAGCTTGATACGGCGCTGATTGCGCGGGAGGTCCGCCGTCTTTGCATCGAGGCGAACAAGGTGCTGCCGTGCAGTCTTGCAGACACCATTTCAGCGTTTCAGAAAAGCGAGCGCAACCCGCTTGCCAAGGAAATTTTGGGGGATTTGGAGCGTAATCTGGATGCCGCCAAAGAACTGGATATCCCCATTTGTCAGGACACCGGTATGGCGGTTTGCTTCATCGAGGTCGGGCAGGAGGTTCATCTCACCGGGGAACCCTTTGAGGATGCGGTCAACCGCGGTGTCCGCGAGGGATATCTGGACGGCCTACTGCGCTGCTCCATTGTAGAAGACCCTCTGCGCCGGGTCAATACCGGCGATAACACCCCGGCGGTCATCCACACCCGCATTGTGCCGGGGGATAAGGTGCACATTCTGGTGGCGCCAAAGGGCTTTGGCAGTGAGAACATGAGCAAAAGCAGGATGTTCACCCCCTCTGCCACGCCGGAGGATATTGTCGATTACGTGGTGGACTGCGCCCGTGTTGCCGGGAGCAATCCCTGCCCGCCGATGGTGGTCGGCGTTGGCATCGGCGGCGATTTTGAGTACTGCGCCACCCTCTCTAAAAAGGCGCTCTGCCGGGATACCGCACTTCGTAACCCCGATCCGTTCTATGCGGATCTGGAAGCCAAGATGCTTGCGGGTATCAATGCGCTGGATATTGGCCCGCAGGGCTTCGGCGGGGATACAACCGTCCTCGCCGTCAACATTGAGCAGTATCCCACCCACATCGCCGGGCTTCCGGTGGCGGTCAACATCGGCTGCCATGTAACTCGGCACGCAGAGGCGGTGCTGTAGCGGCCGCACGCTGTTTGGCGGCTGTGTCGCCGCTGTTCTGAACAGGTGTGGCCGAAGGGCAGCGGCTGCAAAACATTGCCTTCCGGCGGGTTGTGTGCAGAAGCGCAGGATTGCGCCTGAATCAGCGAACGGCCTGCCGTCTGGTGGGGATCCATTCCCGCAGACGGTTGGAACCGAATTATTAGAAAGAAGAATGAAATGAAACTGACTTATATTTGTCCCTGCCATTTTGGCCTTGAGAGCGTCCTTTCCGGGGAAATTAAACGGATGGGCGGTGAAGCAATTTCCGTGACCGACGGCAAGGTTGCCTTTGAGGGCGGAGAGGAGCTGCTCGCGCGGGCAAACCTCACCCTCCGCACTGCCGAGCGGGTGCTCATCCAGCTCGGCGAGTTCCCGGCCCGCACCTTTGACGAGCTGTTTGAAGGCACCAAGGCGTTGGGTTTTGAGGACTTCATCGGTGCTGCGGACGCCTTTCCGGTCAAGGGCTACTCCCTCAACTCCCAGCTCAAAAGCGTGCCGGACTGCCAGAGCATCGTCAAAAAAGCGGCGGTGGAGGCGCTTAAGCGCGCCTACGGTGTGTCCTGGTTCGAGGAAACCGGCCCGACCCATCAAATCCGCTTTTCAATTTTTAAGGACATCGCTACCATTATGCTGGATACCTCTGGCGTTCCGCTGCACAAGCGCGGCTACCGCCAGCAGTCAAATGAAGCGCCCATTAAGGAAACCCTTGCCGCCGGTATGCTGGACCTTGCGCGCATCTACCCGGACACCTGCTTCTGCGACCCGTTCTGCGGTTCCGGTACCTTTGTCATTGAGGCAACGACCAAGGCGCTTAACATCGCGCCGGGGCTTAAGCGCACCTTTGCGGTGGAAAAGTGGGGTTTTCTGAGACCGTCGGTCTTTGAGCAGGAGCGTGCCCGCGCTTTTGATCTCATCCGCCGGGATGCTTCCTTTGAAGCGTTCGGCATGGACGCCGACGAGCAGGCGGTAGAGCTTACCCGCGCCAATGCCAAAAAGGCGGGGATTTCTGCCCGTATCCGCCTGAAATGCGCCCCTATTGCGGAATTTACCCCGCCGGGTGAGCGCATCGTTGTGGTTACAAACCCGCCCTATGGCGAGCGGATGCTGGAAATCAAGCAGGCGCAGGCCATCTACCGCAGCATGGGCGAGCGGTTTATTGGGGACGGGCGTTACTATATCATCTCCCCGGATGAAGAATTTGAACGCTATTTCGGGCGGAAGGCGGTTAAGCGCCGCAAGCTCTACAACGGCATGCTCCGCTGCCAGTACTATATGTACTATTAACCGTTGGATTCGAGTTCGTTTCGGGAAATGTTGACAATTTGTGACGAATGTGTTATTATTTTAACGTAATCGGGGGCGCTGCATGAAATTGCGGCTGAGAGATGGCATAAAATCGGCCTGAGTCCCTTTGACCTGATATGGATAATGCCATCGTAGGAAAGATTTACGTTTCACAATTCGTAAAATCAATCTGTGACCGCATGGCTTGCCATGCGGTTTTTTCGTTGGTGTGTCCTGACTTTTTTAAAAAGAAAGGAAAATGCACAATGAATCCGAAAACCCGCAGACTCACAGAAAGCGCGCTTCTCATCGCACTTGGCACCGTGCTCGCGCTGCTCACCAACTATCTCCCGTTTCTGAACCTCCCGTACGGTGGTTCCATCACCATTTTTTCAATGGTGCCGCTCATCATCCTGGCTTTCCGCTACGGCATCCGCTGGGGCTTTTTCTCCGGCATTGTCTTTGGCGTACTGCAAATGGCCATTGGCGCCACGACTGGTGTTTTTGCCGGCGCGGAGCTTTATGTCGTCGTCTTTTCCATCCTGCTGGATTACCTTGTTGCCTATGCGGTGATTGGCCTTGCGCCGATGTTTAAAAACCGCATCTCCAATCCTTTCCTTGCGGTTGGCGCTGGCACCTTTATGGCTTGTCTGCTCCGCTATGTCGTCCATGTTCTTTCGGGCGCCATTCTCTTTGGTTCCTATGCGGAATGGTATTTTACCGAAGGCGGTTTCCCCACCGACATGGGTGCGTCTATTCTCGGTTCCTTCTCTGGCACGGCGTTGTCCTGGGTGTACTCGGTTATCTACAACGCCATGTATATGGTGCCGGAAACCATCATCACCGTTGTCGGTGCGATGCTCATTATGGCGGTTCCCGCTATCCGCGGCAAAGCGTTTGACAAAGCGGCATAAAACCGGAATATGCAATAAAAAAGAAGCCCCTATGGGCTTCTTTTTTATTGGCGGGAAAGCGCATGCCGAACCTGTTCCAGGTCGTTGCTGCACAAGAGTGGTAAAAATTCGGCCAGCCGCTCCGGGGGTAAATCCCACCAGCGGAACGCAAGCAAAAGGTGAATGAGGTCATCGTCAAAACGCTTGCGGATTGGTTTTGCCGGATTCCCGCCGACGATGGTATAGGGTTCTACATCCCGCGCGACCACCGAACGTGCGGCGATAATGGCTCCGTCTCCAATGTGAACGCCCGGCAGAATCAGGCATTCCCGGCCGAACCATACGTCGTTCCCAACAACAGTGTCCCCTTTGCGGGGCAGCTGATCCATATGCGCCGGAACCCGCTCAGCCCAGGCACCGCCGAAAACGGCAAAGGGATAGGTGCTCACACTGTCCATCCGGTGGTTGGCGCTGCCCATGAGGAATCGGGTGCCGGCTGCAATGGAACAGAATTTGCCAATGATGAGCCGGTCGCCGAAATCCGGCCAATTAAACAGGACATTGTTCTGTTCAAAGGCGGTGGGGTCGCCGGCAGGATCATCATAGTAGGTGTAATCCCCAATCAGGAGATTGGGAGCTGTGACAACGTTTTTGATATAGCATGAGGTTTTATACTCGTTTGGGTAAATTGCATCCGGATTTGGGATGGGTTTTATCTGCATGGTGTTTCCTCCTTTTATTGCATCATCTCCTTTCGCAACATTCTGCGGCAGCGACTGCCCTCTTCAAACGGATTGCTTTCATTTTGCTGTTTCCCCCATCAAGATGAATGAACTTTATTATAGCATAAAATTGGCGGCAGATCAGCTCTGACTGTGTATCTGTCTTTCGGGAGGATGGACGAAACATACCGGCGACGGACAGCGTGAGTTGAAACAGGCGTTTGTGTGAACTTCCGGCAGCCTGACGCAGCGGGGGAATCCGTGCGGGATGCCGGTGCCGCACTTGTCTGCCGTTTGAAACGGAGCTGTTTTTGTCAGGATGCACGAAAAATCCCGCCCCGGTTTTGGATTTTTTCGTCGGAAAAAACTTGTTTTTGCCTTGACAGCCTCTATACGGGTATAGTATAATAGCAACTGTAAAGAAAAACACTTTACATGCAGGTGGTGAAACAATGAAGGGCAAGGATTTGAATATTGCGCTGCTGTTCGACTTCTATGGTGAAATGCTCACCGACAAACAGAAGGACGTCATCGACCTGTATTACAACGAGGACCTTTCCCTTGCGGAAATTGCCGAGCATGAAGGCATTTCCCGCCAGGGTGTGCGGGACAACATCAAGCGCGGGGAATCCTACCTGCTGGAGCTTGAGGAAAAACTGCATTTTGTAGAAAATGACCGCGCCCTGCGCCGGATGCTCTCTGAGGTAAACGAGCTTGCAGGCGCCATTTATACGGTCAACGATAAATATGTTTACGACAATCGCATTAAGGAGCTTTCGCTCCAGATATGCAAACTTGTGGAACGCTACGGGGAAGAGGAGGAGAGCTGATGGCGTTTGAAGGGCTTTCCGATAAACTAAACGCGGCGTTCAAAAAGCTGCGTTCCAAAGGCAAATTAAGCGAAGCCGACGTCAAAGAAGCTATGCGGGAGGTCCGCCTTGCGCTTCTTGAGGCGGATGTCAACTACAAAGTTGTTAAGGACTTTGTTGCAAAGGTAAGCGAGCGTGCTGTGGGGGAAGAGGTTTTAAAAAGCCTGACCCCGGCGCAGCAGGTTGTTAAAATTGTAAATGAGGAACTTTGTGCCCTTATGGGCGGCGAGCAGAACAAAATCCGTTTTCCGTCCAAAGGCCCCTGCATTGTGATGATGGCGGGCTTGCAGGGTGCTGGTAAAACCACCCATGCGGCGAAGCTCGCGCTCCATTTTAAGGAGCAGGGTCACCGTCCTCTGCTTGCGGCCTGTGACGTTTACCGTCCGGCGGCAATTGAACAGCTCAAAGTTGTTGGCGAGCGTGCCGGTGTTCCGGTGTTTGAGGAAGGGCAGGGCGACCCGGTGCAGATTGCGAAGCACGCGGTTGCACACGCAAAAGACTATGGCCATGACCTGCTCATCATTGATACCGCTGGCCGCCTCCATATTGATGAGGCGCTCATGAAAGAGCTTGCCGACGTCAAAAAAGAGGTCGAGCCAGATGAAATCCTGCTTGTGGTCGACGCTATGACCGGCCAGGACGCCGTCAATGTGGCGAAATCCTTTAACGATCAGCTTGAAATCAGCGGCGTTATTCTGACGAAGCTCGATGGCGATACCCGCGGCGGCGCAGCGCTTTCGGTGCTTGCCGTGACTGGGAAATCGGTCAAATTCGTCGGTACCGGCGAAAAGCTGGGCGATTTGGAGGTGTTCCATCCGGAACGGATGGCCTCCCGTATCCTCGGCATGGGCGATGTACTCACCCTCATCGAAAAAGCGCAGACCACCATTGATGAGGATCAGGCCAAGCAGCTCGCCCAGAAGATGAAAGAAAACAGCTTTGATTTGAACGACCTGCTGGATCAACTTAAGCAGATTCAGAAAATGGGTCCGCTCAAACAGGTGCTCGGTATGCTGCCGGGTGTCGGCAGCCAGATTAAGGACGCCGACATTGACGACAGCCAGCTCCATAAAACCGAAGCTATTATTTATTCCATGACGCCCCGGGAACGGGAAAAACCGTCTATCATCAACCCAAGCCGCAAACGGCGGATTGCCGCGGGCTGCGGGATGAGGGTAGAGGACGTCAACCGCCTGCTCAAACAGTTTGAACAGATGCAGAAAATGATGAAGCAGTTTGGCAAAATGGGTGGCAAACGCGGGCGCCGCCGGATGGCAATGCCCCCGATGGGCGGCTTTTAACAAGGTTTATTAAGACTATGTCTTGATAGAATAAGGAACAAAGATTACAGGAGGTGACAGTTGTGGCTGTTAAAATTAGACTTCGCCGCATGGGCGCAAAGAAGGCTCCGTTCTACCGCATTGTTGTAGCGGATTCCCGTTACCCGCGCGATGGCCGGTTCATTGAGGAGATTGGTTATTATGACCCGACCAAAGAGCCGTCGGTTGTGAAAGTGGATGCGGACAAGGCAAAGGCCTGGATTGCAAACGGCGCTCAGCCGACCGACACGGTCAAGAAGATTCTCAAAGACAATGGTGCGCTCTAACCGGAGGAGAAAGTCATGAAAGATTTACTTGTTGCAATCGCTTCCGGTTTGGTGGAGGACAAGGACGCAGTCAGCGTTGTTGTCGACGAACCAAACGAGGAGGGCGTGGTGGTTTACCACCTGCATGTTGCTCCGGATGACATGGGAAGGGTTATTGGTAAGCAGGGCCGTATTGCAAAAGCGCTTCGCATTGTAATGCGCGCCGGTGCAAACCGTATAAACCAGAAAATCATGGTCGAGATTGATTAAGGCAAGTACAGCCCCGCTTTTGAAAGATGGCGGGGCTGCTGTCTATTTACGATGTATATGGGAAAGCTGTTTTAAGGCCCATACTTTTAACCGAACCCAGTGAGGTGAACCAATGAGAAAGCAATATCTTGAAATCGGTCAAATTGTCACCACCCACGGTATTGCGGGCGAGGTCCGCGTCAAACCCTGGTGCGACGCTCCGGAGCTGCTCTGCGCATTTGACCGGCTGTTCTTTGACGGCGGCAGGCAGGCTGTATTCATTGAGCGCGCCCGCGTACACAAAAACGTTGTGGTTCTAAAGCTGCAAGGCATCAATACAATGGATGACGCCCAAAAGCTCCGCAACCGAATCCTGTTTGCGGCGCGGGAGGATTTTGAACTGGAGGAGGACACCTACTTTATCCAGGATTTGCTCGGCCTTGAGGTGCTGGATGCTGACAGCGGCAAACGCTACGGCGTTATCTCAGACGTGACCCAGACCGGTGCAAACGACGTGTACCACATCAAGGGGGAGGACGGGAAGGAAGTGCTCATCCCGGCCATTGCTGATGTGGTGCTGGAAACCGATGTGGACGGCGGCGTTATGCGCATCCGCCCGCTTAAAGGACTGTTTGACGATGAAGATTGATCTTATGACTCTGTTTCCCGCCATGTGTGAGGCGGTGCTACAGGAGAGTATTGTTGGCCGCGCACTGAAAAACGGCCTGGCTGAGGTGCAGTGCCATAATATCCGCGACTATACGCTGGACAAGCACAACCGGGTGGACGACACGCCCTATGGAGGCGGCATGGGAATGGTGATGCAGGCCGAGCCGATTTACCGCTGCTATCAGGCCATCACGGCGGATTGTGCGGAGAAGCCGCTTACCATCTACCTCTC
This sequence comes from Oscillospiraceae bacterium, assembly GCA_050943475.1. Taxonomy (GTDB): domain Bacteria; phylum Bacillota; class Clostridia; order Oscillospirales; family Ruminococcaceae; genus Metaruminococcus_A. The sequence continues at coordinate 107,130 of JBMNPF010000007.1, forward strand.
GCCGCAGGGGAAGGTGTTTTCCCAGCAGATGGCGGTGGATTTTTCCAAACGGGAACACCTGGTCCTGCTCTGCGGCCATTACGAAGGGGTGGACGAGCGGGTGCTGGAAGAGATTGTCGACCTGGAGGTTTCGGTTGGCGATTATGTTCTCACCGGGGGGGAGCTTCCCGCTCTGGTTCTGGCCGACGCGGTGATCCGTCTCTGTGACGGCGTCCTTTCTGACCAGTCCTGCTTTGAAGAAGAAAGCCATTTTCACGGGCTTTTGGAATATCCGCAGTATACCCGGCCGGAAACATGGCACAATAAAAGTGTACCGCCCGTTTTGCTCACCGGGCACCACGCCAACATTGCCAAGTGGCGTTCGGAACAAAGCCTGGAACGCACCCGGCAAAAGCGTCCGGATTTGTACCAGGCTCATATGGAAAAAAAATAAACGGTTCACAGGGCGGTGTATTATGTGCCTAATGTTGTGGAAATAATTGTAGTGAAAATGCACAAAGCCGCAATTTTGGAATTGACCTTTTATGAGCTAATAGCAGAAAAATCCTAAAATTGCCGGGTTTTCGGCAAAGAAAAGTTGACGTTTCTGCTCTTTGCCGCTTATAATGGTTATTGTTTTGAGAAACATATAGGGATACTTATCCATTGGAGGTTAGTACGCATGTACGTAAAAGAGGTCCAGGTTCAGAATCAGGTTGGTTTGCACGCTCGTCCGGCTACTTTCTTTATCCAGAAAGCGAACGAATACAAGTCTTCTGTCTGGGTAGAAAAAGAAGAGCGCAGGGTTAATGCCAAAAGCCTTCTGGGTGTCCTTTCTCTCGGTATCGTCGGGGGGACAGGCATCAAAATCATTGCGGACGGCGCAGATGAAAAGGATGCAGTGGAAAATCTTGTCAAACTGGTAGAGTCCGGTTTTGCAGAGTAAGTTTTCGTAAAAACCAATCGGCTACATGTCCCCCTTCCGGCAAGTCCGGCGGGGGGATTGTTTTACTCACCGAAAAGGAGCGTCTCAGCTTGATTCAGAATCCACGGCTTCCCTACCTGAAGCAGAGGGTGCACAACCTTACCTTTGACCCCGGCGTCTACCTGATGAAAGACAAATCCGGCGAAATTATATACGTGGGCAAGGCAAAATCCCTGAAAAAGCGGGTCAGCAGTTATTTCAGGGAGAATGCGAACCACGATGAAAAGGTGCGTAAAATGGTTTCCCATGTTTACGACTTTGATTATATTGTCACCGACAGCGAGTTTGAGGCGCTGGTGCTGGAGTGCAGCCTTATCAAACAGCATACGCCGAAGTACAACATCCTGTTAAAGGATGACAAGGGCTACCACTATGTGATGATTTCGGCGGGGGATTTCCCTAAAATCTCGGCTCAGAAACAAAAGGTAGAAAACGGCGAATACCTTGGTCCTTACACCAGCTCGTTTGCAGTCAAGCAGTCGGTGGACGAGGCAAACCGCGTCTTTTTGCTCCCCACCTGCAACCGGAAGTTTCCGCAGGAATTCCGCAAAGGGCGCCCCTGCCTCAACTATTACATCAAACAGTGCATGGGCGTTTGCCGCGGACGGATTTCCAAAGAGGAGTACCGGGAGATTGTCGATCAGGCCGTTAACTACATCCGAAGCGGCAGTGCAGACTCGGTCAAGCACCTCACCGAACAGATGGAGGCCGCCGCCGAGGCGATGGATTTTGAACGCGCTGCACGGCTGCGGGACCGCATCCGCGCCATTCAGAAGATCGCGGAGTCTCAGAAAATCATCCGTTCCAGCGAGGTGGAGCAGGATATCATTGCCTTTGCGGGCGGGGAAAAGTACATTTGTTGCGTTGTTTTGAAATTCCGGGGCGGCCGCCTTGTGGATAAAGACACCCACCTGTTTTCAGACGCAGGAGAGGTTTCCGCTGTCCGGCAGGAGTTTCTGTCACGGTATTACCTCGGCCGGTCGGATATTCCGCGGGTGGTTGCGGTGGACGAGCTCCCGGAGGACGCCGAGCTCATTGCCAGCCTACTGGAACAGACAGCGGGCAAAAAGGTGCGGCTGTTTACCCCGCAGCGCGGGGAACAGCGCCAGCTTTTGGAAATGGCCTACCACAACGCCACCGAGCAGCTTTCCCAGAAAACCACCTATTCCGCCAAAGAAATTGCGGCGCTGGACGAACTGGGCAAACTGCTGGGGCTGGAGTCCACCCCGAATTATATTGAGTCTTATGATATTTCAAACCTCGGGGACGGCGGTGTTGTTGCCGGGATGGTCGTTTTTGAAAACGCGCAGCCGCTGCGCAGCGCCTACAAGCGTTTTTCCATGAAAGAGGTCGTGGGGCAGAATGACTATGCCTGTATGCAGGAGGTGCTCCGCCGCCGTTTCAAGCGTTATTTTGAGCAGAGGGAAACCGGAAAGGGCTTTGGGCGAATGCCTGACCTCATTCTGCTCGACGGCGGTAAAGGGCATGTATCCGCCGTACAGGAGGTTCTGAATGAAATGGGCATTACAGTGCCGCTTTACGGTATGGTCAAGGATGACCGCCACCGTACCCGTGCCATTGCCAAAAATGGCGGCGAGATTTCCATTACCACCTTTAAATCGGCGTTTCGGCTGGTTTCCACCATCCAGGATGAGGTTCACCGCTTCGCCATTTCCTACCAGCGTAATGTGCGTAAAAAAAGCGCCTTTTCCATGCGAATCACCGAGTTTAAGGGCATCGGCCCCAAAAAGGCGGAAAAATTGCTCAAAGCCTTTAAAACCAAAACGGCGCTTCAGCAGGCTACGGCGGAGGAACTTGCCAAAGTTCTTTCCATGCCGCAGCAAAAGGCGGAGGAGTTCCGCGATTTTCTCCAGACCATTTGAGTGGACAGGCGCTGGGTACGCAATGATGAAAAGGCCCCGGTCTCTGGCTTTGTTCTGTGCCGGAGAAAACGGTGCGGTTTCAAACAGTCTGCTATTACTGCGCAATCCGGCGGATTTCAGTTGCATGTTGCCGAAAAAAGGAGTGTGAATATGATCACCTGCGAACAGATCCGGAACAACCCGGAAATTAATACCTATATTCAGAAGGCGGATGAGTCGCTGAATGTCATCGGCTACACCGAACACAGCTTTGCCCATGTGAGCTATGTCGCCGCACAGGCAAAGAACATCATGACCATTCTTGGATATCCGGAACGGGAAGCTGAGCTTGCCTGGATTGCCGGGTATATGCATGACATCGGCAATGTGGTCAACCGTTATAACCATGCGCTCAGCGGCGCGGTGATGTGCTTCCGCCTGCTGGATAAAATGGGGATGCCGGCGGATGAGGTGGCGGCCATTACCAGTGCGGTTGGCAACCACGACGAAGGCACTGCCTTTCCGGTCAGCCCGGTTGCGGCGGCGCTGATCCTCGCCGACAAGTGCGACGTTCGGCGCACCCGTGTTCGCAACACCGACATTGCCAGCTTTGATATTCACGACCGGGTCAACTATGCGGTTGAGCGCTCGGTGCTTTCGGTGCCGGATGCGAAAACTGTGCGCTTGGAGCTGAGCATTGATACCAGCATTTCACCGGTTCTCAACTATTTTGAAATTTTTATGGACCGGATGCTGCTCTGTACCAAGGCGGCGGATATGCTGTCTACAAAATTTGAGCTGATTATCAATGGGCAGAAAATTCTTTGAGCCGGAAAAAGCCGCTTTAAAAAGCGGCTTTTTTTATTTTTATCGTGGAAAATATTTTTTTGAAAAAAGTGGAAAAACAGCTTGACAAACTATACGATTATGGTATAATTTAGATACAGCAAAGAAATCATAAGAATGAAAATTGAAATGGAGGACATGGAAATGAAAAAGTTTGTATGTACCATTTGTGGTTATGTTCATGAAGGAAATACCCCGCCGGAGGCTTGCCCGGTTTGCAAAGCGCCGGCTTCGAAATTTGTTGAGCAGAAAGGCGGCATGGAGTGGGCGGATGAGCACCGCGTTGGCGTTGCGAAAGATGTTGATCCGGAGATCATTGAAGGCCTGAAAATGAACTTTGAGGGCGAGTGCTCTGAGGTTGGCATGTACCTTGCAATGGCTCGTGTTGCACACCGTGAAGGCTACCCGGAAATTGGCCTTTACTGGGAAAAAGCGGCTTATGAAGAGGCAGAGCATGCAGCGAAGTTTGCAGAGCTGCTCGGCGAAGTCGTTACCGACTCCACCAAGAAAAACCTCGAAATGCGCGTTGCTGCTGAAAACGGCGCCTGCAAGGGCAAAAAAGACCTTGCTGCCAAAGCGAAAGAGCTGGGCCTGGATGCAATCCATGACACGGTTCATGAAATGGCAAAGGACGAAGCACGTCACGGCTGTGCGTTTGAAGGCTTGCTGAACCGTTACTTTGGGAAATAAGCCTACATAGGCAAATGAAAAAAGCACCGTACAGAATTGTTCTGTATGGTGCTTTTTTAGCGATGCAGGATATTGAAAAGGTGATTTGGGCCGATAAGGTTAGAGGCAATGGCGTTGGTAAAGGAAACGGCGCCCAAGCCGGAGGGGGCGCGTATCCACCACCGCAGCTGTTTCAGCAACCGTTAGGCTCGTCTGGGGCCCATTGCAATCAGCGCGGTCTTGCCGTGCTGATTGTTTTTTACGGGTGCGGCAGACACGGAGGATGTGGTTTATATCCAATAAAAATGGTGGATTTTGGCGGAATTACTGAACTTTTGGGCATTGTCTTTAAATTTTAATCAAATGTAATGTGAATTTTAACAAATTGTAAAAAAACACCTTGACGCACCTAAAAACGGATAGTATAATGAAAACAATTCTTAAGAGACGTTCGGAGTGGTGTCATGCAGGAGCCTCAGCCTGGTAGCGGTTTGGCCGCCGAGTCTGATGAGCGCCTTGCCGCCCTCAGCAAACAGGGCAGCGAAGAAGCGATGGCGATTCTTATTGTGCGTTATCTCGGCGTAGTGCATAAAATTGCTGCCCGTTTCAGTGCAGTTGGCATTGAACATGAGGACTTTGTGCAGGAAGGTTTGGTGGGCTTTTTAAGTGCCGTCAAAACATACCGCGATACCCATAATTGCAGTTTCAATACTTATGTTCGTGTATGTGTGCTCAACCGTTTGAAAAAGGCGGTGAGCTTTGCTCGTACCAATAAGTATTTTGTTTTGTCCAACGCCGTTGATTTGGATCAGGCGGAGGATGTTTTATCCGGTCAGAAAGCGAACCCGGAAAAAATTGTGGAAGATCAGGAGACAATGCGGTGGTTTTCCAAAGAAATAGGGGAGCTGCTGTCTGCGCGGGAACGGAGTGTTCTTCTCTTTTATTTGGAGGGTTACGAGCCTTCTCAAATTGCAGAAAAGATGCACATGGCTGTTAAGCCGGTTTACAATGCATTGTCGCGGGTGCGCGTAAAGCTCAAACGCGTGTTGGATGCGAATCAAAACGGGTAACGCCGTTTTTGATATATGGCCTGTTAGCTCAAATACAGAGCGTTGGCAGCAAAGGTGCCGGTGGAAATCCGGTGCAGGCCGAAAAATTTTTCCATTAGGAGAGTTCAAAATGTATCAAGACAAAACCCTTACTTGCAAAGACTGTGGCGCGGAATTTATTTTTACTGCTGGTGAGCAGGAGTTCTACGCTGAGAAAGGCTTCGTGAACGAGCCGCAGAGATGCAAACCCTGCCGTGACGCGCGCAAAAACGCTTCCAGACAGGAGAGAGAAATGTTCACTGCTACCTGTGCTTCTTGTGGTGCAGAGGCTAGAGTTCCGTTCCAGCCGCGTGAGGACCGCCCGGTTTACTGCAGCGAGTGCTACGCTAAAATGAGACAGGAATAATTAAGGTCCCATTTTTGCTCATTTGCTGGCCGGTTGTTAAAGCAAGGAGTTTGTTTTGATTGTGTCATACACAGTTCAACAGTAGTTCGAGCATTAATTTTCTGGCAAAATAAATTGAGGCAGGCAGACGGCCGGGAACTCCCGGCTGTCTGTTTTTTTACCGCATTTCTGCCCGGCCGTGCCTGTGGTGAAACTTGTCAAAATTCCTGCCCAAAACCGCAAAATACCCCCTTGCATAAATGGTTGAATGCGGATATAATACAGGTAGAATCTAGAGAAAAGCGGAGGAAGTACCAATGGTTGTTACGAAGGATTCCATCATTGGCGACGTGCTGGATTTTGACCGTACCACTGCGGAGTTTTTCCTGGACATTGGCATGCACTGCCTCGGTTGCCCGTCTTCGCGCGGCGAAACCATTGAGCAGGCCTGTATGGTTCACGGGAATAACTGTGACGAACTGGTGCGTAAGCTCAACGAGCACCTGGCCAAAAAATAATAACCTGTATCCTGCCGAAGGGTGTGCGGATTTTTTCGGTTCGCACACCCTTTTAGTGCAAATTTTGCGTTGTATCAATCATCCTACTAAACAATTCACAAATTATTTTAGAATGGGCGGAATGTATTATGAAACACTTTTTCATGAGGATTAGCGCCTTTCTTGAGGTGAGCCTTGGGCTGAACTATTTGAGCTCTGACTTTAAGAAATTTGCTACCATGCACTGTGCCTACAACATTTTCCAGGGCTTGGTCAGCGTCTACATAACCACGCTGCTCATGCGTGTTTCCGGCAATGGGGATATTGTCATCTGGTACAATCTGGTGAACTTCTTTTTCCACGGCTGTTCGCTGACCATTGCGGTGGTTATCATGCGCAAAGGCAGTGTGAACCTGGCGACCCGCTGCGGTATTATGGGGTTTATCATCCTATATACGGTTTTGCTGTTTACCATGAGCAGCGCCGACAAGTTTATGCCGCTGTTCGGCCTGTTAACCGGTATGTCAAACGGCTTTTACTGGCTGACCTATGCCACCTATTTTTCTGCTTTTACAGTGGACAACAAGCGAGATGTTGCGCTGGGCTTTATGGGGTTTGTAAACGGGGTTATCACCTTGATTATGCCTACGCTCTCCGGCTTTCTGATTGAGCAAATCGGCGGGTTTACCGGTTACACCGTGGTGTTTGGCATTTCGTTCAGCATTGCGGTGGTGACCATCCTGCTTTCGTTCCGTCTGCCAAAGCAGGTTAATCCACCGGAGGTCAGAAAAACCTATTTCCGGCAGGTGCTCAAGGTTATTGTGCGGGATTCCTGCGTCCGCTGCGGTATGGTGACCGAGACGTTGCGCGGTGTGCGCGACGGCACCTTTGGCTTTTTGCTGAATCTGCTGCTGTTTGAGGTCATCAGCAGTGAGGCGCTTATGGGGATTAACAGCCTGCTGACCTCCATTGCCGCCATTGTTTCCTACTGGGTTGCAGGGCGGATTATCAAGCCGCACAACCGGGTGAAATTTATGTTTGCGGCGACTACGGTGCTGCTGCTCGCGGCCAGCCTGCCGGCATTCGGCTTGAGCCCGGCTACCATTATGATTTTTGCGGTTGTAAACTCATTTTTCAATACCTTTATCATCAACCCTTCCAACAGCATTATGTTTTTGATTGTCCAGAGAAAAGCGGACCCGAAAATGGTGGATGAATATTTTTCGCTCCGGGACATTTTCTTGGTTGCCGGGCGGATGATTGGCGTCTGCATACTGCTCGCGTTTCCGCGGGTGCAGTACGGTTATGTCATTGCCATTGTTGTGCTCACCCTTTCTCAATTCATCACGAGTACTTTGGATAAGCACTGTACCACGCTTTTAAACCGGATGGAAGCATCCCCTGCGCCGGAGCTCCCGGCAGAAGCAACCAACGAATAAACGCCTGCCCGCTTCTGCTGCCCGGTGCTGTCTCAAAGAGTTCTTTCTTATTTTGCTCAAGGATTGGCGGTATGCAAAATGAAGTATTTTATGAAACGGGTAGGCGCCTTTCTGGAAGACAGCCTCGGCCTCAACCAGATGACGGCGGAATTTAAAAAATTTGCCACCATGCACTGCACCTATAACCTGTTCCAGGGGTTGGTCAGCGTCTATATCACCACGCTGCTTATGCGTGTCTCTGGCGACGGCGATATTGTCAAATGGTATAACATGCTCAATTTTCTGTTCACCGGGATTATGATGATCCTCGCGGTGTTTGTCATGCGGAAAAAGAATACCAACCTGGTGACCCGTATTGGCATTATGGGGTTTATTGTACTTTATACCACCTTGTTGTTCACCATGAACAGCGCCGACAAAATGATGCCGGTTTTTGGCATCCTCACCGGCTTTTCCAACGGTTTTTACTGGCTGACCTATTCCACCTATGTTTCTGCCTTTACGCTGGACAGCAGGCGGGACGTCGCCCTGGCGTTTATCGGCTTTGTCAACGGGATTATCACCCTGACCATGCCGGCCCTTTCCGGGTTTGTCATTGAGCAGATTGGCGGGTTCCTCGGCTATACGGTGGTGTTTGGACTTTCCTTTGGCATTGCGGTGGTGACGATTCTGCTTTCACTGCGGCTGCCGAAGCATGTTGTCCCGGCGGAGAAAAAAGAGACCAATACCTATTACCGACGCGCGTTGAAAAAGATTGTATCGGATCCCTGCTGGCGGTGCGGCATGTCTACTGAAATGATCCGCGGTGTCCGTGAGGGCACCTTCGGCTTTCTGCTCAACATCCTGTTGTTTGAAACGGTTAAGAGTGAAACCCTGATGGGCTTTAACACCCTGCTGACCGGCGTGGGAACCATTATCTCCTTTTGGGTGATTGGAAGAATATCGCGGCCGGGCAACCGCATTAAGCTCATGTTTACGGCGACCACCATTTTGCTTGCCGCCGCGTTATTGCTCGTTTTAGGAATGAGCCCGGAGCTGATCATTGTGTTTGCGTTCCTCAACGCCTTTTTTAACACCTTTATTGTCAATCCGTCCAGCAGCATCTTCTTTTTGCTGATCCAAAAAAAGGCGGAACCCAACGCCCGTGAGGAGTATTTCTCCATCAAAGAGGTTTTCCTTAACTTTGGACGTATTCTCGGCATTTTTATTTTGCTGGCCTTCCCCAAAGAACAGATGGGGTATGTCATTGCCATTATTGTGCTGACCCTGACTCAGTTTATTACGGTTGGGCTTGGCCGGCACACTACGAAACTACTTGCAAAAGCAGACGAGGAGGCTTTATCCGACCATGCAGAATCCGCTCAGGCTTAGCCCGCGCCTGCAAACGGCTGCGCTTGCTGTGCGCCCTGGTTCGGTTGCCGCTGATGTCGGCACCGACCATGGTTATCTCGCCTGCGCCCTTGTTCAGATGGGCAGATGCGGTAAGGTCTACGCGTCGGACGTCAATCCCGGTCCGCTGGAGCAGGCGGTGAAAACCATCCGCCAATACGGGTTGGAAAATCGGGTCTTTCCTGTTTTGTCCGATGGGGTGAAGGCGCTTCCGCTCGACGAGATTTCCGATGTTGTCATCGCCGGAATGGGCGGTGATTTAATCGTTTCGATTTTGCAGGACGCCCGCCTGTACTGCCCGGAAAAGCGCCTGGTGCTGCAGCCCATGACCAAGCCCGAAGTGCTCCGGCGCGGATTATGCCAGGCGGGCTTTGAGTTGCTTTCAGAGACGGCGGTTGCAGACGGCCGTTTTGTCTATTCTGTTTTAACGGCTGCGTATACCGGGCGGGCACGGCAGGCAGGGGATTTGTTTGCATATACCGGCCTGCTGCTGGGGCAAACTGGAACAGATGCGGTAAGCTATCTGCGCCGGGTGGCCGGCCGTTTGGGCAAACAGCGGGACGGCCTGCTTCAGACCAGGCGGCCGGATCCGGTTGAAATTGCGAAGCTGGAAACACTGATCACACAGATTGAAGGAGGAATACCGGATGGCAAAGGTTGCGGAGCTGCTGCGGTGGATGGATGAGACCTATCCGTTCGCTTTGGCGGAGGATTATGACAACTGCGGCCTGTTGCTCGGCAGCGGGGAACAGCGGGTATCCGCCTGCGCTGTGGCGCTGGATGTGACGGATCAAGTTTTGCAGGAGGCCGCTGAAGCGGGAGCGCAGCTTATCATCACCCATCATCCGGTTGTGTTTAACCCTCTTCGGAGCGTGCTGGACGGCACCGTTGTTTACGGCTGCCTGCGCCGTGGAATGGCGGTTATCTCCAGTCACACCTGCCTCGACAAAGCGCCGGGCGGCGTCAACGATGTGCTCTGCGCCCGTATTGGGCTGCAGGAGGTCTGCATGGTGGACGACGGCCTGCTCCGCAGAGGTATTTTGCCAAAACCGGCGGAACCCCGCGCGTTCGCGCGGCTGTGCAAAGAACGGCTGGGAAGCAAGGGGGTTCGTGCCGTACTGGGAAACCGCCCGGTACAAACGGTCATGGTTTGTTCTGGCGCTGGTGGTTCCTTTGTGGAACAGGCGGTTGCGGAGGGCGCGGATGCGCTGCTGACCGGCGAGGTTAAGCATCATGAAGCGGTTGCCGCCCGGCATGCGGGACTCACCCTTGTGGACGCCGGACATTTCGAGACCGAAACCGTGGTGGTGCCAGAACTGATCCGGCGGTTATCAGTCGTTTTCCCGGATATTCGCTTTTTTGAACCAGAGGCCAATCAACCGCTGATGGAGTGGCTGTAATCTGCCGTTTTGCAGCAAAGGGTGTCGTTGTGGTATAATAACCTCTGCGGTGCCCAAAATCAAAGATTTTGACCGCGACGAGAACATTGTTCCATGCAAAACCGTGGCAACGCACGGTTTTATTGTGGGCGCCTGCGCGCCATTCATGGCAGAATAACCAACCTCTGCAGTGCGTGGCCGCACCGGCTAAACGCGAATGATACGTAGTATAAGTAACTGCGTTGGATTCCCGCGAAGTGCAAATCCATCGACAGGCTGGCGGGTTATCCTGCGCGGTACGAATCCACCAGCAGCCTGACTTTGGAAAATGCGGCCCGCCGCTTTTTCGGCTTACTGGCGTGGACGCAGGCACGCTTGGTTCTTGGAACGTAGGGTGTTTATCTGTTTCGCGTTGATTATGCATAGCTTGATTGGTTCAAAGGTTGTATTTTTCCCGGGGTTTCTCAATGCGAGAAAGTACTGGTATTCGGAATTTTATTGTTTGTAGGTGAAATCATTGGCACTGGATGGTGTTTTTTTATCGTTTATAAAAGCGGAGCTTCAGGAAGCGGTGGGGTCGCGGATTGACAAAATCCATCAACCCTCCCGCGAAGAGGTGGTTTTGACCCTGCGGCACCGCAGCGGCAGCGCAAAGCTGCTTATCAGTACCGGGGCCGGGAGCCCGCGGCTTCATTTTACCAAGGTCACGCTGGAAAACCCCAAGGCGCCGCCGATGTTCTGCATGCTGCTGCGCAAGTATTTGGGCTCTGGCAAACTAACTGCGGTGCGGCAGCTCGGTCTGGACCGGGTGCTGTATCTGGATTTTGAAACCATCAATGAATTGGGCGATCTTGTCACGGTCACCCTTGCGGTGGAAATTATGGGCCGCCACAGCAATTTGATTGTGGTGGGGCAGGACGGCAGGATCATCGACGCGATTAAACGGGTCGACCCGGAAATGTCCAGTGTGCGGCCGGTTCTCCCGCAAATGCCTTATGTGCTGCCCCCGGTACAGGATAAGCTGAGCTTATTGGAATCCGACAACCAGGCGGTACTGGCCGCAGTGGAGGCTTATCCGAAAGATCAGGAGCTTTCCAAAGTGCTGGTGGGGGTCTTGCAGGGGATTTCCCCCATTTTTGCGCGCGAGGCGGTTTTTTACGCCTGCCGGGGAGCAGAGGTGCTGCGCAGCGAGTTGACCGAAGCGCAGAAGGAACGGCTTTCCTTTTTCCTAAACCGTGTGCGGGAAGATTTGCGTGCCGGAACGCCGCATATGATTATGGCGCTGGATTTAAACGGAACGCCAAAGGATTTCTGTTTTACCGAAATCCACCAATACGGGGCGGCGATGCTGACAAAGCCCTATGAAACGGCAAGCGAACTGCTGGATGATTTTTATTCCCGCCGCGACCAGATTTCCCGGATGAAACAGCGTTCCAACGACCTGCTCAAGCTCATTGTCAACCGCACCGAGCGCACCCAGCGCAAGCTGGATGCCCAGCGGCAGGAGCTTGCCGAATGCGGCGAGCGGGATACCCTGAAGATCTACGGGGATTTGCTCAATTCCAACCTTTACCGGATGGAAAAGGGAATGGAGTTGGTCACGCTGGAAAATTACTATGACCAGAACCGGCCGGTAACCATTCGGCTTGACCCGGCGCTCAGCCCCTCTCAGAACGCGCAGAGGTACTACAATGAGTACCGCAAGGCGGCGACGGCGGAAAAAATGCTCACCGACCTCATTGCCCAGGCGGAGCAAGAGCTTGTTTATCTCGATTCGGTTTTTGATGAAGTTACCCGGACTACCGGGGAAAGCGAGCTGCTTGAAATCCGCGAAGAGCTTATTGACGGCGGATATCTGCGCAACTACCACCGAAAGAATTTAAAGCAGTTAAAACCCAAGCCGCCGTTGCGGTTTCGTTCGTCGGACGGTTTTACCATCCTCTGCGGGCGCAACAACAAGCAGAACGACCGCCTTTCCATGAAGGAGGCGCGGAACCATGATATTTGGCTGCATACCCATAACATTCCCGGATCTCACGTTATCATTGTGACGAACGGCGAGGCTGTGCCGGATCGAACCGTGGAAGAGGCGGCAGTGATTGCCGCCATCCACAGCAAAGCGGCGGAATCCCGGCAGGTTCCGGTGGATTATACCGAAATTCGAAACGTGCACAAGCCGAATGGCGCAAAGCCCGGCATGGTGATTTTTGAAAATTATCAGACGGCGTACATTACGCCGGACCAAGCCCTTGTTGAACGTCTGGCGCAATGAGGCGCACTGCAAGGGGATATAATTGGTTGACAGGCGTTAAGCCGCAGGAAGGAGTTTGAAAAGATGGTATCGTCGCTGGCAATTTCCGGTATGATTGTCTCACTGTGTATTGCGGTGGGGCTTCCGGTGTTCTTGGTGGTTTATTTTAAGCGTTGGAAAGGGGCGTATGTCAGTACCGCATTTGTCGGCGCGGGGCTGTTTATTGTATTTGCCCTGATGCTGGAGCAGATGCTGCACGCATTTGTCTCTACTTCAATGGCGGAGGCCTTCAACATTCCGGCGTTTCGCATTGTTTATTCCTGCCTTGCCGCCGGTGTATTTGAAGAGACCGGACGCTTTTTCGGGATTTGGCTGCTCAACCGCAAGCAGAAGATGCCGACGGTGTACGACGCCATGATGTACGGTTCCGGCCACGGCGGTATTGAGGCCATTCTGCTTGCGGGCATTGCCTGTACGGGAAATCTCATCACGGCATCCAACCTCAATGCAAACGGCGCTTCTTATTTTACCGAGGGGCTTTCCGGCGAACAGCTTGACAATGTCAACCAGATGATTGGCACCCTGACTCAGACTCCGGCGGGGGAATTTTTCCTCGTTGGATTTGAGCGGATTGTCGCCATCCTTCTGCATATTGCGCTTTCGGTTATCATTTGGATGGCGGTTACCGGCCGCCTCTCAACGGTTTGGTATGCGGCTGCCGTACTGCTGCACGCGGTGAGCAATGCGCCCGCCGGTTTGTATCAGACGGGGATTATCACCAATGTTTTGCTGGCGGAGGCGCTTACTCTGGTGGCGTCGGTGCTGGTGGCATGCCTGGCGTTTTACCTTTACCGCAGGTTTGGCCAAAATCAGCCGCAGAACAATATGGCGCGCACCGTGCGGAAAAGTTGACAAATCCTGTAATTCTGGGTATACTACTGGTAGATATCGTCACAGGCTGTGACGGGGAGGAGTACATGCGTGCCCGAAGCCAAGAGAGAAAGCGGTTGGTGCGAGCTTTCGTGAGGAGCGTATGGAAGTAGCCCCTGAGCCTTGAACCCAACGGGAGCTTTGACGGGGACGGCGCCGGGCAGCCGGCGGCCCTGCTGTTTGGTTTCCAAGTAGGCTTCAACGGCTGCCCGCCGTTATCCGGGCGCAGTATCGGAAATTCCCGTACTGGATGAGTGCGGAGCGGTTTGGCTCCGAAATTGGGTGGTACCGCGGACAAGCTGTCCGTCCTAAAGCAATGGTTTGCTTTAGGACGGTTTTTTTATGGCAATATTTTAGACAAGACAAAATTGTTTTTTGTCTGTATTGCTTTCATTTGTTCAATTCAGTAGAATAAAGTTGTAAACAGTGATTTTCTAATTGAGAGCGTTAAACGGATAAAATATGAAATAAAGTAAGGGGCTGAAACAATGAAACAAACAATTATGTTGAATTCCTGGAAAATCAAGCAATGTGGCAGCTTGGCACAGTTGAGCCAAAAGGATACGCCCGTTCTGGTAAAAAAGTATGACGGCGAATGGATTGAAATCGGTGGGATCATGGAGGTGCAGGAGGCCCTGATCCAAAAGGGACTTCTGAGCGGGTCGATCATCGAAGACGCAGATGCTGAATACTGCCAATGGATCAATGAAAACGACTGGGCTTATCAGTGTGCGTTTGATAAGCCCGCGGCAGCCGGGAAGAATATCGTCCTTGAATTCAAGGGACTGGACACGGTGGCAGATATTTATTTGAACGGCGTTTTTTTAGGAACGGGAAACACCATGTACAAAGGCTTCCGGTTTGAAGTCGGCGAGTTGTTAAAGGAGGAAAATGAGCTCCTCGTCTATTTTCACGCGCATGAAAAGATGTTGAAAATTTACGAGGAGACAATGCCGGACGAGTGGAAAGGCCATGTACCTGCCCGCGCCTTGCTGCATAAATCGGACGACTACGCGGCTACTTTCGGTTATAAGCCGGTTGGCTTGTTTGACGACGTCCTGCTGGAAATTACAGATGAAACCCGGCTGGATGAGACCGACCTGAATGTGTCGTTTTCTCCCGACCGGTCGTCAGCTTCGGCAGCATTCTGCGCTGGCGGCCCAGCCTGCGAAGGAACGGTTGAAGTGGAGTTTTCAATTGAGGAAGAAAACGGCGCCAACCGGCAGACAGTAAAAGTAAAAGCGGAGATGGGAGAGAACGGCTGGTCGGCAAAATCGGTCCTGACAATAGCCAATCCCCGTCTGTGGTGGCCTAAGGGCTATGGAGACCAGAACCTTTACCGTATTTCCTACGCCGTTTACACTGGCGGGATCAAAAGAGACGAGGTTGTAAAATTAACCGGTCTGCGGGATGTGCGACTGGTCGGCAGCATGAAATTTGAAATAAACGGTACGGTGATCCGGTTCTGGGGCAGCAATTTGGCACCGATCTGGGGGCTTACCAACCGTTACAATTCGGAGGTAGTGCTGGATTTGATCCGCAAGGCCGACTACGGCAACTGTAACATACTGCGAATTTGGGGACCGAGCCAGCCCTACAAGGATGAACTCTACGCTGAATGCGACCGCCGTGGAATTATGCTTTGGCAGGACTTTCCCACCGGAGGCTCTGAAATGCCGGATTCCAAGGAGCAGCAGGCGCTTTACCTTGAGGAAGCCGCCCAGATGATCCGGCGGTTGAAGCATCATCCAAGCATTATGCTTTGGTGTGGCGGCAACGAAAATATTTACATGAGCGAATACTTGGAGGATAAAACCTCCAGAATTGGCTTTGAAATGCTGATTTACGGTTTTAAAAAGCTCTGTATGGAGCTTGATCCGTACCGGTATTACCATATTTCCTGTCCGTATGAGGGCCTTACCACTAACGACCACTCTTTTGGTGACGCCCATGGAAGCCGCGCTTTTCTCTCTTATTTTCCATACGAGCAGTACCCTAATTTCCTGTCTGAAACCATTCGTGTCTACCCATTGCAGTATAAGAGCCTTAAAAAATTTATGAAAGATGAGATCTGGGAAGAGGGGTATATTGACTACCATCCTTTTGGAAGAGAATTCCCCATGCCGTCCGGCTGGGCGAAACGCCTTGGCAACTTTGGACAGAAAAAGCTGGGGCCCATTGACAATTACTACAGTGCCCGCAACCCCTATGAACTGATATACAAGTTTACCGCTGCGGCGGGGCAGGATATCTACGACATGATTTCACGCTGCCGCCATGGAAACCCGGCATGGAAAAGCTGGGAGGAGCGGGCCTGTAACGGCTTCATGTCTTGGAAGTTTAACGATCCATGGCCGCAGTTTTACTGTGCGTCAGTCGATTATTATGGGGAATGCGCCCTGACCTATTACTGGATCAAGCGTGCGTTTTCTCCGGTTCTTGTTGACTTTGAGGTGGGAGACCATATTTACCTTTGGGGAGCCAACGATACTCCGGAAGATTCAGCGGGCTTCCTTGAAGTAAAAGTATACGATTTAAAAAATGCCGCAGTTAAACAGGAATTCAGCATTCCTGCCGCAATTCCTGCGGGGGAATCTCGTATTCTTACTACCCTTGACCGGCTGGGGTCTATCCGTTGGGACAGTGTTCTCTACGCTTGCTACAAAGATAAAGACGGGAAGGTTATTTCCTCTGCTACCGGTTATGTTACAAAAGAAAATATGTTGCCTTTCCCGGAGGCAGAGCTCTCGCTTTCTTATTCTTCAGGCTGTTTAACGATTACGGCCGATCAGTTTGCCCGGTGCGTTGAGCTTTCCGGCGGCGAGGATGGCGAAGAGTTCGGCTGGTATTTTGAGGACAATTATTTTGATTTGATGCCGTTTGAAACAAAGCGGGTTATGGTTTATAGCAAACATTCTGCCGGCGTTATTTCGGCTAAGGCCCATTACTCAAATAAGGTTACCCGGGTTTCTGTGGAGGGTGTTTCAGAGCTTCGGTAGACGTTCGGGTAGACGATTTTAAAAGTTGGCTGTTTGACAGCTGTTGAATGAAGGAGGAAGTTATGGCGAAACAACTTGAAAAACTCTATAACCCCAAAGAGGTTGAGGACAGGACGTACCAGTTCTGGATGAACGGCGGCTACTTTACCGCCAAGCCGGATCCGGAGAAAAAGCCGTATACCATTGTCATCCCGCCGCCGAACATCACAGGGCAGCTCCACATGGGGCACGCGCTGGATGAAACGCTGCAGGATATCCTCATCCGTTATAGGCGGATGCAGGGCTATGCCGCTCTTTGGATTCCAGGCACCGACCACGCCTCGATTGCGACCGAGGCGAAGATTGTGGAAGCTATGCGCAAAGAAGGGCTTTCCAAGGCCGATTTGGGCCGTGAAAAATTTTTGGAGCGCGCTTGGGCGTGGAAAGAACAGTACGGCGGCCGCATTGTGGAACAGCTCAAAAAGCTGGGTACCTCCTGCGACTGGAGCCGTGAACGGTTTACCCTGGATGAAGGCTGTTCCGATGCGGTGAAAGAGGTCTTTGTCAAACTCTACGACAAGGGGCTTATTTACCGCGGCGAGCGCATCATCAACTGGTGCCCGCACTGTTGCACTTCGATTTCGGATGCCGAGGTGGAGTACAGCGAGCAGGCGGGGCATTTCTGGCACATCAACTACCCACTTGCCGATGGCAGCGGCTTTATTGAGATTGCCACCACCCGGCCGGAGACCCTGCTTGGCGATACCGCCGTTGCGGTTCATCCGGACGACCCGCGCTACAAGGATATGGTCGGTAAAATGCTCGTTCTGCCGCTCGTCGGGCGTGAGATCCCGGTGGTGGCTGACAGCTATGTCGATATGGAATTTGGAACCGGCGCGGTGAAGATTACCCCGGCGCACGACCCGAACGACTTCGAGGTCGGCCTGCGCCACGACCTGCCGGTCATCAACGTCATGACCGACGATGCGCATATTAACCAAAACGGCGGCAAATATGAGGGGATGGACCGCTACGAGGCCCGCAAGGCCATTGTGGCCGATTTGGAAAAAGAGGGTGTTTTGGTCAAGGTCCGCGACCATGCCCACAACGTTGGGAGCTGCTACCGCTGCAACACCACTGTTGAGCCGCGGGTTTCCAAGCAGTGGTTTGTTAAAATGGAACCGCTCGCAAAGCCTGCCATTGAGGCGGTGCGGAATGGCGAGACCCGGTTTATCCCGGAGCGGTTTGAAAAGATTTATTTCCACTGGATGGAGAACATCAAAGACTGGTGTATCTCCCGCCAGCTCTGGTGGGGGCACCGTATCCCGGCATATTATTGCGACGCCTGCGGGGAAATGGTGGTTTCCAAAGACCATGTGGATGTCTGCCCCAAATGCGGTGCAAAAATGCGGCAGGACGAAGATACGCTGGACACTTGGTTCTCCTCTGCCCTTTGGCCCTTTTCGACCCTTGGCTGGCCGAATGAGACCGAGGATTTCAAATACTTCTACCCGACCTCCACGCTGGTCACTGGTTACGACATCATCTTCTTCTGGGTGGCGCGGATGATCTTCTCCGCCATTGAGCAGACCGGGGAAACCCCGTTTGATACGGTGTTCATCCACGGGATTGTGCGCGACGCGCAGGGCAGAAAGATGTCCAAATCCCTTGGCAACGGCATTGACCCGCTGGTGGTCATCGACGAGTTCGGCGCGGATGCTCTGCGCTTTATGCTCGCCACCGGCAACAGCCCGGGAAACGATATGCGCTATTCCGACGATAAGGTCCGCGCCAGCCGCAACTTCGCGAACAAGCTGTGGAATGCATCCCGGTTTATCCTCATGAATCTCTCGGAGGAAATCACCGACGAATCCCTGCCGGAAACCCTTGCCGCCGAGGACAAATGGGTGCTCGCTCAGTACAACGAGCTGGTGCGCCAGGTGACCGAGAACCTCGATAATTTCGAGCTCGGCATTGCGGTCGCCAAACTCTACGATTTCATTTGGGACGTTTTCTGCGACTGGTATATTGAGCTTTGCAAGGCCCGTTTGCAGGCAGGCGGCGAGCAGTCGCTGAACGCACAGCGTGTGCTGGTCTATGTGATGAGCAATACCCTCAAGCTGCTACACCCGTTTATGCCGTTTATTACCGAGGAAATCTGGCAGGCGCTCCCGCATACCGGCGAGAGCATTATGGTTGCCAAATTCCCGGAATACAGCGAAGCCTTTACTTTTGCGGAGGAGGAACGGGAGTTCGGCCGCGTGGTGGACGCCATCAAGGCCATCCGCAATGCGCGGGCTGAAATGAACGTGCCGCCGTCCCGCAAGGCGAAAGTATACATTGAAACCCAGTATGCAGATACTTTTGCGGCGGGTGAGCCGTTCGTCAAGCGCCTTGCCGGGGCTTCTGAGGTGGAAATTGCGCCAGAATACCATTTAGAGGGCGCTGTTTCCGCTGTGACCGACAGTGCGCGCATCTTTATCCCGCTTTCGGATCTCATCGATCGGGAAAAGGAGCTTGCACGTTTGAACAAAGAGCTTGCCGCCTGCCAGAAAGATATTTCCATCATCAGCGGCAAGCTTGGCAACGAGCGCTTTGTTGCAAAAGCGCCGGAGCAGGTGGTTGCGCAGGAGCGCGAGAAACTTGCACGCGCCGAAGAGCGCCTTGCTAAAATTGAGGAAAGCCTGAAAGCTCTGCAATAAGGGGAGCGGTAAGGGCTTTGGAGTAGAAACCGGTGGAGACTTTGAAGCAGAAAAAGGGCCTGAGCGTTGTTTTGACACACGCTTTGGTGAGCGGCCCACATGTAGTTGAACCGGCTAACATGCCCGAAGACCCTGCCCTGCGCGCCGCGTGAGGCGTGCGGAGGCTCTACCGTTCTGTCAGGTCTACATTGATGCGGATGTTTCGGATTGGAAGGGAGGTCGTTTGGTGAATTACCGGCAAGCGTTGGAATACATCCATTCCCAAAAGCGGTTTGGGCCTAAGCCGGGCCTGGAGCGCATTCAAAAACTGCTTTGCCTGCTGGGGAATCCGCAGGAACGGCTGCGGTTTGTCCATGTTGCGGGTACCAACGGCAAGGGTTCGACCACGGTGATGACTGCTTCGGTGCTTCAGGAGGCGGGTTACAAGACCGGCGTGTTTATCTCTCCTTATGTTCTGGATTTCCGTGAGCGGATTCAGGTTGACCGGGAGATGATCCCGGAGGGCGACCTCGTCTGGCTGGTGGAGCGGGTAAGGCCGCTTGTGGAGCAGATGCGCGCAGACGGCGAAATCGTTGCGGAATTTGAGCTGGTCACCGCTTTGGCAATGTGTTATTTTGAGCAGCAGCGGTGTGACATTGTCTGTCTGGAAGTTGGCATTGGCGGGCGGTTTGATTCCACCAACGTCATTGCGCCGCCGCTTGCGGCGGTAGTTGCCGCCGTTTCGCTCGACCACACCCAGATTCTGGGGGATACGGTGGAACAGATCGCCGCTGAAAAGGCGGGGATCATCAAGCGGAATACCGATGTTGTCTGCTACGCGAAGCAGGATCCGGAGGTGCTTGCCGTCCTGATGCAGCGCTGCGCCGAAACCGGGAGCCGGCTTATCCTGCCCAGTGCCGGTTCGGCGGAAATCAAATCCCTTACGGCGTTTGGTTCGGATTTTGCCTACGGCGGGGAGGAGTACCACATCCGCCTGGCGGGGGAACACCAGGTTTACAATGCCCTTTCGGCGATTGAGACCATTCGTGTTCTGCAAAACAAGGGGTTTGCCGTGCGTGAGGAGCAGCTCAAAAACGGCCTTGCAAGCGCGGGGTTTCCCGCCCGGTTCGAGGTGCTGCACGAGCACCCGATGATTATCCTTGACGGCGCGCACAATCCCGGCGGTGCTAGGGTGCTGGCCGCAGCGCTCCGTTCGCTGGGAAGGGGAAAGATTGCGGCGGTGATCGGTATGCTTGCCGAAAAAGAGGCAGCCGCCCTGCTGGGTGAAATTGGTCCGCTGTGCGCCCGGCTGGTTGCGGTGGATATTGACAGCCCCCGTGCGCTGGGGCGGGACGCCCTTTGTGCGGCGGCGCGCACCTGTTGTGCGGACTGCCGTTCCGCTCCGGATTACGCCGGAGCTATCCGGCTTGCGGCCGAAGCGGTGGGGGAGGATGGCGTTGTGATCATCTGCGGCTCGCTTTATCTTGCGGCGGATATCCGCGAAATTGCTTTGGCATACAAGAACTGACAATCTTTTTTACACTAAGCCTGTATCATATTTGATACAGGCTTGTTTTTTTGTCGCAGACCAAAACATGCGGCGGAAGATAGGAGGAATATCAGGTGAATCTGCAAATAAATGTGTCGGATGAGCTCGTCACTGTTTATCTGACAGGGGAAATTGACCACCACAGCGCCAGGGAAATCCGCGAAGAAATTGACCGGAGCATTGAGAGCAACCGGCCGCGCACCCTGGTGATGGACTTTAAAAACGTGGGCTTTATGGACAGCAGCGGAATTGGCCTTGTCATGGGGCGGTACAAGCTGATGCAGACGATGGACGGCGAAGTAAAAATTTTACATACGCCGAACCACATAAAAAAAGTGATGCGGCTTGCAGGACTGGACAAGCTGGCGACAATCGAGTAGCGGAGGGGCAGGACATGAAGGTTCAAAATGAGATGAAACTGACGTTTCAAAGCAATTCGGTCAACGAGGCGTTTGCACGCAGCGCGGTAGCCTCCTTTTTCACCCAGCTTGACCCCACGCTGGATGAGCTGACTGACATTAAAACAGCGGTGTCGGAGGCGGTGACCAACTGCATTGTTCACGCCTACCGGGATACCATTGGCCCCATTGCCATTACGGCGCGGGTGCTGGAGGGGGGAACCGCCTACATAAAAATCAAAGACCGCGGCTGCGGTATTGAGGATGTGAAAAAGGCGATGGAACCCATGTTTACAACTGCACCGGAGGAGGAACGCGCCGGCCTGGGGTTTGCAGTGATGGAGAGCTTTATGGATTCGCTCCATGTAAGCTCCAAGCCCGGAAAAGGCACAACGGTGCTTCTGCGCAAAAAACTGAACTCCCGTAGCCGCAATGGTTAAAGCGCCTGCGGAACGCGACCGCTTTGTTGAGGAAAACATGGGTCTGGTGCATGCCTGTGCCAACCGATTCCGGGGCAAGGGGATTGAATACGACGACCTTTTTTCTGCCGGATGTATGGGGCTTGTCAAAGCGTTTGACGCTTTTGACGACCAGCGCGGCGTCCGTTTTTCCACCTACGCCGTCCCGGTCATCCTGGGTGAAATGCGCCGTCTGTTCCGCGACGGCGGCTCGGTCAAGGTGAGCAGGAGCTTAAAGGAGCTTTCCATGAAGGTGGCGCGCGAACGGGAGCGCATCCTTCAAAAGACGGGAAGGGAGCCTGCGGTTTCTGAAATTGCCGACGCGCTCGGCGTAGACCCGGATGAGGTTGTGGAGGCGGTTAACGCTGGTACGCCCACCGTTTCGCTCACCGAGAGCGAGGAGGAGGGCGGCGGGCAGATTGACGTCCGTGTGGAAACGCTGGAGGAACAGCTTGCCGACTCCATTTCCCTTAAGGAGGTCATTGGCCAGCTGGAGCCAAAGGACCGCATGCTCATTGTCCTGCGCTATTTTAAAGGGAAAACCCAATCGGAGACGGCGCAGATGCTTGGAATGACCCAGGTGCAGGTTTCCCGGCGGGAAAAGAAGATCCTCGCCGCGCTCCGGGAACGCCTGTTGTGACGGCGTGCAGGCGTTTTCGTAAATGGTGTGGATCAGTGTGCGCCGGCAATGTCCAAAACAAAAGGCAGATGGTTTTCGTAACCATCTGCCTTTTGTTTTGGCTTTCCGGTATGGGCCATTGAACCGGCGCCGGGTTCTGTGCTATGCTAGAAAAAAGCGTTGCGGCCGCCTGGAAGGAACGAGGCGGGAAATGCTTGAAAAAATTTTTAAAAATAGTGAAACGATTGGGTAATCCAAAACGAATTATAAAATAGAGGGAAAGAGGTGACGGTGTGGAACAGGAACGCCACTGGATCCGGCAGGTTCAGAAACGGCAGAACGCACAGGCGGCAAACCAGCTGGTTTCACGGTATTACAACGAAATCTACGTTTATTCCTACCGTCAGCTCGGCGGCAAGGAGGCCGCAATGGATTTGACGCAGGAGATTTTTATTGCGGCGTTGCAGTCCATTGAGCGGTACGATTGCCGCAAAGGCAGCTTCCGCGCCTGGCTTTACCGGATTGCGACCAACAAAATCATTGACAGCCGAAGAAAGACTTCTGTTTTGAGCATCCCGCTGGAAGAAACTGAACTGGCAGATGAACGCGAAATGCTGGTTCAAACGGTTGAGCAGCGCGGACTGCTGGAAAAGATTGAGCGGTATGTCAGTGGGTTGGACCACGATACCCAGCAAATTTACCGGTTGCATCTCTACGGGGCGTACAGCTTCCCGGAGATTGCCCATATGCTGGGCCGGGAAGAAGCGGCGGTAAAGTCGCGTTATTACAGGCTGCTGAACGCACTGAGAAAGGAGTTTGAAGATGAATATTCCCATGCCGGGGCCTGAAGAACGTAAAACGGCCATTGAACAAATTGTAAAGCAAGGGCTGCCTGCACGGCGTAGAAATGACTTTTTTGCCATATTTTGTTCCCTAAACCCTAAAGTCCTGTTTTTTGGCGTAGGCGATTGTCTGTTTGTCTCCTTCCTTTTTGCGGTGTTTGCCGGTGCGGCAATTTTGGCAAGCGCTGCGTTTAACCGCACCTATTCCGGGATGTTCCTGTTCCTTTTTTCGCCGGCGCTGTACTTTTTGCTGCACTGCCTGACCACCGTTCGGGAGCTTCAGGAAAACACGCGGGAAATTCCCATGACCTGCCGCTATACCCAACGGCATCTAACTGCCATGCGGATGCTCTATTTTGGTGGATTTGGCGTTGCGGTCAATACAGTTGTTGTGCTGTTGGCGGCGCAGTCGGTAAAGGAATCCTTTCTGCAAATGCTCGGGCTGTCCCTCAGCTCCCTGTTCCTCTATGCGTCGTGGACCGTTTTCTGTCTGCTCCGCTTCCGCCGGACTATGCTGCAGTTGATTGTGCCACCGGCGGTCTGGTTTGTGCTTGTATCTGGCTTGAGCCTGCTGCCGGATTACGGCGCAGAGCTAATTGGAATGCTCCCAAGTGGGATACTGTTGTTGTTTGCCGGCTGCTTCTGTGCCATTTTTTTGGCAGAGCTGCACGGTTATTACGGGAAAAACAAGGAGGAAACAACCTATGCTGTCGGTTAATGCGGTATCAAAAAAATTTGGAAATTTTTCGGTGCTTGAGGATATTACGCTGGACTTTGAAAACGGCGTTTACGGCCTTTTAGCCCCCAACGGTGCCGGAAAAACCACCCTGATTAAAATGATGATGACCCTGCTGTTCCCAACGCAAGGCGTTATTATGTGGGATGGGGTGGACATCCGCACACTGGACGCCGATTACCGGGACGTCATTGGCTACCTGCCGCAGGATTTTGGCTACTACAAGGGTTACACCCCGCGCCAGTACTTAAACTACCTTGCCGCGTTGAAGGCAATCCCAAAGGAAATCACCAAGGAGCGGATTGAAACCCTGCTGGACATGGTGGGCCTGTCTGATGTAGCGGGGAAAAAGATGCGGAAGTTTTCCGGCGGTATGCTCCAGCGCGTGGGCATTGCGCAGGCAATGCTGGGCGACCCCAAGCTGCTGGTACTGGACGAACCAACCGCCGGGCTGGACCCCAAGGAGCGGGTGCGGTTCCGCAACATTATCCACTCCCTTGCAAAGGACCGGATTGTCATTCTGTCTACCCATATTGTGTCGGATATTGAAACCATTGCCAACAAAATTATTATGCTGCGCGATCATAAGGTCTATTGCTGCAAGTCGCCTGCGGAAATCTGTTCCGTACTGGATGGAAAGCTGTTTGAAATGCTGGCGGGCAGCGCTTTGAAGGATGGGGACTACCTTCTCTCGGAACGGCAGGACGGGAACGGCACCCGGCTGCGGTTCATCAGCGAAGCTCCGGGTGAGGAGGCGGAACCGGTTAAGGCAAACCTTGAGGATGTTTTCCTCTATGTTTACCGCGATGAAAAGGTGGGATTGTAATGCGGGTTTTTCGCTGGGAAGTTCGGAAAATAGTTGAAACGCCTGCGCTTTGGGTGTTTTTGGCGGCCTGCCTTCTCATCAACAGCATTTTAATCTTCACCAGCACCTACGACCGGGGTTACGCACAGTTTGTCAGCAAAACAGCCACACAGCTCGGCACCCGGGTGGATGCGGAATTTCTTGAAAAATTGAAACAAATGCCACAGTCTGAGGAACAGGAGCGCCTGTTGCAAACGCTGGAAAGTGTCCTCTATGTGGATGCGGACGGGCAGGTGAAGGGCTCCTTTGGGGAAATTGAAGCCGCTGATTATGCAGAGGCGTTTATAAAGGAACTGGGGATGAGCGGGCCGATAGCCGATTTGTTCACCGCGAAATACGATGCGCTTCAGCCGGTGATTGACCGTCTTGCCGCAGAGGGTGCGGACGCTGACCTTTACGCGGCGGATTTATCAAACGAGCTGTTCCGTCAGTTGTTTGACGCTTTGCTGCACACCCTTTTGACCGAAGGAATTTTGCTGGCGTTTTTGTCGGTTCTCTTGTCTATGGGTTCCGAAGCGCTGCACCGGACCAGCGCACTGGTTCTCAGCAGCCGGATTGGCCGGAAGATTGCTTTTACAAAGGCGAGTGCAGGAACTTTGTGCGGGCTTGTTTTCTATGCTCTGCTCAATGCCGTCTCCCTTCCGTTTTATTTTTTGCAGTGGGATTATACCGGCTTTTGGAATTCCAGTATCTCTACAAGTTTTCACGTTTCCCCGGAATATTTGGGGGCAAGGCCGTTTTTGACCTGGACGGAAATGACGGTAGGCCAATATTTTTGGATGCAGCTTGCCCTGAGCGCCGCGCTGGTGCTGGTGTTCTGCCTGATGGGGACGCTGACAGGGATTCTGGTGCGGAATACCTATGCCGCTTTTGTGGTGGTTTTGGCGGTAGGAATGCTGTTGCTGTTGCTGCCGGGCTGGTTCGCTACCCTGCACTGGTTTTGGGCGATGTTTGCGTTCTTGCTTTCACCTTTTCAAATTTGGAGCCTGCAAAACAGCTGGTTTACCGACCTCGGTTCAAATTCCCTTTGGGCCTGGTGGGAGATCTCCGGCGTGTTCCTTTCAGGTTTGGTGTTTGTGCTACTTTTAATTGCGGCTTACAAGTGGTACCGTAGAAAGGATGTTGTCTGATGCGTGTTTTTTTATGGGAACTTAAAAAAATATGGCGCCCCTGGGTTTTGCTTGCAACCGCGGCGGTGCTTGTCCTTGGGTATTTCCTCTTTGTGGAGAATCAGCTCGTATGGATTGATTACCAAAATGAAGGAGGATGGGCCGGAGTTGAGTATACAACGGCTAAAACATGGCTGGAACGCTACGGCCCAACATTGGAGGAGGACGAACGGAAGGATGCGGAAAAGGACTGGGAAGCGGTTGTAGACGAAGTGAATGCGTTTATTGCAAACAGCCCGGAATTTGCCGCTGCCGGCATTTTTGATCACAACGACTGGGACGATTACCGCAACACGACTGGGAAGTTCGCTGGAATGGACTGGCAGTCGCAGGAATGGCAGGAACAAATGGATGTGTTGGATGACTTGCTGTTCTTTGAAAATGAGACGAACCTGGGCTTCCGTTATCAGGATATGCAAAGTTTGTATTATAGCTATGACACCCGCAACGAACCCTTTCAGCGGTACGGCGACGAAAGTGCGGCCAAGCTGGCGTGGTATGAGCGGGTGGATCGGCTCAAAGAACAGGACGCCCTGCGGGGATTAATGCCCTACTCGATTGTAAGCAGCTTGCAGATGATGTTTAATTACCTCATCATACTCCCAATTCTGGGTGTGTTTCTTTTGTTGGCGCCTTACCCGGTGCGCGACCGAATCCAAAATCTGCATCCTGTTTTTTGGGCGAGCAGAACGGGACGCAGGCTGCCGCTGTACCAGCTTGGGGCGGCGCTTTTTTCGGCATTTGGTCTGACAACGGTTGTTTTGACCCCTTGTCTTATCCGTCTTTTTCAAAGTGATATTTCAACCTTTTTTGAATGTTCGGTAATGGGCTTTATGTCAGATTTTTATGTGTTTGGGAACCTCACCCTGCTCCAGTGGATTATTTGCGGTATCCTGCTTTGCTATGTGTTTTCTCTTGGGACGGCGGCCTGGGTGTTTTTGGTATCTCAGTGCAGCAAGAGCTATGTCCCCATGCTGCTCAAACAGCTTCTGCTGTTTGTTCCGCTGGTTGTGGCGGCGTTTTACCTGGCGGGCAGCAATATGGCAGACTCTTTTAATACCTTTTACCTCATTGGGAGTCTTGGTTATTTAACGGGGATTCCGGGAGCAGAGCTATGGGTTTCCGGTATTCTTCTGGTTCTTGGAGTGGCTGTTTGTCTGTTCTATGTATGGCGTCAGAAAAAACGGGAACTTGTTTAGCCGTAGGCGTTTGGCAGAAACCGGACGCCCGGCGGATTGTTTTGAAAGGCAAAAGCGCATTGCTTTACGGGCAGTGCGCTTTTTTGCAGGACGGATTTGATGCGTCGGCTTTTACCTTTGGCCCTTACAACTTTGTAAAAAACGGGAAGGAAACGGCGGACAATTTGCCGTGGAAAAAAGAGTTGTTTTTTTTGCCGAGATGTTGTATAATAAATAGCTGAAACCGGATCATACCGGTATAAAAGGCAGAGCATGAAGTGTACAGCGCGGCATGCGGAACAGCGGGTCCTGTGCGGCGGGTTGCCGTGAACCATGTCAGGCGGGGAACCGAGCAGCATTAAGCGGATTTACCTGTGCGCCGCAGGTTTTCCTGTTGTTCCGTATGTCAGGCTGTATAATGAAATCTGGCGGGGAGGTTTTCTGCCAGCGCTTCTGCCTTTTGTTATTCCCGCGTGTAGGAGGTGGCATGAAATGTATCAGGCGTTGTACCGCAAATGGCGGCCCAGAGTGTTTGCGGATGTATTGTCCCAGCCGCATGTCACTAAAACACTGCAGAATGAAATTAAAACGGGCCGCATTGGCCATGCTTACCTGTTTACCGGGTCGCGCGGCACCGGAAAAACCACCTGTGCGCGTATTTTTGCCATGGCGGTCAACTGTGAACATCCGCATGAGGATGGCTCACCTTGCCTGGAATGCACCGCCTGTACTGGCATTGAGCAGGGGTCGCTGCTGGATGTTTCGGAAATTGACGCGGCAAGCAACAACGGCGTTGAGGACATTCGCAAGCTGCGGGAGGAAGCGGGGTTTACCCCTGCGGTCTGCAAATACCGCGTTTATATCATTGATGAGGTACACATGCTCAGCGGCAGCGCTTTCAACGCGCTTTTGAAAATTATGGAGGAACCGCCTGCACATGTCATCTTTATTTTGGCGACGACCGAGGTACATAAAGTTCCGGCAACTATTCTTTCCCGCTGCCAGCGGTTCGATTTTCACCGTGTCACGGCGGAGGATATTGCCAGCCGGGTTCAATACATTGCTTCTCAGGAGGATTTTACCGTCACCGAAGAAGCGGCGGAACTCATTGCAAAACTCGCCGACGGCGGGATGCGCGACGCGCTTTCGCTGCTTGACCAGTGCGTTGCTTACCAGAACGACATTGACGTGGCGACGGTCAGCCTGGCGGCAGGTCTTGCCGACCGGAGCTATCTCACCCGGTTTGCGGATGTTATTGCGGCCAAAGACGCTTCTGCGGCGCTTGAAATGGTGGATGAGCTGTACCGCCAGTCCCGCGATTTGACCCGGCTGTGTGAGGAGCTTATCACCTATTACCGCAACCTGATGATTGTAAAGACGGTGCAAAAACCAGAACCGCTGGTGCTATGTATGCCGTCGGAGCTCGAGGAGCTGCGCAGGCGCGCAGCGACGGTCTCGCTGTCCACCCTTTTGTATTGTCTTTCGGAGCTTCAGGGCTGTTTGGACCGGATTTCGGCCACGGCTGGAAAGCGAACCGAATTTGAAATGTGTATGATCCGCTTGTGTTCTCCAGAGCTCAACAGCAGCAATGCCGCCGTCCTTGCGCGGCTGGATCAGCTGGAAACCCGGATCCGTTCTGGATTCCCGGCGGCTCCTGCACCGGCAGACACGTCGAACCGCGCAAAAGCGGCTCCGCCCGTGGCGGAACCCGTAGCAAGCGCTGTTGCGGCCGAACCGAGGGCGGTGGAACCACCGGCTTCTCAAAGCGGACCGGGATCTGTTTCCCGGCAGGCTGAATCGCCGGTCGGCGCAGCGGAACCGCAGGGGATGAACCCCATGACAAGTGCCATTGCGATAGAAGCACAGGGGGCGTTGCCGGATCTTCCGGAGCCTGCCGCATCAACCCCGGAGGCGCGGATTGTGCCGGAGCAGGGGGATGTTCCCGTTCCCGTTGATTGCTGGCCGGAAATTCTGGAGCGCCTGGCCAAGACTGATCCGCCTTTGTGCGGCCTGCTTGCAGGCTCCACGGCGCAGATTATTGGCCCGGCGGTCTGCATTACGTCCAACAGCGGGATGCTTTCTTCCATGCTCCGGCGGGATGGCGCAGCGGGGCGGCTGAGTGAGGCGATTACCGCCCAGCTCGGGAAGAAGTACCGCTTACGAGTCCGTTCGGTGGAAGCGCAGGTACCGCAAACGTCCAAGCAGGATGAGCTTGCCAAACTGCTGCACACGGCGGAGGAATCCGGCGTGCAGGTTCATATCAAGTAGAAAGGTCTGTGCGCTGTGGCAGAAGAAACCGTCTTTCTGTACGGCGTCTGGACCCTAGAAGAAGTAAAATATGCGGAGGTAGAGTTATGAAATCACGTTTGCCAAAGGGGATGGGCGGCGGCCCCTCCAACATGAATGCTTTGATGAAGCAGGCGCAGAAAATGCAGGCGGATATGACCGCCCTTCAAGAGGAGCTTGAGGAGCGCGAATTTATCGCAGCGGTTGGCGGCGGTGCGGTTGAAGTGGTTGCAAACGGCAAAAAAGAGCTGAAATCCCTGACCATCAAACCGGAGGTTGTCGATCCGGAAGACATTGAAATGCTGCAGGATCTGGTTCTCAGCGCGGTCAATGAAGTCATGCGTCAGATTGAAGATACCACCAACAGCGAAATGGAAAAGATTACCGGCAGCGGCGGTGCGTCCATTCCGGGGCTGTTTTAACAATGGCGGCTGAATACAATCCGCTTCCGCTGACCAAACTGATTGAGCAGTTTGCTTCGCTGCCGGGCATTGGCATTAAAACGGCCCAGCGGCTCGCCTTTTATATGCTGACTTTGACCAAAGAGCAGACGGAGGCGTTTGCCAATGCAGTGGTGGAAGCGCATGAAAAAATTAAGCGTTGCGCGGTCTGCCAAAATTTTACCGACCAGCCGGTGTGCAGCATCTGCTCTTCGGAGGAGCGGGATCATTCCGTCATCTGTGTGGTGGAAGGCCCAAAGGACGTTGTAGCATTTGAGCGCACCCGTGAGTACAAAGGAACCTACCATGTGCTCAACGGCCTTATTTCGCCGATGGACGGCATTGGGCCGGATCAGCTTACTTTGAAGGAACTGTTGGCACGCCTTGGCGATGGGATGGTGAAAGAGGTTATTATGGCAACCAACCCGACCGTGGAAGGCGAGGCGACCGCTATGTATCTTTCACGGCTCATTAAGCCGCTTGGCGTTAGGGTCACACGGCTTGCGTACGGGATACCGGTTGGCGGCGAACTGGAGTTCGCGGATGAAGTGACCTTGTTTAAGGCGCTGGAAAACCGCAACGAAATTTGACGAAAGGGAGGACATTTTATGCCGGGGAAAATCATTACGGTCAACCGCAAAGCGCGGCACGACTATTTTGTGATGGAAACCTACGAAACCGGCATTGAATTGTTCGGGACTGAGGTCAAATCGTTGCGGGCGGGTACGGTCAACCTGAAGGATAGCTGGTGCAGCATTGACAATGGTGAGCTGTTCATTTTGGGGATGCACATCAGCCCTTACGAAAAGGGGAACATCTTCAACCGCGATCCGCTGCGTGTCCGTAAGCTCTTGATGCACAAAAAGGAGATTATGCGGCTGTTTGGCATGGTCAAGCAGGACAGTTATACTTTGATACCGCTGTCACTCTATTTTAAGGGTTCCCGTGTCAAGGTTGAACTTGGGCTTTGCAAGGGCAAAAAGCTGCACGACAAACGTGCGGACATGGCAAAACGCGATGCAAAGCGGGAAATTGACCGGGCGCTAAAGGAGCGCAACCGCATATAATCCGGCCAAAAACATAAGATAATAAACAGGCATTTGCCTGTTTGAATATGGGGGCGTAAAGGTTTCGACGGGGATTTTGAATCTTGGTAAGCGGGTAGAGTGGGCGAAAACTCTTTAAAAGTCGCACCTAAATATAAACGCTAAATCGAATACTAGAACTTTAGCATACGCTGCATAATTGCGGCTCGTCCTTGATTTGAGTACCACGGCTTATCTTGGGCGCTTAAAAGTGGTGAACGTCCTGCCGGCGAGCCTGTAACCGGTTGGATGTACAGAAGGCTACCGTATTGACGGCCTGTTTATCGGCTTGTCTGTATGGGAAATTTTGTAGATAAACTACACCCGTAGAAAGCCTTGAGGACGGATTTTCGGACGGGGGTTCGACTCCCCCCGCCTCCACCAAAAGAGGAAGCGTCGAACTCTTCTTCATCAAGAATGAGTTCGCGCTTGTGTATAGATTTGGGGATGCCCTTTAGGGCGTCCCCTTTTCGTTTTCCTGACGTCGTATTTTGCGTTTTAAGACGTTTTAAGCCCGAGGAGGTACTTGTTTACCCTTCGGGCTTTTCTGTGCCTAAAACGGCTTTGAGGACGTTCTGAAAAGAATGTAAGAGCACAACCTGCATCTCGCTTCGCTCGATGCGCTTTATGGACTGGGTACATGGGAAGGGTGACGTGCTCAAGGTATTGTTGTTCCATTTTGTTCCAAAAAAGTTGGAACAGACATTTCCCGCATTTTCTCGGTGTTCCAGCCCGATTTGAAAAATCTTGTTCCATTTCTAAAAACAAAATTGGAACGGACGAAACCCGCATATTCTCGGGGCATTTCGTCGATTGTTCCATTTGTTCCACTTTTTTATAAACCTTTATTTACGCGAGAAGAAAAAAGAGAAATCCGTATATATAAAAAAGTTTGTTGAAAAAAACCGGAACAATTGGAACAACGGCGTTTCGGGTCGAGAACCATCGGGAAATCAGCGTTCCATTTTGCCTGAAAAAACTGGAACAAAAGTGGAACAAAACTGGAACATTTACCTGAGAGCACCCCTCTTCCCCCTGTACTGCGATTTTTTTGCATAATGTTTCTGCTCATTTATGGCGGGAAATAGTGTTAGACATGCCCCTGACCTGCTGGTATGTGATGTTTGGTATTGCTTTCCGTCATTTTGTGTTGTATAATATATGCATAAATTCGCGACATGATTGCCGATGGATAGCGGCCGGGATATACCGACGTAAGCCTATCTGAGACCGAGCCTTAGGCTCGGGAGGAAGCCGATGAGGGTCCGCCCTCGAAACTGCGTCGGTCTGACGAGCCGATGCGGGAGGCAACAGCGTCTACCCGTCCAAATAGGACGGCAATCGCACGAACCTGACGAGCGGCGAATCAGATTTCAGCTTGATTGCTGGATTCTGGTTCGCCGCTTTTTTGCGTTTATAGGCAGGAAAAAAGGAGGTTGCTTTATGGCAAATGCAAAACAGAAGAAGGGATTCACGAAGAAGATTCTCGGCGGGAGCGAGCTGACGATGGAGGAATACGCGGCCTACATCACGGCTCTGAAAGCGAAGCCGTTCCTGACGAGTGCCGAGGCGTCGACCCTGTTCGAAATAGGAATCGGGCGCGTGCGTTCACTGATGAAGGCCGATGACGCGGACTTCGTGGTGATGACTGACACGATTCGAAGTCGCCGTATTCACCGCGAGACGTTCGAGAAATATCTGGTGTCTCACGGGATTCATTAAGGAGGTGAGGTTATGAGGCAAAAAGAAAACCGCCCCAGCGCTGGCGACGCTTACGGGACGGTACCATTTAACTGTATTAATGATACCACAGATATGAGCGAATTTCAAGACTTAACATACAACGGACTGCTCAAGGCGGTCACGGACGATTATCTGGACGGTCTCGACGAGGACGCCGACCTGCCGTTCGAGAGCATCGAGGCGGAGCTTCTTCAGGCGACCAACAACGCAATCGAGGAATACAACCTCGGTCCCCGCGACCCGAACGCCCCTATGGGAGCGCCCATCAAGGACGCGTACCCGAACGCGAAAGCCCCTGCTGACCGCGTACGGAAACTGAAGGCCATGACGCCTTGGCAGGTAGCGAGCGTGATAATTCGCCTGTACCACGCGGTCGGAATCCGCCTGAACGGTCAGGAGGGTGACGGAAATTTCGACGTGGGGGTCTATCAGTCCGATGGAGAGCGTCGAGGGCTGTACGACACCCGCACCGAGACGGTTCGGAGGCTGATTACGGCTCTTCACCCGGGAATCAGCGATGTGGACATGCGCAACACCGAGAACAAGTTGCGCGTCCTCGTGCCGAAAGTAGAGCCTTGCAAAGACAAGGCACTCGTTCCCGTGAACAACGGAATCTTCGACTACGAGAACAAGATTCTGCTGGATTTCGACCCGAAGTACGTGTTCACCAGTAAGTCGAACGTGGATTTCGTCCCGAATGCCCAGAATTCGGTCATCCATAATGACCAAGACGGAACGGATTGGGACGTGGTCTCGTGGATGGAGGAGCTTTCCGACGACCCCGAGGTGGTCAAGGTTCTCTGGCAGGTGCTGGGGGCTTCCCTGCGTCCGAACATGCCGTGGAACAAATCCGTCTGGCTGTACTCCACTCAGGGCAACAACGGAAAGGGCACGTTCTGCGCCCTCGTCCGGAACCTGCTCGGGAAAGGCTCTTGGGCCTCGATTCCCCTGAAGGATTTCGGGCAGGATTTCATGCTTGAGGAGCTTACCCGCGTACAGGCGATTATCACGGACGAGAACGATGTCGGAACGTATATCGACAAGGCTGCCACGCTCAAGTCGGTCATCACGGGAGACCCGTTCCTGCTCAACCGCAAGTACAAGGCTCCAATGCCGTGCCTTTTCCGTGGGTTGATGATTCAATGCGTGAACGAGATTCCGAAGCTCAAGGACAAATCGGAATCCATGTACAGGCGATTGCTCGTGATTCCGTTCGAGAAGCGATTCGAGGGCTGCGAGCGCAAGTACATCAAGGACGACTATCTGGGACGAAAGGATGTCCTCGAATACGTTTTGTTCCACACCTTGTACGAGATGGATTTCGACGAGTTCAGCGTTCCCGAAGCATCCGAGAAGTCGCTGGACGTGTTCCGAGTCGACAACGACCCTCTTCGCCAGTTCGCGAACGAGGTGTTCGACCAAGCCGCATGGGACCTGCTCCCTTGCAAGTTTCTATACGATTTGTACCGCTACTGGTTCCAGACGAACGTCCCTCAGGGAAAGATGCTGAGTCGGAACTCCTTCTATTCCTCGCTCGAACTGATTGCACCGGAATACGGATGGCAGTTACAGGACAAGGTCCGCTCGGCGAACCGGATGGATGTCCCCGAGATGCTGATTCTCGAATATCAGGTACAGGAGTGGATGAATCACGACTACCGGGGAAACGACAAGATGCGTCTGGCGCAGCCCGACGTGAAGGACAGCTATCGAGGCTATGTGCGGAACAAGGTGGGGTCGATTCCGGCGTACATGGTGTCCGGAGAAACGACCGCAAGTGAAGAGATAGATTCAAATAGATAAGGAGTGATTAATTATGGCTATCAAGAGATTCGATGACATAGACAAGAAGGCGCGCGAGCTTGAGGCTCAGGCGAAGAAGTTGCGCCGCGAGAAGCAGGCTGCGAAGACCAAGGCGTACGCCGACGCCCTCGTGGCGGTCTTCCCCGAAGTGAAGGAAATGGGTTCCGCCGAAGAGGTGCTCGCGTTCGTCAAGACGCTGCACAGGGACGCCGGACATGGAAACGGCGGAAATCCTTCCGATGGCGACCCGAACGCAGTCGTGCGCGAACCTGCGGGCGACGCCGATTCTTCGGACGGCGGCCGCGGTTCTCTCGGCGGCGAGGGCTTCAGTCCCGAGCGCCGTCCCTTCGATTAAAACGCGACGGAGGTTCGGACATGGGGAGTCGTCCCCGTGTCCGACATTCGGTCGCGTGGTTCTGTCGGACAGAACATGTTGAGTCGGAGGGGACAGATTCGGGGGTTCGAAGGGGACGGCGAAGCCGCCCCCTCGCAAGCTGACCATGGCGGGAAAAATGCGATATTCGCATTTTGTACGTACATGGTCAATGCTTGCTCCCTTCCCCGTTTCGCAGATTGCAGCAAAGTGCGAAGAAAAATGAGCATCGCATTTGGATTGCGAATAAGGAGGTGTTTTGCATGGCAAAAGAAGTTGAAAAAAGAAGCGGCAAGGCGACCCGTCAGCGCTACAAGAAGGACCGTCGCGAGACTGTTATTC
Organism: Oscillospiraceae bacterium; assembly: GCA_050943475.1. GTDB lineage: Bacteria > Bacillota > Clostridia > Oscillospirales > Ruminococcaceae > Metaruminococcus_A. Next base: position 142,335 of record JBMNPF010000007.1, read on the forward strand.
AGGTGCGCATGAACGCCGAGGAGCTTGCCCTTCTGGATGGGAAGAGAGGCGGACGCACGCGCTCGAACTATCTGCGTGGCGCGCTGTACGGTTCCGCCGGTTCCCACACGGAGCACGAGGTCGTTGCGGACACTCCGCAGCTCGACCGGATGCTGATGGAATTGAACCGAATCGGCGTGAACATCAACCAGATTGCACGGGCCTTCAACGCCCGCGTGA
>JBMNPF010000008.1:0-134820 GCA_050943475.1 Oscillospiraceae bacterium
CACCGCCTGCCGCAACACTGCTCTGTTCAGCGCAATCAACAATAAGCGATCCCAACGCTTTCATTTCGTGTTTGAGAAGCCCGGCCGCCGAGCCCAAACGGGAAGCTTTGAGAGAATTGGAACAGACCAGCTCCGCAAAACCGGTATAATGATGCGCCGGCGTATACTTTTCCGGTTTCATTTCATACAATTCCACCCGAATGCCATCCTGCGCCAAATGGTAAGCAGCCTCGCAGCCAGCAAGCCCTGCTCCAATTACATGAACCCTCATTCTGCTTTATCCTGAAGGCCGCGCTCATAGTCACAGCCTTCTTTTGCACAATAAATTTTACCCGCCTTGCCACGTTTTTTGAACAAGGTGGCGCCGCATTTAGGGCATTGTTCCTTAAGCGGTTCATCCCAAGTCATAAAAGAGCACTCCGGATTATGTTCGCAGCCAAAATACTTTTTGCCGGTTTTGGACTTCTTTTCCAGCACCTTTCCGCCGCAGAGCGGGCAGATTCCACCGGTTTCCTGCGCAATCCGTTTGGTGTTACGGCACTCTGGGAAACCTGGGCAGGCAAGAAATTTACCAAAACGGCCAATCTTAATGACCATTTTTCGCCCGCATTTTTCACATACAATATCGGTTTCCTCATGCGGAACCTTAACGCGGGTACCTTCCATATCTTTTTCCGCCTTGTCCAGAGTGTTGCTGAAATCACCGTAAAAACTCCGGAGCATATCCACATAATTGACCTTGCCGACTTCGACTTCATCAAGATTCTTTTCCATATTGGCGGTGAAGTCCACATCGACAATGTTCTGAAAGTGATCACGCATGAGCTGGGTGGTCACTTCACCGAGCGAAGTTGGCCGCAGCTGTTTCCCTTCACGCTCAATATAATTGCGCTGCAAAACGGTGGTAATGGTCGGCGCATAGGTACTTGGACGGCCAATACCGTTTTCCTCCAGCGCTTTGATAAGCGAAGCCTCGGTAAAGCGTGGCGGCGGCTGGGTAAAGTGCTGATTGCCCGCAATACTTTTGAGTTTTAGCGGATCGCCCTTTGCCAGTGCCGGAAGCACTTCATTGCTCTCTGCTTCTTCATCTTTGCTTTCTTCATAAAGCGCTGTAAAGCCATTAAACCTTACAGAGTAGCCAGACGCCTTAAAAATATATTCTCCTGCCGCAATATCAGCAGAAACGGTATCCAATTCCGCATTTGCCATTTGGCTTGCGAGAAAACGCTCCCAAACCAGCTTATAGAGTTTATACTGATCCGAGGTCAAATGCGCTTTTACTCGATCCGGTGAAAGTTCCGGCATGGTCGGCCGGATTGCCTCATGCGCATCCTGCGCATTGGATTTGGCCTTATAAACCCGCGGCTTTTCCGGCAGATATTCCCTGCCGTATTTTCCGGTAATATACTCGGTTGCCGCTTGCCTTGCTTCGTCTGAAATACGCAGCGAGTCGGTTCTCATATAGGTAATTAAACCGACAGCGCCAAGTTCACCGACCTCAACGCCTTCATACAATTCCTGAGCCGCTTTCATGGTGCGGCGCGCCTGGAAACCTAGCTTACGAGAGGCTTCCTGTTGCATGGTTGAAGTGGTAAACGGCGGAGCCGGGGATTTTCGGCGAACGCCTTTTTTCACCGAGTCAACAACATAATCGGCTCCTTCTAATTCCTTTAAGATGCCGTTTGATTGTTCCTCGGTTTTAATGTCAATTTTCTTGCCTTTTTTGCCATAGAATTTCGCCGGAAATGGCTTACGAACTCCTTTGGCTCCCAGAAGGGCGTCGATGGTCCAGTATTCCTCCGGTTTAAAAGCCCGGATTTCTTCTTCACGGTCAACGATCAACCGAACTGCAACCGACTGCACGCGCCCGGCAGAAAGCCCCCTGCGAATTTTACGCCACAGGAATGGACTCAACTTATAACCGACAATGCGGTCTAACACGCGGCGAGCCTGTTGGGCGTTGACCAGATCAAGATCAATCTGGCGGCGATGGTCCATCCCGTTTTTAACGCCAGTTTTGGTAATTTCATTAAAGGTGACGCGATTGCTGTCCCTTAAATCCAAATTCAGCATATGCGCCAAATGCCAGGAAATAGCTTCTCCTTCACGGTCCGGGTCAGTCGCCAGATAAATATGTTCGCTTTTTTTCGCAGCTTTTTTGAGGTCTTTAATCAAGTCCTCTTTTCCTTTAATATCGGTATACTGCGGTTCAAAGTCATTGTCCACATCAACACCGAATTTACTTTTTGGCAGATCGCGGACATGACCCATAGACGCAACAACGTCATACCCAGGCCCAAGATATTTTTTTATGGTTTTTGCCTTTGCAGGCGACTCTACAATTACTAAATCGGACAATTCATCAACCTCCGCCGTCATTTATTGAGTAAACCGTACCGGGAGCCGGAGCAGGAATAAGCATATCCCTTAACTTCCAGTGTCGTCAGCACAGCCAGAACATCTTTTGTTTCAAGGCCGGATATTGCAGCAATTTCATCCACCACCCGCGGTTTGAACTCCAAACAATCATAGACAATACGTTCGTTTTTATCCAGATTTTTAGGGGGTTCCGGCTTTTTGGAAATATCCTCTTCCGGTTCTGGCGCCAGCGGTTTTGCAGGTACGTCCTTTTGGGCTGCAACGGGGGTCTTCTCTTTTTTAGGTGGATCCTGTTGCGTTTGCTTGGCGCCTTTTCCGCCAGAGTAAGAATCAAGGAGTTTTTCCACATCCAGTGTGTGTGGATAAGCGGATAAATATTCCATCAGCACATCCTTGGCACAAAACACTGGCGTTGCACCGTCCCGTATATAACGAATCACTCCACAAAATTCAGGATTGTAAATATCATGCGGAGGTACACAGAAAATGTCTCTCCCCTGATCCAGCGCATGCTGTGCTGTAATCAACGAACCACTTTGTTCCGGCGCTTCGGTGACCAGCGTTCCCAAAGAGATACCGGCCATAATACGGTTCCGCACCGGAAAAATAGCCGGTGACGGTTCGGTTCCAGGCGGCAGCTCTGAAATTAAGGCTCCGCCACGTTTTAAAATTTGCTGTTTCAAATCACGGTGAGCACTTGGGTAATTGACATCCAGCCCACAACCCATTACAGCAATGGTACGGCCACCACCTTTAAGAGCCCCCAAATGTGCATAGCCGTCAATTCCAAGCGCGCATCCGCTGACAACAACTGCACCGGCGCGTGCCAGTTCATAACAAATATTACCGGTTACCCGTTTTCCGTATTCCGAAGCATTTCTGGTACCGACAACGGTAACAAGAACGCGATCCTCCAGTCCTTCCAAAGACCCCATTGCGTACAACACAAGCGGCGCGGCATAAATATCCTTTAAATGCAAAGGATATAGCGGATCATCAAACGGAATCATTTGAATTTGAAGCCGCTTACATTCTTTTATGATAAACTCTGCACGCTCAAGCGAGGTACGTTCAATTTTGGAACGCTCCACATCGGTGAGATATTCAATCTCTTCCATAGAGGTACGCCCGTTCTGATAAAATTCTTCCGGAGAGTCAAAATCCATCAGAAGTTGGTTCGGCTTGTCACTCCCCGGTTGAAAACAAAGGGAAAGCCATACCCAGTACAGCAGTTCATCCATACGGCACACCTCTTTATCCTTCCTGTTTTGAAAGCTCCCACATCAAAAGGCCGGCAGCCATTGCCGCATTAAGCGATTCTGCCTTCCCTTTCATTGCCAATGTAATGCGGTACCGGCATTGTGCGGCAAACGCCGCTGGCAACCCGCTGCCTTCGTTACCTATATATAATAAATGAATCGCTGGCAAATTGCAACCGTCGGCTATCAGGTCTGCATCACGCACCACAGCCGCCGCGGAAACAAGGCCGTTTTGCGCCATTTCAGCTTCAAACGAGAGCATGTCCTCTGCAATATAATAAGGCAGATGAAATACAGACCCCATTGCAGAACGCAGCACTTTAGGCGAAAACAGGTCACAACTTGCCTTGGAAAGGACAACTGCCTCAACCCCCAAGGCATCGGCATTGCGGAACATTGCTCCAAGGTTGCCAGGATCCTGGAGATCGTAAAGGCAAAGAATTTTTTTCATCCGCTTTAGCAGTTCCAGCGAAGCTGGTTCCAGCAGCCGGCAAACACAAAAAATCCCCTGCGGTCCGCCGGTATCCGATATTTTGGATTCAATCGCTTCGGTTATTCCATAGCAGGAAACACCGTGTTGTAGCAACATTTGCAACAGCTCCGGATGTACACCAACCCAGGACTCAGTCACCAGCGCATATACAACCGATACACCGGATTGTACTGCCTCTATACACAATTTCGTCCCTTCCAGCGTAAACAGACCTAACTTTTTTCGTGCCTGCTTACCGGTATTGAGTTTTCCATATTCCTTAACGCGCGGATTCTCCCGGCTTGTAATCCATTCCAATCCCATACCACCTTATCGCTTTATAAAAACGCTCAAGCCAAAAGGCTTGAGCGTTTTACGCAGTTCTTATTTCAGGGCAGCTTTGGCCTGCTCGCAAAGAGCGGTAAAGGCTTCTGCGTCTGCAATGGCAATTTCAGAAAGCATTTTACGGTTCAGGGTGATACCAGCTTTCTTCAAACCATTCATAAAGGTGGAATAATTCATGCCATTCATTTTGCATCCAGCAGAAATTCTGGTGATCCAAAGGCTTCTAAAATCACGTTTTTTCTGTTTACGGCCAATATAAGCATACTGGCCGGATTTCATAACTGCTTCTTTTGCGGTTCTAAAAAGTTTGCTTTTGCCGCCCCAGTAGCCTTTTGCAAGTTTTAATGTCTTTTTTCTTCTTTTACGGGTCATCATCGCGCCTTTAACACGTGCCATAATTCTCTATACCTCCAACATTCAGTTCAAATTTAAACGACTGGGCAGTTTATTTGTACGGAACCAAAATTTTGATTGCTGCCGTATTGGTCTTATCCGCGTAACCGCCTTTGCGAAGAGCACGTTTCCGTTTGGTGCTCTTTTTGTTTAAGATATGGCTTTTATACGCATGGGCGCGTTTTACTTTGCCATTTTTGGTCATGTTAAACCGTTTTTTTGCTCCGCTATGTGTTTTTACTTTTGGCATGATTGTATTCCTCCCTAAAAATAACGCAATTATTTGACCGGCTTTGCCGAAACAACCATCGACATGCTACGGCCTTCCATTTTCGGTGCTTTCTCAACAACGCCATATTCCGAGCAAGCCTCTTTAAAACGGCCTAAAAGCTCGTTGCCCAAATTGGTATGTGCCATCTCTCTGCCGCGAAAGCGAACTGAAACCTTTACCTTGTCTCCACCCTTTAAAAATTTAATGGTGTGGTTAACCTTGGTATTAAAGTCATTCGTGTCAATGTTTAAAGACATACGAATTTCTTTAATTTCAACGGTCTTCTGGTTTTTTCTGGCTTCTTTTTCTTTTTTCGCCTGTTCAAAACGGTATTTGCCGTAATCCATAATACGGCAAACCGGCGGACTTGCCTGCGGTGCAATTTTTACCAGGTCAAGATTTTTCTCAATGGCCATACGCATTGCCTCAGCCGTAGTGATAATCCCCAGCTGATCGCCGTCCGCACCAATAACACGAACCTCTTTGTCACGAATTTCTTCGTTGATCTGCAATTCTTTGTTGTTAATCGTTAAGCACCTCCATGCCACACTATCAAATAAAAAGCGCAGACAAAACCGTCTGCGCTCAAACATACACAATCACATTACTGCAATCAAGTATTGACCACGGAGCGAAACGCTCATAGGTGAGAACGAAACGGTTCTGCTTTGTTTTCCATATTATTATACCACCGGGGCCAAAAATGTCAAGTAAAATTTTTAGACACCCAACGCTATTCGTATTGCATACCATTATAATGCAAACAAGCGAAAAGCGCAAGATTTAAACCTCAATTTCTTCACCTAGGGAAAGTGAGTAAATAACTCGGCGTTTTACCGGAAGCTCAAAGGCCGCCGTCAATGCTCGCGCATACAGTTCCAGTTGAGTGCGGTAACGCCGCTGTAAAATCCCGCTGTTTTCCACATGATCGGTTTTATAGTCAATAATAGTTATTCCATCCTGCTCCTGAAGCAGAGCATCTGCTACCCCTTGAATTAAAATTTTTTCGCTGCCGGCATTCTGAATTACATAAAGTTCCGAAGCGTCAAGCTCATACATGAATTTAAATTCACGGTAAAGACCGGTTCCGGCACGGCGCATAGATTCGGCAAGCTCAGAATCAAGGAATTCCTCAATTTTTTCAACATCCAACGTAGCCGCCTGCTGCTCATTTAGAAAACCGCTCTTCACCTGCCGCTTGATTTCCAGTTCCACACATCCCTTAGCCGATAAATCAAGATGCTGCATAAAACGGTGCAAGATGGTACCTCGTTCTGCGGCCGTAAACTCCCGGCCAGTCAGAAACGCCGGCCGCGCAAGAAGGACAAATTCTTCCTCGTGTTTCTTTGCTGCAATTTGAGTAACCGAGAGTTTGCTGGGCAAATGCGCCGCCTGTTCATATGGATAACGGTATGCCAGCATTTCAGAAAGTTCTTGGAGCATTTTTTCATCCACAGCGGAATTGTCGTCAATTTCAAATTTCTCCATCGCCTGCTCCGAAGCCGGGGCGCAAAGACGAATCTTAAAAAAATCCTCATGGAGCAACGAAACCGGCGGTTCTATTCCAACCATTTGATAGACGGATGGAGAATACAACAGAGCCATTTTTACCCAATCTGCATAACTATGCAGCCTCCGGAGCAAAAAAGAAGCCGGGCGTTCAGCATTGCCATTTTTTTGGAGCAAGCTGAAGATTTCAGAACGAAAATCCTTGCAGGACATGGTAAGGATTAATTTTTCTTTTGCACGCGTTAGGGCGACATAGAGCACACGCACTTCTTCGGAAAACATATTCTGCTCAATCGACAAACGCAACGCTTCATACGGAAGTGTCGCATAGCGTTTCATGGACGCATGGTCGCGCACTTTTAATGCAATTCCCTGTTCGGGATGAAGCAGCATATCCCCCCGCAGATCAAGAGTATTGAAACCTTTGCTGAGATCTGCAACGAAGCACACCGGGAATTCCAAGCCTTTGGAGCGGTGAATTGTCATTAGGCGCACGACATTTGCCGTTTCGTTCATCACACTTGCGCCGGCTAAGTCCTGTCCTTGTTCCAATGTTCGGTCTATGTAGCGGATAAAACCGGAAACGCCCCGATATCCCGCCTGTTCATAGTGAACCGCATATTCCAGCAAAAGGCGTAGATTTGCCGTGCGTTGTTCACCGGCAGACGATGCACTTGAAAATACAAGAAAACCTGTGGTGTCATAAATCGACTGGATTAATTGATCCAGCCTGGACACCGCACTGAATCGACGCAGTTGATCTGTTTTTTCTAAAAAGATACACGCTTTTGGGTTCTTCTGCTCCGCAGCCTGCCGTACCGCCAGATATAGAGGAAGGCTGCGATCAATCAGTCGGATTTCCGCAACTTCGTCCGGAGAAAAATCGAAAAGCGGAGACATCAGCACCGAAAGCAGCGGAATATCCTGGAGCGGATTATCCAGCACCTTAAGCAGGTTGAGAATAAGCGAAACCTCTTCGGAACCAAGGTAGCCGTCCGAAGCGTCCGTCCATAATGGTATACCTTGTTTACGGAACTCTTCCTCAAACACATGGGATTTTTCTTTAAGCGAACGCATCAGAATACAAAAATCACTATAACGGCACTGCCGTATATGTCCACGCTCGGTTACAGGCATCCCCTGTTCCATCATATGTCGAATTTCACCGGCAATATGTCTCGCTTCATAGACAAGCCGCTTTTCCTCCATATCGTTAACTTCTGAATGGTCAATGATATGAATCTCTGCATCCATCCCCTCCTGAGCGGGGTATTCCGCCGCGGCTTTGAGGGTTTCTCCAGCGTAGTCAACATCCCCCAATGGGGGGCTCATTAATAAATCGAAAAGAAAATTAACAGCATCGGTTACTTCGCGCCTGCTGCGAAAATTTGCATCCAGGCGAATTTTCGCGGGAAACCGCCGACCGTCATACCAGGCAAAACGGTTCATTTTCTCTATAAAAAGTTCCGGCATGGCCTTGCGAAATCGGTAGACGCTCTGTTTAATATCTCCAACCATAAACAGGTTTTTTTCATCACGGGAAAGCGCACGAAAAATAGCATCCTGAATTTCATTGGTATCCTGGTACTCATCCACCAAAATTTCCTGAAATTGGTTCTCAATTTGTTCTGCGAGAGGAGTTTTTACAATCCGTTGTTCTTCCTGACGCAGCAACAACCGCAGAGTAAGCAGCTCCAAGTCGGAAAAATCGAGCACATTCTTATCCCGCTTTATTTGCTCGACCGTTTCGTAATAACGGCGAACTACTTCAAACAAGATTTTAACAATGGGAAAGAGCAGCTTGAAATCCGCCTGGATATCCTCTGTCGTGGAACAATGCTTCAAAATATCTTGGCAGTTTTCAAGCACCGCTTTCAGCTCGGTGCGAAGCAGAGACACCTGCTCCTTTCTTTCCGCGTCTTCGTATTTGCGGAGGGCTTTCAGCGCAGGCGATTTATAACTGCACACCAGCCGGATCAACGCATCCCAGTTTTGTTTTTGAATCAGTTCCCGCATTTCATCCAACAGCACGGCATCGGAGGCAAAAGCCGGCAGATAAGCGTCTGTCATCGGCTGGTCGCCAATCATCAAACGCTTTGCAGAATGAAACAAACTTTTTCCATAATCGACCGCCTCCAACAGGCTGTGAAAAACCATATCCCGCCAGGGCACTTCCCCATTTTCAAGAGCCGCCTGGTATTTGTGTTCCTGCGTTTCCAGCCAGGAAAACGGAAACGGATGAGAACGGATAAACCCATAAAGCGTGTCTATTTTGTCAACCAAAGGCTGATCGGTCCGGCTGCTGAAAAAATCTACCAGATGGTGAAAATCCTCTGTTCCCTCTTGATAAAAATATTCCAGTACATCATCCATCGCCCGCCGCTTAATCAGTTCAATTTCGGTGTCGTCTGCAATGCGAAAATCCGGTGTAATGTCAAGCTGTTCAAAATGGTCGCGCAGCAGTTCGCCGCAAAACGCGTGAATGGTACAGATATGCGCTCTGGATAAAAGTAGCTGCTGCCCCAGTAAAAAATCATCGTTCGGGTTTTCTGCAATACGTTCGTTTAGTGCTGCGCCAATGCGCTGTTTCATTTCTGCGGCCGCCGCTTTGGTAAAGGTCACAACCAACAGCTGATCGGCCGGAACAGGGTGTTCCGCGTCGGTCAGCATGGTGATTACCCGTTCTACCAGAACAGCAGTTTTGCCGCTGCCTGCCGCTGCCGAGACAAGGATGCTTCCGCCGTGTGCATGAATGGCATTCATTTGTTCCGCTGTCCAATTACGCACGGCCATTTGTTTCCTCCTCAATTTTTTCAAAAAAAGTGTCGCGTTTCATTTCATCTACCGGCTTAAATACAGAAGCATTCCCCTGTTGCCCGCAAACCAGAGCATAGTCGCAGTATTCACATGGCAGACGGCTTCCGCTGCTGTAAAACGGTTGGGCTGCGATACTGCCCTGATGGAGCTCCTCCGCCATGCGCAGAACAAGACGGCTGACATAGCGTTCCAGTTTTCCTAACTCCTCCAGCCGCAGCAAAGAGGAGCGCTTGGAAAAACTGCCGTCTTTATTTTGTTCCACCGGAATGAATACGCCCTTTATATCCTGTTCCATTGCCTGTACAACATTTGGATTTTCCAGTACAAAGCCGTTCATTTTATATTGGGAAAGCAGATGTTTTTCTTTCTCCGCCTTGCCCGCTTCCCGGTCAAGCGCCGGCGGCGCTTCACCCGCCGGCATATACAAAACCCCAGCCGGAAGCACGTTGGCGTACTTGCCTTTACCATTTTTCCAAATGGTAAACAGGTAAAGAATCATCTGTAAATTGAGGCCATAATAAACGTCACTCAATTTAAACTTTTTGACACCGGATTTATAATCCACAACCCGTACATATTTCTGTCCGTCAATTTCGCAGGTATCCACGCGGTCAATGGTGCCGTGTATCAGCACCTCGGTTCCGTCTGCCGCAACAAAACGGGCCGGTTCCAAATCCTGGCTAGCATCAATCTCCAGTTCGAAATCGACTGGACGGAATTCACTCTGTTTCAATTCAGCAATCAGCCGAAGGACAATTGTACACATTGCACCGCGCAGGCGATAATATGCGGAAAGAAAACGTTTGGATTTATCCTCCGTTCCTCCCATCACGGAAAGGATGTATTCATCCAGAAAACGGCTGACAATATCCTGAACCTCATTCTCAGACAGGTCAAGCATTCGGTCACCGTATTCCTGAACAAAGCGATAGAGCAAATCGTGAATCGCCATGCCGCGTTCCATGGGGTTCAGTTCCGCTTTCAGCCTGGGCAACGCTTTCAAACCATAGCGACAAAAATAAGCAAAATGGCAACGATAATAGGCTTCCATACGCGAAGGCGTTAAATGCACCTGTTTTCCAAATAAACGGCGCGCAATGGTTTCATCCCGAAGATGGAACATACGCGGCTGAAGCGCCTCATTGAGCCGGGAAAGCCGGGATGCGTATTCTAAATCCTGCTCAAAATAAGCGCAAAGGGTTTTAACAAAATCCGTTTTTTGAGTATAGCAAACTGCAAGCCGGTTAAACGCCGTTTCTTTGGTCGGGCAGAAATAAAGGGACGGCAGATTATTTTCCTCATACCGAATTTTCTCACCAAACATGGATGTAAGCTGGGAAATGAGCTCGGAGGGCTGTTTAACCTCTCCGGAAATATCTGCACGGCGTGCTGTCAAAACCAAAACCTGCCGCGGAACTGTCATGGCCTTATAGGCAATAAAACGCTCTTCCAGCAGCTTTTTACGGTAGTCACCCTGAAGTTCCAGACCTAACTTGCAGAGCAGACTGCGCTCCTCATCCTTTATCAAACTGTTATCCACCGGCACATAAGGGAAGATACCATCGTTGACGCCCAACAGAAACAATGCCTTTGGGGAATCAGTACGCATACGCTCCGGTGAACCAACCAGAATACAGTCCAATGTCTGCGGACGGTCTGCAAGCTCGCTGTTTTGCACTGCAAGCGCAAAAAGCTCTGCAAAACGGTTTAAGTCCACCCGAATATCTCCTGCGGCAGTTACCATCGTGTCAAGTATCCCCATGAGAATTTCCCAAGCGCGCAGCATATCATCCGCTGCATCCTGTTTTTCCTGCCGCCGCAGTTCCCGAACCTGATCCTCTAAAAGTGTTGGTACTTTGAGCCGTTCCAAGAGACGATAAAAAGCACCGCAAATATGTTTTACCGACGCGCGACGAGACTCTCCCATAAATTCTACAATGGGATCCATCCAGAATTGGCGCATTGAGTTGAGCCGTTCGAGCAGCGCCTTGTCTTCTGCAGTTAAACCGCCTTTAAATCCTTGTGGATTTGCCGTAAAGGGAGAACGCCATTTGGCACCGTCAATCCCCCACAAATAAACATAGTTTTCCAGCTCGGAAATCTCCTCAAGGCGATACGGAACGAGCGTACACTTGAGCAAATTTAAAATGGAGTCGGTTTGAAGCCGGCTAACAACGACCTCCAATAGATTCAGAAGATACCGTACGGGCGGCAAATTTTCTACCTCAAAGCGGCTGTCAATGAAATACGGGATACCGTATTTTTCAAAAGCCGACTCCAAAATATTTTGGTAAGAGGGTAAGTCGCGGGTCATGAGGACAATATCCCGAAAACGCATTCCGTTTTCCCGCACCAGGTTCAAAATCCCCGAGAGCGCAAAGTTGACTTCATCATATTCATTTTCCGCAAGATAAATCTGTATTCCCTCAGAAACGCCTTCAAACCGTTCAGGCCGCCGTCTCAGGACGTTTTGCTCCAAATGCCGCAGTGTCTCCCCAGAAAAACGACGTTTTTGTTCCAAAGAAATCGGGCGTCTTACCGCCGTGCGGCAGCGTGCAGCAATAGACATTAACCGATCCGCTGTATCCTTTACCGACGAAAACAGTGGTTCATTCTGTTCCAGTAAATCCATGCAAAGCGTAACGGTACAGTCAGATGACTGTATTAAAATCTGCTCAATCAAATCAAATTCCGGCTTGGTGAACCCTTTAAATTCATCGATATATACTTCATATCCCTGAAAAAAGCGATGTTCCTTTATCAGCTCCAGCGCTTTGGAAAAATCATCCAGTGCATCCGCATAAGAATGCTCTAATATCCCCTGATAAACCGAGAAAATTGAGGATATTTCTTTGAGCTTACCTCCCTTAACCCCAGTGGTGTCAAGGTGACGTACGGCCTCACCATAAAGTTCCGGCGTTACCCCGTTTACCTTTAGTTCCTCCACTGTTCGCAAAGCGGACGCAAGGAATTGCCGCGAACGGCTGACCTTACGGTAGTGTTCCAGCGTATCTGAAACTTCGCGCAGAGCGAGATCCATCAACAGGATTTTAGCCGTCGTGTCTGCATAACGTTTGGTATTACCGCCATAAAGCTCGAACACATGATGGCACAGCCGGGTAAAACTATAAACCTCTACACGGGAAAAACCATGCCCGCCCAGCGCGTTTAACAGCTTGCGCTCGGTTTCAAAGGAAAACTGTTCCGGTACAATCAGCATCAATTTATGATCGCTTTCCGATGCTTTTTGATAAACTGCCTGATAAACCACTTCACTTTTTCCAGTGCCGGCTGCCCCATAGACAAGCTGCAGCATGATTTCACCCCGCTTTCGACCCTCCATTAATGTACTTATTATACAATAATTTCATCGTTTTAGAAAGCGGAAAAAAACGGAGCGCTTAGCAAAGCGCTGAGAAAGGAATCACCGTGCAGGAACGAATTGAACCTCATTCGTCATAAGCGGCCCACAGCCGCTTCCTGCCGATTTCCTTAAAACAACGCTCTAAAGCGCTCCGGTTTATACATCATTTAAGCGTTTTATTACCAATTCAGTGCATTTTTCAAGTCCTCAAACCATTCGACAACTGCAAAGCGCACTTCATACTGCGGGTTACGCGTAACCAGATCAGCCTCGTCTTGGGTCAATGCCTGTTCCATTTTCTCTTCCGGCTGGGCGGCGGGCAAACAAAGCGGCGGATAGAGTACACACCACCAGTTATGGCCTTTTGCTTCGCCGATGGTAATCCGCACAGCATCATACATACCCGCCGGCAATGTAAAGGTTTCGTATTGGCGTGTCGTAAAGTACATATTGACGATTTCGGCATTCACCTGATAATCGTAACCGTTTGCGTAGACTTCATCCTGTGCAATCTGGCGCACTTCTTCAATGTGATCAGCCGCAGAAGATTTTGCCTCTTCAAGCGTTGCCGGGTTTTCAAAAAGTTCACCGGATTCACTTAAAATACGATCACGCACCCTGAGCTTTAACGCCTGATCCTCATCGGTATCCGAATTGGCAAGAATGTGTAAACGGAGGACATCCTCCCGAATTTGGCTGCAATCCGCCGCAAAGGTTGTAATGCTTCCAATAAGAATGGTTATGACTAGTCCGATTAAAACCGAAATTTCTATCTTTTTCAAAATAAAATCCGTCCTTCTTTGTTTTTGTCAAACAAAGTATGGGCGGATTAAGAGTGTTTATACACCAATTACCAAAATAATCCAATTATTCTATGCATTAGAAAGCATCTGTTTAACAAAACAGTACAAAAACTACCAAACCTCAATGCCTTTTTCTACCGGCACAGTCTGAAATACTGCCGGATACTCTTTTTGCAGCGTTCGACAGGCATGCTCCGCGTCTTCCAGCATACGGAATACGCCAAAAACAGCCGAACCACTACCGCTCATCAAAGAGGCTTCAGCGCCCAGGTCCAGCAAGCGTTGTTTAGCGGTAAAAACGTCCTGCACCACAGTCACCTGTTCAAAGACATTGCCCATATTTTGGCAAACGGAAGACAAATCCTCATGCGCAATGCCGGATAGAATTGGATCCAGTTCGAAATGTTGTAATCCTTTTTGTTCATCAATAGCCTGGAAGGCTTCCTGGGTCGAAATTCCCTGCTCTGGTTTTACAATCACCAAAAAACAAGTGGGCAATGGCTGGAGTGGACAAATCACCTCACCAATTCCGGTGACATGCGCTGTTCCTCCGACAATGCAAAAAGGCACATCGGCCCCCAATGTTTTGCCAAGTCTGCAAAGGGTGTCAACCGGCAGTTTTGCTTTATATAATTCATTCAGTCCGACAAGAACCGCAGCCGCGTCCGCACTCCCGCCTGCCATTCCAGCCTGAGCGGGAATTCTTTTCTCAATTCGAACCGATATACCGCCCGGCAGCGCTGTAAAAGCGAAAAACTGTTCAGCAGCTTTCCAAGCAAGATTACGTCTATCGCAGGGGGCTGAGGGATCATCGCAGAAAAGCGCAATACCCTTCTCCCTTTTTTCCAGTGTCAGCGTATCGCCAAGTTCCACCGACTGCATAATCATATTCATGTTATGATATCCATCGGCACGCTTCCCGGTGACATCCAGCGCCAGGTTCAGTTTGGCATGCGCTTTGAGAATCATAACATCACCTCATTAAAAATGAAAGAACCGGGACCGCTTGATGTGAATGGTATTGACCGGGCACATTTCATGACAGCAATAGCATTTAATGCAATTTTCGTAGTGAATATACGCTTTCCGCTGTTTCAGCTCAATGGTTTTCGCTGGACAGCTTTCAGCACATTTACCGCATCCAATACAATTTCTTCGGTTGATTTTTGGTCTTGACGCAAAACGGTACACAAGAGATTTGGGAATCCAGCGCGGCATAGAGTTGGAGAAATTTACATCTTTGGTAGTAGGCTTTTTGAACTCCGGATAAAGCAGCGGTGCATCGCCAATCAGTTCCAGCTCTTCAACCGTTTTGACGCAAACTCCCCTCTTGATCGCATTGGCTACCGTATAAATATGTTCCGGATTGAGCGCTGCAATTTTACAAAGCAGCAGGTCAACTTCATAGGGGTTTGTCCCTGCGAGCAGCATACCAGTATGCAGTTTACTCCCCCCTGAAGGCCCATCCCCCTGCATAGCGTCAATAGCATCCACAAAAACAACCGAGGGGCGCACCGTTTCACAAAGGTCAACCAGCATTTCGCAAAACCGTTCTTCCTCCGGAAAACGGAAATGAAGCTCTGGTTTCATTAAACCCGGAATGCAGCCAAACAGATTTTTGACTGCACCGCTTAACCCCACCATACCATGGGTTTTGAATTTGCAGATGTCAATAATCACATCAGCTTCCCGCACCGGATCAATCAGGTAAAAGGATTTACACAGGACGTTTTGGGGATTTTTCACTTCTCCATACCCAACCGCTTCGTTTAAGGCAACCCCATATTGTTCGGCCAGTGCGGCAAAACCGCTTGTACGGTAAATGGAGGTCAGCAATGGCTTGGTATAAGGCCCACCGGGACTGTCCGCAATCACAATATCCTGCACGCCAAGCATCTGGAGCGTTTGAATAACCGCTCCGACCACAGCTGGATGAGTTGTTGTGAATTCTTCCGGCCGGCGCTTCATCAAAAGATTCGGCTTGATGAGCACTTTCATCCCCGGCCGTATCCGTTGTGCCAATTTCAACTGTTCAAATTGGGTCTGAACCGCCGCCAAAAGCAGTTCCGGCTCGTAAGTATCCGCCCGGAAACAACTTACTTGAGACATGCTTTTGGTTCCTTTTCCAGTTCTTTCATAAATTCACCAATACGGGAAATCGCCTCAATCAAATGCTTTTTAGAGTAGGAATAGGAAACACGGATAAACCCTTCCCCGCTGTCACCAAACGCTGTGCCTGGCACAACTGCTACCTTTTTGGAGTAGAGCAGTTTTTCACAAAACTCATCCGATGTAAGTCCGGTGGATTTAATAGACGGGAAAATATAAAATGCGCCTTCCGGCTCAAAGCAAGGCAAGCCAATCGATGAAAAACCGTCAATGACAAGGCGACGGCGTGCATTGTAATCGTCGCGCATTTCACGCACACTGTCATCACAGCTTTTAAGCGCCTCAATAGCTGCGTACTGGCTGGTCGTTGGCGCACACATAATGGCAAACTGATGCAGTTTGGTCATCTGTTTAAGAATGGGCTGCGGGCCGGCAGCATAACCAAGCCGCCAGCCGGTCATGCTAAAGGTTTTGGAAAAACCGTTGATAACCACGGTGCGTTCCCACATGCCGTCAATTTCTGCAATGGAAATATGCGGCCTATCCCCATAAGTCAGCTCTGCGTAAATTTCGTCCGAAAGGACAACAATGTTGCTTTCCCGCAAAACTTCCGCAATTTCTTCCAAATGCTCACGGCGCATAACGGCGCCGGTCGGATTATTGGGATATGGCAGTACCAGCAGTTTGGTTTTGGGAGTAATTTTTTCCCGCAATTCCTGAGCTGTTAAACGGAAACCGTTTTCCGCCTTGGTTGGAATCGGCACCGGAATACCGCCGCAGACCGAAACAATCGGCGTATATGCGACAAAGGAAGGCTCAACAACAAGCACCTCATCCCCCGGTTCCACAAAAACGCGGATGCACAGATCAATGGCCTCAGAACCGCCGACTGTAACAAGAATCTCATCATTTGGCGCATAATGAAGATTGTATTTCCGTTCCATATAGTGGGAAATTTCTTCACGCAGACCCATCAAACCAGCATTTGCGGAATAACGGGTCATACCGCGTTCCAGTGTTTCAATTCCTTTATGGCGTACGACCCATGGCGTTTTAAAATCCGGATCACCTACGCCGAGTGAGATGACGTCATCCATCTGCTCGGCAATATCAAAAAATTTACGTATCCCAGAGGGTTTTACCTGCTGCACCTTCCGAGATATCAACGATGAATAGTCTATCACAGCAAAGCACTCCTTCTGAGGTCAGCGTTTTCTCCGCTAAGCACAACACCCTTTTCTTTATAACGCACCAGCACAAAATGCGTTGCTGTGGAAAGAACTGAATCCTGTACAGCCAAGCGCTGTTGAACAAACATGGCAACATCCTTAAAGGTTTTGCATTCCAAAATGACCAGCAGGTCGTAACCACCGGACATTAAGTAAACGGTATCCACCTCGGAATACGCCATGATGCGGCGGGCAATGTCTTCAAACCCCAGATCACGTTTTGGAGAAACCCGTACCTCAATAATAGCCTGTACCGTTTCCTCCTCTAGGCGTTCATGGTCAAGCAACACCTTATAACCACGGATAATCCCCTGCTTTTCATAGGCAGTAATGCGTTTTTCCACTTCCTCGGGCGTCATGTCCAACATGGCTGCGAGCTGTTTATTAGAGAACCTTGCGTTTTCATTCAGCAAAGACAACAATTTATCCATACCAATTACTCCTTTTTCAATAACCTCTTTGTGGTACAGCGACCTTACTGCGCCCGGCACACCATACGATAAACATGCCGCAGGTTTGGTTTATTATAACAAAATTTTTAAAGCCTGTAAACTATTCTACCGAATTGGAATCTGCACAGGCTTATGCCTGACGAAATAAGTAAGCTGGGAAAATCCGGCTTCTTTGAGCATCACAACCGCCTCAGCGCTCCCCTTGCCTACATCGGCGGTACAATGAGAATCCGAACCAATGGTGACATGTTCTCCCCCGAGCTCACGGAACCGTTGCACAATGGAAAACGGCGGCATGGTTTGCTTCATTTTCTGTCGGAGGCCGGAGGTATTGATCTCAATGGCTTTTCCGTTTTGAGCCTGCGTGCGCAGCACATCGTCAATATAGCCCCAGTAGGGGGCAATATCCCCCTCCCGGCCTTGTGCTATCATATACCGCAGAGGATAAGTAATATGCCCCAACGCGTCAAAGCGGCCCCAGCGAACCAACTCAACAAGTTCGACAAAATACCGTTCCAGCAGCTCCGGAATATTCTCCTGGGTATAATCCAGAAAAGCAAAATCGGTACAGCCAGTGATATTGTGCAGGGAACCAATGATAAAATCGGTCGAATCCCAGATCTCATCCAAAAAAGAATTCGCTAATTGAGGGTTTTCAAACGGCTGGCCGAGTTCAATTCCTTTCAGCAGGAGGAGCTTCCACTCTTTTTCCGTGCGGACACGCCGCATTTCAGCAAGCGAACTACGCACACGTTCAAGCATTTGTTCCACCGTGATCCAGGGGCGGCCGTTGTCATCCATAAAACCGTTCATATCACAGTGATCCGTAATGGCATACGCCGCTAGTCCAAGTGCTTCTGCGCGGCTGCACATGGCATAGACGCTGTTGTCCGCGTCCGGCGAAAAATTGGAATGGCTGTGCAGATCGATATACTGCTGCATTTTATTTGTCCTTTCAGGCAGTGTAAAAAGTTGTCCTTTTCACTTTGAGTACATTTATTATACACGAAAAATCAGTTGATTTGTACCACAATATTCACAATTTTGAAATAGCCGCTTACAAAACTTTGTGCATATTATGATTTCATTCTGAAATGGATTATGCTATTATTATTGTTAGCATTGAAACTATAATAATATGAGGAGGAACCACCATGCGTGCTGTTGTTACAGTCATTGGAAAAGACACCGTTGGAATTCTTGCAAAGGTCAGCAGTATTTGTGCTGAATATAATGCCAATATTATTGAGGTGACACAATCGGTCCTGCAAGAGTTGTTTTGCATGATTATGCTGGTAGATATTTCAAAGCTTAACGTTGAATACAAGACTCTTTCTTCCGCTCTTGACGAACTGGGCAAGCAGATGGATATTTCGGTGCATGCCATGCACGAAGACATCTTCAATTCCATGCACAGAATTTAAAGGAGCAGATACATGTTAAACACCTACGATATTTTAGAGACCATACGGATGATTCAGGATCAATGCCTTGACATCCGCACCATTACAATGGGAATTTCCCTGTTGGACTGCATTGATCCGGATATTGACCGTTCCTGTGATAAGGTTTACGAAAAAGTGACCCGCCTTGCGCAGAATCTTGTCAAAGTTGGGGAAGATATTGAAACCGAATATGGAATCCCCATCATCAACAAGCGGATTTCTGTGACCCCAATTGCCATTTTGGCGGCAGCAGCAAAAGGAAATCCGGTCAAGTTTGCCCAAACGCTTCAGCGTTGTGCTGAAACCTGCAACGTAAATTTCATTGGCGGGTACTCCGCGCTGGTTCAAAAGGGGTTCAGCGCCGGTGACGAAGCGCTTATCCGATCAATTCCGGAAGCGCTGGCCGTAACCGAAAACGTCTGTTCCTCGGTCAACATTGGTTCCACCAAGACCGGCATTAATCTGGATGCCGTCGGCCTGATGGGCAAAATTGTCAAAGAAACAGCTGAACGCACCGCAGACCGCGACTGTATTGGCGCTGCAAAGCTGGTTGTTTTCTGCAATGCGCCGGAGGATAACCCGTTTATGGCAGGTGCTTTCCATGGCGTTGGCGAACCGGATTGCATGATTAACGTCGGGGTCTCCGGGCCGGGCGTTGTTCGCGCAGCGCTTGCAAAATATCCGGATGCCGATATTACCAGAATTGCGGATATTATAAAAAAGACCGCTTTTAAAATCACCCGGATGGGCCAGCTTGTCGGCACCGAGGCGTCCCGGCGGCTGGGCGTACCGTTCGGCATTGTAGATCTTTCTCTTGCCCCAACCCCTGCGGTCGGCGATTCGGTCGCACACATTCTTGAGGAAATTGGCCTGGAAAAATGCGGGACGCATGGCACAACAGCAACCCTTGCCCTGCTCAACGACGCCGTCAAAAAAGGTGGCGTTATGGCTTCCAGCAAGGTTGGCGGCCTTTCGGGCGCTTTTATTCCGGTTACCGAAGATGCCGGTATGATTGACGCAGCGCAGTGCGGCGCACTCTCGATTGAAAAGCTTGAGGCAATGACTGCCGTTTGCTCAGTTGGTCTTGATATGATCGTCGTTCCGGGCGATATTCCAGCGGATACCATTGCTGCTATTATTGCAGATGAAGCCGCAATTGGCATGGTCAACCACAAGACAACCGCTGTTCGCCTCATCCCGGCCATTGGCAAAAAAGAAGGTGAAGAACTCAACTTCGGCGGCCTGCTCGGCAATGGGCCGGTCATGAAAATTAGCTCTTATTCTTCTTCAAAATTCATTGCCAGGGGCGGTCAAATCCCTGCTCCGCTTCAGAGTTTGAAGAACTAAACAGAAATCAGGTGTTCCAAGATGGATGAAATTATCAAAGAAATCATTGAGATTGATAAGGAAGCCACAAAAAAGCTGGAAGAAGCCAACCGCATGAAGGACGAGATCCTGAAAAAACAGCTTCAGGAAGAAAACCAGGAACTGAAGCAAAAAATGCACGACCGCGCACAGACACACCTGGATTCCGTGCGCGACATTGAACAGATGCACGCGGATGAAATCATTGCAAAGATTAACGCCAAAAAGGATAAGGCTCTTGCCGCCATTCAAAAGGTCTATGAACAAAACCATCAGGTATGGGAAGACGACCTTTACAACCGTGTCTTAGGCAGGTGATACCAAATGTTTGCAACTTCTTTGTCAAGCAACACCATCTCTGCAAAGGCGAAAAGCATGTATGGCAAGCGGTTGACCGAGGAAAATTATAACGACATGCTGCATAAAAACAACGTAGCGGAAATTGCCTCCTATCTGCGTGATGAAACAGCATACCGTACGGCGCTTGAGCAAATTGATATTCACAGCATACACCGTGGTCAGCTGGAAGATTTACTGATGCGCGAGCATTTTAATAAGTATATCAAACTCTGCCGTTACAATTTTACCGGTGACAATGGATTTTATGACTACCTGGTACTTCAGGAAGAAATTGAGCAGATTTTAAAATGTATTCTCTCGCTCAACGCCAAAACCATGTCAGAATTTATTGTTGATATGCCCGCCTACCTCATCAGCCATGCATCGTTTAACCTTTTAGAACTTGCTAAGGTCCGGGAGTTTGACGACTTGGTTTATGTGCTGGCACACACACCCTATCAGGAAATCGTGCAGAAATTTGCTCCGCAGGGCGAGGAACTTGTGGACTATGTTGGCTGTGAAAAAGCGCTGATGATGTACCATTATGAACACCTGCTCAATACCATTCATAAAAAGTTCCGCGGACAAACACGTAAGGATCTGGAAAAAGTGGTGCGCACCAACGTCACTCTTTCCAACCTGATGACCATTTATCGACTTAAGCGTTATTTTAGCGCTGCGCCGCATGAAATTCGCGATGTGCTTTTGCCTTTTTCTTTCAAATTAAACAAGATCACTCTGCAAAAAATGATTGACGCCCCAACGGTTGACGATTTTTTTGACATTTTTGACCAGTGTTATTTTGGTCAGCACTTGGAAAATGAAGACAGTCTTGAGTTGGAGCATTATCTCAACCAAATCCGTTACATGTACAACAAAAAGCTGATGCGTTTTTCCACCAGTCCACCTGCTGTACTGTATGCATTTACAATTCTCAATAATGTTGAGGTTAAAAACATCATTAAGGTTGTGGAAGGCATCCGTTATCAGGTGCCCACCTCGCAAATCAGGGAATTGCTTGTTTTATAATATATGAAGGTGGTATCCATTTCAAAATGGCGATTGAAAAGATGTCCTTAGTCAATATTGTGGGCAGTGTCGATGACATGGACCGCGCAATGACCGCCTGCTGTGACTGCGGGTATTTCCACCCGGAAAGTGCAACGCAATACATGACAGACTTTAAAGGCGCTGCTCTGCTCCAGGAAAGTAATCCGTACAACCCTCTTATCAAACGTATTGTCGACCTTTCTTACAAACTGAATTTTAAGCTGATGTATGAGGACACCTCTTCCCTGAAGCTGAAACTTTCGCAGTTTGACGATGCGATTAAGCGAATTGAAGAAAAGTATGAGCACCTGCGTTCGGAGCGCGAAGAGCTTGCACAGCGCGTCACACAAAACGAACAGGCGCTGACCCAGCTCCAGCATATGAAAGGGCTTGCAGAAAAGTTTGACGATATTTTTGCCTGTAAAGCGGTTTCTTCCCGGTTTGGCATTCTGCCGAACGACAGTTACTCAAAGCTTGACTATTACAGTGATAAACCGTTCTTTTTCTTTACCTTTGACGTTGACGAGCAGTACCACTGGGGCGTTTATTTTGCGCCTACGGTACTCAAGGACGACATTGACGAGATTTTCCGGACCTTGTTTTTTCAGCGGATACGAATACCGGACTATGCACACCAAACCCCGGATGTTGCGATTATCAACATTGGCAAAATGCTGGAGGATTATAAAAGAGAACTCAAAAAAGCCGACGAAGAATTTAAAAAGCTGGCTGTTGAAAGCCGAACCGTTTTGCGGCAGATGTTCTCGGTACTGAAATTTGACAGCGACTCGTTTGAACTTCGCAAATATGTGGCGGTGCGGAACAACCAGTTCGTCTTGGTTGGATTTATTCCGCAGAAAATGAGCAAAGCGTTTATCCGGTTGTTTGACAATATTCCAAGCTGTGACTGTGTGGCACGAGAGGATAATGCCGACCCGAGGCTGACGCCGCCGGTGAAACTCAAAAACAACTGGTTTACAAGACCGTTTGAAATGTTCGTCACCATGTACGGCCTGCCGGAATACGGCGGTTTTGACCCGACTCCCCTGGTTGCCTATACCTACTGTTTCTTGTTTGGCATGATGTTCGGCGACCTTGGGCAAGGGCTGCTGCTCTCGGTCATTGGCCTTTTGATGTGGCGGTTCAAAAAAATGATGCTCGGCCGTATTTTAGCGCGGATTGGTATTTTCAGCGCCCTGTTCGGCACCGCTTATGGGTCGGTGTTCGGGATGGAACACCTGCTTGATCCACTTTTCATGAACATTTTTGGTCTGCCCGGAAAACCCATTGAGGTTTTTAACCCGGAAACAACCAACAATCTGTTGCTAATCGCTATAGGGATTGGCGCCGTACTGATTACCGTTTCCATAGTCATCAACATTGTTCTTGGCCTTAAGAAAAAGGACTACGAGCGTTCGGTCTTTGGGCACAACGGAATTGCCGGGCTGGTTTTTTACGTTTCGGTAATTGGCGCCGCAGCCCTGTTGATGATTTTCGGCGTCAATGTTCTGAATCCTGTCTTTATTATCCTCTGTATTGTAATCCCACTTTTGCTTATCTTTTTGCGGGAACCGCTTTCCAAATGGATGGCAAAAAAGAAAGATCTCAAACCCGAGGACGGTGTTGGCGGTTTTATCATCACCAACTTTTTTGAGCTGTTTGAAAATGTGTTGAGCTATATTACCAATACCGTTTCTTTCCTTCGTGTCGGCGGCTTTGTATTGAGCCATGCGGGCATGATGGCAGTTGTTTTGACTTTGATGGAGATGATTGGCGGCGTTGGAAGCCCCATTGTTTTTGTCATTGGCAATCTATTTGTTATGGCAATGGAAGGGCTGATTGTCGGCATTCAGGTGTTGCGGCTTGAATTTTATGAAATTTTCAGCCGTTTCTATGAAGGCGACGGAAAAGAGTTCCGCCCAGCTACCGTCCATTATAAAATTGAGGATTAACCTCATTTTTTTGAATGTTTCTTTTTAGGAGGAATTGATTATGAAAGACGCTATGTTGTTTTTACTGCCGCTTGCAATTGTTATCCTGCTTGCTATGCCGTTAATCCCCGTTTACCGTGGTATAAAAACCGGAAAAAAGGCAAAACACGCCATTGTATTTAACCTCTGCGCTTTTGCCGGCGTATGCCTTGCCGCCATTGCCCTTCCGCTGACCGGTCTTGCCGCAGATGCGACTGCCGTAGCGGGCGACGGCGGCGCAGGCATGGGTTACCTTGGCGCTGCACTTTCCACCGGTCTTGCTTCCATCGGCGCCGGTATTGCCGTTGCCGCTGCTGTTCCAGCTGCAATTGGTTTGTATAGTGAGGATCCAAAATCCTTTGGTAAGGGTCTTATCTTCGTTGCACTTGGTGAAGGTATTGCACTGTATGGTATTTTGATTTCCATACTGATCATCAACAAACTTTAAACACTGGAAATGGTGTGATTTTATGCGCTTTTACCTGATTAGCGACAACATAGACACCCAGATTGGAATGCGCCTTGCCGGAATTGAAGGTGTAGTTGTACATGAACCCGACGAGACAAAAGAGGCTTTACTGAAAGCCTGCGATATGCGCGACGTCGGCATTGTGCTGATGACCGAAAAGCTCATTAAATTGATTCCGGAACTTGTCTACGACATTAAACTCAACCGCAAATCCCCTCTTGTTGTAGAAATTCCGGACCGTCACGGCACCGCACAGATCAGCGAAACCATCAACCGTTATGTGCATGAAGCGGTTGGGATTACGTTGTAATATCTTTCCTTTTCCATGAAAGGTGGGGTTCCATTTGGAGCAGGATAAATTATTAAAATTTCGCCAGGCAGTCTTGTCTGACGTTGAATTAAAAGTAAAGAAAATTGAGCAGGAAGTTGAAGAAATTAAAAAAGTTTCTCTTGCGCAGACCGAAGACGAACAGTTAAACGACGCCTACAGCTACATCCAGGATAACGTAGCCAAAATTAAAAGCGAATACAAACTGCTAATTTCCAAAAAGGACTTAGCGGCAAAGCAGGATGTACTTCTTCAGCGGGAAAACTACCGCCAAATGATTTTGAACAATGTCCGTGACCGGTTGCGTGCGTTTGCCAAAACCGATGAATATAAAACCTACTTAATGCAAAAGTTTGAACAGGCTGTTTCCACCTATTCTCTGGACGGATCCATTGTTGAATACCGCCCTGAGGACAACTGGATGGAGCAGGAAATTAAAGCAAAATATCCCGCGGCCGACTGCACCTTCAAGCCTTCTACCCTGATTAAAATTGGCGGCTTTACGATTCGGAACGACAATGCCGGCACTTTGATTGACGAGACGTTTGAATCCAAGCTCCAGGAGCAGATTCCGTACTTCAACCAGAATTGCAGGATTGCCGCCGAATAATGCACAGCAGTGCTGTTTAGAGGTGAATGATTTTGGAAAATGTAATTTATTCCATCAACGGCCCGGTTGTGACCGTAAAGGATACCAAAGATTTTTCGCTGCTGGAAATGGTATATGTTGGCCATCTCCGGCTGATTGGCGAGGTTATTGGCATCACCGACAAATATACGACCATCCAGGTTTATGAAAGCACTTCCGGCCTGAAGCCGGGCGAGCCAGTTGAAACAACTGGCGGCCCAATGTCCGTTTTGCTGGGACCTGGTATTATAACGAATATTTTTGACGGCATCGAACGCCCGCTGCGCGACCTGCGCAATGCAACCGGCGCTTTTATCAGCGAGGGCTGCAGCGTACCGACCCTGAATGAGACCAAAAAATACGATGTTACTATTCGGGTAAAACCTGGAGACCGTCTCTCAGGCGGCGCCATTTATGCCACCTGCCCGGAAACCCATGTGGTGGAACACCGTTGCATGGTGCCGCCGAAAATGTCCGGTGAAGTGGTAGAGGTTATGCCAAACGGTGCATATACCATCAACGATGTTGTTGTGAAATTAAAAGACGATTCCGGTGTTATCCACGATTTGACCCTATGTCAGAGGTGGCCAATTCGGGAGCCGCGTCCCGTAAAAACGCGTATGCCCATCACCCGGCCGCTCATCACCGGCCAGCGTGTCATAGACACTATGCTCCCGATTGCAAAAGGCGGTACTGCTGCAGTACCGGGTGGTTTTGGCACCGGTAAAACCATGACCCAGCATCAGCTCGCGAAATGGTGCGACGCTGATATCATCGTATATATCGGCTGCGGTGAGCGCGGCAACGAAATGACCCAGGTGCTCGAAGAGTTCTCCGAGCTGGTTGACCCGAAAACCGGCCAGCCGCTGACCGACCGCACGGTGTTGATTGCCAACACCTCCAACATGCCGGTTGCCGCTCGTGAGGCGTCAATTTACACCGGCATCACCCTAGCGGAATATTACCGCGATATGGGGTACCATATCGCCATTATGGCGGACTCCACCTCCCGTTGGGCAGAAGCGCTCCGTGAAATTTCCGGGCGTCTGGAGGAAATGCCGGCGGAGGAAGGCTTCCCTGCTTATCTGCCTTCCCGTCTTTCTCAGTTCTACGAACGCGCCGGATATATGGAAAACCTCAACGGCAGCGAAGGCTCGGTCACCATTATTGGGGCGGTATCGCCGCAGGGCGGCGACTTTTCTGAGCCGGTCACGCAGAACACCAAGCGTTTTGTCCGTACTTTCTGGACGTTGGACAAATCCCTTGCTTATGCGCGCCACTACCCCGCCATCAACTGGATTACCAGTTACAGTGAATACATTGAAGAACTCCGGGACTTTTATGACAGCATTGACCTGAATTTCTTAAAATGCCGCCAGCGTTTACAGGCCCTGCTCAATGAAGAAGCCCAGTTAATGGAGATTGTTAAACTCATTGGTTCCGACGTTCTTCCGGATGACCAAAAACTGGTTATTGAAATTACCCGCGTCATCCGTGTTGGATTTCTGCAACAGAACGCGTTTCACAAAGACGACACCTATGTTCCTCTTGACAAGCAGCTCAGAATGATGGAAGTTATCCTGTATTTATACGATAGAGCCAACGCTCTCATACGTAAGGGCGTACCGGTTTCCACCATTTTGGAACTGGGATTATTCGACAAGGTTATCAAAATGAAATACGATGTGC
Source organism: Oscillospiraceae bacterium (assembly GCA_050943475.1). Taxonomy (GTDB): domain Bacteria; phylum Bacillota; class Clostridia; order Oscillospirales; family Ruminococcaceae; genus Metaruminococcus_A. The sequence continues at coordinate 26,686 of JBMNPF010000008.1, forward strand.
CGAACGACAAGCCAGAGCTCTTCGATGAATACTTTAAAGAAATCGACGAAAAAATGGCGGAAGCGGAGCGCACCTTTAACATGGAATAGTCCCGGGTGATGCATCACAAGGAGGCAATACTACATGAGTATTCAATATATCGGCCTGAAAGAAATCAACGGGCCAATGGTCGTCATTGACCATGTGCCGGACGTCAGCTTTGACGAAATGGTAGAGCTGGTGCTTGACTCCGGCGAAACCCGGCTCGGCCGTGTGGTAGAGGTTGAAGGCGAGCGCGCCGTCATTCAGGTATTTGAAGGGACAACCGGACTTTCGCTGACCAATACCCGTACCAAATTCACCGGTAAACCGATGGAGATTCCTCTTTCGGAGGAGATGCTCGGCCGTATTTTCAATGGTTCCGGCCGCCCGATTGACGGCTTAGGGGAAGTCTATGCGGAAAAATACGCGGATATCAACGGCAAGCCGTTAAATCCGGTTGCACGTACCTATCCGCGCAGCTATATCCGCACTGGGATTTCTGCAATCGACGCACTGATGACCCTGATCCGTGGTCAGAAGCTGCCGATCTTTTCCGGTTCCGGCATGAGCCACAACCGTCTTGCTGTCCAGATTGTGCGGCAGGCAAAAATTGCTGAAGATTCCGGGCAGAAATTTGCCATTGTTTTTGCGGCGATGGGGGTAAAAAACGACGTCGCTGACTATTTCCGGCGCAGTTTTGAAGAATCCGGGGCACTTTCCCGCGTTGTTATGTTTCTAAACCTCTCAAACGACCCGATCATTGAGCGTATTCTGACGCCGCGCTGCGCACTGACGGTTGCTGAATATCTCGCGTATGAGAAAAACATGCACATTCTGGTCATCATGACCGATATGACGTCTTACGCAGAGGCTCTTCGCGAACTAAGTTCCTCCAAAGGTGAGATTCCAGGGCGTAAAGGATATCCGGGCTATCTCTATTCCGACCTTGCTTCCCTTTACGAGCGGGCTGGTATCGTCGAAGGGGCAGAAGGCTCGGTCACCCAGATTCCGATCCTCACCATGCCGAACGACGACATCACCCACCCCATTCCAGACCTGACCGGGTACATCACCGAAGGACAGATTGTCCTTGACCGCTTGCTGGAACAGGTGGGAATCTACCCGCCGATCTCGGTGCTTCCTTCCCTGTCACGATTGATGAAAGACGGCATCGGTGAAGGTTACACGCGCAAGGACCACTCCGACGTCGCAAACCAGCTCTTTGCCAGCTATGCGAATGTGCAGGACGCCCGCGCCCTTGCTTCGGTTATTGGCGAAGATGAGCTTTCACCGGTGGATAAACAGTACATTGAATTTGGCAAAAAGTTTGAAAAATACTTTCTCTCTCAGGATTTTAATGAGGATCGCACCATTGAGCGTACCCTGGACCTCGGCTGGGAACTGCTCTCTATTTTGCCAAAAGAAGAGCTTGACCGTGTGGATCCGGAAATGCTTGCAGAGCATTACGATCCGGCAAAGGCCGAGAATTTTAAGGAGTGATTTTAAATGCCGGTCATCCCAACCAAAGGAAACCTGTTAAACATAAAAAAATCACTGAACCTTGCCCAGCTCGGCTACAGCCTGCTTGACCGCAAACGCAACATCCTCATCCGGGAAATGATGGGGCTGATAGACGATGCAAAGGCTATCCGCGGCGAAATTGAGGATACCTATAAAGAGGCTTACCTTGCGCTGCAAAACGCAAATATTACCCTTGGTATCTGCGAAAACGCGGCAAAAGCGGTCCCGGTGGAGACCGGAGTGCATGTCACCTACCGCAGCGTTATGGGAGTTGAAATTCCAAAGGTGAAACTACGGCAAAAACCATTACGGGTTTATTATGGATTTCAGTCCACCAATGCTGCATTGGATAACGCCTATATTCTATTTCAAAAGGTAAAGCAATTAACCGCCACACTGGCGGAAATTGAAAACAGCGTTTATCGGCTTGCCAGCGCCATTAAAAAAACGCAAAAGCGTGCAAATGCGCTGAAAAACATCATCATTCCGCGTTTTGAAGCAGACAGCAAATTTATTACCGACGCACTGGAAGAAAAAGAACGTGAGGATTTTTCACGCCTTAAAATTATTAAGAAAAACCGTTAAAAAAGGCGCCGCAATTTGCGGCGTCTTTTATTATGTAAGATTACAACAGTTTTTCGCCCATCCAAAAGCGCATGGTGGTGCGGTAACCAATTTGGCTGTACCAATGCTCAAGCTCTGTAAAGCTCAAAAAGGCATTTTTGCAACCTCGTTTTTTGAGCTCCTCGGTTGCATGTGCAGCCATAACAAGCCCTATTCCTTTTTTGCGCGCCGCACGCACAACGCCGACACAGCCGATTTCCCCGGTTGTATCATCGTAAAGAGGCGCGCCGTTTTCATCTACAATGCAGAAACCGGCAATTTCACCTTGTTGCTCTGCAATCAAAACCATATGCGGATCTATTGTTTCAAAATAAGTTCGCCAATCCGGCTGAGCATCCAATACGGCGGCAAGCAACTTCTCACGTTCTTCCGAATGGATTAGACGACAAGAAACACCTTCCGGGCAAGACGGTATTTCGAGGGACTGCAACGAAAAGTGAGCCAACGGCATCGCCATATCGACGCTGGTACCATCCGCCTCATAGCCAAACCGTTCAAAAAAGCACTCTGCCCGAGACTCCAGCACGGGAACCCCCTGGAACAAATAACCGGAAGGGCCGCTCCCTAAAGTAACACGCTCAAATCCCTGCGCGTGGATGAGTTCTTCACTTTTCTGCAGCAGTTGCGTGCCATATCCCCTGCCCTGATATTCCGGGAGAACACACAGCAACAAGATGCCATTTTGCTGCACCAACGAAAATCCAACGGTTTTTCCTTTTTCCTGAACTGTTTTACAAGCACAATCATCAAAATTCAGTTTACGTTGAAAAGCGGCAAAGTGAATTGGAATACTCGGAAAGCACTGTTGAAAAATTTGGTAAACGCATTCTTTCACGGCAATAATCTCCTTATACAACCAGATTTGTCATTAAGACAATGGACAGTGCGATGAGAAAAATTCCCGAAATCATTATAAAGCTGATTTTCGCCTTTTTCAACGGGATGTTGTTGACCAGCAGACCGAGCAGTAAGGCGCCAATCAAAAGCCCCAATAGATCAAACGACAGGTTGGTAATCACTGCAGCGTTTTGATCTTCTTTTAAGAAAAAATAAATAATAAATTGCCCTACAAGGTGCAGCAACGGCACGCTAATGAGCGGGAGCGTTACAAGTGCATAATTCTCACGTTTGGAACGCAAAAAGATAAAACTGATCATTAAAATAATTAGGATAATAGTAATGCACTCAATAACCATGCCTGCCTCCTTTGTCTGTACCCAATCATTCCCGGACCATTTATTCCCATAAACGACCAGTTAACCTGCCGTATGGGTTTTAAAATATTCTACCATAGCATAATATCCTGTTTTTTTCAAATGCATACCGTCTGCTTCTGCATATTCGACATTAAGGGTACCATCCTCCACAGCAAATGCAGCGTGGGTGTCTAAAAAATACACCTGTTTTTGCTCTGCAAGCTGCAGCAGTCTTTGGTTATATTCCTGAATGGCGGCATTGCTGTAACGGGCATCCTTTGCCTGTTTTGCAGCTGTTACCGGCAGAACAGACTCAATATAAACAACCGCATCTGGATGCTGTTGAAGAACCAAATCCAGAAAAGCCTCAAACTTCTGCGCCAAATCCGCAGGCGAAACCCAGGCAATTCCATTTGAACCCAGCATGATATAAATTTTAGACGGATTTTTTGCTTTTAATGCATCCAAAATGGTAACGGCTCCATCTGTTGTCGCTATACACGTCTTGGTCTGAATGGTATCGAGGTTAATTCCAACATCTGCCAGCACATTTCCGGCGGGCAGAACCCCGTAATTGCCAAGCCCTGCTGTCAGGGAGTCCCCAATGAATACAGCATCCTCAAAATAGGAATCTGCCGCTGCATCCGACTTCGATACTCTACCAAAAACAGCCCCCTGCTCTACTGTCGAAGAAAGCTCTGTGATTGAAGACGATGATTCTAAAATCGGCTCGGAAGGAGCAATCGATACACCGGAACCTGAGGAAACCGAACTTTTGCTGCTTGACAAACTGACGCTCGAACGGCTCTGGCTTTCAGCCGGTAAATGAGACAGTACGACAACCGAAACTGCAATAACGGCAAGCAATAGAAGCAGCAACATAATCCAAACAGTAAGCTGATGCTGTTGTTTTCGGTTGGACGACAAGCGCTTTGACACCCTGGGTTTCCTCCGCTTTTTTATAATGTTACTATTATACAACATTTTGCCCGCCTTGTCATTGGCTATTTTCTGAGTTTACAAAAATAGTGGTTCCATGCTAAAATAAGATAAGTTGTCAACCAAGAAAGAAGGAATGAGAATGCCCTCTCCCCTTGCTGATCGCATGCGCCCCAAAACGCTGAATGACGTTGTTGGGCAAAAGCACCTGCTTGGAGAAAACAGGCCGCTTAAACGGATTATTGACAGTGGTCATATCCCCAATTTAATTTTCTATGGTCCTTCCGGCGTTGGGAAAACAACGGTGGCACGCATTATTGCAGAAGCTGCCCATAAAAGGCTGCATAAGCTTAACGGGACAAGCGCTTCCACAGCAGACATAAAAAGCATTGTCGGTGAACTGGATACCTTTGCCGGTATGTCTGGCGTTCTGCTTTATCTGGACGAAATTCAATATCTCAACAAAAAACAGCAGCAGTCCCTGCTCGAATACATTGAGAGTGGAAAAATTACCCTGATTGCTTCAACCACAGAAAACCCTTATTTTTACATTTACAACGCCATTTTAAGCCGGTGTACGGTTTTTGAGTTTAAGCCGGTACCTGCCAGTGAAATTGAAAAAGCGGTACTGCGCGCATTTCATGCGCTGGAAGAAGAACAAAATATTGCAATTCATTTAGAGGATGGCGTATCCGAACATATTTCCCTTATCTGCGGCGGTGATGTACGCAAGGCACTGAACACCACCGAATTGTGCGCGCTCTCTGCCGATCCTGCAGAGGATGGCGTTTGTGTCACGCTCGAACTCGCCCGCGGGCTTTCTCAAAAAAGTTCCTTTCGCTACGACCGCAGCGGCGACGAACACTATGACACCATTTCTGCTCTGCAAAAATCCATTCGAGGTTCCGATGAAAACGCTGCGCTGCATTATCTTGCGCGGTTGGTTGCCGCCGGTGACTTAATTTCGGTCTGTCGCCGGCTGCTTGTCATTGCGAGTGAGGATATTGGCCTTGCCTATCCGCAGGCTATTACCATTGTAAAATCCTGTGTTGACGCTGCTCAGCAGCTCGGCTTTCCAGAGGCGCAGATTCCTTTGGCGCAGGCGGTTGTACTGCTTGCAACAGCGCCCAAGTCCAATTCGGCCTGTATGGGCATTGAACGAGCATTGGAGGATTTAAAAACCTTACAGGACAGTTCAGTTCCCCGTCAACTTCAAAACAAGCATTATGACGGTGATGATGTAGCGCAAAAAGGACAGTTTTATAAATATCCGCATAATTATCCCAACCACTATGTAGAACAGCAGTATATGCCGGATGAATTGAAAGGCCACGTTTACTACGAATACGGTTCAAACAAAAACGAGCAGGCAGCCAAACAATACTGGGAAAAAATAAAAGGTAAACGATAAGCCTTTCCAACTTCGTCCAGCAATGTAATTTGTTTGGTTTTACGAATTCAAATAAATAAGACGGGAGAAAATGGAATGACCCCTGAGATTGAAAAACTTTTGCTAAAGGTTCAAAAACCCAGCCGCTATACGGGCGGTGAACTCAACAGCGTTGTGAAAAATCCAAGTGAAGTCGATATTCGCTTTGCGTTTTGCTTTCCTGACGTCTATGAAGTCGGGATGTCCCATTTGGGGATGAAGATACTTTATGCGTCGCTCAACGCGCAGGAGGGCGTCTGGTGTGAACGCTGTTTTGCCCCCTGGATCGATTTTGAACAGCAGCTCCTGGAACACAATTTGCCGCTCTACACCCTTGAGAGTTTTACTCCCCTCCATGAGTTTGACATCATTGGCTTTACATTGCAATATGAGCTTAGTTACACCAACATTCTGCAAATGCTTTCGCTCGGACATGTATCGGTTTATGCCGCAGAACGCAAGGAACTGAAAAATCTTGTCATTGCAGGTGGACCATGTGCCTGCAATCCGGAGCCGCTGGCCGATTTTGTCGACTTATTCTGCCTAGGCGAGGGTGAACAACAGCTCCGCGATCTGATGGAGCTTTACCGCATTGCCAAGCAAACGAATATGGATAAATCTACCTTTTTGCTGCTTGCCTCTCAACAGGAGGGGATTTATGTCCCGTCCCTTTATGACGTTTCCTATCACGAGGATGGAACCATTGCTTCTGTTCGACCGAAACAGGCGGCAGAAGTGCTTCCCAAAGATTGTAAAGCATTTACCCTGCCTGGCAAAATCCTCCCAAATATTGTTCATACAGCCGAAAAAACAGTTATTCATCCCTGTGATTTAAAGATACCAGCAATTATCACAAAAAAAATTGAACAGGATCTGGACAAAGCCCCTTATCCAGAAAAAGTCCTGGTGCCTTATATGGAAATTGTCCATGACCGGGTTATGGAGGAGCTGATGCGTGGCTGTATCCGCGGCTGCCGGTTCTGCCAGGCGGGTTTTATCTACCGCCCTCTGCGTGAAAAGAGTGCAGAGGTCATATGCAAGCAGGCAAAAGCGTTGTGTGACTCCACCGGATATGAGGAAATTTCGCTTTCTTCCCTTTCCACCAGTGATTATTCCAACATTGAACCGTTGCTGGATGAACTGCTTTCCTTTACCGAAGGGGAACACATCAACCTCTCCCTGCCTTCACTGCGCATTGATAATTTCTCCGAGGAGCTGCTGGAGCGCATCAAAAAGGTACGTAAAAGCGGGCTTACCTTTGCGCCGGAAGCTGGAACCCAACGCCTGCGCGACGTCATCAACAAAAACGTCACCGAAGAAGAGGTTATGAATACCTGTCGCATTGCATTTGAGGGTGGTTATACCTCGGTCAAGCTTTATTTTATGCTAGGCCTTCCTACTGAAACGATGGAGGATGTAGCAGGTATTATTGAGCTTGCGCACCGCATTCTCGACCTTTATTTTTCCATGCCCAACCGCCCCAAAGGCAAGGGGATCAATATATCGGTCAGTGTTTCCACCTTTGTTCCCAAGCCTTTTACTCCGTTTCAATGGGAGCCGCAGGACACCATGGACATGGTGATTACCAAGCAAAAACACCTTGTGGAGACCATTCGCTCCCGTAAAATCAGCTGTAGTTGGCATAATGTTAAAACCAGCATTTTAGAGGGAGTGCTTGCACGTGGCGATCGTCGTCTTGGTAAAGTCCTTTACGATGCCTGGCAGATGGGATGCCATTTTGACAGTTGGGATGAATTTTTCCATTTCGAACGTTGGGAACAGGCCATAAAACAAAACGGCCTGACCATGGAATTCTACGCTTCCCGCCGCAGGGCCTTTGAAGAAATTCTCCCATGGAGCCATTTGGATTTTGGCATCAGTGAAGGTTTTCTGCGCCGGGAAAACGAACAGGCACATGCCGGGGTAACGACTCCGAACTGCCGGGAAGCATGTTCCGGCTGCGGGGCAAACCGCTTAATGGAAGGAGGACGCTGCAGTGTTCATTGATTACCGCGTCTTTTATACCAAAACCGGACGGCTGAAATACATTTCACATCTCGACGTCAACCGTCTGATGCAGCGGGCGCTGAAACGTAGCGGACTGCCGGTCTGGTACTCGGAAGGATTTAACCCGCATATTTACATTACCTTTGCGCTGCCGCTTGCATTGGGGTTGGAAAGCTTTTATGAGGTGATGGATTTCCGTCTGACGCAGGAAATGTCTTTTGAGCAGATTGCCAAGCAAATTGACGCCTCCCTGCCCGATGATATGAAAGTGCTCTCGGTTTCCAAACCTGCCAAAAAACCGCACGATATTGCATCCGCCCTGTTCGAAATTCGCCTGAGCTGTAATACTCCACAGGCGCTTTACGTAGAATGGACATCATTTCTTGATCAGAATGCTGTTCTTGTTGAAAAGAAAAGCAAAAAGGGTGTAAAGACCATTGATATTCGCCCGGATATTCAGGTTCAGCAGGCTGAAGTTACGCCAGACGGGATTTTGATCAAATTGTTGCTTCCAGCCGGGCCGGAGAAAAACATCAGTCCGTTTTTGGTGCTTGACGCATTTGGACAATTTGCACAGCATGAGATTCAAAATGCAAATCTCTGCAAAATTGACGTATTCACCAAAGATGGTTCACAATTCCGTTGATGTTTCTCACTTGCCATACGGAATTCCTGTTGCTTTGGAATTGATTCCGGACAAAGAATGTCGTATAATAAGATCAATATGAGTTTGTCCGACCGACTATTTTAAAGAGGAGTGCAAACATGGAATTTTCTGTTGAACCAATGGATTACCTCAAAAAGAGCGACCCGGATGTTGCCCAAGCAATGTCCGCCGAACTGGCACGCCAGCGCCGCAATCTGGAGCTGATTGCCAGTGAAAACATTGTTTCCAAAGAGGTTATGGCCGCTATGGGCAGCGTCCTGACCAACAAGTATGCCGAAGGTTACCCCGGCAAACGCTATTACGGCGGCTGCGAATGTGTTGACGTCGTTGAAAACATTGCCATTGAACGCGCCAAGAAACTGTTTGGTGCCGACCATGCCAATGTACAGCCCCATTCCGGCGCCCAGGCGAACCTAGCCGTTTATTTTGCGTTGCTGAAACCGGGCGACACCATCCTCGGTATGAGCCTTGCCGACGGCGGCCACCTGACCCACGGTTCCCCGGTTAATATGTCCGGATCTTACTTCAACTTTGTTTCCTATGGCGTGGATGAAGAAACCCACACCATTAACTACGACAAACTCTACGAGCTTGCAAAAGAACATCGGCCGAAGATGATTGTTGCAGGCGCCAGTGCTTATCCGCGTGTACTGGACTTTGCAAAATTCTACGAGATCGCCAAAGAAGTCGGCGCATACCTGATGGTTGACATGGCGCACATTGCCGGTCTTGTGGCCGCTGGGCTTCACCCGAACCCGGTCCCCTATGCTGATATTGTCACCACTACCACCCATAAGACCCTGCGCGGCCCGCGCGGCGGCATGATCCTCTGCAAAGAGGAATATGCCAAAGCCATTAACAAAGCGATCTTCCCCGGCACGCAGGGCGGCCCGCTGATGCACATTATCGCAGCGAAAGCGGTTAGCTTTGGCGAAGCCTTGAAACCGGAATTCAAGGTTTACCAGCAGCAGATCCTCAACAACGCACAGGCGCTCTCCAAAGAGCTTCTGAAACGCGGATTTGACCTTGTCTCCGGCGGTACCGACAACCATTTAATGCTTGTTGACCTGCGTAAATTCGGCGTTACCGGCAAAGAACTTGAAAAACGTTTGGACGAGGTTTACATTACCGTCAACAAAAACGCTATCCCGAACGATCCGCAAAGCCCGTTCATCACCAGCGGTGTGCGTATCGGCACCCCGGCAGTCACCAGCCGCGGCCTTGTCGAGGCTGATATGGAAAAGATTGGCGAGCTGATCTATTGGACGGCCTCTCCGGAATTTGAATCCAAAAAGGATTATATCCGCAGTGAGGTCAATAAAATCTGTGAAGCCTATCCGCTTTATTAACAAATCAAAAGAGCAGGCAATATTGCCTGCTCTTTTTTCCTGATTTTACCGCTCGGCAGTTTTTCTTCCCTGTGTTATAGTAAAAGCACAGGAGGGATACTATGCTGAAAAATAGAAACGAGAAATGCAGCTGCAAATGGCTTCGCTGCAAGCGGCACGGAAAATGCAAAGAATGTGTAGAACATCATAAAAATCATGCAAAATATCCTACCCCGTTTTGCATACGCGTTGCATCATCCAAACCTTGTGAGTCGGAACAATAAAATCAATAAAAAACCCTTCCAAAAATGGAAGGGTTTTTACTATAAACTTATTCTGCCAAATCGCTCTGGCAAAGAGGCGTAATATTGTGCTTGGTAAGAATATCAATCGCCTTTTCATTGTCTTCTACACGGAAAACCATGTAAGCGGTATCCTTTTTTCGCGCGGTAAACGCATACATATACTCAATATTGACGCCATTATCCCCAAGAATATCTGCAACCTCAGCAAGGCCGCCGGAGACGTCATGAAGGGCTACCGCAATAACCGGAGTGATTTTAAAGACATAATCCGCATTTTTAAGCACACAAGAGGTCTCATAAACGTCGTCTACAATCACTCTCAAAATACCAAAATTTTTCTCTTCTGCAATTGAAAGCGCACGCATATCAATGCCGTTTTCACGCAGGAGATGGGTAAAAGCAGACAATTTGCCCGGTTTATTTTCCAGAAAAACAGAAATTTGTTTTACGGTCATGCCACTCGCTTCCCTTCTTAATACAATTTACGGTTATCAACAATACGGACAGCCTTTCCTTCACTGCGCGCAATGGTTTTCGGTGCAACCAGCTTGACGTTTGCGTAGATGCCAAGCATGGATTTTAACGCTTCAACCAATTCCTTTTCTCTTGTCGAAACCTGGCTCATAGAATCGGAGAACATTTCAGGGGTCATTTCAACCTGAACGTCCAATGTATCGCTGTTATTGACACGGCCGACTACAATCTGGTAGTTTGCCGGATATCCCTTATTGATGAGCACCGTTTCAATCTGAGACGGGAATACATTGACACCTTTAACAATCAGCATATCGTCGCTGCGACCCATAGGCTTGGACATTTTCACGTGGGTACGCCCACAGGAGCATTTTTCACGGGAAAGAACACAAATGTCACGAGTGCGGTAACGCAGCAGCGGAAACGCCTCCTTGGTAATGCTGGTGAACACCAGTTCGCCTTTTTCGCCGTCCGGAAGAACTTCCCCGGTGTTTGGATCGATAATTTCAGCAATGAAATGGTCTTCATTGATATGCATTCCGCTCTGCTCGCTACACTCAAAGGATACGCCAGGGCCAGAAATTTCAGTCAAGCCGTAAATATCGTACGCTTTGATGCCAAGTGTTTTCTGAATATCCTGCCGCATTTCTTCGCTCCAGGCTTCAGCGCCAAAAATACCAGCTTTGAGCTTGATTTTATCGCGCAAGCCGCGTTCGGTAATGCTCTCACCTAAATAAGCGGCATAAGAAGGTGTGCAACAGAGGATGGTAGAACCAAGATCGCACATGAACTGAATCTGCCGGTCGGTGTTGCCGGAGGACATTGGCAATGTCAGCGAGCCGACCTTATGGGAGCCCCCATTCAGTCCCGGACCGCCGGTGAAAAGTCCATAACCATAGCAGACATGCACTACATCGTCCTTGGTACCGCCGGCCGCCATAATAGCACGGGCACAGCAGTCATCCCAAAGGTCTATATCATTCTGGGTATAGAACGCAACAACTCTTCTTCCGGTTGTGCCGCTGGTGGACTGAATGCGGACACAGTCGCTGAGCGGACAGGCAAGAAGCCCGTAGGGATATGCGTCCCGCAGGTCATCTTTGGTAATAAAGGGCAGCTTATGTAAATCGTCTACCGACTTAATATCGTCCGGTGTAACGCCTTTTTCCTGCATTTTTTCCCGATAGTATTTGACGTTGTCATACACGCGTCTTACCGTTTTGACCAAGCGCTCACTCTGCCAGGCGCGGATTTGTTCACGCGAGGCGCACTCGATCTCCGGCTGATAATAATGTTCCATGATAAACATCCCCTCTGATTTAACATTCCGGCAAAGCCAGATGAACTAAGTTAATCATATCATTTCTTACCCTTTTAGTAAATAGTTTTCTTGTTCTCCATGCCAAAAAATGGAGTTTTGAACAAGTATTACCTTCGCATTAAATATGATTGTCCTGGACAAGTGATAAAATAAGAAATCCGGTCGTTACCAGCAGAGTAAAATTACGACTTCGGAAAAGAAACACCAGGCTAATTGCCAACATTGGAAGTACGACACACCAGGAAATGGTTTTGCAGATTACGGTTGCTGCTTTCAGACTAAAAATGGCAGTGAAAATACGCTTTAAAATCATTCCGCCATCTAAAGCTGCGACCGGAATTAAATTGAACAGGCCTATCGAAAGCTGAACCAATGCAATCTGGGTCCAGGTCGGATCTGAACCAACGCCGTAATACAACAAAAAGAAGACGCCAAGATTAACCATACAGCCGGCGGAAAGCGCAAACAGATCCTTACCAAGCGTCAAATAACGCTCAGATTGCGTAATACGCATCCCTTCAATGGAAAGAGAAACACTTTTCGGCCGTTCACCGACAAGAAAATAGGCGATCACATGCCCAAGTTCATGGGTCACAGCCGCCAGAATACCGCAATAGCCATACCCAGTTCGGTCTAAAATAAGGTAGATGGTCGTTACCGCAAAAAACAAAAACGAGAGCCGTACCTTGATACCAAATACCTTAAACTGCAGCATATCCTGTTTCCACATGCGACGGAAGGACCTTCAATGGGTCGATAAACACACCACCTACCGAAATGTCAAAATGGCAATGGTTACCCGTTGAATAACCGGTATTACCGACAAAGCCTACGGTATCCCCTGCTTTAACCTGGTCACCCACCGCAACATTAAGACTGCCGCAATGTCCATAGCGGGTAATAGTGTTGTCATCGTGTTGGATGGCAACGAAATTACCAAAGCTGACCGACGCTTGCGCCTGAATGACCGTACCATCGCGGAATGCTGCAATGGGTGTCCCCTCTTCTGCCGGGATATCAATTCCCTTATGGAAATCCGGCAAGCCGGTAATGGGATGACTGCGATAACCATAGCCACTGCTGATAAAGCCATGCAGAGGAATTACAAAATCGGTTTGCAGAGGGGTTAAATCCATCTCAGACAGACCAGCTGATTCCCGAAAAAGTGGCAATGGATTTTCCTCTCCGCCCATTCCCATTGCAAGGCTGGAAGTGCCGGGAGGGAGCGCGATTGAGGAATCGGTATTTTCCGAAGATGTTTCAGAAGAACCAGAGGATAAAGGATCTGAAACAGAAGAACTATTTTGAGAATCCGCGCTGGAGGATTTCCCCGAGGCAGCTGATAAAGAATTCGATGCAGAAGCTCCTGCGGCGGCCGAACCGCTGTCGCTGGAAGACGCTGTCAAAAAGTCGGTAAATCCATTAAAGACATCTGCCACTGTTTGGGTAATACCTTTATCCCCCTGAACCTGTGTCTTGAAAAATTCCTTTAGCCCTTGGAGGCCTTCAGGACTGCCAATATTGATAAAAAGCAATATAATAGCGGTGAGCAGAACGACAATGATTTGCGCCAGAAATAAATTTCCGATACCTCCCCGCTTCTCGGGATTCGGCTCAAGTTCGTCGTTTTTCTTTTTTCGAAATTCATGGTAATCAATTGGATGCTCCATTTTCATTTCTCCTATACCGTTTTTTCGAACGCACACATAGAGTGAACGCTACATTTTATTCCGGTCGGAAAGAAAATAGACATCCATCGGCAAAGTGTTTCTCCGGTTCTCCAAAGCATTATTTCCCAGGAAATGCGGTATATTACCTTTTATTGAATACCATGCATCCAATAATACACCAAATAAAAAGCCCGGAGAAGATTCTCCGGGCTTTTTATTTACAATGCTTATTTTTTTAAGCTCATAGCTTTTTGAACGGTTGCGGCAATGTTGCTTGCACACAGGCCGTATTTCTCAAGCAGTTTAACCGCCGGGCCGGACTTGCCAAACTCGTCGTTTACACCGACTTTAATCACCGGAATCGGGCAATTCTCGGTGACAACATCTGCAACAGCAGAGCCGAGGCCGCCAATAACACTGTGCTCCTCTGCCGTAATGATTAAACCGGTTTCTTTCGCCGCTTTGATGATGATATCCTTATCAATCGGCTTAATAGTGTGAATGTTGATGACGCGCGCATCAATTCCCTCTTCTTTCAGAGATTTTGCTGCTTCCATCGACTCATTGACCATCAGACCGGTGGCAATAATGGTAACATCCGAACCGGATTTAAGTTCAATCCCTTTGCCAAGCTCAAATTTATAGGTCGCCGGATCGTTGAAAATCGGGGTAGCAAGGCGGCCAAAACGGAGGTAAACCGGGCCGTCGATCTCACAAGCAGCAGCAACGGCAGCTTTTGCTTCGGTATCATCCGCAGGGTTGATAATGGTCATACCCGGAATGGTGCGCATCAGCGCGATATCCTCATTGCACTGATGGGTAGCGCCGTCTTCACCTACCGAAATACCAGCATGGGTAGCGCCAATTTTAACATTGAGATGCGGATAACCAATGGAATTGCGTACAATTTCAAAAGCGCGTCCAGCAGCAAACATTGCAAAGGTGCTTGCAAACGGAATTTTACCGGTTGCAGCCATACCAGCTGCAACACCCATCATATTTGCTTCTGCAATACCGCAGTCAAAGAAACGCTCCGGGCATTTTTTCCAGAAGACCTGCGTCTGGGTCGCTCTGGCAAGGTCGGCGTCCAGAACAACAAGGTTTTCGTATTTATCGGCCAGCTCTGCAAGCGCTTCGCCATAGCTCTGTCTGGTCGCTTTTTTCATTACTTCACTCATGAAAGAACCCTCCAATATATAATAAAAATCGGATCAATACAAATGAATTACAGCGCAGCGTAAGCAGCTTTCAGCTCAGACATTGCCTGTTCATACTGCTCAGCGTTCGGGGCAGAACCATGCCAAGCCGCATTGTTCTCCATAAAGGAAACGCCCTTGCCTTTCACACTCTTCTGAATAATGACAACCGGTTTCCCTTTAACCGATTTCGCCTCTTCAAAAGCGGCCTCAATCTTATCAAAATCATGCGCATCATCAAGATTGATGACATGCCAGTTGAACGCTTTGAATTTCTCATCAATCGGGTACGGAGAGTTAACCTCATCAATTTTACCGTCGATCTGTAAGCCGTTGTTATCAACCACCGCAATCAGATTATCCAGTTTACGAAACCCTGCGAACATTGCAGCTTCCCAGACCTGTCCCTCCTGAATTTCACCGTCGCCAAGGATAGTGAAGACACGGTAAGACTCGTCCGAAATTTTAGCGGAAAGCGCCATACCGCATGCTACCGAGATCCCCTGTCCAAGAGAACCGCTGCTCATATCAACGCCCGGAATGGTTTTCATATCCGGATGGCCCTGAAGCAGCCGGCCAACCTGACGGAGGCCCTTGAGTTCATCTTCCGGGAAATAACCTTTCTGTGCCAGCACGGAATAGAGGCCCGGAGCGGTGTGACCTTTGGAAAGAACCAGACGGTCCCTGTCTTCCCACTTCGGATTTTTGGGGTCTACCTTCATCTCTTTAAAATAAAGATAGGTGAGCAAATCGGCAATCGAGAGCGAACCGCCCGGATGACCCGATTTTGCGTTGAACACTGCTTCAATGACACCCATTCTTACTTTACAAGCAGTTTTCATCAGCTCGTTTTTTGTCGCCAAATCCATAATAAAACCTCCAATAAATAGTTTTGCATCACCAAAGGATATATTTCAACCGGGCAAAGCCCTAAAATTGACCTGATTTCAATAAAATATCAACTAAATTTGCAATGGCATGACGATCGTTGTCACAGACAACCAAATCAGCCGCCTGCTTTAACTCGTCCGGCGCATTCGCAACCGTGACGCCGAGCCCCGCATTTTGAACCATTTCCAAGTCGTTGTAATAATCGCCAATCGCCACAATTTTATCCACCGGCACACCGGTTAACTCAGAAAGACGGTAGAGCGCACCGCCTTTGGTACAGCCGATCGGCAGCATTTCAAAATAATGGGTAAAAGAACGAACAAAACAAACATCGTCATAGTTCTGGGAAAGCATATAGGCTTCAAACTCGTCCATTTGAGAAGGTTCCAAGGCAAACAAGACCTTAAACCATCCTTTAGGAGCATCGTCAACTGTTGTCATAATATGTTCCAGATGCTCAGTGTCCAGATGCTGGTGGACAATTTCATTTTTGCGTGCCACATAAATCTGGTTGCCCAACAAAATTTCAATCCCAATATCGGGGAAACGCTCATAAACATCTCGTACATAATTACGGGTTTTCTCTTGTAACAGCGAATGCCAAAGAATTTCACGGCGGTTAAAATCGTAAATGGTACCGCCATTATAAAGAATTACCGGCATATCCAAATGAAGAAGAGGGACATAATGCTCCAACGAAGGAATGGAACGCCCTGTTGCAACGGTGAAACGCCCGCCGTTTTGCCGGAAACGTGCAATCGCCTCAAGATTTTCCTTGGAAATCTGCTTGTCCGTTGTCAACATTGTGCCATCCATATCAGCGACAATCATCCTATCATCCACTGAGTGCTGCATGTAATCCTCCACTATCGAATTTTATTGAGAAACCGGACAAAATAGTCCGGAAGTTCGCTGTCAAATATCAACCGTTCACCGGTTGATGGATGTGTAAAGCCAATGAGCTTTGCATGCAAACATTGCCCATGCAACTCCGCAATAACCCTTTTGGGCCCATAAACCGGATCACCGGCAACCGGATGGCCAATCGCGGCCATATGTACCCGAATTTGATGGGTACGACCGGTTTCAAGCGTCACCTTCAAATGGGTAAAACCCTTCAGACGCTCCAACACCTCATAGTGAGTAACAGCTTTCCTAGAATGAGAGTCTGTAACTGCCATACGCTTACGGTCAACTGGATGCCTGCCAATCGGTGCGTTAATGGTTCCGGCAGCATCCTTTACATTGCCGTAGACTACCGTTTCATAAACGCGATCAAATGAGTGTTCCTTAATCTGTTCTGCAAGGCTGAGATGTGCTTTATCGTTTTTTGCGACCATTAAAAGGCCGCTGGTATCTTTATCGATTCGATGAACAATTCCCGGGCGAACAACGCCGTTAATGCCCGATAAACTGCCCTTACAATGATACAGCAGTGCATTCACCAAGGTTCCAGACGAATTACCAGGTGCGGGATGCACCACCATCCCTTTGGGCTTGTTCACAACAAGTAAATCGCTGTCTTCATAGACGACATCCAACGGAATATTCTCCGGCGCAATCTCTAATTCCTGTGGTTCTGGTACAACCAATATTATTTCATCTTTTCGTGACAGCTTATAGTTTTTAGAAATCGTATTTCCATTGACGAATACTGCCTCATCTTCAATCAAGCGCTGTATGGCAGAACGTGAAAAATCCTCCAGACATTCCTGCAGATATTTATCAATCCGCAGGCCGGACTGCTGGTCTTCTACGGTAAAAACATACTTATTCCTCTCCGGCATCGCTTTTTTTCCCATACTTAATATGCAGCGAATCGGATTTATCGAAAAACAGAATATAAACCAACAAGCTGATAACGCCTAAGACAACCATGCAGTCTGCAAAATTAAAAATAGCAAAATTGACAAATTTAAATTCAATATAGTCAATTACACTTCCGCGAAAAATACGATCAATCAAATTACCGAGTCCACCTGCAAGGATGACCGCAGCATGCCAGATAATAACCGTATTTTTGATTTTTTTGAAAGCGAGCAGATAAATTAATGCCAGTATGACAATCCCCGTTAAGCCTATCAGGAACCAGCGCTGGCCATCAAACGAATTGAAAGCAGCGCCGGTATTTTCCACATAGGTGAAGCTGATAATTCCGGGGATAAACGGCACGGTATCATTTAATGCCAAATTGGACTGAACAATCACCTTTATAATTTGGTCAATGCCCACCAACAGTGCAGCCACTGCCAAAGCAATGTAAGAAATGGTAATCCCTCTTCTCAAACGGTTTATTGTGCTTCTACAACCGCCGCGCAGCGTGAGCACAAGGTTGGGTGTTTTTCACACTCTCCTACCGTTGTACTATACGCCCAGCAACGCTCACATTTTTCGCCGTCCGCCTTTTCCACCGTAATGGTAAGACCATCCAGCTCGGTTGCAAACTCGCCTTTTCCCTGTTCCAGCTTGACCTGGGAAACAATAAAGGCAGCTGCCAGTTCTTTTTCAACGCCCTTTAAGAAGTCTAAAAGTTCGCCATCGCAGAACAGGAGCACTTTCGCCTCCAGCGATTTGCCAATCAACTTTTCATTGCGCTTCAGTTCCAGGGCTTTGTTGACTTCATCGCGGACCTGATGGATGCGATCCCATTTTGCAACAAAAGACTCATCTGTATGCAGTGCAACCGGCTTCGGCATCTCATTAAAGAGGACCGACTCCGCATCATCCGCAGCAAGATGCGGCATCGCTGCCCAGATTTCCTCTGAGGTGAAAGCAAGAATCGGCGCAACCAACCGGGTCAATGCATTCAGAATCATATAAATTGCCGACTGTGCACTGCGACGCTCAAAGCTGTCCGCCCCTTCACAGTATAGCCGATCCTTGATGATATCAAGGTAGAAATTTGACATGTCAACAACACAGAAATTGTGAATTGCATGATAGACAACATGGAAATCAAAACTGTTATATCCGGCATCTACCTTTTGAATGAGCTCATTCAGTGCATGAACTGCCCACAGGTCAAGCTCCATCAGCTTTTCAACTGGGACAAGGTCCTTTTCCGGGTCGAAATCTGCAAGGTTACTCAGGATATACCGCGCAGTGTTGCGGACTTTGCGGTAACCTTCCGAAAGCTGTTTCATAATGTCCGGAGAAATACGGATATCCGCATGATAGTCAGAAGAAGCAACCCAGAGACGAAGAATATCCGCGCCATACTGCTTGACAATCTCTGCAGGCTCTACACCGTTGCCGAGCGATTTGGACATTTTTTTACCTTCACCATCGACAACCCATCCGTGGGTGCAGACATTTTTATAGGGTGCTACCCCTTTATAAGCAACACTGGTCAGCAAAGAGGATTGGAACCATCCACGATACTGATCCGCGCCTTCCAGATACAAGTCAGCCGGGAAATGGAGTTCCTCACGCTCGTCGATAACCGCCGCATGGGAAACACCACTATCAAACCAGACATCCATAATATCGGTTTCTTTGGTAAATTCATGGCAACCACATTCACAGACGACCCCTGCAGGAAGGAATTCGGACGGCTCTTTGATATACCAAGCGTCAGAGCCTTCTGCACGGAATAAATCCGAAATTGCTTTAATGGTTTGGTCGTTGACAATCGGCTTACCGCAGTCCTTGCAGTAGAGGATCGGAATCGGTACACCCCAGGTACGCTGGCGGGAAATACACCAGTCGCTGCGATCACGCACCATCCCTTTGATGCGCTCTTCACCCCATTCCGGAATCCAGTTAACCGTCTCAATCGCTTTGACAGCATCGTCTTTAAAGTCGTCGACCGAACAGAACCACTGTTCCGTTGCACGGAACAGAATTGGCTTTTTGCAGCGCCAGCAATGCGGATACTGGTGGACAATTTTGACAAGTGCAAACAAATGGCCTGTCTCATCCAGCTTTTTGGCAATGGCTTTATTGGCGTCGTCAGTAGAAAGGCCGGCAAATTCGCCAGCGAGTTCGGTCAGTTTACCTTCCGAGTCAACCGGAACGATGACCGGCAGTTCTTTGTAATTCTGACAAACTTCAAAGTCCTCAACACCGTGGCCCGGAGCAGTATGGACGCAGCCGGTGCCGCTTTCCAAAGTAACATGATCGCCCACAATAACAAGTGGCTCACGGTCAAGGAATGGATGTGCGGTTTTGATGTATTCCAATTCACTGCCAAGAAAACTGCCAACCGTTTCATAATCGGTGATTTTGGCATCTTTCATGGTGGCGTCAACCAAATCTTTGGCCATAACCAAATACTGCCCGCCTGTTTTTACAAGCGTATACTCGTAATTCGGTCCCAGACAGATGGCAACATTGCCCGGCAGCGTCCAAGTTGTGGTAGTCCAGATGACAAAATAAACATCTTTTGGATCAATTCCCATCTTGGAAAAAACGCCTTTATCATCGGTTACATTGAATTTAACATAAATGGAATAGCAGGGATCATCCTCATACTCAATTTCGGCTTCCGCCAATGCAGTCCCACATTCGGTGCACCAATAAACCGGCTTCAGCCCCTTATAGATATAACCCTTTTTGGCCATTTCGCCAAATACTTCAATCTGTTTGGCCTCAAAGGAAGGACGCAGGGTTTTATATGGATTTTCAAAATCGCCAATCACGCCCAGCCGTTTGAACTGGTCGGACATAGTATCAATAAAAGACTCTGCAAACTCGCGGCAGAGCTTACGCAACTCAACCGGGGAAATTGTCGCAGGATTTACGCCGTCCTTTTTGAGAGCTTTGAGTTCGATCGGCAGACCGTGGGTATCCCATCCGGGAATATACGGCGCAATAAAACCCGACATATTCTTGTGACGGATGATGATATCTTTCAAAACCTTATTGAGCGCGGTCCCCATATGGATATTTCCGTTTGCGTACGGCGGTCCATCATGCAGGGTGTAATTCGGTTTGCCCGCGTTTTTTTTCATCAGCTTTTTGTAAAGCCCGCGCTGTTCAAACTCCTGAAGCATAGCCGGTTCCCGCTGCGGCAGATTTGCACGCATTGGAAAATCCGTTTTGGTCAGGTTAAGGGTCGCGTTATAATCCTGAGACATGTAATCTTCTCTCCTTGTTGCTCTTACTTACTTTTTGGGGGTATTGCGTCCAAAACGGAGTTCTCCAAACCGGGATTCTCCTGTTTTGGCTTCATCGCGCGAGCCGGGATACCTTCCGCCAAAAAGCGGCGGCGTATTCGTCACAGGCTCACCCGATTTATTTTCATTTACTGTTTTTTCACCATTTTCCGACGAATCTGCTTGGGGATCCGGCGCCGCACTCTCGGTTTTCGGGGCCTCTGCCGGGGCAGGAGCCGAACTCTCTACCAGTTTCGAAGAAATACTCTCAACGGCCTCGGAATCCTTTTCCTTAATCTCCGGAATGGAAGTAATGGTATCCAAATGGGATTTATAAAGTGCCAGCAACTTCGATTTGAAATTGGAGACCTCACGCTGAGTCAACAACAATGTATGCTGTTCTTTTTCGATGTCTTTTTTCATCAAAGTAAGCTGTTTCTGGGAGCTTTCGGTTGCCTCCCGCAGCAAATCATCGCTCTTCAGCTGAGCTTCTGCAATAATTGCTTCCGCTTTTTCCTTTGCTTCGCGGACAATGGTATTTCCAAGCTTCTGTGCACCCAGCAATGCTTCTTTCATGCTATTTTCATCCTGGCGGTATTCCTCCAGCTTTGTTGCAAGAATCTCCAGTTTTTTCTGGAGTTCGGTATTCTGGGACGTGAGTTCGTTTACTTCGGCCGCAATTTCGTTTAAGAAAGAATCCACTTCATCGGCCTTATACCCAAATGCGGATTTATCAAAACGCTTTGCAGAAATTTCTTTTGCATTCACTTGGAACGTACCCCTTATACATATTTTTGAATGGTAATAAACAGTCTTCCCTTTTTGGTCGGACGAATTTCCCCTGAAAGCAGGAACTTACCGTAACCTTTTGCTGAAAAGACATCACCCGGCTGGAGCGATCGGCTGCCGGACTGCACAACTTCATAATTGCAGCTGACAAGACCACTGCGAATGAGAACAGAAGCCTTTTCTCTGCTCAGACCGGTTGCTTCCGCGAGAACCGCATCCAAACGGAGAGATGCTACCGTCCCAGTCAATTCCTTAAACTTCGGTTCAAAGGTAATGCCGTCAAGTGTACACGGAGTTAAAGTCACACCAACACGGCCTATTTTTTTAATATTATCAGTAAAATAGTCAAACTGTTTTTCGTACAGACAAACAACAGTTTGACCATTTCCCACAAGAATGTCGCCAACAACTTCGCGTTTTACGCCCAACGCCATAAAAGAGCCGAGAAAATCGCGATGCGAAAGCGTTTCACTCCTGCGGTATTCAAGCTTCAATCCCACAATGGGATACAGCGACGGTTCAGGAACCATATAATCCGGAAAGATGCCCAGCATCCTGCGAACAGCGCCCTCGTAACCGCCAAAAAACATTCGATTGCCGCAATGAAGCCGGTTTAACTCCTGCTCAGCAAGATGTGCCTGCCGTTCATCCAAAAACATGGTAAAGCGAGGCGACATTCTGCGTTCTGCCTGCACGGCTAAATCAGAAATCCTGGCGGCAAATAATTCATCTTCTCTGGATAACATTGCTTAGAAATAAAGGCCGTTGCTTTCAAGCTCTCCCAAAAGATCACCCATAATATCTACGTTATAAGGCGTGATAATAAAGGTACTGTTGGCAACACGCTTAATCTGCCCATTATTGGCATAGGCAACGCCGCTCAAAAAGTCAACCAGACGGCGGGCGGTGTCTTTATTGGTGGACTCAAGATTCAAAACAACGGTGCGTTTTTCATTGAGGTGATCGGCAACCGAGCTTGCATCCTCAAAATGTTCCGGTTTGACCAAAACAACCTGAAGCTGCGTGGTTGCATGGATGTTGACAACGCGATTACTTTTACCGGAAGGACCCGCTTTGACATTGCCGTGCCTATCCTCACTGGAATTATAATCAAACGCCTCAGAAGAACGGGAGTAATCTTTGCTGATAAACTCCTCCTGCTCCATTTCCTCCTTTTCGTAATCATCATCCTCGACAATAAACAGGCGTTTAAATTTATCTATAAGACTCATTGCGTTTCCTCCCTGTGTTTTCAGTTCCTTTCGCCAAAAAGGCCACGCCCTATCCGCACGATATTGCTGCCATAACTGACCGCTTCAACGTAGTCGTAGGACATTCCCATCGACAAAATATTCACATTTCTATTATCTAACTTTTTGCCCTTTATGTCAATAAGCAAGTTCCGGGCAGCTTCAAAATATTTAGGCCCTTCTCCAACCGGAGGAATGACCATAATGCCCCGCGTTCGGATATTGGAATAGGATTTTAACCCTTCAAACAATGCGTCCAGCTGCTGCGGCAAAACCCCATTTTTAGACAGTTCCTGCGCAATGTTTACCTCTACAAGAATATCCATAATTTTGCCCTGCTGTGCGGCACAACGGTCAATTTCAGCAGCGAGTTTTAAAGAATCCACCGACTCTATCATACTGACCTTGTCCACAACCTGCCGCACCTTATTGGTTTGCAGATGACCAATAAAATGAATGTTCTCCCGACCAAGCTTATAAGTTTCATATTTGGATAAAAGTTCCTGTGCACGATTTTCACCCAGCAACGTGATTCCGCTGTCTATGGCGATATTGACCAGTTCCGGATCAACCGTCTTAGTCACCGCCATTAAGGTAACATCAGCCGGATCACGAGCGGAGCGCACGCATGCCTCTTCAATATTTGCACGAATTCGTTTCAGATTTTCACGTACAACGTCAGGTGACTTTTTTTCCATCATAAAAATCAGAACCTTTCACGATGATATCATCGTAAACACGGACATATTTTTTCAGATCCTCCTCGGTCTCCTTAACGGCGCTGACAAAATAATCCTCCGTCTCATAGAGAATATCCACCAATTTGAACTGCATAATCTGCCCGTATTTAATATAGACCCCTCGTTCACCCTCTACAATGTGAAGCGCAGATTTTGGAATGACAATGCCTGTATAGGTATTTAATACGACCTCTGCTTCTTCCAGCCGGAGCTTGACAAGATTTTCGGTAATGCGGTCGGATTCAAAAATAACGACCGCTTTTTCTTTGGAGGCTTCATAATCGTTTGAAACCACTGTGGCGTTTACCGTCTCGTCGCCGGACGAGTTGAACTGCAAGCCATACTTACTTCCCTTTTTAAGCTGTGCAGCATCTGCACCGTCCATGACAGCAACGTAGCGCCACTGTACATTGGTAATGATTTTCCCGGCTGCATTTTCATCCACAACCGGTTTTTCCGATGTAAAGAAGGCTTCAATCTGCTCGGCGGTAAGCTGTGATGCATTCTCAAGGTTCACTTGTGACTCATAGCCATCCATTTCGTTGACATAATAGCCGGAAACCGGGGCGACAATTTGAGATACCGAACTGCCGCTTTGTGCCTTTAAAGCATTGATTCGCTCCTGAAGCGCTGTGATACGCACATTAAAATCCGTAACATCGGAAAACAAAATCTGACTGCGGTTGTAGGAACTGAGAAAGCTGTTTTTCATGCTGTAAAGCGAACTGATGTCATGGCTGAGCAAAGCTCCAATATATTCATCGTTCACCGAACTGATTTGCCGGTTTAAAGAACTTGCCTGCGTTCCCGCAGTTGCCCCGGCAGACTGGGACTCTTTTACCGTTTGGAGTTCTTCTTCCAACCGCGCCGCCTCTGCCATATTGGCGATATCCTGTTCGCTGGGATACATCTTTGCAATAACGGAATTTTTTGCAACCTTGTCCCCATTGCGAATTTCGTAACTGACCGCACCGGAAACTGGATCGGTCAACAGTGTTTCATCCCGGCAAATAATGCCTTTGGCAGAAAACGAGTTGTTGATTTCACTTTTATAAGCGGTCTGGACAACGTAGGGATTACTAAATGCAATGTAAAGCTGTATTCCAATAACTGCGACCAACAGGACCGCCAAAACACCCAACAGGATTTTTGGTAGTTTTGCCATTGTTATTCCTCTTTTAAGCTGTTGTTGGCGTCAAAGATTTGGATGCTCTTGGTGGGAATGATGGTTGACACGGCATGTTTATAAACAAGGCTCTGCTTGCCGTCGCTGTCCAGCACAATGGTGTAATTGTCAAACCCTTTCACCACTCCCCGAAACTGGAACCCATTGGTCAGATAAATGGTGACCGGTTTGCGATCTTTACGGGCGGCGTTGAGAAACACGTCCTGCAAATTAATGTTGTTCATAACGATTCACCTTTCTTATCAAGTTGAAACTCGCGGCAAATAAGGTTAAACGCCGCTTCTTTCAGTTGTGCTGGTTCAAGTTCGTCAAAATACAGCCAGTGGATACGTTCATCCCGCCGGAACCAGGTAAGCTGCCGCTTGGCGTAATGCCGCGTTTCCTGTTTAATACGCGCGACCGCCTCCTCCAAACTGCATGTCCTATTAAAGTAACTTTCCAGTTCTTTGTAGCCGATTGCCTGATATGCCGTCGCCTTATTAGGAAGCGCCAATACTCGGCGCGCTTCTTCCAAAAGACCTTGTTCCATCATGGAGTCGACCCTGGTATTGATTCTATCATAAAGAACCTGTCGATTTTTCGCCGATAAGCCAATCATACAAAGATGATAAGGGGATGGCTTTTCCCGGCTTCGGCGTTGGTGTTCGCTCATTGGTATGCCGGTAAGGCGGTACACCTCAATGGCGCGGACAATGCGATTGCCATTGTTGGGATGAAGCGCCGCAGCCGATTGCGGATCAAAGACAGCAAGCTCCCGCAAAAGCGCTTCTCCCCCTTCGGTTTTTAAACGCTCCAACAGCCTCAGCCGCAATTCAGGATTGGATTCAATTTCCTGAAATGAAATGTTGTTTACAAGGCTTGAAACATACAGGCCTGTTCCGCCAACCAGCATTGGAAGAGCACCGCGCCCGGAAATCTCCTGAATAATAGCAGAGGCCTGCTGCACATACTCCGCGACATTGTAAGGAACTGAACAATCCAAAAAATCCAACAGATGATGCGGAACGCCGGCAATTTCCTCAGGGGTGGGCTTAGCAGTTGCAATGCGCATTTGCCGGTAAACCTGCATAGAATCCGCCGACACAATCTCGGCGTTCAGCCGTTTGGCAAGCTCAACGGAAAGGGCGGTTTTGCCGCTGCCAGTCGGCCCAACAATGACTGCAAGTGGTATTCGTTTCATGAGTTACCTGCCAAATAATTTATTGATTTTCGCTTTTGTCCAAACCTGGATGACCGGGCGGCCATGCGGGCAGTACCGAATGGCGTCGTCATAATACACCCGTTCCAAAAGCGTTTGCAGCTCCAGCGGTTCGTTTTTATCGTGTGCTTTAACCGCAGCCTTACAGGCGACGGAATGAAATAAATCATCCAGAATTTGCGGTATGGGATCATGCTTATGATTCCTTAGATTGATGGCAATTTCCGCAAGAAGCTGAGAAGCGTCATGCTGATCAAGCAAAGCAGGAATTTCCCGGACAAGAAGCATGGAATTGCCAAAATCCTCGACCAAAAAGCCAAGTTGATCGACAACATCCAGGTTTGAAAGCACTGCGTCACATTCTTCGGCAGAGAGTGTTGCAGTAAAAGGTGAAAGCAAGACCTGATGGTCCAAAGGTTTGCGTTCTGAACGTAGCTTTTCATATAAAATTCGCTCGTGTGCCGCGTGCTTGTCCACCAAAATCAAGGAATCGCTCACCTCAGCGAGTATATAGGTTCTGAAAACTTCGCCAATCAAGCGAATAGGCGGATACTCCGAAACTTCCGGCTGAGCTGCTTCCTGTATTTCTGCTTGCTGCGCCGGTTCAGACGAGACCGGAACAGAAGACGATGGCTGGAACATTTCCGGCTTCAAAAAATGAAACGTATCCTCTGGGGCCTCCAAAACACCCTGCTCTTCCCTCTGCGCCTGATAGCGGACCGAGGGTTCAGCAATCCGGCGTTCCGAAGAGAGATTCCTTTCACCATACCGAACCGGTGTTTCCTGCGGCACGGAAACTGCCTGCTCCAGCGAGGAGGTTTCCCACTGTGTTGGTTCCAATGCTGCAGAAGTTTTGGAAAACGCCTGCTGATCGCCTGTATCTGGCGTAAAAACAGATTGACGCATCGAGGGCGAAAGAATTGGCGGTTCCTTTTGTTTCACAACATCGTTTTGACTAATGGAGCTCTTGACCGCAAAATACAAACAGTCAAACACACTTTTTTCATTTGCAAACCGGACCTCGGTTTTTGTTGGATGAACATTGACATCCACAAACTCATAAGGGACCTTAATGTTCAATACACAGGCCGGAAATTTACCGGTCATGATAGAATGCCGGTACCCTTCATCCAGCGCAATCGAACAAGTTCGCGATGTGATGTAGCGCCCATTGACAAAAAAGTGCTGCATAGAACGGTTGGGACGGGCGCTCATTGGGATGCTGATGAACCCTTCAGCGGAAATATCGCCAAACTGGTACTGCACCGGCATCAGAGTAGCGGCAAATTTCTGCCCGTAAACCGCATAAATGGCAGAATACAGCCTGCCGTCTCCCGGTGTTTGCAGGATCCTTTGATTATCTTTGATAAACGTAATGGAAACCGCAGGATTGGACAACGCAATCCGGTTGATGATATTCGCCACCATATTGGCTTCCGAAGTAGCCTTTTTCAAAAACTTTAACCGAGCCGGAACATTATAAAACAGATCGCGGATGATAATGGTCGTACCGTCCGGGCAACCGGCTTCTTCAAGTGCAACTTGTTCGCCGCCTTCCAGCTTAATGTGAGTTCCCAAAGCGCAATCCGGCATTTTCGTAAGCATTTCCACACGGGTAACCGCACAA
This sequence comes from Oscillospiraceae bacterium, assembly GCA_050943475.1. GTDB lineage: Bacteria > Bacillota > Clostridia > Oscillospirales > Ruminococcaceae > Metaruminococcus_A. The sequence continues at coordinate 54,161 of JBMNPF010000008.1, forward strand.
ACAGACGCAAGCGCCTCACCGCGGAAACCAAGTGTTCCAATATGCAAAAGATCTCCTTCATCCCGCACCTTGCTGGTCGCATGACGCAAAAATGCAGTTGGAACATCTTCCGGTGCAATTCCACAGCCGTTGTCGGTAATACGAATATACTCAATACCACCATTTTTAACTTCTACGGTAACCGCGGTTGCCCCAGCGTCAATGGAATTTTCCACCAATTCTTTTACAACCGAAGCGGGGCGGTCAATTACCTCGCCTGCGGCGATCTGTTCAGATACTTCTTTGGATAGGACGTTGATCTTAGGCAAGGCTCCACCTCCGTTAATCGAGCAGTTTTTTCAGTTCAAACAGGCTGTTTAAGGCCTCTATGGGGGTCAGGGTATCCAGGTTGATACTCTTTATTTTTTCCACTACCTTAGACTGGTTGGAAGGACCAAAGGAAATTTGAGCTGGAATATCGGACGGCACTTTCTGTGTAACTGCTGCCGGAGTGCCCGCTCCTTCTTCAAGCTCCTGCAAAACCTCTTTGGCCCGGTTGATAACTCCCTTGGGCACACCGGCGAGCTTTGCCACCTCAATGCCGTAGCTGTCATCCGCGCCGCCGGGGATAATCTTTCGCAGGAAGGTAATGTCATCACCGCGTTTTTTGACTGCGATGTTGTAATTCTTCACACAGGGATAGAGCTGCTCGAGCGCCGTAAGCTCATGATAGTGAGTGGCAAACATCGTCTTGGTTTTTAAGCCCCGTGTGTTGATGATGTATTCAATAACGGCGCGGGCAATACTCATACCGTCAAAGGTGGAGGTTCCGCGGCCAATTTCATCCAAGATAATAAAACTCCGTGACGTTGCATTGTGCAGAATGTCAGAGACCTCGCTCATTTCCACCATGAAGGTGGACTGCCCGGAGGCCAAATCGTCCGAAGCGCCAACGCGAGTAAAGATTTTATCCACCACTGTTAAGGTTGCGGAGCGTGCCGGAACAAAGCAGCCGATCTGCGCCATCAGCAAAATCAATGCGTTTTGACGCATATAGGTGGATTTACCTGCCATATTCGGCCCGGTGATAATAAGCACCCGGTTGCCCGACGCATCAAAATATGCATCGTTTGGGACAAACATCCCGCCGGAGAGTCTTTCCACAACTGGATGGCGTCCGTCCTTAATTTCAATTTTATCCTCTGTTGTAAACTGTGGGCAGACATACTGGTTTTCAAAGGAAACCTCAGCAAAGGAGCAAAGGACGTCCAGCATGGCAAGGGCAGACGCCGTCGCCTGTACGGCAGTGAGTTTCTTTGCGACATAAATACAGAGTTCGTCAAATATCCCCTGTTCAAGAACAATCATCCGCTCACTTGCATGGAGCACCTTCGACTCCAAATCCTTAAGCTCCTGGGTGATATAACGCTCACAGTTCGCAAGGGTCTGCTTGCGGATATAGGTCTCCGGCACCAATTCCAAGTAGGACTTTGTCACCTCTATGTAGTAACCAAAAACCCGGTTATAGCCAATTTTTAGATTTTTAATGCCGGTTTTTTCTTTTTCGCGTTCTTCAATTGCCGCAATAAAGGTTTTGGCGTTGGTGTAAAGGCCGCGCAGTTCATCCAGCTCCTGGTTAAAACCGTCGTTAATGACGCCGCCCTCCTTCAAGTTCACCGGCGGCTGGTCTTTTATAGCCTTGTCAACCACATTGCGGATATCCTGCATCGTGTCAATATCCTCATTGAGCTCTTTTAAAAGCGCCGAGGTACAACCAGAGAGATATTCCTTAATTTCCGGCAAGCGCGCCGCTGAAAAACTAAGCGCCTTTAAATCGCGCGGGCCGGCCGAACGGAAGATAACGCGGGTCATCAGCCGTTCCAGGTCATAAACATCGTTTAAAAGTTCCATCAAACGGGAACGCAGGATAGCGTTGCCGTAAAGCTCCTGTACCGCAGAGTGGCGTCTGGTAATCTGTGCAATGTTTAAAAGCGGCTGCTCCAACACTTTGCGGAGCTGGCGCTTCCCCATAGAAGTACGGGTTTTATCCAAAACCCAAAGCAGGGAACCTTTTTTCTCTTTGGTGCGCATGGTTTCAGTGAGTTCCAGATTGCGGCGGGCGTTCAGGTCGAGCATCATATACTGCTCATTGTGGTAAACCCGCAGGTTCATCAACCGCTTACTTCCCTGTTTTTGGGTCGTATTGACATATTGAATGAGAACGCCAAGTGAAATTACGGCCTCTTCAGAGGGTTCTACCTCTTTAAGAAGTTCCGGAGTTTCAACAAAATGAGTCTTGAGCACGCTCTCGGCAAAGGGGAGCTTACACTCCTCCGCGTCGTCGATATCAACTACACAGCCGAGCCGCTCTTTGATAAAAGCGGTCAACTGTTTCAGCGAAAGGCAGGCGTCATTCATGAGAATTTCTGCCGGCATATACCGGGAAAGCTCGTTGATCACAGCCTGTTCCGCATCGCGTTCGGTCTGAAAGGTCACATGGACTTCCCCGGTGGAAACATCCGCAAAGGAAACCGCATAAGCCTTTTTGTTTATGTAAATGCTGGCGATATAATTGTTTCGCGCTTCGTCCAGCATATTATTGTCGGTTACCGTACCCGGTGTTACAATGCGAACAATGTCCCGTTTGACAATTCCTTTTGCTTCAGCCGGATTCTCCATCTGCTCACAGATGGCAACTTTATAGCCTTTGTCAATTAAACGCTTAATGTAAATTTCACAGCTGTGGTAAGGAACGCCGCACATAGGCGCGCGTTCCTCCAAACCGCAGTCACGGCCGGTAAGGGTCAGTTCCAGTTCCCGTGACGCGAGCTTCGCGTCCTCAAAAAACATTTCATAGAAATCGCCCAGACGAAAAAATAAAATCTGGTCTTTGTGCTGTTCTTTGATTGCAAGATATTGCTGCATCATAGGAGAGAGATTTGCCAACTTCTTCACCGCCGTTAAAAAATTGTGTCAAATAAGAAACTGTTTAGTGACATCCGCCGCAGGTTGAACAACTGCCGGTGCAGCTTGGTGCAGGGTCACAGGTTTCCGGATCTTCGCCGTTGACCGACATGACAAGAATTGCATTGATCTGATTCATGAGCATATCTACCGCGTTTTTCGCTTCTTCGTATGCCGCCATGTTCGGGTTGGTCATGACTTTCTGATACAGATCCCGAAGCTCATTGTTGAGTGCGCCGAGCTTGTCTTCATCCTTTTCGTCTTTGGCAAGCTGATTGTTGAGCTCCATACGTTTGAGGTTGAACTTTCCAATCGTGTCCTGCAGCTCGCTGTCTGCATCGTTTGCCTTTTTGGCTGCATCGAGGCGTTTATACTCCTCAGAAGCCTGAATCAGTTTTCCCATTTCACGTGCCTGTTTGATTAAATCCATAATACCCTCCTGTTATTGACTGATTTCTCCTACCAAGGCCCAATTGAGTGCCCCAGTTATTTTAACGAGCACAAAGGAGCCAATGAGTTCCCTGTCCCCCTTAAAATCTACAATTACATTGTGCTCCGTCCGGCCGGAGACATACCCGTCCCCATATTTTCCAACCGAATCCACCAAAACCCGTAAGGTCTGCCCAACATAGCTTTGGTTGTGTCCAACACTGCATTCCCGCTGAACCTCCAAGAGTTCCTGAAACCACTTGGATTTCTCAGCCGCCGGGATGGGATCCTCCATCTCCGCGGCTTTGGTGCCAACGCGGCGCGAATAAATGAAGGTATAAAGCAGATGGTAATCCACCTGTTTGACCAAATCCAGCGTTTGTTTGAAATCCTCATAGGTTTCGCCGGGAAAACCGACAATAATGTCGCTGGACAGCGCAAGACCTGGAATCCGCTGTTTTGCATATTCAATTAACGCAAGGTAATCCGCTTTGGTATAGTGGCGGTTCATAAGCTTCAGAACGCGGTCAGAGCCACACTGCACCGGCAGGTGCAGATGTTTGCAGACTTTGTCGCAGTCGGCGATGGCGTCAATCAGCTCGTGCGTCGCATCCTTGGGATGCGAGGTCATAAAACGGATACGGAAATCCCCTTCAATATCATTGACCATCCGGAGCAATGCAGCAAACGACACCGGTGTGTCAAAATCCTTACCGTAGGAATTGACATTCTGCCCCAGCAGCATGATTTCTTTATAGCCGTCCGAAACCAGAGCGCGCACCTCTTTTAGGACATCCTCCGGCTTGCGCGAACGCTCCCTGCCGCGTACATAGGGTACAATACAGTAAGAACAGAAATTGTTGCAACCGTACATGACCGGCACATAAGCCTTGATGGAATCTTCCCGGCTGACCGGAAGCCCTTCTACAATGGAGCCGTCTTCCTGTTCCGCGTCAAATACCCGTTTATGCGTTGTAAATTCACGGTACAAAAGTTCCGGGAAACGGTGAAGCGCATGGGTGCCAAACACCAAATCCACATAAGGATAGCTTTTCTTAATTTTATCCGAAATATGCTGCTGTTCCACCATACAGCCGCAGACGCCAATTACCATGGCCGGACGCGCCTCTTTTTGGTGTTTGAGCTGCCCAATGCTTCCAAACACCCGGTCTTCCGCATTTTCACGAACCGCACAGGTATTGTAGATGACAATATCCGCACAGTTAGGGGTATCGGTAAAGCCATACCCCATTTCTGCAAGCATACCGCGGATTTTTTCACCGTCGCTTACATTTTGTTGGCATCCAAAGGAATGTACAAAAGCAAGCGGTGGATGTGCCGCTGCAATCTTGCAGCGCACAAATTCAGCGGCAAGCGACATATAATTACGGGTTTCACCGCATGAAACAACCGACTGATTATCCTCCAAGCAAACAACCTCTATCCACTGTTTTTTGTATTTTTCCCTATAAAAATACATTTTAAAGTATACCATCAATCACGGCTTGAATCAATGGCTATTTCTTGAACAAAATCAATGGAAGATCTGCAGGCTTACCCTTTCACCCCAGCACGCTTCCAACGGTAATTCTTAAAAAACACTTTAGCGCAGTTGCTAAAATCGCCGAAGTTCTCTGCCTTTTTGTAAAGCGAGAAGACAAACGAAGCAGCAGGCTATACAGAATGATGAACATTTACTGCGAATTTATAGTGTTCAATTTGTTGTATACAATGATGAAACGCAAAAAAGGCCGGGGTATCTCTCCCGGCCTTTCCGTGTTAAACTGTAGCAGCAAACTCTTTGCCAAACTCTTTTGCCTGTTTTAAATCCTCTTCGGTTGGTACAAACACAACCCGGAAGTTTTTCTCAAACAAATTTACCTTTAACCCTTTTAAACGGTCTGTGAGGTTCGGAACCGCCTCGCCGCTCCAGCCATAAGAGCCAAACAAAGCAGCAGGCCGTTTGGCGATGTTAACTGCATCCGCATGTGCAAGCAGAATCCAAATAGGCGGAAGTGCATCTTTGTTCAAGGTTGGCGATCCGACAAGGAAAGCGTCTGATCCATTCAGAGCAGCCGCCATTTCTTCCATCGGGTGCTCAATGACATTATATAGGGTAACCTCGGCATCCGGCAAAGACTCCTTGACCCCCTCGGCAATCGCCTTGGCGAGGAGCCCGGTATTACCGTAGGCAGAGCAGTAGAACACTGGAATGGTTTTATGCGACTTCGGCACCGGAGTACTCCACTCTTTGTAAAGGCCCCGGACCTCATCCAGAAGGCCGCCTTTGGTCAAAATGGGGCCGTGGCTGGTGCAGGCGTATTCAATATCCAAATCCTTGATTTTTTCAAGGCCCTTGAGCACATAAGGCTTAAACGGCCCGAAAATTGCGTCGTAATACCCCTTCAGCGCAGTATGATAAGCCTTCGGGTAAGTAATCCGCGTATCCATAATCTGCGGCTCGCAGTAATGGGAGCCAAAGAAATCGCAGGTAAACAAAACCTTCATGTCCGGCACCCAGGTGAACATGGAATCCGGCCAATGCAGGAAAGGAGCGTTGATAAATTTGAGCTCACGTCCGCCAAGATCAAGGGTTTCCCCATCCTTGACTACCTTATATTTTACGTTGGGGTTATTGGTGATATTTTTCAGATAAATCGACCCCGCCTGTGAAACCACAACAGTCATATCCGGGTTGATTTCAGCGAGTTTCGCAATCGCGCCAGAGTGATCCGGCTCATTGTGATTCATAATAAGGTAATCAATTTTCTGCAAATCGACAACATCTTTGATGTTGTCGATGTAATAATCCGAAAAACTCAGGTGAGAAGCCTCAACCAATGCAGTTTTTTCCTTGCCTTTGATAATATACGAATTATAAGTGGTACCATAATCCGTTTTCATGACAATGTCAAAGACACGAAGATTCGGGTTGAGAACACCAACATAATACAAGTCTTCCCTAATTTTAAACGAAAACATATACTGGCCTCCTGATGTATAATTGCCGAATACCCGCCGGTGCACTGCATCGACGGGTATTTACCGTGACGAATTTTATTGGGCGCTGAACATATCTTTGCCTACACCGCAGGTCGGGCAAACAAAATCATCCGGGACAGCTTCCCAGGCAGTACCAGGAGCAATTCCCTGTTCCGGACAACCCGCAGCCGGGTCATAAACGTAACCGCAAACATCGCAAACGTACATAGTAGACATCTCCTTTTCTGTTGTTGGTTTAATTATACCACACAGGTATAGTTTTGTAAATACCTGTTTGATATTACTTTAACATTTTTTTGAGATATTTCGCCGTATAGGATTTTCTGGAGCGGATTAATTCTTCCGGCGTACCGGTCGCCACCACGGTACCGCCTCGGTCCCCGCCCTCCGGGCCAAGGTCAATGATATAATCCGCTGTTTTAATCACATCTAAATTGTGCTCAATAACCACCACGGTATTCCCGGCGTCTACAAGTTTCTGCAGCACATTGATGAGATTGTGAACATCCGCCGTATGGAGACCGGTTGTCGGTTCATCGAGAATATACAGCGTACGCCCGGTGCTGCGCTTGGACAGTTCGGTGGCAAGCTTAACGCGCTGCGCCTCACCGCCGGACAGAGTTGTTGCCGGCTGTCCAACCTTAATATAACCAAGCCCAACTTCTGATAAGGTCTCTAGTTTACGCTTGATTTTGGGAATGGAGTCAAAGAAAACAAGCGCTTCTTCTACTGTCATTTCCAAAACATCGTAAATGCTTTTGCCCTTGTACTTGATTTCAAGCGTTTCACGGTTGTACCGTCTGCCCTTGCAGACATCGCACGGAACAAAAATATCCGGAAGAAAGTGCATTTCAATTTTAATGATACCGTCGCCCTCACAGGCCTCGCAGCGCCCGCCCTTGACGTTAAAGGAGAAACGGCCGCTATTGTACCCTTTCATTTTAGCGTCCTGGGTTTGGGAAAAAATTGTTCGGATATCGGTAAAAACACCGGTATAGGTTGCCGGATTAGAACGCGGTGTCCGGCCGATTGGCGACTGATCAATATCGATAATTTTGTCAATGTTCTCCAAACCGCGGATTTCCTTATGCAATCCCGGCTTTACGCGGGAATTGTTGAGGGTTACCGCAAGCTGCTTGTAAAGAACCTCATTGATCAGCGAGGATTTGCCAGAACCGGAAACACCGGTTACACAAACGAATTTCCCCAAGGGAATGTCTACGCTGATATTTTTCAGATTGTTTTCCTTTGCTCCGACAACCTGAATAAACTTCCCGTTTCCAGGCCGCCGCACGGCAGGAACCTCAATCTTTTTCGCACCGCTCAAATACTGCCCCGTTATGGATTCCTTGCAAGCCAGGATATCCTCAATCGGGCCGGCACAAACCACCTCGCCGCCATGAACGCCGGCACCAGGACCGATATCGACCACATAGTCCGCCGCGTACATTGTATCCTCGTCATGCTCAACGACAATCAGGGTATTGCCTAAATCACGCAGACGTTTGAGAGTTGCGATCAGTTTATCGTTGTCCCGCTGATGCAGGCCGATACTCGGTTCGTCGAGGATATAGAGTACACCGACCAGATAAGAACCGATCTGAGTGGCAAGCCGGATACGCTGACTTTCGCCGCCCGAAAGGGTTCCGGCAGAACGCGACAGCGTGAGATATTCCAAACCTACATTGTTGAGGAAGCCCAGCCGTTCCTTGATTTCTTTGAGAATCCGGTCGCCGATCAGTTTTTCGCGATCCGTCAGTTCCATATTGTCCACAAACGCAAGTGCCTGCGCAATGGACATTTTGCAGAATTCACTGATATTCTTCCCCGCAACGGTAACGGCAAGGATTTCCTTTTTCAACCGTTCACCGTGACAGTCCGGGCACGGAACAGCACTCATACAGGTGGCAATGTCATCCCGCGCCCAGTCGCTCTGGGTCTCACGGAACCGACGCTCCAGGTTGTTGATAATTCCTTCAAATTCGGTATAGTAAGTGCCGGTGCCGTATTCATTCTGGCGGGTCATCAAAATACGTTCCCCTTTGGTGCCGTACAAAATGGCATCCAACGCCTTTTTGGGCAAATCTTTTACCGGGGTGTCCAGCGAAAATTTATAATAAGAGGCCAGCCCTTCATAATACATCTGAGCAATGGTGCCGCTTTCGCCAAAATACCAACCGCTCGCCTTAATGGCCCCGCCGCGGATGGATTTGGTTTTATCCGGGATGACCATATCTGGATCAACCCGCATAAAGGTGCCTAAACCGGTGCAGGTTTCACACGCCCCGTAAGGATTGTTAAAGGAGAACATCCGTGGGGAAAGTTCCTCCATGCTGAACCCATGCTCGGGACAAGCGTAATCCTGTGAGAAAAGGATTTCTTCCCCACCAATAACGTCGATAATCGCGAGACCTCCGGTCAGCCCAACCGCTGTTTCAAGCGAATCTGACAGACGGGAACGGATTTCCTCCTTGACCACAAGGCGGTCGATGACAATTTCAATGTTGTGCTTCTTGTTCTTCTCCAGAGAAATCTGTTCTGACAAATCATAAATATTTCCATCTACCCGCGCCCGGACAAATCCACTTCTGCGGGCAGAATCGAGTTCCTTCTGGTGCTCGCCCTTTCTGCCGCGCACAACCGGCGCCATGATCTGAATACGGGTTCCCTCTTCCAGTTCCATCACACGGTCAACGATCTGATCAATGGTCTGCTGTTTGATTTCCCTGCCGCAGACCGGGCAGTGCGGAATACCAATGCGCGCATACAAAAGGCGCAGATAGTCGTAAATTTCGGTGACGGTACCAACGGTGGAACGCGGATTTTTCGAAGTGGTTTTCTGGTCAATCGAAATGGCCGGAGAAAGCCCCTCGATGTAGTCCACATCCGGCTTGTCCATCTGGCCGAGAAACTGCCGGGCGTAAGAGGACAGACTCTCTACGTAACGGCGCTGTCCGTCGGCGTAAATGGTGTCAAACGCGAGCGAGGATTTTCCGGAGCCGGAAAGCCCGGTAAACACAATAAATTTGTCACGCGGCAATTCAATGTCAACGTTTTTCAGGTTGTGTTCCCTGGCGCCTTTGATGATGATTTTATCCTTTGGCAAATTGTTTCCATTCCTTTCTAAGGGACGGGGATTACCGCGTCTTTTTCAATTCCTCAATCCGATCACGCAGAGCTGCGGCATGCTCAAATTCCAAAATTTTAGCAGCAGCTTTCATCTCTTTTGTAAGCTGGGCAATCAAGTCCTCGCGCTCCTTCTTGGAGTAGCGTTTCTTCTTGCCGTCAACAGTATCCTTTTTGGAGATTTCAATGATTTCACGAACGCTTTTGGAAATTGTTTTCGGCACAATGCCATGCTCCTCGTTGTACCTCATCTGGATGGTGCGGCGGCGTTCGGTCTCCCGAATCGCACGTTCCATCGACGGAGTGACGCTGTCTGCATACATTATAACCATGCCTTCCGCATTACGGGCCGCACGGCCGATGGTCTGAATCAACGAGGTCTCGGAACGCAGGAAGCCTTCTTTATCCGCATCCAGAATACAAACAAGAGAAACCTCCGGAATATCAAGGCCTTCCCGCAGCAGGTTGATGCCAACCAGCACATCAAATTCGCCGAGACGCAGGTCCCGGATAATTTCCATTCGTTCCATTGTATCAACGTCATGGTGCATATAACGAACCTTGACGTCCATTTTTTCAAAGAAAGCGGTCAAATCCTCTGCCATCTTTTTGGTAAGGGTGGTAATCAACACGCGCTCCTGTTTGGCAACTCTTGCGTTGATTTCGAAGAGCAAATCTTCAATTTGCCCTTCCACAGGCCGTACGCTGATGATCGGATCCAGCAAACCGGTTGGACGGATAACCTGTTCAACAATGTTGGTGCTGTGCTCCCGTTCAAATTCAGCCGGAGTCGCGCTCACATAAACCGCTTGGTTGATATGGCCGTAGAATTCATCGAAATTAAGCGGGCGGTTATCCGCTGCAGAAGGCAGGCGGAAACCATAATCAATCAGTGTCTGTTTGCGCGCCTTATCGCCAAAATACATCCCACGCACCTGCGGAATGGTCACATGGGACTCATCAATAAACAACAGATAGTCATCCGGAAAGTGGTCAAGCAGCGTATAAGGCATACTACCTGCCGGACGGCCCGCAAGAATTCTGGAATAATTTTCAATTCCCTTACAGAAACCAATTTCACTGAGCATTTCAATGTCATATTTGGTGCGCTGTTCAATTCGCTGCGCTTCCAAAAGCATATCATTTTCCTTAAAATACCTGACCCGTTCCAGCATTTCTTCTTCGATTTCCTGCACCGCCTTGTGGAGTTTATCCGGCGGAACAATGTAATGGGACGCAGGATAAATGGCCACATGCGCAAGGGTTGCAAGCACTTCGCCGGTTAAAACATTAATTTCGCTGATACGGTCGATTTCATCTCCGAAAAACTCCACACGAATGGCATTTTCACCGGAATAGGCAGGGAAAATTTCCACTACATCGCCATGCACACGAAATTTGTTGCGGATAAAATTGATGTCGTTGCGCTCGTACTGAATATCCACCAATTTGTGCAGCAATTCATCACGGTTTTTCTGCATTCCCGTCCGCAGGGAAATGACCATACTGCGGTAATCAATCGGGCTACCGAGCGAATAAATGCAAGAAACACTTGAAACGATGATAACATCCCGCCGTTCCGACAAAGCCGAAGTCGCCGAATGACGGAGTTTATCAATTTCATCGTTGATTGCGCTGTCTTTTTCAATGTAGGTATCGGTATTCGGTATATAAGCCTCCGGCTGATAGTAGTCGTAATAGGACACAAAATACTCCACCGCATTATTGGGAAAAAATTCCCGGAATTCAGAACAGAGCTGTGCGGCCAAAGTCTTATTATGCGCCAATACAAGCGTTGGCTTTTGAACCTGTTCAATGACATTGGCCATTGTAAAGGTTTTACCGGAACCGGTGACTCCCAGCAGTGTTTGCTCCTTATCCCCTTTTTGAATCCCCTCAACCAGTTTGGCAATTGCCTCCGGCTGGTCACCGGTTGGCTTGTAAGGAGAAGCCAACTTAAATTCACCCATAATACAATCTCCAGCACTATATTTTTGAATGGCTTTTATATCAAAGTTACTGCAATATACCGCAGAAGCACATGCGAACAAATGTTTTTATTTGCTTATTTTACCTCTTTCAAGGGATTTTGTCAATGTTATAGTATACCACAGAGATACACTTTTTACAATCAACAACCTCGCTTTAACAAGCCTGTTTTCAACCGCAAAAAACAAAAAAACCGTCTCTCAACTCCAGCTATTTTCAGCAATATACCATTACCATTTTTACAGCTGTTTCAAGCAGAAGCAATAGATAAAAAGCAGGCTTTTCATTCCGAAAAAGCCTGCTTATATTCTATCAATTATTCAATAGCTTTATTTTCCGCCCAACAAAAACCATTTCTTCCATGAGCCTTTGCACGATAAAGTGCTTGATCTGCTCTTTGATAAAGCGCAGAAAAATTTTCGCCTGTCCGATAATTTACGGCGATTCCCGCAGAACAACTCACAGAGGTTTTTAGGCGCACTGACAATTTCCGGCATTCTTCCGAAAGGTGATCAAAACGCGCCGTCGCTTCCCGCTCACCGCTTATGCTGCTATCCCAAACGGCAAATTCATCGCCTCCCATACGGCCGAGAATTGCCGAAGGGGCAAATATCCTTTTTAAAAGACGCGCAAATTCCTGAATTACTTTATCCCCAGCTAAATGGCCCATCGAATCGTTAACGGCTTTAAATTCATCTAAATCAAAAATATAGAAAAAGCCGGTCTCACTTTTCAGCGTCTGGGAAACATGCCACTCCATATACGTCCGGTTATACAGCTCCGTCATGTGATCCAATTCCACACGGCGTTCCAAAGCCTTACTTTTTTGCACCGCTTCATTGGCAAGAGTTGCAAGCGATTTCGGATAATATTCATCTTCTCCCTGGTCGATATAGGGCATTGAATGGTGCACGCTGCAAATTTCTATTCCGTTTTGCGCATTTCGGCACACCACCGTAAAACGACTGCCTTCCATATCCACCAAAACCGCTTTTCCGGAAGAAGCTTTTTCCCGCACCCAAATGCTCCCAAACACGACACAAACATCCTCTGTAATTTTTTGAGCTTCATACCATTCGTCCTGTAACTCAAAGCGAATGTCGCGCGCCTCAATCTGATCTTCCGTCATCCCGGCGAGAAATTCATCACGATTTTTATACATTTCATGGCGTCCGGTTCCAATCATCAATAGCTCAGGCGGCAGATTGCTTAAGGCACCTTCAAGCTGTTCCGGTTCCGGATTGACAATATACATATGCCACAACTGACGCACCTGTTCAATAGCTCCTTGTTCAAAATCCGAATACGTTCGAACCATCTCAACATCCTCCTATAGGTTGGCTTTCGGTCCTTTTAGCAACAAGCAAAACTACATTTGAACCAGTATGTGGTGTTTTCGGAACCTTTAGACTCCATGTACTCCATAGATTCTATAAAATTATTGCGTTTTATGATTAGTTGTTTTTTATCATAGCAAAAACCGGCCCGTATTTCAAGTCTAACCAACGCCATACAGCGATAAGGCCATATTTTTCGGATGATTTCGGTTCCTTCCTAAAATCTTAAAATTATAAAACAAACCGGCCGGATTTTACACGCCGGCCGGTTTGTTTTTCTTATCCCAGTGCCACATCAAGAATCATCATCAGTAAAAAGCCGCCCATCACACCCAATGTTCCCAGATTAGAATGATCGCCGAGATGTGCTTCCGGAATCAACTCTTCTACAACAACATACAGCATTGCACCAGCCGCAAAAGAAAGCAGCCAAGGCATTACCGGCTGAATGCTTCCAGCAATCAAAACAACAAGAACACCAAAAATCGGTTCGACAATACCGGACAAGCTGCCGTAAAGGAAAGCCTTATAAGCTGGCAACCCCTCTTGACGTAACGGCAGGGATATAGCCGCGCCTTCGGGAAAATTTTGGATGCCAATTCCGACCGCAAGCGCCATTGCCGTGGTATACAAAGCCGGATCATTTCCGTGCTGTGCCGCCAAAGCAAACGAAAGACCGACCGCCATTCCCTCCGGAATGTTATGCAGCGTAACCGCCGAAATCAACAAAGTGGTACGTTTCCAAGATGACGAAAGCCCCTCACGCTGCTTTAAATCGGGATGCAAATGCGGCAGAAGCGCGTCCATCAACATAAGAAAGCCTACCCCTAAAACAAAGCCACCGGCAGCCGGCAGCCATCCGGGCATACCGGAGTTTTCCGCTTCCTCAATAGCCGGTATTAGCAGACTCCAAACGGACGCCGCAATCATAACGCCGGCCGCAAACCCCAAAAAGGCCCGTTGAATTCCAACACCAACGCTTTTGCGAAAGAAAAATACAATCGCAGCGCCTAAACTCGTCATTAAAAAAGTAAAACCGGTACCACCACCGGCCCAGAGCAATGCTTCTGCCATAAAACTTTCCCCTCTTTCTCTCTGAGTCAAAAAAATTGTTTGTAAGCTCTACGCGCCAAGCAATCCAACGCCTGAAAATATTGCGCGCCAATCTCTTTTTGGATATTCCAGCCACAATGCCCACCGTTATCCGACGCACACCATGGATAACGCATATCCTCTGGCTATCTGCTGTAATTCCTGTCAGATAACGATCTTTTCTGTTGTACAAATACAGTCGCCATTTTATTTACCATATAACCAAAATATTTTACAGTCACATTGTAACGAGTTTTATCTCCTGTGTCAATCGAAAAGAGCTGGCATTACCTACACAAAAAAGCAGACCGACATGCGGCCTGCTTCGAAACGCTAAATATAAAGAGCGTGCGTCATAATGTAAGAAAATAAAACTTCATAGGCTTTTTGATTTAAATGAAGTCCATCGCCGGAATCATATTTTGTATCCAACATATTTTTGGAATTTTTAAGAGCCTGTGCAGAATCCAAATAATAGCAACCTGTTTCTTTTGCCAGCAATAACAGTTTACCATTATACGAATCGATTTTAGCATTACGCATCCGGGTATCGCTCTGCTCTTTTTGGTAAGAGACCGGCAAAATGGACTGGATGATAACCTGGCTATCCGGCGTGCTCTGCTGAATCAGTTCAATTAAATTGCGGTATTCTTCTATAAACTCCTCTTCTGCCATAAACGCAACCCCATTGATGCCAAGCGAAACCATCACAATTGGCGGGCGCTTCAGCATAAGTCCCTCTTCCAGCGTCATTGTCTTGTTGACGCCTTTTACCGTAATGAATTTGGAGGACTGAATGTCTTTATGATTGATACCATCTACAGCAAAAACCTGTTCTTTATCAACAAAACCGAAATTGGCCATGCCATTGGTGCGAGAGTCGCCGACAAATATAATGTCATTTAAATAGTCATCCCCCGCTCGCGCTGTTTCTTTAAGCACGGTGTCTTTCGGTAAATTCTGGGAAACTTGAGAATCCGACTGATATGGGGTGCTCTCGTCGCCGCTGAGTTTTGCAAGAAGAAAATCCTTTGCCAGAAAACCGGCAACGCCAAACAGAAGAATGGTAACCATGAATGGAACCATGAAATAGAAAAACGAGTGATTTTTTTTCTTTTGATTGGAAGGCACTGGCTCACGACCTTTATTTCAAATTAACCTTAGTTAGTATAACACAAAACAACTGATGCAACAACCAAACGACTTTATTCTTAAGAAAACCTTAACTACAGCCATTTGTCTACATCCTGCATTATTCTATAAAGCGCAGGGGGATGAACTGGTTTTGCGACATGGGTTCCATTATTTTACAACACCAATCTCCGCCAGAGAAACGTATTTATCCCGTGCGATGATAATATGATCGGTCAGTTGAATACCAAGCAGTTTCAGTGCATAGCCGATTGCATCGGTCGTCATAATATCTTCATCCGATGCAACCGCCAGCCCATGCGGATGGTTGTGTGAAATAAGCACACTGGTTGCATTGTAACGCATGGCAAGCTCTGCAATTCTGCGAATGTTGACTGCGGCGGACGAAACAGTACCATGATTGACAATTTCGCAGCACTTGACCTCGCAGGTTGAATCCAGACAGACGACAAATACGACCTCCTCGGTACGGCCGATAAACTTGGGCAGCAAATAGCGAAACGCCTTTTCTGCCGTATCCAAAATAGCCCCCGGCTTGCTGCGGTCTTCTTCATAGACACGAAAAAGCGCAGGAATAAGTTTAATCAGGGTAGAGGTATGGGATTTGATGCCCGGTATCCGCTCCAGATCCTCAAAGGAAGCGTCAAACACATTAGAAAGCGAGCCGAACTCATCCATCAACAGATGCGCCAGCTCGTTGGTATCTTTCTGCACCGTTGAGTAGAACAACAATAATTCTAAAATATTGTGGGGGTCAAAGTTATCCAGCCCCTCTTTGCGAAAGCGTTCTTTCAGCCGGTTGCGATGTCCATTGTGCGAATGTTCAGCCATAATCCACCCAAAACCATTCTCTAAATTATCGAAACAGAACGAACCTTGTCTTATATTATAAACGAAATGGAAATGAATGAAAAGGGCTATTTCCCTTTGGTTTGCAGGTGTGCTATAATATGGAACAAACAGACACGCTGCATTTTGGCAGACATCTGTTTCGAAGTACGCTTTACGAACAACATTGGGGGAAGCATGAGAGAATTTACAATTCGGGAAAACGACGCCGGGCAAAGGCTGGACAAGTTTTTAACCAAGGCGGTCAAACGCTTGCCACAAAGCATGCTGTATAAGGGAATCCGGCTTAAACGCATCAAGGTAAATGGAAAACGCTGTCAACCGAACCAGATGCTTCAACAAGGGGATTGCATCTCCCTGTATATCAACGATGAATTTTTTGAAGACAAGCCCTCTCTTCCCTTTTTGGACGCCCCTTCCGGCATTGCCATTGTTTATGAGGATGCAAACATTCTACTGGTAGACAAGCCCTGTGGTCTGGTGGTACACGAGGATAACGACAATACCGTCGACACCCTGATCCACCGTGTTCAGCATTACCTGTACGAAAAAAAGGAATACGATCCTGCCACGGAAGCCTCGTTTGCGCCAGCGTTGTGCAACCGGATTGACCGCAACACCTGCGGTATTGTCATTGTTGCAAAAACGGCGGAGGCTCTGCGTGTGATGAACGAAAAAATAAAGCGCCGGGAACTTACCAAGCGTTATCTGTGTGTTGTACATGGAAAAATGCCAAAAGCCCGCGATTTATTGACCGGTTACCTGTTAAAAAACAGTGCTGACAATTTGGTCACCGTTTCAGACAATCCCTTTGCAGACGCCAAAAAAATCCGGACGGAGTACCGTGTCGTGGATACCCGCGGCGATTACTCCCTTTTGGACGTCAACCTGTTGACCGGGCGCACCCACCAGATCCGTGCCCATCTCGCCCATATTGGCCATCCCATTCTGGGCGACGGAAAATATGGAATCAACCGCGCAGATAAAAAATTGGGCTACAAATATCAGGCATTGTGCTCCTATTGGCTTTCTTTTGATTTTCAAACCGACGCCGGAGCCTTGAACTCATTGAAAGGCCGCAGTTTTGAATTAAAACAGATTTGGTTCCGGGACGATTTTTACAATGGACGGCTATCTTACGGAAATTGAAAAACGCCTTCAAATATGTTAAAATTAAATTAATACATACCATTATGGGAGAGGATTTCATGAAGTACGTTGTTTTGCTGTGCGACGGCATGGCGGATTATCCTTGTGAAGAACTAAACGGTAAAACCCCCATGCAGGCAGCTTACAAGCCGAATATGGATGCACTGGCCGCCCATGCAGAGGTTGGCCTTGTCAAGACCGTGGCAGACAGTCAATCGCCGGGAAGTGACGTCGCTAACCTTTCGGTCATGGGCTATGACCCGGAACTTTACTATGCCGGGCGCTCGCCTTTGGAAGCGGCGAGCATTGGCATCCCGCTGAAAACGACCGATGTTGCCATGCGCTGCAACCTGGTTACTTTGTCAACTGAACCGGCGTATGAAGAAAAAACAATGGAGGATTACTGCGGCGGCGATATTGGCACGGATGAAGCAGCAGAGCTCATTCAAACGCTTGCCGAGCATTTTAACAACGATGAATTTCGTCTTTATACCGGTTTCAGTTACCGGCATTGCCTTGTCTGGGACAACGGCTTGGATGACATTCTCCCACTGACTCCGCCCCACGATATTTCCGGGCGCGTCATCGGCGAATACCTGCCGTCAAACCCCAATGCGGCGAAACTGCTCGCTATGATGAAAAAAAGTTACGAAATCCTGAACAATCATCCGGTTAACCGCAGCCGGATTGAACGCGGGCTGCGTCCGGCCAACTCCATGTGGCTGTGGGGCAATGGCCGTTACAAGCCGCTTCCCTCTTTCCAGGAACAGTTTGGGCTGAAAGGAGCTGTCATTTCGGCGGTTGATCTCATCAAAGGCATTGGAAAACTGAGCCAGATGGATGTTATCAATGTCCCCGGTGCGACGGGATACATCGACACCAATTTTGAAGGCAAAGCCGAGGCCGCGATTGAGGCGCTGAAAAACCACGATTTTCTCTACCTCCATGTAGAAGCGCCGGATGAATGCGGCCACCGCAATGAACTTGCCAACAAGGTGAAATCCATTGAGCTGATTGATGAAAAAATCCTCGCTCCGGTATTGGAGGCGCTCAAGGAATATGGCGATTTTAAGGTGATGGTTCTCCCGGATCATCCAACGCCGATTTCCACCCGCACCCATGCGCGGGACGCGGTTCCTTATTTTATCTATCAGCATTCCAACGCCAACCGTCAAACGGCATATTCGTTCGATGAAAAAGGTGCATCGAAAAGCAGCGTTTTCATCAAACACGGTCCGGATATTATGAAACATTTTCTGGAAGATTAAGGGCCTTTCTGGTGTTATTCCCCTCTCAATCAAAATCAGCATTGGCAGAGAGCTGTAATTCACCGAGAGGTGTTCCTGGTCATTCAAAAACAAGAAAGCTGGATGCAGTTTGCATCCAGCTTTTTTATAATAATAAATCGAACAACTGCAAAAGCTATAGGAAAAGTCGATGCTTTACAGTTCGGCCGAACGCAACGCCTCTGCAAATTGCGCCGGACAGGAGGTATCCTTCATGCCGCATTTAATATCGGAGAGTTTTTCAATCAACTCGTCCGCTGACTTTCCAACCGCAAGAGCCGAAATCCCCTGTAGATTTCCATTGCACCCACCTAAAAAGTTTACCGAGGTGACAATGTTGTTTTCGTCAATCTCTATTGTAATTTTGCGCGAGCAAACGCCATGTGGTGTGTATTCAACGGTCATACCGTTCTCATTCCCCTTTCGTTTTCATTCCAATATCATAGACCGCTTTCGCTACGCTCGGCGCAACCTGTTTGTTGAAAGCATCCGGTAGAATGTAATCCGGACGAAGCTCTTCCTCCGGAATGATGGAAGCAATTCCATATGCCGCCGCCAGTTTCATTTCGTCGGTAATATCCTTCACCCGCGCCTGAAGCGCACCTTTAAAGATACCAGGGAAAGCAAGTACATTATTAATTTGGTTTGGATAGTCGCTGCGGCCGGTACCGACAATAAAGGCACCGCCCTTGATGGCGTCCTCCGGCATAATTTCCGGCGTCGGATTTGCCATTGCAAAGATAATTGGTTTTTCCGCCATTGTCGAAACCATTTCCGAGGTGACCAGATTTGGACGTGAAACACCCAAAAAGGCATCCGCGCCGTTCAGCGCATCCGCAAGGGTACCTTTTTTGCCGGTGTGGTTCGTCACCTTTGCCAGTTCCTGCTGGGCTTCATTGAGCCCTGGGGCGCCTTCATAAATAATGCCATTAATGTCACAAAGGATTAAATCCTTCAATCCGGCCATCAGCATCAGTTTTGCAACTGCAATACCAGCGGCACCCGCACCATTGATGACCAGGGTCATCTCAGAAAGCGGTTTACCTGCAAGTTTTGCGGCATTAATCAAGGCGGCAAGCGCAACAATTGCAGTACCGTGCTGGTCGTCGTGGAAAACCGGGATATCCAGTTTTTCCTTTAGGCGCGCCTCAATTTCAAAGCAGCGCGGAGCCGCAATGTCTTCCAGGTTAATACCGCCGAAAGAGGGGGCAATCAGGCTGATGGTCTGCACAATTTCATCGACGTTTTTGGAAGCAACACAAAGCGGAAAAGCGTCTACATCGGCAAACGCCTTAAAGAGCGCACATTTACCCTCCATTACAGGCATTGCAGCGGATGGACCAATATCTCCAAGGCCGAGAACCGCAGTACCATCGGTAATAACGGCAACCAGATTTCCTTTACGAGTTAACTCATAGACCTTCTCTGGATCCTTTTCAATTTCCAGACAAGGCTGTGCAACTCCCGGAGTATACGCGACCGAAAGCTCTTCTTTATTGGTAATCGGCGCGCGGGAAACAACCTCAATTTTTCCATGCCATTCTTCATGGGCCCGGACGGCCTTTTCTTTGATGTCCATTACTTTGTCGTCTCCTTATATTTTGCTGATATTTTAAACAACTGATCCAAAGCGTCTTTGTGGACGCACCGGCTCCCGAGGTAGCTCTGATCGGTTGAAGAATACATCCCGTGAAAGTCTGAACCGCCAGTTACCAGCAGTCCATGTGTTTCTGCCAGGGCAAGCGCTTCTTTGGAATCCTCTTCACTGTTGCGCGGGTGATAAACCTCTATGCCATCCAGCAAGTTCTTTTCAACCAATTCATGCATTAGGTCAGCCGACTGGTAGACGGTAGGATGCGCAAGCACCGCAATCCCCCCCGCCTCATGAATGGCGCCAAGCACTTCATAAACATCAGGATAACGGTAAGAAACCAGGCAGCTTCCTGTTTTGCGGTTAAAGAGTTCATAGAACAAATCGCCATAAATAGAGGTTGTGTAACCAGCATCAAACAATGCACGCATAATATGCTGTTTATAAATACAGTTGGAACTAGAGGAATACTTGGTAATGGATTCCGGCGTAATGGGATATTTTTTCATCACAAGCTTGGCCATTTCATTCCCGGCCTTTTTGCGGGACTCATTGGCGCGGATACACAACCCCTCCAAACGATCCGGCTTCAGCGGCAGGTAGCACAGAATGTGTACCTTTCGGTTGCGCACTTCATCGTAGCCCGAAAATTCCACACCCGGAATCACATTAATTCCATAGCGCTCCGCCAATATTTTCGACCTTGAAAAAGAAGCCATCGTATCATGGTCGGTCAAAGAGATAAAATCAAGGCCTATGCGCTTTGCAAGCGCAATAACATCCTCAATTCCCTCCGAACCATCGGATAATTTTGTGTGACAATGCAAATCGCCTTTCACGGGAAATCAACTCCATTCTACCCAGAAAAATAACCTCGTATCCCCCGTTGTCAAGACACGGTTTTGCCGCCGCGCCCCTCTGTTTTAATTGTCAATTCCGATTTTGGTTCAAGCGTACCTAAGTCGGTAAAAATAGGCTCGTCCTCTTCTTCCTCCCATGTATCGCCAAACACATTGGTTTTACGCGCTTCCGGATGAGCTTCATAGTAAGGATCAACCAACAGCCGCTTTACATGCGGGAAGGAATTGAACACTACAATAAAACCGATTAGCGACGCATAAAAAAGTGGCGTAAAAATGGCCACAAAGGCAAGGAGAAAATCCAGTGGAATAAACAAAAACGGGATAATCACCAATACAAATATAAAAAAGGTGGTAATGAGGTTCGTTTTAATTGCCGCCAGCGTTAAAATCAAAGAATTTTTGATGAGCTGGGGAATTCTCAAATCGAGAGTAATCATCATGAGATAAATGTAGTAGTGCATATTCAAAACAATAATCGCCACTGCAACATAAAGAATCAGCAGGACGTACTGAAATGCGCCCTGGTCAAACTGAAGCAGTGAAAAATGCACGCTTACCCCTACAATGGTGAGCACAATTGCATCAAGGCAGGAAAAAAGCAAAGACTGTTTGAAATTGTTTTTCATGTACTCAATAAAATCATGCCAAATGAACACCGGGCGTTCAAGCGAAAGCTGCCGAAGCAAATAGGTAAATCCGCAGGTCGGCGGACCCATCAGCGCAATGCCGAACACAATGCCGAGAAAACTGAGCGAGCCCGGAATGAACATAAACCCAAGAACCGCTACAGCAACGGAAGGCAACATGAACAGGGCATAAAGAAGATTAATATACATTAACCGTCCAAATTTACGAAAATAAAGCTCAAAAAAACGGAACAGCCTCTTCTTTTCCATCCTGTTTTTATCGACACCAGGGCCAACCTTTGTGTTCCCTAAAAAACCAAACGCCAACGATAAACATCCTCTCAAATTTGATACTTAACAGATTTATTATCCTAAAAAGAACAACCTTTGTCAATAAAATCGGCAACTTATTTATAAAAAGTATACAATTTTACCGCGATTACAGCTGAATAATTGATGAAAATAGGAAATTAATGGCAGAATCAAGCGCCGATATCAACAAAATCAACAGCAAATAAAAAGCGTATTTGGCACAATAGACTTTCAAAGTTTCACCAGACGCCGCCGTTCCCAACTTGGGAAAGATAGAGGCCAGAAACAGATTTGAGAACTGTATGGAATCCTTGAGCGCTGCAATCATTACAAAGGTAAAAAGCACCGCAGCCGGCACAATGAATACCATACAGTACAAAACACCTCCAGCCTGATGATGCGTATAAATATTACCCATGGCCAGTCCAAGTCCAAAACCACGAAACAACATAATAAACACACTGAAAGGCTGCCCAAGCGCAAAAAAGCCAAGCAAAAAAGCCGCGCCGAGATAAAGCCCATTGGTTGACAAACTGGACAAAAACGTGGATATAATGGACTGTTCTCCCCTGTTTGAAATGTATTCCTGCGTCAAAAAAGAAAGCTTATCCTGCAAGGTCTGGTCGGCCTGAGACATTAATACAGAGCCATACAGCAGGGCAACCAAAAAAGCGGCCAGCAAAATAGTTGTCAATCGGTTTTGCTTCATCATTCGCTTTACCGAAACAAAAGCGGGTACATGCATCTCATCGCTTGTCCGGGTCATAAAAACACCTCCTCGTCTCATATACCGAACGGTACAGTATATGCGGCAAGGAGGTTTGCTTATGAATTAACTTTTGGAAAGCTCGTAGGCGCGCTTGGTACAGGCTTCACAGGCCGCCTGAACGGCGTCTTGCAGGCCATGCTCCCGAAGCTGATCGAGGCCGGCGATGGTTGTGCCTCCCTTTGAGCTCACCATCGCAATTAAATCGTCAATGGATTTTCCGGAATGAAGCATCATCTCCGCAGAACCAATCAGGGTCTGACAGAATAAGCGCAGGGCCGCATTGGCATCAATGCCAACCGAAACCGCGTACTCCACAAAGCCTTTCGCATAAAGATAAATAAACGCCGGACTGCTGCCATTGACCGCAATGATTTCCTTCATCTGGTTTTCCGGGATCACCGCAATTTCACCGCTTGCACGAAAAATATCGCAGACGGCAGAAAACTCCGCATCACTGGTCGGCGCAACCTGCGCAAGCGCCGAAGCACCATATCCGAGAAGCAAGGGCGTATTTGGCATAACCAGCACCACCTTGCATTCTCCCCCCAAAAAGCTTTGGATGTACTCCGCCGTAATTCCGGCCGCAATTGAAACTACGACTGTATGCAGTGAAAACAGCGGTTTTATCTGTTTAAGGGCTTCTTCAAAGTTTTGCGGCTTGATGGAGAGAAACAAAAAATCCGCATCCGAAACCACATCTTCCAAGGTTCCTGCACGAACGCCAGAAGCCGAAAGCTCCTCCGCTTTTTCACGCATAACGTCATAGGCGTGAAGCTCATAGGCCGAAGCGTCTTTACTTCCGCAGATCCCTTTTATAATGGCTGTCGCCATATTGCCCGCCCCGATAAACGAAACCTTTTTCATACAAGCACTTCCTTAATCCGCCAGCGCGGCCTTCATCATGATGGCGCATTCCAAGCGTTTCTTTTCCAACTCACAGGAGAGTTTGTGGGACTTGAGTACATCTCCCGCGTACTGCAGGTTGTTGGCGTTACAGCCGCCGCTGCAATAGAATTTCGCCCAGCAATCTTTGCAATCGGTTTTGTTATAAACCGTTGTCTGGGAGAAATAATCCTTCATTTTAAAATTGAAAGAACCGTCGTGCAGATTGCCCATCTTCCATTCTTTCATACCGACGAATTGGTGACAGGGATAAATGTCTCCATCCGGGGTAACCGCAACATATTCGTTGCCGCAGCCACAGCCGCGCAGCCGTTTAATAGCGCACGGTCCCTGATCGAGGTCAAGCATAAAATGGAAAAAATTGATAGATTTCCCCGACTGTTTGATTTTAATGAGCTCCTTCGCGAGTTTTTCATACTCGGCAAAGATCACCGGAAAGTCTGCTTCGGTAATGGCGTAATCCTCGTCCGGATTGGAGACAACCGGCTCTACCGAGAGCTGGTCAAAGCCCTGTTCATAGAGGCTGAGCACGTCGTCGGCAAAATCGAGGTTGTATTTGGTAAAGGTACCCCGTGCATAGTACTGGTCGTGCCCACGTTTGTCCACAAATTTTTTGTATTTGTCAAGAATAATATCATAACTGCCGCTGCCATTGATGCAGGGGCGCATCCGGTCGTTGACCTCGCGGCGCCCGTCAATGGAGAGGACAACGTTGGACATCTCCCGGTTGATGTAATCAATCTTTGCATCATCCAAGAGCATGCCGTTGGTGGTGATGGTGAACCGAAACAGCTTGTTGTGTTCTTTTTCCAGCGAACGCGCATACTCTACAATTTGCTTAACCACTTCAAAGTTCATCAGCGGCTCCCCGCCAAAAAAGTCCAGCTCCAGATTGTGACGCCCTTTGGATTTTTCAATTAAAAAATCAATGGCCTTTTTGCCAGTCTCAAAATCGAGCAGGCGGCGGCCTTCGCCAAAATCACCAGTAGAGGCAAAGCAGTACTTACACCGCAGGTTGCAGTCATGCGCCACATGCAGGCACATCGCCTTGATAGGCGACGCCACCATTCGGTCGGCAAACTGCTCATAATCGTCGCTGGAAAAGAGAATACCATCCTGGTAGAGGGAATAAATCTCATCGTATGTTTCCAGCAATTCTTTTGAATCGAACTCGCTGGAGAGCGCAGCTAACGCCTCTTGGGGACATGCCTCTGTCAATGGTTCCGAGACATAATCAAGCAAGCGATAAGTGAGTTCATCCACAACATGAACGCCGCCACTGTTGACATCCAGCACGATATAGTAGCCGTTTTGGTAAAATTTATGTATCATGTTTTCTCCTTTAAAAATCAGGCTTTAAACAGAACGAAGCCGCCTGCCCGCGACCTGCGAGCAAGCGACTGCATATTTCCGCAACAACGGGTTATTTCTCGCACTTCTGATTTGCAACCGTGCAGGACGTTTTGCAAGCAGACTGGCAGGAAGCCTGGCACTCGCCGCAGCCACCCTTTGCAGCAGTCTTTTTCAGATTTGCCTTGTTAAGCGTTTTGATGTGTTTCATCCTGAAAAACCTCCTTACTTTTTAACGATATTTTCTCCGGCTGTTTACCCCCAGCACCCCGCCAATGCAGGATGACGCAGTTACAACCAGTATTTTCGAAAGACACTGCCACCCTAAACTGTCATATAAAATGATTGACAACAGCAACAACAAGAGAGAAATCAGCAAGCCGCAGGACAAACCAACCTTTAAGCCATTCTTCCGAACGGATTTTGAAGAAAGGTACCCGCTGACAAATCCAGTCAGGATCAGCAAAAGCATGACAATCCCCGTTAAAATAACTCCCGGAATATTCACCAGCGACATGATAAACGCAAACAAAGCGGCTAACGCAACCACAATCGCCAAAGCCGTAGCGGTGCCAATGCAGATGGAACGGGCAACGCCCGCCAAATTGCCGTTTTCTCTGGAATGTTTTTTTCGGGCCATCAAACATCCTCCTCACTCATACGATATTACATCCTATGAGCGAAAAGGTGTTCCTATTCAAAAGAAATGTGAAATTATGCTTCTGCTTCGTCGTGAAGGGTTTGATTGCTGGCAATCGCCCAGCGCTTAATGCGGATTTTGCTGCGCTCGCTTCCAGTCTCAATGACAATATTGTCTTCTTTCATGCTGACAACACGGCCAACAATTCCGCCCTGGGTAACAACTTCATCGCCAACCTGAATGTTGTTGCGCATTTCATTGGTTGCTTTTTCGCGCTTTTTCTGCGGACGAATCAACAGGAAATAGAAGACGACAAAAATCAGAATCAGCGGTACAAAGCTGATAACCATCGACCACGGATTGCTCTCAGCAGCAGCTCCGGTTGCCGCAGTTTCCAACATCATTAAATTCATTTACATCTGCTCCTCAAAATTGATGATATTAATTATACAAGATAGCCTTTCCATTTGCAAGCATCTTTACAATTTATTTTCCTTTTATATATTCATCAATTGAATTCGCAGCAGTTTTTCCGGCGCCCATTGCCAAAATAACGGTTGCAGCACCTGTAACAGCGTCGCCGCCAGCATAAACGCCTTCACGGGTCGTACACATCTCTTCGTTGACAATCAGGCAGCCGCGGCGGTTTGCCTCTACCCCTGTGGTGGTTGTACGAATCAGCGGATTGGGAGAGGTGCCGATTGCCATAATAACCGCGTCAACATCCAGAACAAATTCAGAACCCGGGACCGGAACCGGAGAGCGGCGACCGGATTCATCCGGTTCGCCAAGTTCCATTTTAACGCATTCCATCCCCTTGACCTTTCCATCCTCATCGCCGAGGATCTTAGTCGGATTATTAAGGGTGAGGAACTCAATTCCCTCTTCTTTTGCATGATGGACTTCTTCCAGCCTTGCCGGCATTTCTTCCTCCGAACGACGGTAGACAATATACACATGTTCGGTGCCCATCCGTTTGGCACAGCGTGCCGCATCCATTGCGACGTTTCCGCCGCCGACGATTGCCGCCGCATTGCAGCGCATAATCGGGGTATCGTAACCCTCTTTGTAGGCTTTCATCAAATTAATTCGGGTGAGGTATTCATTTGCGGAGTAAACACCAATAAGCCCTTCGCCCTCAATGTTCATAAAGCGCGGCAAACCGGCGCCGGAGCCAACGAAAACAGCCTCAAAGCCCATTTCAAAGAGCTCGTCTACCGACAGAACCTTGCCAATGACCATATTGGTCATCACCTTAACGCCCAGGTCTTCCAGCCCTTTAATCTCATTACGCACAATCGCTTTCGGAAGCCGGAACTCCGGAATACCGTAGCTTAAAACACCGCCCGGTACATGGAAGGCCTCAAAAATGGTGACCTCATAGCCACGTTTTGCAAGTTCACCCGCACAGGAAAGTCCTGCCGGACCGGAACCGACAATGGCAACCTTGTGGCCATTGCTTTCTGGTTTCTGCGCCTTTTCCTGATTGTTTAAACGGTGGTAATCGGCAACAAAGCGTTCCAGGCGGCCAATTCCAACCGCTTCGGCTTTGATACCGCGCACACATTTGGACTCGCACTGGCTCTCCTGCGGACAGACACGGCCGCAGATGCCAGGAAGGCCGTTGGTTTCAATAATCTTTTGGTAAGCGCCCTCAAAATCCCCTTGTGCAACAAGCTGGATAAACTCTGGAATTTTAACACCAACCGGACAGCCGTTGACGCAGGGTTTATTCTTGCAGTTCAGGCAGCGGGTGGCTTCTTCAACCGCCATTTCCGGGGTATAGCCAAGCGCTACTTCTTCAAAGTTATGGTTGCGGACGTCCGGCTCCTGCACCGGCATCGGCATTTTATTCGGCGACATGTTAGGCATTCTCAGTACCTCCAAACAACTGGCAAACGTGATCTTTCTCCTGTGCTTCCTGCTTTTTGTAGAAACGGTTGCGGTGCATCAGCTCGTCAAAATCAACCATATGCCCGTCAAAATCCGGCCCGTCTACACAGGCAAAACGGATTTTCCCGTCAACCGTAACACGGCAGCAGCCGCACATCCCGGTACCATCCACCATAATCGGGTTGAGAGAAACCATTGTTTTAATTCCATAGGGCTTTGTCAGCGCGCTGACTGCTTTCATCATCGGAATCGGCCCAATGGCAATGACAACGTCGTACTGGTTGCCCGCTTCAATCATTTCACGGAGCACGTCAGTAACAAAACCATGCTTGCCGTAGCTGCCATCGTCGGTCGCCATAATGAGCTGGTCGCTCACCTCGCCCATTTCCTTTTCCAGAATTACAATATCCTTGTTGCGGAATCCGGCAATGGTATGCACCTCGACGCCATCCTCATGGAGCTGCTTTGCCTGCGGATATGCAATGGCACATCCAACACCTCCGCCGACAACTGCCGCCTTTTTCACGCCCTCAAAATGGGACGCCACACCGAGCGGTCCGACAAAGTCGGCGATCTCCTCGCCCTCTTCTTTTGCCGCAAGTTTAATGGTTGCAGCACCGACATGCTGAAATATAATGGTGACCGTGCCTTTCTCGGCGTCATGATCCGCAATGGTCAACGGTACACGTTCCCCTTCTTCATCCACACGGAATATGATAAACTGGCCCGCTTTTGCTTTGCGTGCAATAAACGGCGCGTCAATCTCCATCAGCGTGACAGAATCATTCAGTTTTTGTTTTTTCACAATCTTATACATGAATGTTCTCCTTTTTCCTATCATTTTTACCATAATTATTATAACACTGCAGTAGAGTGTTTTCAACAATTCATGTTGTGAATATACTGTCAAAATTCTCCGTAAAACCTCTCAAAAATTCATAAAAACCACACAGATATAAATTCCATGTGGCTTTTATTCCAAAAAAGCATATTGTCTAATTGCCTCCGAGCACTTCAGAAAGCGCTCTGCGTTCATTCTGCATAACTTCAGAGGAGGAAGTAAACATTGCTGAATAACTGTAAAGCGCAAAACCGCCGTAGTGGGACTGAGCGCGGGAATCTTTCACCATTTGTCCCAGCACCGAACCCGCGCCCGTCCAGCTTTCGCTGTCAAGTTTATAGGCCGCTAACCCAGGGATTAGTTTGACGTTCTCCGCCGTTGCCAGTTCGTTCCAGTTTTGAAGCGTTTGTAAAAATGGCATCGTTGCATGGTCGTAGTTCCAATAGATTTGCGGAATGATGTAATTGAGGTATCCTGGTTCCGCCGCCCACTTTTTCACGTCAGCATAAAGCTTGTTCATGTTGTTGTCAATATTTCCGGCCGGACTGACCCCAAACACCACATCTTCACGAACGGACCGAATCCCCTCATAAATTCCCTTTACTGTCTGGTCGACATTGTCAAAGCGGAAATCGCTGACCGATTGCCCTCCTGCATTGGCAGCCACTGCAATTGCATCAAATGTTTCTTCGGTGGTTGGGTAAAAATAATCGTCTATGTGGATACCATCTACTTCATACTTCTTCACTATTTCCTTGACGCCATCAATGATTAACTGCCGTGTTTCGCTGTATCCCGGGTTGAGATAACAGGTGCCGTTGATTACAACAACTTTATCGCTGGTATCCCGCTCGTCGTACCACCTGCGTGTTTGATAATTCGTGGAAATCTGCTGCATTTGGGATTCCACCTGCAAACGGTAAGGATTTACCCAAGCGTGAAATTTTAGTCCCGCCTTATGAGCCTCCTCCACCATTACCGTAAGCGGATCGTAACCAAGGCCCTGCCCTGCCGCACCACTGATATAATAGGACCACGGGTAAAGCTCCGATGGATAAAAAGCATCCCCATTGGGACGGACCTGAACAAACACCGTGTTCAGGCCATAGTCAGCGCAGTTTTTCATCATTGCAGCGAAAGCGTTTCGGAAGGGTTCTTCCTCCGCCGAACGAATGAGCGTCATTTCAAACTGAGTAATCCAGACAGCACGCATCTCATCGGCTTCTGCATTGTTTCCCATCTGTTCCTGCGGCGCAAGCGCAGGGCTTTCAACGACCTGTGACAACGATTGATCATTCGGAGAATCCTGGTTCAGAAACGCTGTCAACTTCTCCAGCATCGTACACCCGGAACAGGTGAAAAATATCATCAGAAGTACTAAAAATGCTGATAAAATCCGTTTCAAAACTGCCCCCCGTCCGCCTTTTTTAAGCAAAATTGTTGCAGGGGCACGTCCCACCGCCTGCACGTTGAACTGGAAACATCTTTATGCTACAATGGAAAAAAATATGCGGAGGCAAATCCAATGAAATGGAATGCAGAATTATACGACAGCAAGCATGAATTTGTTTCGCAGTATGGGCGCGCTCTGGTAATGGAGGTCAACCGGAACGCCAGCCAGCGAATTTTGGACCTCGGTTGTGGAACCGGTAAACTCTCAGGGGATTTGGCGGAAAACGGAGCGACCGTTATCGGCGTGGACGCTTCCGAACCGATGATTGAAAAAGCAAAGCTCGCGCACCCACAACTGGAATTCCATTGTATGGATGCCACCGCTCTGCCCTATGAAAATGAATTTGACACCGTTTTTTCCAATGCTGTTTTTCACTGGATTCCAAATCAGGAAGCACTGCTTCTTTCGATCCACCGCGCATTAAAGCCAGGCGGTATTCTCATCTGTGAGTTTGGCGGGTTTCGCAACACTGAACGCATTCTATTTGCTTTCCAAGAGGAATATGAAAAAACCGGCGAACCATTCAAAAATCCATTTTTCTACCCAACGGTTTCGCAATATCAAAGCCTATTAGAATATTTCGGTTTTGAGGTGGAAACGGTGCGGGATTTTGACCGTCCAACCCCGCTTACCGACGGTGAACAAGGGCTTCGCAACTGGCTGACGCAGTTTTACGACAGTAACCTTTCACGCCTGGATGAAGAACAGCGTCAAGAGGTTCTCAGCGCTGTTGAAGAGCGCTTGCGCCCAATCCTTTGGAAGGGCGAACATTGGGTGGCAGATTACCGGCGAATTCAGGTAAAAGCAAAAAAACCGGAATCATAAGATTCCGGTTTTTTGTCGATTAAAACGGGAGTTTAATTTTTGTCTCAACATTTTCCGATTCAATGATCAGGAATTTACCATGTTCATCTGAAATTACGCTGACCTTTTGTGCCGGGCGCTGCTTGAGGTCTACATCTACCGAACGGTCGGTGACAACAGGCTTGATAAACGGCGCCGCCTTTTGGACCGCACTGGCTTCCTCGCCCTGCACACCGTATTGTCGGAGCATTGACACTAAATCCGAAGACTCCTGATCTTCCAAGCCAAGTGTCGCAATCAGCTGACTGTAGTCCAATTCATCTTCCTGCCGGTGTTGTTCCTGTTTGGTCGTCTCAACACCATGAGAAACCACATTCTGTACAGGCTCTGGCATTTCACTGCCCGTAGAGCGCATCTCCGAAACAATTTTTTCGGCCTCATCCTGGGCTAACGGTTTATTCCGCGGCTGTTCCGGGGCAAAGCGGTTGTTCATATTGGAAAGTTCAAACACCATATCCTGATCGGTGGTAATACGTTCTGTTTCCGGCTTGCCGGACGGGGCGTTCTTTTGCCAAATCTGGTCCAGTTCTTCATGATGAAACGCCAACTCTGCATCCAATTCCGCTGAAGCAGGAGAATTGGATAATCGAAACAGTTCTTCCCCTTCGCTCTCTTCCACACGACGTCCTCGGAACGAAACAATAACCCGGATTACCAGAACCACAATCAGTACGCCACAAGGAATCAAGACGGTATAAAGAATACCGTTAAAGGTTGCAAGATAATCCAACACATAACCGATATAAGGAACCGTATAAACAACCTGCCCCACCATGGATGATTTATGAATGGTTTCAATCTTATTGCTGCCAATGTCATAAATAACATCATATTCCGGGTCGTCCTCAAAAGAGAGAATTTCCTTAATCCGTCCGGTGCGATAGGCGCCATCCTCTTTCTGATACAAGATAACGTCATTAATTGCCGGGTTTGGTTTTTCGACCGAAAGCACCGCGCTTCCCTGTGGAACAACGGTTCCCATCCCCTGTTCCTTTTCAGCACTGATCTGGTACCCAAATGCTGCTGGGAGTTTACCCTCCTGCACGGCCTGCGTGCGCAGCAACAGGTAAGCAGACGCAACAACCAGCCAAATTGTAACCATGGTAACCACCAAAGTGAACAGCACATTTAAAAAGCGATGCTTCTTTTTTGCAGAGCTCATGAATCTCCTCCAAAAAAATTTACTACTCTTATCATCAGCTTTTTTGCGAATTTTGTCAAGTCTTATCGGAGGAGATCCAAAATAAAACAGCGGATATGCGATTTTATAAACCGCATATCCGCTGTAAAGCGCTTTGACATTACACCATTTGAATGCAATGAGCCGGGCATTTTTCGGCACAGGCTCCGCAGCTCGTACATTTTTCATAATCAATAACCGCCAGATTATTTACCACATGAATCGCGTCCGACGGACAATTCTTTTCACACAACTTACAGGCAATACAACCGTTTTTACACACCGCGCGGGTGAGCTTGCCACTGTCGTGATTGCTGCATTTTACGGCAACTCGATCCGTCTGCTTCTTTAAAATCATCAATCCTTTCGGACAGGCAGCGGCACACATCATACAGCCGGTACATTTGCTGTTATCAATTTTTGCAATACCATCAACAATCGAAATCGCATCAAACTGACAAGCCTTTACGCAATCCCCAAAGCCAAGGCAGGAGAAACGGCAGTCTCCGTTTCCCGCATAAAAGGCGTTGCAGGCCGCACAGGACGGCGTTCCTACGTAATCGTACTTTTTCCCCGTTGCTTCCGGGCAGCCGGAACAGGCAACCACGGCAGCCTTTTCGACAATATCTTCTGCCGTTTTGCCCATGATTTCGCCAATCTGCGCCGCGGTTTTATCGGCCCCCGGCACACAGCGGTTAATTGGAGCGTCCGCATTGACAATACTTGCAGCATACTCATCACAGCCGGAAAAGCCGCAGACACCGCAGTTAACGCCCGGCAGAGCTTCTCTGACCCGTTCAATACGCTCGTCGGTTTTTACCGCAAATACCTTTTGGGCAACCGCAAGCAGTACGCCAGCTAAAAGGCCGAGAATAATAAATATTAAAATTGGCAGGATATAGGTCTCAAACATTTAAGCACCTCCGGATTTTTATTCGTGCACAGCCGTGCACCCTTTTGCTGAAACAACTGTTGTTCAGCAAACCGGTTATTGAAACAAACCTTCCACAACGCCGCCAAAGCCCACAAAGGAAACCGAAACGATTGCCGCGGCAACCAGTGTAATCGGAATTCCCTGAAATGCCTTGGGTACATTGCAGTTCTGCAGCTTCTGGCGCACACCGGAGAACAGCACCAGAGCCAGCATAAATCCAAGACCCGCACCAAGCGCATTCACCATTGACTGACCAAAATCATAGGTTTCATCAATATTGAGCAGAGTAACGCCCAACACAGCGCAGTTGGTGGTGATTAGCGGCAAATAGACGCCGAGCGACTTGTAGAGCGGAGGCATGAACTTCTTGAGCAGGATTTCAATCAACTGCACAAACAGCGCAATGATCAGGATAAACGCCACCGTACGAAGATAATCCAACCCATAAGGAGCAAGAAAACAAGTGTAAATCGGCCAGGTAATAGCCGTTGCCATGCACATGACAAAGGTGACCGCAACACTCATGCCAAGTGCCGAATCAATGCGCTTGGATACGCCGAGGAACGGGCAAATTCCCATAAATTTTGAAAGGACAAAGTTATCCACCAGAATGGCACTGACGAGGATAATCAACATTTCTTTCATGGCTTATTCCTCCTCCTTTGCCAGTTTTTCGCACGCTTCAGCAGATGGGCAGCCTTCGCAGCCGCCGCAGCCAATCTTCTTTTTGGAAATCTTATACTTGGTCAGGATATTAATGACCGCAATCAGCACGCCGAGAACAAAGAATCCGCCTGCCGGAGTGATAAACAGCTTCATGGACTCAATCACATTCTTGGTAATCGGCAGCCCAAACCAGGTACCGGAACCCAAAATTTCGCGGATGGAACCCATCAAAAACAGGGCGAGTGTAAAGCCAAGGCCCATTCCAAGGCCATCCAGAGCTGATTTAACCACCGTATTTTTGCTGGCAAAAATTTCGGCGCGCGCAAGGATAATGCAGTTTACCGTAATGAGCGAAAGGAAAATGCCAAGCGCACGGTACAAATCCGGCACAAATTTTTGCAGGATAAAGCCGACGATGGTGACAAACCCCGCAATGATAACAATGAAACAGGGCAGCCGCACCGCTTTGGGAATAAATTTACGCACCAGAGAAATGACGACATTGGAACACAACAGGACAAAGGTAGTCGCAAGACCCATCCCAAGCCCGTTAACCGCCATTGTCGTAACCGCAAGGGTTGGGCACATACCCAGCAGCAACACAAATACTGGGTTTTCTTTGATAATGCCATTGAACAAAATTTTTAAATGACTCATCGGGAAGCCGCCTCCTTTACATCCGGATACGCAGCTAACGCAAGGTTCACGCCTTCCACAACTGCTTTGGAAGAAATGGTTGCACCAGAAATAACCGCAATATCACTGTCCGCAGAGGTCTTTCCTTTGACCGCCGTAAAAGAAGAGACGTTTTTTCCGGTAAACTGGTTTTTAAAATCATCTTCAGCCACCTGTGTGCCGAGCCCTGGTGTTTCAGAGGATTCTGCAACTTCATAGCCGAGTACGCTACCATCCGCATTGAGACCAACGACCAGCACAAGGCCTTTGCTGTAGCCCTTAAGCTCAATTTCAAAACCAATGGCATCGCTGCCGCTGGGAAGAATAACATTTTGGATGCGTTCATCCAGCCCCAAATCGGTCAAATCCAGGGTATCAAAGGTTCCTGAACCTGCGAACAGGGTTTCACAGGCGGCGGTTGCTTCATCGCTCAGGTTACCCACCTGTTCTTTTTTCGTCGCATTGTAAGTAAACACCAACGCCGTAGACACCACAAGAGTAACCACAGTCAGTGCAAGGGTGGGAAAAAAGATTTCTTTCCATGACTTTTTCATCAAGCTTTCCCCTCCTTTGCCGGTTTTACCTTACCAAAAGGTTTGAGCCTGGTTGCCTTGTCAATATACGGAACCAGAATGTTCATCAAAAGAATCGCAAAGGAAACACCCTCTGGATAAGAGCCAAAGACACGGATTACCACGGTGATGATACCGCAGCCAACCGCGAAAATCAATTTGCCGAGGCGGGTGGACGGCGAGGTGGAGTAATCGGTCAGCATGAAAAAGCCGCCAAGCATGACGCCGCCTGCAAGAATTTGATACACCGGGTTCAGCCCAAGCGCCCAGGTAAACAGAAAGACCGTACCGATATAGGCAACCGGTGTAATGGGGTTGATAATCCGCCGAGCAATCAGGTAAAGGCCGCCAATCAAAAGAGCAAGGGCAGCTGTTTCACCGAGGGAACCCGCACGTGCGCCCAGGAACATATCCAACATGGAGGGCAAGATTTCAGTGTTGGTAATATCCGCAAGCGGAGTTGCCGTTGTAACCACATCCGCCGGCACTAAAAAGGAGTTAAAGTAAGGGGCAACCCAGGTGGTCATTTGCGCCGGGAAAGATACCAGCAGCACAATACGCGCAAGAATAGCCGGATTTGCGAAATTTTGCCCGATACCGCCGAACATCTGTTTTGCAATGACGATGGCGACAAAATCACCGATGATCAACATCCAGACCGGCAGGGTGACCGGCACATTGAACGCAACAAGCACACCGGTCACGACCGCACTCAGGTCGCCGATGGTGTTGTCACGCTTCATTAATTTACGCACAAGGTATTCAAACAGCACACAGGCCAACACGCTGACACAGGTGAGCATCAGAGCGCGAAAACCGAAAAAGATGACCGCACAAACCAATGCGGGAATGAGCGCTATTACAACATTGAGCATGATGCTCCGCGTTGTTACACCGCTTTTTCGATGCGGGGAATATGTAACCAGCAATTTTTCCAATGCAGTATCCCTCCGTTACTTTTGTTTCGCCTGGCGGAGGAAGATCTTCGCCAGCTGGTTTTTTTGCGCCAAATTGCGTTTAGCAGGACATACATAACTACAGCAGCCGCAGTTCATACACAGGTTTACGCTGCCACGCTCCAATTCCGCCGCATTTCGGTTGTCATAAGCCATTTCAAGGGCGCGCGGCATCAACCTCATAGGACATGCGTAAATACACCGCCCACAGCGGATACAGGCTGTCTCTTTGGTCTCCGCCACCTGGTCTTGGGTGAGCGCAAGAATGGCGTTGTTGTTTTTAATAACCGGGGCGTCCAAATCACATACTGCAATGCCCATCATCGGCCCGCCCATTAGAATTTTACGGCAGTCTTCACGAATACCGCCGCAGAAATCAAGCAGGTCGCGGATGCTGGTGCCAATTGGAACAAAAACGTTTTTCGGATTGTTGACAGCTCCGCCGTCAACGGTCAGGCGTTTGGTTGTCAGCGGCATGCCGCGGCGCATATACCGCGCAAGAAAGCTGATACTTGAAACATTCATAACAATAACACCGCAATCAGCCGGAAGTTTTCCCTCTTCAACCACAATTCCGGTGCAAGCGTAAATAATGACCTTTTCCGCTCCCTGCGGATAGCGGGATTCCAATTCAATGACGTTGATATCCGGGTCATTTTCCAATAATCCCGTTAAATTGTCAATCGCTATTGGTTTATTATCCTCAACGCCGATGTATACTTGCTCAATATCCAGCCACTTTTTGACAAGCCGGATTCCCTCAATGATATCACCCGGGCGCTCCATGCATTCGCGGTAATCCGCTGTTATGTAAGGCTCACATTCTGCTGCATTGACAACCAGCTTGGTTACGCGGTCAATATCCTTGTAAGCCAGCTTGACATGACCCGGAAAACCCGCTCCGCCAAGCCCAGCCAGTCCGCTTTCATAAACAGCATTGATGAAGTCGCTTTTATTATTGATTACAGGAGGTGCAACTTCTTCACTGATTTCCTGTTTCCCATCTGTCATAATGGTAACCGTTTTCACCATACGGCCGCCTACGTCAATTCGCTCTGAGACATCAATAACATCGCCGGATACGCTGGAATGAATCGGCACCGAAAAGCTGTTTTCGCTCTCCCCTATTTTCTGGCCAACCTTGACATGGTCGCCAACCGCAACCTTTGGTACACAGGGTGCACCCATGTGCTGCAGCATTGGTATTTGCACTTTTGGCGGAAGCGGAAGCCGCTCCGTCTGGCGTTCAGCCGTATATTTATGATGGGATAAATGTACGCCACGCAGCCGTTTGATTTGAATATTTCTTGCCAATCGTTACCCTCCTGCCCCAATCATTTATCGAAACACACGATTACCTTTATTTTAACGATTTCACACGCTAAAGTCAATATAATCCCCCATATTTGCAAAGAAAAAGGGCTGGATTTTCATCCAGCCCTTAATACGAAAATTTTGTGTTATTTCACAGAGTTTTCGTAAGCTTCGATCATCTTTTTGACCATCTGGCCGCCGATAGAACCAGCCTGTTTGGAGGTCAGTTCACCGTTATAACCGTTTTTGAGGTTTACGCCAACTTCAGTAGCAGCCTCCATTTTAAAACGATCCATAGCCTCACGAGCCTGCGGGACAACGATTTTATTGCTGTTAGCCATTTTTCTTTACACTCCTTACACTATAATTTATATCGGGTTCCTTTGGAACCCTGATTGCGTTTGCATTACTATTATGGTCGGAACACAAATTAATATCACAGGAAATTTATAGTGTTTTTTCCAATCTAGTGCAAAGAAAATCAGCTTTTTCAAGGCTCAGCGCATGTATCGTTCCATGGCCTTTATCCGCCCCGTAAATCGTTAAATTTTAATCCCACAGCCATGTGCCGGCGTTTCATCAAACGCGCCGTCTTTTGCCACAATTTCATAAAAACGGTAACCGCCCGAAAAATTGTAACAGTCAAATCCGTTCTGCATCAAGATACGGCAGGCAATATAACTGCGCAGGCCGCTTTGGCAGTTGACATAAATTGTTTTGGCCTTATCCAGTTCCCCCAGCCGTTCACGCAGTTCATCCAGCGGGATGTTGCATGTGCCCTCTATATGGCCACGGCTGTATTCCTCAGCCGTGCGGGTATCCAACAATATAACATCGGATCGTTTCTGCAGCGCCGGTACATCCGGCCAATGGTATTGTTTCACAGTACCGTCCAGCAGGTTACCAATGACAAAACCAGCCATATTGACCGGATCTTTGGCCGAAGAATACGGAGGCGCATAGGAAAGCTCCAATTCCTGTAAATCCCAAGCGTCCATTTTGGCGCGGATAGCAGAGGCCAAAACATCAATGCGTTTATCCACACCTTCAAAGCCCACAATCTGCGCACCAAGTATCCGGCCGTCTTTTGGATCAAACAACGTCTTAATGGTCATATTGGTAGCGCCGGGATAATAAGTTGCATGCGCCGCCGAGAAGGTAACCGCTTTGTCATAAGAAATTCCTGCATTTTTCGCCATTGTCTCGTTGATCCCAGCGGCTGCAATGGTCATATCAAACAGTTTGAGTACCGAGGTGCCAAGCGAGCCCTTATAGCGGCTGTCTTTGCCGCAGATATTGTCGGCTGCGATACGCCCCTGCTTGTTTGCCGGGCCAGCTAGCGGAACCAGCGCCTTTTCCCCCGTGACATAACGGACAACCTCTACCGCATCGCCAACTGCGTAAATATTAGGTACAGAGGTTTCCATCCGCTCATTGACTGCAATCGATCCACGGATGCCCAAAGCAAGACCCGCGTCTTTGGCGAGCTGCGTATCCGGAGTAACGCCGATTGCCAACACAACCAGATCCGCCTGCAGAACGGTTTCATCCTCCAGCGTGACCGAAAGGCCGTTCCCCTCCTCTGCAAATCCGGAAACCGATTGCCCCAGCCGAAGGGTGATGCCCTTGCTTTTTAAGTATCCGTGCACACTGCACGCCATGTCATAATCAATCGGCGACATGACCTGGTTGAGTTTTTCCACAACGGTTACCGAAACGCCCATATGAGTCAAATTCTCCGCCATTTCCAGCCCAATAAAACCACCGCCGACTACAACCGCACGTTGGGGTTTTTGCGCTTCAACAAAGGCACGGGCGCGTAAAGTATCCTCCACGGTACGGACGGTAAAAACCCGTTCCAGGTCAATTCCGGGCAACGACGGCTTTACCGCTTTAGCCCCTGGCGACAGAATAAGCTTATCATAGCTTTCTTCATAAACCTCTCCGATTTCCAATTTACGGATAGAAACGGTTTTCCGCGCCGAATCAATGGCAACCACTTCATTTCGAACCCGCACATCAATACGGAAACGCGCCCAAAAGCTCTCCGGGGTTTGAAGTGTCAGCGCATTCTGCTCCTGAATGACTCCGCCAATGTAGTACGGCAGACCGCAGTTCGCATAAGAAACATAGCCGCTGCGTTCGAGAACAATGATTTCTGCTTTTTCATCCAGACGGCGAAGTCTGGCCGCTGCCGTTGCACCGCCCGCAACCCCGCCAACAATAAGCACTTTCATTTTGCATCCCCCTTTTCAACCGGTCCATGCCAGGAAGCAATGCCACCAATATTGGTGACATTGGTGTAACCCATACTCCTGTAAATTGCGCACGCCTGGCTGCTGCGCATTCCGCTGTGGCAATACACATAGAGCGTCTGATTCAAGTCCGGAGCAATATCGCCAATCGTTTCGGCCTCTGCCAGTTCCAGATGAACGCTCCCGGGAATATGGCCTTCCCGGTATTCCGGTTTGGTACGCACGTCTAAGAGAAGAATTTGAGGGTTGTTTTGCGCTTCGACTGCGAGAGTATCAATTCCTGTTTTTCGTGATTTGAGCAGACTCATAAAATCATCTCCTCCAATTCATGTTTTGGCTTGTAACCAACCGAAGTGGCAACAATTTCTCCGTCCTTTACCAACATGAGGGTCGGAATGCTGTATACGCCAAACCGTTCAGCCAACTCCGGCTCTTCATCAATGTTGACTTTGACAAATTTAAAGGTCTCCGCATTTTCCTCGGCAAGTTCTTCTACAACAGGAGCAAGCATCCGGCAGGGACCGCACCAGGGGGCCAAAAAATCAATCAACACCGGTTTTGGAGAATCAAAAACCTCCCCGGTAAAATTGTTTTTATTTAAGGATAAAGTTGACATGGTTTATACCGCCTTTCGTGTTCTGTACTGTGATACCAGTATAAGCGAAACCACATAAACTTTCTGTGATAAAGTCACATTGTTACCGCAGGCTGTTCTGTGCAAGGGATGTCAGCTTTTCTCGGTCTGTCAACAGTATCCCCCCGCGGGATAAAACCACCACGCCTTCTGCCTGAAAATACTTCAGCATCCGCGTCACTACCTCCCGCGCACTGCCCAAATGCTTGGCCAGCATTTCATGGGTTGTTTTCAGCTCATTACTTTCGGATAACGCGCTTTCTTCCAGCAACAGCGCAGCAAGTCTGGAATCAAGCCGTTTGTATAAAATCTGGTCAAGAAGCCACATTACGTCAGAAAAACGGGTGGCCATCAGCTCGTTGGTAAAATTCGCCACGGCGGCGGATTCCTGCATCAGCGTATGGTAAAGTTTAGCCGGAATCAAATAAAAAGAAGTTTGGCGTTCTGCCATTACCGAAACATCAAACTGAATGCTGTTCATGATGCAGGAAGCTGAAAACAGGCAAATATCGCGTTCAAACAACCGGTACAAGGTAATTTCCCGGCCCTCATCGGAATAGATGAAGGTACGAAGCTGCCCTTCGGTCAGCACCAGCAAGCCCACGCAATCCTCCGAACCATTGTGCAGCATGGTACCTTGGGCAACGGTATGTAAAACGGTACTATCTTTCAAACTGTTTTTCTGTTGTTCGGTCAGTTCCTTCCAAACTGGGAGCAATTCCTCAAGCAATGGGACCATATTTTCCCCCTTTTCGATTGAATTGTTTTATAATGCTGTTTTTGTCTATTATACCACGAACGGCAGCCTATAACAAAACGGTGCATTGTCGTGGTTTTTCACAGGTGCTTCTGTTTTTCTCAGCCGCCCGGAGCTCTGTTTCGGCACGCATCGTGCCATTATATTGCCATAAACAACGCGCCAGCGCCTACACCGGTAAGCCGCTAGAAACGGCGGCTGCATTTTCCAAAGCCAGATAGCCAATGGACTTGTGCCTTGCGGGACAACCGTTCATCTGCCGGTGGATTCGTACCCCGCGATATTCCCGCGCCGTTATCCGCACGTTGTATGAAGGGCGGACTGCTGGTTGAGATTCACGGTCGTGAGGTTCTGATACCACAACGATCATAAAATACGTTTTCCTCCTTGACTACACAAAAGGCTTTACTGAAAAAAAATTCGGTTTTCGCCCTCCTGCCGTTTTAAATCAACACCGCTGACCAAAAGCGACGCAACATAAAGGAGCACAGCGGATGGGTCGTACTTTGCAGTAAAATCAACTGTAATTTCCATCGGTTCTACCGAACGACCCTGAAGTGTTTCAATGGTTCTTTGCAGAGAAACGGCTGCATCATTTTCATTCAGACTTGAATAGGTAATGGTATCCTTTGAAGAAAGCCCGCATACGATGGTGCGTAGCTTCATTTCGGAAAGCTGGCAAAGCTGTTCCGGGCAGGCAGAGTTCGCTAAAACCACAATATCCTTTGAAAATTCCCGAATACGCCCCATATCGGCATCCGGCTTAAGCACAACAATACAGTTTTTTCCCTTTACTGTATGTGGATTTCCCGAATTAACAATGAGAATATCCGGCCCATTGCCCGCGGTTCGGACACTCCCCGCGGTCACTGTGTGAACCGAAAACGACGGTTTGAGGTTGCGTTCAAAAATGCGTAAAAGAGCTTGATCCTGCCGGTCACCGTAGAGAACGATTGTTACCATTCACATCACCATCTTGAAAGAATACCTCTATTATTTACCGTTCCGCTTCATTTATGAACAGGGCGGCAGAGAAAATCCCCGCCGCCCTGTTTCTTTCGAGTCAAATTTCAATTTTTATTTTCGCAAGACGCCGAATATAACACGGCAGTAAGGTATGATTCAGAATCCTAATTCTTGAACATATCAGGCGACAGCGCATCAAGTAGTCAAGCTATATCCTTCCGCCAGCCTTGTTATCTAATAAACGCCAACAAAAAAACCAAATTTTTGTATAAAGCTAAACTTAACCGCCGGTGACAATGCCAAAAATCATTTACCGAAATTCGCAGTTTTTAAAATCGACAATCTGCCCGGAAATATCGCGGATAAAACCGGTAACAGAACCACTGCTGACAAAACAGTCAGTCTGGTAATAAAGCGGGATAAATACGCCGCTGTTCAAAAGCTGCTGTTCCGCCTGCTTATAGTACTCTGTGCTCTGTTCCAATGTTGAGCGGGAGGCCTGGTTCAAAAGCGAAGCGTAGCCTTCGAGTAAAATACCATACTGCGGCATATCGGCAAACGAGGCCAAATAAGCCTCGGGACTGTTGTAGCTTCCGCTGATCTGCATAACCGCACAATCAAAATCACCTGACGTAAGACGCTGCTGATATTCTTGTTCCTCCAACTGCTCCACCTTAAAATACACCTGTAAATCACGCTGCCATATTTGGGAGATGTAGGAGAAAAGAGCTGCATGCGGGGAATCTTTTGGCATGATCACCGTGACATTGGAAAGCGAGGTGGTACCAAGCGCAGAGTACACCCCCTGCATCATTTGAACAGCATCTCCGGCCTGATATGCGGGTGCAGATACCCGATTTGCCAACTCGCGGTAAGACTTATCGAGCATTGTAACAGCCGGCGGAACCAATGCATCTGCAACCGAAAGATAATCCGGCAGATAATCCTCATAGCAGCTTCGGTCCAAATCCATGGATAAAGCTTTTACAACATTGGGATTTGCAAAAGCCGTTCTTGAGCAATTAAAGACAAGTCCCCAGGTAGAATTGGTATTTTGATCGATGTTGTTCCCTTTTCCGGTGAACATCTGCGCTTTATCACCGGTAATCGAAAAAGCGTGGACATTGCCGTCGTCAAAATCTTTTTTTACCTCTTCGAGATCCGATTGAAAATAAAGGCTGACACCGCCGTTTTTCACTTCGGTCGCCGACTGGTACGCCGGATTGCTGCGAAGCGCCAAATATTCCCCTTTTGACCATTCTTTTAAGTAATAGGCGCCATTGGACATCAATGTATCCATACTTAAGCCATAGCGCCCCTCCGCCTCCAAGAAAAACGCTTCGTTGCAGGGCATGGCCGCAGGGGTCGTCAGCAGGGTGAGAAACATAGAATTGGCATAATCTAACTGAATGGTCAGCGTGTAGTCATCCTCCGCCGTTACACCAAGTTCTGACACCGGCAAGCTGCCATTGTGTATGGTCTCTGCGTTTTTTATACAATATAATTTTTTAGCGGATACGGAACCGGTTTCCGGGTTAAATAAACGCTGGAACCCAAACACAAAATCATGTGCTGTTACAGGCGCTTCCCGTTTATCCGCAGCCGCATACCACTTTGCGTCGGTCCGCAGATGGAACACATAGGTCAAGCCGTCGCTGCTCACCTCATAATCGGTAGCAACGCCCTCGGTGAGCTTACCGTCAGCCGCCATGCGCAGCAAACCTTCAAACAGGTTAGTGACCACCAGAGCACTGGACGGATCATCGGCAAGCGGCGGATCCAAGTTGACCGGTTCAGACGATAAATTATATTTTACGAGTTGATTCGACTTTTTGCCGGAACACGAAACCAACGGCAGAAGCAAAACAGCTGCCATGCAGAGGCAAAGAGTCCTTTTTATCCATGTCACAGAAAGTACTTCCTTTACCGAACAAATTAAAATAAATTGTTTTTCAGTTATCAATAGTATGCGTCAAATATTCAAAACAGGATGATAAGAATGCTTTATGGGAATCATTTACAATGAAAAAATTTCCGTTTTTATTATAACACATTGGTCATACGCTGCAAATTAACTTTTTCTTAACAACGCCGGTCATGAAAGAAACTAATTGAACATAAATTTGATTTATAGTATAATAGGGTAGTTCAAAAGAGGACATACGCTAAATTTGATATATATTTGAGGTGAATACTATGTGTGGTATTGTCGGATATGCAGGGGCAAAAAATGCGGCCGAAGTATTAATCGACGGACTGCGCCATTTGGAGTACCGCGGGTATGACTCTGCGGGAATTGCTGTTTTTGAGGAAGACGGAATTCATGTTGTAAAATCAAAAGGCCGCCTGGATGACCTGGAGGCCAAAATGCAGCAGGAGGGCTGCCCGAAAGGTACCACCGGCATTGGTCATACGCGGTGGGCAACACATGGGGAGCCTTCGGACATCAATTCCCATCCACACGGGAATAAGGTCGTTTCCATCGTCCACAACGGCATCATTGAAAACTACATGGAAATCAAGGCTTTTCTGGAAGAAAAAGGGTACGTTTTTGAATCTGAAACGGATACCGAAACCATTGCAAAGCTGCTGGACTATTATTATAAAGGCGATCCGATGGATGCCATTCGCTCGGTGCTTGCAAAAATCCACGGTTCCTATGCTCTGGGGATTGTTTTCAGGGATTTTCCAGAAAAAATCTTTGCAACCCGCAAAGACAGCCCGCTGATTGCCGGTATTGGCGAGGGAGAAAACTTTATTGCTTCCGACGTTCCGGCTATTTTAAAATACACCCGGAATTATTATCTTTTAGAGCAGGATGAAATTGTTGAGCTGACAAAAGACTATGTGAAAGTGACCGATGTCAACGGCGATGAAATCCACAAAGAGCGCATGACCGCCACCTGGGATGTGGAAGCGGCTGAAAAAGGCGGTTTCCCCCATTTTATGATCAAA
The DNA here is from genome assembly GCA_050943475.1 of Oscillospiraceae bacterium. GTDB lineage: Bacteria > Bacillota > Clostridia > Oscillospirales > Ruminococcaceae > Metaruminococcus_A. The sequence goes on from JBMNPF010000008.1 coordinate 98,485, forward strand.
GAGATCCACGAACAGCCTTTGGCCATTACCAATACCCTTTCTCCGCGTATTGTAAACGGCCTGCCGCAGTTTGACCTGCCGAATCTTACCGATGAACTGCTGGCTTCCTTTAAAAACATTCACGTTGTCGCCTGCGGTACCGCCATGCATGCTGGTATGATCGGCAAATACCTGACCGAACGACTTGCACGCATCCCGGTCAATGTTGATATTGCCTCGGAATTCCGCTATCGTGATCCGATTTTGGGCAAAGACGATCTTGTAATCATCATCTCTCAGTCCGGCGAAACGGCCGATACCCTTGCCGCCCTTCGTCTTGCCAAAGAGCGCGGCGCCTATACCCTTGCCGTTGTCAATGTTGTTGGTTCTTCAATTGCACGTGAGGCAGATGATGTCATTTACACCTGGGCAGGCCCGGAAATTGCCGTAGCAAGCACAAAAGCATATTCGGTTCAGGTCGCTATTATGTATCTCATTGCCTTTAAGCTTGGTCTTGTGAAAGGAACTTTGACTGTCGAACAGGTCAAAGAATATTGCCGTATTTTACTTCAAATTCCCGGAAGTATTAAAGCAATGTTGGATGACACCAGCAACTGCCAATATTTTGCTTCAAAGTTCCAAAATGCACACAGTTTGTTCTACATTGGCCGCGGACTGGATTACGCCCTTTCCATGGAGGGTTCTCTTAAACTGAAAGAAATATCTTACATCCACTCGGAATCCTATGCGGCGGGTGAGTTAAAACACGGAACCATTTCCCTGATTACCGACGATGTGCCGGTCGTAGCGGTCGCCACCCAGTCGCGGCTCTACGAAAAAACCATCAGCAACATCAAAGAGGTCAACGCAAGAGGTGCAAAGGTTTTGCTCATCTGTAAAGAAGGCGCCGAGGTAGGCAGCGATGTAACCGACTTTCTTCTTCGTGTCCCCGCTTATGACGATATTTTTATGCCGCTTGTCACCATTGTGCCGCTTCAGCTTTTTGCTTACTACACTGCAGTCCTTCGCGGCTGTGATGTGGATAAACCCCGTAATCTTGCCAAAAGCGTTACCGTTGAATAAAAATAGAAGCCGCTCGTATGAGCGGCTTCTATTTTTATAAACAGTTCTTACTGCTGAAGCGGAATGCCTTTTGCATCTTTTGTAAAATTCGGAGAACCTGTGAGAATTAAAATTCCCTCTACAAGACCCCAAATTTCAGAAGCAATCGACAGTGTAAAGCAAGAAAGTACCGTAATCAACAGCTGAGCAACCGCTTTCCCGGTAAAGCCAAGGTAAAAATTATGTACACCAAACGCGCCAAGAAAAATGCCAAGCAGGCCCGCAGCCATTTTGGATTTTGCCGCACCGTTCGCATTCGGAATAGCCGCGTTATTGACCGCCACACCGCATTTCAAGCAGACAGCCGCGCCCGGCGCAACCGCGTTGCCACAGTTTGCACAATACCCGGTTCCCTGCCCGGCAGCAGCGCCACAATTTACACAAAACGCAGCGTTGTCATTCATTTGAGCTCCACAGTTTTTACAATACATCGTAAATCCTCCCATATACAGACAGCAACCACGCCGCCTTTCAAGTGAAGCGAAAGAAAAACTCTTTTCACAACCAAATTTATGATAGCCTATTTTTGAATAGAAGTCAATGGACAACAAACAAAGAAAAAGCACGGGCTTTTTAAGTCCCGTGCTTTTTACGCAACCTTAGCTTTGAAGCGGATTGCCTTTTCCGTCTGTTGTAATGGAACCGGCAAGAATCATAATACCTTCCACCAATCCCCAAACAGAAGACGCGGCGGCCGCAAAAAGCAACGGCCAAAGGATAAAGCAGGAAATAATGGTTAAAAGCCAACCCAAACCACCCATTAAAACCTGAGCAACTGCTTTTCCGGTATAGCCAAGGTAGAAGTTGTGAATTCCCAACCCACCGAGGAAAATACCAAGCAAGCCCGCAGTCACCTTTGACTTTGGCGCAGAAGCCCCTGGTACGCCTGCCGGAGCGCCACCCTGTGCTGCCACCGGATTATTCAGCATAGCGCCGCACTTCAGACAAACTGCAGCTCCCGGTGCAACCTCGTTGCCGCAATTCGCACAATGCGTATAACCCTGCCCAACCGCAGCGCCGCAAGTGACGCAGAACGCAGCATTGTCATTCATTGGTGCACCACAATTTTTACAAAACATCTCGAAACCCTCCCATAATAGAGCGCCTCAAAGGCGCAAAAATCCAAACAACACATAAATGTTTTGGAATTTACTTAAGCTTATTATATAGTGGGAGCAGGAGTGTGTCAATTAAATTGTGAAAATTTATGCCGCGAAAAACTCATAAAAAGCACGATATGCCATATAGGTGTCAATTTTGGAAACGACTTCAAACGGTGCATGCATGGACAACACCGGTACTCCAAGATCGATGACGTCCACATTGAGGTTTGCAATATAAGCGGCTACGGTTCCGCCGCCACCCTGATCCACTTTGCCAAGCTCGCCGGTCTGCCAGACAACGCCGGTTTTGTCGAGAAGATTGCGGACTTTCCCTGCAAACTCCGCCGAAGCATCCGACGTACCGGATTTTCCCCGTGCGCCGGTATATTTGGTAATGACAACTCCATAGTTGAGGTAAGCCGTATTACGGCGCTCCGCAACCTCCGGGAAGGTTGGGTCAAAAGCGGCGTTAACGTCGGCTGAGAGGCATTCAGAATGGGAGAGAACCGTGCGCCCCTCCACGCCGTGCGGTTTGGCTAAATCAGCGATAAAATAGCGCAAAAATGCAGATTTCAGACCCGTATTTCCATCGCTGCCAATTTCTTCTTTATCCGCAAGCACAAGCACCGAGGTTTTTTTCGGTTTTTTGGTACGCAGAAGCGCCTGTAGAGCCGTGTAGGCACAGACACGATCGTCATGACCATAAGCACCGACCATAGAGCGGTCAAAGCCAATGTCCTTAGCATGAAACGCCGGTACAACCTCCAGCTCTGCTGAAAGGAAATCGCTTTCAGTAATGCGATATTTCTCAAACAGAATATTAAGCAGGTTGAGTTTTACCTTTTCGCTGATTTCATCATCCTTGAACGGCATACTACCGATGAGAACATTGAGTTCCTCTCCCCGCACGCCTTCGGCAAGGGTGCGTTTCATCTGGTCGCCCGCAAGATGCGGAAGCAGATCGGTCACACAGAAAACCGGGTCTCCTTCCTGTTCGCCAACCGAAACTTCAATGCAGTTGTTTTCTTTGTCAATAATCACACCATGAAGCGCAAGCGGAATCGCCGTCCACTGGTACTTTTTAATACCGCCATAGTAATGGGTCTTAAAAAGCGCAAGCTCAGCATCTTCATAAACCGGGCATGGTTTTAAATCAAGGCGCGGAGAATCAATGTGCGCTGCCGCAAGGTTTACGCCCTTTTCCAGCGGTTCGGTGCCAACAATTGCCGCAATAATGGATTTTCCGCGGTTGACTGAATACACCTTCGCTCCAGCTTCATATTTTTTCTCCGGATCAAACGGAACATAGCCGTCCTGCTCCAAAAGTTTTACCGTGGTAACCACTGCTTCACGTTCGGTTTTTGCATCATCCAAAAAATGTTTATATGGATCGCAAAATTCAAAGGCCGCCTGAATCTCCGCATCGTCCATCCGGAGCGCTGCATGCTTTGGATCCAGAAACAACTTTTCTTTCAACTCTTTTGCTGCACTTTTGGTTTCACTCATCAAAATTCCTCCTGTTCACTCATAGGCGCACCGTAGCGCTCCAGTAAATTCTGTATTACACATTCCGCTTGCTGCCAAAACGCCTCAACAGAACCGTTATTTGTCAGGACAAGGTCCGCACGTTCCCGGTAAAACGCATCATCATGCTGAGCAGAGAGCCGAAGTTCCGCCGCTTCAGCCGTCAAGCCGTCCCGTGCCATAATACGCTGCAGCCTGCTCTGGTAGTCTGCACAGACCGCAATGACATAATCGCACAGCTTATCAGCACCGGCTTCATACAACGTAGGGGCATCCAGCAAAAGCCACCGGCTTCCCCGTTGTTCCGCCCATGCGATTTCACGCCGGATTTCTGCTAAAATAAAGGGGAAAATCGTAGTATTGAGCTGTTTTAACTTTTCAGGGTCCGAAAAAACGATGCGTCCCAGTACCTTACGATCAATCGTTCCGTCTTTTTTCCGGATCTCACCGCCAAACACCGTGCAAAGCGCCTCGATACAATCGGTATGCTCCATAACATCATGGCAGACACGGTCGGCGTCAACAACAGCAAACCCATGCGCTGCAAAAGTTTCGCTGATGAGCGACTTTCCTGCGCCGCTCTGCCCAGTCAATCCAACAACCCGGATCATAACTCAATCACCTGAAATCCGGCCGCACGCATCATACGATTGTAAACCGCAAGTCCCATGCCTTCTTTTTCGGGACAACGCGCATAAACGGTTTGGGCGCCCTCTGCGTCAAGTTCGCGCAGAGCATCAAAGAGTCCGGCTGCCTGAGTTTCCGGTTCGTGCTCCCTGCCATAAACAAGGCTTGGAACCCGGAGCTTCCCCTGTTCTCCCTCAAACAACAGTGCAAAAACACCCGGTTCAGCTTTATGATTGACATAATCGGCAAATTTATCCACCGAGCCTTTTATAAGGATAACATCCGCCTTTGGCGAATAATGCTTATATTTTAATCCTGGGGAAAGCACTTTCTTTCCTTCATCCAGCTTGGATTCCACCGCCGGATCCACCGTAACAGCAAGGCCAAGTGCTTGGATCTGCTCCGACGTAACACCGCCGGGGCGGAGCAAATGCACCGAATCCTCTTTTACAAGCACAACGGTGGATTCTACCCCCACAGAACAGCTCCCACCGTCCAGAATCAGCGGAATTTTCCCTTTCATATCCTCAAAGACATGTTCTGCCCGCGTTGGGCTGGGCCGGCCGGAGGTATTGGCGGAAGGCGCCGCGAGCGGAAGGCCGCTTTCCCGAATCAGCGCCGCTGCATCCGGGTGGCTCGGCATACGGACTGCAACGGTATTCAGGCCCGCTGTTACTTCAGGCGGCACCTTTTCAGACTTTGGAAGAATCATCGTTAAGGGACCGGGCCAAAAAGCATCGGCCAGCCTGTGGGCAATTACCGGGAAAGAAGCAACCAGATCCCCCAACATATCCAGCGAAGCAATGTGGACAATCAAAGGATTGTCCTGCGGCCGACCCTTGGCTGCAAAAATTTTTGCAACTGCTTCGGGATCATAAGCGTTCGCGGCCAGGCCGTAAACCGTCTCGGTCGGCATGCCAACCACCTCGCCCCGACGCAGCAGCTCGGCCGCCTCACGAATAGACTCTATGGAGCAGCGCTTCACCTGCGTTTGAACTGTCATGAAAAATTGCCTCGATTCAAAATTAATCGTCAAATTCGGTCTGCGCCGCCAGTTTTTCTGCCTGATCCGCCGTGATCAGCGCATCAAATATTTCATCGAGATTGCCGTTGAGGTTTTCCTCCAAATGGTACAGCGTTAAACCAATACGGTGGTCAGTCAGCCTCCCCTGCGGATAATTGTAGGTGCGGATACGTTCGGAACGGTCGCCGGTGCCAACCTGCAATTTACGCTCTGAGGCAATCTTGTCGTTCTGCTCCCGCAGCTTTGCTTCGTACAGACGGGAACGCAGAATCTTCATCGCCTTATCCTTATTTTTATACTGGCTGCGCTCATCCTGACATTCCACCACAAGGCCGGTCGGCAGGTGGGTAATGCGGATAGCGGATTCGGTTTTGTTGACGTGCTGGCCGCCCGCACCGCTGGAGCGGTAGGTGTCAATTTGTAAATCAGCAGGGTTGATGTCCACTTCAACATCCTCAACCTCCGGCAGTACGGCAACTGTTACCGTAGAGGTATGGATACGCCCCGAAGCCTCGGTTTCCGGAACACGCTGAACGCGGTGGACGCCGCTTTCAAACTTCAAGCGGGAAAAAGCGCCCTCCCCTTCAATGCTGAAGCTGATTTCCTTAAAACCGCCCAACTCGGTTTCATTGGCGTTGAGAATTTCGGTTTTCCAACCTTTTGTCTCTGCATACATGGTGTACATGCGGTACAGGGTATTGGCAAACAATGCCGCTTCCTCACCGCCTGCACCGCCGCGGATTTCCACAATAACGTTTTTATCGTCATTTGGATCCTGCGGAAGCAACAGGATTTTAATTTTTTCGCTCAATTCATCAATTTTCCCGCGGTTTTCTTCCAGCTCCTGCTGAACCATTTCCTTAAAGTCCTTATCCAGCCCGCCCTCGTCGAGCAGTTCCTTGGCTTCGTCAAAACCTTTTTGAGCCGCAAGGTATTCGCGGTAGGTTTCAATCAAAGGGGTTAAATGCTTGTACTCCCTCATCAATTCACGGTACTGGGCGTTGTCACTGATCACGTCCGGATCCATCAGCTTTCGGTTGATTTCCTCATAACGCTCTTCGGTTAATTTTAATTTTTCGAACATGATTCCACCTCAATTATGATCGTAATCCGTTTCCCGGATGATATGTTTAATATTTTTTTCAATTTTGATTCGCGGCACCATCACCTCGCGCCCACATTTCACACAGCGGATTTTAAAATCCATGCCCACACGCAGTACCAAAAATTTCTTCTCCCCGCACGGATGCGGCTTTTTCAGTTCGAGAATGTCGCCTACCTGTACGTCCACAAGCAATTCCTCCGTGAAAAACGAATCAAATTCATTCCAATAACCGGTAATATTATACCAATTTCATAGGGAAAAGGCAAATTTTTTCTTTCATAGCCAGAGCCACAGGACAAAAAATAAGGAATGGGTTATAGAACTTTTGGCAAACGCCAATCCCACCCTATAATCCGAATTTGTCGAAAGGAGGACTGGAAAAATGGGCGTTACAGTTATAGCGGAATTTGATACCGTGGATTTTGCCGAACGCGCTGCCCGGCGTGTGAAATCACATTTCCCGCAGGCAGGCAAAGCCGTCATTAAATGCCGCCCGGCAAACCATGCCGGACAGCACGGTATTGACCGCTTCATTGTTCCTGTACAAAGCGCATACAATTACTTCGAAGCTGCGGCTTATACACCGAACGCTATGTTCAGCACCGAGCCGCTCATGGTCTCACATCCGGAAACCGAAGAACGGCACACAGCTTCCCTGGAAATTACGACAGTCAAACCAGAGGCAAATAAAATTGCAGGGTATTTAATATCCTGCGGCGGATACCACGTCCGCCGGGTGTAATACCGCTCCATTGTCTTGCATATAGTTTACCAAGTTGCAAAACAATGGAGGTACATAACAATGACTTTTCTACCAGAAGGCTGCCTGGCACACAGCGAAGAAAACCAGAACTACCTGCGGAACGAATCATCCCTCAATGAAGCCATGAAAGCAAAGGCCATCCTGGAGGCGCGTGCGGTTATGTGCGACAGCGAACATAACCTGATTGTCGACCTTGGCTGTATGTTTGGCATCATACGGCGCGAAGAGGGAGCCATTGGCATCGACAGCGGAAAAACCAGGGATATCGCCATTATTTCACGCGTCAACAAATATGTTTGTTTTATGGTAACCGGTTTTGAAAAAGACCGGTTCGGCAAGACAATGGCCGTACTTTCCCGACGTGCGGCGCAGCAAATGTGTACCGAACAATACCTCTCCACGCTCACCTGCGGGGACATCCTCCGCGCACGGGTGACCCACCTGGAACAATTCGGCTGCTTTGTGGATATTGGCTGCGGCATCCCCTCTCTCATCCCGATTGATTCCATTTCCATTTCTCGCATCTCTCACCCACGCGATCGTTTTAAACAAGGTCAGATGATCTACGCCGTTGTCAAAGGGTTTACCGAAGATGGGCGCATTTGTCTTTCTCACAAAGAGTTGCTTGGCACCTGGGAACAAAATGCCGAACAGTTTCAAAGCGGCGAAACGGTTTCCGGTGTCATTCGTTCCATTGAAAGCTACGGTGTATTTGTAGAGCTGACGCCAAACCTCGCCGGGCTTGCTGAGCTCAAAGAAGGAATCCGCAGCGGACAGTTTGCAAGCGTTTATATCAAGAGCCTGATCCCCGAAAAAATGAAAATCAAGCTCATCATTGTCGATGCATTTGATGAAGGCGAAATTGATTATAATTACCATTATTACCTCAACGAAGGGCACCTTGACAGCTGGCGGTATTCCCCGGACAACTGCCCTAAAATAATTGAAACAATATTTTGACAAAAGCCCGCACATTCCGTGCGGGCTTTTTTACACTTCGCTGCGCAGGGCTTCGACCGGGCGGAGCTTTGCCGCCTGAAGCGCCGGATAGACTCCAAACAAAACACCAACGCCAACGGCGAACAGCGCGCTGAATACAATCATGCCGAAATTGAGCTGCGGCGGTATACCGAGCATCAGGCAGCCCGCTAATGAAAGAAGAACGCCCGCGGCGACGCCCGTCCCGCTCCCAATGGAGGAAATTAAAAAGGATTCGGCAAGAAACTCTGCCATGATTTTTTTCCGCGAAGCGCCAATGGATTTTTTGATGCCGATCTCTTTGGTTCGTTCGCTGACCGAAACAAGCATCACCGTCATAATGGACAAACCCGCTACAATCAGAGAAATACCCGCAATCACCGAAAGAATTAAAGTGACAATCCCCAAAATCTGGTCAAGCTGTTCCCGCTGGGCAACCAGGTTTTCCACGCGAATATTATCGGTATTTCCCGAAGCGCCAGACAGACATGCCTTAATCTCTTTCGCCGTATGTTCCGGATTTGCATCCGGTTTGAGTTTTACTGCAATCTGATCAAAATTGGATTTTCCAGTATAGCTTTTGAGGGTGGTATACGGCATATAAACAAAACACGGAATATAATTCCCAATAAGCCCCTGCATTAAGTTGCCACCGGTTTTGACGACGCCAATGACCGTAAAGGACTCCATATGCCCGCCAAGCGATACTTCAATGGTTTTGCCTACAACATTGGAACGCTTGTAAATTTTCTGCGCATAATTCTCATCCACAATACAGACATTTTCGTTGGAGGCTACGTCTGCCTTATTGATAAACCGTCCGTACAACAATTCCATTGAAACAATATTTTGGGCGCTGTTGTCAATTCCCCAGACCGCACAATCGGTTTTAAGGCCGCGCATACTGCTTTCGGTGTATTCCAGCATCAGCGGCATAGCGTCATAAACATCCTGAAGGGCCTCTATGTTACTAAGCTGAGCCGTAAAAAGCCCGCTCCCGCTCTGAACGGTACGAACGGTCAGCCCGCTCATGCCAATGCTGTCAATTTCATTGTTGATGGTCGTTTTGCCAACCTCTCCAATCGTTGAAATAATAATAACCGAAAGTACGCCGATTGCTATCCCCACAATGGTCAGCATTGAGCGGAGCTTTTTCCGAAAAACATTTTTGGAACCGTTTATTATATAATCAAACATTTAGCTGACCCTTCCCTGCACGCTGATAGGCCCATCCGCCGAAACCGTTGAAGCGTCAAAAATGATGATATCGCTGGGATAAACTCCCTGCCGGATTTCAACGCCGTTTGAGGTTTCAACGCCGCTCTCCACCAACCGTCGAACCGCATTGCCATCCTGGTATACATAGACAAATTCATTGCCGTTTTCATCCTGACCAATGGCCTCATAAGGGAGCAGATTGACCTGCCGGGGCGCTTCCACTTCAATTTCAGCTTTAACCGTGTAACCGGGTTTAAAATACTCTGCGCCCGATTCAATATCGACCGTTACATCTACGACCGTTTCCAGCGAGGTGCCAGAAAGCTGTTTACGCGCTGAGGATGAAATAGCCGCCACAGTTCCAGTGCATATACTGTCACTCGAGGCTACGCCAGACATGGAAACACGCTGCCCAAGCGCAACCTGCGCAATATCAGTTTCCGCAACGCTGATCGTCGCAACCATGTGATTGTTTTCAGAAATAGCGGCAAGTTGCTGCCCTGGCAGAATGAGCGTGTTTTTCACCGCGCCAAGCTGGGTGACAACCCCGCTTTTGGGGGCGGTAATGTTTTCCGGCAGCAGTGCTGCAATTTGTTCATAAGAAGTTTCACTGAGCATTTGCAGCAGGGTGACGGTCAGACTGGCCGCAGCCGAGTCGCTGCTGTTGGAGGCGAGGTTTAGAAGCAAATCCACTGTAGCCTGTTTATCGACTTCCATCAAAACATCACCAGCGTGAACACGCTCACCGGCTGAGACATTGATCTTTTTGAATACCAGCGGAAAATCCGACGTCACCTCCTCTTTGCTCTGTTCTTCAACCGTACCGGAGGCGTAAATGGTTTCACTGTATGAATCGGTTTTCATGTTGGTAATCTTTACGGACGGAAGATATTGGGAAACCAGTTGAGGAATCATAAGGATCAGAAAAATAAGTACAACCGTAACCGTTCCAAGTGTCAAATATTTTTTCAAGCACACTCACCCTTTGCTACTTAATCATCGGTTTTAGTGTTGCTTTTCCGTTTCGATTTATACCCGGTTTTGAAACTGGTTTCCATAGGGTAATGATCCAAAGCAAAATTATTCTCTTTGCTGAAATTTCGTAATAAAAACAAAATACTCGCATTCTCTGCGGAATACAGGTATTCCATTTGTTTAAGTAATTTCAAAAGAAAAGCCCCCGGAAAGCAATGACTTCCAGGGGTTTTTGAAGATAAATTCTTATTTTGATACAAATGCTCCCCTTTTTGTCGCTAAGGGTTCAGCAATATGCAGGGCGGAGAAAAAGCATATATCTTGCGACAACAGATGGAATCTAATTGCCCGAAGCTATGCTCATTATTTTGCCTTGTGAAATTCACCCGCCCATTCAAATCCTTTTTTTGCAATGATCACTGCAATAATTTCATTGATAACGGCGGCGGCAGCAATCGTTCCCTGAATGATTTTAGCGCAGTCTGGAGCGGCTTCGGACAAAGTGGAAACAGCAATGCCCGTAAACACCAAAGACACCCCTGAATGAGGCAGCAGCGTAAAGCCAAGATATTTTTGAACTGTTTTCGGCATTTTTGTTGCTTTTGCGCCTATCCTTGCACCAAAATATTTTCCGACAGCACGAAAAACAATATACAGAATTGTAAACAACCCTGCTCCCAAAATCGCATGATAATCCAGCGGCACACCAAGATTTAAAATTACAATAATCATTGAAACAGATAAAATCGGATTAAAGTCTGCACCGATTTCGGCAAGCCGATCTTCCGATACAATGTTTGAAAACACAGCAGAAAACGCCATACCCATCAGCATAAAATTCAGCATCGGAGAAGGCATCAAATACGTGTTGCACAAAAAACCAATCACTGCTGTAATCAGAATCATTCCAATCAAAATGCTGAGAGTTATTGCTTTATTCCTTTTCTTCCTCAGCAAAAAACCGGCCGGTATTCCTGTAATCACACCGATCAGCAAAGGTAGAACGATCATCATCGGAATCATCCAAACCGGCATTGCTGTGCCGGAAACACTGTGGGCAACGATTGCAATTGTGGTGAAAAATACGGCGACGCCCACCATATCGTCCAATGCTGCCATGGGGATTAGGGTTCTGGTCACGGGACCGTCCGTTTTAAATTCCCTGACTATGGAAAGAGCCGGCGCAGGCGCGGTAGCAAGTGCGATACCACCGAATACAAAAGCTAGATACACCGGGGTGCCACAAAGTACAAACACAACGCTGAATGCAACAGAAACCAATAGAAAAGTGCATAGTGACTGAGAAAGCGTAGTTACGATCAACGCTTTCCCATATTGCTTCATCCGCTTCCAGACAAGTTCTGTTCCAATCATCAAACCAACTGCACATTCCAGAACATGGATAATATTCTGATACCATTCCGCACGGATCAAATCAGTGGGGATCATTGAAAACGCATACGGACCAAGAATCATTCCGGCAATCAGCCAGCCAAGAATAGATGGCAGTTTCATTTTGGATACCAGTTTCCCAATCACAAAAGCGATTGCCACAGCCGCAACCCATCTTAATATTAACAATATCATTTGCTTTCCTCCCGTTCGGCAATTCCATACAAAATAAAGTCAAATATTCTGGGCAGACCCTTTTCGTGCGCCGACAAGGTCTCCGAAAAAGGCAAATTACCGACCGCCGGTGAACTGAAATAACCATTAAACATATTCTGCAAAAGTTCTAAATAAAGGATGCAGTTCTCTTTTGTCACCCCCGGGCGCAGTATGATATGATCCAATAGTTCCTCATATAAATTCTGATTAAAGCGGTCAAATTCCGAACGGGATTTCTCAATATCTGCTTTTAAGTTTTCCGGAGGCTGTAAAATTGAGTCAAAAAATATTCTCGCTTCATTTTCATGTTCCCGGAAGAACAAGAGCCGAGCCTCTGCATATTTTTGCATATCTGTTCCAATATTTTTTTCTTTCAGATATTCCGAAAGCGTGTGAAAACACTGACGAACACAGGCAAGGAAAAGATCGTCCTTGTTTTCAAAATTGTGATATAGTAATCCTTTTGAAATTCCGGCATTGCAGATATTGTTCAACGATGAGGCTGCATAGCCCTTTGAACCGAATTCGTCCATCGCAGCGGCAAGGATTCTCGCCTTTGTTCGTTCTGTTTTTGTTTCTTTTCGCATCATATAGCCCCCAAAGCAATATAGACCAAACAGTCTATATTATATCTATTATAGACCAAAAAGTCAATAATAGATATAAGTTTCTAGCCAACCAAAATTCCAACGATTGCTTCAATCATCAGGATACCGAAAACCACATACGAAAACTACACCCGGCCGGAAAATCATTCTGATCAACCGCCTACTTTTTGGGGGAATATTGATGAAAAGCCTTATTCTATATGTTTTAAAACAAATAAAAAACCGTTACTTCGATACACTTGGTATCAAAATAACGGTTTTATTTGGCGGAGAAGGAGGGATTCGAACCCTCGAGACGGTTTTGCCGCCTACACGAGTTCCAGTCGTGCGCCCTCGACCAAGCTAGGCGACTTCTCCACTTGACGACGGAAATTATTATAGCAAAAAAAGGAATAAAAAGCAAGCATTTTTTTCTATTCTATTAAATTATCCAAAAAATTCAAAATATAATCCTTAATAAAATTGGTTTTCCCTTCAAGCTGCTCATACTTGTCATCCTTTACCGTTTCTTTCAGTTCATCCGCGTTTGGGAGACGAGTACGCAGAAAGCCTTCCTGTTCCGGTTGCCAGGTGCTGCTCAAAAGAGCAATCCCTCCTCCGGCCAATAACACCATTGCAACCAGCAATGCGGCCATTTTTTGCTTTAAAGTCACATTCTCACCTCCTGGTTTATTATATCATAAACATACCAAGAAAAACACCAATACTTGACTTTTCATGCATCAGCGTATATGATACCTAAGGCGGAAAATTCTCCGCGGTCAGTCGCAACCTCCTGACCTTAAACAAAACTACGAAAGGACTTTTACAAATGAAAAAAAACAAAACCCATTTTCTTACCGTGTCCGCTATCATTGCGGCTCTTTACTGTGTCGTAACCCTTGTTGTCGCCCCAATCGCGTTTGGGCCGGTGCAATTTCGCATCAGTGAAGTTTTTACTGTTCTGCCGCTTTTTTCGCTTGCCGCGGTACCAGGACTTACGGTTGGCTGCCTGCTTTCAAATCTCATTGGCTTTATGCTTGGTATGAATCCGGCAGGACTAATCGATGCGCTTTTCGGAACTGCTGCCACCTTGATAGCAGCCACTATCACTTACTACATTGGGAAGAGCAGCAGCAAATGGCTAAAAATTATTTTTGCACCGCTTCCTCCTGTTTTGCTTAATGGGATTATTATAGGCGCCGAACTTACCGTGCTGAGCGGAGCCTTTTCCTGGGGCGCTTTCACAGCTTCGAGTATTTCGGTGGCTTTGGGAGAACTGGTGGTCTGCTACCCGCTTGGCGTACCGCTTATGCTCCTTCTTTTCAAAAAAGACGCCAAGGGCAACGTACTTTACCAGCAAATTTTTCAAGTTTGAGTTGCATTTATTTCCATCTATGGTAAAATAATAATCAGAAGGAATGTTTGTATAAAGTGGAGGTCTTTATATGAAAACTTTACTCAAGATTATTGCCATTGTAGGTTCTGCAGCATTGCTGTTTAAAGCAGTTCAGGTTTTAATTGACGTAATTTACGAGCAGAGCAACCAACGCTATATTACAGTAGAAGACGACAATTAATAAAATAACCGCCTTTTCAAAAGGCGGTTATTTTTTATTAATTTTATAGACGAAAATTGCCTTATAACTTTTTACAAATATTTATAAAAACAAGAAAAAATTTGTATTTTCAAGGGCATTCTAGTTTTTGCCCGTTGGGAATACCCAAATCTTTGAATTATATTTTTCTGTATGCTTTGTATGCTTTAAGAATTATTTTTAAATTTTCATCTAGCGCATGTGCCCCATCCAATCGAATCACTTTGCATTTAAGAGATTTTATCCATCGTTCATGTTGTTGTAATGTGCAACTACCGATTCCAAAATCGTATCCCGCAATGTCGTTTAAAAATTTTTGATGTCCCGCATACATGTCTCCACCTTTCAAGATACGCTCACCGAACAAATCCAATTCGCGGGCATGAACACGCTTCATGCGAACTTGTGCATCCGTATGTAAGTAGACAACCAACTCAAAAAAAGGATCAAAATGTTCGTGAAACGAATTCATAGAACCAGCCATTACAAAATGGATGCTGGTCGATATTGCATCCATTAAGCGATCAATTTTCTCAGTTTTTGAATACATTGCAGAAAAAGGAATCTCTGTATCTTTCCGCCAAATGTATTCATCAATGTCCACAAAGGTGTAGCCTAATTCATTGGCTAATAATTTGCCAAGTGTCGTTTTTCCCGCTCCCGAGGAACCCATTATCATAATGCCAGTTGCCAATTGATGCACCTCGTTAAATTGCGATTTATTGATTCATATGTTTATATTATAGCATTCATATATAAATTTTTCTATTATTTCTCGATATTTGTACGAGATAGCAATGTCGGTCGCACAGGCTTTATCCGTCGCCATTGACAATTGTGTCTGGCTCTTTGTATTGGCCGACAAGCGGGTGAAAACACGGGAACTTTCGCCCTCGCATATTATGTTTTTTATATCTATCCGTATCGTCTTATATATTCACAAGACACCTATATGCTTTTCATCCTAACCTTTTCACATATTCTGAAGAAAAAATACTTGCTTTTTTTAGAGAAACCGTTTATAATTAATATCCGTAATGTGCCGGTGTGATGGAATTGGCAGACGTGCTGGACTCAAAATCCAGTGGTAGCGATACCGTACCGGTTCGACCCCGGTCACCGGCACCAAAATTTGACGCCAATAGTAACATAATAAGTGTTACTATTGGCGTCAAATTTTCTGTAAATTATTTATGTGAGGAGAGAAAAACGGCATGGATTTCAGAAAAATATTTGATACGATACCTGAACAGTTTGACAAGTACAGGCCTCGTTATTGTGCTGAGCTTTTTACTGATTTAATTGCTTACGCTAAAATTGGACCTGAGAAAACTGTGCTAGAACTCGGCCCCGGTACCGGCCAGGCAACTGACCCGATACTTAATACAGGTTGCAATTACAATGCTGTTGAACTCGGTGAGCATTTATATGAGGTGATGAAACGCAAATATGGTCATTATTCAAATTTTAACATTGTAAATGATGACTTCATTACCCATGATTTTAACGATCAAAAATTTGATATGATTTATTCTGCAGCAACGATTCAATGGATTCCGGAAGAAGTTGCATTTTCTAAGACCTTTAACCTTTTAAAGCCAGGTGGGACATTGGCAATGATGCTGACGAAAGCCGATTATAAAACACCAAATGAAGACCTGTACCGTAAAATCCAACAAGTATATTCTGAATATTTCAAACCGGAAACCGAATATAAATACGATGCATTTAACTACTCCAATATAGTCGATTACGGATATGTGAATTTTGAGCAACGCGAATATTATGGAAAACGTGAATTTACTGCGGACGAATACGCGGCGTTTAGTGGTACTCATTGTGACCATATTGTGATCCCAGAACCTTATAAAAGTAAATTCTTTAACGGGCTCAAAGAGGCAGTATTGAATGCTGGAAACAAGATCGTATTTCATGATACATTTATTTTATTTTTGGCAAAGAAGCCATTGTAATATTGTCCTTATGCCTTTTAGCGAAAAGTCGTAAGAAATATGTATTCGTATTAATATAAAAACAGGCACGGAATACACTCCGTGCCTGTTTTTATATTAATCCTGAAACAGCGGCGTCGAAAAATACCGCTCACCGGTATCCGGTAAAATGGTTACTACCCGCTTGCCCTTACCAAGCTGCTGCGCCATTTTTATGGCAGCGGCAACATTGGAACCGCTTGAAATCCCGCAGAGGATTCCTTCTTCCCGTGCAAGGCGTTTCGCCACATTCAGCGCCTCATCATCGGTAATGGTAATGGTCTTATCATAAATCTTCATATTGAGGTTATCCGGAATCAAGCCGTCGCCAATTCCCATCTGCAAATGGGTTCCAATGCTGCCGCCGGAAAGAATTGCCGCATGCTCCGGCTCCACTGCCCAAATTGCAATGTCTGGAAACTGATTTTTGAGAACCTCTCCAATGCCGGAAATGGTGCCGCCGGTACCAACACCAGAACAAAAGCCGTGAATTGGTCCTTCCGCCTGCTCCAAAATTTCAACTGCTGTGTGGTATTTATGCACCAACGGGTTGTCTGGATTGGTAAACTGCTGCGGAATAAAGACGTTTGGATCCCCTGCGGCAATTTCCTCTGCACGGCGGAGACAATCTGCAATACATTTTCCAATATCGCCGTCATCATGCACCAACACCACTTCGGCTCCATAGTGCTTAACCAGGAACCGGCGTTCCTCACTGACCGAATCCGGCATGACAATAATCACTTTATAACCGCGTACTGCACCAACCAACGCTAAACCAATGCCCTGATTGCCGCTCGTCGGCTCCACAATAGTCGTACCCGGGCCAATCAATCCCTTCTTTTCCGCTTCGATAATCATATTATAAGCCGTACGGGTTTTAATGGAACCGCCAATATTGACGCCTTCGTATTTGACAATGATCTCGGCGTCATTTTCCCCCGTCATGTGATTCAGCCGAATCATAGGAGTATGTCCAAGTGCATCAAGGATGGTATTATAAATCAAAAAAGGTTTCCTTCTTTCTACTAAATTTACAGGTAAATCCGGCCAGTCTGCGGAAGCCCCGGCCCAATTCTCTGTTTTATTTATATGCAGGTAAACGCACCGTCAACCACGAAATCCGAACCAGTGGTAAACGAGCTTGCATCCCCCGCAAGGTAAACAGCAATGGCCTGAAGCTCATCCGGGCGGCCCATGCGGTGAAGCGGTGCAACCGCGTTCCACTGTTCAATCAACGGTTTCAGGCTGGGCGAATTCAAGGTGAGCTCGGTGCCAATATATCCAGGGCTGATGGAATTGACCCGTACATTTTTCATAGCCCACTCCACTGCCAGCGATTTGGTGAGCTGGATAACGCCCGCTTTTGACGCATTGTAGGAACACTGCGGCTGCGGGAAATTGACAATGTGCGCAGACATGGACGCGGTATTGATGATGGAACCGCCTCCCTGTTTGATCATCACCCGGCCGGCAGCCTGCGCGGTGAGGAACACACCGGTGAGGTTAATGTCGGTAACCTTCTTCCAATCCTCGTAGCTCATTTCCTCCGCCGGAATATTTTTACAAATACCTGCATTGCAGAACGCCACATCCAAGCGGCCGAAACGCTCGGTAATTTTTTCAATCATGGCGTTAACGTCGTCCGGGACGGTTACATCCGCCCTTACTGCAAACAATTCCTGGCCTGTTTTGAGGGCAATTTCAACCGCCGTTTTTTCCGCTTCCTCAAAATCAACGTCTACAAGGGCGACATCTGCTCCGGCCTCTGCGAGCGCCGTAGCAATGCTTTTACCAATTCCTCTCGCCCCGCCGGTAACAAAGGCCTTTTTGCCGTTCAGGCTCATTTTTTCCAGAATTCCCATACTGCGCACCTCTTTCTATTCTTGGTTGTATGTTTGTTTGATGAATCCGTTTTGCAGCAATTTCCAGGACCATGCAGCAGAACCCACAAACGGTTCGGGAGACTACAAAGCATTGCCAATATTATACCCCACTTGCCAAATCCTGTAAAGGTCTTAACGGCGGTTTGCAAAAACAATCACTCACTGGAACCCTCCGCCATATAATACGGTAAAGCCGTATGGACTCCGGCTTTATTTTCTCAGGGAGGTATGCATATATGAATGTTTATAAAGGCAGCAACAGGTGTGGATACGACGGCGATTGCAGATGCGAATCGTGCTGCTATACCATTGGCCAAGGCCCACAAGGACCGCAAGGGCCGCAGGGCGTTCAGGGCCCGCAGGGGCCACAGGGACCACAAGGCATTCCGGGGCCGCAAGGCCCGCAAGGGACCGCTGCCTCAGTTTCGGTTGGTACCGTCACAACAGGAGCACCGGGTACAAGCGCTTCTGTCACCAACTCCGGTACATCCCAGAATGCCGTTCTGAACTTTACAATTCCACGGGGCGATACCGGTCCAACCGGTTCTCAGGGAATTCAGGGGCCCGTCGGCAGTACCGGAGCAACGGGCGCTACAGGAGCTATCGGACCGACTGGCCCAACCGGCGCTGCCGGAACTGGAGCTACCGGGCCCACGGGTCCAACAGGACCGACCGGTGCCACCGGTGCAACGCCGACTGTTTCCATTGGCACCGTAACCTTAGGGGTGCCAGGAAGTGCACCGGCTGTCACCGTATCCGGTACCGCATCAAATGCAGTTCTCAACTTTACCCTTCCAAAAACGGTCGCTCCTGCATATGGCGGATTTTATTCAGACTCCGCACAAACACTAACAGGAGCCGATGCTTCAATCACCTTTGACAACAGCGTCACTCCAACCGGTGTCGCCTTAGGCGCGGATAATTCAACCATTACCTTTGCCGATGCCGGCACCTATCAGGTCTCTTACCATGTAACTCCAGCTTCGGGTGTCACCGCAGGCGATACCGTACGCTTGATAACACTCCCATTTGCTACCGTTCCAGGATCTACCCATCTGTTAGCCAATGGGCAGTCATCCGCTGGAATTGTATTTCTCACAGTAACAGCCGGACAACAGCTGCGTATTGTCACGTCGGTCAATGGCGCTGTTACTTTAGCCGCCGGAAGCACCAACGCATCCATAAACATTATCAAAATTGCATAACAGAAAAAGGCACGGGGCGCCGTGCCTTTTTTGCCGTTTCAATTTTCTATGAAAACAAAGTACTGCTGGAAAGATAACGCCATTTCGGATATAATAAAGAAAAAAGGATCTTAAATTGCAACGGAGGGATTCAAATGGCGGTTCTCAATCTCACAAAAGACAATTTTCAAAACGAAGTTATGGAAGCAGATGTTCCCGTTATTGTCGATTTCTGGGCGACATGGTGCGGTCCCTGCAAAATGCTCTCCCCCATTCTGGAGGAAATTGCCGAAGAGGCAAACGGAAGCATTAAAGTCGGCAAAGTCAACATTGACGACGAAATGGAGCTTGCTGCCCAATATAGCGTTATGGCGGTTCCGGCTGTCATGGTCGTAAAACACGGGGAGATTGCAGCTGCGGCCGTTGGTTTCAAACCCAAAGAGGAAATTCTCAAACTTTTAGAAGAACCGGAAAAACAATAAACATTTATAAGAAAACAAAATCCCGCTGAAATTCAGCAGGATTTTTGTTCTGTTAGGAACTTTGTTTTGCCGTTCACCAATAATCTTCGCCAAGTAACAGCCTTGGTTATGCAGAGTGTTAAGCGGCAATCATCATATATTTCCAAGCAGCGTACCACTTATCCTTTTTTATTTTATTTAAGCGACTTCCAAATATCCTGAAACGTCAATATTTTCTACGCACAATTTTAAAGAAAGGCTATATGCAAAAGGTGAGCTCTTTGCTAAAAAAGCCGTGGCGTTTCGTACAGGAAACGCCACGGACTTTCACAAATTTTAAACGCTTTCCGGAACATCCAATGGCTTAATCTGCCTGCGATTCAACCGCCAGAACAACAGGATACTTGCAGCCAACGAGAATACCTCTGCAATCGGGAACGAAAACCAAACATAATAAAGCCCAGCGCTGGAAAGCAGAAATGCCACCGGAACCAAGACGACAAGTTGGCGGAGCACCGAAATAATCAAGCTGTAAGTGCCCTTGCCCACTGCTTGAAACAAAGTAGAATAGATAATACCGAGAGCTGCCGGAACAAAACAAATGCTGATGAGCCGCAGTGCCGGAACACCGATTTCCAGCATGTGTTCGGACGCATTGAAGATACTTAACAGCCAATCCGGTACCACCCAGAACACCACTGTGCCAACCAGCATGATGCACAGAGCAATAACTCCACCGATTTTCAGAGCGGACATCAACCGCGCGCGGTTACGCGCACCGTAGTTATAGCCCATAATCGGCATAACACCGTGTGTCAGACCAAAAACCGGCATAAAAATAAAGGACTGGAGTTTAAAGTAAACACCGAATACCGCAACCGCCGTCTCGGTGAAAGAGATCAGGATGGCGTTCATGCAAACATTCATCACCGAACCGATTGACTGCATCACAATCGACGGCAAACCAACCGCATAAATGCTCTTTACAATCTGCCAATCAAATTTAAATCCACGAAAGCTGATTTTAATGGCGTGGTCTTTGGCAAAAATGACATAGAGCGCAAAAATCATGGCAACAATCTGGCCGATAACAGTCGCCACTGCCGCACCCGCAACCCCCATCGCCGGAAGGCCAAGCCAGCCAAAGATAAAGATTGGGTCCAAAATAATGTTGGTGATTGCGCCTGCAAGCTGGAACAGCATGGGGTAAATCATATTACCAGTTGCCTGCAGGGTTTTTTCGAGATTGACTTCTACAAAAACGCCAAAGGAACAGATACAGCAAATGCTGATATACTGAGTGCCCATATCAATAATTTCCGGAATATCTGTAAAGCACTGAAAGAAAAAACGGGAACCGAAAATACCGACGAGAGCGAATATCACCCAGCTGAACAGTGCAAGTAGAATTCCATGCGTAGCAGCACTGTCCGCCAAATCTTGGCGGTGTTCCCCGAGTTTTCGGGAAATAAAAGAATTGATACCGATTGAGGTGCCAACCGCAACCGAAATCATCAACATTTGAATCGGGAAAGCAAGAGAAACCGCAGTCAGCGCATTTTCACTGACCTGCGAAACAAAGTAGCTGTCCACAATGTTGTATAGCGCCTGTACCAGCATGGAGAACATAGCTGGAAGCGACATTGAAATAATCAGCCGCAGCATAGGGGCGTTGCCCATTTTGTTTTCTGTTACAGGCATTGACATTGCCTGTTCTTCCATCTGACTCATGGATTCACTCCTTTACTCATATTTTGCTATTTTACAACAAAACTATATATTTGACAACCCGTTGTGAAAAATCCATTTCCATGGTTTCCGGTTTGACGAAAAAAACAGGTTGTGGTATTCTAATAAAGGTTTGGACAGGCTGGCGGTAGCGTGAGTCGCAACCGCAAAACATGGTTGTTGTGCAGGTGTCTGCCTGCGATGAATGAGGAGATTTCTATGGTTAAAACAAGCATAAAACCCGCGGATATCCAGCGGGTCAAAGGAATGGGTTTTTTGCTCAACCGCGGAACCGATTTATTCTCGGGGCGGATTGTGCCGGTTGGCGGCGTTTTCACCGCAGAGCAACTGGACCTGATTGCAAAATGTGCGCAAAAATATGGCAACGGCAAAGTGGCCTTTACCAGCCGGCTCACTGCCGAAATTGTCGGCATCCCTTATGAAAACATCGACGATGCCTGTGCGTTTATGGCACAAAGCGGGCTTGCTTTCGGCGGAACCGGCGCAAAAATTCGGCCGGTTACTGCCTGCAAAGGAACGACCTGTGTCTATGGCAACTGCGATACACAAGCCATTGCAAAAGAAATTCACAACCGTTATTATCTTGGATGGAGCAACGTCAAACTTCCGCATAAATTTAAAATTGCGGTTGGCGGCTGCCCCAACAGTTGCATGAAACCAAGTCTAAACGACTTTGGCATAGAAGCCCACCGCGTTCTGCGGCTGGACAACAGCAAGTGCCGGAGCTGCAAAATCTGCAACGTGGAAAAGAATTGCCCTATGAAAGCGGCTGTATTGGATGAAAACCGTAAAATTGTCATTGATTCGAAAATCTGCAACACCTGCGGCGTCTGCAACGGCAAATGCCCATTTGGCGCAGTGGAAAAACACAGCGATGAGGAATACCAGATTTTTGTCGGAGGCACTTGGGGCAAACATACCCGGATGGGTACGCCGCTTTCACACCGCGTCACCTATAAAGAGCTGTTTCCTCTGTTGGAAAAGGCCATGCTCTGGTTTAAAAAATACGCCTACGAAAAAGAGCGCCTTGGTGCCGCTATCGATCGTATTGGTGTGGACGAACTGGAAAAGGAACTGTTCAGCGATATTTTGCTGACGCAAAAGGAAGAAATTCTTGCGGCGGAGATTCAAAAGCGCCCATAAATTTCTCCACAAAAAGGCCGCGGATTTTAGGATAACCCGCGGCCTTTTTGTCTTTCCGACATGCAACTGTCTTTATAAGAAACACAGTGTATTCATGGTTTAGCCATATCTCACACCGCCATTGTGCTATAATGAATCCATTCGTATTGGAACAGCGACCGGATTTGAGGCTCAGAATGGAAATTTCAAACACCCAGATACACTGCAGTGAAAATGCCCCGTGGATTGTTTTGATTCACGGATTTGGCGGCAGCAAAAAAATGTGGAGCAAACAGGTAGAGGCGTTTAAAAACCGCTATAACCTGATGATTGTAGAACTGCCAGGCCATGGCGAAGCCTCCAACCATCTCTCCGAAATGGAACATGTCGGTTTGCAGGACATTGCCGAAGCCGTGGTGGCACTTTTACAAAGCGAAGGCATTGCAAAGGCGAATTTCATCTGCGTCTCAATGGCCACTCTGATAATGTCCGCCATTGCAGAAGCACATCCGGAAGTTGTCAATTCGGTTATCCTGTGCGGCGCGGTTTTTGGGATGAACCGTATCTCGGAACTGACGTTCCGCTTCGGGAACCTGCTCAAGCACCTGCTGCCCTACATGGCGATGGTGCGGATGCTCGCCATGATTTTAATGCCCAACCGCACCCACAAAATTTCGCGCAAATTTCTGGTTCAGGAGTGCAGAAATTTAGGGCGCGCGGAATTTATCAAGTGGTACAGCGTTTTGACAGGCGAAATTTACCGGCTGCATGACAATATGTCCTGTTTTAAAGGGATTGAAAGCCTGGTGATTATGGGCAGTGAGGACCATGTTTTTCTGCGGGACGCCATCGGCTCTCTGCGGAATTTCCAAAACCGGATCAAACTGCGGTTTATCCGGCAGTGCGGTCACGTATGCAGTTTGCAGAAATGGCGGGAATTCAATGAAATTTCCAGTACCTTTTTTGAAACAGTCACCGCCGCAAGTACCGTAAAGCAACCGGCTTTACAGCGGTGAATCGGTTTGGCTGTTTTAGCCCGCCCTAAAGTTATTTTACCAATCAAAGAGCAGGGGGCGTTGCCCCCTGCTCTTTGATTGGTATTTGAAGGATTGATTATTACCTGTTCTAAGAAAACTTAAGCCATTAAATAGGTGGCAAGAATTTCGTTAACCTGCTTGCCGTCCGCCTTACCCTTCACCTGCGGCATCAGTTCACGCATAATAATCCCTTTCTGTTTCGCTGTCGGCTGTTCCAGCCCCAGCTTTGCCAGCACTGCTTCAATGGTGCTGCGGATCTGCGCTTCGTCCATTTGCTCCGGCATAAATTCCGAAAGAACACCGATTTTATAACGGCATTCCTCAGCGATATCCTGCCGATCAGTCGGCGCACTTTCCAGCGTTTCCTTGGTCTGTTTGAGTTCCCGCGCAACAATGGCGGTTTCTTCTTCTGGGGTTAAATCCGCACGTTTCTGAATAACGCCGTTTTTCAGCGCCGCTAAAAGGTTGGAAAGCACATCCTTGCGCTTTGCATCCCGCGCTTTCATTGCAGCCATCATCTGGCCTCTGACATCTTCGACCATGCCCATAAAAATGCACCTCATTTGAATTGGTTTTAACCAGGGGTTTCCCCTGCTGTGCTGATATTATTATACCCTATGTTTCCCTTGATTTCAATTGATACAACGCGATAAACTGTGCTATACTAAACTTAATCAACCATGAAAGGACGTTTATTATGGAATTTAAAACCGAGTCCAACTGCATTTTCAGTACCAACGAACAGGGAAAAACCATTGCCGAAATCACCTTTCCCGAAGTGGAAGCCGGCGTTGTCGATATCAACCACACCTTCGTGGACGACTCGCTGCGCGGACAAGGGGTTGCGGGAAAATTAATGGAACTTGCAGTGCAAGCTCTGCGCTCCTCCGGAAAAAAAGCGGTGTGTAGCTGCTCTTATGCCTCCAAATGGTTTGAAAAGCACCCGGAGCAGGCAGACCTGTTAAAATAAAGCTTGGATACGGGGCCTTTTTTGGAAAATACGCATGGATCCCGCATAATTTTCCAAGATTTTGCAGATGCTATACCCGGAGGTGAGAGTCAGATGCAGGAATACTCCGGGCTTTACAACCTGATTGAACACGAAACAAGCGCCAAAGAGTTTTATGACTCCCTGCCGGATCGCATCCGGGACCAAATCTGCCAACAGGCGGATACCATTGACAGCGAAACGAGCCTCAAAAATATGGCGCAGCAGTTTTTGGAACAGGAAGGATAAACCAAAGGTCTGGGCAACCGGGCCTTTTTTCTTTTCCGCTTCTGGCGGTTTTCGGCCAATGCTGTTATAATGGGCACAGGCCCATAATTAAAACAGAATTGGAGAGGATTTTTATGGAAGTTATCCCATCCCGTATGCTCAACGGCCTGTATATTTGGCTGGATATTGCTTTTCTGTGTTTTTTGTTCATCCTGCTGCTGGTGCGTAAAAAGTATACCGCGGCTTTATTCGGCCTGTTTGGCGGCATCCTTTACTTTGTGGTTGATTACGGCGGATTTTACATGCTGCTGCACACCCGTGTGGTAACAGGCGCGGATCCGTTCTGGTTTCTGCTCTGGCTGAGCATAAGTTACGGTTTTACCAATTTTGTCTGGATTTGGCTTTGGCTGGATCGGGACAAGCATATTTTTGAATGGTCGGTCATCATTGTCAGCGGATGGTTCGCCTCCGCCTTGCTTAGTCAGAATTTTGGAGGCGGGTTTGGGGAAATTTCGATCTCCCGCGGGACGGGAAGCTACCACGGCGTTATGGCGGCCATCCTCTTTGTGGGTTACGCCATTCTCTGTGTGTACAACATGCGCGTGCCAAAGGAACAGCGCGCCCCGCTCGGCTGGATTCTTGCCATTGGCGTTCTTGTCCAGTTTGCGTGGGAATTTGTTCTGCTCATATCCGGCATAAGAGCGCAGGGGATTGCCCCGCTCATTGTCAATTCCCTGCTGGAAACCAACCTTGGACTGCCTTATATTTACTTCATCCATAAGGCTGTTACAAAACGGCGCAACGAGGATTTGAGCCGTGCTGCCGTGTAATTTACAAATTATCCATACAAAGGCAACGAACGGATTACAACCGTGCCCGCAAACCGCGCTATACTAAATTGGTCGATTGTAATTTGAATGGAGGCTCCTTGCATGAACTGGTTGCAAAGGATGCTGGCGGGCCGCTATGGCACCGACCAGCTTTCGATTGCTTTATTTGTCCTTTACTTTCTTTTGTTTTTCCTGAGTTTTATTCCCTACTGCTGGTTTTTCTCCTGGATTGGCTTATTGCTGTTTGCGGTTATACTGTTCCGTACCTTTTCACGGAATACCGTGAAACGCTACCGGGAAAATCAAATCTTTTTGCGATACTGGAATCCAGTCAAAAACTGGTTTCTCAATTTAAAGCGGCGTTTCCGGGACCGTAAAACCCACCGTTACTACAAATGCCCAAACTGCAAGCAGAAGCTTCGTGTACCCAAGGGCCGCGGACGGATTAAAATCACCTGTCCCAAATGCCGTACTCAATTTATTAAAAAAACATAAGAAAACACCTCCCGTATTGAAATGAAACCGGGAGGTGTTGCATTTAAGGGATATTTGAATCAGAAAAGGCCCGTCCTGTCAGGACAGGCCTTGTTTTTATCCAAAATAGGAATTGATAATTTCTTCCGCTTTGGCATTGTCATCCGAGACGCACATAGCCACATAGCTGCCGCTCGTCTTAATCACTGCGCTGTCGAGCTTCGGCACTTCATCCGGGCCGTAATCCTCATAGCCGGCTTTCTGATAGGCAACACGGTCTTCCAGCGCCTCTTTGATTGCGGCCACGCCGTCCGCGCTGTTTGCTTCTACAACAACAATCTCCTCAGCAGTAGCGCCGGAGCTGGTATAGGCAACCGCCGTTTTAATCGACTCCATATCCATTTTATAAACGGTGGCAAACATATCATCCGAAATTTTGCTTAAATCATCCTTATAGGTGATCTGGGTTTTCAGGTCTTCTGCCAGCTTGGTCACATCAACGTCTTTGGCCTGTTCCCCGCCCTGGCATCCAGCAAAGAAACACACCATGAGCAGCATAACTGCCGCGGCTGCAAATTTTTTCATCGTCATTCTCCTTTTGACAAACTATTTCTGCACGGTATGGCTCATGAGGTAATCGCGCCACTTAATGCAGTAATCTTTATTTAAGTGGATTCCGTCGGTAGTCGCCTCGCTGACGAGCCAACCATCCGCCGAAACGGCTTCGCCCGGATCCACATAATAAACCTCTTTGGATTTTACCATTGATTTGATGAGCGTATTAAAGCGGTTGATATTGTCGTTGTTATAAACCGCATCGCCCGCTTTTTTCTCCGACACCGGCATAATAAGCTGGATGTAGATAATTGCATTTGGGCTTGTCGCCTTTACCGTGTCAATGAGCTTGCTGTATTCTTCAATGAAAACGTCGGTATTCGGCCAGCCTAGCTCATTGATGCCGAGCATGATGTAGACCTTGCCGAAGGACTGCTGCTTAAGCGCATTTTCTACGGTGGTCATGCTGCCGTCCTTAGCCTGGATGACATTTTTGGTAAATGCCGTCCGGACCGACAGGCCCTTGTAGGCATAATAGGTCGCGTTGTCAACGCCGCTGTACATCATAAACCCTTCGGTGCGGGAATCCCCAATGAAAAGTGCATCGTCAAAATAGGACATATCCACCGCGGGAGCCAGCGGCACCGGTGCATCATGCGTTGCAGGCGTAATGGGGATGGAAGAATCCGGTATGCCGGATACAGTCTGGGACTGCGACTGCGAAATCTGTGCCTGTTTTTCCGACCAATCCTTCATAATGGTGCTGGGGGTCAGCACGGAACCTTCTGTGCTCTCAGCCGGCGC
The DNA here is from genome assembly GCA_050943475.1 of Oscillospiraceae bacterium. Lineage (GTDB taxonomy): Bacteria > Bacillota > Clostridia > Oscillospirales > Ruminococcaceae > Metaruminococcus_A. The sequence goes on from JBMNPF010000008.1 coordinate 126,005, forward strand.
GGTGATATTGGGCAGAACAACCGCAACTGTGACGGTTACCACTGCAATGAGCAGCACCAAAATAAGAATGGGAACCGGGCGCAGCCGGTAACGCTTTCTTCTGCGTTTTTTGGAATAGGAATATAAATTTTTCTGTCTTGCCATAGGTCCTCCCAAGTGTTTTCCATATTATAACGTCAAACCCAAAACCATACAACTCTATTATAGCTTAAACATTTTCTTTTTTAAATACTTACAGAAAAATAGCACCGGAACGCAGAGCAAAAACCACAAAAAACTGTACTGCAGGCAAATTTGCCCGCAGAGGTTTCCCCGTTTTTTTGAATAATCCCAGACATTCAAATGCAGAAGGCGGTTCACCAACAAACCGACTGCAAGCTCGACCGCCGTAATGATTCCGGTACCGACCAGGCATTTTTTCCAAAACGACATGGAAAAATGCTTAAAATTGTAAATGTAAAGCCACAACAAACAGAGCCCACCGGTAAGCAGCATGGACCAATGCGTGAAACCACGCCATAAGACCTCCACAACGCCGTAGCCGATGGAACCGATGGTATAAACAATGGAATATTCCTTATATTTTCGCATTCACTTCACCCGATAATAGAATGCGCAGGATTCGGTTGTTTATGATTGTTATTATTTCATATTTCGCGCGTAAGCACAACAACAATTTGTTACTTTTTCAAATATTCTTGACAAACTACGCTCCCCTGCCTATACTTTTATTTATTATGAACATCCTTTAAATATTTTAGAAAACAATATAATATTATACTTGGAAAGGTTCTAATCACATGTCAAAACAAAACGGAAAAATCTCACTCTTTTCATTGGCCCTCCCCATTCTAATTGAACAGGTGCTCCGTAATTTTTTAGGCACCGTCAATGTATTAATGCTCGGCAATTACTCCGACGACGCGGTTGCGGCAGTCGGCGTTGCAAACCAGGTGATGAACGTGGTCAACATCACCTTTACCATGCTTGCAGCAGGGGCAGCGGTTGTTATCAACCAGAGTTTGGGTGCACGCCGGGATGAGGACGCCGGAATGGTCAGCATGAACGCCGTTGGCGTCAGCGTTCTGCTGGGCGGTGTTGTCAGCATTGGGCTCATCTGTTTCGCGCCTTTTATCATGTCGATTCTGGGGCTGGAACCGGAGCTTATCGGCGACGCGTCCGTTTACCTGCAATGGGTGGGCGGGGCCTCAATTATGATCTCGATCTCCAGTGTCATATCGGTATTGTTCCGTTGCTACGGAAACGCCAAGATACCAATGGCAGTTGTGATGATCATCAACATCGTCAACGTCGCAGGCAACTACCTTGTCATTTTCCGTCCGTTTGAAATCCCGCTCTATGGAATTTCCGGAATTGGTATTGTACGGTTTATCAGCGAGGCAGTCGGGTTGATCCTTTTGGTGGTGGTGCTCGTTCGGGCAAAGTTCAGCTGCTACCGACTGCAAAATCTTTGGCGCATCAAGCTTAAAACACTGGGGCAAATCCTCAGCATTGGCTTTATGTCTGGTGCAGAGGGAATTTCCTACACACTGGGGCAGGTTATTACCACCGGATTTCTCGCAGCGTTCGGCGCGGCGGCGCTTTCGGCCAAGGTTTATGTCCAGACGGTGGACTATTACGCGTATGTCATCGGCCTTTCGATTGGCCAGGCCGCACAGATTATTGCCGGCCAGATGATGGGGGCTGGAAAACTTGAAGAAGCCTACCAGTACATCTGCCGGAAATGGCGCTGGGTGTTTGCCTGCAACCTCAGCATATCCACGGCAATCTTTCTTCTGCACCGGCCGATTATGGGGCTGTTTACCTCAAGCACTGAAATTATTGATATGTCCATGCCGCTGTTTGCGCTCTGTATTTTCATCAACATTGGGCGCTCCTTCAACCACTCCTTCAATTACGGCCTGCGCGCCTCCGGTTATGTCTTCTGGCCGATGATGATCGCCATTGGATCCATCTGGATTGTCAATGTAGGCATGGGGTTTGTCTTTTCCACGGTTTGCGGGCTGGGCATCATCGGGCTGTGGATCAGCATGGCGATGGATGACGTTCTGCGCGGCCTCGCAACCGGCGCGCTCTGGCGTACCAAACGGTGGAAAAAGTCGGTTCTGGCACTGAGCAAAGCAAAGGTGGGCGACGCCGAAGCGGAAGCCGTTTCCCCTGAACTGAGCAGTGCGGCAGACTAAAGGAGGCACCTTATGGAAACATACCAGGCAGAATTGATTTTAAAAGCAGAAGCAGAGCTTGCCGAAGGCCCGGTTTGGCACGAGGAGGACAACTGCCTTTACTGGGTAAACATCAACCAGGGTGAGCTGCACCGGTTTAATCCGATCTCCGGAAAGGATACCGCGGTAACGGTTGGAGAAGCCATTGGCACCTTTGCTTTCCGAAAAGACGGCGGGATTATCGCGGCGCTTAAAAGCGGGATTTACCGGCTGGATGAAACCGAAAACGGCCTTAAAAAAACCTTAATGGTTGATCCGGAGCCCCATACATTCAACCGTTTTAACGACGGGAAATGCGATCCATACGGCCGTTTTCTTGCCGGTACAATGGGGATGAAAGGCGATGCAGCGTTTTATTCCATTGACCCGGCCGGCGGATGCCGTACCCTAATCGACGGGGTGAAAATCTCAAATGGTCTGGGCTTCAGTCCAGACCGTAAAATCTTGTATTATACCGACTCCTGCACTCAAACCATTATGGCTTACGACTACAGCGAAGACGGCGAATTGTCCAACCCACGGTCGGCGGCTGTAATAGACGAGGCGTCCGGCATGCCGGATGGGATGACGGTTGACGCAAACGGCAACCTGTGGATTGCACTGTTTGGGGGCGGCAAGGTGCTTTGTCTGGAGCCCTTTACCGGGAAAATGCTCACGGAGGTTAAAGTTCCGGCCAAAAAGGTCACCTGCTGCACATTCGGCGGGCCGGATTACGGTACGCTTTATATCACAACCGCCTGGGAGAACAGTTCTTCCCAGCAGCGCCAGGAAGATCCTCTTGGCGGCAGTCTATTTGCTGCTAACGTAGAAGTAACCGGGACGCCTGCTTTCCGGTTTGGAAAATAAGCAGTCATTTGTACCGTGTTTACCAACTTGTATATTCCATTCTTTACAGCTTTTTATAGAAAAAACAGGAGGCTCCCGCAGGAACCTCCTGTTTTTCTTATGCAAATGCTTTTAGCTTACTCAGCAGATCCTCCAGAACTTCCTGGGTAAACTGTTCCGGATAGGAGGCTGCAAGGCTTGCAAGCGGCATTTCACGCAGCATGGCGTCAATCATTTGAGGATTGAGGGCGCCGTCTTCACTTTCCGTTTTATGGCTGGAGAGGAGCTGCCAAATCCGATCCGAAAGCGCCGGACCCGCTTTGGGGTGATCCAGCACCTCTTTGACCGTCATATACGGCGACACACGCAGCCGCGGCAGACGTTCCGGCACAAGCTCAACCGAACCTTTCAGGCGGATATCCGCAGAGGAGGAACCGATGAGCAGCCCGTGCATTCCCGGTTCGCACATCCAGGCGTTTTCATATTCGTCAAAGTAGGAAAAGCTGCGGCCGTCCAGTTCAAACAATACGGTTTTGCATTCGCCGGGCGCCAGCGACACCTTTTCAAAACCTTTGAGCTCCTTGTACGGACGGTTTGCCTGTACGCCGGGCGCTGCAATATAAAGCTGGACAACCTCCTGCCCCGGCCGTTTTCCCGTATTGCGCACCGTGACCGAAACCGAAAGCAAATCCCGCTCATTCATACGTTCCTTGCTCACCCGGAGGGTCTCATACGCAAAGCTGGTATAGCTTAAGCCATGGCCAAAGGGAAAACGCACGCCAAGTTCTTTTTTCTCATAGTAACGGTAACCAACAAAAACGCTCTCGCGGTACTCCACACGGTTTTGCGCACCGGGGAAATTCAGGTAGCTTGGATTATCCTGAAGCCGCATGGGGAAGGTTTCAGCAAGCCGGCCGCTGGGGTTTGCCTCGCCGTAGAGAAGATCCGCCAGCGCGGCGCCAGAAGCCTGCCCGCCAAGGTATGCTTCCAGAATTGAATCCACCCAATCCGCCCACGGGAGTTCCACCGGCGAACCGTTGGACAGCACAACCGCCACTCGCACACCTTCGGCGCAGAGGCGGGCAATCAGCTTGTTTTGGTTCGGCGGAAGCTGCATATGAACGCGGTCATACCCTTCGGACTCGTAGTGCGCCGGGAGTCCGGCCATCACCAAAGCAATTCCGGCCTTGCGCGCGGCGTCCAGCGCCTCTGCTGCAAGGGCTTCATCGAGTTCGTCACTTTCAAGGGAGAAGCCCTTGCTGTATGTATATCTTCTACCCTGCTCCTTCAGTGCGTCAAGCAAAGACGTTGTCTTATTGGGCTGGATATGCGAGCTGCCGCCGCCCTGAAAGCGTGGCGTTTCCGCAAACGCGCCGATGACCGCAATGGTATCCGACGAATCAAACGGAAGCAGACCATCCTCATTTTTTAACAGCACCATGCATTCTGCCGCAGCTTCCCGGGCAAAGCGATCGTGCTCCTCTTTAGAGTAGGACGCGCCTTTTTTCTGCGCTTTGGCGGCATCCAGCACGAAGGAAAGAATGTGTTCCACCGCTTCATCCAATTTGGCTTCCGGCAGCGTTCCATTTAAGACCGCCGCTTCAATTTCATCGTTAAAGGTTCCTTTGGTTCCCGGCATTTCAAGATCGAGGCCAGCAGCAACACATTCTGCGCGCTGTTTAATGGCTCCCCAGTCGGAGACGACGAACCCGTCAAATCCCCACTCCTCCCGCAGGACGTCGGTCAGAAAGCGCTTGTTGCAGGCAAGCGGAGTGCCATTAACGCTGTTGTAGGAACACATTACGGTAGCGGGCGCCGCCTCCTTGACCGCTGTTTCAAAGCCGGCAAGGTAGATTTCCCGCAGGGCGCGTTCATCAATGATTTCATCTACCCGCATCCGCATAGTTTCCTGGTTGTTGGCGCAAAAATGCTTGAGCGAGGTGCCTACATTTTGGGACTGCACCCCCTGAATGTGGCTTTTTGCCATTTCCCCGGTGAGATAGGGGTCTTCGGAAAGGTATTCAAAATTCCGGCCGCAAAGCGGAGAACGTTTAATATTAGCAGCAGGCCCCAGCACAATGGCAATCTCTTCCGCCTGTGCCTCTTCCCCAATGGCCGCGCCGACCTGTTTTATCAGGTCCCGGTTCCAGCTTGAAGCCAGCCCGGCGCCTGCTGGGAAACAGGTAGCCTGTACCGTGTGGCCGTCGTCTACAATTTTGCGCAGGCCGTGCGGGCCGTCGGTCATCATAATGGAAGGGATGCCGAGCCGCTCAATTGGTTCGGTATGCCATTTATCCAAGCCGCATACAAACGCGCATTTTTCTTGAAGGGTCATTTGGGCAACAATGTCATGAATTCCCTGTTTCACAGAATCACTCCTCAATGATGTTCATTAATTTCATTATGTCACAACCGCTTTCTGTTTACAACAAGAATTTGTCGACGGTTTTTATAATATTGTCGAATTTACACAAATTTTACGTTTTAATTTCGTACGCTTCCTATGGAAATACGCCGCAAAGTACGTTATAATAGACTCATTATAAAAAGGACGCGCCTTTCCACCCCGGAAACAGGTTTTCGCCTACCGGGAAGCCGGATGCGCCGTGCTTTCAAATGATATTACAACCGCCGGCTCCGGCGGCAAAGAAGGGAAAATAAATGTACGAAAGAACAGAGGCTGATTACAGTTATACCGAAAACCGCGAGCTGAGCTGGTTGAAGTTCAACCTGCGGGTTTTGGAAGAAGCAAACTGCGAGACTACGCCCGCGTTTGAACGCTTAAAGTTCATCTCCATTTTTACCAGCAATCTCGATGAGTTTTATATGGTTCGGGTTGGAAGTTTATACGATTTGGCCACGGCGGATGACAACGAACCGGATAACAAGTCCGGACTGACCTGCAAAGAGCAGCTGGAGGCCATCTACGAAAAATCCGTTAAGCTCTACGAAAAAAAGGACAGGGCGTACAATCAGGTGGCCCAGGCGCTGGCGCAGCACCACATCTGCCGCCCGTCTTTTGACGAGCTTACTCCATCGGAGAAAAAATACATTGATAAATATTTCAAAAAATCCATCCTGCCGCTGCTTTCGCCGCAGGTTGTGGACAGTATGCATCCGTTTCCCCATCTGGTCAACAAACAGCCTTATGTTGCGGCAGTGCTGCGGCACGGCAAGAACAAATGCTATGGGCTGATCCCGGTGTTCCCGGCGTTGGGACGGGTGATTGTCCTGCCGGAAAGCGAACTGCGCTTCATGCTGATGGAGGACGTCATTCTGCATTACGCCGAGACCGTTTTTGAGCTGTATGACGTATTGGAAAAAACGGTGGTCTGCGTGACAAGAAACGCCGACATTGACACCGACGAAGGCCTTTACGACGCTGACCTCGACTTCCGCCAGCACATGAAAACCATCCTCAAAAAACGCGCGCGGCTGGCCCCGGTCCGGCTGGAAACTGCCGCTCCGCTTTCAGAAGGGTTCCGCGGCTTTTTGTGCGAACGCCTCTCTCTGCGCCCGGTACAGGTTTTTGTAAGCCACTCCCCTTTGAATATGTCCTATGTCTTTTCGCTGGAGGATATGCTCCCCTCCTCGGTGAAACAGCTTTTGCTCAACACGCCGTTTCAGCCGCAGGACAGCCCGGACGTCCACCTGCGCCAGAGTCTCATAAGACAGGCGCTCAAAAAGGATATCCTGCTCTCCTATCCCTTTGAGAGCATGAAGCCGTTTTTAAACCTCATCCGCGAAGCGGCGTCCGACCCGGCGGTGCTGTCCATTAAAATTACCCTTTACCGGATCAGCCGGGAGTCCAAGCTCGCGGAATACCTCATTGAAGCGGCGGAAAACGGCAAGGAAATTACGGTGCTGATGGAGCTGCGCGCCCGGTTTGACGAACAGAACAACATTGAATGGGCACAGCGGCTGGAGGAAGCCGGCTGCAACGTTATTTATGGATTTGATGGGTACAAGGTGCATTCCAAAATCTGCCTGATCATGCGCAAGGACCGCTCACGGCTGCAATACATCACCCAAATTGGAACCGGCAACTACAACGAAAAAACCTCGCGGCTTTACACCGACCTCTCCCTCATTACAGCCGATACGGTGATCTGTGAGGACGCGGTCAACTTCTTTAAAAATATGGCGCTCTCCAACCTGGAGGGCAGCTACGACAAACTTTGGGTGGCGCCGTACAGCTTAAAATCCAACGTCATCCGTAAAATCGACCGGGAAATTGAAAAAGCAAAACAGGGGCGTAAAGCGCGCATCCTGATGAAAATGAATTCTTTGACCGATCGCGACGTTATTGACAAACTGGCGGAAGCATCTCAGAGCGGCGTGCCAGTGAAGCTCGTCATCCGCGGAATCTGCTGCCTGATTCCCGGCATTCCCAGCAAAACCGAAAACATTTCGGTGGTGAGCATTGTGGGGCGCTTTTTGGAACACTCTCGTGTCTACTGTTTCGGAGTGGACGGTGAAATGGAACTTTACATTGCCTCCGCCGACATGATGACCCGCAACACCCAGCGCCGGGTGGAGATTGCCTGCCCGGTTGAGAACCCCCGTCTGAAGGAGCGCACTTACCGGATGCTGGAGATTATGCTTGCAGATACCGTCAAGGGGCGGGTGCTCCACCGGGATGGCGAATACCGTTTCCGCAAGCGCGAGCCTTTTGACGAAGCGTCGCAGGAATACTTTATGCACGAAGCCATTGAACGCGCTAAAAACGGCCCTTTGGAAGAGCCGCGGCCCACAATGGCCCAGCGGTTCCGCAATCTGTTCCATCACGGTTGATTTTCTGCGCGGAACGCGCTACAATGATGCTGTTTGGAAAATGAAAAAAACAACTCACCAACCAAAGGAGCAAACAACATGGAACAGACCATACAAGCCATTTTAAGCCGCCGGAGTATCCGGAAATATAAGCCTATACAAGTCAGCGAAGAGGAGCTTGAAATTCTCCTTGAGGCGGGTATGTACGCTCCCAGCGGCGGCAACTGCCAATACACCCATTTTACCGTCGTGCAGAAGCCCGAAGCGCTGCGTGCCCTCAAAGCCATTGTGGAGCAAGAATTTTCCAAAATGGAAATGACCGAAGACATGTATAAAAGCAAAGTACACACCATTGAAATGGCACAGCGCGGAAATTACGATTTTATTTACAGCGCCCCGACGCTGGTCATCGTCACCAACAAACGCGGCCACGGCAACGCCATGGCGGACAGTGCTGCGGCGATTGAAAACATCTTACTTGCCGCGACCTCAATGAACATTGGCTCCTGCTGGATTAACCAGCTCACCTGGATTTCGGATAACGAGGTGCTGCGGGAAGCCCTGCGCGGATTTGGCATCCCGGATGATGAGGTGATCTGTGGCAGCATTGCGCTCGGCTATTCTGATCAACCCACCGCAAAAGCGCAGCCGCGTAAAGAAGGGCGCATTCGGTTTGTACGGTGAGAAAATGAAACAAGCAGAGTTCCATCAGAACGGTTACATTTAATTTTATACAAAAAGGCCGCGGCAAATGCATCGTACCCTTAAGGACAGTACTAAAAGATACGAGCATTGCGAAGGGCAAGAGAATTGAGAGAAGTTTTACGCTTCTCTCTTTTTTCTTGCACTTTTTATTGCGGTACATTCGACTCTTTTGCTGCCATTGAGTACAATTATGATAGAAACTCAAAGGAGGTAGCAATATGCGAAATGAGAAGTATTACATAGCGTTGGATGACTTTGAACGGCGTGTGG
>JBMNPF010000009.1:0-125432 GCA_050943475.1 Oscillospiraceae bacterium
CCTTTCGATATATTCCTCAATAGCTCAGTCGGTAGAGCCCGCGGCTGTTAACCGCGTTGTCGTTGGTTCGAGTCCAACTTGGGGAGCCATCTTTCTTCTTTAGCCACTCCTAACAAGGAGTGGCTAAATTTTTTGCTTCTCTAATATTAAATTAAAGAACAGTGGATACAGAAAAGAGCCAAGGACAAAAACCTTGGCTCTTTTCTGTTGATTTATTTTGGAGGGAATCTCACAGCAACCAAAAGAATTCTTAAAGTTGTCTTTTTACGGGCACTTTGCGCCGAATAAAACTATTTTTGTAAAGATGCTTCTTGCTTTAATTCTTTAAGCGGTTAGTGCCGTATTGGCATATCTGTTCATAGCGGTGTCCAGATTGGTAGGCAGGGTGCGGATAACCTGAGCTTGCTGAAACCGCTCAGCAGCCGCCGAAAGACTCCGTTGATCTTTTTCATGACTGTTTTACAAATAAAACAATTACAATGTTTTTGATGAACCATGAAGAGAATGTAAAACGTGACCGGTGTGTGACCGTGCTGCGCTATAATCCCAATAGAAAGAACACCAAGATGTTCACGATGAGAAAGAAGGGATTATCCATGAAAAATGGAAAAAGCAGCCTTTCTAAGCGGATTTTGACTGCTGTTACAGCGGCGGCCGTTATGGTACCGGTTTTGACAGTGTCTTTGCCCGCTGTTGCTGCGAATGCGGAACCGCTCACCATTACGGGCCAGCTTAGCGAAAACAAATGGCAGATGAACTATGTAATTCCGCAAGATGCTCCGGAAACGGTCATTCTGGATGGACGTGACCTAATGGACATGCTGGTAAAGCGCGGTGAATACAACGCAATGTATCCGGGCACCTGGACCGGTGGTTGGTTCACCCTCAAAAATCAGTCTGGTTACACCTATAAAGTCACCGATGTAGAATTTGCACTGGATCATGCCCAAACCCAGGAAAACAGCCGCGTGTTAAGCGATTTGTCCTACAATCCATATGAAATTGGACAGGGCGACTTTTTTGGAACAGACCGTCCGGAGCGGATTAAAAATTATGTTACCGGCGCGGTGGGCTTTGACGGATATGCCATTCCCGGCGCAATGACCGTGCTGCGTTCCCGCAACCTGGCTATCCAGCAGTATTACAACCTAACGGATGCTTCCTCCATTAAAATGGCACAGGTTTTGAAATTGGATGAAGCGCTGAAAGCAGAGAATAAAACCTATTCAGAATACCTGGCGGAAGCATATAAAGCGTCTGAGCGGTTTGCACCAGTTGCTTCTGGCACCACTTCATTTGCAGACCTGCCGCTTTATTGCTTTACCGACTCGCTCTGTGGGCCGAGCTATGCCATGTGGCAGGCCGACGACCCAACCGGACAGGGGCGCTGGAAAGCGGGTGACGTGAAGCTGGAAGGCGTCTTTGTAGTGCCGGTGGATGGAGGCGGTTATCGCCGCGTTTATGGTGTAGAAGTCTACGATAAATATGATGCAGACGGTACGCCGCACTACTATTACGTTGATAAAAATGAATTTGGTGAAGACGCTGCCAATGTGGAAATTGACATTTATTCAGACAGCTTCGAATTCATTGATACAGACGGCTTTATGACCCAAAGAAATTATTTTAAGGCAAGTGAACTCGGTGATATGACCGGTGTTAACGCGGATTATTATTGGCAGGATTCTGGCAACCGATATACCGTCCTGGAAACCGATCCGGCCGTGGTAAAACGTGCATATGACTCGTTCTACACCGATATGCTGAGCTTTACCTTTGATTCAAAGAAATACCCCATTACCTATGGCAGAAGAGACATTGGCAAAACGGTCAGCGGCGATGAATATGTCTCTGCGGAGTATACCGAAGGTGCCGAGGGCATGCACTATTATGATTACATGATGGAGCAGGGCAAGGCAAAACAGATTATGGACAGCACCGTTGGCAGCTGGGTGGTCACCCCGTCCGGAACAGACGGCGACTGGGTTTACAGCTATTCCGAACTCAAGCTCAGCGGTCAGAACACATCAAACAACTATGCAGGTACCGAACTGATGCGCGGCTTGACCTTTAAGGTCACCCTGGAACGGGTAAATGCCGCATACTCGGTGGAATACTACCAGGATGAAGTGGCTCCGGAGAATCTGCTTGGTGTAGATGACGGCTACACGGCAGCGCTTGGCAGCACGGTTCAGTTCCCGGCGGGTGTGCAGAATAACTACCGCCCGGTAACCGGCGGCTATAAGGATGGCGTGCTTGTATCGGCTGACAGCATTGTCCTGCAGGAGGATGCTTCCAAAAACATTTTCCAGGTGGTTTATACCCACGATCCGTACCGTGTCCTTTACAATGCAAATGGGGGCACCGGCACACAGAGCGATGATAACAGCCCTTATTTTGCGGACGAGACGGTAACCGTTCTCGGGCAGGGCGGCGTTACGCGTGATGGTTACGACTTCCTTGGCTGGAACACTTCGGCCGATGGAACCGGAACCGCTTATGTGGCTGGAAATACCTTTATCATGCCGGAAGCGGATGTAACACTTTTTGCACAGTGGGCAGAGCAGGTGGAAATTCCAGACGAAGAACCACCGTTGGTGGGTCCGGACGATCCGGAGATTCCGGACGAAGAACCGCCGCTGGTAGGTCCAGAGGAGGAGACTCCGAACGAAGAGGAGATTTCGGATGAGGAAGTCCCGCTTGCAGGGCCAAAAACCGGCGACAATAATCTCAAGAACGTAGCCGCAGGTATGGCGGCGTTGGCATTGCTGGGCGGTGCAGTGGTACTGTACCGTAGAAAAGGCAGTGAAGAATAACAATAGAATTCAATGAGAGAAAGCCGCCGGAGAGATCCGGCGGCTTTCTCTGAAATGGGAAAGAGCCAAAGGCGGGCTGCTCTTGGTTTTTTATTGACAATCGTTCGGAGAGGGGGCATAATCCCTGCGGCAAAAGCTGTGATATGCGGCCCAGGAATTACAGCAGCTCCATGCGCCGGTAAAAGGTCGGTGAAAAAGCGGGATGGATGTGCAGACACCAAAGCTGAACGGCCAAAGAGGAATTTGTTTCACCTATTTGGCGGGAAAATCAGGTACAGAAAGCGGATTAATCCTTGTAGATGCGCTTTACTTGTGCTATACTGCCAATAGAAACAATTAGGCGGGGAAGGAAGGTGAGTTGTACCACAAAGGGAGTCGTTGCGCTGAAAGAAAAATACCGCGGTTATTTTAAAATTGGCGCGGCGGTCAATCCAGCGAGTATAACGCGCATGGAAGTTTGCTCAAGCGGTATTTTCATTCCGTTACCGTCGAAGATGCCACCAAAACTGGTTGTCATTTGCGTTCTTATCAATTTGAAGAAGCGGATCGGATTACCAATTTCGTCAGAGACTGCATAACCCTTTGGGGCGTTTCAGACGATATGACATGGCTTGATTATTTCCCGGTCGAACGCAAAAACGGACCGCTTTTGTTTGACGAACATGGCCAGCCTAAAGAAGCGTATTGGCGCATCATCGATTTCTAAACCAAAAACAAAAAGGGGAGTATTGAAATGGAAAGCAAGCTAAAAACCATTGTAAACGGGGCGTTAAAATACCCCATTTTGCTCATCGCATCGGGTGTGGTGGCATTGTTCTGCCTCATTCAGTTCTTCATTCAGCTCGGCAGCTTTTTTAATTCCATCGGTTGGTTTTTTGAATCCGTTCTATGGTATTTCAGCCGCGGGAACTTTTTAGGCGGCGTAGGAAGCATTTTCGGCGGTATGTTTGACCTGCTGGATACTTTTTGGTACGCGCTTCAGTTCTTAGCGGTGATTGCCCTGCTGGGGATGTTTATCATGTACATAACCGGCACGCTGAAAATGACCAAAGGAAGCGGCATCATCCTTCTTATTGCGGCCATTGTGGCGTCCTATATCATCAGGCCGCTTTACGAAATTGTAAATGGTCTGCCTATGTTTGGCGGCGCGGCTTCGTTTTTGATGCGGCTTCGTTTTATTCTGCCAATGAACCTTGCCGCACTGGTGGCCGTGGTGTTCCTGTTCATCTACCTCAAAAAGAAAAAGCCGATGAGCTTTACTCTCTACCTGTTAATTGCAGGCGGAATTCAAATTCTGTTGGCCCTGTTTCATATTGTTGGTCTCTTTATTGCGGCCGGTGCAGGAGCCATCCATTTTAACAACATTACAGCGTGGATCATTCATCTGGTTTCCCCGGTCGTATTTGTTCTGCTCGGCTGCATGATGGAAAAGCAGATCACCGGCAAACCGGTTCCCTATATTCAGAAAATTGTGGATGCCATCAACGGTATTCAGTTCACCAAACCTCCGGCGGCACCGGTAAACACTCCGGCTGCTCCGGCGGTACCGGTACAGCCCGCGCCGCAGCAAGCAGCTCCGGCCGCGGCGGTTCAAACGCCTGAACCAGCGCCAGAAGTTGTCGTTCAGCCGGAAACGGCGGCGCCTTCGGTTGAAAGCGATGCCAAACCGGCAGAAGAATAAAATGAAAAAGCTGCGGATGATTCCGCAGCTTTTTTGTTGTTATGCAGGACGTCGTACCCGCGCTTCAATTTTGGAAACCGCTTTGCATACAATGGTGGCGAGCAAAATTTCCACCGGCAGGGTACAGAGATTTTTGACCAGCCGGAGCGGGAAAATCTCGTTAAAGACCTGGCCAAAAAACAGGCTCAGGACCAGGGTGGTCAACAGCAGGTTGCAGATAACGGTGATACACGTTTTCCCAATGATAACCCGCGGCAAAGTGCACTGGTTTTTATACAGCGCAAGCCCCCAAATGAGCCCGCCCAACGCTGCAATCAGGGTCATGGCGGGGTTGAACGCCCCGGTCGGTTTGATGACAAAGCTGATGATATCTCCCGCCGCACCGAGCAGGAAGCCAACGCTTGGTCCAAACATCATACCGGCGACAGCCAACGCCAAAAAGCTGAATCCAATTTTTAAAGATGGAAGCGGCTGAATGGTGAAAAACGAGAGAGCGACCTTCATGGCCAGCAGCATGGCCATCATGGTGAGATTGCGCAGGCTGCGGAATTCACCGAGGGATTGGGAGAATTTTCGTACAAATAAATTCATAGCAGGTACCTCCTTTCAAAATTTGCTGTACAAATTTGGGAGGGCCTGCCTCGAAAAATTGTGGTACAGCGGGATGCGATGCCTGTACCGCAAGCGAACGCTTTTCGTCCAGCCGGCAACTCCCCGTCCGTCTGGCACTTCACGCACAAGCATCTACTCTGTATGAATGTACCACCAGTATACCGCTTTTTAAAAGCGGATGCAAGGCGGCTTGCAAAAATGGCGCGATCTTTGTCGTTTTTACTGGTACCCGCCTTTTTCAGGCCGGTGATTTCAGGTAATTCAAACAAAAAGGCAGCGGAATGTTCCGCTGCCTTTGCAGTTGAACGAATTGACGTCCTTGTCCATCAGAACATGGCTTACTCGCCTTTGTAGAAGCGCCCCATTGCGTCTGCGCCGACAATGGCGGCGTACACCTTTTCCGGGGTAATTTCCATAGGCATGTTGTAAATGCTCTCCCCTTCGGCACAGGTGGCCTCTGCAACCGCCATTAAATCCTGTTTGGAAGGATTCACAATGCCAATGTCAGCCAGCGTTACCGGTAGCCCGACCGTCAGGCAGAAGTCTGCCACCTCGGCAAGTTCTTCCACCGGGGCATTTTCCAGCACAAGCTGGCAAAGGGTGCCAAATGCAACCTTTTCACCGTGGTACATACCGTGGCTCTCCTCCAATACGGTCAATCCGTTGTGGATGGCGTGCGCCGCCGCAAGGCCGCCGCTTTCAAACCCAATGCCGCTCAGATAGGTGTTCGCCTCAATGACGTCCTCGACCGCCTTGGTGCAGACGTGGTTTTCTACCGCGAGCTTGGCTTTGAGTCCATCTGAAATCAAGGTGTTATAACAAAGCTCCGCCAGTGCGAGCGCGGCTTTGGTGACCTTGCCGCCCGCGCAGGTACCGCTGTTGCTGCGGCTGACGGCCCGCGCCTCAAAAAAGGTGGCAAGTGCGTCGCCCATGCCGCTGACCAGCAGTCGGGCTGGTGCGGCCGCAATAATGTCGGTATCCAGCAGGACCAGGTTGGGGTTGGAGGGCAGGAAAAGGTATTGGTCAAATACGCCGTCATCGGTGTAAAGCACGCTCAGCGCACTGCAGGGCGCGTCGGTGGAAGCAATGGTTGGCACAATCGCTACCGGTTTGCCGGTGTAGTAACCAACCGCCTTGGCAGTATCCAGGATTTTGCCGCCACCTACGCCAATCATAACGTCGCAGTCGCCCATCAGGCCGATGAGGCGGTCGACCTCATTTTTGCTGCATTCGCCGTTGAACGCCTCAAAAACGAGCGGCGTGCTGCCAAATCCCGCTTCAATGGGTTCTTTTACCCGTTTCATGCCGGAGGGGCTGACAAGAACAAACGGTTTTTTTCCAAGGGGGGCGACATAATCCGCCAGATGGGCCAGCTCGCCTTTTCCCTGTACATATTTTCCGGGCGCAATGATGATTTGAGCCATATTTCATATCTCCTTTGTGTTGCAATGTTTCGGCATTTGTATGAGACCAGTGTAACATACGGGGATAAGCCTGTAAATGCCGTTTTGGGAATTATACCCATTCTGCTGGAATATGATACCGCCGCTTTGCTCTTTCTTTAAAATGTGGTATAATTATCCTGAGTTGACAGCGCTGCAGAAAGAAGCGGCGGTTTTATTCAAAGGATGATTGTATGCGTTCCGGCGGTGCGGCGTCACCAAAGCCCTGCCGGAGTGTGATGGGATCAAAATCATCCGAGACAGCAGGCGGAAGGTGAAGGAGGTCGTCATGTCGGTACTATCCATGATTTTCAGCATTTTCTATGCCTTTTTTCACTTTTTTGCAGGTTTGTTCGGCGGAACGGGTTGGGGTGTTCTAGAACCCGGGAGTTGGCCGGAAGATTTCAATTTGCCAGCTCTTGTAGTGTATGCGGAAACGGATTCTGCCACGGCCTCGGTCTGCGATGCCGGCGGCGGAAATGGATATGAATCTCTTTGGGAGCTGGAAGAGCTTATGGAGCGCCAGCCGCCAGAAGTGCTTGAAGCAGCGCCCGGTGAGTGGCTTTCCCTGGAACTGGATACCGGCTCTGCTCTGGTATTTCCCAGAAAGTACGACCGGACAGATACGGTGCGGGTGGAGCGCTGCCACGTGCAGGAAAATGGGGCGTTGTCCAGCGACTTTGTCGATTCGGACGAGGTCGATGCTTTTATTGAATTAGGCGAGCTTTCTTTGTGGATTCAGGCGCCAACGCAGGCTGGAACCTACCTGTATTCGGTAAACGAGAAGTATAACGTTGGAGAGGTACAGCACCTGTTTCAGGTGGTGGTCAGTCCTGCGGCAGGGGGGGACGGCCCATCTTACAGCGATTGGGGGATAGGCTCCATTGGTCAGGCGGAAGCGGCCGGGTATCCGGTGGCTTATCATGACAAGACCGCGAACATTGACCAGCTGGAGGCTTTTGTGGATGCGTTTGAATCCGGCATGGATGCGGCTGAAACCCTTTTCTGTGAAGGAGCGGACGGTTCGCTCATCATTTACCAGATGGTGGCCGAGCAGGGGAGTATTTATCTGTTTACCGACCACGACGGCGAGCTGACACGCGATGTTTATCAAAGCGCTGCGCTGTGGGATGGCCCTGCGCAGCAGTCCTTTTGGCTGACCGGCGAACAGGGTCAAACCGTTCTTTACAGCATTTACGGAGCGCCGGACGCGGATGTTTCCAGCATTGCCCGTGCGCAGATCGTCGCCAAAACACCGGTGGACAACGGCAACATGCAGTATTTGGTTTACGGCATGCCGGACAATGGCAGCGGTTATTTCCAGTATGTCAATATCCTGGTGGACCAGAATACGCACATCCTGCCGGAGGGCACGGTGCTGGAACCGGGGGATACCATCCATGTGGAGATTGATGCGGAGAACCCCGCTAAAACCGTCAACACCTACCGCGCTGCCCGCATTGCCCTGGAAAGCGGAAATGCCGCGGCTTGACAAATGTTCGGACTTTCCTTTACAATAAATTGATTGCAGTTTTGGTATACTTCACGCAAAACTGCGGAATATGAGAGTGGTACAGGTTGCAGGCGCTCATGTCTGCAACCGCTATTTTGTGTAGAACAGGAATGTGGTTATGGCAAAAAAGACACAGGAATACGGAAACGAAAGCATTTCATCCCTGAAAGGCGCAGACCGTGTGCGCAAACGCCCGGGCGTTATCTTTGGTTCGGACGGACTGGAGGGGTGCGAGCATTCGGTGTTCGAAATTCTTTCCAATTCCATTGACGAGGCAAGAGAAGGCCATGGCAATAAAATTATTGTCACCCGTTACCGGGATAAATCCATTGAGGTGCAGGACTTCGGCCGCGGCATTCCGGTGGATTACAACCCCAAGGAGGAACGCTACAACTGGGAGCTGGTTTTCTGTGAGCTGTATGCAGGCGGTAAATACAACACCAACGAAGCGGAGAGCTACGAGTTTTCACTTGGCCTCAACGGTCTTGGCTCCTGTGCAACCCAGTATTCCTCCGAATACTTTGATGCGGAGATAATCCGGGACGGCTTTGTCTATACCCTCCATTTTGAAAAGGGCGAAAACATTGGCGGGCTGAAAAAGGAACCCACCAAATCCAAACAAACGGGGAGCCGCCAGCGCTGGAAACCGGACTTGGATGTATTTACTGACATTGATATTCCGGTTTCCTATTATGAGGATATTCTCAAGCGGCAGGCGGTTGTCAACAAGGGGCTGCTGTTTGTCTTCCGCAATGAAACCGAAAATGGGTTTGAGGAGCGGGAGTTCTGCTACCAGGACGGTATTACCGATTATGTCAAGGAGCTCGCCGGGGAGGAAACCCTCACCACGGTGCAGTATGCTGAAACCGAACGCCGCGGCCGCGACCGTGCGGACAAGCCGGAGTACCGGGTCAAGTTGTCGGTGGCTTTTGTTTTTTCCAACCGGGTGAAACTCACCGAATATTATCACAACTCCAGCTGGCTGGAGCACGGCGGCTCGCCGGAGCGTGCGGTCAAACAGGCATTTGTCTCCCAGATTGACGCTTATTTGAAGCAGGGCGGCAAATACCTGAAAAATGAGAGCAAAATTAATTTTACCGACGTAGAGGATTGCCTTGTACTGGTATCCTCCTCCTTTTCCACCCAGACCTCCTACGAAAACCAGACCAAAAAGTCGATTACCAATAAATTTATTTATGAGTGCATGACCGACTTTCTCAAGCATCAGCTTGAAATTTACTTCTTGGAAAATCCGGATGAAGCGAATAAAATTGCGGAGCAGGTGCTCATAAACAAACGCAGCCGCGAAAATGCGGAAAAAACCCGGCTTAACCTCAAAAAGAAGCTGGCGGGCAGCATTGACCTGCAAAATCGCGTTCAGAAGTTTGTGGATTGCCGCAGCAAGGATATTGGCCGCCGTGAGCTCTACATTGTGGAGGGGGATTCCGCCCTCGGCGCCTGCAAACAGGGCCGCGACGCGGAGTTCCAGGCCATCATCCCGGTGCGCGGCAAAATTCTCAACTGTTTAAAGGCGGATTTTGATAAGATTTTTAAAAACGACATCATCACCGACATCATCAAGGTGCTCGGCTGTGGAGTTGAAGTCAAAGCAAAGGCGAACAAGGAGCTTTCCTCCTTTGATCTCTCCGGCCTGCGCTGGCATAAGGTGGTCATCTGTACCGACGCTGACGTAGACGGCTTCCAGATCCGCACCCTCATTCTCACCATGCTTTACTGCCTTACGCCGACCCTAATTGACGAGGGATACGTTTACATTGCAGAATCTCCATTGTTTGAGATCACCAGCAAGGGCAAGACCTATTTTGCCTACAACGAAAAGGAAAAGGGTGAAATTCTTGAGATGATCGGCAAGGATAAATACACCCTTCAGCGTTCCAAGGGGCTTGGTGAAAATGAACCGGATATGATGTGGCTCACCACCATGAACCCGGAGACCCGCCGGCTCATCAAGGTCACCCGCGACGATGCTGCCGCAACAGCCGCCATGTTTGAACTGCTGCTGGGGGATAACCTTGCGGGCCGCAAGAGCTTTATTTCGGAATTTGGCGCACAGTACATTGAACTTGCGGACATTAGTTAGCAAAGTCATACAGGCGCCGGCCGCTTTGACCGTGCACGGGGATGTAAAAACCGGCCTCGTTTGAGTGAAAAGGCGTCAAAACAGAAGCGGTTCAGTTGTTCTGCATGCGGATGAAGAAACTGCTTTGTTGAACCCCTTATGCAGAGCATACACAATTTGCAAATAGTTTGATATAAAGTTATTTATACACGGAGTTGAAACAATGGCACCGAGAAAAAAGAAAGCACCCGAAGAAGGCCGTTCCAAAAACGGGATTCAGGGGTATATTGCCGGAGCGGGAATGGTACAGGAGCAGCGTATTACCAATACGCTGGAGGAAAATTATATGCCTTACGCCATGAGCGTCATCCTTTCCCGCGCGCTGCCGGAAATTGACGGGTTCAAGCCGTCCCATCGCAAACTTTTATACACAATGTATAAAATGAACCTGCTCACCGGGGCGCGCACCAAGTCCGCCAATGTTGTGGGCGCTACCATGCGCCTCAATCCGCACGGGGACGCGGCCATTTACGAAACAATGGTGCGTATGTCCCGCGGGTATGAGGCTCTGCTGCACCCTTATGTGGATTCCAAGGGAAACTTCGGCAAGGCGTATTCTAGGGATATGGCGTTTGCCGCTTCCCGTTATACCGAGGTTAAGCTCGATCCCCTGTGCAATGAGCTGTTCCGCGACATTGACAAGGACACGGTGGACTTTGTACCGAACTATGACAATTCCACCACCGAGCCGCTTCTGCTGCCAACCACCTTTCCCAGCATTTTGGTCAATTCCAACGTCGGAATTGCGGTTTCCATGGCAAGCGCCATCTGTTCCTTTAACCTCGCCGAGGTTTGTGAAACGGCGGCGGCTTTCATTAAAAATCCGGAACACGATCTTTCGGAAACCCTAAAAGCGCCGGATTTTTCCGGCGGCGGCCAGATCATCTACAACAAGGATGAACTGGACAAGATTTATACAACCGGCCGCGGCGGCGTCCGGGTACGCAGCCGCTACCAGTACGATAAGAGCAACAACTGCATTGAAGTCACCGAAATCCCGCCGACTACAACGGTCGAACAGATTATGGATAAGGTCATCGACCTGGTGAAGTCCGGAAAAATCCGCGAGATTTCGGATATGCGCGACGAAACCGACCGCAGCGGCCTCAAGCTGACCTTTGACCTCAAGCGCGGGACCGACCCGGAAAAGCTCATGCAGAAGCTGTTCCGTATGACCCCGCTGGAGGATACCTATTCCTGCAACTTCAACATTCTCGTCGGCGGCGCGCCGCGTGTGATGGGGATTCGTGAAATATTAGAGGAGTGGACGGCGTTCCGTACCGAATGCGTACGCCGCCGCATCTACTTTGAGCTCAACAAGAAAAAGGAAAAGCTCCACCTGCTCAAAGGGCTTGCCAAAATTCTGCTGGACATTGACAAAGCCGTCCGGATTGTGCGTGAAACCGAGGAGGAAGCCGAGGTTGTCCCCAACCTGATGATTGGCTTTGGGATTGACGAAGTCCAGGCGGAATATGTGGCGGAAATCCGCCTGCGGCACCTCAACCGGGAGTACATTCTCAAACGCACCGAAGAGACCGGCGAACTGGCAAAAGACATTGCAGATATGGAGGAGATCCTGTCAGATCCCAAAAAGGTTCAGGCCATTATTGTCACAGAACTCAAAGAGGTTGCCAAAAAGTATGGGCAGCCCCGCAAGAGCCTGCTCATTTATGCCGATGAAATGGAAACAGTGGATTTAGAAGAGGAGGTGCCGGATTACCCGGTCAACCTGTTCTTTACCGCCGAAGGGTATTTCAAAAAAATAACGCCGCAGTCGCTGCGTATGAGTTCCGACCAGAAGCTCAAGGAAGGCGACCGGGTGCTCCAGCAGATGGAAGCGACCAACGCGGCCGAACTGCTCTTTTTCTCGGACCGCTGCCAGGTCTACAAGACCTTTGCCTATGAGTTTGACGATACAAAAGCCAGTGTTTTTGGGAATTATATCCCAGCCAAACTCGGCTTTGAGGATGGTGAAAAGGCCATTGCAATGGCGGTTACGACCGACTATTCCGGCTTTATGCTTTTCTTTTTTGAGAATGGCAAGGTTGCCAAGGTTCCCCTTGCTTCTTACCAGACCAAAACAAAGCGGAAAAAGCTGGCGAATGCTTATTCAGCCGCCGCCAAGGTGGTGGACATTGTCCATGTGCCGGAGGATGCGGAATTCCTCATCGTTTCTTCTAACACCCGCAGGCTGCTGTTTAACAGCGCCATGATCGCCCCGAAAACAACCCGTGATTCCCAGGGCGTTGCGGTTATGACCCAGAAAAAGAACTGCTTTGTAGAGCGGGTGGTGCCGTTTAAAGACGGCGACCTTGCAAACCCGCACCGCTACCGCACCAAAACGCTCCCTGCCGCCGGAATGCTTCCGCGCGAGGAGGATATGGGCGAACAGATGAGCCTAACTTAAAACAAAAAGCGCTGAACATATTACGTTCAGCGCTTTTTGTTTCATTTTGAGGTGCAAAAAAGTTCAAATCATATGGCACCGGAACGAGCTCATCTCTGTTAAAAGGAATATTCGGTGCAGAGAGCGTCAATGTCCTCCCAACGCATGCCGCGCATGAAATCGGCGGCATGCTCCACGGTGTCGCCCTCCATCAGAAGCTTGTGTGCGCCGAGACGCTTGATCCGTTTGCCCAGCTTGGTGTTCTTTTTTCGCTCTTCAGCGATCATGGCGAGATACAGAATGGTAAAGACAATCGCAACGTTTTTGGGGTCGTTTTTACGCTTCTGATAACCGGCTGCGAGCTGGTCAATTTGTTCCAGCACAGTGGAATCCACTTCTGCGCCGGTCTGTTCGTATACCTTGACGTAGTCGGCATACAGCCTGTTTGCACCGTACAGCCCACTGAATTCAACAAGCGCCCGAAAGCAGTCCTTATCGGTCGGCGCAACCCGATCCCGGTCCGGGCGGTTCAGGTAAACACACCAACCGTCAAAGCTGCCGGTGTCATACTCCAGAAAAGAACCGTCGGAAAAGGTTTTAATGGTTTTTCCCACCGTAAGTCACCTCCATGTTGTCGATAGACCCATTATAATGCCGAAAAGCGGTCATGTCCATTCGAAAAAGAGGCAAATAAAGCAGGAGGATGCACAGAAAAGAAAAAAATTCGGTAAAGAACAAAAGGCTCCCGCCTGATTCAAGCGGGAACCTTTGCTTGCTAATAGAAATTTATGGGAGAGAATAAAAACAGGTAGGTATACGGCGTGTCGTCTATGATGCAATTTACCTGTATGCCTCTCAGCCGGCGAAAGCTGGGCAGATTGTGTTCGTCCATCCAGTAGATGTGCTTCCAGAGGGTAAAATGCAGGTCGCCGGTTTCATCCGCAGCCAGTTCCCTGGTGTTCTCCTTTGCCGTCCCGCCGTTTGCCCAGCAGGATTTTCCCGGCAGCTGATCGCTGCTTGGCGCAAGCGCGTGATCCACAAAGGTAACGGTGCCCTCCGGGGGCTGTGAAAACCGTATAACAATTTCGCTTCCTTCCGGAATGTAGGTTGGCTTTTCCTCTGTGGCTGCCAGTTTGACAAAAAGGGTGTCGTTTTGTCCGGCAAGCAGCATTTGGCCGTCATCCCCGTGGTATGCCATCCAGGGCACCGTAACGCCGTTTGCTTCTATGGTGATTTCGGGGATGTCACTGTCCCGCATTGCCTGATAAGCCTGATGTACGGCAGTATTGTCGTATTGAGAACAGGCGGTAAGGGAAACCAAAAAAATCGCGCAGACAGCACAAGTCAATGTTCGCATTATGATTTACCTCTATTTGTTGTACGGGGTAAATATAAAATAGTATTCGATCGACTGGCCATTGATGGTACACTGTATTTGCATACCACGAAGGCGCTGAGAACTTGACATCAAAGTTTCTCTCATTTGGTACTGGTGCGGCCAAAGCTCGAAACTGATTTTCCCGCTGCTGTCCGCAGTAAACTTTTTGGTATTCTGTGCGAATAATTCTTCAAAACGGGGTTCCGTTTCTCTGTAGATTCGTCCAAAAGACGATACGCCGGCCCTCTTGTTTTCTGTACCGATGTCTAGCAGATTGTGGTCTACAAAAGTTACCTCACCATCCGGCGTTTCTGAAAATTGGATCGTAATAAGTGTTCCTTGAGGAATATTAATAGGACATTCCTGTTGTTCCACCATTGAACAAAACCATAACCCCTCACGGTCGGTTTGGGTTTCAATAAATGGTTCGTGTTTGACCGCGGTACAAGGAACCCGGATATTTGCAGCCTCTATGGTGATCTTAGGGATAGAAGAATCCCATTCCCTTTCATAGACGGTTAACGTGCTGGCCAATGGATCTGTACAGGATGCCAGAAGGAATAGAAAAACGATACATAGGCACAATTCGGTTATATGTTTCAAATGATTCATCAGATCCGTTATCATAATTTACCGATCATAATATTTAAGACCGGCGTAAACCGTTGTATTCATATTTTCATTGGTATATGGACAGTCGGTTGGACGATGCCGCCGTAAACTTTCCTGTCCCCATTTAGATACGACCCAACAGTCATAATTAGCATCAACACTGGTAATGACACCAGAGTGCTCCCACTTTTGTCAGGCTATTTTTCTTCCCTTATCTCTCTTCTCTTTTTTTGCTGCCTGCACGTTAGGCCATTGGAATCGCCCCCCCAAATATTTTCTAGTTTCATTATACCATATTTGTTATATGATTCAATGCGAATGTTGAAAATTATTGTGCGAATACGCGGCGAATGCCTGCGATCTTATTTGTGTATAATCGCCCGGCCATGCAACCGGTAAAATGTGCCATTTTCTATGGATTTTTGCAGTGTTCTCCGCTATAATGGAAGAAAAAAGAAACAGCCGGGAGGCGGATGTAAATGGAACGCAAATGGTGGCATGATAAAGTCGCGTATCAGATTTACCCAAAGAGTTTTTGTGACACGAACGGCGACGGAGTGGGCGATATCCGGGGCATTATCAGCAAGCTGGACTACCTCAAGGAGCTGGGTGTGGATATTATCTGGCTTTCCCCGGTTTACTGCTCTCCAATGGCGGATCAGGGATATGATATTTCGGATTATTACCGCATCGATCCGCGTTTCGGCACGATGGAGGATATGGACGAGCTGCTCGCAGAAGCGAAAAAACGCGGCTTGTATATCTTAATGGATTTGGTCGTCAACCACTGCTCCGACGAGCACGAGTGGTTTCAACAGGCTCTTGCCGACCCGGACGGGAAATATGGGAACTATTTTTACATGGAAAGCTGCAAGGACGGCAGGCTTCCCTGCAACTGGCGTTCCTATTTCGGCGGCTCGGTCTGGGAGCAGATTCCCGGCACCGACAAAGCATATCTGCACCTGTTCCACAAAAAGCAGCCGGATTTAAACTGGGAAAATCCCGAAGTACGGGAAGAGGTCTATCAAAACATCAACTGGTGGCTGGATAAGGGGCTGGCCGGCTTCCGCATTGACGCCATCATTAACATTAAAAAAGCGCTGCCGTTCCACGATTATCCGGCCGACCGGGAGGACGGCCTTTCCAGCGTCGGCAATATGCTGGCGGAGGCGCAGGGGGTTGGTGTGTTTCTGGGCGAAATGCGCGACCGCACCTTTACTCCGCACGACGCTTTCACCGTTGGCGAGGTGTTTGATGAAAAAGAGGAAGAACTGCCGGATTTCATAGGAGACAACGGTTATTTTTCCACCATGTTTGATTTCCGCGCCCATGAATTCGGCAAGAGTTCCAAAGGCTGGTACGACCGTATCGACATCACCCCGGACGATTTCAAGCGCTGCACCTTTGAAAGCCAGCGCCGTGCCGGAGAAATCGGCTTTTTTGCAAACATCATCGAAAATCACGACGAACCGCGCGGGGTAAGCCGTTATCTTCCGGAGGTCAATGAAACCAGCAAGAAACTGCTCGCCACCCTTTCGCTGATGCTGCGCGGGCTTCCGTTCCTGTATCAGGGCCAGGAAATCGGGATGGAGAACACGGCGTTTTTGTCCATTGACGACGTGGATGACGTTAATACCATTGACGAATACCGGGTTGCGCTAAACGCGGGCTATCCGCCGGAAGAGGCGCTGAAAATTGTGCAGAAGTACAGCCGCGACAATTCCCGCACGCCGTTTCAGTGGTCGGCAGCCCAAAACGCCGGCTTTACAACCGGACAGCCCTGGTTGAAGCTGAACCCCAATTACCGGGAAATCAATTTGGAAGAGCAGCGCGGCCGGGAGGATTCGGTTTTTGCATTCTACCAAAAGCTTATCGCTCTGCGGAAGCATCCGGCTTACCGGGAAACGCTTGTCTACGGCGCTTTTACCCCGCTTTGGGAGGAACAGCATAATATAATGGCATACACCCGCCAATCCGCCGGACAGACGCTTCTGGTGGTGGGAAACATCCAGCGGGAGCCGCAGACGGTTGTTTTGCCGGCGGCTGTTTCGAAGGTGCTGCTCAACAATGTTTCGGAATTACACCTCAATGGACGGGAACTGACGCTTGCCGGATACCAAGCGTTGGTGTTGGAACTGTAAGAATTTGTTTTGAGAAGCCCTGTTGGAATCTGCCGCTTTCCTCTGGACAATTTGGCGGACAGCGCACCGTTCAAAGGCAGGCGTTATGAGTTCCTGTTGAGCAGAATGCCGCAGGGTAACCGCAGCCACGAAGGTTCTTTTCAAGACAAAAATATGTATGCTGTAAAACATCCCGCCGTTCGCCGGCGTCTTGGTGTGGCCTGAAAAAGAAAGCGGCCGGTGATTACCGGCCGCCCACATTGCTTGAGTCTCCTGCAAACGCTTAAGAAGACGGCAATGCCTTACTATCATGCCGCGGCAAAGGCAGGATATACGCCGCCTTATAAAATTTTTGAAAAAACTTGCGCTTTCCTTCAAACTATGTTATGATAAGTTGTGCTATCATGAGATGAGGAGTGTCTAACATGAGTGTTTGGGAAATTATTTGCGGCAGTTTGCTGCTGATTGTTGGTATATTTATTATTATTGTCGTTATGCTGCAGGAAAGCAAACAGCCAGGCCTTTCCGGTTCGTTGGACGGCGGAATGAGCGCGGCGAATACATCGGGCAGGGGTAAAACCAGTGAGGCAATTCTAATTAAGCTGACCAAAATATCGGCCATTGCATTTTTCGTTATTACAATGGCGGTCAACTTCGTGTCCGTATTCTTCAAATAACCTGCTTTCAAAAGCCCCTGTGTCAATACGCAGGGGCTTTTTTGGGCATGATAAAATTAACTGATGTGTAAAAGAGGAGAAGCATGAATTACAGCATTCAAAAACGTGTCTTACTGGCACTTTCCAAGAGCGGAAAAAACGGCCTGCGTACCAAAGAGCTGGCTGCTCGCATTAAACTCAAACCGGCGGACACCAAGCGTTTTGCTGCGGTTTTGGAGGCAATGGCAAAGCAGGGCGAAGTGGTGCGCCAGGGCGACCGTTACAAAAGCCCCAAGGCGCTGGGGCTGTTTGCCGCCACCGTCACCCGTATTCAGAAAACGTTTGGCTTTGCAAAACGCACCTCGGATGATGTTGAGGTTTTTATCCCCGGAAAATTTCTCAAAGGCGCTCTTCCGGACGATCTTGTATTTGTACGGCTTCTGCGCGGTCAGCGCGGCAGCTCTCCAGAGGGAGAAGTCGTTTCCATTGTGACCTATGGCCCGGGCGAGTTTACTGGCGTTGTTACGGTTGAGAATGGTAAATATATGGTATTGCCGGATCAGTTTGCCCGTCTGCCAATTGACCTTATACGCGGAACCGATGCGGCGCCGGGGCAAAAGGTTATTGCCAAGGTGGTCAAGCGGGGCCGGAACCACGCGGAGCACCGGGCGCGTGTTCTTGCATCGTTTGGGGATGCGGAAAGCGCCGCTTCCTGTGCCGCTGCGGTATTGCAGCTTCAAGGCGTTACCCAGGCGTTCCCGTCTGCGGTGCAGGATGAAGCCCGCTACCTCGCACACCGGGGAATTCGGGAGCAGGAGCTTACAGGACGTCTGGATCTGCGGGAGCTTCCCATTTTCACCATTGACGGCGCGGATTCCAAGGATTTGGACGATGCGATCTCCCTTTCCAAAGAGGAGGACGGCAGTTACCAGCTCGGCGTCCACATTGCGGATGTTTCGCATTATGTCCGCGCAGGTTCGGCGCTGGATAAAGAAGCGTATGAGCGTGGGACGAGCATCTATTATGCAAACCAGGTGGTCCCCATGCTGCCGAAAGAACTTTCAAACGGCATTTGTTCTCTCAATCCCAATGAGGACCGGCTCGCGTTTTCTGCGATGATGACACTGGACGCCCACGCAAACCTCACGGATTTTGAGTTTCATAAAACCATCATCCGTTCCCGTGTCAAAGGGGTGTATACCGAGGTCAACGCCGTTATGGACGGCACGGCCGATGAAGCTGTCGCCGCCAAATACGGTGCGCTCACCAAAGAGATCGGTCTGATGAAAGAGCTTGCGGAAAAACTGATTGCGAACCGCAAACAGCGGGGCGCTCCGGAGCTTGAGACCACCGAAAGCAAGATTATCGTGGATGAAAATGATGTGGCGGTTGACATTCAGCCGCGGACCCGCGGTTTTGCCGAGCGTATGATTGAGGAGTTTATGCTTTCGGCAAATGAGGCCGCGGCAACCCTTGCCAAGCAGGAGCAGATTCCGTTTGTCTACCGTATCCACGAGAATCCAACCGACGAAAAGCTCGAAATGTTGTCCGAGGCACTGCGGCTTCTCGGCTTGAATGCGCGCGGTATTCAGCATGGAATCCGTCCGGGGCGCATGGCGCAGATTTTAGAGGACGCAAAGGAGACGCCGGTTTACAGCATTGTCAATATGCAGGTGCTCCGCGCCATGGCAAAGGCCAAGTACAGTGAAATTCCGGTGGGGCATTACGGCCTTGCCTTAGAGAATTATGCGCACTTCACTTCGCCGATCCGGCGTTATCCGGATTTGATGATCCACCGCATTCTCACCGATTTTCTCGCTTCCGACACCTCTGCGGTGACCAAGCGGTACCGCCGTCTGGCGCATGCCGCGGCGTTCCAGTCCACCAATACCGAGCTGCGTGCGGTCAACATTGAGCGCTCCTGTGAGGACTGCTACAAGGCGGAGTATATGAAGAGCCGCATTGGCGAGAGCTTTGAGGGCATCATTGACGGAGCGACCTCCAACGGCTTTTTTGTGGAGCTGCCCAATACCGTGGAGGGAATGGTACGGGTTGAGACCCTTCCGGAGGGTCAGTATGAATTTGACGGCTACTTTGAACTCAAGGACAAGCTCAGTGGCAGGAGCTACCGGGTTGGTTCTCCGGTGCGGGTGGTCTGTACCAAGGTGGACGTCAATGCCGGCCGCGTTGATTTTGAATTGGAAAAACCCGGCTCCGCGCAAGAAAAGTCCAGGATGGGTGAATAAGTATTTTGGATTGACTGAGGAAAACGTATGAAAATTTTAGAGACCCAACGCCTGATTTTGCGCACCATGGAGCCGTCGGATTTTCCGGCGCTCTGCAAAACCCTGCAGGATGCACAGGCAATGACCGCGTATGAACATGCATTCAGCGATGCTGAAGTACATCAGTGGCTGGACCGGCAGTTGCAGCGTTACCGGGACGACGGCTTTGGCCTTTGGGCAGTCCTGCTCAAAGAGACCGGCGAAATGATTGGCCAGTGCGGCGTCACGATGCAGAACTGCGACGGGAAATGGGTGAAAGAGGTCGGCTATTTGTTTGAGCGGGCGTACTGGCACCACGGCTATGCGACCGAGGCCGCCGCTGCCTGCCGGGATTACGCCTTTGAACAGTTGGAGGCGGATGAGGTTTACTCCATTATACGAGACACCAACACAGCCTCCCAAAATGTTGCAAAGCGCAACGGCATGACGGTGCGGGGGCAGTTTGTCAAGCACTATTACAATGTGGATATGCCGCACCTGATTTTTTCCATCCAGCGCCCGGAATGGGAAACAATTCGGTAATCCTTTGTAAAAAAACGCCGCTTCGTGTCTGATGCGAAGCGGTAATCTTTTTTGCTGGATGCGCGGGAAAGCAGCGAAATGTACGCCGCCCGAATGTGAACGATCGAGCAGCCCGGATTTTTTGGCGGGCATGAAAAGGCATGTCCGGAGAAACCGTAAAAAACACCGTGTGCTTAAATCAAAGCACACGGTGTTCTGATTTTGCATTCAATCCAGCCGTGTTAGGGGCGGATGCGGTACACAAGCTGCATTAGGGCTATCCGGCTTTCTTTTCCCGGTTGACCAGCACAATCCCGGCGCAGGCGAAAAGAAGTGCCAGAATAATTTTCAGGTCAAATGCCTGTTCCTGCAAAAAAATCACCGAAAGAATGCTGCCGAATACCGGCGTCAGAAAATTGTAAATGCTGATTTTCCCCACCGGATTGTATTTGAGCAGCGCCGTCCAGAGCGCAAAAGCCACCGACGAAAGCAGCGCGAGATAAAGGAACAGGGCCAGCGCCTCCACACTGTCTATGGAAATATGCCCGCCGCCGGCAAGGCCGATCAGTACCAAAACCGCCCCGCCAATGAGAAGCTGATAACCGGTAATCATGGCGGGTTCTCATTTAGAGGCCACCTTCTTGCTGATGAGCGAGCCAAATGCAAAGGTCAGCGCAGAAAGCAGGACGCACCCTTCACCCAAAAAGGAAAAGCCTTCAAAGCCGCCGCCACCTAAATTGACAAGAACAACCCCGGCAAAGCCGAGCAGGCATCCAACGGCCTTTTTTACCGTAATGCGGTCGTTTTTATAGGCAAAGTGGGCGAGGATGACAATCATAAAGGTAGAAGTCGCGTTGAGGATGGAGCCCTTGACCCCGGTGGTATAACTCAAGCCAATGTAAAAGAAAATGTATTGCAGGGTGGTCTGTACCAATCCCAACAGGGTAATGCCGCCAATGTTGCTTTTACTTGGCAGGATGATCCGCCGGGCGGAAACCATTGTGAAAGCAAGGGTGAAAATGCCTGCCAGTCCAAACCGGCACCCTGCAAACAGAATTTTGGAAAACAGGTCGTCGGTGCCGATGTGCAGTAACTCATACCCCAGTTTAACACCGGGAAAAGCGCTGCCCCAAAGCAGGGTACAGAGAACGGCGATGAGAAAAATATTGATTGGTTTTCGAAAAAAGGTTTCTGCCTGCAAACTGCCATCTCCATTCGTGTCATTGATAATCCTTGTTCCATTATACCGGGTCGCCGGGAAAAGTACAAGCACGGCCTGCATGAAAGCGCATGAACAGGGGGTGCCGCTAAGGAATGACAGACTGCGTTTGAAACTTAAAAAGATACAAGAAAGGAACAAGGGGCACCGGCAGAACAAAATGATTTGTCCGTTGAACAGGCTGTTCTGACTGCCCGTGTTCCACCCCTTGGATGCTTGGAGCGCTGAGTATAATTCCCTGGTTGTGTTCCATATTAAGGGGGTGAGGTGATTGACAATGACACAAGATATGAATTTGCTCAACAAAGTATATCAGGATACCAAAATGGGGGAGGAAAACCTGAACATCCTCCTGAAATCGGTGCAGGAAACCGCTCTGCGGGATGATCTTGTCACCCAAATGCAGGGCTATTCCAGCCTCAACAGCAAGGCGAAAAAACAAATTTATGCAAACGGCGCCAATCCGGAGGAAAGCCCTTTCTTTCAGAAGCTGATGGCGGATGGAATGATTCGCTTTCATGCGGCGACGGCAGGATCGGTCTCTAAAATTGCCAAAATGGTGATCGACGGGAGCAACATGGGCATTGTAGAGGCTCAGGAAACCTTGAACCGGTGTCCGGAGGCGTCTCAGACGGTGCGCAAACTAGCGGAAGAGACCATCACATTTGAACAGAACAGCATTGAACGCCTGAAACAATACCTGTAACCAGAAACAGCTTTCCGCATTTGCTTTACCGCGGGAGGCTGTTTTTCCGCGCAGGTTAAAAGAGAACTGCGGCGGTGGCCCCATAACTCGTCATCATTTGACCCAAACAGGCTTAAAAAATGAAAAATCTGGCGCCCTGAACGATTCCGCCGTTCACACGATCTTTGCATTCCGATTCTTTTGTGGTATGATAAAACCGAAGGTGATATCATGTTGGAACAAATTCAGGCACAGGCACGCCAAGCTGCCGCCGAACTGCTGGAAACCGCGAAATTGAAAGAGAAAGACCTTTTTGTGGTCGGCTGTTCCTCGAGCGAAATCGGAGGCGAGAGAATCGGTACCCATTCCAGCACAGAACTGGCACAGGCGGTGCTCGATGGCATTTACCCTCTGCTAAAGGAGCATGGGGTTTTTCTTGCAGCACAGTGCTGTGAACATTTAAACCGTGCCATTATTCTGGAAAAAGAGGCGGCGGAATGGTACCGTCTGCCTGCTGTCAACGCGGTGCCGCAGCCCAAAGCGGGCGGCTCGTTTGCAACGGCTGCTTATTCGGCGTTCCGTCAGCCGGTGGCGGTGGAGCAAATTCAGGCACAGGCTGGAATGGACATTGGCGGCACCTTGATTGGAATGCATCTGGCACCGGTTGCCGTTCCGGTCCGTCTGTCACTCAGCCGTATTGGTGAAGCGGGCTTAATCTGTGCGCGCACCCGCCCCAAATACATTGGCGGTGAGCGTACTCGTTATGATTCTGAGCTCGGCTGAGGTTCAAGGGAGGAAGAACAAATGGACATTGCAATTGTTACCGGGGCGTCTTCCGGAATGGGGCGCCAGTTTGTTTTGCAGGCTGCCGCAATGGAACATTACGACGAAATCTGGGTGATTGCCCGGCGGAAAGAACGCTTGGAGGAACTGGCTCAGATGACCAAAACGCCGCTGCGCATCCTTGCGTTGGATTTAAAAGAGCCGGATTCCTTAAGCCAAATCAGGCAAATACTGGAGGAGCAGAAACCTCTGGTTCGCTTGCTGGTCAATGCGGCCGGCTTTGGCAAGTTCGGTCCAACCGCCGGCCTGAGCGATGAAGAGGTGTCGGACATGGTGCAGCTGAATGTTTATGCCCTTGCCGTGCTCACCAGAGCGGTGCTTCCCTATATGAAAGCAGGCGGACGTATTATTCAAGTGGCCTCGGTTGCGGCGTTTCAGCCTTTGCCGGATATGAGCATTTATGCGGCATCCAAGGCTTTTGTGCTGAGTTTTTCCCGTGCGCTGGGCCGGGAGCTGAAACGGCGCGGTGTCACGGTGACGGCAGTTTGCCCCGGTTGGACCCAAACGGAATTTTTCACGGTGGCACAGTCCACCGAGCACCCGGAGTCGGTGCGGAATTTCCCCGGCATGGCCCGCCCTGCCGACGTTGTCCGCAAGGCACTTCGGGACAGTGCAAAAGGCAAGGCGGTCTCGGTTTATGGATTCCACAACAAAGGACACCGCTTGCTCGCCAAGCTGTTCCCGCACCGTCTGGTCATGGCAGTTTGGGAACGCATTAAAAATTAAACGGTCAACGGGGGAATGAAATGTGACACCAATGGAGCAAATTCAGAAAAGGCTGCTGCCGGACACCGACCGGGAGCTGGCCGATTTTATCGCGCTGTTTCGTGCCGGAGAGATGCCGGCCAGTGAATCCGGTATGGAGCAGCATTTTCGCATTGCAAAGCAAAAGCCGCCGGCCTTTTACAATCACGGCGCCGTGCTTGCGCTTTCGTTCGGCGGAACCAACGCCAAGGTGATGATCGCCTCGATGCGTGGAGGGCAGATGGTGGTGGATTATGTCCGCGCAGAGGAAAACCCGGAGCAGCACACCGATTTTTACGATTATCTTGACCGCCTGCTCATTCAGGATGCTGCTGTGCACAGCTATCTTTCTGAAACGGCCTGCCCGTGCATCGGCATTTCCCTGCCGATGCTGATTGTGGAGCACTGTCCGTATCACCCGACCAAGCTGCCCACCTTTGATCGCATGGTTGCCCGCAGCAAAGAAGAGGTGTGCGAAGAGCTGGTGTTTGAGGCAAATTTTGACCGTTATATGAAGTCCCGCGGCTTCCCAAATTATATGATGTTTTATCAGTCGGACGGAATTGTGGCGCATCACGGTGCAGTCGCGCTTTCCGATGTGCTCGAACGGGACAAAACGGTCCTGTGCATCTGCGGCACCGGGATGGCAAACGGCGACGAGCGGCATTATCTGCCGATTGCGCTGGTCTGCAATCTTCCGGAGGATGACGCGCTTTTCCCCGCAGAAGAGACCGAAAACCGCCAGCTCAATTATGCCATTGCAGGCAAGGGCGTTTTTGGCCTGATGCGCCGTGCGGCGGAACGTGTCCGTCTTGGCGGCTCCGCGCTGGAGGGGAAGCCGGTCGCGGATTTTTTCACCCACAGCAGGGACACCCGCACGGTGTACGAGCTTTATCAAAGCGGTCTTGACAATGGGTTTGATACCGTGCGTCTGCAAAAGCTCAGGGAAGCGGTGGGCGAAGCAGGTTACGCGGAACTGATAGAGCTTGCGTCTGCGATTGCTGTGCGCAGCTACCAAACCCTCGCCAATACCATCGTCTCCACAGTGGTTTCCATGGGTCCGTTGGAGAACGGCGGCCGCAACGTCATTTATTTGGAGGGAAGTATTGCCCGCAACCCGGTCATCAAGCCCCGGATTTTTGAAGAGATCCGCCGGAAGATGAAAAACGGCCTCACCTATTTTGACGGAACGCCGGTCCGCGCCGTTTTGGTGGAGGATCCGCCGCTTAAGGAGCTTGTCGCCGGCAAAACTGTAGCGGCCGATTTAAAGCAGGTGGACACCACTTTGATTGGAACGGCAACAATGGCAATTGCCGAAGATTGTGTCGGGAAAGGAATATAAAAAAACAACCCCACCGGTTTTGCCGGTGGGGTTTATGTATTTAGAGAACAAAATAGTTTACCATGCCGCGGCTAAGCCGTCGGCGCGCGGTTCGGATGCGCCGACATAGGCGTTCCCGTTCCGGAAGATCATCTGCCCGCGTCCAAAGCTGATGGATTCCGCTGCAATGCTGACGTCATGCCCCTTGCGTTCCAGCGCTTGGATAACCTCAGACGGAAAGCCGGGTTCCAGCAGAATGGATTTGTTTCCCGTCCACTGCCAGCGCGGTGCATCAAGCGCTTCCTGTGGGTTCAGGCCGAAATCAATTAAATTTTCCAGTACCTGCACATGGCCCTGCGGCTGCATAAAGGCGCCCATAACGCCAAATGGGCCAACCGCTTCGCCGTTTTTGGTGAGAAAACCGGGAATAATGGTGTGATACGGGCGTTTGCCCGGCGCAAGACAGTTGTCTGAATGCGGATCGAGTGAAAAATTATACCCGCGGTTGTGCAGGGAAATCCCGGTTCCGGGTACCACCAGCCCGGAGCCGAATCCGTTGTAATTGCTCTGAATGTAGGATACCATGTTGCCCTCGGTATCCGCTGTACAGAGGTAAACGGTACCGCCGCAGTTGGGGTCGCCATGGAACGGCTCCAGCGCCGTTTCACCAATGAGCGCCGCACGCCGTTTGGCGTATTCCTCGGATAAAAGCTGTTCTGTAGTTACCCGCATGGCGGAGGGTTCGGCAATATAGCGCTGACCGTCCGCATAGGCAAGCTTCATTGCCTCGAGCTGCCGGTGAATGGTTTGGCTGTCTTCTCTCGCGCCAAATTCAAACTGTTTGAGCAGGTTCAGTGTCATCAGCACCACCAGGCCGTGGCCGTTCGGAGGCAGCTCCCAAACGTCATAGCCGCGGTAACGGACTGAAATAGGCTCTACCCACTCCGGGGCGAATGCATCCAAATCGGAGGCGCGCAGCGCGCCTCCGTATCGCCTTGAAAAAGCGTCAATTTGTTCGGCAAGAGTACCGTGATAAAAGGCGGAGCAGCGGCTCTCGGCAAGGAGACGCAGGGTGCGGGCCAGGTCCGGGGCTTTCCAGAGTTCGCCCGCTTTTGGTGCGCGGCCCTCTGGGGCGAACTGTTTGAACCAGGGGCGCTGTTCTTCCGCCGTGAGTTCTCCCGCTACCTCCGGGCTGCTGAACAGGCGCACGCCGCGTTCCCACAGCAGGGAAACAACAGGTGAAACCGGGTAGCCGTCTTCTGCATAGCAAATGGCGGGTTCAAGAAGCTGTTCAAAAGGAAGCCTGCCAAACCGTTCGGCAAGCGCTCCCCAGGCGGAGGGGATTCCCGGTACGGTGACGGCATTCCAGCCGCGGCGCGGCATTTTGGCATACCCTTTTTTACGCAGAGCCTCCGGATCAGCCAGGGCCGGTGCCGGCCCGCTTGCGTTGAGCCCGTAGAGCTTTCCCTTGCTCCAGACAATGGCGAACGCATCTCCCCCAATCCCATTGGAGGTTGGCTCTACAACCGTCAGGCAGGAGGCGGCGGCAATCGTTGCATCCACTGCATTGCCGCCCTTTTTTAAAATATCCAGGCCGGCCTGTGCAGCGAGCGGCTGGGAAGTGCAGACCATCCCTTTGGCGCCGTATACAAGGCTGCGCCGTGAAGGATAGCGGTAACTCAGGGGGTTAAAGTTCATATTTATTCCTCCGTTGGATTCTTTTAACAATGGTGTTTGTATGATGAAAAAGCCGCGTTTGATCAAACGCGGCTTTTAGCGGTTTACAAATCCAGCTTATTTGAATTTTACCGCAGTGCCATACGCCATAATTTCAGCAGCCCCCTGCATGACCGCGGCAGAAGAGTACCGCACATTGATGACAGCGTCTGCTCCTACGCTTTCGGCTTCCTCTACCATGCGTTTGGTTGCCAGTGCGCGCGCTTCGTCCATCATTTGGGTGTAGGCTTTCAGTTCACCGCCGACAATGGTCTTAAAACTTTGGGTAATATCCCGCCCAATGTTTTTAGACTGGATGGTGCTTCCTTTTACAAGGCCGAGCATTTCAATTTCTTTTCCGCTGATGTATTCGGTATTTACCAAGATCATCGTTTTCTTCACTCCTTACCTGAAACCACTCATGGCTGATAAAAACACAAACGCCTGATTCGGCGCTGGGATGGTACATCCCCAAAAATCTGAAACGAAACGGGAATACTGAAAAGGCAGATAGCTATTCTAACGGAAAATACGGCGTTCCTGCCGCCCATGCTACGAAAATTGGCGCGGCTGTTTCTGCATTTCAAAGGCATTCCTTTTGCTTCAACAGCTTTATTATACTTCCCGGTAATCGCTTTTGCAAGCGGCTTTGCATCCCATCGGCTTGCGGACGTTGTTTTTGGTGTGATGAAAAGGCAATTACACAGAGTCGCCCGCACGTAATCACTGAACAACATGCCTTGTTCTGCTCTTTAAAAATTTGCGCTCCATTACATAGAATGGCTGTTGCGGTAATAAACTATTACCGTAAAGGAGTGGTTCAATATGCGCGCAGTTACAACCATCCGCTGGAAGCCGCTGATTCTCAGCATTCTCATCCCTCTTGCAGTTGGTGCGCTTTCCGGCTTTCTCACCATGAACAGCATGGAGGTTTACGGCAATTTGGTGCTGCCGCCTCTGTCTCCTCCCGGATGGCTTTTCCCAGTCGTATGGGGAATTTTGTTTGTCCTGATGGGCATTTCATCTTATTTGGTTTATGCGTCCGGCGAACCTGGAATCCGCTCAGCCCTTACGGTGTACGCGGTGCAGCTTGCGGTTAATTTTTTCTGGAGCATCATCTTTTTTCATATGCAGGCCTACGCGTTTGCCTTTTTCTGGCTTTTGCTGCTCTGGGTTCTCGTCGTTGTCATGATTTGGCGGTTCGGAAAAATAAACCGCACCGCCGCCTGGCTTCAGGTGCCGTACCTGTTGTGGCTGACCTTTGCGGGTTACCTCAACCTGTTTGTTTGGCTGCTCAATTAATGTGTGACATATTTCCGTCCCCATCCACCCATACTAACAGCAGGCGCAAGCCGTAATGCAAAGCCGCTTGTTCAGGCGGCGGAACGGAGGATGTTATGAAACAGAAATACCAAAGCCTTCATGCGCTGGTTGCAGAGGATCCGCATGCAAAGCAGTATTACAATTCGCTCCCGGATTATGTACAGGAGCAAATCAGCACCCGGGCACAGAACGTCAATTCCTTTGAGTCCCTGCGCGACTACGCGGAAAACCTGCTTCGGGGAGACATTTGAAAAACACCCCGCCGTATTTCTTTACGGCGGGGTGTTTTGTATTGGTATATTATTCATCGAAAAAAGACACAGGGTAGAGTCTGGTACCAGGGCGCCTGCCGCGGCATAGGAGAACGGGAGCTTATTTTGCGCCTTCATCGGTCAGCAGACCGCTACTCCAATTGAGAAGAGGTTCAAACCATCGCTCTGGGTGCTCGCCGCGCTCCTGCGTCTGTTCATCCCAGCAAATAATGCGGTTCAACAGTTCCGCCTCCGGGCCATGCAGCAGCGGAAGCAGTTCCCGCCTTGTTTGAACATATTTCCCAAAAACCAGGTAATACCAGATTTGCAGGAGGAAAAAAGCGTTTTTGTACGCGCCTTTTAACGGCTCTGCACTGCCGTTCCCATAGAGATAGTGATGGCACACTTCGTGGTACAGGTTTGCAGCACCAATCCGCAGGCTTTCCTGAATATCGGCCCGTGTTATACTTGGCGCCAGCCCTTCGAGGCTCCCATAAAATGCACGAGTATCCTGACAAAAACGAAAGATTTCATGCTTTGGCCAGTGTGCAAACTCCTTTTTTCCGCAGATGAATCCGCAGGCGCGTTCATTCCAGGGCATTCCGGCCAAAATGCTTCGGTATAACGACAGCTCGCGGATATGGACGGCGTCTAACAGTACAACCACGTCAATATCGCTTTGGGCGGTTGCCTCGCCGCGCTGATAGCTTCCCTGCAGCCCGACAAACAGCAGGCGCTTTCCAAACGCCGCTTGCAGCTTTTGGGTAAGGCAGGTCATCCATTGCAAACAATCCATAATTGCATCCTCCTGTCTTGGCATAATTCGTTTTTTAGGGGCAGATTTTATGAATATAGCATACTGTTGCGAAAAGGAACAGGCCGCTTGTTTTAAAAAGATTAAAATACCGGCCTTTTGATGAGCATGAAAAAGTTTTTGGGCTTGTTGGAAATTGGACGTTTGGCGCATTAGCGCCTGTTCCGAAATGCTTTTGGGGTAATGCCAAATGTTTTGGTAAAGGTGTGGGTAAAGTAACTGCCGCTGTCAAACCCAACCTCGGCAGAAATGTTTGCAATGGTATCGTCGGTCGTCAGCAGCAGTTCCCGCGCGCGGTTTAACCGGTGCGCAATGAGGTAGCATACCGGCGTTGTCTGGACGCCGGTATGAAAACAGCGGAGAGCCTCGCTTTTGCTGATGTTGGCTGCGTGCGCAATGTCATCTAGCTTGATTTTTTCCTTATAGTTGTTGCCGATAAATTGAATCATAAGCTGGAGACGCGACTGCAACAGTGTGTTTTGGCTGGTCTTTACAGTGGAAAAATGATCATGTGCAGTTTCATAAAACAGGCGCCATAATTCGCAGACAAGCGCTTGGATGCGAAGTTCCTTGAGTCTGTCACTGGACTGTGCCGTCTGATAAATCCGGTTAAGCTGTTCTAAAATTTGCGTCTCCCAAACGCTTCGCTGCTGGAAGGCAATGAAACAGCAGCCAGACAAGAGCACAGGCGCAATATAGTTCCGGTACACGGCGGAATCTTTAGAGGCGAAAAAATCAGGCGCAAAAAGAATGTTGGGAGCCGTTCCCCGCAAGGGGGATTCAAATTTGTGAAAGACGCCGCTGTTGATGAACATTCCCTCTCCCGCAGCTAGGCGGATCCGTTCGTTGCCAATGGAACAGTCCACTGGCCCTGTGTCAACGGTTATGAATTCAAATTCATTGTGCCAGTGCCACTCGACATATTGTTTGTCAAACCCCTTTATATCGTCGTAATAATATTCAAACGGAAAATCCGGCCGTCCGTGCCGACGAAGTTCCCGCAGTGTGTCGTCTGTTTTAATTTCGGTTATCTGCATGGTGCTATTCTCCTGCCGCTTTTGGCGATATTATAACATAAAATGGCGATAAATCACAAGAAATAAGATAGGGGAAAATGATATAATGACAAACAGTAATGTTGAAAGGAGCGGGCTTTTCTATGAACGGCAGCTATAAAAAAACTATGAACGCCTGCTTTGTTGGGTATATTGTTCAGGCGATTGTAAACAACTTTGTACCGTTGCTGTTTATCACCTTTCAAAGCAGCTATCAAATTCCCCTTTCTAAAATCACCATGTTGATTACCATTAATTTTGCAATACAGCTTTTGGTGGACTTGCTGTCGGCCGGATTCATTGACAAAATTGGGTACCGCGCTTCAATTACCCTTGCGCATATTTGTTCGGCAGCCGGCTTGATTTTGCTGACGGTACTGCCCGATTTGTTCAGCGACGCCTTTGTTGGCCTGCTGATTGCGGTTGTGGTTTATGCAGTTGGCGGCGGCTTGCTTGAGGTGCTGATCAGCCCCATTATGGAGGCGTGCCCAACCGACAACAAAGAAAAGGCGATGAGCCTTCTCCACTCCTTTTATTGCTGGGGGCATGTTGGTGTCGTATTAATTTCTACGGTTTTCTTTTGGGTATTTGGCATTCAGAACTGGAAGATACTGGCCTTGGTTTGGGCGGCCATCCCCATCTTCAATGGAGCTGCTTTTATGAAAGCGCCGATTGCTTCGTTGAATGAAGAGGGGAGTAAGGGCCTTACCCTGAAGGAATTGTTTTCACAAAAGATCTTTTGGGTTCTGCTGTTGATGATGATGAGCGCAGGGGCAAGTGAACAGGCGGTCAGTCAGTGGGCTTCCACCTTTGCGGAGAATGGTCTTGGCGTTGACAAGGCCATTGGCGATTTGGCCGGTCCAATGGCGTTTGCCGCTTTAATGGGTGCGTCAAGGGTGTATTATGGGAAATATGGTGACAAAATCAATCTGGATCGCTTTATGGTTTGCAGCGGTGTTTTGTGTATCCTGTCCTATCTGTGTATATCGTTTATTCCAATTCCGGCGGTTGGCCTGGTGGGCTGTGCGGTTTGTGGATTGTCAGTTGGAATTATGTGGCCGGGAACCTTCAGCAAAGCGGCGGCCTCCATTCGGGGCGGCGGTACGGCAATGTTTGCTCTGCTGGCCCTGGCCGGCGATTTAGGATGTTCCGGAGGCCCAACCCTTGCCGGGGTCGTATCAAGCTGCTTTAATGATAACCTGAGAATCGGGATCTTGGCCGCGATTGTTTTTCCGGTGCTTCTGCTGCTAGGGTTATTTATCTGCAAAAAACTGAAAAATCAAAAACAGAGCAGCACATATTAAAAGCAAAACAAAGCCCTCTTCTTTATAAGAAGAGGGCTTTGTTTTGCCAAAAGACATATCCACGCACTGGACAAATGGCTCAAAGAAAGTACATTATGCACCACCGGTATAACGGGGACCAGCCGACGCAAACAATGCTTTCGGGTCTGCTGGGAACATTGCTTGACGAATGAAACAGGTACAGCTATTGTCATGTGTCAAAAATAAAAAGAACGCTGAATCCAAAATGAATTGGGTCCGCATCACACGGGGGTTGCGCTACAAAAAGACAGCCGCTTTCAGCATGAGTATTTTGCATGGAACAAAAAAGAGTCTGAACGTAAGTTGTGCCTGGACTCAGGCTGATGTCAACGGGATACAAAAAAGATGCACCTTTGACGCGAGCACAAAACCTGAACATAACAAAAGCCTCGCACGCAAATTACGTGTCGAGGCGCTCAACCGGTACGATTGTTCATAACGAATTTAAGGAAACAAGCAATGATATAAAATCGCAATTAAAAGTTCTTAATAACATAAGATAATTTCTCTGGCAAAGTTTCTCGGCCATTTTTGAGGAGTCTCAGGGTTTCATCTAAAAAATTAGCAAACTCATAAGGTGTGTTTTCCAACACATCAAATACCTTTGTGTTAAAATCAGCCTCACATTTCGAGCCGTTAATACAGTCGTATTCAAACACGGCATCATACGTTTCATGGTAAAGGGATAACCAAGATGATTTTAAAGTTGGAAACATTCTTTCCCACTCAACAAAAGGTCGAGTCTTGTCTTTGAATTCGTTTATAGTCATATTACTTAGTGTGATCGATATGTAATAATCTCTATTTAATGTTTCTAACATAGAAAATGTAAAACTGATTAAGTTATCTATGGATATTTCAATATTGATTTTAATGATTTCATCGAAACAGCTATAAAAAAACTGCGTTGTTTCTTTATTGATAATTTGTTGTATCCCTTGCGACATAGCTGCAATATCTTGAGTAGTGATATATTCGTCACCCCCGATACCAAAGCCATCTTCATCTTCTTGTCGATATGATAGTTCAATAGCATTAAGACTATCATCCGAATTATTCCGGCGATTGGTACCCCACAAGTCGCGCTTATCAGGTATTAAACGTATATATCTGCCTTCGCGTTCGATTGTAAAATCAAAGTCATTATGCATTTTAGTACCTCGATCTTTCTTGTGATTGTTTTATTATAGCATATTTTGCAAATTAAAAAATGTGGTATCTGTTTCGCTTTATCTTTGCTCTTAATAAAGCATATTTTTCTTCACATCTCAAACACTCCAATATGCAAATTCACGTTTTGTAAAAATTTGGTACAAGTGAGACTTTGATATTGACAATCTTTTTTGAAACTATCTCAAACTGCTATATTTTTATAATATCAAAGCAATCAAAGGTGGCAAAATAATCTTTGGGTGTTTCTGCTCGACGAATAAGCTCGGTTGAACCATCCTCTTTCAAAAGCACCTCGGCAGAGC
Source organism: Oscillospiraceae bacterium (assembly GCA_050943475.1). GTDB lineage: Bacteria > Bacillota > Clostridia > Oscillospirales > Ruminococcaceae > Metaruminococcus_A. Next base: position 32,914 of record JBMNPF010000009.1, read on the forward strand.
GAAGCCTGCCATTGTAGTTGTATCCCATGGCATAGCCATGTGCTCCGGAATCGTGTATAATGAGCCAATCGTTCTTTTCAATTTTCGGCAATTTTCGGTCAACAGCAAACTTGTCACAGTTCTCACATAACGAGCCAACAATATCGTAGGTATGATCACATAGAGCATTTTCTTTGCCGGAAACTGTTATATGGTGATATGCACCGTATATAGCGGGACGCATTAAATTGACCGCACAAGCATCTACACCAATGTATTCTTTGTAAATATGCTTTTCATGAATTACCGTTGTGATAACACATCCGTAAGGGGCCATCATAAATCTGCCCATTTCGGTAAATATCGCAACATTTTCAAGACCATTTGGAACAAGCACTTCATCGAACACCTTTTTGACGCCGGCGCCAATAATTGCAATATCGTTAGCTCTATCTTCCGGCTTATAGGGTACACCTACACCGCCCGATAGATTTACAAAGCTGATTTCAATACCAATTTTGTTTTTGAGTTCTACAATCAGTTCAAACAATGTTTTTGCAAGCTCAGGGTAATAATCATTTGTGACAGTATTGCTAACAAGGAACGAGTGAATGCCAAAACGCTTTACGCCTTTATCCTTGAGTATTTTATATCCCTCAAATAATTGTTCTTTTGTCATTCCGTACTTAGCGTCACCTGGGTTGTCCATAATACCGTTACTAATCTGATATATACCGCCGGGATTATATCGTAGAGAAAGCGTTTCAGGCAACGCTCCGAGAGTGTCCTCCAATATTTTTATGTGCGTAAAATCGTCGAGGTTGATAATTGCACCAAGCTGATTGGCATATACAAATTCATCAAGGGGCGTATCGTTGGAGGAAAACATGATATTTTCACCTGTAATACCAATTGCCTCCGATAACATAAGTTCCGTCATGGATGAACAATCCGTACCACAACCATACTCATTCAGAATTTTAATTAAAAACGGATTTGCATTGGCTTTTACTGCGAAATATTCTTTGAAGCCCTTATTCCAGCTAAAAGCATCTTTTACCGCTTGTGCATTTTGTCGAATTCCTTTTTCATCATATAAATGAAAAGGTGTCGGATATTTTTTTACAATTTCCTTTAATTGTTCGTTGGTTACAAATGGTGCTTTATTCACAGCTTATCCTCACCTTTCTCTAAAAGCAAACGGAACTTTTCCATCGCCTTCGTCGTATTCTCGTTGGTCGAAAAAGCAGTTAGGCGAAAAAACTTTTCGCCGTTTTTTCCGAAGCCTGCTCCCGGTGTTCCGACTACGCCAATCTCAGATAACAGCATATCAAAGAACGCCCATGAGTCCATATCATTCGGACAACGAAGCCAAATGTACGGAGAGTTTTTACCGCCTGTATACCAGATACCGAGCTTGTCTAAGGCCGATGTAATGATTTTGGCATTTTTTCGATAGTAGGCAATATTTTCTTTGATTTGTTTTCTTCCGTCTTGTGTAAATACTGCTTCTGCACCCTTTTGCACAATGTAGGATACGCCATTAAACTTTGTTGTCTGCCGGCGAAGCCACATATGATTAAGTTTCATTCCGTCAAATTCAAGTGCTTGAGGAACTACGGTATATCCGCAGCGAGTGCCCGTAAATCCTGCGGTTTTTGACAGCGAGCAAAATTCAATAGCACAGTTCTTTGCATCATCAATCTCAAAGATACTGCGAGGAATGTCTTTATCCACAATAAAAGATTCATAAGCTGCATCGAATAAAATAACGGCGTGATTGCGAAGGGCATATTCCACCCAAAGTTTTAACTGCTCTCGGTTATAAACCGCTCCTGTGGGGTTGTTAGGAGAGCAGATATAGATAATATCTGCCAAAACCGAATCATCAGGCAGTGGCAGAAATCCGTTATTTTCGTTTGCGTCTGCAAAAATAATTTTTCTGCCATCCATTAAATTGGTATCCACATATACGGGATACACGGGATCAGGTATCAAAACAGTATTCTTTTCGTCAAACAAATCAAGAATATTGCCAAGATCGCTTTTGGCTCCATCAGAAACGAATATTTCCGAGAGCTCAAGCGCAATGCCATTTTCAGCATAATAGGCTTGAATCCTTTCCCTGAGAAAATCATATCCCTGTTCGGGACCGTAGCCATGAAAGGAATCGGCCTTTCCCATATCCTCTGCGGCTTGTTTCATGGCTTCTACCACCGAACGACAAAGCGGCAGGGTGACATCACCAATTCCCATGCGGATGATTTCTTTTTCAAGATGAGTTTTGCTGAAGTCACTTACCCGCCTGGCAATTTCTGAAAACAGATAGCTTTCTTTTAAATTGTTGTAGTTTATATTTACTTTCACTTCTCTTCAACCTCACATTCGCATATGGTTTCTGCCGGACCGGTCATCATTGCAGTGCCATCCGCTAGCACTTTGATTTTTAATTCTCCACCATCAAGACAAACCGTTGTTTCTTTTTCCTTATCGCAAAGATTTGCCTGAACCGCTGCAGCAGCCGAGGCGCAGGCACCGGTGCCACAAGCCATGGTAATGCCGCTTCCACGCTCCCAGACACGCATTTTTATTGTGTTTCGGTCTATTACCTGCACAAACTCTGCATTGACTCCATCTTTGAAATACGGATGATGCTCCAATTCCTTTCCCATTGTATCTACAGGAGCATCTGCGATATTCTCTACAAAAACTACTGCGTGGGGATTTCCAACTGATACCGGCACAACCATAACCTTTCCATAAGATGTATCAAGCAAAACTGGCTTATTGACAATGCACTTTCCCATATTGACGGTTACTTCGTTTACCTTATTGCCAAGGGTTCTGAGTGTAAGTTCCCTATTACCTGACAGCGTTTCAATGATCAGCTTTTTTCGGTCAGTATAGCCTTTATCAAAAACATATTTGCCTACACAACGAATGCCGTTTCCGCACATCATGGCCTCGCTGCCATCAGCATTAAAAATTCGCATCTTGAAATCTGCGGTTATTGACGGCGAAATTGTAATGAGTCCGTCAGAACCAATTCCAAAATGCCTATCGGATAACTTTTTTGATATACCGGATGAATTTTTTAATTCTCCATAATGATACAAATAGTCATTTCCCAAGCCTTGCATTTTTGTAAAGTGCATTATTTGCCTCCTATGAATTGATCGTTGAGATTCCTATTGTCGTTTCTTCTAATACATCCAGCAGGACCTTAACGGTATCAAGGGATGTGAGCATTGTAATATTGTTCTCAGTTGCACAACGGCGGATTGCAACACCGTCTTCATAATGTACTCCCGAAAGAATGGCACGGGTACAAATCACATAGCTTACATATCCGGCCCTGATGGATTCCAGTATTTCCTCGCTGCCTTCGCTGAGCTTGCGGCGTACTCTTGTGCGAATGCCGTGTGCCTTTAAAAAGTCTGCCGTGCCGATGGTTGCTTCAATGTTAAAGCCAAGGTTATAAAATCTTCTCACAAGCGGCAATGCTTCTTCCTTATCCTCGTCTGCAAGAGTTACAACGACTGTACCGTAATTCTGCAGGTGGATTCCGGATGCCGCCATTGCTTTAAACATTGCACGGTGCATTTTTTTGTCATATCCAATAGCTTCTCCTGTGGATTTCATTTCGGGTGACAAATAGGCATCCATACCATGAAGCTTTGAAAAAGAAAATGCCGGAACTTTGACATAAAAGCGTTCTCTTTCTTTTGGATAAATTTCGGTAAATCCTTGTTCTTTCAAGCTTTTTCCGAGAATCACAAGGGTTGCAATATCTGCAAGACTGTATCCCGTAGCTTTTGAAAGGAACGGAACCGTTCTGGAGGAACGGGGGTTAAGCTCTATGATATACACATTTTCTTCTGCATCGACAATGAACTGAATATTGTAAAGCCCCACAATACCGATTCCAAGACCGAGTTTTTTCGTGTAGTCAATGATTTTATCCTTTACCTTGTCCGAAATACTAAAGGACGGGTAAACGCTGATAGAGTCGCCTGAATGAACTCCTGTACGCTCTACAAGCTCCATAATGCCGGGAATGAATACATTTTCCCCGTCACACACGGCATCTACCTCAACCTCTTTGCCGCGCAGGTATTTATCCACCAAGACAGGTTTGTCCTTATCAATCTCAACCGCAGTTTTTAAATAGTGGCGAAGCTGTTCTGGTTTTGCTACAATTTGCATTGCTCTTCCTCCAAGCACAAAGCTCGGGCGAACCAAAACAGGATAACCAATTTCCTCTGCCGCATGAAGACCTTCCTCAATATTTGTAACAGCCTTGCCTTTTGGCTGCGGAATGGAAAGAGAGGCAAGAATCTTTTCAAAAGCCTTTCGATTTTCAGCTTTATCAATGGCATTCTTATCTGTTCCAATAATGCGCACACCACGCTCTGCAAGAGGTTCTGCGAGGTTAATTGCTGTTTGACCACCAAGAGTGGCAATGACACCAAATGGCTTCTCCAGCTCGATGATATTCATAACATCCTCGACACAAAGCGGTTCAAAATACAACTTGTCTGAACAGGTGTAATCGGTTGACACCGTTTCGGGATTGTTGTTGATAATAATGGCTTCAAAGCCCGATGCTTTGATCGTTTGAACAGCATGAACCGTTGAATAGTCAAACTCCACGCCCTGACCAATGCGGATGGGCCCCGAGCCAAGTACAATGACCTTTTTCTTATCGGATACTACCGATTCATTTTCATCGGCATAGGTGGAGTAGAAATACGGGATATAGCTTTCAAATTCCGAAGCACAGGTATCAATCATTTTATATACAGGAACAATGGCGGTATCTTTTCGTTCTTCAGAGATTGCCAGCTCATTTGTGTTCCAAAGCTTTGCGATTTCTTTATCAGAAAAACCCATTTTTTTTGCTTTCAAAAGAGCTTTTGCGTTGTGGGGATGTTTTGCAAGGCAGATTTCCATATTCACAATGTTCTGAAGTTTTTCAATAAAGAACAAATCAATAGAGTATGCACCGTCTAAAACATTCATAGCTCTGCTGACGGCTTCTTCAATAGAACCGCAGGAAAGGCGCTCTTTTGTTACAATATAGGCAATGGTTTCCGTGTCGCTTGTTGTGTGAAAAATGGCGCCTGACATTTCTAATTTGTTTCTAAGCTCTACCGCGTTACTTAGGTTTCCATTATGGGCAATCGCCATTTTGCCCTTTTGATGATTGACCTCGATGGGCTGGCAGTTGTTTCGGTTTGTTCCTCCTGTTGTACCATAACGCACATGACCTACCGCCATTTGACCGCTTGGTAACGATGTAAGAATATTATTCGAAAAGACTTCTCCAACAAGCCCCAAATCCTTATGTGATGTAAACACCCCATCATCGTTTACAACAATTCCGCAGCTTTCCTGTCCTCTGTGTTGCAAAGCATATAAGCCGTAATATACGACACTTGATATGTCAAAAGTATGAGGAGAAATTGCTCCAAACACACCGCATTCTTCGTGAATACTCATATATGCGTTCCTTTCAAATGCTCAATAGCAGCACCGATAAACCCCTTAAACAGCGGATGCGGTTTGTTTGGCCGGCTTTTAAATTCGGGGTGATACTGAACACCGATATAAAAATCTCTATCTGTGAGTTCAACTGTTTCTATCAATCTTCCATCGGGTGATGTGCCTGCCAGCGTCAGTCCCGCCCTTTCAAATCGATCGCGATAATCGTTGTTAAACTCATATCTGTGGCGGTGCCTCTCGCTGATTTCGGATAAACCATAGCATTTTTCCAGTGTAGTACCGCTTTTGACTTTACAGGGATATGAACCGAGGCGAAGTGTGCCTCCTTTATCAACCTCATCACTTTGTCCCGGCATAAAGTCAATGACCTTATTTGCACAAGCCTCATCAAATTCGCCGGAGTTGGCATCGCGAATTCCTAAAACATTTCTTGCATACTCAATGACCGCAATTTGCATGCCAAGGCAAATGCCGAAATAAGGAATTTTATGTTCTCTTGCATATTTTGCGGCAAGAATCATACCTTGAATTCCTCTGTCTCCAAAGCCGCCGGGAACAATAATGCCATCAACGTCAGATAGCTTTTCGTCTGCATTTTCTGTGGTAATTTGTTCTGAATCGATCCAATGAATTTTGACATGCGTATTGTGATAATATCCGGCGTGATGGAGTGCTTCTGCCACCGATAAATACGCATCGTGAAGCGCTGTATATTTGCCAACCAGACCAATTTGCACACAATCCGTGCGAGCTTTAATCCGTTCTACCATTGCAATCCAATCCGTCAGGTCAGGCTCATCTGTCTTAAGTCCCAATTCTCTGCACACAACCTTGGAAAAGTTTGCCTGTTCCAGCATCAGCGGTGCTTCATATAGGACAGGCAATGTGATGTTTTCAATCACGCAGTCCGGTTTTACATTGCAGAACATAGCTATTTTTTTGAAGATGGATTCTTTAAGCGGCTTATCACAACGAAGAACAATAATGTCCGGATTAATGCCCATCCCCCTAAGTTCCTTCACCGAGTGCTGCGTGGGCTTCGATTTGTGTTCATCCGAACCGCTTAAAAAGGGAACAAGGGTTACATGAATAAACAGACTGTTTTCATATCCTACTTCAAGAGAAATTTGCCTGACAGCTTCCAAAAAAGGCTGAGATTCAATATCGCCAATAGTGCCTCCAATTTCGGTGATAACAACGTCTGCATCGGTCTGCTTTCTAACACGGTAAACAAAGGCCTTGATTTCATCGGTGATATGTGGAATCACCTGAACAGTTGAGCCGAGGTATTCGCCACGGCGCTCTTTATTCAAAACATTCCAATATACCTTTCCAGTTGTAAGATTAGAAAACTTATTCAAATTTTCGTCAATAAACCGTTCGTAATGTCCGAGATCAAGGTCGGTTTCAGCACCGTCCTCGGTTACATATACTTCTCCGTGCTGATAGGGGCTCATGGTTCCCGGGTCAACATTGATATATGGATCAAGCTTTTGCGCTGCTACTTTTAGCCCTCTTGCTTTTAATAATCTGCCGAGCGATGCGGCCGTAATGCCTTTCCCAAGGCCGGACACAACACCACCCGTTACAAAAATATATTTCGTCATAGTATTATCCCTCACTCCCACTCCGCTGTTGCCGAAGGTTTCGATGTGACATCATAGACAACTCGTGTTATTGGTTCAATTTCATTGGTAATTCTGGAGTTTGCCCGTTCAATTATTTCATAAGGCAGGCGAGACAATTTCTCCGTTACATACCCAATCGCTTTTTTCAAGGCAAAAAGGCTGCATACCTTCCGGATGTAGCCTCATGATGAAACGGTGAAAGCCGAGGAGCCCTTTTCCCGTATCAATTATTTTGCTGTCATCAAGCTTTCTGGAGACAGTTTTTTCAAAACCTCCCCTAAACACTTCTAATGTTGCGGATGTACCGCAATAGCCCATAATAGAATCCTCCAATAAATTAATATTCAGCATTCTGTAGGGAGAGCGCTGCTCTCGCGGTACCGCCTATATTGGTTTTCTTAAAACTTCTGACAAAGCTCTACCTACTAACGCAAGGCTATACGGCGCACCCACTAAATCAAACTGCAACTTGACTGGTGTTGTTCACACAGAATCTACTGCATGGCTCTCACCGTTCCACACTCGCTGTAAGCGATTCTCCGTGTTGCTTCTCCTGCCTCAAATGTTTTGGGCTATGAGGGCTTAATCCCAAGATGTTGTGTTTAAGCAATATTCGTTGGATACACCCGTATCGTTTTCAAGAAATGCTTTTTTATACAATTCAGACAACTTGGATTCTCCAATTTGAATTTGAGGAGTTTGTTCGGCAAAATTAACTGCATCAACTTCATGCTTTGCTTCATTTTTCATAATAAAACCATCCTTTCAGTTTACTCTACATCCTGCAGAGCATCATAACCTTCTTCACCGGTACGAACCTTAACGACGTTTTCTACGTCATAGACAAAAATTTTCCCATCACCGATGTGGCCGGTATAAAGTGCTTTTTTGGCAGCTTCAATTACACTGCGAACGGGAACTTTGCTGACAACAATATCCACCTGAATTTTGGGCAGCAGATTGGCTTCCACCTGCACACCACGATAGTATTCGGGCCTGCCTTTCTGTACGCCGCAGCCGAGAACATGAGATACGGTCATTCCGGTAATCCCAATATCCATCATGGCTGCTTTCAAAGCCTCAAAGCGAGCTTCCTTGCAAATGATTTCCACTTTGGTGAATTTCTGAGAGCCTTCTTCAAACGCAGGAATCTTTTTTACCGGTACTGCTTCTGCCATAGGAATATCCCCTTTGACCGCAACCGCCGATTCGTAGCCATAATCAAGGGCTTCTATAGCCGGAACAAAATCGGCATATGCACTTGGAAGACCGTGTTCCGTGCTGTCAAGACCTTTGATTTCTTCTTCGGCAGAAACTCGGAGGCCTACTGTCTTTTTGATGATAAAGAATGTAACTGTCATGAGAACAGCAGTCCATACAAGAATAGAAACGATACCGACAAGTTGGACACCGAGGAGTTTTGCGCTTCCAGTGTAGAAAAGTCCATTAAGGCCCGCAGGAGCTACGGGGCTGGCAAGCAGTCCGACTGCAATTGTACCCCAGACACCATTTGCAAGATGAACTCCGACTGCACCGACCGGATCATCAATATGAAGTTTCAAATCGAGAACTTCAACAGCAACCACCACGAGAATACCGGAAACAATACCTACGATGACGGAGCCAAGAGCATCCAATGCGTCGCAGCCTGCGGTTATGCCGACCAGCCCCGCAAGTGAGGCATTTAGGCACATGGAAACATCAGGCTTACCATTTTTAATCCATGTAAAAATCATTGTTGTACAGGTAGCAACAGCGGGAGCAATAGTTGTTGTCAAAAAAATGGAAGCAAGGGAGGTTCCGTTCCATGCAGCTGCACCATTGAACCCATACCAACCAAACCAGAGGATAAAGCAACCTAACGCACCAAGTGTGATGGAATGTCCGGGAATTGCATTTACTTTTTTTACCTTACCGGATTTATCCTTTACGTACTTACCAAGGCGAGGGCCAACCATAATCGCACCAATCAGTGCCGTAATACCGCCAACCGAGTGAATTGCTGCCGAGCCTGCGAAATCATGGAAGCCAAGCTGCGCAAGCCAGCCCTGGCTGTTCCAGATCCATCCGGCTTCGATGGGGTATACAAATAGGGAAATAACGCCGGAGTAAATACAGTAAGAAAGGAATTTTGTTCTCTCTGCCATTGCGCCCGATACAATGGTTGCGGCGGTTGCACAGAACACTAGGTTAAACACAAAGCTGGCTGCATTTTTCTCAATAAATCCGCCAAAATTGGCGAAAATATCAAGATTGGGAATCCCGATAATACCAAAGATGTAATCCTCAGCCATCATAAGTCCAAAGCCAAGCAAAACGAATACCACCGTCCCGATGCAAAAGTCCATCAGGTTTTTCATGATGATGTTGCCGGCGTTTTTGGCTCTGGTGAAACCTGTTTCTACCATTGCAAAGCCTGCCTGCATAAAAAATACAAGAGCGGCTCCGATCAAAAACCATACACCGAACACCTCAGAGGTCACGGCTTCTTTCACCAACTCCATGATGCTTGCAGCATCCATAAAATCATCTCCCTAAGAATTATTGATTTCTATTTATCTAACACCAAACAGCAGATCTCCATAAGTCGGGAACGGCCAATACTTTTTGGAGGTCAAAACCTCTGCCTCATCGCAGGCAACGCGCAATTCTCCCATTTTATTGATAAGAACATCTCGGATTGCAGCGGATTCTGCAACGATATTGTCGCTCTGTCCTACCTGAGCAATTGTACTTTCGAGTTCGTCTGTCGCAATAAAAATGCACTCTGTCAGTGCGGAAAGCTTTTTGAGTAAATTGCTCTCATAAGTACAGGAAATATCATCCGATACAGATTTCTTGAGTGCTGCTGTCTTTGCGATTTCCTTTATATAGGTTTCAACAGCCGGAGCAATTTCACTTCTTGCCATGCTTACCATGGTATTTGCCTCAATAAGAACAGTCTTACAGTAGTTTTCAAGGGTAATTTCCATACGGGACTTAAGTTCTGCTTCTGTGAAAACCTTATGAGAGGTTAACATATCCACATTCTTTTTGTCGAGAAGATGAGGAATACAATCAGCTGTAGTGCGATAATTGCACAAACCTCTCTTTTCAGTAGCTTCTTTAATCCATGCATCGTCATATCCGTTGCCATTGAAGATGATTCTCTTATGATCCTTAATGGTTTTTCGAATCATTTCATGAAGAGCCGTCTCAAAGTTCTCTGCTTTTTCCAAACGGTCTGCGTAAATCTTGAGGGATTCAGCAACCGCCGCATTCAGCATAATGTTTGCACAGGCAATACTGTTAGAGGAGCCAAGCATACGGAATTCAAACTTATTGCCGGTAAATGCAAAAGGTGATGTACGGTTACGGTCTGTGGTGTCCTTCGTAAACTGCGGAAGTACACTTACGCCAAGTTTCATAACCTGTTTGCCGGCAGCGCTATACGGAGCGTTGGTTTCAATTGCTTCCAAAATGGCATTCAGTTCATCGCCAAGGAACATAGAAACCACTGCGGGAGGTGCTTCGTTTGCTCCTAAACGGTGGTCATTGCCAGCTGTAGCAACGGAGATACGAAGCAAATCCTGATAATCATCTACTGCTTTAATAACAGCACAGAGGAACAAAAGGAACTGTGCGTTTTCGTAAGGCGTTTTACCGGGAGCAAGCAGATTTATACCGGTATCGGTAGTGATAGACCAGTTGTTATGCTTGCCGCTTCCGTTGACACCCGCGAAAGGCTTTTCGTGGAGAAGGCAGACAAGGCCGTGTTTTGCAGCAACCTTCTGCATAATTTCCATGGTCAGTTGGTTATGATCCGTCGCTACATTGGTTGTCGTGTAGATTGGTGCAAGCTCGTGCTGTGCAGGAGCAACTTCATTGTGCTCGGTTTTCGCAAGAATACCCAACTCCCACAATTCATGATTCAAATCATCCATAAAGGCTGCCACACGGGGTTTGATAACACCAAAATAATGGTCGTCCATTTCCTGTCCCTTGGGAGATTTTGCACCAAACAGGGTTCTTCCGGTAAAAACCAAATCCTGTCGCTTGTTGTACATTTCTCTATCGACAAGGAAATATTCCTGCTCAGGACCCACCGAGGTTTTCACACACTTAACGGTGTTATCACCAAACAAGCGAATAATACGTATAGCCTGCTTGTTTAGAGCCTCCATGGAACGAAGCAGCGGAGTCTTCTTATCCAGGGCCTCACCGCCATAAGAACAGAATGCTGTGGGAATACAGAGCGTTTTGCCTTTAATGAATGCATAAGAGGTTGGGTCCCAAGCGGTATAACCCCTTGCTTCAAAGGTTGCACGAAGACCACCTGACGGGAAAGAGGAAGCATCCGGCTCGCCTTTAATCAGTTCTTTGCCCGAAAACTCCATAATTACACCGCCGTCGGGTGAGGGAGAAATAAAGCTATCGTGCTTTTCAGCGGTAATCCCGGTAAGAGGCTGAAACCAGTGCGTATAATGGGTTGCACCGTTTTCCACTGCCCAATCCTTCATTGCCGCAGCCACAGCATTTGCCACACTAATGTCCAAATCCTCGCCCTCGTCAATCGTTTTTTTGAGAGAGTTATATACCTTTGCCGACAAAGTTGCTTTCATTACTCTGTCGTCGAAAACCTTGCTTCCGAAAATTTCTGTTATCGTACTCATTGTAGAGCCCCACCTTTTTCAAAATTAAAAGGCAAAGACACCTGTATCCACGAAAGATTTGTCAGACGCCTTTGCCTTCACCTTTACATATTCAAATTAAACGATACCCTGTGCTGTCATGGCATCAACAACCTTTTCAAAACCAGCAATATTGGCACCCGCAACATAGTTATTATCCATACCATATTTTTTGGCTGCAGCATCCAGATTATGAAACAGGTCAATCATGATCTGTTTGAGCTTTGCATCTACCTTTTCAAAAGACCAGTGTAATCTTTCACTGTTTTGAGACATTTCCAGAGCAGAAGTTGCTACGCCGCCAGCATTTGCAGCTTTTCCGGGAAGGAATAGAACGCCGTTTGCCTGCAAATATTCGGTTGCTTCCAGTGTTGTTGGCATATTTGCACCTTCGCAAACTGCAACAACACCATTTTTAACAAGCTGCTTTGCGTCTTCCAAATCAAGCTCATTTTGAGTGGCACAGGGCAACGCAATATCAGATTTTACCGCCCACACGCCTTTGCCTTCGTGATATTCGGAATTCGGACGGTACTTTTTATATTCTGTTAACCGCTGACGTTTCACTTCTTTAATTTCCTTCAGCGCTGCAACATCAATTCCGTCAGGATCGTATATCCAACCGTTAGAATCGGAACAGGTCACAACCTTTGCTCCCATTTGTTCCGCTTTTTCAATAGCGTAAATTGCCACATTGCCGGAGCCTGAAACCGTGACGGTTTTGCCCTTGATATTGTGACCATTGCATTTGAGCATTTCTTCGGTAATATAAAGGAGACCGTAACCGGTTGCTTCGGTTCTTGCAAGAGAACCGCCGTAGGACAACCCCTTGCCGGTCAAAACCCCCTCAAAGAGCCCCCGGATTCTCTTGTATTGTCCGAACATATATCCGATTTCACGGGCACCGGTGCCAATATCTCCAGCAGGGACATCGGTATCCGCACCAATATACTTATACAGCTCCAACATAAAGCTTTGGCAGAATGCCATGATTTCACGATCGGATTTTCCTTTAGGGTCAAAGTCTGAACCGCCCTTGCCGCCGCCAATTGGAAGACCGGTCAATGAATTTTTGAAAATCTGTTCAAATCCAAGGAATTTAATGATTCCAAGATTAACAGACGGATGCAAACGCAAACCACCTTTATAGGGGCCGATTGCACTGTTGAACTGAACACGATATCCGGTATTGATGTGTACCTGTCCGTTATCATCGATCCACGGAACGCGGAACTTAATTTGGCGTTCCGGATTCACAAGGCGTTCCAAAAGTGCATCTCTTCTGAATGCTTCCTCATTGGCATCTACTACCACTCGCAGGGAACCCAGAACCTCCTTAACTGCTTGGTGGAACTCTGGTTCCGCGGGGTTTTCTTTGACTACTCGTTCGATGATTTCATCAACATATGACATCTTGCAGCCTCCTTTTAAAAATAAAAAGGCGTCTTTAAGGGTATAAAACCACTTAAAGACGCCTTTGCCTTTTCGTTACTATTAAATTCAATAAAAAAGAGAGCGACTTCGAGAAATGAATTTGGAAGACACCGTTGCCTTCAACATTGAGCATTCTATCATGATAAAACGGTTTTGTCAACCCTTTTTTGCAAGATTTTTTTTCAAACTTGCAAATATTTTTGCTTGTCTATTGACAAACTGAAGAAAAAGATATATGATAAAGGGCGAAATGAGCAAAGGCGTTCATTTTAGAATAGGACAAGTTTCCTGTACTAAGATGAGTGCCTTTGCTTTTTGTTTTTTAGCAAGAGAGGAAGGCAGCGTTATGAATAATATTGAAGGTCAAGTACGCATTCCCTCCGGTTGTGCTATTGCCGCAGTGATTTCCACCGACGGAAACAAAATGACCGGAGAAAAGATTATTGAATCAATGAAACCAATGCACGACCGTTCCAATGGGCTTGGCGGAGGTTTTGCTGCATACGGTATTTATCCAGAATATAGGGAATTCTATGCTTTGCATATGTTCTTTAATGATAGAGTTTCTCGCAAGAACTGTGAAGTGTTCCTAAAGGAGTACTTTGAAATTGTGAAATCTGAAATTATTCCCACAAGGAAAATTCCATCTATTACCGACGAACCCGTTATATGGCGATACTTTGTGGCTCCGCTTCGTTCTATGCTTGTAAATCTTCAGCTTGATGAAAAAGAATATGTGGCACGCTCGGTCATGAAGATCAACACCGAAATGCACGGTGCCTATGTGTTTTCAAGCGGAAAGAATATGGGAACATTTAAAGCAGTCGGCTTTCCTGAAGATGTTGGGATGTTCTATAAATTAGATGAATATGAAGCATATTCCTGGACAGCTCACGGCAGGTACCCCACAAACACACCGGGTTGGTGGGGCGGTGCGCATCCTTTCACTTTACTTGATTACTCTATTGTACATAACGGTGAAATATCTTCCTACGATGCCAACCGCCGATTTATTGAGATGTTCGGCTATAAATGTACCCTTCAAACCGACACCGAGGTTATCACCTACATTATGGACTATCTGCTCCGAGTACAAAAGCTTTCTTTAGATGAGGCGGCAAGCGTTATTGCCGCACCTTTTTGGAGCACCATTGCAGCAAAGACGGATATTTCAGAAAAAGAAAAATTAAAATATCTTCGTACTGTTTTTCCAAGCCTTTTGATTACCGGTCCTTTTTCCATCGTGCTTGGTTTTAACGGTGGGCTTATGGCACTCAATGACCGTTTGAAGCTTCGTTCTATGGTAGTTGGCAAAAAGGATGACAAGGTATTTATTGCAAGTGAAGAAGCTGCTATCCGTATGATGGAACCAAATGTAGAGAGTGTGGTCTCTCCGGCAGGCGGCGAAGCGGTAATTGTTAAGGTAAAGGACGGTGCGTACTAATGGGTGTAGAGTTTATTTATCCTGAATTTGAAGTAATAAGGAATGATAATCGCTGCATTGCTTGTCGTGTATGTGAACGCCAATGTGCGAACGAGGTTCATTCCTATGATGAAGATAACAAGATTATGCTGTCTGATGAGACCAAATGTGTAAACTGTCAGCGGTGCGTTGCGCTTTGCCCAACACGAGCATTGAAAATTATTAAAAGCGACTGCCGACTCCGTGAAAACGCCAACTGGCAGGATGATACAATCAAAGAGATCTATAAGCAAGCGAGCAGCGGCGGCGTATTGCTTTCCTCTATGGGGAACCCAAAGCCCCTGCCGGTGTATTGGGATAAAATCCTTATAAACGCATCACAGGTGACGAATCCTTCGGTTGATCCTCTTAGAGAACCTATGGAAACCAGAGTTTTTCTTGGTAAAAAACCATCGCAGATTGAGAAGGATAAAAATGGACAAATAATCTGCAAATTAGAACCACAGCTTGAACTCTCTATGCCGGTTATGTTTTCAGCAATGAGCTACGGCTCTATCAGCTATAACGCCCATAAATCGTTGGCAACCGCGGCGAAGCAGCTTGGGGTTTTCTATAATACCGGCGAAGGTGGTCTGCACGAAGATTTTTATTGTTATGGTGAAAACACAATCGTACAGGTTGCATCCGGCCGTTTTGGCGTTTACAAGGATTATCTGGAAGCCGGTGCCGCTATTGAGATCAAGATGGGACAAGGAGCAAAACCTGGTATCGGAGGACATCTTCCCGGCGCTAAAATTGTTGGGGATGTTTCCCGTACACGTATGATTCCCGAGGGTTCGGATGCTATCTCCCCAGCACCACATCATGATATTTATTCGATTGAGGATTTGCGGCAGCTCGTCTACTCTTTGAAAGAAGCTACTGAATATAAAAAACCGGTTATTGTCAAGGTTGCTGCCGTACATAACATTGCTGCCATTGCAAGCGGAATCGCCCGTAGCGGTGCAGATATTATTGCCATTGACGGTTTTCGCGGCGGTACAGGAGCAGCACCTACCAGAATTCGTGATAACGTGGGAATTCCAATTGAGCTTGCTTTGGCATCCGTAGACAAACGTCTTCGTGACGAAGGAATTCGAAACAATGTTTCTATTGTTGTTGGCGGTAGTATTCGCAGTGCTGCGGATATAGTAAAGGCTATTGCCCTTGGCGCAGATGCCTGCTACATTGCAACCGCTGCTCTTCTGGCACTTGGCTGTCACCTTTGTCGCACCTGTCAGAGTGGTAAGTGTAATTGGGGTATTGCCACACAACGCCCCGCACTTGTAAAACGCCTCAATCCCGAAATGGGTGGTGAACGCCTCGTCAATTTAATGAATGCTTGGCGTCATGAAATCAAGGAACTGATGGGCGGTATGGGTATTAATTCCATTGAAGCGTTAAGGGGTAACCGTTTGATGCTGCGTGGTATTGGACTAACAGACAAAGAACTTGAAATTCTCGGCATATCTCACGCTGGAGAATAAGGGGTGATTGTATGAAACGAGTATATGTGAATGAAGAATGGTGCCTTGGCTGCCACTTGTGTGAATATAATTGTGCCTTTGCCAACTCTGGAGTGCCTGATATGGTGAAAGCACTAAAGGGCAAAAAACTTTTTCCGAGAATCTCGATAGATGGCAAAGACAAAATTAGTTTTGCTGTTTCCTGCCGCCATTGCGATGACCCTTTGTGTGTAAAGTGCTGTATTTCAGGCGCTTTACACATAGACAACGGACGTGTCTGCATCGATAAAACAAAGTGTGTGGGCTGTTTTTCCTGTATTATGGCTTGTCCTTATGGAGCACTTTCAGTTTCTGAAAACGGGACAGTGCAAAAATGCGAACTGTGTTTGGAAAACACCTGTGGGGAACCTGCCTGTGTCAAGGGTTGTCCAAACAGGGCAATTGTGTATGAGGAAAGGTGAGCATATGAAACAGTATGTGATTATCGGCAATGGCATAGCCGCTGCTGGATGTATTGAGGGCATTCGCAGTATAGACACAGAAAGCCATATTGTTGTCGTTTCTCAAGAAAGTTATCCTGTGTACTGTCGCCCTCTTATCTCCTATTACCTTGAAGGAAAAACAACACTTGATAAAATTGGATATCGCTCTGATGATTTCTACAAGAAAAATGGATGTGAAGTCCTCTACAATAAAACTGCCGTCCAAGTTGATTATGAAAACAAAGCAGTTGTATTGTCAGAAGGCAGCACGATTCCGTTTTCTGAATTGTGCGTTGCTACTGGTTCATCTCCTTTTATTCCGTCCTTTGATGGATGGGGTTCTGTGAAGAACCATTTTTCTTTTATGACCTTGGATGACACCTTCGCTCTTGAAAAAGCGATTTCTCCGGAATCCAGAGTTCTCATTATCGGTGCGGGACTAATCGGATTGAAATGTGCGGAAGGTTTGTACAATCGGGTAAAAAGTATTACGGTGTGTGACCTTGCAGATAAAATTCTGTCCAGCATTCTTGACGATGATACCGCTCCGATGGTACAGAAGTTTCTCGAAATGCATGGTGTTGGTTTTTGCCTGTCGGACAATGTGGTTCGATTGGATAGAGACAAGGCCATTATGAAAAGCGGAAAGGTTATTGATTTCGATATTCTTGTTACTGCAGTCGGCGTAAGGGCAAACACAACTTTGGTCGCAGAAATTGGCGGAAAAGTAAATCGTGGTATTGTTGTAAACAATGAAATGAAGACAAGTCTTGATCATGTATATGCCGCAGGAGATTGTACAGAAGGATTTGATATTTCTTTGGGTAACAATCGTGTGCTTGCACTGCTCCCCAACGCATATATGCAAGGCTTTACCGCCGGTGTTAATATGGCGGGTGGGGCTAAAAGATTTGACAATGCAATCCCTATGAATTCCATTGGCTTTTTGGGCTTGCATATTATGACAGCTGGCAGTTACATTGGTGAAAAAGATGGCGGAACAGTCTATATGCAAAAAGACGATACATCCTGTAAAAAATTCTTCGTACGTGACGGTTTGTTGAAGGGATATATTTTGGTGGATAAGGTGGAGCGAGGCGGTATTTATACCTCTTTGATTCGAGAGCAAACGCCCCTTGAAACCGTTGATTTTGATTTGCTGAAAGAAAGTGCGAGCTTTATGGCGTTTTCTTCCGAAAGCCGTAGAAAAAAGTTTGGAGGTGTGATATAATACTATGTTACTTAATGTTAGAGGACTTGACCATAAAACGCTGAACCAAAAGGTTCGTTCATCTGATATGGATGTAACAATATCCGAATGTTGTGGACAGCGTTTCATCGCTGCGGGTATGAAAGACAAGCGTATTATGATTAATGGAATTCCCGGCAATGCACTTGGCGCTTATCTTGACGGTGCTACCATTGAAGTGAATGGTAATGCTCAGGATGCCGTAGGAGATACTATGAATGATGGAAAAATCATCATTCACGGCAGTATTGGAGATGCCGCAGGCTACGCAATGCGTGGCGGTAAAATTTATATTCAAGGGGATGCTGGTTATCGCGCCGGAATTCACATGAAAGCATACAAGGACAAGGTTCCTGTTATGATTATCGGCGGAAAAGCAGGTAGTTTTCTTGGAGAATATCAAGCCGGGGGCATTATTATTGTTCTTGGGATGAATAATAATGAGCGTAGAATTGTCGGCAATTTCCCCTGTACCGGAATGCACGGCGGGAAAATCATTCTCAGAGGTAATACTGATCGTGTTACTTTTCCCAAAAATGTCTGCGTAAAATCTGCAACCAATGACGACATAGAAAGCATCCAATCCGAACTCATCGAATTCTGTAAGGCGTTCGGCTACGATATAGAAGAAATCATGAATTCAGAGTTTACTGTCGTCACGCCCGACAGTAAAAATCCATACAAGCAGATGTATGTGGCAAATTAAAGAAAAGAGGTAAACTTATGAAGTATTCAAAGGACGAGGTAAAGCAGTATATCAAGGAGGATGATGTAAAATTCATCAGACTTGCTTTCTGCGATGTGTTCGGAAAGCAAAAAAATATATCGATTATGCCGGAGGAACTGGACCGGGCCTTTGAATACGGTATCGCTTTCGATGCATCTTCTATCGAAGGCTATGGAGATGAAACACACTCGGATTTGTTTCTCAAACCGGATAGCCAGACCCTAATGG
This sequence comes from Oscillospiraceae bacterium, assembly GCA_050943475.1. Taxonomy (GTDB): domain Bacteria; phylum Bacillota; class Clostridia; order Oscillospirales; family Ruminococcaceae; genus Metaruminococcus_A. Next base: position 51,744 of record JBMNPF010000009.1, read on the forward strand.
CGCTTCCTTGGCGCCCGGAGCATGGTAAAGTTGTCAGGATGTTCAGCGATGTCACATATCCCTCCGGCAAGCCTTATGAATGTGATACCCGCTATTTACTTAAAAAGGCGATGCAGGCCGCCGATGATGCTGGGGTATCTTTCTACTTCGGTGCAGAACAGGAGTTCTATCTCTTTGAACTTGACCAAAACGGCAAGCCTACAAAAACTCCTTATGATGATGCGGGATATATGGATGTCGCTCCTGAAGACAAGGGAGAAAATATCCGTCGAGAAATCTGTTTAACTTTAGAGCAAATGGGTATTCGTCCGGAAAGCTCTCACCACGAAGGCGGACCGGGACAAAACGAAATAGATTTCCGGTATTCTGAGCCGCTTACCGCCGCAGACAATGTTATGACCTTTCAAACTATCGTCAAAACAGTTGCTCGCCGCAACGGGCTCCATGCTGATTTTTCGCCTAAGCCGCTTGAAAATCATCCGGGCAACGGGTTCCATATCAATATGTCAATTAAGTCTAAAGACGGAACCGATAATTTGCCTTACATTATCGCAGGAGTTCTTGAAAAAGCAGCGGAAATGACAGCATTTCTCAATCCAACAGAAGAATCCTATGTGCGTTTCGGACACAACAGAGCTCCTCGCTATATTTCTTGGTCCAGCGAAAACAGAAGTCAGCTTGTCCGCATCCCTGCGGCACACGGTGAATATCGTCGAGCAGAGCTTCGTTCTCCCGACCCGACAGCCAATCCCTATCTTGCTTTTGCTTTAATCATTTATGCTGGGCTATATGGAATTAAGAACAAACTTGATATGCCAAAGGTGGTGGATCAGAATCTGTTCAAAGCCAATGCAGATTTAATTTCCAAATTGCAGAAGTTGCCCGATTCTTTGGACGAAGCCTGTTTGCTTGCTAAACAAAGCAAGTTTATCGCTGAACATATCCCCGCTGCTGTTTTGGACATTTATTGCAGCAAATAATTATTATCAAATAAATCGGAAGGGAGAGAGCATTATATGAGTTTGAAAGAGCGTGTTTACAGCGTTCTGGTCGTCTCTGCATCAGAAAGTTTCAATGCGGCAACCAAAGAACTACTCCCTTCTTCCGGATACCAGCCGGTACATACAGCAACCAATGTCAGCGAAGCAAAGCGATATATTGCGGCACGAGGATTTGATTTTGTAATTATCAACTCCCCTTTACCGGATGAATCGGGTACGCGTTTCGCGATTGATTGCTGTCGCTCCCAAACAACTGTCGTACTCATCCTCTCTCGCGCTGATGTTCATGCAGAGGTGCATGATAAAGTCGCAGAACATGGGGTGTTTACGCTTTCCAAACCAACAAATAGAACCATTTTACTGCAGGCACTCAGCTGGATGTCCAGCGCAAGAGAACGACTGAGAAAAATGGAACAGAAAACATCTTCTATTGAAGAACGAATGGAAGAAATCCGCATTGTGAACCGTGCAAAATTTTTACTTATCAGCGAACTGAAAATGACGGAGCCGGAAGCACATCACTACATAGAAAGGAATGCTATGGATAACTGCATTCCAAAAAAGGAAGCGGCTGAAAATATTATTAAGCTTTATTCCTGAGCAAACGAGGCAAGCAAACCGTTTGGCTTTAATATCCGATTGCTTTCAACAAGGATCTTCTACGAGCAATTCTTCAGTTCTTTAAAACCATCGCACGTCGTATATCGTTTGGCAAATACGTTTTTCAGATATTCAGCGGCACTCCAATCGTCCGTCACGGCCTTTATCCCCGTGCTATTGAAAGCCGTCTTTATCCTGGGAGCAGATGAGAATGCCGTCATAGGACACCTCCAGCGGTTGGCTTTTTTACTATATTTTCCAGTGCATCCGTATTTTGAGAGCTTCCGTAAAGGTTCCTGTTGATATATGGTCATGGATTATACCTCCTGCATTGTGAATTTAGGCAAATAAAAAGACGTATGTTTTTCATCTTCCATACGCCTTTTGGTGAAATATTCGGTTTTGTCGGTTCAAGTCTTATCAGAATAGGATTTTTGCCGTTTGGCATCTATAAAACCCTTGCTGAAAAACTTTCCTTGAAAATGCCGAAAAGCCTTGAAAAATCAAGGCTTTTCGGTGGGACATTTTTATGTCTGTCGGGAACAAAAAAGATGCCACGCGCCGCAGGCGCATTCCGCAAAAAGTTGGTAGCAAGCCGAAGCGTCGTGAGCGCACTTACAAGCGCAATGTGACTTTTTGCGGAAAAGGAGGAACAGTGGAGCGGGTGACTAATTTTTTTATGAAATAAAAAATCGGAACGAGTATAACTCGTTCCGACGTGGTCGAGGTGACAGGACTTGAACCTGCGGCCTCTGCGTCCCGAACGCAGCGCTCTACCAAACTGAGCCACACCTCGAAAGTACTCAATTATTATACTTGTTTCTGCAAAAAATGTCAAGAGGTTTCTCAAAAAATAAATGCTGTTTGTATGAGATGATCGGTGATTACAAGGACAGTCTCTCTTTTTTTTACAAAAACCGATTCAAAGTGTAGCGGATTGGTTTTGTAATTTCTGTTTGTTAGAAGAATATATTTGGCATGGCTTTACTTTTCATAAAACTGTGTTTTTAAGCGATTCGTTTGTTGAAAACCGAAAATGTACTACGATGATTTTTATATTTCTGTGCCGCTTCTGAACAATTTGTGAATCCGCAAATTGCTTTCTGGCCTTTTCAAAAGCCGGAAAATACTTTTTGCATTCCGTTTTTTGTATAAAATTGGGGGAATATCCATTTTTTCAAATCCCTTGAAACAGTGCAAAATTATGGCTTTATTCGGTATAAAAAATAACAGCCTTATCTTTTGATAAGGCTGTTATACAGAGATAAATCAAATTAGTAAGCAATACCCTGTGCAATCATGGCATCGGCTACCTTGATGAATCCAGCAATATTGGCACCCATTACGAGGTTACCGGGGCAACCGTAAGTAACAGAGGCGTCATAGCTGGCACGGAAGATGTTGGTCATGATATCCTTGAGCTTCTCGTCAACCTCTTCAGCGCTCCAGGAGTAACGCATGCTGTTCTGCGACATTTCCAGAGCCGAAACGGAAACACCGCCGGCGTTTACCGCCTTGCTCGGTGCAACAATTACTTGCTGCTCCATAATGTATTCAAGCGCTTCGTTTGTTGTAGGCATGTTGGAAACTTCAATGTAATATTTTGTACCGTTTGCAACAATTTGTTTAGCCTCGTCCAGACCGACTTCATTTTGGGTAGCGCACGGCATAACAATATCAGCTTTTACGCCCCAAGGCTTTTGATTGGCAAAAAACGGAACGCCAAACTTGTCTGCATAATCTTGAACTTTATCGTGACCCGAAGCTCTCATTTCAAGCATGTAGTCAATCTTTTCGCCGGAAATTCCGTCCTCGTCGTAGATATATCCATCAGGACCAGAAATTGTAAGCACTTTGCCGCCAAGTTCGGTCGCTTTTTTTACTGCGCCCCATGCAACATTTCCAAAACCGGAAATAGCAAAGGTTTTTCCTTTAATGTCGTCCCCGTTCTGTTTAAGAACTTCATTTGCAAAATAAACAGCGCCGTAACCGGTTGCTTCCGGACGAACCAAGCTGCCGCCGTAGGAGATCCCTTTGCCTGTCAGCACACCGTTTTCAAATGCACCACGGATTCTTTTGTACTGCCCGTAAAGGTAGCCGATTTCTCTGGCACCAACTCCAATGTCACCTGCCGGCACGTCAACATCCGGGCCAATGTGACGGTAAAGCTCGGTCATAAAGCTCTGACAAAAACGCATAATTTCATTATCCGATTTACCGCGCGGATCGAAATCGCTACCGCCTTTACCACCGCCAATGGGCAAACCTGTAAGGGAGTTCTTAAATGTTTGCTCAAAGCCCAAGAATTTCATAATACTGAGGTCAACGGAAGGATGAAAACGCAGCCCACCTTTGTAAGGCCCAATTGCGGAGTTGAACTGTACACGATAACCGCGGTTAACATTTACCTTGCCGCTGTCATCTACCCAGGATACACGGAACTCAATTGCTCTTTCGGGCTCTACCATTCTTTCGATAATTCCGTTCGCTTCGATTTTCGGATTCTGTTCAATCACAGGTTCCAAGGAAGACAAAACTTCTTCGACTGTCTGCAAAAATTCTTTTTCATGCGGATTTCTTTTTTGGGTTTGTTCATATACGCGTTTTAAGTATTCGCTATTAATTGCCATTTTCAATACTCCTTCGTTAAATTATATTATTTTTCATTTTACACCACATGCATTAATATTACAAGATTTTTTCTTTGAAATTTTACATTTATAAGTTGTGAGTCCCAAATTTTTTAGGGGATAATGGTTTTTATCGCAACAGAAAGGAACGGCTGTTGCAATAAAAATGAACGAAGCACAAAGTGTTCAATATAAATTTTCTTTGTAGATAAAAATTAAAAAACAAAAGTGGAAGAGATGCATGCCATACTATGACAGTATAAAATACGGCGGCATTTTGAACAGTTTTAAAATGGATTTACTGTCAAATTTGACCGTTTTTCTGATTTTTTTCTGCCAAGCTGGCTTCCGGGCATAAAAGCGTTGACGAACCTCCTGTTTTCCAGTACACTAGTATAAATGTGTGGTAAAATCTAAAAACTATTGGTATCTCTGTGCAGCCGGCATGGAGGCCAGTGGGGTACGGAGGCCGGTCATGTTAAAAAACACTGAAAAAACGATGGACAAAATTGTTTCGCTCTGCAAAAACCGTGGTTTTGTTTATGCGGGCAGCGAAATTTACGGGGGGCTTTCCAACACTTGGGACTACGGCCCTTTGGGGGTTGAGTTTAAGAATAACGTTAAACGCGCCTGGTGGAAAAAATTCATTCAGGAGTGCCCATATAATGTAGGCCTGGATGCAGCCCTGCTCATGAATCCGCAGGTTTGGGTGGCATCCGGCCATGTCGGCGGATTTTCCGATCCGTTGATGGACTGCAAGGACTGCAAAACACGTCATCGTGCGGATCAGCTCATCGAAGCTCAGACCGGCGTTGCACCGAACGGTTGGTCGGATCAGCAGATGATGGATTTTATTAAAGAAAAAGGGCTTGAATGCCCGAACTGCGGCAGCAAGAATTTTACCGATATCCGCAAATTCAACCTGATGTTTAAGACTTTCCAGGGTGTTACCGAGGATGCCAAGAACGAAATTTACCTTCGTCCGGAGACGGCGCAGGGGATTTTTGTCAACTTTGCAAATGTTCAGCGCACCACCCGTAAAAAGATTCCGTTTGGCGTCGGGCAGGTCGGAAAATCTTTCCGCAACGAAATCACCCCGGGTAACTTCACCTTCCGCACCCGTGAGTTTGAACAGATGGAGCTTGAATTTTTCTGTAAGCCGGGAACCGATCTCGAGTGGTTCCGGTATTGGAAAGACGCCTGCAAAAACTGGCTGCTTTCGCTCGGCATGAAGGAGGAAAACATCCGCCTGCGCGATCATGAACAGGAGGAGCTTTCCCACTATTCCAACGCGACCACCGACATTGAGTTTGTTTTCCCGTTCGGTTGGGGCGAACTGTGGGGAATTGCCGACCGTACCGATTTTGACCTGAAACAGCATATTGAACACAGCGGAAAAGCGCTTGATTACTTTGACCCGGAAACGGGCGAACGCTATGTGCCGTATGTCATTGAGCCGTCCCTCGGCGCTGACCGCGTTGCGCTCGCATTCCTCTGCGACGCCTATGACGAAGAGGTTGTGGATGAAGCGAAGAACGACGTCCGTACCGTCCTGCGACTGCATCCGGCGCTTGCGCCTTACAAGGCCTGCGTCCTGCCGCTTTCCAAAAAGCTTTCCGCGCAGGCAGGCGAAATTTACGCCGAATTGGCAAAAGATTTTATGATTGATTACGACGAAGCCGGTTCTATTGGAAAACGCTACCGCCGTCAGGATGAAATTGGTACACCTTACTGCGTTACCGTTGATTTTGAAACCGAAGCAGACGGATGCGTTACGGTGCGCGACCGTGACAGCATGGCGCAGGACCGTATTCCGGTCTCGGAGCTGAAGGAATACATCTCCAAACGTATTGTATTTTAAAAGGGAAAATTTACGTTTTGTATAAAGGAGTGATCCGTGTGAAAGGAATTATTTTGGCAGGCGGGGCAGGTACCCGTTTGTACCCATCGACCATTGCGTGTTCCAAGCAGATTTTAACCGTCTATGACAAGCCAATGATTTATTACCCCCTTTCAACCCTGATGCTTGCCGGCATTCAGGAGGTGCTTGTTATTTCAACGCCGCGCGATCTGCCGGTGTTTGAAGAGCTGCTTGGCGATGGCAGCCAGCTTGGCATGAAGTTCTCCTATAAGGTGCAGGAATCTCCGCGCGGCCTTGCGGATGCGTTTATCCTCGGCGAAGAATTTATTGGGGATGACAACGTCTGCCTGGTGCTGGGCGATAATATCTTTTACGGCTACGGTTTCTCCGAACGCCTGAAAGCGGCTGCTTCCCGCAAGACCGGCGCCACCATTTTCGGCTACCATGTCAGCAATCCGTCGGATTTTGGCGTCGTTGATTTTGATGAGGACTGGAATGTTCTTTCCATTGAGGAAAAGCCGAAGGAACCAAAATCCAATTATGCAGTTCCGGGCCTTTACTTCTACGACAACCGTGTAATTGAGATTGCCAAAAACGTCAAGCCGTCCGCTCGCGGTGAAATTGAAATCACCAGCGTCAACAACGCTTACCTGGAGCAGGGTGAGCTTAAGGTTGAACTGTTCGGCCGCGGTATGGCATGGCTGGACACCGGCAACCATCAGGCAATGCTGGCTGCCGCAAACTTTATTGAGGCGGTGCAGACCCGTCAGGGCCTTTACGTGGCTTGCCTGGAGGAGATTGCCTACCGCAACAAGTTTATTAACAGAGAACAGCTTTTGAAGCAGGCCGATCGCCTGAAAACCACCGAATATGGGCAGTACCTTTACCAGATTGCAGATACGGTAAAAGTGAAATAAGTGGGGAATTGAGCATGAATGTGTTAATTACCGGTTCCAACGGGCAGCTCGGCCACGAACTTGCCAAAAATTTGAGCGATGGCTTTACCGAGCTTGGCCCAATTCCAGAGGTTCTTCAGGGGGCGCAGGTTGTCTGCGTTGACGTGGAGGAAATGGATATCACCAATTACGACGCCGTTGTGGATTTGGTTGAGGAATTAAACCTTGACCTCATCATCAACTGTGCAGCGTATACCAACGTCAACAAGTGCGAGACCGATTCCGACGCGGCGTTCCGTGTCAATGCCCTTGGGGCACGTAATCTTGCAATGGCGGCAGAGCGGTTTGGCGCCAAACTGGTCCATGTTTCAACGGATTATGTTTTTTCCGGGGAGGACAGGGAACCGCGCACCGAATGGGATCTCTGCAACCCGCAGAGCGTTTATGGCAAGACCAAGTACCTGGGTGAGCAATATGTGCGGGATTTCTGCTCCCGGTACTTTATTGTCCGTACCTCTTGGCTTTATGGTTATGTGGGCAACAACTTTGTCAAGACCATCCTGCGCCTTGCACGGGAAAACGGTGCGGCCAAAGTCGTGAATGACCAGTTTGGTAATCCGACCAACGCAGCGGATTTGGCGCACCACATTTTAAAACTCGCGGCAACCGAGCAGTACGGCGTTTACCACTGCACCGGCAGCGGCGAATGCAGCTGGTATGATTTTGCGAGCAAAATTGTGGAGTATGCGGGCATCCCGGCAACGGTTACTCCATGCACGACGGATGAGTACCCTACCCCGGCAAAACGCCCGGCTTATTCTGCGCTTGATCACCGAATGCTGCGCAATACCGTAGGCGATGAAATGCGCCCCTGGCAGGAGGCGCTCAAGTATTTCTTGGATCATTATGAAGGTTAGTGAATCTGCAGATCAACAAAAGGAGTATTCTATGAAAACTTATCTGGTTACCGGCGGCGCCGGCTTTATTGGTTCCAACTTTGTCCTTTACATGCTGAAAAAGTACAACGATGTAAAAATTGTCAACTTGGACAAGCTCACCTATGCGGGAAACCTTGAAAATCTTAAGGAGGTTGAAGGCAACCCGAATCATGAATTTGTACAGGGCGATATTTGCGACCAGGAGCTGGTAAAGGACCTGTTTGCGCGTTACAATTTTGATTATGTGGTCAATTTTGCAGCGGAAAGCCATGTAGACCGTTCCATCACCAACCCGGAAGTCTTTGTGCAGACCAATGTGCTCGGCACCTTGAATCTTCTCAACTGCGCCAAAAACGCCTGGCAGACCGGCGACGACCAGTATCGAGAAGGGGTGAAATACCTTCAGGTTTCAACGGACGAAGTATACGGCTCCCTGGGCGAGACCGGCTATTTTATGGAGACGACGCCGCTCGATCCACACAGCCCTTATTCCGCTTCCAAAGCCTCGGCGGATTTTCTGGTCAAGGCTTACCACGATACTTACAAGTTCCCGGTGAATATCACCCGCTGCTCCAACAACTACGGCCCGTATCAGTTCCCGGAAAAGCTGGTGCCGCTTGTCATCAACAACACCCTGCAGCACAAAGATCTGCCGATTTACGGCGACGGCATGCAGGTTCGTGACTGGCTGTATGTAGAGGACCACTGCAAGGCGATTGATATGGTTGTCCGTTCGGGAAAAATGGGCGAAGTCTATAATGTTGGCGGCCACAACGAACGCACCAACATTTTCATTGTAAAAACCATTATTGGTTACGTCAAAGAGCATGTTGACGCCGAAGTTGGCGAGCACATGATGAAATATGTGACCGACCGCAAAGGCCATGATCGCCGCTATGGTATTGACCCGGAAAAAATTAAGTGCGATTTAGGCTGGTATCCGGAAACGGCGTTTGAAGTTGGTATTGTCAAGACCATTGAGTGGTATCTTGCCCATAAGGAATGGGTCGAAAACGTCACCAGCGGTGCATACCAGGATTATTACGAAAAAATGTACGCAGGAAGATAAAAATAAATGATTACAAGAGTGGAAATATATATTTTCACTCTTGTGTCTGTTTAATGGCTTTGTTCTGTTTTCCATTTCAGGAGGATGAATTTGAACCAGTATAAGGACAATAAGGATAGCGACTCTCTTACCCGGAGCGAAAAATTACAACAAATATTTGCGGAAGTCTCTGCGCCGAAAGCGTTGGTTATAACGAGTGGCTGTACCCTTAACTTGGAGCGGCTGGGGTTTGATATTACCTTATGCAATGCCGAAGAAGGGTTTGACGGTATGGAACCGTCTTATGACTTAATTGTGTGCAATTGCTCTGTATTAGAGACGATAATGCGTGCCAATTTTGTTGGTAAGGCCCTGCTGATTGAGGCTAAGCCGAATGAAGCAGTTGGTATGGCGTTTATGGAGCTGTATGATCGCGGCTTTTACCACGATCTGCAATGGGATGACCGGGACAGTGTCTTGTTCCGTTCCAACATAGAACGCCCGGCGCTGTTTCATGCGTATGAACAACACTATTATAAATATAGACAGCTGCGTGATAAAAACTTAGAACTGCAAGACATGCTTGCTATGGCGGATGACTTAATCAACAGCTACCGCCGGGTAAATGATGAGCTGTCCAATGAGATTGACCTGGTGCGCCAGGAACAGGAATCAATTACTGGTTCGACTTTTTGGAAAATCACCAAGCCGTTCCGCTGGTTAATGGACAAGGTCAAAAAGGCGCTTACCCGCTTTAGGGGAACAAGGCTAATTGTGAAAGGTATTTCCAGTTTAAAGAACAAGGGTGTTCGGGCTACCTATCAAAAAACGATGTTCCGTCTTGCTTATTCAAACAGCGTACAGCGTTTTGCTGAAATGTGCATGCTGAGCGAAGAGGAGCGTAAACGGCAGACGGAAACGGTGTTTAACCCGGAATATAAAATAAGCATTTTGGTTCCGCTTTATAATACGCCCGAAAATTTCCTGCGCGAAATGATTGATTCGGTTGTGGACCAGACCTATGCAAATTGGGAGCTTTGCCTGGCAGACGGAAGCGACGAAGCGCATGCGTATGTCGGAGATATTGTACGTGAATATCAGCAAAAGGATGCCCGCATTTGCTATACAGTCCTTGAAGAAAACTATGGAATTTCGGAAAACACCAATCGCTGTATCGAAATGGCGACCGGTGATTACATTGCGTTATTCGATCACGACGACCTGCTTCATCCCGGCGTTCTATTTGAAAACATGAAAGTGATTACAGAACAGGGCGCCGATTTTATTTACACCGATGAAATGGTCTTTGAAAAGGACACGAAACATCCTGTTACCGTTCACTGCAAACCGGATTTTGCAATTGATAATCTCCGGGCAAACAATTATATTTGTCATTTTTCTGTTTTCAGCAGAGAGCTTTTAAAACAGGTAGGCGGTTTTCGTGACGAATGCAATGGCAGCCAGGACTTTGACTTGGTTTTGCGGTTAACCGAAAAAGCAAAACAAATTGTCCATATTCCAAAGGTGCTCTATTTTTGGAGAAGCCACGCCGGCTCAGTGGCGAGCGATATCAGCGTAAAGCCGTACTGCATTACGGCTGGAAAAAAAGCGGTGGAGGATCATTTGCAGCGCGAGGGCATTAAAGGAGAAGTGTCTGCAATCCCCGGCCTGGGCTCCACTTTCCGTGTTCGGTATGAGTTAAAAGAGCGTCCTAAAATTTCCATTGTAGTTCCCAATAAGGGATATGCCAATTTCTTAAGAGCGTGTATCCACTCCATTCTCCGAAAAACAACCTACAACAACTATGAAATTATCGTTGTGAATGCACGTGAAAACAAAGAAACGGCAGAGCAGGATAATGCTTTCTTGAAGAATGAGCGGGTTAAAATAGTCGATTACCGTTCGGATGCCTCTATGAATGAAGCTTATAATTATGGGGCTTCGGTTGCTGACGGGGAATACTTTGTGTTCCTGCACAGCGACGTCCGGGTGACCTCTCCGGAATGGCTGGAAGAGATGTTGATGTTTGCCCAGCGTGATGATGTTGGCGCGGTTGGGGCCAAGCTTTATTACCCCAATAATACAGTGCAGCATGCGGGCTTTATTCTTGGAATCCATGGGACGGTTGGCGCTTCGCACCAAGGTGCCGATATGAAGAATTATGGCTATATGGGCCGTTTGTATTATGCTCAGGACTTTAGCGCCGTTTCTTCTGCCTGTTTGATGATTTCCCGGAAGAATTTTGAAGACGCAGGTGGATTTGACGCGGCCTATACCAGACTTTATGGCGATGTTGACCTCTGCCTAAAAATGCGTAAAAAAGGCAAACTTAATGTATTTACCCCCTTTGCAGAATTGTATCATGATCAAAAAACGACCGGTGATCGTGCCCGCCGCCGGAATAAGGCTTATGAAGATGTCTTTAAAGCGGACGAAACACGTTTCTTGGAAAAGTGGAAATCGCTCATTGATGAGGGAGACCCCTATTACAACCTTAATTTTTCGTTGGAGCGGGAAGATTTTATTCTGAGACGTTGATGGGAAACGGAGAGGGAAAGGTGCATAAAATAAAATCGTTCTACATTGCGCATGCCGGTAAATGTCTGATGGCTATTGCCGCATTTTTATTTGTTGTTGCAGTCGTTTCGTTGTTTTTCCCCAAAAAGGTTATTCGGGAAGCAATGGTGAACAAGGCTTCAGCCGATGGCGCCAATATTGGAGAAATGGTTGACGGCCGTTCTCTGGAGTTGAGTTATCGTGCAGATGTAAATGATTTGCTCGGCGTAAAATTGCAATTTGCAAATTATGGACGGACAAATGATGCTGGTTTGATCCATGTTTCAATCTTTAAAGCGGATGATGCCGTTCCTTTAGCCACTTATCAAATTGAAACGCGTCATATTTCGGACGGTTTGGTGGTCGATTTTGGAATTCCGCGGCAAACAGAGTCTATGGGTGAAACCTACCGGATTCAGGTTGTATCGGAAGGAAGCTTTGCTGGAAACGCCGTGACTTTGCTAAACTCGTCAGAGGATCATGAAAATCTAACGACAACGGTAAATGGAAAACCGCAGGAAAACAATGTTGTTTTTGGAATTGAGTATGTTGGAACAAGTTATCCGTATACATGGACAATATTGCTGGCCGCTACATTGTTTTTAACGCTTTCTGGTGCTGCACCGGCTGGAAAGCCAATGCTTTGGAAAAGAAAGGCAGGGTAATATCATGAAACAGTCTAATAAATATTTCCTGCTGAAACATGTAATTGCGTTTTGTGTCATACTACTCATTTCTTTTCTGGCCGAGATCGTAGGTTTTCACTTTGATTTGATTCGCTCTGGCGCAATGAATGACGGTACGGTTTCTGTTTCGCTTGATTCTTTGAGTGGTTCGGGCTTCCATATAGAGGGAAATGCACTGAAAGTAACCGGCGATGATGGAGCAAAAATTCGAGTGCCTCTTACGGCTGCCGGTTATGTCAACAAGTTGGAATACGGTTATCAGGCTCAGTCGGAATTTCAGGAAAGAGCCGTTATTGATACTGTAAACGGATTTGGAAACGAGCAGACTGTTGTCATTGAAAATAAGAGCCACCCCTTATTAGAACGCTCTGTAATGAACATTCAGTCTTATGCGGATTCTTTGGTTCTGGAATTGCCGGAAGGGGTAACGGTTACCTATCTGCAACTCAATAACAGCCTGGCTTTTAATGTGTTGCGCTTCTTTTTTGTTTTTGTAGTATTAGCGTTGCTTTATAGTATTGTAATCTTTCGAAATTATCTTGCCCGAAAAATTGAGGTTGGCTTTTTGGCAATATCGCTTGTTTTTGGCAGCTTTATCATTTTGTCTTTGCAAACCTCCTTTGCATCCTGGGATGAGCAAATCCATTTTAACAGTGTTTATACAACCTCTACGCTGGGCAGTACGGTAGAATATACACAAACTGCGGATGAAATTGTGAATCTAACCGGGCCGATTGCTTCTGCGCCGCTGGCCGGCTCTTTGGAAGAGAGTCAGGATATTCGTAATTACTTTGACGCCCATCATAACAACGCAAATATTGTGTTAAGCATTCCAAAAAGCTTGTTTCTTCACACCAACGAGTTGGGTTATCTCCCAAGCAATTTGCTTTATGGTACGGCTGAAATGCTCAATCTTCCATTTTCGGCTGCATTTTGTCTTGGTAAGTTTGGCAATTTATTCATGTATTGTCTTATTGTATTTTTTGCAATACGGATTATTCCGGTGGGCAAGCGCATTATGGCGGTTATAGCGCTTATGCCAACACCTGTTTTTTTGGCAAGCTCGTATTCATATGACCCAATGATCACTGCTTGTATGATGCTCGGCATAGCGGTGCTTTTTTCAGAGCTCTCTCAGCCGGACAAGCCGTTTTCCATGAAGAATGCAATCATTTTTACGGTGGCCATGTTGTTGTCCAGTTTCCCTAAGGCCGTTTATATTCCACTTATTCTGTTGGCTCTTTTATTGCCAAAGCAGAAATTTGCCTCAAAACGAAATATGTATATCTTTAAAGGGGGAATCCTGCTTTTATTCCTCCTCATGATGAGCACCTTCGTTTTACCGGCGTTGTCCGGCGGCCTTTCGGGAGATTCCCGTGGGGGAGATACCAACCCCGGCGGCCAAATGAGCTCTATGCTGACACATTTGTTTACAACGGTACAGCTTTATTTTAATAATATTATAGGCACGCTTGGCTCTAAATTCCTTGGAATGAATAGCTTGGGCGATTTTGCGTATGCAGGCATCATTGGCGATTATAACTTGGTTCTTTTAATTGTCGGCTTAATTTTGTTTACCGTTTTTACCGATACAAGCGGTGCGGAAAATGCCGGTGAAAAGTTTTTGGGGAAACAGCAGCGTATCACGCTGTTCGTTCTGATTGCCTTTGTTTCACTTTTAATATGGACAGCATTGTATTTATCCTTTAATCCGGTTGGACGGATGGAAATTGCGGGTGTTCAGGGCAGGTATTTTATTCCGTTGATGCTGCCGCTGTTTTTGGTCATTCGCACGCCGCTTATTCAGTGTAAAATCAAAACGGCAACCTATCATGCCATTGTATTGGCTGTTCCGGTGCTTATTCTGGCAATCAGCATTTATCAGAATTTTGTTTCATGTGTTGCTGTGTAATCGGTCAAATATTGCGTGTTCGGCTTGAAAATGCTATAATGATACGACGCTTTCTATGAAGATTGGAGGATGGATGTATGGGAAAGTTTAACTTTATTGAGACGAAAATCAAAGGCGTTTTTATTATTGAACCCACGGTCTTTGGGGATGAGCGCGGTTATTTTATGGAAACCTATAATTACAATGAGTTCAAGGAAGCCGGCCTGGATATGACGTTTGTCCAGGACAATGAGTCCAAAAGTAAAAAAGGGGTTCTTCGCGGCCTGCATTTCCAGACCCGCAATTCTCAGGGAAAGCTGGTTCGGGTAATTGAAGGTGAAGTATTTGATGTAGCGGTTGACCTGCGCAACGGCAGCGAAACATTTGGAAAGTGGGTCGGCGTTACCTTAAATACCGAAAACAAACGGCAGTTTTATATTCCGGAAGGTTTTGCACATGGTTTTGTGGTCCTTTCCGACGAAGCAAAGTTTGTCTATAAATGCACCAATTTTTACGATCCCTCCAGCGAAGGCGGAATCTTTTGGAACGATCCGGATATCGGGATTGAATGGCCAATTACGGCTGATATGCAGATTTTACTGTCTGAAAAAGACAAGAAACAGCCAACCCTGCGTGAATATTTAGGGAAATAAGGAGTCGTACAAGTGAAAGCACAGTTGCTGACATTTAAAAAATACCGTTATCTCCTACAGGATTTGACCGCCAGAGATTTAAAAGTAAAGTACCGCCGTTCTGTTTTAGGTTTTGCTTGGAGCATCCTGAATCCGTTTTTAATGATGCTTGTCATTACGGCGGTCTTTCAAAATATTTTTAAATTTGAAGTGGATTATTTCCCAATTTACTACTTAACGGGCGCCTTGTTGTATAATTTTGTTGTTGAGGCAACCAATGGTTCTATGACTTCTATTATTGGCGGCGCCTCCCTGATCAAAAAGGTGTATATCCCCAAATACATCTTTCCGTTGGAGAAATGCATTTTTGCCTTTGTCAACATGGTGTTTTCGCTAATTGCAGTTGTCATTATGATCTTGATCCTGCAAATGCCTGTGCATTGGACGGTCTTTTTGTTCCCAATACCAATGATTTACACGTTGGTTTTTGCCGTTGGATTCGGACTAATTTTAGCTGCGGGAAATGTGTTCTTTCGCGATATTGGCCATTTATACAGTGTTTTTACAACGGCATGGATGTATTTAACCCCTATCATTTACCCGATGGAGGTGTTGTCCAACATGCCGTCGTGGCTCACCGTTGTTATAAAATTTAACCCCCTGTACCATTATGTGAATTATTTTCGCCAGGTTGTTATGTACGGCACCGTGCCAACGCTGTTCACAAACCTGGTATGCGCATTCTCCTCGTTGGTATTTTTGGCTTTGGGGATTTTTATTTTTAAAAAAAGTCAAGACCGCTTTATTCTTTATGTTTAGGGGGCTTGTATTTTGGCAAATGCAGTTGAAGTCCATAATGTGACAATGAAGTTTAATATGTCCAAAGAAAAATTGGACAGTTTAAAAGAATATTTTATTAAGCTCATGAAACGTCAGCTTCATTTTCAGGAGTTTCTGGCGCTTAAAAATGTTAGTTTTGACATTGAACAGGGCGATGTATTTGGAATTGTAGGGCTGAACGGATCTGGAAAGAGCACAATGCTTAAGATCATTTCCGGTATACTAAAACCTTCCGAAGGTACCGTCAAGGTCGTTGGGAGTATTTCCCCAATGATTGAGCTCGGCGCCGGTTTTGATATGGATTTGACAGCCCGGGAAAATGTGTTTCTAAATGGTTCTGTGCTTGGCTATTCCCGCGATACCATGAAGCAGAAGTTTGATGAAATTATTGAATTTGCAGAATTACAGGATTTTGTCGATGTTGCCGTCAAGAATTTTTCCTCCGGCATGGTGGCGCGTCTTGGCTTTGCAATTGCAACGATTACCCACCCGGATATTTTAATCGTGGATGAAATCCTTGCCGTAGGCGATTTTTTGTTTCAGGAAAAATGTGAAAAGCGTATTCAGGAAATGATGTCCGGCGGCACGACGGTTATTATTGTTTCCCACTCGATTGAACAGATTGAACGCCTCTGCAAGCATGTTATGTGGCTTGATCACGGCAATATGAAAATGCTTGGCGATACCGAAGAAGTTTGCAATGCGTATAAAAGCATTCATTGAGGAGGCTCTTGTTTGGAACACACAAGCCAGCATACCTTTGTGGTATGCGCCTATAAGGAAAGCCCTTATCTGGAGGAGTGCATTCAGTCCTTGCTCGGCCAAACGGTTCAAAGCAACATTATTCTCTCAACCTCTACGCCGAATGCGCATATTTCAAATATCGCCGGGAAATACGGCTTGCCGGTATTCGTCAATACCGGCAAAGCCAGTATTGCGTATGACTGGAACTTTGGCTATGGACAGGCCTCTACACCGTATGTCACCCTGGCGCATCAGGACGATGTTTATCTGCCGGAGTATTTGGAACATGCGCTGGCGGCGTTCGCTTCGGCCAAAAGGCCGCTCCTCTTTTTTACCGATTATTATGAGCTGCGTGACGGAAAACCGGTTCAGGCAAATAAGCTGCTGAAAATCAAACGGCTTCTGCTCTTGCCTATGCGGTTCAAATGTCTGAAAAACAGCCGCTTTGTCCGGCGGCGCTGCCTTTCTCTGGGATGCCCCGTTTGCTGCCCTTCGGTCAGTTTTGCCAAAGAGAACCTGCCGAATCCCGTGTTTGAACACGGTTACCGCAGCAATGTGGATTGGCAGGCGTGGGAACGCCTTTCAAAATTGCCGGGCGCATTTCTGTACTGCAAGCAGCCGCTCATGATGCACCGGGTACATGAAGATTCAGAAACCTCTGCTGTGCTCAAGGATAATGTCCGCACCCAGGAGGATTATGAGATGTTCTGCAAATTTTGGCCGCGCTGGATTGCGAAACGGTTGACCCATGCCTATGCATCCAGTGAAAAAAGCAATCAGCTGTGAATTTGTCGAATTTCGGTTGTTTTGCATAGAGTAGGTCAGGAAACATAAAGGGGTAATTTATGAAAGTACTGGTCATTATTCCAGCCTATAACGAAGAAAAGAGTATTGAACGGGTGGTACGTCATCTACAGGAAGTGTGTCCCGAGGTGGACTATCTTGTTGTCAACGACTGTTCAACCGATCATACAGCTGAAATTTGCCGCCGTGAAGGGTTTTCATTTTTGTCCCTGCCAACCAACCTTGGAATTGGCGGCGGCGTACAGGCCGGTTATTTGTATGCGGCAGAAAATGATTATGATATTGCTGTTCAGATGGACGGCGATGGCCAACACGATCCGCGTTATTTAATGGATGTGATTGCACCGGTGGCAAGTGGAGAAGCCGATATGGTTACGGGTTCTCGTTTTATCAAAAACGAAGGCTTCCAGACCAGCGGTATGCGCCGGCTGGGAATCAACATTTTAAAAGGAACCATTCGGCTTTTTGCCCGTGTAAAAATAACAGATGCGACCAGCGGTTTTCGCGCGTGCTCAAAAGAATTGATCCGTTTTTTTGCAAATCACTATGCACAGGATTATCCAGAGCCTGAGGCGATTGTAGCAGCGGCACTGAATGGGTTTACCGTAAAAGAAGTTCCGGTTGTCATGGTAGAGCGAAAAGAGGGCGTATCCTCCATTAACTGGCTCAACTCGATTTATTATATGATAAAGGTAAATCTTTCCATTTTGGTTTGCCGGCTCACCTACAAACGCAGAAAAAGGGGTGAGATCAGATGATGACACTTATATTTCAATGCTGTCTGATTGTTGGTATTTTAATTTATCTTGGTGTAATTGTCGTATTGCTGAAAAAACAAAAGCTCAATCTCCGCTATGCGCTGACCTGGCTCTTAATGGCTTTTGTTATGCTTCTGGTCGCAATTTTTCCGCAAATTATTACCGCAATTTCCAGGCTGCTTGGCGTGGCCTCGGACGTTAATACGGTATTTGTGTTACAGGGCCTGTTTGTCCTGCTGATCTTGCTTTCTTTGACCTCGATTGTATCGAAACAAACCAACCGTATTCGGAAGCTGGCGCAAACGCAGGCGCTCTTGGAAAAACGCGTGCGTGAGCTGGAGGATTCTCTGCGGAATCTGCAAAAGGAAATTGATAACAGTAAATAGGGGGCGTTATCCGTGGTTGAAATTCTGCTTGCAACCTATAACAGCGAGAAGTATTTGCCGGATCAGCTCGACTCCCTGTTTGAACAAACCTTTGAGAATTGGCATCTCACGGTGCAGGATGACGGATCCACTGACAAAACGGTGGATATTCTGCGTAAGTATGCGGCGGTTTATCCGGAAAAGATGACCGTTCATGTCAATGAAAAAAATTTGGGCGGCGCCAAATATAATTTTTACGATATGCTTTTAAAAGCGGATGCCGATTATGTCATGACCTGTGATCATGACGATGTCTGGCTTCCGGATAAAATGGAATGCACCATGGCGGCGATGAAGGACCTGGAAGCGCAGAACGCGCCGGACGTCCCTCTGCTGGTTCATACCGACCTCACCATTGTTGATGAAAACCAGACGATTGTTGCGGCCTCTATGTTTTTCCAGCAGCAGCTTGATGCAGGGCGGACTTCGCTGCGGGAGCTGCTGGTGCAAAATATGGTGACCGGATGCACCGTAATGGTCAACCGCGCTCTGCTTTCCCTTTTACCCCGGAACATCCCGGCCAATATGGTCATGCACGACTGGTGGATGGCGCTTGTTGCGGCGGCGTTCGGTGCGATTGGGTTTGTCAAAGAGCCGACTATTCTTTACCGTCAGCATGGAAACAACGAAGTCGGGGCCAAAAATACCCGTAAACTCGGCTATAATGCAAAACGTGCCGCTAAGTTTATGGAAGCGCGGCGGTCGGTCGCAGACACCTATTTGCAGGCCGCCGATTTTGCCGCCCTGTATGGGGACAGACTCCGTCCGGCTGATTTTGAGTTGGTCCGGGTTTATGCAGATATGGGCGGATATGGAAAGCTCAAGCGAATCCGCACGCTGCGCAAGCGCAGTCTGTGGAAAAATACGCCTGCGCGGCGGATGGGACAGATTTTGTTTTGTTAAGTAAAACGGCAGGAGGTTATAAGCCGGTGGAGTTGTCCATTATCATCATCAACCACAATACAAGGGCGCTGACCGAACAGACGGTTGAATCGGTGCTGCGGACTGTGCGGGAAACCGCCTATGAAATTGTTGTAGTGGATAATTCAAACGACCCCGGTGAGTATTTTCGGTCTTCTGACCCGCATGTAACGGTGCTGGAGGAAGTGGAAAACCACGGGTTTGGGCATGCCTGCAATCAGGGTGTGAAACAGGCGCAGGGAGAATACCTGCTGTTTTTGAATTCGGACACCATTGTTGGTGAACATGCAATCGATGAATCAGCTGCATACATCCGGCAGAACGAAAACATTGGGGCGCTCGGAATTCGCACCTATCTTACCAGCGGTCAGTTTGACGCCGGCTGCCGCCGCGGTTTTCCAACGCCGGCCGCTTCTCTTTATTATTTTCTGGGGTTGGATCAAAAGCATCCGGAATCCAGAAAGTACGGTGCTTACCACCAGACCTTTCTCCCGGAGGATCAGACTTCGGAGACCGATTGCGTTTCCGGCGCATATTTGATGATGCCCCATCATTTGTTCGATGAGCTCGGCGGTTTTGATGAAGATTTCTTCATGTACGGCGAGGACGTCGACCTTTGTTATCGCGTGAAACAACACGGCTATAAGGTTGTTTATTATGCAGACGCACAGATTGTCCATCTCAAAGGGGAAAGCGGGCTTAAGGGCAAGTCAAAGGACATTATTTTCCACTTTCACAACGCCATGAAGCTGTTTTACCGCAAACATTACCAAAAGAAATATTCTATTTTTGTCACCGCGGCGGTGTATCTTGGCATCTGGGCCAAGTACCGTCTTGCATTGCTGCGGCGGAAGAAAGGTTAATCAGGAGGTACTACAATGGGAAAGGTTGCATTTCTGTTTTCCGGACAGGGCTCTCAGTATCCGGGCATGATGAAAGAATTTTACGAGACCTGTGCGGAAAGCAGGGCTGTTTTTGAAACGGCAGATCGCGTGCTTGGCCGCAGCATTTCAGAACTTTGCTTTTCGGGAACACAGGAGGAGCTGAACCTCACCGAAAATACCCAGCCGTGCGTCCTTACGGCAAATGTGGCGGCGTTGATGGCGCTGCTTGCCCATGGGGTAAAAGCGGATGTCACTGCCGGTTTTTCGCTTGGTGAATATGCGGCGCTGGTTTATGCGGGGGTGCTTCCGTTTGAGGAGGCAATTCGGCTTATCCAGATCCGTGCCAATGCCATGCAGGCGGCTGTTCCGGTTGGACAGGGCGGTATGATTGCCGTAATGGGCAAAACTGCGGAAGAGGTCGATGCCCTTTGCGGTGAGGTCGATGGCTTTGTCAAAGGTGCGAATTACAACTGTCCGGGCCAGATTGTCGTTTCAGGCGATACTGCTGCGCTGGAGGCTTTGAAAGCCATTGGCGCAGAGCGCAAAATCAAGATGATTCCCCTTGCCTCCAGCGCACCGTTCCATTCCGAGCGGATGGCTCCTGCGGCGGAGGTTTTGCAGAAGGAGTTCGCAGAACTTGTTTTTGCAGCGCCCTCTGTTCCGGTGGTTATGAATGTAGACGCCGAAGTGGAAACCGATCCGGAACAGATGAAACAAAAGCTGGTCCGCCAGGCAATGGCGCCGGTCTATTGGGAGAAAACCCTTTTAAAGATGCAGGAACAGGGCGTGGATACTTTTGTGGAAATTGGCCCGGGAAAAACTCTTTCCGGATTTGTGAAAAAGACCTGCAAAGGTTCTGTCATCCTGTGGGTGGAAAATGCGGCGACGCTGCAGGCTGCCCTGGACGTGTTAAAATAAGTCGGACGAAAAGCATTTTTACTGCGTGTGAGCGGTTTGCAAGAAGCTGTGCCAAAGGGCACAGCTTCTTTTTTCATTAGAGAAGAAAATAACGGGGGTGTAAAAAACATTGCGGATGGTTGTTCCCGGCCGTATATAACCTTTTTGTGGAGTCCCCCCGTTTTGCGACATAAGATGTACCGTGCAGGGAGTTATGCTATTACTGCCCGCACCTTCCGGTAAAAACCGGAGGTTCCGCCGGTGAAAGCACCGGAATGGAAGGGGGAACCATGGAACAGTTTTTTCATCAAATATCGCTGTGGATAGGGCTTGCAGGCGGATTTGTCGTCTGGCTGCTCGGCGGATGGGACGCTATGCTGATTGTCCTCACCGTCGTTGTTGGGTTGGATTACCTAATGGGCGTGCTCTGCTCCATCTACCGGCACAGGCTCTGCAGCGATATTGGCTATAAAGGCATTGTAAAAAAAGTAGTTATTTTTATTATTGTGGCGGCAGCTTCGGCTGTACAGACCGCTGTGCAAAAGGATATTCCATTGCGTGAAATGGTCATTATGTTTTTCGTGACAAATGAGTGCATCTCCATTTTGGAACATGCTGCGCGGATGGGCATGCGGATTCCAGAACGCTTCAAACAAGTGCTTTTAAAACTGCGTGACGGTGAAACGGAAAAATCGGATAAGGGGGATTCCAATGGAAAAACAGGGAATTGACGTCTCAAAATGGCAGGGGGAAATCGACTGGCCGCGGGTGGCTGCAAGCGGCACCGCGTTTGCCATGGTGCGCGCAAGCTACGGCCGCGACAGTGAGGATCCCCGCTTCAAAGCCAATATAAGCGGTGCAGTGGCAAGCGGCTTGCCCTGCGGCGCTTATCATTATTGTTATGCGATGTCGGTTGAGGAAGCGAAAACTGAAGCCGAGTTTTTTCTTCGGACGGTGAAGGGGCAAAGACTGGAATACCCATTGGCGTTGGATTTGGAGGATGCCTCTCTTGCACCGCTCGGCCGGGAAATGCTCACCGCAATTGCCAATGCCTTTCTTCAGGTGGTGGAGGAAGCGGGTTATTATGCCATGCTTTATGCAAATCGCAACTGGCTCAGCAACTATTTGGACGCAGAAGTGCTTGGCCGCTATGACCTGTGGCTTGCAAACTGGACCGAGAATCCAACCTACCCGGGAAGCTATGGCATGTGGCAGTACAGCAGCCAGGGGCGGATAGACGGCGTCAGCGGCAATGTTGACCGCGATGTTGCCTATAAAGACTATCCTCAAATCATAAAGGAATATGGGCTCAACCATCTGGAGGAAGCCGAAACGCCGGAGCCACCGTCGCCGCCGGAAGAGGAGCATGTCTATATTGTTCAGCCGGGCGACACCCTTTCCGGCATTGCCGAGCAGTTTGGTACAACGGCAGAGGTGCTGGCACAGCTCAACGGCATTCAAAACCCGAACCTGATTTATGTTGGGCAGCGGATTGTCCTCCCGTCCGGTGAGGAAACGCCGCAGGTGTTCCGGCCGGGAGACAGCGTCAAAATTAAGCAAAGTGCAGTGCGCTATGCCACCGGGCAGACCATTCCGGATTGGGTGAAAGTCCGCACCGACACCATTCTCCAGGTATCTGGTGACAAGGCGCTGCTGAAAAATATTTATTCCTGGGTTTATCTGAGCGATTTGGAGCAGGCAGACGGCGAATCCGTGCCGTCTCCGTCCCCGTCGTCGGAGTTTACGGTAGGCGAGACGGTCGCCGTCAAACCAAGCGCGACCCATTATGCCACCGGGCAGGCCATTCCGGACTGGGTCAAAAGCCAGCCGGATACCATCCTGCAAATTTCCGGCAACCGGGCGCTGCTCAAAAACATCTATTCTTGGGTGTTGCTGAGCGACTTGGAACCGTCTGCTGAAACGCCAACGCCGTTTGCCGTGGGCGATACTGTGAAAATTAAGCAGAGCACAGCCCATTATGCCACCGGGCAGGCCATTCCGGATTGGGTCAAAGGCCGGCCGGATACCATTCTTCAAATTTCCGGCGACCGGGCGCTGCTCAAATCCATTTATTCCTGGGTACTGTTGAGCGATTTGGAACGCTGAGCGTAAATGCATCAGGCGAAATATGCGGTACAATTTCTGAAACCGGTGCCCGCAACCAACAGTTGCGGGCTTGAAAAGCAGAATTGGTAGCGCAACTGGGGGAGTTTCGGTTATAATTGTGCCATGAACCAGAATAGAAAGGACTTGGGACAATGAACATTGAAATTGCCAACCGGCTTGTGAAATTACGGAAGGAAAATGGGCTTTCCCAGGAAGAGCTGGCCGCAAAAATCGGCATTAGCAGACAGGCGGTCTCCAAATGGGAACGCGCCGAAGCAAGCCCGGATACCGACAATCTCATCCTGCTCGCCCGCCTTTACGGCATTAGTCTGGATGCCTTGCTTGCCACCGAGGAGGAGATTCTGCCGCCTCAGGCGGAATCAGAGGGTAGAGAGGATCCTTGTACCGGGTGCGACGGCTTCCCCAGGGAATGCCACGGCTGCTCCAAAAAATCCGGACGAAGGCTGAGCTTTTGGGCCGCGTTTCCCTACCCGATTGTAGTGGCGATTGTTTACCTGCTGCTCGGCTTCCTCGGCGGGTGGTGGCACCCCGGCTGGCTTGTTTTTTTGACGGTACCGGTGTATTACTGCCTGGTCAGCGCGCTGTCTGGAAAAGAATAAAAAGGAGGGCCGGATGTTACATCCGGCCCTCTGCTTTTTGTTTCAGAGTATGAAGAATGTTTCGAAACCTGCTCTTGATATGCGCATTTCGGGCAGCGATACCGAATCCGAGGCAGACAAGCGACAACGACAGGCAGATAAACAGATAACCTGCAAAAACAGCGTCTACGTTCAATAAACCAATCATACGGTCTTTCGTTTGACAGCGGAGAAACTGCATGACAAAGGGGAGCAGGGCCAACCCGACCGCGAGCGGAAGGTAGGGCTTGGTTTGAAAAAGCCAAAAAAGAAACAGGCAAAGGCGCCAACGCTCAATCGCCCAATCATAAAAAGGAACCGCAGGCATTGCCTGCGGTTCCTTTGGGTGTGTATGCAGAGAAGCGTTATTTGTAATTTTTTACGAGCTCCATTGCAATCTTTTCCCACTTGACCAGGTTTTGCGGATTGTAGGAAACCGTGCTGATGTCCTTGAGCACAATGTCGCAGGAGGTGCCGTTGCGATAGCAAGCGTCAAGGGTGCGCATCAACTCCTTGCGGACCACCTCTTCATCCAGCTCTTTGGTTGCAACATTGGTCGGGCTCGGCTTGTTTGCCATGACGTATTTCTTTCCAATGTTCTCCGCCGCTACATCAACATCCGCCCATGGGGTAACCGTAATCTTCCGCAGATTCGGAATCTGCTCTACAATGTCAATCATGTTGTGGAGCGGCTCGCAGCAGCCGTAATAAACCAGGCCAAACGGCTCCATTGCCTTTTTCATGTACTGGATGTCAAACTCCTCCCGCATCGCCGGGGAAACCGAGGAAAAGACCTGCGCCGCACCGCGGCCCCATACGTCTTTGGCGGTAAAATGCTCGCCGTCAAAATTCTTGGAGGGCAGGTCGTCGCTGTACGCGGCGGTGCTGTGCACCGTCACCTGGTTGCCCTCAAACAGGTTGAGCTCCTCAAACTGGCGCACCTTGTCCAGGTAAATATCGGTCAGTTTGGAAGCGACCGCATGCATGAATTCCGGCCGCATGGCAAGGTCCATCAGCAGGTTTTCCACACCGTGCCACTCGGCAATGTCGTCCCAGGTGGTGTCAAAAACCCAGCGGTTTCCGGTGAGTTTGACCGGTATGATGTCTCCGATGATATTCGCCACCAGATCATACCGCTTTTCAGACGCTTCCTTGTCATAGGTAATGGTGTCGTTGTGAAGCCGTTCCAGGAAGGATTCGTCCTCCATCTGGTCCACAAAGGAATGGGCGACAATGTGGTTGGTCTCGTCCGATTTCAGTGTATTCTCAACAACATCTACGCCAATCCCCGCCGAATGGAACACCTTTTCAATGCCAAAATACGGCGGGATGATCATATCCGCCGGAAAATGGTTCCACTGGTAAAGGGTTTGGCGCATCCGCTGTTCAATGGTGCGCAGATAGGGGTCGGTGCAGTGCAGGTCCAGTTCGCCGTCGGTGTTGAGCTCGTTCCATGGCAGCTCGTCAATCAGTACCACCGGGCGGATCATGTGCAGGTCGTTCACCGCTTTATGTAAAATTTTGTTCTGGTAGTTCCGGTCGTCATTCGCGGCAATGGCGTAACGTCCCGCGAGTTCGCGCAGAATTCGGATATCGTCCAACATAAAAACACTCCCATTTAGCGTATTGTCTTTATTATAAAACAAATACCGTTGAACAGGTATTCGCTTTTTTGCCCTGTTTTGGTATAATATTGCGCTTTTTGGTTGACCAAACTGCTTGATTTGCCTATAATAAAAAGAAAAAGGTATGAAGTTGCTTTTGGGGGAGGTGCGGTATGGAAGGCTGGGAGCGGTTCAGGGGATTTCGGCGGTTTGTCCCGCCGTCCCGCTTTGCGCAGGAATTTCTCTTTTTTTCGGACGCCCTTGGACTGATGGAAGGCCCGGAGCTGCATATCCGGCGGGAGAATTTCAATAATTATATTGTTATGCTGGTCGCAGAAGGGACGCTCCATGTGGAACAGCATGGGCGGCGTCTGACGCTTGGCAGGGGTCAGGGGGTGCTGCTGCATCTGGAACCGTTCCACGAATACTATGCCGACGAAAAGGACCCCTGTACCATCCTTTGGATGCACATGAACGGCAAAGGCTGTCCGCCTTTAATGGCGGAGCTTCAAAAACTGTCCCCTTTCCCCGCTGTAATTGACGCAGAAACGGTTTATCCTTTCTTTGCAGAATGCTTTGATGCACTTCTCCGCCATGCAGAGCACCCGGAACTTACCGTTTCCAGTACAATTTACGAGGTGATTCTCGCCATTATGGGGCGGCAGATGCATGGGCCGGACAACCTTGCAGTGGTGCCGCGGGAACTTTTCCTGGGCCGGGTAGACGGCTACATCAGTGAGCATATCTGCGAGCCGATTGCTTTGGACGCACTGGCGGGTGCGGTCAACATGAGCAAATACTATTTCTGCCGCCGTTTTAAAGAAGAATCCGGCCTGACGCCGATGCAGTATGTGGTACGCAAAAAGGTGGATGCCTCCAAATATTTTCTTCAATACACCGCCGAGCCCATCCAGCTCATCGCGGAACGGTTCAGTTTTACCGATCAAAGCCATTATGCCAAGTTGTTCAAACGTCACACCGGCATGTCGCCCAAGGCCTACCGGAATAAAGGGCAGAACTGACCGGCGGATACCAGCAGCTGCAAATGTATGACAGCCTGCGACTTTACCCGGTTCACGCGGTTTGGCCCGCATATCCCTCCTTTTGAACATTCTAGACCGCTTTTGCTTCACCCACTATGTTTTTAAGGATGCGTTGAGCCGCAGAAAATGTTGTACGAATCTGTTTGGAGTTGGATTGAATGCTTCTCCGAAGATATTCTGAAGGATGCAGGACAGCAAAGCGGATAAAAAACTATGGGCATACCGATTTTGAAAGCTGTGCCGTAAGGTCAGATGATTGAAGCGGGGGCGATAATGCCGACAGCGGGGCTTGACGAATCCCTGCCAGAATGCTATGATAAAGCCAATCCAGCAAAAAGGGGGCCAAAATGTGTATACTTTTTCTTGCTAATGTTTGCCGGAACAGACAAAAGCCGCGGTGTATGCCGCTTGGTTGTGCTGTCTGCATTTTGGAAAACAGTGTTGCAGGAAAGGGTATCGCTTTGGAACCAGTGTGCGGAGCGGCGTCGCCTTTGGGGTGATGCTTGGCATTTTGTCCATTCCGGCCGGTGGGAAAGTGAGCTTTCCTGCCGGCCTGTTTTGTTTTGGAGGAATGCCTGTATGTCATTGATTCATGTCGCTGACCTCACCTTTGGGTATGAGGGGAGTGCCGACAACGTATTTGAACATGCGAGCTTTCAGTTGGATACCGACTGGAAGCTCGGCTTAATCGGCCGCAACGGCCGCGGCAAAACCACCCTGCTCAACCTGCTTCTGGGACGGTTGGACGCCCATGGAGCCATTCATGCCGCGGTGGATTTTGAATACTTCCCGTTTACGGTTACCCATCCGGAGCGGATGGCCTGTGAGCTCGCGGAGGAAATTGTCCCGCATCTGGAGCAGTGGATGCTTATCCGCGAGGTGTCCTACCTCGACGTCCCTGCCGAAGCCCTTTATCGCCCGTTTGAAACCCTCAGCAACGGGGAGCGGACCAAGGTGCTGCTCGCTTGCCTGTTTCTTCGGGAAAATACCTTTCTGCTCATCGACGAACCGACCAATCACCTGGACGCGCAGGCGCGGGAGGCAGTGGAACGATACCTGAAGCGGAAAAAGGGGTTTATTTTGGCGTCGCACGACCGTGTTCTGCTCGACGCCTGTGTCGATCATGTCCTCTCCATCAACAAGAGGAACATTGAGCTGCAAAAGGGGAATTACACCACCTGGCAGCAAAACAAAGAGCGTCAGGATCAATATGAGGCGGCGGAAAACGACAAGCTCAAAAAGGAGATTCGTCACCTTTCCGAGGCCGCGCGGCGCAGCGCCGGCTGGTCGGATGTCCTTGAGAAGACCAAAAAGGGGACCCGTAATTCCGGACTGCGGCCGGACCGCGGCCACATCGGCCATCAGGCTGCCAAGCTGATGAAACGCGCCAAAGTGACCGAGGCGCGGGTAGACGCCGCGCTGGAACAAAAATCCAGGCTGCTGCGCAATCTCGATACAGCCGATGAACTGACCATCCGGCCACTGGCGCATCCCAAACCGCTCCTGGTCGAGTGCAAAGACCTCAGCATTGCTTACGGCACAGATCCGGTGCTGCAAGGGTTCAATTTTACCCTTCGGCAAGGAGAACGCGTTGCGCTGGACGGTAAAAACGGATGCGGAAAGTCCAGCGTGCTCAAGCTGCTTGTGGGGGAGGAAATCCCGCATACCGGCTTGCTGCTCACCGCGAGCGGACTTGTTGTGTCCTATGTTCCGCAGGATACCTCGTTCCTCGCCGGTTCTTTCCGGGGTTACGCGGCGGCGCGGGGGCTTCCCGAACCGTTGTTTCTTGCCCTTTTGCGCAAGCTGGATTTTGCCCGCGAGCAGTTTGAGAAGGATTTATCCGCCCTCAGCGAGGGGCAAAAGAAAAAGGTGCTACTCGCTGCAAGCCTCTGCGAACAGGCACACCTCTACGTTTGGGACGAACCGCTCAATTACATCGACCTGCTCTCCCGTGTACAAATTGAGGAGCTTATTTTGCGGGGGAATCCCACCATTCTGTTTGTGGAACACGACCGGATGTTCCGGGAAAAGATTGCCACCCGTACCATACAGCTGTAAAAACGGTTTGAATACAGCAGCGTGCGGACTTATACCGCTCTCCAATCGATAACAAGAAGATAGCGAATATGTGATTTGACCAACATGCCTGTACCGATTTCCCATATACATGGAGCGGCGTATGGGGTGGCAAACAGCGCATAGGGCATAGCGAATTGACGTGCTGGTCTCCAGTGCAAAGAATCCAAAACCGGTTGGCAAAGCGGTGCTGGAAAGACCCCGGCTGCCCGAGGCATAGCGGGCTGGCGGTATTTGCATCACGCTCCGGTTCATGTTATAACGCAACTGCAATCAAACAAGGGAGGATTATCATGGCGATTACACAGCGAAGCTACAGCATCCCCGGCGGGGATTACCAAAAGGTCAAACAGTTCTTCCGGGAAAACTTTGCGCCCTTTGCCGCCAACGGCGTCTGGCAGGAGGAACGCTGGGAATACATGCATGTCATTAAGTGGTTTGAATACCGCTTTCATTTCCGCATTGGACTCTGGGAGGAGGACGGGCGCATCGTTGCCGTCGCGACCTATGAGAATGAACCCGGAGAGGCGTTTTTGTTTACGGCGGCGGGTTACGAACATCTGCGCCCGGAACTGCTTCGTTATGCGGAAGAGATGCTGCCCTGTACCAGGGAGGACGGACGAAAATTTCTCCGGGTAGAGGCGTACAGCTTTGACCCTGCCTTTCAGGAATTCCTGCGTGCGCACGGCTATCTAGAACAAATGCAGTACGATTACAAGATCTATGACTTTGCCAAAGATATCCCGGAACCGGAGCTGCCGGCGGGCTTTGAACTGCTGACACTTGATAGCGTCCCGGAAGCGGATTACAAACGCGTTAACGATAGCATTTGGCAGGGCTTTAACCATCAAGGTAAGGGCGATCTGGAGGGCTTCCTTTCGGTTGCTCATGCGCCAAACTTCCGTAAGGATCTCACCTATGTTGTCCGGGCTGCAAACGGCGATTACTGCTGTTATGGGAGTATCTGGCTCAACGAGGCCAACCATTACGCCTACCTGGAGCCGCTCTGCACCCACCCCGCTTACCGGAAACGCGGCCTTGCCAGGGCGCTCCTTTACACTGCCATGCACCGGGTGCAGCCGCTGGGGATGACCTTTATGACAGGCGGTGGAGATCCGTTTTACACCGCCATCGGCTATGAATCCAAATTTACCTACCACGTCTATGAAAAGACGTGGGAATAAGGAGGGAACCTGTGAATACAGAATTGCTTGGTTTTATGCGCGAGCGCCCGGCGGTTTATTCCATGACGGGTGAGCCGTTTTGGGACGATCCGTACATCTCATCCCAGATGCTCATCGCCCATCTTAACCCGGATTGGGACGCCGCCTCCCGCAACCATAAATTTATCCGAGACTCCGCCGCCTGGATTGCCTCGCTTGCCGCGCCTGTCACAGGAAAAGCGCTGCTGGATTTAGGCTGCGGCCCCGGTTTGTATGCCGAAGCCTTTGACGCACAGGGCTTCCGGGTAACGGGGGTGGATTATTCCCGCCGTTCCATCCGCTATGCGGAGGATTCGGCGCGGAAAAAAAGCCTTTCCATTGATTACCGCTGGGCGGATTATCTCAGCCTTGATGAAACCGCCCGTTACGATATTGCGGACATTATTTACTGCGATTTCGGCGTTCTTTCCCCGGAGACGCGGCGGGATCTGCTCCGCCGGGTGAAACGGGCGCTTAAACCGGGCGGTCTCTTTATTGTGGATGCTTTCACACCCCGCCAGTATGATGATTTTATCGAAAATGCAGTGACGGAGTATTCCGAGGGAGGTTTTTGGAGCCCGGAATCTTGTGTTTATATCCGGAAAACTTTGCGGTATGACGAGGAGCAGGCCTATCTGGAGCAATATCTGGTAGTTACAGAGCGGGAAACCCGCCGTTACAACCTTTGGAACCACGCCTTTGAGGAGACGACATTCCGGCAGGAACTGTACGCGGCCGGGTTCCACAAAGTTACCTTTTACGGCGACGCTGCAGGCGCGCCGTATACCCCGGAATCCAAAACCATCTGCGCTGTGGCAGAATAACAAAACAAAAGCGCCGGGGAGGAGAGGTCCCGGCGCTTTCATTTATACAAGATTTAGCGGTGTTATGTGACACAGAAAACAGGAGAATCAGCAAGAAACCGTTTGAGAACTGTGGGGGATGGAGAGAACCGCTAAATGGTGGCTGGCAGGTTTAAGCCGTCTGGATCCGGCAGCAGCGTTCGGCAAACAACGGCTGATGCGCTGGCAAAGGAGGTGTCGCGCAGCAGCCATGCCGCCGTGCATTCGGTGATGCAATGAAAGAAATGTGACGTCAAGCTAGTTAGCTTTAACTAACTGTATGTCTGTAGTATAGCATACCACCAAAGTTCTTGTCAATACCTGTTTGCAAAAAAACAAAGGGCGCTGTTAAGCGCCCTTTGTTTTATAGTTTTTGTTTTAAAAATTCAATGATGATTGGTTCCGCCTCCGGCAGAAAATCAAAGGAGTGAACACGACCCTCCATTGGATAATAAGCAGCATCTGCTCCCTCCGCCTTTAAAAGTGCATACAGTTCAGCGCTTTGGCCGCAGGGGACGGTATTGTCCGCTGTACCGTGGAACATCAAAAACGGCGGGATGCTCCGGTTGCCTTTGACATAACTCACCGGGCTTGCCCACAGCGCACGTTCCCGGCATTCCTGTACCGGGCCGCCGATGAGCAGGGATTCCGGCGAATCCGGGGCGTTGTGGTCTGAGGTGCCGGGCATGGAAAAATCGGTCTGTTCATGCATGGTGATTAAATCGCTGGGAGCGTAGACTAGAACCGCTGCCTGTACCGCGCTGGAAACGCCGGGGTAAAGCGGCCCCTCAAATTCCGGAACGCCAGGGGTCAGCGCCGCCAGCGAGGAAAGGTGCCCGCCGCTTGACTCCCCGCTGATGATAAACCGCTCCGGGTCAAGCCCAAATTCTTCCGCGTGGCTGCGTAAGAACCGAATGGCGGTTTTAACGTCAATGATCTGCGCCGGGAATTTTGCCTCGCCGCTCATGCGGTAATCAATTTTGGCAACGGCAAAGCCGTGCTGAAGCACCCCCATAGCGGGCGCGCCGTAGTAGAACATCCGGCGGTTGAGCCATGCGGCACCGTAAACCCAAATGTAAAGCGGCGCTTTGCGGTCGGCCCGTTCGGGAACGTATAGGTCAAGTGTCAGGGTTATGCCATCCGCTTGGGCGTATTCCAAACTGCGGTAAAAGGCAATGTTGGTCGGTTGGGTCATTTTGGTCATCCTTTCCAGTTTATATACTTTTAGTATAGCATAATTTGCGTAAGAGACAACAACGTATAAAAAATTTTCCTACATTCATTCGATAGTAAATCGACGACAGAATGCCGTTTATGTGCGAACTTATTGGTAGCAAGCTCATATTTGATCTTTTAAAATGAAAGGAAGGACTATCCATGAATACCTGTTCAAATTGCAGTCATTTCAGGCAACACCATATAGCGAGAGACAGCGGATTTTATGCAACCGTCAATTGTGGGCACTGCGTATACCCCCGCTTGAAGCCGCGTAAGCCGCAAACGTCCGCCTGTATGAATTGGGAACCGGGTGACTCGGAGAAAGAAACCGGGCACAGCCATTAAGGCGGTACCCGGTTCTTTCTTATATGGTGTCGGTGTTCCAAAAGTGCCGGGGATTACCAGAACAGTTAGCGCCGCTTTTCCGGATAAGGCTGCACCTCGTCGGTTCGATCCATTAAAAAGTCCAGACTGGTATGGTAAAAATCCGCCAGTATCATCAGGTTTTCGGTTGTTGGTATCCGTTCTCCGGTTTCGTATTTTGAAAGCAGGCTCTGTTCAATCCCGGTCTGCATCTGTAAATAAATTTGCGTTAGATTATGCTCCAAACGAATGCGCTTAATGTTTTTCATAAGCCCTCCTCTCTATTGACTATTATGACGAATTGTCATACAATTTATATGACAATACGTCATATTCAGCTTTGAAAGAGGAAAGAAATGAACACCTGTTCAAATTGCAAATTTTTTCGTCAGCATTATAGCAAGTGGGGACGTGGATATGCCAAAATCAATTGTGGGCACTGCATCAAACCAATGCTAAAATATCGCAAACCACAAACGTCCGCCTGCATAAATTGGGAACTGGGTGACTCGGAGAAAGAAACCGGGCACAGCCATTAAGGCGGTACCCGGTTTTGATTATGCAGCATTTTCAGTTTGTTGACGGAGACGCTCTATCCCCTGCGCCAAAATGTCGGCAAGGCCCATTGCGCCGCCGTTCTGTTCTGTGTCCGGCGCCGGCTCGGAAGCGGTATCCGCAGAATTTCCGCTGTCCGTCACAGGGATCATCCGTCCCTCGTTGTTGAGGTCGAACCGCCCTGGCAGCAGGATTTCGCTCACCGTTTTAATTTCATAGCCCTGCGCCTTGAGCTCCGGCAGCAGCTTGCGCAGCGCCTCCGGGGTGTTCTCAGCGTCGTTGTGGAAGAGCAGGATGGATCCGTTGCCCACCTTGGAGAGTACGCGGTTTACCATCTCCTCCGGGCTGGGGTCCTTCCAGTCAATGCTGTCCACATCCCATTGAATGACCCGTTTTCCAACGCTTTTCATGGTCTGGATCACCTTGTCGTTGTACTCACCGTAAGGGGAACGGTACAGGGTGGGATAAACCCCGGTAATGGCATGGATTTTTTCATCACAAGCCTGAGTGTCGGTAATCAGCGCTTCAAAGGAAAGTTCGTTCGGGTGCGGATGCTTGTCGGAATGGTTCTGGATTTCATGCCCGGCGTCAAACAGCCGCTTGACGTCATCCGGGTAGTTGTCTACCCACTCACCGGTGCAGAAAAAGGTGGCCTTTGCTCCGTTTTCTTCTAACAGGGTGAGCAGCTCGTCGGTGTCAGAATTGCCCCAGGCAGCGTCAAAGGTCAGGGCAATTTCCTTTTTCTCGGTCTGAACACAGTAAATGGGGAGCTGGCGTTCCCCTGCCGAGGTGGTCGCTGCCTGCTGGAGCACCCCAATTGTGGTAAATACTGCGACAATGAGACAGGCAAATACAATGCTGGAGACTGGTGCAATGAGTTGTTTCAGTGGCTTTTTCATATACATCACCTGTTCAACTATATGCGGGCATGCCGGCAAAAAACACCATCCCGCAAAAATTTTGCGGACGTCCTGTCGCTGCCCGGGGAATTGACATCCACCCGCTTTTGTCATAGTATAAGAAAAGAGAGCATGAAACGGAGGAAATTGGATGAAAAAGCGTGTGCTGGCGTTTGCTGCGGCGGTTTGCAGCATTGGGATCCTGTTGAGCGGGTGCGTATCCCCTTCGCAAATCCGGGATGTGTTCAGCCGTTGGGAGCAGGAGCTGGGCGGAGGTTCGGTCTCGTCCTCCCGTTCTCAATCCTCCTCGGTTTCAGGCAGCTTCGCCGGGGAAGCGCTTACCGTGGAGGCGCTGGAGGGCAAATACGGCATCACCATTAAGGATCCCGACCGCCTTCTTTCGGATGAAAACGGCCCGGAAAATTGTGCGGTTGTTGACCGGACGCTGGAACTGTACTCCAAGCCGGTCATTGACGGCTTTTTGAAAAGCCTGTGGCGCCGCAACTATGATTTTTCCATCACCTTTCTGGATCGTGACAGCGACAGCCTGGGGGAAACCAGCTACAGCAACGGGCACATCCGCATCACCATTTTTGCCCCGCGGGATACCTGGAACCCCGCGGCGACCAACGGAATTACGGTTGAAACCATTGCCCATGAACTCGGCCACGCTTTCCACGACGCGTTGGAATACCACTACGGCATGGATGAACTGAGGGAAACCTGGGAACGGCTGAATGCAGGCTATGAATACGGCGATGAATGGGACGCCGGCGCTTCCTCGGTTTTTTCCTATGAGTACGGCATGACCGACTATTACGAAGATGTCGCCACTGTGTTTGAAAATCTTGCGGCGTATCCTTCGGTTACACAAGCGCGTCTGGTTCAAACCGACTGTGAGCCGCTGTACCTTAAGGCCAAATTTCTTTATACCTTGATGGACGAGTGCTTTGATCTTTCCGAAAGCAGCTTGTTTGACGCTTATCTTGCGGCAAACAGCCGCCGAGGAGATGGTGCGGATTTTGAACAAAGCTATGAAGCCTTTTTGCAGACGGCCGGAAGAGCCGCTTGAAAATAACCCCCCGGACAACGGGGCGTTGAGATAAGAAAACTTTTTTCGAGATGGCTTATAGCCGCACCGAAAAAGTTTCTGAAAACAACGCTTTGAAATCCGGGGGTTTTTGGATCGAACATTTCTTTGTAAAGGAGAAAACGGCGAGCTGAGTGTTCTGTGTCTCGCAAAAATAAAAACCGCGTACCTTATGGTACGCGGTTTGTGGTGGACGATGAGGAACTCGAATCCCCGACACCCTGCACGTCAAGCAGGTACTCTACCAGCTGAGCTAATCGTCCGTGTGAATGCTTAATTATTATAGCGAAAAAAGTGCAGTTTGTAAAGACCAAATTGCGCTTTTTTTAAAATTTCACAGAAATTTATTATTTTTCTTGCCAATAACCCTTGATGAACCCCCAAAAACTCCCTATAATAAATAAAGTTGAAGATTCTGCCCTGTTACAGGGCAAATGAACCATTGAGGTGGAACAATGAAACTTTTAAAACGAATTTTTGTGTTTGCAGCTGCCCTTGGAATCATGGCGATGCCGCTTTCGGGCTGTACCGAAGAGGTAAAACCGGAAGCGCTTCAGTACAACCAGGACGGCACGGTAATCCTCCCGGAGGAGGGGGAAGAGGTTGCAGTCATTACCGTTCAGAACTACGGAACCATTACCATCCGTTTTTTTCCGGAAGAAGCGCCGAAAACCGTGGAGAATTTTATCACCCTTGCAAAACAGGGGTATTATGACAACCTGACCGTTCACCGCATCATCAAGGATTTTATGATCCAGAGCGGCGACCCGCGCGGGGATGGAACCGGGGGCAGGAGTGCAGACGGCGGCCAGTTTGAGGATGAATTCAGCGCAAACCTTTACAATTATGTCGGTGCGGTCTCAATGGCAAACGCCGGTCCAAACACCAACGGCAGCCAGTTTTTTATCAACGAGGGCAGTTCGACCGAAATCAGCAATGAATTCTTTGACACTATTATTGACTACAACAAAAATCAGCGTGGATATGGGCGCGAGCATTTTGACCAGAGCGTAAAAGACCTGTACGCCAAGGTGGGCGGAAACCCGTTGCTTGACGGTGCGCATACCGTTTTCGGCCAGGTTATTGACGGCATGGATGTTGTCCACGCCATTGCTTCGGTGGAAACCTCCGGCGGAAATGAAGGAAAACCGCTGGAACAGGTCATTGTTGAGTCGGTGCAGATTGTGCCGTACAGTGCTTCTTAAACTTTTCGTTTTATAAAAATTATTTTGCCCCGGCAGGAAACATCTGCCGGGGCGTTTTTTTGCCGTTTGGCAGCGCCTTTATTTGCAGGAGTAAAATTCCGGAAAAAGGGGGGCTTTTTGTGAATGAAAAATGGCAAAGCGTACAAGATAAGAACAGTTTAAAAAAACCTTTTCTTTCAGCGGCGGATGTGGTATAATCAATAAGGTCTATATCATGACAGATGCGCCGCTGTACAGGCGGCTTTGTATAAATTGGAGCACCGTGCAACAGGTGCAATAAAGGAGTTGTCCGCATTGGAGAAGTATGTGGTAACCGGCGGCGTTAAACTGAAGGGCGAGGTTTCCATCAGCGGTGCGAAAAATGCCGCTGTGGCAATTATTCCGGCCGCAATTCTGGCCGATGAACCCTGCATCATTGAAAATGTTCCCAATATCAGCGATGTTTCCATCATTACAAAAATTCTGCACGAAATGGGCGCTGAAGTTCGGCTACTCAATAAAAATACCATCCGCATTGATTGTACCCGCCTGCGTTCGACCGTGGTGCCATATGAGCTTGCGCGGCATATCCGTGCGTCTTATTATCTGCTCGGCGCATTGCTTGGCCGTTTTAAACAGGCCAATGTGTCCATGCCCGGCGGCTGCGATTTTGGCGTCCGCCCCATTGACCAGCATTTAAAAGGCTTTAAGGCGCTCGGCGCGGACTGGTCGCTGGAAAACGGCATGATCAACGTCTCGGCGGATCAGCTCACCGGTGCGCAGGTGTATTTTGACATGGTTACCGTCGGCGCTACCATCAACGTCATGCTTGCCGCCGTCAAGTCGCAGGGCCTTACCGTCATTGAAAATGCGGCAAAGGAACCGCATATTGTTGACCTTGCCAACTTTTTGAACTCTATGGGCGCGGACATTATGGGCGCCGGAACCGATACCATTAAAATCCATGGCGTGGAGTCGCTCCACGGCACCACCTATGCCATTATCCCGGACCAGATTGAGGCCGGTACCTATATGATTGCCGCCGCCGCAACCAAAGGCGACGTCATGGTGAAAAACGTCATCCCCAAACATTTGGAGTCCATCACCGCACGGCTCCGCAAAATGGGGGTGGAGGTCACCGAATATGACGACAGCCTTCGTGTAACCTGCAACGGACCCATCCTCAAGTCCAATGTAAAAACCATGCCGCACCCCGGTTTCCCC
The DNA here is from genome assembly GCA_050943475.1 of Oscillospiraceae bacterium. Taxonomy (GTDB): domain Bacteria; phylum Bacillota; class Clostridia; order Oscillospirales; family Ruminococcaceae; genus Metaruminococcus_A. The sequence continues at coordinate 88,800 of JBMNPF010000009.1, forward strand.
ACCGATATGCAGCCTCAAATTACGGCGCTGCTCACCCTGGCGGAGGGAACCAGCATTGTCACCGAAGGGGTTTGGGAAAACCGCTTCCGCTATGTGGATGAGCTCACCCGCATGGGCGCCGATATTTCGGTGGACGGCCGTGTTGCCATTATTGAGGGTGCCGGCAAATTAATTGCCGCCCCAGTTCGTGCGACTGATTTGCGCGCAGGCGCCGCAATGATTATTGCGGCTTTGGCAGCGGAAGGGACCTCTGAAATTGAGGATATTCAGTATGTTGAGCGCGGATACGAGGAAATTGAGGTAAAGTTGCGTAATCTGGGCGCAAAGATTAAAAAAATTACAATTCCGGACACCGTTGTTGCACAGGCGCTGTAACGGGTTGTCTGCTTGGCAGAATACACGCGGGGCTGGGAAACCTGCCCTGTTTTTCTTTTGAATTTTTGGAGGTTTACCATGATACGGCTGCTGCCGCTGGCCAGTTCCAGCAAGGGCAATTCCACCTACGTCGGCACCGAATCCGCCGGCATATTAATTGACGCGGGCATTGGGCCGCGCATCTTCCAGGGCGCGCTTGGGCTGGGCGGAATTGAAGATATACGGAACATCCGCGCCATTTTCATTACCCATGAACATTCGGATCACATTAAAGGGCTGCTGAAGCTCACCGAACGGCTGGATGTACCGGTCTACGGCTCCCGTGAAACCCTTGTGGAGCTCATTGAAAAAGACGCGGTCTGCCCTCACACCAAGCTCTACGAAATCAACCGCAAAACCGTAGAGGCGGCGGGGATGGAAATCCGCGCCTTTACCACCAGTCATGACAGCGTACATAGTTTAGGTTACCGCATCACCACACCGGACGGCAAACAGCTTGCTGTCTGCACCGACCTTGGTGTTGTCACACCGGAGGTCCACAGCGCCTTGACCGGCTGCCAGCTTGTCATGCTTGAGTCCAATTACGACAGGGAAATGCTCCGGAACGGCGGTTACCCGGCCTACCTCAAGCGCCGGATTGCCTCGGAACGGGGGCATCTTTGCAATACCGACTGTGCCGCCGAGCTGGTCGCGTTGGCGCAGAGCGGGACCGAGCATTTTGTTCTCGGGCACTTGAGTGAAGAAAACAACCGCCCGGAGGTTGCGGCAGAGACCTCACTTGCCGCTTTGACCGGCGCCGGCTTCCATCTGGAACGGGATTTTACCCTGCTGACTGCTCCGCGCTCCACCACAGGCCAGTTCGTCACCTTGTAAGGAGGCTTTTATGCTGACGGTTAACCTCATCTGCATCGGTTCTCTTAAGGAACGTTATTGGCGGGACGCCTGTGCTGAATATCAAAAACGCCTGTCCGCTTTCTGCAAACTGCAAATAATTGAGCTGCCGGAAAGCCGCCTGTCGGAAAGTCCCTCACAGGCGCAAATTCAAAAGGCTCTTGCGGAAGAAGGGGAGCGCATCCTGCACAAGGCGAGCGGCAGCACCCTGCTTCCGCTCTGCATTGAGGGCAGGGAGATGGACTCTCCTGCGCTTTCCCGCTTGCTGGAGGATTTCATGACCGCGGGCATCAGTACGGTCTCCTTTGTCATTGGTGGGTCGTTCGGCCTTTCAGACGCCGTCAAAGCGGCGGGTGCAAAGCGCATTTCCATGTCCCCCATGACCTTTCCGCATCAGCTTGCCCGGGTTATGCTGCTGGAACAGGTGTACCGCGCGTTTATGATCAGCCGGGGCGCAAAATACCACAAATAAAACGCCGTATGAGTTGATGCTTTACAGACACCGTATGCCGACATTTCTAAAGCAGACCACGGCATCCCCGTTGTTTCAGCGAAAAAGGCGGAGGAAACAAGCGTTTCCTCCGCCTTTTTATGTGTAAATAAAAAAACAGGCAGAAATCCCTGCCTGTTTTTTTGTTGTCCATTGCAAACAGTGCGGTTTATCCGCCAGACTTACAGCCGTACTAGGATGCGCTCGCCATCCCTGGTAACTACATCGACCAGGATGAGACGCGGGTACTTTTTCTTCATCCGCAGAAGTTCTGAGCAGAGCCGCTCAATGCCCTCCTTTGAGAGCTGGATTTTGGAAAAATCAATATGGGATAAGATTTTTCGGCCAATTCGTCCGTTGACAAGTAAATTGCAGATAAACCGGGTCGGCAGGCCAATCCAAATGCCGATACGGCCTTTTTCCTTTACATAAATCTGCATGGCTTATTCCACCGAGATCTCGACGACGTCGCCCTTTTTGCTTTCCACTTCAACCAGCTTTCCAATGACTCCTTTTTCCACCATCGCCAGGATTTGCGGGATGTCAATGGTACCGAGTATGTCGCCCAACCCGGTGTTGCCAGAAACCTGCGGGAGCTTCATTCCCAGCTCAAGGCCCATGCGCACCAATGGCATTGGCAGGTTGATTCGCACCTTATCGCCGTCGGTTGAGTTGACAATGATTTTGAACATCATATCATCCAAATTTTTGCGCTTCTCTTCCGGAACAAGCACCGCTTCCGGTTTGGGTTTGTCGGTCAGCAACTCGTCCACCGTTGTGCCCAGCAGCCCGGCAAGAGAGGGGAGCAGCATGATGTCCGGGCAGGAAATATCGTTTTCCCATTTGGAGACCGCCTGTGCGGAAACTCCCAGTTTTTCTGCGAGCTCGTCCTGTGTAAATCCGGCCTTCCGGCGGAGCAGGGCAATCCGTTTGCCCAATGTGGTTTCCATAAAGAACACTCCTTTTTTGTTTGATGTCCCCATTCTAAGGCCAAACAAAAAGAAGGGAAAGGGAACAGTGGTTGTTTTGAAACGGTTTTTCACAACCAAAGGTTGAATATACGCTCAACCATACGTTGAATTCTCTTTTTTGCGGATTTTTCGGTAAAAAAAGCGCTTTCGCCGCGTTGTGTATCAAGCTGCGTTTCCCCGGTATTGTCGGCTGTATAGCGGCCGTTTATTCAGCCTGCTTCCACTATGCGTTCGGTTACACAGCAAAGGAAGCAGGCTTGCCCTCCCGTTCACCGCGCCGGAAAAGCCGTTCGCGGAGGAGCTTGGAGAAAAGCCATTTATTCATCCTTCAACAGGATTGCACTGAAATAGGTGATGGTATTTTGCCCATTGATGTATTTTAGTCCCGCCGCTTCGGCGAGCTGAGAGACATAAATCCCGTAAGCCTCCAGCGAAGCAAACGCCTTGTCCGGAAACGGGCAGGGCTTATCGTCTGCCGCCGCACAGCGTTTGCAGTAATTGCAGCCGCCGGCCCCCAGCATGAGCGAGCCCTCCGGCGTCAGGGACTTGTCCGCGTAAATGCGGCGGGTCAAATCCCGGTGGTTGCCGGAAGCCTCCTGCATCCCCTCAATGTCAAAGGAGTCTGATATATGGTAAATATTTTGAAACACCACGGCGGTCTTGTAGCTTTTGGCATGGGCAATCAGTTCGTCAATCTCCCCGCAGTAGGGAGGGCACATCCAGTTTTTTCCGTAAGCGCCGCACCGGTTTGCCTCGCACATTCCGCGCAGCTCGCGGTCAAAGGGGATCTGTTTCACCGGGAGTACAGCTGCATGGGATACGCCGAGCTGTTCCAGTTTTTCTTTGAGTTGATTTGCTGTCATGGCAGGATACATCCTTTCGGTTTGTTACCTCTATTTTATCACGGCCGCCGCGGGTGGGCAAGGCTCTGGTCAAATTCCAAAAACGGCGTATCCGCACAGGTAAATCAGCAGGCAATAGCCGAGAATGCTGTTGTAGTGCAGGTACCGCAGTACCGGGAACCGTCTGAGCAGCAGCCGGTGCAGCAGGCAAAGGAAAACGCCAAACCCCAAGGCCCATAAAACACCGGGATACCCGGCAAAAAATCCGGCCGCTGCACAGAGCTCCGCCGTCGAAAGCGCAAGCGGTTCGCTTCGGGTTACCGCGGCTTCAACAAGGGTGATGACAGCGGCAGTCCCCAGCCCGATGAGCAGCCCGACAACCGGGCTGGAAAAGCTACGGTGCAGCACCGGCGTCTCGGAGACAAAATCCGTGATGATCACAAGCGGCGCTACCAACCCAAGCGCCACCGGATAAAGTTCAAATGCGGTGCTTCCGGGCCGATTATCCACCGCAATCGCCAGCAAAATACCGCCCGCCAGAATGACCGAAAAGCTGTAAACCGCCGAACGGACAACCAATGCCGGAAGCAGCAGCGGCAGCAGGATGGCAAGGGAAGAAACGAGCAAAAAAATCCGCCCCTCTTTGCTGTGCAGGGCGGGAAAAACAATCCACAGTACCCGGGCCATGGTGGATAACAGGGCAAGTACCAGCAGAATAAAAACAACTTGAATCATGTCCATACTCCTCTGTCAGGTTTCCCTAATGTATATGCAGAGTATGAGCGTGACATGTCAACAACGGCTTGCACGGATAAAATGAAAGCAGTTTTCTGCGCGGCTGCTGTGCCTCCTATCCCTTTTTTCACGGATGCGGCAGAACAGGCGAACCTGAAACGGTTGGCAGAGGAGATTCGTTTTCTGCGCCGCCTTTTACTGCTTTTAGCAGCGGCAAAAGCTGTTCCTCGGTGCAATAATCCCCGGACTGCTGAACGGCCCAAAGCATCTCCTGCTGCTCCGGCGTGGGGTTAGCTTCTCCTGCAAGGCTTTTTGCCATCATACGGATAAGCAGGCGGTCAACACCGTGCAGCTTGGCGGGATCAAGTCCTCCGCGAAGATAAAACGCCGGCGTCTCATCAAATGCGGGAGCGCCAAGCTGCCCTGCACGAATTTTTTGCGCCTGTTCTGAATCCATAGCGGACAGGCCGACTGCAAAGAGAAAAACTCTTTTTCCGGCCAAAGCGGGAAGAAGCTTTTTTAGTTTTTTCATTCCGTTTATCCGCCCGGCGTAAATCCCGCCGCCATAGACAACGGTATCGTATCCGGCAAGCTGCTGTGCATGAACATCGTCGAGCGCCCGCACTTCGCCGTTCAGAGCTTTTGCCGCCCAAAGGGCATATTTTTTGGTGTAGCCGGATTTGCTTCGGTAAAGAATCAGCACATTTTTCACAGGAATTTCTCCTTCCTATTTGTTGATTAAGAGGTGTAACCGTGTTCAAAGGAGATTTTAATGCCAGACAGCATACTGCACATAAAACCGGTGTAAAAGAAAAAGCCGCAGGAAAAGCAACCTGCGGTTTTATGGAACATTGAAGCTCTCGGGCAGAAAGTGTTCAAAAATCATCAAATCAAAATGCCGCCGTACAAAGGCCGCACTTTCCGGTTCACGCACCGTCCAGGCGACGGTTAAAAGGTGAAACAGCCTTCTGCACAGCCGGAAACTGCGGTTCGAGGCGTCCTCGTACCGGTAGGCAATAAAGTGAGGTTTTGCAATGCAGTTGCCCAGCAGATTGCGCAGGGCAAACTTCAAAATACAGGGCATTCCTTTTGTACCGGAAAAGGATTCAGAAAGCTGCCCCCGCACCATTTTAGCTTCGTTTTTCCGAAACCACCGCAGAATACGCGGGTCAAAGGATTCCACACAGTACGGCCCTGCATAGGCTTTGAGCAAATCGGCCGTTTTGCGGCAGAGCTCGGCGTTGCGTTTCCCCATTTTCAGCTCAATAATCAGGGGAACACGTCCGCCTACTAATTTGAGCACCGCTGCAAACAGCGGGATGTGTTCGTCCGTCCCCATTAGGGAAAGGCGGCGCAGCTGCTGAAAGGTAAGTGCCGCTACGGGCTTGTCTACACCACACATGCGCATGAGGCGGTCGTCGTGGAAAACCACAACCTGCCCGTCGGACGACAGTTGAACGTCCAGTTCAATACCGTATCCGTGTGATACAGCGCGCTCAAAAGCCGCCATGGAATTTTCCGGGATCGCCTGATCGCGGGTATAAAGCCCGCGGTGCGCATAATCCCAGCCCCGCAGCGGGGCGAGCCGCCACTCCCGTGCAGGCTTGGAGGCAATCAGCCACAGGTAACCGCCGGCGAGGACGGCGGCCGTGGCAATCAGGATGAGTAGCCAAAGCGGCATAGGCGGCGCCTCCTGTTCAACCCGTTAAATAAAGCCCAGCATTTTGGTGACATACACCAGCGCAAACATGGTGAAGATAGAAAACAGGGAGCTTGCAACCACAAGCTGCCCAGCAAGCTCGGCATCTGCGTTGGCGTTGCAGGCCATGGTGTAGCTGGAAACAGCGACCGGCGCGCCGAATGCAACCATTAAAACAGCAAGCTGTGCGTCACGGTAACCAAGCGCCACCACAATGCTGATGACGATTGCCGGCACCACCAGCAACCGCAGAAAGGAAACCGTCAGCACATATTTCAGGTTGCGGAATGCGCTGCGGAAGCTGAAGTCGCAGCCCAGCAAAGTGAGTGCGAGCGGCGTTGCAATGGAACCAAGCTGCTTGAGCGGGGAAAAGACCGCTTCCGGCAGCGGGATTTTGAAAAAGGAGAAGATAAGGCCGAGCACCGCGCCGATAATCAGCGGGTTTTTAATGATGTTGAGCAATGTTTGTTTGATGTTCACCTTTTGCTCAGAGTCAAAAATGGCAAGAACAACAACCGCCAGCAGGTTGTAAAGCGGGACAAGAAAGGCCGCCACAATGGCTGCCAGCGCACCGCCTTCGGCCCCGAACATAGTCTCGCAAATCGGCACGCCGAAAATAAGGAAATTGCCGCGGAACAGCGCCTGAATGATGACGCCCCGCTTGGCGTTCTCCTTGATGATAAACGGAACCGTGAGGAACAGAATTACCATCTGTGCGGCAACAAACCCCAGCACCAGCAGAATGAAATTCCCGTCAAAGGTGGTGGAAAAATCGGCCTGATAAATGTTCATGAACAGCAAAATCGGCAAAAACACCTTAAAACAGACATTGTTCCCGGTTTTGACAAAGGTGGGGTTTACCAGCTTGATGCGGGAGAGAAAATAGCCCAGTGAAATGAGGACAAAGAGGGGGAAGACGACGTTGAGTGAGAAGATAAAGCTTTCCATTTGTTATCGTATCCTTTTTTGATTGATGAGTGGGATGATGCTCGATATCATCATAGCATTTTTATTATAGGCGATTGGCGGGCGGGTGTCAAATCACAACAATGTTGTTTTTACAGGATCGTCTCTGCCTTTCTTGCAAAATCTGCCTGGAATGCTATAATAAAAGGGAAATCAAAAATGTCCGTGTCCGGGCTGGAAACAGCCCTTGCACTATGCTTTGTGAAAGGAAGTGGTGCCGTTGGGCGATTTTAAAATTTTTGAAGCTATTATGCTGCTTTGTTTTGGCGTTTCCTGGCCTATTTCCATTTATAAATCCTATACCAGCCGGAAGGTCGGCAGCAAAAGCGTGGTGTTTTTATATGCCATCCTTGTGGGGTATATTGCCGGTATCATCAACAAGCTGCTGTATTCGCCGGACGTGGTGCTGGTGCTTTACATCATCAATTTGATTATGGTCGCAGCCGATACGGTGCTTTACTACCGAAACGTCCGCATTGAAAAAGCGGAAGCTCGAAAGGCAAGCGCATAACGGCGGCAGAACAGAGGATACTAAAAAAGATCTGTGTATGATGAAGGAGGTTATGGCATGAGTGTTGCTATGCTGAAAGAAACGGATTTTGAAAGGTCGGTCAAACAGGCGGAGGGCCTGGTCGTGGTCGATTTTTATGCCGACTGGTGCGGCCCCTGCAAAATGCTTGCCCCGGTTCTTGCAGAACTTGCCGAGGAACAGCCGGAGGTCAAATTTTTCAAGGTGAATATTGATGAAAATGCAGACCTTGCGGCAAAATACGGGGTGATGAGCATCCCGACCATTGTATTCATCAAAAACGGCGAGACACTGGCGACCGAAGTCGGCGTAAAACCAAAACAAAATTATGTGGGGCTGATTGAACAGTACCGCTGAGCGTATTGATTTCCCCTGTTCGCCGGCAGATGAAGCGAACGGGGGAATTGCTGCATCCTCGCTTTGCAGGATGGTGGCACGGTCGTTGGTCCGCATAGCGCAGGGCGACGCTTCCGGGCGAAGCTCTGGTTTTGGCCGATACTCTCGGTTCGTTTTTTTGTGCTTTTCGGACAAGACCAACCGTTGTTACATCTGCGGCATAAAGGAAAGATGGTATGAAAAAGTGTTGTTTCATTTTCTGCCTGTTGCTGTTTCTGTGCTTGTCTGCCTGCGCCTCTGCACCGGAAACGCAGAATGCCGGAAGTGATCCGGTCAGCAGTCCATCATCTGAAAGCAGTCCGAACGAATACAGCAAAGCGCCGGGTGTACCGGCGGTGGAGATAACGGCCGCTCAGCAAACCGTTGATTATAGCGCCGTAATCAAAGAAGAAGCCCGCGCGCAGGAAGAGGAGCAAAGCCAGTTTGCCGGTATGGTTTCCGCTGTGGATTATGCCGATGTTGTCGTCGTAAAAACGGGAGAGGCTCTGGAAATACGCTTCCCCGAACAAATTCCGGACAGCGCCGAATGCGTGGATTATATGCTGCAGGGCGGCGGCAGTTACAAAGGCCATGTGATGTTTCAACAATCGCTTTATGAACCGTTTGCCCTGAATCTGGAAAACGGGGTGGCGGCCTATCCGGTGGAACGGCATCCGCTCTATGGCCTTGCTTCAAGCCCGCAGACCCTGCGCGGAATCCGGCTGATTTGTACGTTCGGTTCCGAAACGGTCGAATACCGCTTTCTCGTTCGCCATGTTCCAGATGAATCGTAATGCCGGCAAGCAGCCTGCTCCCGTTGGGAACAGGCTGCTTTTTGCCATTTTGTTTGGGTTTATCCGGATGTGGTTTCGTTGACTTGAAGCCGGAAAACGCCTATAATAAAAAGGAAACTTTTTACCATAAAACATAGTAGTCAAAACAGCAAAGGAGCACATATCATGGAAGCAGTCAAGAAGGTACTGGTCGTTTTCCCAATGGATGCACCGCAGCGTGAGCAGCTTTCCGCTGCGTTCCCGGAACTTGAGTTCTGTTTTGCGGGCGCCTCTGAAGTGACAAAAGAGCAGGTGCATGCGGCTGATGTCATTTTCGGCAACCCGTCCCCCAATCTCATCCGCGGCACCAAAAAGCTCAAATGGATTCAGCTCAACAGCGCCGGAACCGACGGCTATACCGCAGACGGCGTACTGCCGGACGGAGCTCTTCTAACCAACGCCACAGGCGCTTATGGCCTTACCATTTCGGAACATCTGCTCGGCATGCTGCTCATGCTTTATAAAAAGCTTTATTCCTACCGCGATGCGCAGCTGGAACATCATTGGACCGATGCCGGCAGCGTCAAGACCGTGGTGGGTTCCACCGTGCTTATTCTGGGCGCAGGCAACATCGGCACCGAATTTGCCAAACGGGTAAAGGCAATGGGCGCCACGACCATTGGCGTGCGCCGCACCCCCGGCGATGTACCGGACTGCTACGATGAAATGCATTTCATGGAGGATCTGGACGACCTTCTTCCCCGTGCGGACGTGATTTCCATGAGTCTGCCGGGCACTCCGGCAACCACCCATATCATCAACCGGGAGCGTATTGCCCGGATGAAGGAAGACGCGGTCATCCTGAACGTCGGCCGCGGTTCAGCCATCGACCTTGAGGCGCTCTGCGACGCAATGGAGGCCGGAAAACTCTGGGGCGTCGGCCTTGATGTGACCGAGCCGGAGCCGCTTCCGGCGGATCACCGCCTGTGGGGGATGAAGAACGCCGTCATTACCCCGCATGCCGCGGGAGGATTCCATCTGGAACAAACGGTGGAGTTCATCACCGGTATTTTTACCCGCAATTTGAAACAGCTTTTAAAGGGCGGCGAGCTTGAAAATATGGTGGACTTTGCCACCGGTTACCGTAAAAAATAACCGGTGAGACAAGGAACATACAGGAGGAGAATTTTTTGAAGAGAACCCCGGCGCTGTACTGGAAAATCTTTCTTTCTACCTTTACCTTAAGCGCATTCACCTTTGGCGGCGGCTATGTCATTGTGCCGCTGATGCAGAAAAAATTTGTCAACCAGTACGGCTGGATTGATGAAAAAGAAATGCTGGATCTCGTGGCGGTGGCGCAATCCGCTCCGGGACCGATTGCGGTCAATGCTTCCATTATGATTGGCTACCGGCTGGGTGGCGTGCTGGGGGCGTTTGTCAGCATGTTTGGCACCATTTTGCCGCCGTTTATCATCATTGCCGTCATTTCGTTTTTCTACCAGGCATTCCGTGACAATTACTATGTCTCGGTGATCATGAAGGGCATGCAGGCGGGCGTCGCGGCCGTGATTGTGGACGCAGTTGTCAAAATGGCCATCAATGCGGGCAAGGAAAAAAGCGTTGTATCCTACATTATCATGATCGGCGCCTTTGTTGTTTCTTATTTCTTTGGCGTCAACATTATTTTCGTCATCCTCGCCTGTGCCGCCATTGGCATTGTGGCGACCATTGTCCGCGAAAAACGGGCGAAATCCAAAACAGGGGAGGCGGACAAATGATTTATCTTGAACTGCTCTGGAGCTTTTTCCAAATCGGGTTGTTCAGTTTTGGCGGCGGTTATGCGTCGCTGCCGCTCATCCAGACCCAGGTGGTTGATCTGCACGGCTGGCTCAACATGACCGAGTTTGTCGATATCATCACCATTTCCCAAATGACGCCGGGGCCAATCGCCATCAATGCCTCGACCTTTGTCGGCATGCGTGTGGCTGGGGTAGGCGGTGCGGCGGTCGCAACCATTGGCTGTGTGCTTCCGTCCTGTATCATTGTTCTGTTGCTGGCGTTTCTGTACTACAAGTACCGCAACCTGTCGGTGATTCAGGGTGCTTTGAGCGGCCTGCGCCCGGCGGTCGTTTCGCTGATTGCATCGGCCGGCGTGGGCATCCTCATTCTTGCCCTTTGGGGCGGGGATACCCTTTGGAGCTTCGCCGTTGAAAAGGTGGACTGGATTGCTGTCGGCATTTTTGCTTTGGGATTATTTGTCCTGCGCAAGTTCAAGCTCAACCCCATTTATGTCATGCTCGGCGCCGGCGTCGTTGGGTTGTGCATTTACCCTTTCCTGCCGGTCGGGTAAACGCGTTTGTAAAACCGGCGCTGGCTTTGCGGTGAAACCTCCGCAGGCCCAGCCACTTCCCACCGGGTTGCCGTTTCACCGGGAAACGGACGCGGAAAGGACGGTTAATCGGCTGTTCGGCATTTGCCAGCCGTTTTGGCATTGCCGCTCTCAGCGGCTGAAATCCACTGTGTTACAAGGAGGGAGTTGTTATGAACCGCAATGCGCAGCGGGAGCTGGACACTCTGCTTGCCCGCCTTTCATCAGAGGGAACTGTTCCCTCTCTGCTGCTGCACAGCTGCTGCGCACCCTGCAGCAGCTACGTGTTGGAATACCTCTCCCAATTTTTTGAAATCACCGTGTTTTATTACAATCCAAACATTACCCTGCCGGAGGAGTACCGGCACCGGGTGGAGGAGTTAAAGCGTCTGCTGCGGGAGATGCCGCTGGAGCACCCGGTGCGGCTGCTTGAGGGAAATTACCAACCGGAACGCTTTTATGAGGCCGCCCAGGGGCTGGAGCAGCTCCCGGAGGGCGGCGAACGCTGCTTCCGCTGTTATGAGCTCCGGCTGCGGGAAGCGGCCCGGATTGCCGCGGAGCAGAGGTGCGATTATTTTACCACCACCCTCTCGATCAGCCCGATGAAGCGGGCGGACAAGCTCCTGGAGATCGGAGAGCGGCTCGCCGAGGAGGTGGGGGTTCCTTACCTTGTTTCGGATTTTAAAAAGCGGAACGGCTACAAACGTTCCATTGAGCTTTCCAAGATGTATGGTCTTTACCGTCAGGACTACTGCGGTTGTATTTATTCCAAACAGGAGGCGGAGCAGCGACAGAAAAGGAGGCTGACAAATGAAGTTTGAAGGCAGGGTTTGTGTGGTAACCGGAGGCGCCGGCGGCATTGGCCGGTGCATTGCGGAGGCTTTTGCCAAACAGGGCGCGACGGTCGCGTTTATGGATTTCAATGAAGAAGCGGGTCGCGAGACACTCATGCGGTTAAAGGTGATCAACAAAAACAGCAAGCACCTTTTTTATTACGGCGATGTTGCGGAGGAAGAAACCCTTGCAACCTTTGCCAAGGCGGTGGGCGACGTCTGCGGCGGCGTGGATTTTCTTATCAACAACGCCTGCCTCAGCCGCCGGGGAATTTTGTCCGGCTGCACCTGGGAGGATTTTAACTACGTCCTTCGGGTTGGAGTCTCCGCTCCGTACCGGTTGACCCAGCTTTTGCTGCCGCTGTTCCGGGAGGATGCGGCGATTGTCAACCTGGCGTCTACCCGCGGATTTATGTCCCAGGCGGACACCGAAAGTTACTCGGCAGCCAAAGGCGGCATCCTGTCCCTCACCCACGCGCTTGCGGTCAGCCTTTCCGGGAAGGTACGGGTCAATTCCATCAGCCCCGGCTGGATTGACACCGGTGCTTATCATGAAGAAAACTATATCCCGGAATACACCCGTGCGGATCGGCTTCAGCATCCATCCGGCCGGGTTGGCACTCCGGAGGATATTGCCCGCGCCGTGCTCTTTCTCTGCGATCCGGAGAACGATTTTATCAATGGGCAGAACCTGACCGTTGACGGCGGTATGACCAAGCTCATGGTTTATACGGGCGACAATGGCTGGGAATATCAGGCCTGACAGGTGGAACCCGCGGAGTCGCCCGTGCGGTCAGCGAGAACCGGAAAAGGCGGCAATCAGAAAAATATACCGGCTGGCGCTTGCGTATGAGTTTTGGAATCAATGCTGTGCAGAGCTGGGATAGGCTTATATGAATTGCATCAAAAAGAAGGCGGATTTTTATATCCGCCTTCTTTTTGATTGGTTTCCCATTTGCTGTCCAGGCGGTTCTGAACAACACTTTGTAAGCGTCAGGCTCCAAGGTAAAACAGTATGAGTTTTAACCGGCCCGACGTTTTTGGCCCATCCATGGATTGCCGTTTTTGGAGTATGAATCCGCTTTTTCGGGAAAGAACGAACCATTGCACGGATTTTCGTATAATATGGAGAAAAAAGGGCTTTCCTTTTGCGGCCGTACCATTATTTCCGGCGCCTAAAAGCCGAACTTCCAAGCCTACAAGGGCTGTTTTCAAAAATTTGTGCACCATACCGTTCCACAGAACAGGTGAATGGAGGAAAAGGCGTGAAAAAACATCCAGCCACCGCGGAGAGAACAGGAAATACCCTGAGAGAATCAGCCCTGTTGGCGCCGAAAGGCAGACGGTCCATCCCGCAAAAACCGGTTGGGATGAACCTCTCAAATTGCCTGTACGCCTGGCGGGGATATGAAAGATGTATTTGGTTTTGGATAGAGAAAAGCCATGCGAGAACAGCAGGGGGTGAGTGGTATCGCACTTCGAAAGCTTTGTTATTGGAACAATCCCATTCTGCGCGAGCCATGCCGGCTGGTCGAGCAGGTGGACGATAAAACCCGTGAACTGCTTGCGGATATGGCCCAAACCATGTACCACACCGGCAATGCGGTGGGGCTTGCTGCGAACCAGATCGGCGTTTTGCAGCGCCTGATCGTCCTCGATACAGGCGGCGGATTAAAACAGCTCGTCAATCCGGAAATTGTAGAAGCTAACGGCCGCCAAATCTGCGTGGAGGGCTGTCTCAGCCTTCCGGGGCGCTGGGCGCGAACCGTTCGCCCGCAGCGAGTTCGGGTGCGGTTTTTGGATAAACAGGGAGATTCCAGGGAGATGGTGGGGCAGGGCGAGCTTGCCAAATGTCTCTGCCATGAGATCGACCACCTCAACGGATTGCTTCTTCCCGATCGCGCTGTCGGCTGGCTGTGACGCGCATTAAGCCCTGTACCCTTTGCTCTGTCAGGTGCTCGCACAAACTTCAGCCGGCAGCAGAGCCTGAGAAACGATGATTGAATCCGGCTTCACGGGGCTTTGCAGACGCTGAAAAAGACAGGTCTGATGAAGGAAAACGGATCACACGAGGGATTGTTTCCCCCTCTCGGTGCGGTTCCGCTCCCAAAGCCGGTGGTTGGCGTGAGGGGCGCCCCGCCTTTTTAAGAACAGCCAGCACCCACCGAAAAGGTTTCGATAAAATCCGCATCGCCGCTGACGGCGGCGCGAAAGGCCTTTACAAAAAAGAAAAGCCGTATCTTGCTGATGCAGGATACGGCTTTATCGGATTGTGTTTAACCGAGGATGTACTGGTTGTAGTAGCTTTCAATGCGTTCCAGATCGGCGTCTGAAAGCATCCATTCCATCGTTTTGGCGTTCTCCTCCATCTGATCCGGGCGCTTCGCACCGACGATGACGTTGGAGACGTAGGATTTCTGCGCCAGATAATTGATGGCGAGCTGGGACAGCGGGCGGCCGTAACCGTCGGCAATCTCCCGGAGCTTGCCAAGGAACGCCTGCACCTTAGACCATTCCGGCTCCTGGAAGAAGGGGTAGAAGCCCGCGCGGTTGTCATGGTCCCCAAATTTCGGAATTTCCTTGAATTTGCCGGTCAGCAGGCCGCCAGCAAGGCCACCGTAAACCATAACCGCCTTGCCCTTTTCTTCGCAGTATTTCATAATGTCCACATTGTCACGGAACAGCATGGAATAATGCGGTTCAAAAACTTCAACCGGAATGTATTTCTCAATGGTTTCAATCTGTTCAATGTTAAAGTTGGAAACGCCAAAGTGCTTGATCTTGCCGCTGGCTTTAATGCTTGCCATCGTCTCCGCGGTTTCCTCCAGCGGGGTGTTCACGTCCGGCCAATGGAGCAGGTAAACGTCAATCGCGTCAATGTCAAGGCGCTTAAGCGAGGCGTCAATTTCTTTGAGCAGGCTCTCCGGCTTCAGGCACTTGTTGACGCTTCCGTCCGGGTGGCGGGGCAGAATGCCGCATTTGGTCGTAATGACCAGTTCGTCGCGGTGCCCTTTAATGGCTTTGCCGACAATTTCTTCCGAGTGGCCATCGCCGTAAGCCGGCGCGGTATCAATGATGTTGACGCCGAGCTCAATCGCTTTATGGATGGTGTCAATGGAATTCTGGTCATCCACCTCACCCCAGAAGTCGTTTCCGTAGGCCCATGTGCCCAGACTAATTTCCGAGACTTTCAGCCCGGTGCTTCCAAACTGTTTAAATCGCATAAATTGTACCTCCGTTTACACCGCGGAACGGTGCTTGTTGTGTTAATTGAACTGTTTGGTTGTTTGTTATCTGCCGGATGGCTTGATACGCCTTTATTATAGCCGCTCATCCTTGTCAATGCAATGCGTTTTTTGAAGGAAGAGAGTTTTTTTGGTTTGTTCAAAATAATACGCCGGCGTGGTTCTCTCCTTGTACCCGTTCGCTGGTTGTGCTACAATACAGGTAAAATCAAAGCGGAAAGGCGGCGGAGATGGTGGCAAAATCCCCCAATCAAAAGCTCAAACTGCTCTATTTGGCGCAGATTCTCCAAAAACGCACCGACGAAAAACACAGCATGACGGTGCAGCAGATCATTGAAGCCCTGGCGGCGGTCGGCATTTCAGCCGAACGCAAAACCGTCTATGACGACCTGGACGCTTTACGCCTGTTTGGTCTGGATGTGGAAAGTGTGCGCGGCAAAACCCACAGCTATTTTGTGGCGAATCGGGAATTTGAACTGCCGGAGCTTAAGCTGCTGGCCGATGCCGTCGCCTCCTCCAAATTTATTACCGAACGGAAGTCCAACCAGCTCATTAAAAAAATTGAAGGACTTGCGAGCGATTTTGAAGCCACCCAGATCCAGCGCCAAGTGCTGGTTGCAAACCGGGTGAAAACCATGAATGAAAAGGTCTATTACAATGTGGACGCCGTGCATCAGGCCATTGGCGCCGGCCGGCAGATCTCCTTCCGCTATTTTGATTACAATGTCGACAAGAAAAAGGTCTACCGGGACGGCGGTGCGTTCCGGCGGGCCAGCCCATATGCTCTCGCGTGGGATGACGAAAATTATTATATGATTGCCTACTACGAAAAGTATAGGACGATTGCGCAGTTCCGCGTTGACAAAATGGAGGAGATCACCCTTTTGGAGGAGCCCTGCGTTCCGCCGCCCCAGGGCTTTCACGCCGCGGAATATTCCACCCGCATCTTCAGTATGTACGGCGGTGAGGAGGAAGCGGTGCGCCTGCGGTTTGACAATTCACTCATCGGTGTGGTTCTTGACCGCTTCGGTAAGGATGTCCCGGTGGAAAAAGCGGCGGACGGCAGTTTCTCGGTGCGGGTGCATGTTGCGGTCAGCCCCACGTTTTTGGGCTGGCTGTTCCAGTTTGGCAGCCGGGTGCGCATCCTTTCACCGGACAGTGTGGTCGAGCGCTTCAAGGATTACCTGGCGCAGGTACAGGCGCTTTATTAAACGAGCGGGAATGCGTGTCCTTCTGGCCCTGTATGGTGTTAAAACACCATACAGGGCCTGCAATACAGAATTGCTCCATGAAAACGTACCCCTGTTTCGGTTAAAATAAGGGAAGAAACTGGAAAAGCTCCCGGCAGAACTTCTGCCGGGAGCTTTGCTCATATTCTGCGGGAAGAAAAAGCTCTGCTTTTTTCGTCTGGCTTTGCTGCAATCGCTTGGCTTTTTATTTTACAGAGCTGTGGGAGACCGGCTATGCCTGAAACACGCAGTTTCCGTCCTTGTAGGTGGCCAGTACCTTTAGGGAGCGTAGCTCCCGTTTGGGGATGGCGAGCGGGTTTTGCGAGAGCACCGCAAAGTCCGCCCGTTTCCCCAACTGGATGCTCCCTTTTTCCCTTTCTTCAAGGTACTGGTAAGCACCGTTTAAGGTCATGCCTTTGAGGGCATCGTAGGCGGAAACTGCTTCGGTCTGGTCAAGCGGTACGCCGTCCCGCGTCACGCGGTTTACTGCGCACCACAGCGTGTCGATCATGTCAGGCGGGAGCACAGGGGTATCCTGGTGCAGAGTAAACGGAATTCCCAGGTCGATGGTGCTTTGCAGCGGGCTGATGGTTGCTGCCCGCTCTTTTCCAAAGTTTTTGAGATGAGCGTCTCCCCAATGCCAGGTGTGCGCCACAAAATAGCTGGGCATTATCCCCGCCGCTTTCATGGCGGGCAGCAGGTCACGCCGCAGAAGCTGCGCATGGATCATCACATTGCGGGTGCTGCTGTGTTCCCGGTGGGCGGCAATGAATTGTTCCGCCGCTGCATCCCCGTTGCAGTGGGCGAGAAGCTGCCGCCCCTCCTTCCTTGCGGTTTCCACAAAAGCGGAAACCGCTTCATCGCTGTAAATGGGGTAGCCGCGGTAGTCCGGGTCGTCTCCCAAATAAGGTTTGGTCATCCACGCGGTGCGGCCCTGTGGGCTGCCGTCCAGAAAAATTTTATAACCACCCATCCGGAAACGGTTGCGGTAACCGCCTGCGTATTCCGGGTGTTCCCGCAGCAAATCCGGGGCGTTTTTCAGGTCCGCGTAACCGACAATGTCCAGGAACAGCCGCCCCTGTTCCGCGGCGTTTTGAAGCATGCGGAATTCCGGCTCTTTGGTCAACCCGTCCTGTACAGTGGTAATGCCGTAACTGGCATATACCTTCTGCGCCCGGACGAGCAAATCAAGCAGCTCCGCTTCACTCGCGGGCGGAACTGCCGCCCCCATTGCCATAAAGGCGTTCTCCTCCAGGTAGCCGTTGGGGTCCCCGTTTTCATCCCGGCCGATCTTTCCTCCGTCCGGATCGGGGGTATCTTTGGTAATACCCGCTTGTTCCAGCGCTTTGGAGTTGGCCGCACCTATATGCCCGCTCGCGTGGCTGACAAGCACCGGGATGTCCGGCGCGATCCGGTCGAGCAGTTCCCTTGTAGGGTGCCTGTGCTCCTCAAGCTGGTTGTGATCATAACCGAAGCCCACCAGCCAGCTTCCTTCGGGCAAATTCCGTTCCTTTCTCCCGCGCCGCAGCGCCTCCGCCAGCTCGTCAAAGCTTTTCACAGCGGAAAGCGGGGTAAAACGCAGACTGTTCGCAAATTGGGTGATGTGGCTGTGCCCGTCAATAAACCCCGGCATCAGGCAGCCGCCCTGCAATTCGACGCGCACAGCATCCGGCGCGGCCTGGGCGCGCATAGCGGCAAGGGTTCCCATCCCGGCAATCCTGCCGCCTTTTATATGCACCGCTTCCGGCGTCGGCTGTGTGGGATCCATTGTTAGGATGCTTCCCCCATAAAACAGTTGTTCTGACATGATTCTCCAACCTTTCTGTTTTAAACTGCCTGCCCCATGCAAACAGGGCAGAATACCATTGGTATTCTGCCCAGATTTTGCGCTTGAATTTCATTTGTTTCCAGGATGTCCGTACCGGCTGGCGTTACAGGGTTTCCGGCTCGCCGTAATCCTCGCCGAAGGTGTCTACCGTAACCTCAACCATGGTCTGGTCCTCGTAGGGACGGTCCATGCCGTCGCGTTTGACGCTTACAATCCGCTGCACCTCGTCAAGACCTTCAATGACCTTGCCGAACGCCGCGTACTGGCCGTCCAGGTGCGGTGCGTCCGCCGCCATGATGAAAAACTGAGAGCCAGCGCTGTCCGGGTGCATGGCACGCGCCATTGAAAGCACCCCAGTGGTATGCTTCAGCGGGTTTTCAAACCCGTTTCTGGAAAATTCGCCTTTAATGCGGTAATCCGGGCCGCCCATGCCGGTGCCCTGCGGGTCGCCGCCCTGAATCATAAAACCGGGAATAACGCGGTGGAAGATGGTGCCGTTGTAAAAGCCTTTCTGCACCAGTGAAATAAAGTTTTTAACGGTGTTCGGAGCAATGTCCGGGTACAGCTCTGCCCGGATGGTGTTCCCGGCGCTGGTTTTTATGGTGACAACAGGATTGCTCATGTAATTTCCTCCAAATTTCATTCTTTACGATTGATTATAACCGCTTTGCCGCCGGATTGCAAGCAAACACTGTCCGAATATGGAAAGACAGAACGACCTTACCGTTGACAGGAAAAAGGAGAAGGGTTAAACTGAAAGAAATAAAACTACAGGAACTGCTTGGAGCAAAGGGTCCAAGCTGCCGGTCTGGAGTCTTGCCCTTCAAGCATCCGCATGGTACGGTAAGAGAGGTAGACCGATAATTGTATGACGTATTGGATCAAGAAGAATATTTGGAGCAGAACTGCGGCATAACGCACACGCTGTTTTTGCCGGAATGGGTACTGTTTGTACCTCTAGCGCCCCGGAGAGGCCGGTCTGTTTCCAAAGCGAACACCATACGCTCATTGAAAGGAAGACTTGAATCATGAAGGTCAATAAAGTGCGGTTTCTCGAGCCCGGCAATCTGCCTTACCGCCGGGCGTTCCGGAATTTGTATACCTACGAAAAATACATCCGCAACCCTTCCACCGGCCTGTTGACCCTGGCAACCGTGGTCAAACCGGAGGTTGAGGATACCCTCATGTACAGCGAGTCCATATCCAAAATCCGCTGGGAGGATGTGCTGGATGCTGACATTGTATTCATCGGGATCTTCACCTTCAGCGCCGAACGGGGATATGAACTTGCCCGCTATGTGAAGGAGCATTCCAGCGCGCTGGTTGTTATGGGCGGCCTTCATGCTTCCATGAATTACCCGGAGGCAGTACAGTACTGCGACTATGTCCTGTTGGGGGAGGGGGAGGAATCCATTCTGGAATTCATCCGCGCTGTCCGGGAAGAAAAACCCATTGATTTCCCCGGCGTCGCATACCAGAAGAATGGGGTTCCCGTTACCACTGGGCACCGCGCGCCGCCGGAAAACATCGACATTATTCCGGACCGCTACCTCCTCTACCGCTTCCACGAAATGGCCGGGCACAACACCCTCTGGCCGCAGGTGCATGCCTCAAGGGGCTGCCCCCATAACTGCGATTACTGCGCGGTGGTCCGTCACTTCGGCCGGAAGGTGCGCACCCGTTCGCCGGAAAACGTGGTGGAAGACATCCGGCAGGCCATTGCGTTTCACGAGCACCATTTCCCGCCCCGCTTAAGTAAGGTGCTCTGGATTACCGACGACAATTTTTTTGCTGACCGCGATTGGGCGGTCGCCGTGCTCAAGGCCATCATTGACAGCGGCATCCGGTACCGTTTTACGGTTCAGGCGCGTTACGAGGTCGGCTTTGATGATGAAATGCTCGAACTGCTCAAACGGGCGGGCTTTATCGAGGTGGCAATGGGCATTGAATTCCTGGAGGACGAAGCGTTTGAGGAATACCATAAACAGAGCAGCTATGCCGACATTGTCCGCTCGGTGGAGAACATCCAGCGGCACGGGCTTGGGGTGCGCGGGCTGTTCATCGTCGGTGCGGATAACCACACCGTCGGCGTCGGCCGCCGCCTTGCCGATTTTGTCATCGCGCACAACATTCACGGTATTCTCATCCAGTCAATGTATTTTGTACCCGGAACTCCGGTTTACGAGGCAAACAAGGATCGTCTTCTCCACCGGCGCTGGTCCAAATGCACCGGGCATGTGGTGCACTATCCGCAGAAAATCAGCCCCTACGACCTTCAGCGGGAGATTATTTTTGCAAGCAGACGGGTTTATTCGGTCAGGCGGCTGTTCGGGGCGTTGTTCCGCGGCACCTGGGTGGATAAGGTCCTGTTCATCGGCGAATTTTTCTGGCAGAAAAGCGTGCGTGCGGATTTAAAGCGTGAGCTGCCCTATCTGGCAGGCGTACAGGCGCCTGCGTCGTCGGCGCAGGCTTCATCCTCGGCTGTTGGTGAAGCTGTGCGGTAATGGAGGTATCTTTGAAAAATTTTATCGTACGGGCGGCCGTTCGGTCGGATATTCCTGCTATTTATGCCCTGATTTGTGAAATGGAGGAGCAGACTCTCCCATACCAGCCTTTTGCGGCAATTTTACAGCGTTAGCTGCACAACCCGGATTACTGCTGCTTTGTTTGCGAAGCGGCGGGAATGGTCGCCGGCGTGCTCAATCTGCGGGTGGAGGAACAGCTTCACCATGTGGGAATGGTCGCAGAAATCATGGAGCTTGCCGTAAAAAACGGCTTTCGTTCCATGGGTATTGGGAAACGGCTTATAGATGCCGCCCGCCAAACAGCAGAAAGTCTGGGCTGTATCCACCTTGAGGTGAGCAGCAATCAGCGCCGTACCAGAGCGCATGCTTTTTATGAGCGTCAAGGTTTGCAAAAAACGCATGAAACGTTTAGCCAGTCTCTTGCCGGTACGGAATAGCGCCCTCTTTTTGAGGGATAGAAAGGAATTATGTATATGGAACAGTCCATCAAATTGGGGCGGTACCGCCATTTCAAAGGGAATGAATATGAGGTGCTCGCTCTGGCTAAACACAGCGAAACGCTGGAGGATATGGTTGTTTACCGCGCCCTGTACGGTGAACGCGGCGTTTGGGTGCGCCCCGCTTCCATGTGGAGCGAACGGATTGAGCGGGAAGGCTATTCCGGGCCGCGGTTTTGTTACATTGGGGAAGGGGAATAATAGGGATGGTTCGTTACATCAGCAACCGCAAGGCGGAAATTGATGTTCACAACATGCACAAGGAAGAGGCGCGCCGCCACATTGAGCAGTTCCTCTCCCGGGCCAATGGCAGCATCAAGGAGGTTTCGGTCATCCACGGCTGTACCTCCGGAACCGTTTTGCGGGATATGGTGCGCAAAGGGCTGCGCCATCCGCGCATTAAAAGCAAGGTCGTCGGCCTCAACGATGGTGTGACCATTCTCATTCTCACTTAATGGGAGCTTTGGCGCAGCGGCATATGAAAGCGGATTGATCTGCGGGGGTAACATGAAGACCTCTCTTTCAGCAAGAACGCTGTACGCCCAACGGTATGGCCGATGTTTGTCCCTGCCCGGCGGGAAATCCTTTTAGCGAAAGAGGAGACTCTGTTTTTGCTCTGAATGGGGAAACGTCTAAGAACAACAAGAGGCCGCAACATTTGGTTGCGGCCTCTTGTTGTTCTTGCCCTCCGGAAAATCGAAACAGTTGTTTTGCAGCGTTACTCAACAAAGCTGGTTACGCTGCACGGGGCGAGCTTCAGGGTGTAACCGCCGTTTTCATCCGGGGAAACCGGCGGCAGCTTTTGCAGGCTTTCGGACTCGGAGGTACGGTACGGTGTCAGCGCCGCCATCCTTCCAGGCTCTGTATGAAAATGCAGCTCGCAGCTTACCGCAAGCTCGTTGATGGCAACCAGAACGGTTTTTCCATCCTGGTTCCGGTAACAGGAAAGGAATACTCCTTCTGCCGGATTTTCTTCCAGCTCCAGCCGGACAGCTCCCGGCCGGACAAATTTGCTGAAATTGCCCAGTGTATATGTCCGCTTTGGAATCATGCAGGATTCTTCCTCCAGGTTCAGGTAAATCAGCTCGCCGTTGCCGCCTTTGACCTGCGTCTGCGCCAGAGACGCCCAAAAGAAGATGTAGGCGTTGCCGTCAGCCTTGGTTAAAAAGTCATGAACGGATTTTGCAATGACCAGTCCGCTGCGCATACCAAAATCCGCTATATCATCAAACTTCGGTAAAAATTCAGCAAATTCAGTCATCCAAAAGGGTTTTCCACGCCGGTAATCCTCGCGAAGAGGCTGAATGACCGTATCATCATAAAAATGGGTGCCAATAATGTCCACTGCCTCCATTGCCTGGTCATCCTCAAACAGAGAAGCGTAGCCAACCCCTTTCATGCCGTTGATCGCCTTTTCGCTGTATTCGGTCAGCTCCGGGGCCACCACCTGCGCCTGAATGTTCTGCCGTTCAAATTCCGGCTTGAGGTAATTTTTTAAGAAATCCGCATACTGGTCCCCGGACCAAACACAGGAGGAATAAGGTGTTTTAAAATTAGGCTCATTTGCAGGGGAAATGGCCCCAATTTCAATGCCGTGGTGCTCCCGGTAGCCTTTTACATAAGCGGCCAAATATTCGGCGAAATCCTGGTAACAGGCCGCTTTCAAGGTTCCGCCAACTACGGAACCATTGGTCTTCATCCAGGCCGGCGGGCTCCAGACAGTGCTGAAAAATCGGTTGCAGCCGCGTTTTTTTGCCTCCTGCATAAACCAGAGTTGGTCATCCCCCGAAAAATCAAATTCCCCTTTTTGCGGTTCAATGGAAGGGGTAGGCCCGTCAATTTCGTTTCCCCATTCTCCGGAATCCCCTACAATGCTCCGCAGAATCGAAAGGCCAATGCCCTTTTCCGCAGAGAACAATAAATCCATAATCTCCTGCTGTAACACTGTATCCTTGAGGCATTCAATGTGGTGCCCCTGATGAAAAGCGCCGCAGGCGCCGAATCCGTCAATGACTTGGCGAGTTTGCTCGGTTTTTAAACAAGCCTGGATGGTTTGCATTGCGTTTTCCCCCTCTTGTGGTTTGCCTTAATTATACCGCCTGTCGTTTAAAAGTAAAGGCCTTGCTCCGATTTTTCAGGACAAAAACGCTGCCCTAATTCGCCCGGTTTCGATTGACAATGCCATCCTGCTTGATCTATAATAAACGCAAATCATTTGCGTTTGGAGGAACCGCCCAATGTGGGATTTATTCCTGGATGTCTTGTTGGATGCATTTTTGGATTCGCTTAAAATGCTTCCCTTTCTGTTTGCCGCCTACCTGATTCTGGAGTACATTGAGCACCGCTCCTCAACCAAGCTCGAACGTGCGCTCGGTTCCGGGCGGTTCGGCGCGGTAGGAGGTGCCTTGCTTGGCTGCGTGCCGCAGTGCGGTTTTTCGGTCACGGCATCCAACCTTTATGCCGGGCGGGTGATTACCGTGGGCACATTGGTGGCGGTTTTCCTTTCCACCTCGGATGAAGCCCTGCCCCTTATGCTTGCACATCCGGAATCCTACCCCATGATGTTCGCCCTGCTCGCCATCAAGGTGGGGATTGCCATTCTTGCCGGTCTGCTGGTGGACGCCGTCGCTAAAAAGTTCCGCCCGAAAACGGAAGCTGCGCGGGAAAGCATTCACGAGCTGTGTGAGCATGAACACTGTCATTGCGGCGGTCATGGACACGGTATTCTACTGTCTGCGCTGCGTCATACCCTCAATATCTTCCTTTTTATTTTTGTGGTGCTCATTCTGCTCAACCTTGCGGTGGAGCTCATCGGGGAGCAGCGGCTTTCCTCACTTCTGCTTTCCGGCAGCGTGTTCCAGCCGCTCGTTGCGGGCCTGATTGGGTTTATCCCCAACTGTGCCGCGTCGGTTCTGCTCACCGAGCTTTATCTTGCCGGAAGCATCAGTTTCGGCTCTGCGGTTGCGGGGCTTTGCACCAGCGCTGGGGTTGGCCTGGCTGTGCTGTTTAAGGTCAACCACAACATGCGTGAAAATCTGCTTATTATGGCGGTCCTTTATATTGTCGGCGTTGTGTCCGGCATGGTAATCCAGTTCCTGTAAGGAGGTGGCTTTGTGGTGGATGACAGGCTATTCAAACAGGCGGGGCTCAAGGTAACACCGCGCCGCCGGGCAATGCTCCGCATCCTTGGCGGGGCTGATACCCCTCTCACTGCCGAACAGGTTTACGAGGCGCTGGATCCGGCGGAGCGAGCGAATCTTTCAACGGTTTACCGCGCACTCGGCACCATGAGTGAACACGGGGTGCTGCAGCGCAGCGTCCATCAGGATGGGGTGGTATACTATCAACTGAGCGGGGAACACCACAGCCATCGGCTGGTCTGTGTACGCTGCCATGCAAGTGTGCCCATTGAAGGCTGCCCTTTTGAACAGATGGAAAATACCTTGCGTGAAAATACCGGATATGAAATTACCGGCCACCAATTTGAAATCAGCGGCCTTTGCCCCAAATGTGCCGGAAAAAGGAAGGAGGATGATCATACATGATCTCCCTGCGGCGGCAAAACCTATATGGAACCGGAACGGGATGGAGCCGGCAAATTTGGTCCCTGTAATTTTTGATAGCAATAAAAACTGCCCTTTGGTTTGCACCAAAGGGCAGTTTTGTTATGGAGAATTCCCCAATTAATAGTTTTTCGCCTGAATCTGGAAATACGCCTGCGGGTGTGCACATACCGGGCAAACTTCCGGCGCCTTTTTGCCAATGACAATATGGCCGCAGTTGGAGCACTGCCAAATCTGATCGCCGTCTTTGGAGAAGACAAGTCCCTCTTTGACGTTTTTCAGCAGGGCACGGTAACGCTCCTCATGCTCTTTCTCAATCTTAGCTACGCCTTCAAACAGGAAAGCAATGTCGTCAAAGCCTTCCTCTCTTGCCTCTTTTGCAAAGGTGGCGTACATGTCGGTCCACTCATAATTTTCGCCCTCGGCAGCATCCAGCAGATTGGCTGCAGTGTCGGGAATACCGTCGTGAAGCAGCTTGAACCAGATTTTTGCGTGCTCTTTTTCGTTGTTTGCCGTTTCAAGGAAGAGCGCTGCAATTTGCTCATAGCCGTCTTTTTTCGCTTTGGAAGCGTAGTATGTATATTTGTTTCTCGCCTGGGATTCACCGGCAAATGCGGTCATCAGGTTTGCTTCGGTCTTGGTGCCTTTTAATTTCTCGCTCATTGTGATTCTCCTTTTTTGTCATGATTTTTTATCAAAACACCGTTTGGTGTTTGAGACGTTTGCTGGCAGTTTGGGCATAGCCCGCTGAAAATAATGTCGTGCTGATTCAGTTGGTACCCGGTATCCCGTTCAATCTCGCCATTGAGCTCCCGAAGGTAGGGGTAATCAATATCGTCAAATCTGCCGCACTCCTGGCAAAAGATATGGTAATGCTCGGTCGCAACGGGGTCATAGCGGTCAGCGCTGTTTGGAACCTGGATTTTCCGGAGCATACCGGTTTCTGCAAGCCGGTTAAGATTGCGGTAAACCGTTCCCTTGCTGATGGACGGATGGGTGGACACCACCTTTCCGTACACTTCCTCCGCTGTCGGATGGCAGGCAAGGTCCTGCACGGCACGGTAAACCAGTTGGCGTTGCACGGTGTTTCTTTCCTGCATAATACCACCTGAATAATTTCTTATTAAGAATAATTCTTATTTAAAATTATATCCTAATTTTAAAAAAAGTCAAGCCATTTGGAAGAATTCATATATTTTTCATCTTTTTCCCCTGCGTTGATTGCAAATTCCGTTCCAATTTGCTATGCTGAAAGAAACAGCAATGAAAGGGGAACTGGAGAATGGATCAGCATCAACACACTGTAATGGAACTCCGCATCCAAAAAACCATGAAACACCTTGAACAGAACAATATGAAACCCTTTTACGCCCGGGATAAGGCAGAAGCGGTTCAAATTGTGGAATCCCTCCTGCAGGAAGGGGATACCGTCACCGCCGGCGGCACCATGACCATGTACGAAAGCGGTGTTGCCGCCCTGCTTGAGAGTGGGAAATACAATTTTTTGGATCGCAACCGCCCTGGTATTACCCAGGAGGAGATTGACGACATTTACCGCAGAGCCTTTTCGGCAGACGCTTACATCTGCTCCTCCAACGCCGTTACCGAAAACGGCGAACTTTTCAATGTTGACGGCAATTCCAACCGGGTCGCCGCCATCGTTTTTGGCCCAAAGCAGGTGATTATGATTGTAGGGTACAACAAAATTGTTGCCAACCTGGATGAGGCCATCCTCCGTGTGAAAAAGCATGCGGCGCCGGAAAATGCGGTTCGTTTGAACTGCGAGACCTACTGTCGCTATAACGGCGAATGTGTGTCCTGTGCCGAGGGAAAGGATTTTGACCTCGCCGCCGGCTGCCGGTCGGACAAACGCATTTGCTGCAGCTATGTGGTTTCCTCCATGCAGCGTAAAAAGGATCGCATCAAGGTCATCCTTGTGGGTGAAGAACTGGGTTATTGAGGATTCAAAAGTGTCTGGCTGTCAAAACAGGGACATCAAGGGAAAAAGCCGGAATGAGGAGAGCAGGCGGCTTGTTCAACATTCCTGTTTCGTGAAGGACCTTCGGGCAGTTTGGGCAGCCCTTCATGCCAATGAAAAATACCGAACCGTCAATAGGCGGTTCGGTATTTTTGATCATTGAATTTTCTCTCCTGAGCTTAGAGTCTCTAGCGGGATGAAATTCATAAAACAGAAGAGATGCTAAGGTAAAACGGGTAGAATCTGTGAATCAGTCGTCAAAAATCCTCTTCCCATTCCAGGATTGCCTTGATTTGGGCGTCGAGCTTGAACTCATATTCCATTTGCCCCTTACGGCATTCGCCGTCGTAGACCATCCGGCCGTTGTCCCGGTCTAGTTCCAATTCGACCATAGTCGAATTGGAACCTTGAGTCAGTACAATTTCCTGGGCCTGTTTCACTGAAATGGCAGCTGTCCCCTGCGTTTGGGGCTGGGACTGCGGCTGGCTGTCAGCGGGCGTATGAACCTGCTTCTTTTCATATTTTAATACGCTGCCGTTTTGGTCTGGAACTTTCAACCAAGACCAGCGCCAAGTTGTTTGCCGCGTCAATGCAACCGTATTTGTCCATCGAGCCGACGAGGACTTTCGTTGCCATAAGGAAAGCGTCCTTTATAATGACGGCTCTGTGAAATTACTTTAAGTAGTGCTGCCGTTCAATCAGCTTATTGTCAAAAAAATATCAAAAACGAGAGAAAACGAGAATAAGAGAGTATAAGCGAGAGATTCGGTGCATGCGAGAGATTAGGTTTCGCCGGGACGCTGCTTTTTTGACCCCGGAAGTCCCCCAGGGTCTCGGGGGGAGTTTGGTGTTTGCTTTCCCCTATGGTATAATAGCCTCAAACAACAGAACAGGCCGTTGTTTTAAAACAGAAACACGGCGGCAGCTTTTGCAGGGCTGTTCCTGTTTTGTGCCGATTGCAGAGCGAACCCTTTAAAGTGGGCGTCGTCCTGCGGCGGTGGGTCGCACCCTGTTGAGCGAATACTGCAGCTTGGCTTCTTTGGTACAGCCGTGCAGTATCGCTGTTACAAATCCTCGCATGTGAGGCCCGGCGGCCGAGCGGGGAATGGAATGTCATGGAAAACAGCTGTTCATTCCCGCAACCGCATCGCTCCGCAAAAGACAACAAACCAAAATTGCCTGTCAGGCAGAACGGAGAACAAAATGGAAAAAGGAAATTTTAAACTGAAAAAGCCGCTCGTCATCGGCATTATCATTGCCGTGCTGGTCGTGGCTCTCGGCGCCTTTTCGGTGGTTGTGGTACCGGCAGGCCATACCGGCGTCGTGGTCAACCTCGGCTCGGTGCAGGAGGGCGTCCTCCCGGAAGGGCTGCACCTGAAGGTGCCGTTTGTCACCAATGTCGTTGTCATGGACAACCGTGTTTTAAAAACCGAGGTGGATTCCTCCAGCGCATCTAAGGATCTGCAGACCGTTTCCAGCACCATTGCGCTCAACTACCGTGTTGGCAAGGAGAATTCGGCAAGCCTTTACAAAAATGTCGGCACCAACTTTGAGGCCATCATTGTAACCCCTGCAATTCAGGAATGCGTAAAATCGGTCACTGCAAAGTATACCGCAGAAGAGCTTATCACAGAGCGTCAGGCGGTTGGCGACCAGATGAAAGAAGCGCTTGCGGAAAAGCTCACCCCTTACGGTTTGGATATTGAGGTCTTCAACATCATCAGCTTTGAATTCAGCGAAGAGTTCAACGCCGCCATTGAAGCCAAACAGACGGCCCAGCAGAATGCGCTGAAAGCAGAGCAGGACTTGGCCCGCATCAAGGTTGAGGCGGAGCAAAAGGTGGAGCAGGCCCGCGCAGAAGCAGAGGCTTACCGCCTGAAAAATGAGCAGATTACCGACAAAACCCTTGCAATGGAATGGATTTCCAAATGGGACGGCAAGCTCCCAACGGTTGCAAGCGGTGACGGCGGTTATATGATCGACATTTCCAAGATCCTTGAAGCGGCGACTGGTACCGTAACCGGTCAGTAAGCAACAACTACATACAAAAACCCCGGCGGATTTTTCCGCCGGGGTTTTTCTGGTTTTGGGGATTCGTATACGGTTTGCGGATAGACCGTCGCGGTTTACACCTGCCTGAAAACCAAAAACGGGACGGTCACATGTCTGTGAAACCGCCCCGCTTGGATTTATTTTCCGTATTTATCCTTATAATTCTGAATGGCCTCGTCAATGATGGATACCGCAACCTCACGGCCCTGTACCTCGTCCACAGCAGTCTGTTTGCCCTCCAGCGATTTGTAAACCGAGAAGAAATGCCGCATTTCATCAAAGATATGCCGGGGCAGCTCGTCGATGTCATTGTATCCGTTGTAGGTGGGATCGCCAAAGGGGATCGCGATGATTTTTTCATCCCGGTGGCCGCCGTCGATCATTGAAATAACGCCGATAGGATAACACCGCACCAGCGTGAGCGGCACCACCGGTTCGGAACAGAGCACCAGAATATCGAGCGGGTCGCCGTCGTCGGCAAAGGTGCGGGGAATAAACCCGTAGTTCGCCGGGTAATGGGTCGAAGTGTAGAGAATACGGTCCAGAATCAGGCAGCCGGTTTCTTTGTCGAGCTCGTATTTGTTTTTGCTGCCCTTTTCAATTTCAATGACGCCGACAAAGTCGTTGGATTTAATGCGTTCCGGGCGGATGTCGTGCCAAATATTCGCCATAAATTCCTCCTGAAAATCACGTTGGTGTCAGCCTTACTGCACAGCAGACGCCGGTTCAGCTGTTGCTGTGGTCTGAGCCTCTGCTTGTTTGCGGTGCAGAAAGCGTTTGAAAAAGATTACAAACATAATGCTGGTGGTAGTCGCCGCGCCAATGTCCGCAATCGGTTCGGCGATAAAGACACCGGTGGTACCCATAAAAAACGGTAGAATGAGCGCCAGCGGAATCAGCAGAATAATTTTTCGCAGCAGCGCAAGGAAAATAGAGATCTTGGCCTGGCCAATCGCCACAAAGGATTGCTGACAGGCGGTCTGTGCCCCCATTGCCCAAATCCCGGCCGCATAAATCCGCATGCAGGCGCTGGTTACGTCAATGAGTTCCGGGTCGCTGTTAAAAATCTGCACAACCAGCTGTGGGAACAACTCCACAAACAGGCAGATGGATACCGAAAAAATGAGGCAGCAGGTGAGCAGCAGGCGGAAAGTGTGCTTAACCCGCTGAAATTGCATGGCGCCGAAATTGTAGCTGATAATGGGCTGCGCCCCCTGGGTAAGTCCATGCATTGGCATAAGAATCATCTGTATAACGCTGCCAATAATGGTCATTGCACCGACGTACAGGTCGCCTCCATAGTGCTGAAGCGACGCGTTAAGGGTGATGTTGACCAGGCTTTCGGTCGACTGCATGATGAAAGGCGAAAGGCCGAGCGCCAGCACCGGCCCAATGAGTTTGAAGTCAATCCGCAGGTTTTTGAGCCGGAACCGCAAAATGCTTTTGCGGCTGAGCAGAAAACCGGTGACAAAGGCGGCGGAACAGGCCTGTGAGATGACAGTCGCAATCGCCGCGCCCTGTACCCCCATTCCAAATCCAAAAATAAACAGCGGGTCTAGCGCAATGTTGAGCACCGCGCCAATGAGGACGCTGAGCATGCCGATGGTGGAAAACCCCTGGGTGGTAATAAAGCAGTTAAGGCCCATTGCCAGCTGAACAAACAGCGTACCGCTTACATAAATGGTCAGGTAGTCGTCCGCATAATCAATGGTGTTGTCGCTTGCCCCAAACATGTAGAGGAGCGGGCGCTTAAAGATAAGAAAGATTACCGTCAGCACCAGTGAGAAAAAAACGAGCAGGGTCAGGCAGTTGCCCATAATTTTCTCGGCGGCTTTGTTGTTGTGTTCCCCCATGTGAATGGCGGCAAGCGGTGCGCCGCCCATTCCAACCAGAATGGCGAACGCCGCAATGAGGATGATGATGGGAAAGGTCAGCCCAACCCCGGTCAGGGCCATTTTGCCAATTCCTTCAATGTTGCCAATGTACATGCGGTCCACAATGTTGTATAATGCGTTGATAATCTGCGCCAAAATGGCCGGTGCAGCCAGTTTGAACAGAAGTTTCCCAATGGGTTCGGTGCCCAATTTGTTGCCGGACTGTGCCAAAAACCCATCTCCGTCTCATGCTTGGTTGTCACAAGGCGTTCCCGCCCCGTGGTTCTGCAATAATAAAGAAAGGTGATGCATGTAAGCCATCATCTTAACAAAATTATTATAGCATATTCTCATCGGATTTTCCACCCTTATTGGAGAATGATTTTCGGTTATCGCTGTATGGGAGAGAACCAGAGACTTCTGCCAGGGCCGACGGAGAACGGAGGGTTCATTTTCAACAAGAACCGCCGCCGTGCAGCTTTGCAGCGTCATGGGAGAACAGCCAAGCGAATGTTCTCCGGAACGGCATTTTCCAAAGGGTACGCATAAGCCACATGCTACGGATTATTTCCTCAGCCGCCGTTCTGGAAACAATGAAAAACGCAGGAGCAGGCCGCAGCAAAAAGCTCTGCGGCCTGCTCCCATGGTGAGAGAAAGGGATAGGGGTTATCAAATTGGATTGGCCTTTAGGACTGGTATTCCGAAAGGGTCAGCGTAATGGTTTCGGTTTGCCCGGTGGAACCCTTGTAAACCTCAAGAGTGATGGTGTCTCCCGGTTTTTTGCCGTCGAGCGCTTGGGCTATGACATTGGTTGAATCCACAGAAATGCCTTCCATTTTGGTGATGATATCGCCGCGTTCAAGCCCCGCCTGGATGGCGTTCTCCGCCGTCACCTTTGCCACGTAAAGACCAACCGGCAAACGGTTGTACGCCGCTGTGGTTTCATCAATAAACTGGTAGCTGATGCCAACCGCCGGGCGGTCCTTTACGTAGCCGTATTCTTGAATGCTCTCAATGACCGGAAGCGCCTCGTTGATGGAAATTGCAAAGCCCAGGCCTTCATATCCGGTTGCAGCAATCTTGGAGGAGTTGATGCCGACCACCTGCCCATAAATGTTCACCAGCGCGCCGCCCGAGTTGCCCGGGTTGATGGCGGCGTCGGTCTGGATGCAGTTGACGGTGTTGCCGTTGCTGGTTTCAATCGAACGGTTGAGCGCCGAGACATAACCAAAGGTGACGCTGGAATTGAGGGTCAGGCCGCCCGGGTTGCCAATAGCGATCATGGTGTCACCCACCTGTAAATCGTCCGAATTGCCAAAGGTGGCGGCGGTTAGGCCATCTGCGTTGATTTTAATCAGTGCAAGATCGGTTGCCGTGTCGGTGCCGATGAGTTCTGCGTCGTAGGTATCGCCGTTGTAAAGCACAACCTTAAGCGAACTGGCGCCGTCCACAACATGGGCGTTGGTAATGATGTAGCCGTCTGTACTCATAATGATGCCAGAGCCTTCGCCGGCTTCTTCTTCGCTGCCCTGCTGGCTGCTGAAGCCAAACTGGTTGGAATTGGTGCGCTGATAGTTTTGAATACAGACGACTGACGGGGTTACCTTTGCAGCAACCTCCTGCGGTGTCAGTTCTTCGCCGGTTTTCTGAGAAACCTGCTGGATGTTGCTCCCAGTGCTGCCCGTATTTCCGCTGTCTGTGTTCCCGCTCTGAGAAGAAGGTGTATTCAGCGAAACAATGCCTGCATTGACCATCGCTACAAATCCGCCGATCGAACCCGCTGAAATCACAAGGCAGGCGGCCAGCCCGGCAATGACCTTAAGCACAGGATGAATTTTTCCGCTGCGCGGTTTTTTAGGGGGCTTTGGCGCTTTAGGCGGCTTGTTTTGTGCCGCCGGGGACTGCGGTTGCTGGTAATAGCCGCCGTAAGTCTGGTATTGCTGGTACGGCCGCTGTTCGTTATCCGGCTGGTTCTCGGGGTTGGAGAACCCGGAGCCGTTTCCATAGTTCATATCCATAAAAGTTCCTCGCTTTCAAGTTTCTGTCTTTAATATACCCGCAATTTATGAGAATTGTATGATGCGATTTGGGCGGAACCGTGAAATTATCTTATCAAAATCTTAAGGTTTTCATGTCGTAATTATGAACAACCAGGCCTGCGGGGCAGCTATTTTCTCATTATGCAGAAAAAAACAGAGACAGACCGGAAAAACAAGGCAAAAAAGGGGGAGCGAGTTCATAAAATGATGATGTTTGTTCACAATTAAAAAGCCCCGGGCTGAATTTCCCGGGGCTAAATTGTGTTGTGATTTGTAGTATATTTACTGCTTGTCCCGCCGTATGGGAACTGGACATGGTTTATCGTTGAATACCGGCCTATCAAAATGCCTGCCCGGCAATTCCCGAACCGAACAAAACCAATGCTTTGATCAGCTTGAGGCGTTTGCACTGCAATATTCCTATGTACTACATATTATAACTATTGTATGGCGGCAGAATCCCCTTGCTACAGGGTGCAGTCCGGTGTCCGGCCGTCGAACAAATGCGGATTTTCCCGCAGTTCCCGGACAATGTTTTTGAGGAACTGTTCCGCAAGCGAATCCGGAACAATGTTTTCCACTGCCTCGTCCAGGCTGAACCAGGCGGCTTCGTCCAGCTCGTCAGTAATGTGGGAAAGGTCTTCGCTTTCCGCGACCGAGACAAAGTTTATCATCAGGGTGTTGGAGGGGGGAAAGTAGGCGGTTCTCATCAACCGGTAATCGATGATTTTAAGGCCGGACTCCTCGCTTACCTCGCGGACGAGCGCGTGCTCTGCGCACTCGCCTTTGTTGACGTAGCCCGCCAGCAGCACATAAAAATCGCGCCCGTATTGTTTGATGAGCAGGATTTTATCCTTTGCGGGATTGAGTACAGCCGTGCTGATGGCACAGCTGAAAATGGGGAAGCGAAATTCCCCGCAGCGTTCGCAGTAGGGGACCATCCCCTCTGCGCCGCATTCTTTTAATATGAGTTTTGTACCGCATTCACAGCAGTGATTCATATGTTCCATGTTGTTTTGTTGGCTCCTTTGGTAAATGGTTTGTTGATGTGGCGGCGTTATCGGGCGTTTTGTTCCGGTCCGCCGTCAAACTGAATGCCGTTTGTAATTTCTGCGGCGGGCGCTCCGGTGCGAAACAGAGCTATTTTTTCACCGGCAAGGTCAGCAGCCGTTTCGAACAGCTCCTGAAAAGATTCGTTTCGTATAGCACCGTCTGCGGGGGAAAGCCACTCCTTGTGTGCTTGGTTGAGCGGGTCTGCAAGGCCCTTGGTGTCTCGCGAGTGGGACATTGCCTCATAATAGGAGTACCGGTGAAACATCCGCTCCACGGTGGTGAGCACTGCCCGTTTCACGCCGTAGCGGGATTTGAGCAGCCATTCCGCGGAACGCATACAGCACATTGCGGTCCAGAAACAGCTCTCCGGAAGGAGGATGCCGTAAACCGTCTGTGCAACCTGGCGGTACATCCGGCCGATAGCCATGCAGGCGCCGCGGTTGTTCGGCATGAGCCGGTCCGGGGTTTGGTACTGACCGGTGAGCAGGGAATCAATAACAGTTTCCAGCCGCGCGTGGACATGGGCAATGTCTTTTGCCGCCCCATGCTTTTCACATTCACGGTACTGCACCGCGTATACGTAGGGATGAGCCGTGCGGTCAAGCACATAGTGGCAAAGGTACCCGGTCAGATATGCTTCCAAAATGCTCCGCTCTTTGCCGGACTGCCGTTTCGTATAACGCCGCATAGCGCCGAAGCAGGCGGTCACATGCACCGAATGCAGAAGCTGCCCAAAGCGGATATACCTTGTTGGCTGATCCAGCTTAGGGGTAAAAAAGAACGGATCCGGTCCTTGGCAACCCATGGTGAATGCGTCGTATTCGTCGCTTCCGGTTGGATAAGACCATCCGTTTTGTGTTAATACCCGCCTGCCCAGCAGGTGATGGGTGAGGAGTGACGGCATAAAGCACCTCCGTAAAACCAGCGTAAAAAATGTTTTAAATTTGAAAATTCTGTTTGTACTTCCAAATATCTATAGTATAATGGTTTTGAAAAGACCAGGCAACCCCCAAAAACTACAAAAGGCGGTGCTGCTGTATGGCGCGCTTCAAAATGACACAGCTTGAGAAAAACTGGGTAAAGTACGACGTTGGTAATTCGGCGTTTGTTCTGCTTTCCTCCAGCGTCATCCCTATTTATTTTGCAACCCTGGCCGGCGACAACAGCCAGGCCATGATTTATTGGGGCTATGGGGAATCCATCGCCTCGCTTGTTGTGGCGCTGCTTATGCCGTTCTTAGGCTCCATTGCAGACTTCAAAGGGCACAAAATTCGTTTTTTCATTTCCTTTTTTGGTCTGGGTGTTCTCGCTACAATGGCGCTTGGCCTTTCGGTTTCGTGGCTCTTTTTCTTAATCACCTATATTATTGCCTCCATCGGGCTCAATTCCAGCATGGTGTTTTACGACTCCATGCTCACCGACGTCACCACCGACGAACGGATGGACGTCGTCTCCTCCTTCGGCTACGCCATGGGTTATATTGGGAGCTGCATTCCATTTGTGTTGTGCATTGGTCTTATCCTGTTTGGGGATAAAATTGGACTCTCCGGCTACCTTCCCACCCAGATTGCCTTTGGGATTACTGCGGTCTGGTGGCTCATTTTTACCATACCCCTCATCCGCTGTTTTAAACAGCGCTACTATAAAGAGGAAGAACCGCATCTCATCCGCGATACCTTTCACCGGCTCGGCAAAACGGTTTCCAAAATTGTGCGGGAAAAAGCGGTGCTTTACTTTATTCTCGCCTACTTTTTCTATATTGACGGTGTTCATACCATCATTAAAATGGCGACCAGTTACGGCGCCGCCCTGGGGATTGATTCCACCCAGCTTATCCTCGCTCTGCTCGTCACCCAGATTGTCGCGTTCCCAAGCGCCATCCTTTACGGCAGGCTTGCGGCGAAGTACAACACCCGCCTGATGCTCGGCATCTCGGTCGTCGCTTACTTCGGCATCACCCTGTTTGCCGCATTTTTCCTCAAAAGCGCCTGGGAATTCTGGATGCTCGCCGTCGCTGTCGGATTGTTCCAGGGCGGAATTCAGGCCCTGTCCCGTTCTTATTTCGGGCGGCTTATCCCCAAGGAAAACTCCAATGAGTTCTTTGGCTTTTTTGATATGTTCGGCAAGTATGCCTCGGTCATCGGCACCGCTTTGGTCAGCGGTATCACCCACCTGACCGGAAAAAGCGAGCTTGGCGTTCTCTCGGTCGCTGTGCTCTTTGTCGCCGGTTTTATCTTCTTGAAATTGATGCCCAAAAATGCGGCTGACCAGCCGCGGCAGTCCGAAAGCACCAAAGCGGAGTAGAATACAGCATGGCGGCCGGAAAAGCCCTGTGCTTGCAGGCTGCACCCATGCGTTGAAATTTAATTCCAAAAAGAGCAAAAAGAAAGCGTTCCATTCGTTTTTCTTTTTGCTCTTTTTGCTCTAACAAACGTGTGTGGGACTTTCTGACAGGAGGTAGTGGGAGCGTTTTCGTTGTTTGCGGCCGTGATTTTATCCGTGCGCCAGCCCCTGAGGCGCGCAGGATGGAACAGATATGCCGGACGCCGCTCAAACCATATACGCTGGGGATTCATAAACAGGGCCGAGCTTTGCCGCGTCTGCTGCCTGGTTTGACGTTTTGTATGAAAATGCCCGGTTCCACGCCTGAAACCGGGTTTTGAATGGATTTTATTGGCGTAAGTCTTGAAATACGGCGGGAAAACGGTGTATAGTTAAAACAAAAGACAGACTGTATTGGAACGCCGTCTGCCGGGTTTGGTTTTTGTGGACGAAATACCGCCCGCGGGCGTATTCGGTAATAGAAAGATTAACTATTAAAAGTCAACCTCCAAAAAGAATGGTAGTGGTGAAAAAAGATGTCTCAAAAAAGGTATAGTAAAGCTAAGGTCTTGTCAGACCCT
>JBMNPF010000010.1:0-107507 GCA_050943475.1 Oscillospiraceae bacterium
AGTTTCCAATACGGTGTTACCGACGGCTTTGCAGAAAAAAAGACCGATGACCCAATTAACATGTATTATGTCAGGAACCATACCCATACGTTTACGGCAGAAGACGGAGAGCTTTCGTTTGAACTCTGGAAGTATTACGCAATTAGTCTCTGGAGCACTCGCCCATACTTGCGAGGGTTACAAATACAGTGTACGTTTGACGGCAAACCTGTGGAATATTACGTCTTATTCCGAACGACTTATGAAGAAAAACTGGTTCCCATGCCGGACCTTTCTCATCTCACGCCGCTGGAAGAATGAAAACCTGGCTGCGGGACTTTTTGCCCCGCAGCCAGGTTTTGCTTTATCCTGAGGAAAC
This sequence comes from Oscillospiraceae bacterium, assembly GCA_050943475.1. GTDB lineage: Bacteria > Bacillota > Clostridia > Oscillospirales > Ruminococcaceae > Metaruminococcus_A. The sequence continues at coordinate 359 of JBMNPF010000010.1, forward strand.
GAGTGGCTAATATGGCCTGTAAGATGTATTAAAAATGCCTTATTGTTGTAAAATATGGTAGGATTAGCATGAAATTAGTTGAATATCTTGAGAAATACTGGTATTATTATATCAAAGAAAACATTGTCAAACCGCGTAATCCGGAAATTTATAGTGCTTCGGCTTCTCTGAATAAAAGAACCAAAGTATGTCCATCCCGCTATGTCACTTCAAAATGGGGCGTGGGCCCTTTGATGGAGCATACGATATCTTATTGCCCATACTGGTCTAAACATGATGCGCTCTATTATTATAATTATTAATCTGTGGTGATTATCCACTGTAATTCCTAATGTATTGGAGTGTTTATGAAAATAAAACATTTTATTGCCCCCGTCATAATCCTGAGCCTTGCCGTTGTAGTCACTGTTTCGGTGCTTACCCAAAAGCCCAAAGAGGTAATTGTCCCACTGCCAAAGCTGGTGAAATACTACGAGGGAAAACTCGACCCGGAAATTCCCCGCATTACCGTTACAGTGGAACACGACGGCGAATCTTATGTACTGCCTTATGACGCGGCGTTTACGGCCGGGGAGCTTTTGCCGGAAGAAGGGATAAACCGCACCTGGTTTGTAAACCTGATGAACAACTTTTGGTCGCTGCCAAAACTGGGGGGTGAAAACTACACATTACAGGGTGTTTCTCCAGCCCTTTTTACAATAACTTTTGACAAAATGCCGGATGGTGAAGTAACGATTTTAGACTATTCCGTTTTTAGTGCGTATGGTTATGCGGGGACGTACTATGAAGAAGGAAAGCAAACTCGGAGTGAAAAAAATTTAAAAGAGCATACCAGGGTGTTTGCCCCGCAAAACAACGAAATCTTTTTTCTGCCATGGACGCCAGAAAGTCGAAGAGCCTCAAGCAACCCGCCGCCGCTTCTGGGGTTGCGCATAGTTTGCAGCTACAACGGACAGCCGGTAGAATATTATATTCTATACCAAAATATCATGGATTTTGGATTTTTGGATGACACCGACTTCTCCCACCTCACCCCATTGGAGCCTTAACAATTTTGGGCTGTGAACATCAATTATTTTACAGTTCAGACGGCTCCCGGAATACTATTCCGGGGGCTTTTTTCTCTGTTAAAATTCGGGCGGTTTTATATTGTATAACTGCACAAATGTATTGTGTGTTCTTTAGGCATTCTTCTATTGACTATCAGATGGTTTTCTCCTATAGTGAAACTAGAAAGGATTGGTCAAAAACATGTCGGTAGGAGGGAAGTGCCATGAAAACAAAACGGATTTTTCTATTTGCATGTCTCTTTGTAATCCTCGGTTCGCTTACCTTTTACTTAGTTGTGGTACACTTCAGACGCGAAGCCGCCATGCGCGAATCCGTTTGGTCGGAAGTGGAACAGAGAATGGAATGGGAAACGGTACCCCTACCCCGCCTGGTAGAGCATTACGAAGAACAGCTTGATCCGGAAGTTCCAAAAATAAAGGTCACAGCTCGTCAGTTTGGCGACGACTGTGCGGTGGATTACACACTGCCGTATGATGGGACTATCCGCCAGAGTACTGAGGAAACTGAAACAGCCCAAGATAAAACGTGGTTTGTGAATTTGATGAATAATTTCCAGTCGCTTCCAGTCTTATATGATGGATATGGCTACCATGACACAGAAGATTGGGAGGAGGTGCCTGCTCATTTCAAGATTCAATTTGAACAGCCGCCAACAGGAGAAATTGTTGTCAAGGATTACGGCATATTTAATAAATACGGAACTGCCACCGAAGCGGGGAAAAAGGGATATAAAAGTGTAGGCTACATACATACCTTTGAAACAGCACAGGAACTGGAATTTGATTTATGGTTGTATGACGGAATTCATGGCTTGTCTGCCGTGCCTGAACTGCGGGGCTTGGTGGTAGAATGTGAAATTGGCGGAAAACAGGTGGAGTATTACATTTTGTTTCAAGTCATTTATGATGGAGGAGGTCTTTTTTATGGAGAAGACCTTTCCCACCTCACCCCGTTGGAGCCTTAACAATTTTGAGCTGTAAACATCAATCGTTTTACAGCTCAAACGTGTATTACTTCTGGCCCCCGGAATAGTATTCCGGGGGCTTTTTATTCCACTCTTAAAGTTATACCGGTATTCATATGGCGTAACTGCACAAATATTCTCTACACTCTTTGGCCATTCTTCCGTTGACCGGCAGAGAGTTTGCGCCTATAGTGATAGTAGGAGGCGATAACAAATGAAACGGTACGGGACAATCGTTAAAAAACAATATGCGCTGCTGTTGCTGCTCATTGCGGTACTCTGCATTTCTGCCTGTTCTGCACCGGCCTCAGAACCCCAGAACCCCATCCCCAATTCAGAACCCAGCAGCTCAAACAACATATCGGAGGGGAGTACATTTAATCCCAATGAATATGTGAGTGGATTGGAGTCAGAGGTAAAAACAGTGCCGCCGGAACGGCTGGTTGAGTATTATGAAGGCCAGCTCGACCCGGAAATCCCCAAAATTACCGTCATGGCAACGATAACAGAGGAAGACGGCGAAACGACCTGCCCGCTTCCATATGATGCTTCTCTCCGCTCCGGTGATGAAAAAACGGAAATGGACAGGGAGAAAACCTGGTTTTTAAACCTGATGAACAATTTCTGGTCGCTGCCTAAACTGCATGATGGACTTCAAAATCTGTCCGTACCTTCTCAAATTACGATAACTTTCAGCGAACCACCGGTGGGTGAAATTGCAATTACCGATTATGTTATTGTAGATGACAGTGGTATCGCCACGAAAGGAACTCCAACACTTTCACACAGTTACGACCGAACGCAGACCTTTTCGCCTGCCGGAAATACGCTTTCCTTTGATTTATGGGTATATGATGGCGTCGATTTAATGAGTGTCCAGCCCCCTTTGCGCGGAATGATGGTGCACTGTACCATTGACGAAAAAAAGGTGGAATATTACATCCTGTTTCAAACCAGCTATTTTTTAGGCATGTTTCCGTTCGATTCAGACTTTTCCCATCTCACTCCGCTGGAAGAATGAAAACCTGGCTGCGGAACAGAAAGTCCCGCAGCCAGGTTTTGCTTTATTCGGAAAAGATGGTTGTCCATCATCCAAAAACGCCCCCGTGAACGGGGGCGTTTTGTTTATTTCTTCGCGTTTGCCTTCATCCGCATACTGTTGTTGAGAATACGCTTGCGCAGCCGCAGGTTTTTCGGCGTAACCTCCAGCAACTCGTCCTCCGCCAGAAATTCCAGACAGTCCTCTAAGCTCATCCGGCGCGGCGGCACCAGCCGCAGTGCATCGTCGCTGCCCGACGCACGGGTGTTGGTCAGTTGTTTCTTTTTGCAGACATTAACCGCAAGGTCCTCCTGCTTCGGCGAGTAGCCAACGATCATCCCCTCATATACCGGCGTTCCAGCCCCGATAAACAGGGTGCCGCGCTCCTGCGCGTTGTACAGGCCGTAGGTGACGGCGTCGCCGGTCTCAAACGAGATGAGCGACCCGGTCACGCGCCGGGTGATGTCGCCCTTATAGGGCTGATAGTCGTTGAATACGGCGTTGAGGATACCCTCGCCGCGGGTGTCGGTCAAAAATTCGCTGCGGTAGCCAAACAGCCCGCGGGACGGAATGATGTACTCAATCCGCATCCGGGAACCCTGCGGCTGCATTTGGATAAGCTCCGCCTTGCGTGTGCCCATCTTTTCCATTACCGAGCCCATGCATTCCTCTGGTACGTCGATGAGCAAACGCTCGGTCGGTTCGTAGGTCTTGCCGTCAATCTCCTTGAGCAGAACCCGCGGGGTGCTCACCGAGAATTCAAACCCCTCGCGCCGCATTGTCTCAATCAGGATAGAAAGGTGCATCTCGCCGCGTCCGCATACCTTGAAGCTGTCGGTGGTGTCCCCGTCGGAAACACGGAGCGAAACGTCCTTTAACAGCTCCTTGTAAAGACGCTCGCGGATCTGGCGGGAGGTGACAAATTTACCTTCGCGGCCCGCAAACGGGCTGTCATTGACCGAAAAGGTCATTTCCACCGTCGGCTCGCTGATTTTAACAAACGGCAGTGCCTCCGGCGCCGCCAGCGAGGTGATGGTGTCGCCAATCGTAATATCGCTGATGCCCGAGAAGCAGACAATGTCGCCCACCTTAGCAGTCTCAACCGGAATACGGTTGAGTCCGTCAATCTGGTAAATCGCCTGAACGCGGCTCTTGTACGGCTCCTTGTCGTTGTGGTAATTGCAGACCATAACCTCCTGGTTGACCTTAATGGTCCCGCGTTCCACACGCCCAATCGCAATTCGGCCCACATAGTCGTTGTAATCAATCGAGGAGACCAGAAGCTGAAGCTCGCCCTCTGCATCACCTTCCGGTGCCGGAATGTAGTCAAGAATCGTCTCAAACAGCACCGAAAGATCCTTGCCCGGCTCATACTGGGAAAGGGAAGCGGTGCCTGCACGCCCGGAACAGAAGATAATCGGGCTTTCAAGCTGCTCCTCCGAGGCGTCCAGATCGAGCAGCAGTTCCAGTACCTCGTCGCCAACTTCGTCCAGCCGTGCGTCCGGCCGGTCGATCTTGTTCACCACAATGATGATGCGGTGCCCCATTTCCAAAGCCTTCTGGAGCACAAAGCGGGTCTGCGGCATGCAGCCCTCGGCTGCGTCTACCAGCAGGATAACGCCGTTTACCATCTTGAGCACACGCTCAACTTCTCCGCCGAAATCGGCGTGCCCCGGCGTGTCAATGATGTTGATTTTAACCCCTTTGTAATGCGCCGCCGTATTTTTTGCCAAAATCGTGATGCCCCGTTCACGCTCCAGTGCGTTGTTGTCCATCACGCGTTCTTCTACCACCTGGTTCTCGCGGTAAACGCCGCCCTGTTTGAGCAGCTCGTCCACCAGCGTTGTCTTGCCGTGGTCAACGTGCGCTATAATCGCTACATTGCGTAAATCTTCTCTTACCAAATGAATATCCCCTTACGTTTCCAAGTATCCCGGTATCATTCTGCCCAGCTCAGCGGCTGTTCAAACCGCATGTTTCCATTCTACTGCACAGCAACCGTCAAATTTCCACAAAATATAATTATACCACACATTGCCTGTTCCGGCAATATCCTGCAAAACATCGCCTTGCAATGGGCAAAACAGCACAGCAGTGGATGCCGGAACCAGCTAAGCTGGCCGGAACGCCGCCAAAGCGCAGCCTGCATGCTTCAAATGGACACGCATATCGGTTCCGCCAATGTTCAGCCGGGGAACATCCGTTCCCGTCTTGAAACAGGCGCGAAATCTGGCAATGGTGATATAAAAAATCATTTGTCGTTATTATATCATAAAGAAGTTCATTTTTCCAGTATAGTAAAACCCAGTGTTCAAGGGGTTTGTTGAACTTTTTATGCTTCTGATTTCACCCTAAAACTACCCCCATTAGTAACAGGATAGTGACAAGGAATCTGCCTTTTTCATCAAATGCAGATTCCTTCTTTTTTACTGTCCTTTTCAAGCTGCTTAATGCTTGTCATACTTGAATATTTCAGATAATTATGGTATAATTGATTTTAAGGTTTAGAGTAAACACCTTGAACAACTCCTACTTACCAGGTGAAAGTTGTTCAAGGTGTTTTTCGTTTCTTAATTACATAACAAACACCCCTGTCAGACCTCATATAAAGGTCATATAGGGGTGTTTGTATGCTACCCCTTACAAGTTATCAATGAACCTTAATCATCAGACAGGTGACCATCAGCATTGATGTAGTAGTTTCTTATTTTCCCAACATTTATTTCAGGGGTGTCAAGAATGATTTGTTCCTTTGATGCTTTAGAAGAATTAGATTCATCATCCTTCACAACTTTCTTTTCAGTTCTGTCATCAGACATTCATCAAAACCCCTTTCATTTTTGAAATTAACTTTTCAATACTATTATACCACTATCAGAAAATTGATGCTATAATTTATTGAGAGGGGTGAAGTAAATGACAGAACTTGATACTGCATTAGAACTTTATGAAAAAACCTTTGATGATTCATTTCCAACCATTCCACTTCTGATGGATAATTCAGATGAAAAGGTTGTGGAAATCATCAACAAATGTATTTCTGAAAATAAAGATGTGTATGACATGGGGTACTTAACCATTGATATGAACACAATATATTGAAAAAGCACCAACTACCAGTATGATGATAGAAGGTGCTTTTTCATGCAATTTCAAGGGTACAAATATACCAAGACCCCTGAAAAAATCGTTATATGAGCATTATATAAGGTCAATTTTTTCAACTTTTCTTGGTTTCCATAGCAAAGTGACTGCTATTGCTGCCAACAAGCAGATTTTGACCAGTTCATACCAGTTCATTGATGAAGTTGAACCTGATGCAGCAGCTTGACTGTTTTCATTTGCATTGATTGAAATGTTGTACCCATCTTCATTGATTTCAAAGACACAATCAGCACCATTTGCTTCAATCCTGATATTCTTGAAAGCGGATGCAGCTTCACTGACCTTTTCAGCACTAACATCATCCTGGGTCACTGGTTCAGAAGTGGATGGCGAAGGGGATGTTGTTGCCATAACTGCCACCACTGATTCATCAGAAGGCTTTGGTGCTTCTGTTTTAGTCGTGGATGTATGGGTTGAACTGTCTGTGGTGTAGTAGTTGTTGACTGTTGAATAATCATTCTTGGTTTCAGAATTGTCATGCCTGATTGAAGAATTATCATTGTTTGTTGTGGTGTTACTGGTTGAATTGTTGGTTGGTGGGGTTGTGACTTCATCCTTTGATTTATCAGGCTTTGGTGTAGGTGTTGGAATGTATTCTTCAACCTTATAGGTCTTTCCATTGGTCAATCCAACTCCTTTCACATGCAAGATATTATTGACGGATGTGGTAAAGGATATTCTACACAATGGGCAATTAAGAACCTATTTGGTCACCTGGATAAGTTTGCCCTTGAAATTGATGTTATCAATAAAGGGTATGCACAGTTGACCACTGCTGAACCAATTCCTGAAACAAGCAAAGAACCATTTACTGATGATGAAATCACCAATCTGTGGAAATTCAAAGATGAAGAATGGGTTGATTCAGTTCTTGTCTTCTTATACACAGGTTTCAGACTTAGTGAATTGCTTACCTTGGAAACTGAAAAGGTTGACCTGGAAGCAAAGACCATTCAAGGTGGTGTCAAAACCAGGGCAGGAAAAGACAGGATTGTTCCCATACATTCCAAGATACAAACCTTAATTGAAAATCGTGTCAAGGAAGGAAACAAGTATTTGTTCAGCTACAACGCAAAGAAGATTCCACCTGCCACCTATTATGGATTTTGGAACACCATCATGGAAGGCCACAAGATGCAGCATACACCCCATGAATGCAGACACACATTCAGGTCAAGACTGGATTCAGCAGGGGCAAACAAGAAGTGCATTGATATGATGATGGGTCATAAGTCCAAAGATGTTGGTGAAAGGGTCTACACTCACAAGACATTGGATGAATTAAGGGAAGCAATTGAACTGATAAAAAACTAAAAAAAGCAGGTGTTGAAGTCATATTCAACACCTGCTTTCAAATTGAACTAATATCAAGTTAGTAACAAATTACTGTAAAATGCCCTACTGGTGGGGGTTCAGAAGATTTTTGACAACATTATATCACAAAATAACGGGGCAAAAAACGGCAAAATAGCCAAAATTCGCCCCGCAATCCCGACCGGATTTCAACATCTGCCATGCTCTATTCCAGCGTATCCTCTGCTTTCCGTGCGGAAGGAATCGTCTGCACCAAGCACTGCCTTCATTCTGGGGACTGCGCCCGGCCTATCTTTTCTATCAATCCGCCCTTGCAGCAAAACCGGTGAACATGCTGGGAACGGACGCCATAGCAGGCGGACTTCAATTCTGTGTGAATGCTGTCATTGTTGCCGCATCTCCGCCGCCTGTCTCCTTACATTGAGCGTTATACGCAATGGGGAATCGTCTCCGTTCCGTGCGGCTCCGCCCACTGTCTTAACGCTGCATCCAAAATGTGAAACGGGGAAATGAATGTCGTTTTTGCATTGCTCTTGCATCTCCGCCGCCTGCTTTCTTACACGGAGCGTTATACGCAGCGGGGAATCGTCTCCATTCCGTGCGGCTCCGCCCACCGTCTTTAACACTGTATCCAAAATGTGAAACGGGGAAATGAATGCCGTTTTCACATCGCCATTGCGCCTCGGCCATTTGTCTCCATGTACGAATTGTCATATACGATGAAAAAGTTGCCCTGTCTGTCTGCGCAGGCGGTTTCTGCTGCCAAAGCCGCCGAAAAAGCGGCGCAGAACCAATCTGCACCGCTTATTTTGGAGTGTTCAGGCCAACTGGCCCTTATTATTTTTGGGAAAGGGGAAGGATTATTCCACCGGTTGGATTCCCCAAATTTCCGCCGCATATTCGCGGACAGCCCGGTCGGAGCTGAATTTCCCCGCATGGCAGAGGTTGAGCCAGCCTTTGCGTGCAAACGCCTTCCGGTCAGCGTAATCGCGGTTCACCCGCAGCTTGGCGTCAAGGTAGGGCTTTAAATCCGCCAGCAGGAAATAGTGGTCGGGTTTGTGCCAGCTCGCCCCCTTGAGCAACGCGCCGTACAATTCCCGGAACATCCCGGTGCCGCCGTCGGACAGGGTGCCGTCCACCAGCGTGTCAACAACACGCCTGATGAGCGGGTCGTTCTGGTAAAGCGCGTTTGGATCATAGCTCGCCCGTATGGTGTCAAGCTCCTCCACCGTCAGCCCGAAGATGTAATTGTTCTCTGCGCCCGCTTCCTCCACAATTTCAATGTTTGCCCCGTCCAGCGTCCCCAGTGTGACGGTGCCGTTGAGCATCAGCTTCATGTTGCCGGTGCCGGAGGCTTCGGTACCCGCCGTCGAAATCTGCTCCGAAACATCCGTGCCCGCCACCAGCTTTTCCGCGTAGGAAACGTCGTAGTTCTGCACAAATACCACCCGAATCAGCCCGTTTACGTCAGGGTCGCTGTCAATGAGCTTCGCCAGCTCGTTGATGTACTTAATCACCGCTTTTGCCCGGAAGTAACCGGGTGCGGCCTTTGCCCCGAACAAAAAGGTGGTCGGGTGGAAATCCTGTATGCTTCCATCCTTAATTCCAAGGTAGATCGCCATAATGGAAAACGCGTTGAGCAGCTGCCGCTTGTACTCGTGCAGCCGTTTGATCTGCACGTCGAAGATGGCATCTGGGTTCAGCGCCACACCCTCCCGTTTCTGGATAAACGCCGCGAGCTGGCGCTTTTTCTCCGCCTTGATTTTCAAAAAACGCTCCAGTACAGCGCCGTCGTCCGCATAAGCCGCCAGCGGCTGTAATTTGCTCAGGTCGGTGAGGAATGCGTCGCTTCCAAGCAGTTCGCAGCACAGCGCGGTCAGCTCCGGATTGCAGAGCGCCAACCAGCGCCGCTGGGTAATCCCGTTGGTCTTGTTCTGGAACCGCTCCGGGTAGAGCTGGTACCAGTCCTGCAAGGTCTCTTTTTTGAGGATTTCGGTGTGAATTGCCGCCACGCCGTTGACACAGTGGCTCGCATAAACGGCGAGATGCGCCATCTGCACCCGTTTGTCCCGGAGAATACCCATCCGCCCAATCTGCTCCTCCGGCACGCCTTTTTGGCGCAGCTCTGCGCGGAACACCCGGTCAATTTCCGCTGTAATCTCTGCAATCCGCGGCACCACGCTGCGCATCAGTGAAACATCCCACTGCTCCAGCGCTTCCGCCATGATGGTGTGGTTGGTGTAGGCAAAGGTCTCCCGCGCAATCGAGAGCGCCTCTGCAAAGGGAACTCCGTGCAGGTCGACAAGCTGCCGGATAAACTCTGGAATCGAGATGGTCGGGTGGGTGTCGTTGAGCTGAATGGCGTACATTTCCGCAAATTTGGAGAAATCCTCTCCGTGTACCGCCGTATATTTCTGCAGCAGGTCGGTCAGCGAGGCGCAGCAGAAAAAGTACTGCTGCTTCAGCCGCAGCCGCTTGCCCGCATTGGTGTCATCGTTGGGGTAGAGCACCCGGGAAATATCCTCCGCACGGTTTTTCTGCTGTACGCTCCGGGCGTATTTCTGCTCGTTGAAGAGCGCAAAATCAAAGGGCTGTACTGGTTCAGCCTGCCAGAGCCGCAGGGTGCTTACATATCCGTTGCGGTAGCCGAGAATAGGCATGTCGTAGGGCACAGCGCGCACCGTCTGTCCCTTAAAGGCCACCTCAACTGCCTCGTCCTCCCGCCGGATTGACCACGGATCCCCAAACCGGGACCAGTCGTCCGCCTGCTCTTTCTGAAAACCATCCTCAAAGCTCTGCCGGAACAGCCCATACCGGTACCGGATTCCATATCCGTCCAGCGACAGGGCCAGCGCCGCACCGCTGTCCAGGTAGCAGGCCGCCAGCCGCCCAAGCCCGCCGTTGCCCAGCGCCGCGTCCTCAATTTCCTCCAGCTCCGAGAGGGCGCGGCCGTGCGTTGCAAACAGCGCCTCCGCCTGCTCGGTTAAACCGAGGCAAAGCAGGTTGTTGTAAATAGCCCGCCCCACCAAAAACTCCGCTGAAAAATAGCAGGCTTTTTTCTGCCGCAGCCGCGCCTGCTCGCATCTCTGCCAGTCCGGCGCAATTTCCTCCATCACAGCCGCCGCCAGCGCGTCGTGAAGCTGGTGTACCTCCGCCTCCTCCGGCGTTTTGTGGTGCCGTGCCGCAAGGATTTCCTCAAACCGGGGTGTGATCCTGCTCATTTCTCTTCAAGCCTCCCATAAATTTTGGTGATATGCCGTATTTTTTCCGCGAGCGCCGCGTCCAGCGCAGTGGGGGCAAGCCGCCATTTCCAGTTGCAGCCCACCGTGGAAGGGGTATTCATCCGTGCATCGGTATCAAGATTCAAAAAATCCTGCATCTGTGCAATGGCGGTATCGCCTACACTTGCCCATGCCCCTTTGATGAAGCCCCAGTGTAGCCCTTCGGCCTCACTTAACCGCAGGTAATCCCTGCAAAACGCCGTATCCTCCTCCGGAATGCTTTTAAACCAGCCGTCAATGGTGTCGTTGTCGTGGGTGCCTGTGTAAACCACACAGTTTTTATTGTAGTTGTGGGGGAGATAGTCGCTCTCTTCTCTGGAATCAAAGGCAAACTGTAACACCTTCATGCCGGGATACCCTGTCTTTTTAAGCAACTTGCGCACCGAATCGGTCAAGTAGCCCAAATCCTCCGCAATAATCGGTACATCGCCCAGGGTGCGCTGGAGCGTCTTGAAAAAGTCCCAGCCTGGGCCCTTGCGCCAACGCCCGTTTTCTGCCGTTTCGTCCCCATAGGGGATGGCGTAGTAGCTGTCAAATCCGCGGAAGTGGTCAATCCGGGTCACATCATACCGTTCGCTTGCCGCCCGGATGCGCCGCATCCACCATTCGTAGCCATCCTTTTTGTGGCGGTCCCACCGGTAAAGCGGATTTCCCCAAAGCTGTCCGGTTGCCGAAAAAGCGTCCGGCGGGCAGCCGGAGACTTCGGTCGGCCGTCCGTCCTTGTCTAGCTGGAACAGCTCCCGGTTCGCCCATACGTCGGCGCTGTCCAGTGCCACATAAATGGGAATGTCCCCAACAATTTTTATCCCTTTTTCGGCCGCGTATTTTTTGAGCTTGCTCCACTGGATAAAAAATTCGTACTGCACAAACGCCCAGAAACAACACTCGCTGCGCAGCTGCTCCCGCGCCGTCGCCAGTGCCGGGGGCTTCCGCAGCCGCAGCCCCTTATCCCATTCCATCCAGGCCTTTCCGCCGTTTTGCCCCTTGAGCGCCATGTAAAGTGCATAGTCGCTAAGCCACCAGCTCTGCTTTTTGCAGAATTTTAAAAAGCCGGGCAGGGTCTGGTCAAACCGGGAAAACGCCCGGTGCAGCACTGTAAACCGGTGCTTTTCCAGCGCGGGAAAATCCACCGTCTCCGGGTTGCCGCCCCAATCCGGCTGAGAAAGCTCTTGTGCCGTGAGCAGCTTCTGCTCCCGCAGCAGTCCAAGGTCAACAAAATAAGGGTTTCCCGCAAAGGTCGAATAGGATTGGTAGGGGGAGTCCCCGTAGCTCGTTGGCCCAATCGGCAGGATTTGCCAGTATCGCTGTCCCGCCTGATTCAAAAAGTCAACAAACCGGTACGCCTCCTTGCCAAACGTCCCAATCCCATAGGGGGAGGGCAGGGAGGAAATGTGCATCAAAATTCCGCTGGCACGCTTCATGGAAAACCTCCTGTTGTTTTTGCTCCGCCGTCTCCGCTGTCCCGCCTGCATTGGCCAAAGATTGCATGCGTATCGGAGCAATGGTTATGGCGCCGTACAACGCGCCTTTTATCTTTAAACGCTCCTGCCGTAAATTTGGGGCGGACAGAGGAAAATTCTGCTCCTGAATTTGCTTATGTGGTTATTATACCATGCCGCAGTCCGGCTGTCACCGGGTATGGGGGCAAAACAACCGCGGCCCGGCTGTTGTTCCAATCCGCCTTTTTGCAATCTGTTTTTTGGGAGATCCAGAATTCTCTTCGGTGTTCCGTGCGCTCGTTGCAGGATCTTCGGTGTGCGGATTAGCCGTTTCTTTCCACTGTTTAACCGTCTGCCTGGCCTGGTTCCGCCCAATGTCCAGCCAAACCATGTCCCTGGCTCAATGCCGCCCAACCCTCGCCCGGTTCCGACTCCGCTGCCCTCCAAAAAACTTTGCTGCGCATATCCCCTTTGGTTCGACCAAATTCTTCCGTACTTTACAAAAACCATCTGCCAATGGTACAATAGACAAAACATCCGTTTAAGGAGGTATAACGTGGCGTATTATAAAAATAAAAAGAAAAAACGACTCAAGGTCCGCAATATATTCATTGCTCTGTTGGCGCTTCTGCTTGTTGTAGCCTTTGGCGTTTCCATCTGGGCCATTGCCAACCATTTTGCGGTTGAGGATACCATGGCTCCCAGCAGCTCGTCCGGCTCTTCCAGCAGTGAGGACAGTAGCTCAGAACCTCCAATTCCGGAACCCACTACCGCGCGGGTTATGGTCACCGGCGACAACCTCATCCATTCCAGAATCTATATGCTCGCCCAGCAAAAGGCGGGTGGCACCGGGTATGATTTTTCCTACACCTATTCCCAGGTGGCTCCTATCTTTGACCAGGCGGATTTCGGCGTCATGAACCAGGAAACCCCGCTTGTCGCCTCCAAATCGCCCTCCAACTGGCCGCTTTTTAATACTCCGACCGAGCTTGGTGACCATATGGTGGATATCGGCGTCAAGGTGTTCAACCACGCCAACAACCACATTCTGGACCAGGGCGTCTCCGGCGCACTGGAAACCATCCAGTTCTGGAAAGACAAAGCCGATCAGGGGGTTGTCCTCACCGGCGCCTATAACGGTGAAGAGGATTTAAACACCGTCAAAAAGCACACGGTTAACGGCATCACCTTCAGCTACATTGGCGTCACCGAATATACAAACGGCAACACCAAACCGGCGGATTCCGAGCTCAAGCTCCTCAACCTTGCCGACCCGAATCAGACCCAGGCGCAGATTGAGGCCGAGATTCAAAAACAAATTGCCGCAGCCAAAGCCGAGTCCGACGTTGTCTGTGTCTTTATGCACTGGCAGCAGGAATGCAACACCGAAATCACCCAGGGGCAGGAGGCCTTTGTCAATAAACTCATCTCCTGGGGTGCAGACGTTATCTACGGCAGCGGCCCGCACGTCCTCCAGCCCATCCGGTATGTGGAGAAGCCGGACGGCGGCAAGGCGCTCGTCGCTTATTCGCTCGGCAACTTCATCTCCACCGAGCAAAAGGCCACCAATATGGGCGGCGGTATCCTCGACATTACCTATGAAAAGGAATACGAGAACAACACCGTTTCCATTAAGGACGTCACCTTTATCCCGACCATTACCCATTACAACTCCAACTACTCGGATATCCGCATCATCCCCTTTTCCGAGTATTCGGCCGAGCTTGCTCAACAGCATGGCGTGCGGAAATACCAGTCTCAGTTCAGCTACGAGTTCATCAAGGAGAAATTCAATACCATCATCGGCGAGGAATTCCTCAAAACCACCCTGTAAGCGAAATGATGTGAAACCGCTTTCGCTTTAACGCTGCAAATATCTGGAGATGCGGTGGTTTATAACAGTCCCGGCGGCTGAAACTTTGCAGCCAAGAAAGAGGCGCGGCAGATTTTGCCGTGCCTCTTTGCCATTTACACATGCTTTCATAGATTTCGCAACGGCTGCTTCCGAAGAAAAACGGCATTGTCCCCGGTTTTCCCCGTTCCTAAACCGGTTTTATTCCTGAACCTCTCGTCCATAAGCCCGCTTGGTAAACAACTTTATCTCAGGTCTGCTTGTCCTTGAACCTCCCCTTTGGAAGCCCGTTTTATATCTGGAAAGCTCTGTCTCCAAGCTAACATTTTTTTCGGCCTCACCTTTCCCAAAGTGGCTTTATCCGCCTTCGGACTTCACGTCTGCAAGCCCGTGTTGCAGCTGTGTTCGTCTGCGCTCCCAAACTGGTTTTTGGGGTCCGCCTGTTCCAGAACCTCTCATCTGCAAGTCCGCCTGTGCTTAATTGGTCTCTCCTCTAAATCTGCTTATTCCAGCTACGCGCGTGGAACCACCCGTCGCCCAATTCAAAAAATCCCTGCATCGCCCTTTGGCGGATGCAGGGATTTTTGCCTAATTAAGCAGCTTGACGAACTTCTCAAAGAAAAAGTCCAGGATGTGCTGCGTTCCGTTTTCTGGGTAGAACCCGCAGGCGTTATCTCCGGTGTGGCTCAGCGCCGCCGCAATGCAGATAAACGCAAACACCATATCCTGCTTGCCCGGCGCTCCGGTGATGATGCCTTCATCCTTGCCCACCTGTACCAGCCGCGCAAGAATTTCGGTCAGCCGTTCCATCAGTTCGTTGCGCTTCCTTAAAATCCGTTGGGAAAGCGCTGAGTCGTATTCTTCAATCTGGTCGGAGACAAACACCACCCGGAAAAAGCTGCGGTGCTCTTTGAAAATGGTATTGATTTCCTCCATTATCCGGTCAAACCCCTCCCGGAAGGTTCCGTCAAAGGCCATTCCGGAAAGCTGACCAAGGTAAAAATCAATGAAGTGATTAATCGCCTCCGCTAAAATTTCTTCTTTGGAGGAAAAATATTCGTAAACCGTCCCTTTTCCAACGCCGGCCTGTTCGGCGATTGCCGAAATTGTCAGCTCAGTCGGCGCCGTGCAGTGGTCGCTTAAGGCGATAACCGCATCCAGGATTTCTTCGCGTTTTGACATGTTCGTCATCCTTTACGATAAATTGGCTGCACTGTCCAGTTCCGGAGTTTCCGGTTCTTCTGCCTTTACCGGTTTGTTTTTCCGGTGGAACATTTTATAAAGCGCCGGAACCAGGAACAGGGTCAGCAGGGTGGAGTAGAGCAGGCCGCCAATGGTCGTCACCGCCATTGGACGCATCAGCTCGCCGCCGGCGCTGGTGTCAAACACCGTGGTGGAAAGCGCAATAATCGTCGTCAGCGCCGTCATCAAAATCGGCCGCAGACGGTGCTTCCCGGTCAGGATCAGCGCCTCAACTGTGTCCATTCCCTTGTCGCGCTGCTGATTCGCGTAATCCACAAAGACAATGCCGTTGTTGACAACAATACCCACCAGTACCACAAAACCAATCAGCGAGACTACGCTCACCGGCATCCGCGCCGCAAACAGCGCAAGGAAAGCGCCGGTGAAGGCGAGCGGAATAGTAAACATGACAATGAACGGGGAGAGCAGGGACTGGAACTGCGCCACCATGACCAGGTAAATAAACAGGATCGCCAGCCCAATCATCAGGTAAAGGTCGTTGAAAGTGCTCGCAATGCTTTCGCTTTCGCCACCGACTTCAACCCGGCAGCCGTCCGGCAGGGCAGCCGCGTCAACTTTTTCCCGGATCTGACTGTTCACGTCGCCGGAAAGGTAACCCGCCTCCAGAGAGGCCGTCACACTCACATAGCGCTCCTGCCCCTCATGCTGGATTGAGGTAAACCCTTCCGCCAGGCCAACCTCTGCAATGTCGCCCAGCCGTACCGCTTCTCCGCTTGTATTTTCAATGGTGATGTCCGCAAGCTTTTCCGAGGTCATCGGTTCCTCGCGTTCGTCCTTGACGTAAATTTCATAAGACAGACTGCTTTCAGTCAGGGTGGTCGCCGCCTGCTCCGCGGCAATCTCTTCGCTTACCGCCATATAAACCTGCGCCACCGTCAGCCCTTTGGCAATCGCCTTGTCTTTGTCTACCGTAATGCGGATTTCCTCCTTGGCTTTGCCCAGTCCATTGTCCACATCGGTGGTTCCCTCAGTTCCGGCAATGAGTTCGGAAATCTGGTTTGCAGCCGCCTTCAAGTTGTCCAGGTCGCGACCGTAAACATTGTAAACAATCTGTCCGCCGCTCAGTGCCGAAATATCGGAGTTGCTTCCGTCCGCCGTCACCGCGTAAGGCTTGCCTGCGGTCTTGTCGCGGATATCCTGCACCACCTCGTCGGTTGAACGGGTGCGGCCGTCCTTGAGCTGAACATAAATGGTGGTTCCACCGCCGCCCATCATCGACATGATGCTGGCGCTGCTGCCGCCGGAGTAGAGCATGCCCACAGTGTCAACCTCCTGCACCTCAAGCAGGGTGTCGGAAAGCTCGTCAAGCGCTGCAAAGGTGTCGTCCTGGTTGTAATCGTCCGGCATTTCCACCGAAACGGTAATGTTTCCGCTGTCCATCGACGGGAACAGCTCGGTGCCGGAGGAGAAGGCCGCCGCAATGCTGGCGCCCAGCAGCACCACGCAGACGACAATGGTCGCCCAGCTGTGCCGCAACGTTTTTTCAAGAATCTTTCCATAAAAATCGGCCAGCTTGTCGGTGAAGTTGCGCTTAAAGACAATCGGCTTCTTCATCATGGTGCTGCATGCCGCCGGAACCACCGTCAGTGCAACCGCAAGGCTCGCGAGCAGCGCGTAGGCAATGGTAAGCGCCATGTCGGTAAAGAGCTGGCGGGTTATGCCGTGGGTAAAGACAATCGGCACAAAAACAATGACCGTTGTCAGCGTGGAGGAGATAATGGCGGCGGACACCTCTTTAGCGCCCTTGATGGCCGCTTCCTTAGCGCCCATTCCTTCCCGCCGGTACCGGAAGATGTTTTCAATGACCACAATCGAGTTGTCTACCAGCATGCCGACACCCAGCGCGAGGCCGCTCATCGAAATCATATTGAGGGTAATGCCGGAGAAATACATCAGCACAAAGGCCCCAATGACGCTGATGACAATCGAAATGCCGACAATAAAGGTCGGTTTGATTTTCCGCAGGAAGATGAAGAGGATGACCACCGCAAACAGCGCGCCCCACAACAGGTTGCTGATGATGGTGTTGATCATCAGGTCAACGTATTCGCCCTGATCCATCAGCACGTCGAACCGCACGTCCTGGTTGAGCGCGTGCACCTCGTCCATCCGGGCCTGCACGCTGTGCGCCACCTCAGCGGTCGAAATGTTCGGCTGCTTTTGGAGCGACAAAATGACCGCGTGGTTGCCGTTGACGCGGGAATACATGGTGTCCGCGTTGTTGTAGGAGACAACATCCGCCACATCGGCAAGCTGAACGCTTTTGTAGTCCGGAATCTCCATCAGAGTCAGGTTCTGCAGCTCCTCAATCGACCCGATTTTGTCCCCGATTCGAACCGGGTAGCTGATACCGTCGCCAGAATCCACCGTGCCTGCTGGCATACTGAAGTTCTCCCCGGCAAGGATGCCGGAAATCATGTCGGCGGTAACGGTAATTTCCGGAATTTCCATCTGCGCAAGCTGGCTTTTGACAATCTGCTCCACCTGGGAGTCCACCTTGGCGTACAGCTCTTTGCGCGCCGCTTCAATCTGCTTGTTTACCACAGATTCCGGCAGGTTTTGCTGCATCAGGTTCTGCTTCTGCTTTTCAAATTCGGCATCCACCTGTGCAAGCGCCTGCTGTTTTGGCTGGGCGAGCGCTGCGTCCGCCATCTCGGCGGTCATACCCTGCGCCAGCATGGCCTGCTTTTGTTCTTCAAATTTCTGGTTGACCTGCTCCACTGCCTGTTGTTTCGGCTGTGCAAGCGCTTGGTCGGCCATTTCAGCGGTCAGCTTCTGGTTCAGCGCCGCCTGCCGCTGGGTTTCCAGCTGGCTGTCAATCTGCTTGATGATCTCTTCCCGTGCTTTGGTACGGATCTGCGTTTCCGCCTCACTCTTATAGTGCGCCTGAATATCGGCGTTGAGCGCGTCGAGCTTTTCCTGTGACAGGGTCACGTCCACCAGGTTGGAGACCAACCCGCTGGAAGAGACCGACGCTACGCCGTTCACGCTCTCAATTTCCGGAATCACCTTGTCCTCAATGTACTGGGAGGCTTCCTCCGCACCCATCCCTTCCACCGAGACCGCCAGCGACAGAATCGGCATCATGTCGGGGTTGAGCTTCATAATCATCGGCGTGCCCACCCCGTCCGGCAGGTAGCTCTCCAGCATGTCCAGCTTTTCCCGCATTTCAATCATGGCGGTATCCATGTTGGTTTCTTCGTTGAATTTTAATATCACCATCGAGACATTTTCACTGGAAACCGAGCTGACTTCCTCAATGTTGTTGATCGAAGCCATTCCCTGTTCCAGAGGGGCGGTGAGCTTCTGCTCCACCTCCTCCGGCGAAGCACCGACATAGGTGGTTGAAATTACCGCATAGGGGAGGTTAAAACTCGGGATTAAATCCACCGTCATGTTGGTATAGGAAACAACCCCCAGCACCAGTATGATGATGACCGCCACCAGTATGGTGAATGGTTTTTTGACACTGAATCTTGAAAACATAACGCACTCCAATCTGCCGGTTGAGAATCTGGCCGTAAGACCAAAAGCGGGAGCGGGCAGCCGTTTGCAGCAAAATTGCCCGCCGGAATTCAATGGAATTTCAAATTGTTTTAGGATTACCGCAGAAACATGCTTTGGGGCATGGGCCAAGCTCCCGGCTTGTGCCATGCCGGATGACGACGCATTGGGCGGTCAAGGCATGTGACGCCTAAATCTTTTTTAAATCCTACAAAGGTTCTGGCCCATACCAACCCCCAAAAAGCCGGAATAACTCCGCCAAAGTGCTGAAGAGACTTGTTTCGGTTCGCAAACCGAAACGCAGTCTCCGGTCGCACAAACAAAATGGTATCCGGGCGCGTTTACCTATGTTCCTTTGGAACAAATGGAACAAAGTGAAATCCAATCCGTTTTTCCGACCGACCGGTCGGTCGGAAACCGAAATCCATTATAGTCCCGAAAGATGCTTCAAGTCAATGAACTGTTTTTGAACAATCTGTGTCCAGTTGCACTCCAGTTAGCCTTCAGTATGGAAAATAATGTGACTTCAAAAAAAGTAATTGTGTTTCCTTTGTGCTTTTGGTATAGTATTATTCGAGGTGAATTCAATGTTAAAAAAATTGCTTTTGTCTGCCGCCGCAGTTGTTTTGACTGCAGGGATGGCAGTTTTGTCGGTATTTGCTGCGGATGTGGTAACCGTTCCGGAACTGTACCTGTCTCTGACCGCGCCGGATGGCTGGTATGTCATTACGCGCAATACTCCGGAGAGTGACGCTGTTTTCGAAGAAATTGGCCTGACCAAGGATGAGGTCAACCAGATGTTTGAACAGGGTTCCATTTATTACAACGCGCTTGAATCCGAAACCTTTGCCCAGGAAATTGTTGTAACCATGGGGGAAAATCAACAAGTTTTTGACTGGCGCAGCTTTTCGGATGAAACCTACAAACAATTTGCCGACGAATTGATGAATGCCGATATGGAAGCGATTACCGGGATTGCCGGCGTGGAATACGGCGGTTATGAGATAATCGATCACCCACAAGTGAAATGGATGAAATTTGACGCGCGGATTCTTAATGACGACGAGCAGACGGCAATTATTCAATACATTACCATTGTTAACGGCCAGCACATCAATGTGACTTTGCGTTCTTATACGGGCTCTATTTCTTCTGCGGATGAAGCGACGTTTGACAGCTTTGTCCAAAACCTCAATTTTACCGAAATAAAGGCAGTTCCGGGAATTGCCGGTCTGTTTGCAAACGGTGCTTTTTACACCTATCTCTGGATTGGAATTGCCGCTTTGGTGGTCATTGCGGTAATCATTGTTATCGTTGTGGTGGTACGTCACAACAAAAAGAAGGCGCAGGAAAATCAGGGTTGGACGAGCCAGGCCGCTCCGTTCCCGCCGATTGATACCCTTCCGCCATTGGATACTCCGTTTCCAAGCGAAGACGCCTGGAATTTGTCTGACTCAAAGCCGGAGAATGAAAATCAGCAGTAAATCCCCAGTGTGCATACCAACAAAATAAAGGCGCCCCATCCATACTTTGGATGGGGCGCCTTCTTTTTGCGAACGGTGCAACTGCTGGTAAAGTCAATTGCCGCTGTTTTAACCGAAGCGGAACGCCTTTGCAGCTGTCAAAAGTAAGTTTGGCCTTGAAATGTGGACGGGAAGTACGGTTGGACATGTAAATCGGCAGCAGTTAAACGGTATGCTTGGTTTTCCGTTGTTTCCTGCGCTTTGCCGGAACGGCTTCGCTTAGTTCGACAAATCCCTCACCCAATACCTCTTGGGCGGAACAAACGGTGACAAAGGCATTTGGATCGATGTCATGCACGGCTTGTTTCAGCAAGGGAAGTTCCCGCGGCCGTACCACCGCCATAAGCATTTCCCCTTGCTCGCCGCTGTACATTCCACGTACCGGAATACCGGTGTTTCCGCGTCCAACCGAATGAAAGAGCCGTTTTGAAATTTCCTCGGTTTTCTGCGAGAGGATAAACACCGCTTTGGCAAAGTTGACGCCGCCCAAAATGCTGTCGATGAGCTTGGAGCAGATAAAGACCGATATGACGGCGTAAATGGTGCGTGAAACGCCAAAGACAAACAGTCCGGTAGCAATGATGACCGCGTCGATGGCAAAAATGAGCACTGACATGGAAAAATGGGGAATCAGCCGATGCAGGCAGGCGGCAAGCATATCGGTGCCGTCGGTGGTTGCGCCGGTCCGCAGGACGAGCGCAAGCCCGACGCCCATTGGAACGCCGCTGAGCAGTGCGCCGAGCAGCAGATCGTCGGAGATCGGCAGGGGATTGGGAATCCACTGGAAAACGCCGAGCCAAACCGAAAGCAGCAGCATGCCGGTGAGGGATTTTTTGACAAACCGAAAGCCCTGCTGTACTCCGCTTAAAACGAAGATAGGAATGTTCAGTACAAGGTTGATGACGCCGAGCGGAACGGCAAAACCAAATGCCAGTTCAGAAAGCTGGGAAAGTACGATGGCGGCGCCGGTGATTCCTCCGGTGACCAGACCCAAAGGGTCGGCGTACCATGCGAGCCCGAGAGCGAGCAGCGCAGTGCCGGTGAAAATAAGCCCGAGCCCTTTCCAGCCCACACCCAAAATCCGTTCTGTTTTTGTCATATTGGGTTCCTCCTTTTTGTAGAAAAAACCATAAAGAGTTTTTATAATGTATTTTGATGGTGTAAAGATACAAAATTGAGCAATGTCATAGTACCGGTTCTAAAGAAAATTGAGGTAATTTTTGCAAAAAAATCTTACATTTCGGGAAATGTATTGAGGAAGAGCGCGCCTTTTTTTCGGTCCCGCGCACAGTATAGCTTGCCTATCAAGTGGGCAGGTATTCACTATAGTATCTGCCACAGATATGGCAGAAACCGCATTTCAACGAAAATTTAAAAGCAGTGCGCTTTTATTTCAAGCAGGATGGAGAAAGAGAATGTTGTTGTCATTTGACTTTCGCCGGAAACCTTTGTAAAATGGGACTACAAGATGACTGCATGCCACCACTGGTACAACAGGGAAATAAAAGGAGAATCTCAATGGACGATTACAAACAGAAAAGCGCGCCGGAACGCAGCCTTTGGGCGCAGTTTGACGCCTTGCAGCTCGGTATGGACTGGGATGAGTCCGACATTGTAAAACCGCAGATTTTAATTGAAGACGTTTTCGGAGACAGCCACCCCGGAAGCAAACACCTTGACAAGTTGGCAGAACAGGCCAAAATTGGGGTTTATGAGTCCGGCGGACGTCCGGCGCAATTCCATGCAACCGATATTTGTGACGGATGTGCGCAGGGGCACAATGGCATGAACTATATCCTCGCCTCCCGTGAAGTGCTGGCGGATATGGTGGAAATTCATGGTTCGGTTAACCCATGGGACGGTATGGTGCTGCTCTCTTCCTGTGACAAATCCATCCCCGCACACCTGAAAGCAGCAGCAAGGCTGGACATCCCGACCATTTTTATTCCAGGCGGCAGCATGCGGCCCGGCCCATATATGTCCACTTCCATCAAGGCGGGGGATATCTCCCTTCGCCAGAAGCGCAAAGATGCCATTACCGAGCAGGAGGTTCGGGATTATAAGCTGACCGGTTGTCCGTCGCTCGGTGCCTGCCAGTTTTTGGGCACGGCCAGTACCATGCAGTGCATGGCAGAGGCGCTTGGCCTTGCTCTGCCGGGCAGCGCGCTTGCACCGGCGACCATGCGCGACATTCTTTCCATGGCACGGCTTGCCGGCCGTATGGCGATGATGCTCGCAAAAAGAGGGATTACCGCCAGTCAAATCCTCACCCGCAAGGCGTTTGAAAACGCCATTGTGGTGCACAGCGCCATTGGCGGTTCCACCAATGCAACCCTTCATCTGCCTGCTGTTGCGCGTGAGCTGGGCATTGACCTGCCGCCGGAGCTGTTTGATGAAATCAACCACAAAATCCCGCATATTGGCAACATCTACCCGAGTGGGGAGCATGTCACCGAGGCGTTCTGGTTTGCGGGCGGCATCCCAATGGTGCAATGGATGCTCAAGGATTTCCTCCATCTCGATGTGATGACCGTCACCGGCAAGACGTTGGGCGAAAATTTGGAGGACATCCAGAAAGACGGTTTCTTTGAGCGCAACCTTGGTTACCTTGCAAACTACGGGCTGGAGCGGGAACAGGTCATCCACTCGGTTGCAAAAACCAAAGAGATGGGCTCCATTGCGGTGCTCAAAGGCAACATTGCCCCGGAGGGCGCTATTGTCAAATACGCTGCCATCTCGGACGATATGCTGGTGCACCGCGGAAGCGTCAAAGCGTTTGACAGCGAAGAGGACTGCTACTATGCGGTGGTTGACGGTAAGGTTGATCCGGACGATATTCTCATCATCCGCTATGAGGGGCCGCGCGGCTCCGGCATGCCGGAAATGGTTATGACCACCGAAGCAATTGTCTGCGACGAACGGCTTAACGGCACCGTTGCCCTGGTGACCGACGGGCGGTTCTCCGGCGCGACCCGCGGCCCATGCATTGGACACGTCTCGCCGGAAGCGGCGGCAGGCGGCCCCATTGCTTTTGTGGAAACAGGGGACATCATTGAATTTGATATTCCGAACCGGGCGCTCAATGTCGTCGGCATTGCGGGCAAAGCGTGCAGCCGGGAAGAAGCCGATGCTGTGCTGGCGGAGCGTGCAAAGGCCGGCATCAAAAAGCTGCCGGAGCGCAAGGGGATTTTTAAACGCTATACTTCGACCGCCCTTTCGGCCATGAAGGGCGCGGGAATGGAATAAAAACGGTTCTGCTTGTGCAACCGGTTCTCGCCAAAAAAGCTGTGGAAGGCTGACGGCCGCCGTGAGAAACATTTGTCTGCTGTTGGTGTAGGTAAAATAAAAAAGCCTTTTATGCTGTGAAAAGGCCGCCCGGAGAACTGCCGATCACTTTTTGGACAGCGAACGGTGGCTTTAAGGTATAATCCACAAAAAAACGGAAAAATATTTGGCGACTATTTTTCAAACCACCGGAAGGGAATTGACAAAAAAGACATGGACTTTTTGCCGCTCTGGTGGTATGATAACAGTATCACTGAAAACATAGGAGGATGAAACATGATTAACACACCAGTTGTCAAATTGGGTATTGTTGCGGTCAGCCGCGACTGCTTCCCGATGCAGCTTTCTGCAAGCCGCAGAAAAGCAGTCGTTGCCGCTTATAAGGCAGCCGGCGGGGATATTTATGAATGCCCTGTCACCGTTGAAAATGAGAAGGACATGCTCAAAGCAGTTGAGGACATTAAAGCTGCCGGCGTTAATGCGTTGGTCGTTTACCTCGGCAACTTTGGCCCGGAGACCCCGGAGACCCTGCTTGCCAAAACCTTTGGCGGCCCGGTTATGTTCTGCGCTGCTGCTGAGGAAACCGGCGACAATCTGATTGATGGCCGCGGCGACGCTTTCTGCGGTATGCTCAATGCAAGCTACAACCTCGGCATCCGCAAAATCAAAGCCTATATTCCGGAATATCCGGTTGGCACCCCGGACGAGATCGTTGGCATGATCAATGATTTTATTCCGGTTGCCCGCGTTGTAATTGGTCTCTCCAAACTGAAAATCATCACCTTTGGTCCGCGCCCGAATGACTTCCTTGCCTGCAATGCACCGATTCAGAAGCTGTTTGATCTCGGCATTGAGGTTGAGGAGAACTCCGAGCTTGACCTGCTTGCTGCTGTTCAGAAGCATAAAGACGATCCGCGCATTCCGGAAGTGGTTGCGGATATGGAGAAAGAGCTTGCCGGCAACAATCCGTGGAAAGACCTTGTTCCGAAGCTTGCGCAGTTTGAGCTCACCCTGCTTGACTGGGCTGAAGCACATAAAGGTTCCAGAGAATTTGTTGCGTTTGCAGACAAATGCTGGCCTGCTTTCCAGACCGAGTTCGGCTTCTGCCCGTGCTATGTCAACAGCCGCCTGACCGGCCGTGGCATTCCGGTTTCCTGCGAAGTTGACATCTACGGCGCGCTTTCCGAGTACATCGGCCAGCTCGTTTCGGAAGATATTGTTACGTTGCTTGACATTAACAACACCGTTCCGGCGGATATGTACAACAGCGATATCAAAGGCAAATTTGATTACAGCCATACCGATACTTTCATGGGCTTCCACTGCGGCAACACCAATGCCAGCAAGCTGACCCAGTATGCGCTTAAATACCAGCTCATCCAGCACCGCTGCCTCGAGCCGGACAGCGAGCCGAACGTCAGCCGCGGTACCCTCGAGGGTGACATTGTTCCGGGCCCGATCACCTTCTTCCGCCTCCAGAGCACCGCAGACACTCAGCTCAAGGCTTATGTTGCAGAGGGTGAAATCCTGCCGGTTGCAACTCGTTCCTTCGGCGGCATCGGCATCTTCGGCATTCCGGAGATGGGCCGTTTCTACCGCCATGTGCTGATTGCGAAACGCTATCCGCATCACGGTGCAGTTGCGTTTGGTCACTTTGGCAAAGCACTCTTCAACGTCTTCAAATATCTCGGTGTTGAGGACATTGGTTTCAATCAGCCGAAAGGCATGCTGTACGAGACCGAGAATCCGTTTGCAAAATAAGCAAAAGCGTTTTAAAAGGAGCCATTGCGATGGCTCCTTTTGTTTTTTGAATTTTTCATATCATTTACGCTTTTTTGAAAAGTAAAGCAATTTACCAATGAGAGATCTTAAATAAAGTCAATAAAAAATAATGCATAATTTAAATGGATATTTATTGGATTTTTTATGTGCTTATGATATTCTGTTGGTAGAGAAACTGTTTAAAAGAAGGCGATACCCGTGCAATACTAAACGTCGCCTCAATACCCTTTCCCCAGCACATTAACTCGAATGTGAGAATAAAGGAGAGGTAAACATGAAAAAGCGGTTTCGTAGAATCACATCAACACTCTTGTCAGCAGCTTTGATGCTCGGCTGTGTTGGTTTTTCAGCTTCGGCGGAACAATCCAACTTGACCCCCGCAGAACAATATGCAGCGTACATTGATTCACTGGACTGGCCGAGCTATGACAACCCATTGAGATGACTTGTTCCATTCTGTCATTGCGGTAGACTCATACTATGTTGTTTCCAAATGGGGACGCGGCCCGCTGTACAAACATTCGGTAACCTATTGTCCATATGTAGGCGATTCCGTAAATGAAACTGGATACACATTTCAATCTATTGAGTACTGGAATGAAATCATATCCCGTGTTTTTTACTTTAGAGCGCGGCTTTCATGGAGGACAGCATGAATCGTAAAATGGCCATTGGATGCAGCCTGTTCGTTGCGGGCGGCCTACTAATCGCCGGGGTATGGGCAATGAGCCGTGTGCCGCCCGTAGAACCTCCCCCAAAACCGGTTCCGCTTTCCAGAGTGGTTCAATACTATGAAGAACAGCTTGAACCGGAAATCCCGAAAATAACGGTCACCGCAGTTCAGGGCGGTGAAACGTTCGGGCTGCCTTATGACGCCGCGTTTGTCGAGGAAAAAGCAGAAGAATCTCCTGACAGTAAAACACCAAAAAAGTGGTTTTTGGAACTGATGAACAATTTCTGGTCGCTTCCCGCGCTTAAGCACAATGTTTTTCCGGAGAATAATCCAGCTATATTCTCCGTTGGGTTTGAAAAGCAGCCGGACAGTGAAGTGACAATCACCAACTATTGGATTTATGAATACGGGACAACCCTTGAATACTCTACCCGGGAAGGATGGGATAACCATTCCAGAACCTTTGTACCCAGTAACCGTTCAATTTCATTCGCTTTATGGGATTATGCGTGGGAGGTACGCCTGTCCAGCAATCCACCGCCGCTGCTGGGGCTGAGAATGCAATGCAGCTATGGGACGGAGCAGGTCGAATACTATATCCTGTTTCAAAACGCCGACCCTCGTGCTGGGTTTGCAGAAGATTTCGATTTCTCCCACCTCACTCCGTTAGAGGGGCTGGAAGAGGAGTAACAACTGTGGGGCATTTCTTCACACAAGAGGCCAGAGCCTTCATTGGATCTGGCTTTTTGCTTTATCTTTATATCTTTATCTTGCCACCGGCTTTGGACAATTTCCGGCCTTTTACCTAAAATACCGGCTGATTCATATTGCTTTTTGAGTGAATTGCCGCAGAACGCTTTGTGTTACTGAAATAGGTTAATTTCACGGGCTGGCTGCGTACCGTTTATGCGGCAGGCATGAAACGTTATTCAAGAAAAAACAGCCGGAGAGGGAAACAGCATCCGTTGACAGAATGCTGAATGGAGGGCCTTTTTGGAAATACTGCCCAAATTCAGAAGTTGTTTTCCTTAATTTGCATCCAAGGCGACGATTGTAATTCACCCAAAAGTTTGATACACTTTTTATTAGAAATGGAGGCGAATGGAATGGTGGTAGCGGTTGACGTCGGCAACAGCGTCATCAGCATTGGGGCGTATGCGGGGACAGAGCTTCTTTTTGTTTCTAGGATTGGCACCCGCAACGCAACGGTTGACGAATATGCGGTTAAGCTCCGCCAGGTGTTTGATCTCCACGGCCATTCGCCGGAGGAAGTGGAGGGCGCGATTGTTTCTTCGGTGGTGCCGCCGCTGTCCCCCCGTTTGTGTGAAGCGCTTCGCCTGTTGTGCGGTGTGCGGGTATATACCGTCGGACCGGGACTCAAGACCGGGTTAAACATTAAAATAGACAATCCCTCTCAGCTGGGGTCGGATTTGGTCTGCGTTTCGGTTGCGGCTACGGCAAAGTATCCTGCGCCTGCGGTGGTCATTGATATGAGTACAGCCACCACTTTTTCTGCCATTGACAGCCATAAAAACCAGGTTGGCTGTACCATTGTCCCTGGTATGGAGTTTTCGCTCAACGCTCTTGCGGAGGGGACGGCGCAGCTCCAGAAGATCGATTTAGGCGAACCGGTGCGTTCAGTCATAGGGCACAACACCATTGAGAGCATGCGGGCAGGCTCGGTTTACGGGACCGCTGCAATGCTGGATGGGATGATCGCCCGCTTCCGGGAAGAACTAGGGGAGAGCCTAACGGTCATTGCAACCGGCGCGCAGGTAGAGCATATCCTGCCGGTGTGCCGGGAGCAAATCATCTACGATGAAAATCTGCTGCTTGACGGACTGCGGCTGATTTACGAGAAAAACCAGAAATAAAAGGAACACCTATGTGGTATTTTCGCCGGATATCCCGGCGTGAATATAAATTTCAGAGTGCGTTGCATCTGCCACAGGCAGAGCAGCAGCAAGGAGGAATTCTTTATGCCACAAACACACGCAAAAACCCTGAAGCTGGCACAGCTTGCCATGCTGATTGCCATTGAGGCAATCATGACCTTTCTGCCGATTGGATTTATCATGATCCCACCGGTGTCCATCACGCTGCTCCACATTCCAGTGATTATTGGGGCCATCCTGATGGGGCCGCTCTACGGGGGAATCCTCGGCGGTGCATTCGGGCTGTTCAGCCTTATCAAGGCGTCCTTTGCGGCGACCACCCCGGTTGATATGATGTTTTCGCCGTTTTTGAGCGGCGCGCCCATCCAGTCGATTGTAATGTGCGTCATCCCGCGGATTTTGCTGGGTGTCATCGCCGCTTACCTGTTCATCCTGTTCCGTAAACTGACCAAAAATGAGGTTGTTTCCATTTTGGTCGCCGCGCTGACTGCCACCGCCTGCCATACCGTTATGGTGCTTGGCTGCCTGTGGCTGCTCTTTAATAGCATCGCGCTGGAATCCGGCGTGACCCTTGCGGCGGTGTTTGGAACGGTCATCACCTTAAACGGCATTTTAGAAATGCTTGCCGCCGGCGTGCTGGCAACGGCGGTCTGCAAGCCGCTGTGGGCATTTCAGAAAAAGCGCAGGCTTGCGTAATGCTGGGTGAATTTCATCGGAGCTAAAAAACAGAGAAATGAGGGGATTATGATGAGGCGGTCCACTCTTCTCTTGACCGGAATTTTTCTATTGCTTTGCCTTACACTCTCATCCTGCGCGGTTCAGCCGGAAGATATAAGTGAGGTGAGCCAGGTCCCGTTTGCTTCGAAAAATTTGGAAGAGCAAGATGCGGATATTCCTGAAATCATCATCAAGGCAGCTGGCGTTCCGGTTCCATATACCGCGATCAAACGGAAATCGGACGAAGAAACTAAGGTGGATCGTGAGGGAAAATGGTTTTGTTCGATGGTCGAAAATCAAGCGGAACCTGTCAACATTCCAGAAGGAACCGAAGTGACCATTGAATTTTCAGAAGTTCCAGACGGCGAAATTGTATTTGTTGATCATAATTTGTTGGATATCAGTCCGGAATACGGCGTCGGCGTTTCTTCTTTTGGAAGTGTTTATCGGGAAGCAGATACGGGCTTTGAGCGGCTTATGGCCGAGAACACAAAACGGCTTACTGCGGACAGCAACGGAAAGATTGTATTTCCACTATGGGAACACCAATACCAGATGGAGGAGTACCACCTGCCCACGTTCCAGCGCTTGCGCGGCATGCAGATAAAATGTTGCATTGACAATGTGCAATATGAATATTACTTCATTTTTACGCCTTATGAATAACCGCAATTCCATGCAAATCTTTTTCTGCATACCGTGCCATATCCTTATGAATACCGAAAAATCCGTGGAGTAAATGCTCCACGGATTTTCTTTAAAAGAGCTGGTATTTGCAAAAGAACATACAAATCCTTATTGGGTATATTGTATAAATTATTTTGCTATATCGTTGATAAATTTATGCTAATATGGTATCATTTGATTAATAAATATTGGAAAGAAGGAGACACCGGTGCAGCACTGAATATCGCCTCAATAACCTTTCCCCAGCGCATTGACCCAAATGTCAAAACAAAGGAGAGGTAAACATGAAAAAGCGGTTTCACAGAATCACATCAGCACTCTTATCAGCGGCCTTAATGTTCGGCTGTGTTGGCTTTTCGGCTTCGGCGGAATATTTATAGCATTGCAGCGACCCCATTATCCTATTGGGTTCTCGCATAACAATCTCCCAGTGAAGCTGGGAAATTATCCTTTCACAAAAACATAAAATAGCAAGGGATCTGGTCTGTATTTTTATACAGATCAGATCTTCATTCCTGGAGGATACCGTATGAAAACCGGAAAACTTTTATGCGCATTCTTAGCCGTTCTGTTTTGCTTCTCTGCCTGCACCTCCGCCCCGGCCGGCGACCCAAAACTGAACAAGCTCATTGATTATTACGAAGGGAAAATAGACCCGGATATCCCGAAAATAACAGTGACGGCTGAAATTACCGAAGAGGATGGCGAAAAAACCATCTGTTACCTCCCGTATGATGCTTATCTGCGTACAAGTGAGGAAGAAACCGAGGCCGACCGGAACAAGACCTGGTTTGCGGATTTAATGAACAACTTTCAATCGCTGCCAGTTTTGTACGATGGATTCGATAAAATTGAAGCTCCCTCTCATCTTAACATTCGGTTTGAACAGCCGCCGGAGGGAGAAATCGTCATTAAGGACTACGGCATATTTGACAAGTATGGGGCAGCCACAGAAGCGGAAGCCCTAAGATCAGAGGTAGGTTACATCCACACCTTTAACGCTACACAGGAACTTTCATTTGATTTATGGGTATATGATGGAATTTATTCGATATCCATGCATCCTGCCCTGCGCGGCTTGCTGGTGGAATGTGAAATTGATGGGAAGCAAGTGGAATATTATATTTTGTTTCAAGTAGATTATCCATGGAGCGAACTTCTTTTTTATGGAGAAGACCTTTCCCACCTCACGCCGTTGGAGGGGTTAGACGAAGAATAATCAAAAATCGCAGGCATTGTCCTGTGGATTGTCCGTATACTGGGAAATATACAGGTGCATGAAAGTATGATACGCGATAGTTTTTGAGGAAAGGTTAAAATGAAGCAGTCTGCATTTTTTACCATGGTTTTTTCTTTGCTATTGTTTTTAACTTCCTGTCTGTGTAAAGAGTCGGCCACAAATACGATCCACTCGGCCTCAAATCCCTCTATACCGATCGTTACAATAAAGGCAAACGACGAAGAAATTCCCTATACAGCTATTGTACGCACTAGTGATGCGGAACTTGAGGAAGATAAAAATGGAACATGGTTTGTGAAAATGCGGGAGCAGAATCGGAAACCAATTAACATTCCCAATGGGACTGAGGTTACAATTCGCTTTCCAAGTGATTCTTCCGTTACCGAAATTACACTGATCGATCATGAATTGGTTGCAAACGGTGAGAATAAAGGGCTTTCGCCCTATGGCTTAATGAACGCTGCGGACGAAGAACTTGCCGAACGGATACAGGTCAATACCAGGTATTATGAGGTCGATTCAAACAACGAAATTCATTTTGCATTGCCCCGTCATAATTATTTTATTGCAGAACAGTATCTGCCAAGTGTTGAAAGGCTGCGCGGAATCCAGATGAAATGCAGCATGAACGGCCAGCGATATGATTACTATTTTCTATTCACTTCGTATGATACAACGGGTCCAGAACTGCAATAAAGGTTAAAGTTGGTATTTCACTTACAGCTCCGTAATACCCTCAACTAGAAAATCCGTGGAGTAAATACTCCACGGATTTTTGTTTATGCGTATCTACAATTTCTTTTATCATCAAGCAGCTGCTGGCTTTGTCGGCTTTAATTCCGGATACAGTATCCTTGTTTGAAACGAACGAAGCTGGCAAAGGCCTGGGAAGAGAATATACTGGTTTCTACCGCTTTTGCGAGAGCAGCGCCTGCTTGATCTCCCAGAGCTTCTGGGAGAGATCAACATAATAATTATGCGGATTTTCAAACCGTTTGACCTCATCCCATTGCAGGTCAATTTGAGCACGGCAATAATCGCGGATTTGTTCGACTGGCGGGGACTGGTAAACACATTCTCCATTTTTGAAGATGGGTATAAGCAGTTCTCTGACGGTAAAGTTGGTTAAAGTTTTACGCTTCCAGGTATAATCCGGGTCAAAAATTTCGAGCGGTTTGCTCTCGTCAATGATTTCGTCGTGGACGCAGATAAGGTCGGCAATCGCCTTGCCGGAGTCGTTCTCAAAGATACGGTACACCTTTTTAAAGTGCGGATTGGTGATTTTGGCCGCGTTTTCACTGATCTTAATCTTGGGGATAATGGTTCCGCTTTCATCCTCTACCGCGGAGAGCTTATAAACGCCGCCGAATACCGGATCGCTTTTGGAGGTGATCAACCGCTCGCCGACCCCAAAGGCGTCAATCTTTGCGCCTTGAAGCAGGATATCCTGGATAATGGACTCGTCCAGTGAATTGGAGGCGACAATTTTACAGTTGGTCAACCCTGCATCGTCCAGCATTTTACGTGCCTTTTTGGAGAGGTAGGTGATATCGCCTGAATCCAGACGAATGGCGCAGTTGGTAATGCCACGCGGCAGCAGCACCTCCTTGAAGGCGCGGATGGCGTTGGGCACGCCGCTTTTTAAGACATTGTAGGTGTCCACCAGCAGGGTGGCGTTTTCTGGGTAAAGCTCACAGTAGGTTTTAAAAGCCGTGTATTCGTCGTCAAACATCTGTACCCAGGAATGCGCCATCGTTCCGGTGGCGGGGACGCCGTAGCATTTGTCGGTCAAGGTACAGGCGGTTCCGACACAGCCAGCAATGTAGGCGGCGCGCGCGCCGAGGACGGCGCCGTCGGCTCCCTGCGCCCGGCGGGAGCCGAACTCACTGATGGCGCGCCCGTCTGCCGCACGGACAATACGATTCGCTTTGGTGGCAATGAGGGACTGGTGGTTTAATATGAGCAGCAGATAGGTTTCAACAAGCTGCGCTTCAATTGCGGGCGCGCGGACGGTTAAAAGCGGTTCATGCGGAAAGACCGGGGTGCCCTCCGGGACGGCGTAAATGTCACCGGTAAAACGGAAATTGCGGAGATAGTCGAGAAATCCCTCTGAAAAGATGCCCTTTTCCCGCAGAAATTTGAGGTCGCTTTCTGAAAAGGAAAGCTGTTTGATGTAATCAATGGCCTGTTCCAGCCCCGCTGCAATGGCGAAACCGCCGCCGTCGGGAATCCGGCGGAAAAAGATGTCAAAGTAGCAGATTTGATCCTTTTTTCCTGTTTCAAAATAGCCGTTTCCCATTGTGAGCTCATAAAAATCGCACAACAGGGTATAGTTGTTTTTATTCATGGCTGCTCCCTTCCATTGGGTCGTTTTTTATGGGAGAACCGCCTGGATGGCGGAATGGTAAAGCGTTACGCCGGACGGTGCGTCACTTCAATGTGCAGGCCGTCCATCACGTCGAGCGCTTTTTGGTGAAGCTCCTGATCTGCACCTGCGGTGCAGGAAGCGTCGACGATAATATGCGCATTGGGCAGAGCTGCTTTGGCAATGACGGCGTTGGACAGCACACAGATATTCGAGACAAGACCGACCAGCTCCACTGTGTCATAATCCTTGCCACTCAGGTATTCGCCGAGCTTGAGGGAAGGGAAGGTCGGCTTTTCAAAGCAGGCGTCCTCCGGCTGCCGAAGCGTGGCGATGGTATCGGTAAGCTCCCAGCCGGTGCTGCCTTTGATGCAGTGATCCACCGGGAGATGTCTCCCTTCTTCGGTCGAGCGGTAATCCGCTCCATGCGTATCCATTGTAAAAAGGATGTCGTTTCCTGCTGCACGATAGGCGCATATTTTTTTGACAATATTCGGCTCAATTGCTTTGCCGCCGTCGAACCCGAGACTGCCGGAGACAAAGTCGTTCTGATAATCAACAACAATGAGCAGCTTTTTCATGGGAGACCTCCTGAAACAGCATGATGGCGGCAAAAAGAGAAGCGGCGGTACCAACGGGTGAACAGCAAAAACGGATATACCTGGTTTGTCTTATGATACTGTTGGTGCGGCAAACCGTTTGCAGAACCGCAGAATTACCGCTGTGTTTTGCATCCTATTGAAATGCATCTTTTCACTGCTTCACCATGCCTGAGTGAAGTTAGTTTTATTTTGCTTCCAGTACAATTTGTTCCAGTTCTCGCTGCCAGAGAGCGGCGGAAGCGTCGCTCGGCATCCGCCAATCGCCGCGGGGCGAAAGGGCGACGGAACCGACTTTGGGTCCGTCCGGCAGGCAGGAACGCTTGAACTGCTGGTTGAAGAAGCGGCGGTAAAAGGTTTTGAGCCAGCTTAAAAGAATGGTGTCGTCATAGCTGTCGGCAAAGGCGTGTTTGGCAAGCCGGAAAATTTTGGCGGGCGGGAAGGCGTAACGAACGGCGTAGAACAAAAAGAAGTCGTGCAATTCATACGGCCCGACGAGGTCCTCGGTCTTTTGGGCAATTTCGCCGTTTTCCGCCGGAAGCAGCTCCGGGCTGACAGGGGTGTCCAGAATATCCAGCAGCACGCTGCGCAGGGTTTCTTCCGACTGATCGGCGACATAGCGGACCAGATGGCGGACCAGTGTTTTTGGAATGGAGGCGTTGACGCCGTACATGGACATGTGGTCGCCGTTGTAGGTGGCCCAGCCGAGCGCCAGCTCAGACAGGTCGCCGGTGCCGACTACAAGGCCGTTTGTCTGGTTGGCAATATCCATCAGCACCTGTGTGCGTTCCCGTGCCTGGCTGTTTTCAAAAACAACATCATGGTTGTCAAAATCGTGGTCAATATCTTTGAAGTGAAGGGAAACCGCCGGGCCAATGTCCACCCGGCGCAGGGTGACGCCAAGCTGTTCGCAGAGCAGTTCGGCGTTGCTCCGAGTGCGTTCGGTGGTGCCGAAGCAGGGCATGGTTACCGCCACAATATCGGTGCGCGGACGGGCGAGCAAATCCATTGCGCGGACAGCAACCAGCAGTGCAAGGCTGGAATCCAGTCCTCCGGAGATGCCGATCACCACCGTTTGGCTGCGAGAGTGCTCGATTCGCTTTTTCAGCCCCGCTGCCTGCATGTTGAGGATAGCCTCGCAGCGCTCGGCACGGTCAGCGGCGTTTTCCGGTACAAACGGGTGCGGGGAAACAAAGCGGGTGAGCGGCGTTGGGGCAAGCTCCATCGAAAAGGAAATGGTTTGGTAACCTTCGGTGCGTTCAGCGGGAAAGGTATTCATCCGGCAGCGTTCATAAGCGAGCTTACAGACGTCGATCTCGCTGACAGCCAGCCGGTTGTGGAACGGTGTGGTCTCCTCCAGGAGAACCCCGTTTTCTGCGATGAGATTGTGGCCGGAGAACACAAGATCGGTGGTGGATTCACCGTCGCCCGCGTCGGCGTAGAGATAGCCGCAGAGCAGGCGGGCCGACTGACCGCTAACGAGGCTGCGGCGATACTGCGCTTTGCCAATGATTTCATCGCTGGCGGAGAGATTGCCAATGATGGTGGCGCCTGCCGCGGCATGGCCCACCGACGGGGGAGCTGCAACCCATAAATCCTCGCAGATTTCGGCGGCGAAGCAGAAGTCCGGCAATTCCTCGCAACGGAACAGCAGCCTGGAACCAAACGGAACCGATCCGCCTTCCCAGGGATGGGATTCGTTCTGCGGCGGTGCCGAAACAAAATGGCGCTGCTCATAAAACTCGCTGTAATTCGGCAGGTTGGATTTTGGGACAAAGCCGAGCAGCCGCCCTTCATAAAGGATGGCAGCACAATTATAGAGCTTGCCGCCGTGCAAAACCGGCAGGCCAACCGCGGTCAGCAGTTTCAATCCGGTGCTGGCGCGGACAATTTGCCGCAGCGCATCAAGAGCGCCGTCCAGCAGGGTGGGCTGCAAAAATAAATCACCGCAGGTATACCCGGTGATGCAGAGCTCCGGCAGAACAAGCACCTTTGCACCCTGCTCGGAAGCGTTTTTCATGGCTTTGAGGATGGAATCCCGGTTGTATATGCAGTCCGCCACCCGGATTTCTGGTGTACCGGCTGCTGCTTTGATGTATCCGTGCTGCATGTTGGTTCTCCTTGCTGTGCGTTCTCTGCGGGACAGAATGTGTTTTAAAAGCCTGCCGGAATGGCGAGAGACAGTGTCACCGGCGGCTACCCGCGTACGGAATGATTTTTGTATTATTATAAACCCTTTCTGCCATAAATTGCAATAAATCCCACGAATTTTCAATTTTCCGGTTGGCCGAAGAAATAGACAGTGTTTTGGTTATCCTTTAAAACGGAAACTGCCTGCTTGACCAACAAAAAAGCACAGGAACAATTAAGTTCCTGTGCTTTTTGCTATGGTTTAAATTGTATCTGTTTTTACTGCTGTATGAGGCACTGTTTTAATAAAACAAACCCGACAGACCGGATAGATTACCCAAAACGGGAAAGCAGTTTATTTTGCGTCCAGCACCATCTGAACAGCGGCTTTCTGCGCTGCAATGACACGGTCACACCAGGCGTCGTATTCCGGATCCTCTTTCTGGCATTCCGGGTGGGATTTGATATAATCAATGGCTTTGCGCACCCCTTGGTCAAACCGGACGGTGGCGGTAAATTCCGGTACCAGCCGTTTGAGCTTGGCGTTGTCAAAGACCACCGAAGCCGCTTTGTCCCCGAGGAGGTTGCCGCGGTAATCCTCGTCGCTGCAGGCGTCGAGAAATTCGGAGGAGATGTGCACTGCTTTGAGCTCGACTCCAAGCGCCGACGCAACGGTTTCATAAATCTGGTTCCAGGTCAAGGTTTCATCCGAGGTGATCTGCACCGCTTCGCCAATGGCGTGGATATTGCCGATGAGCCCGGTAAAGCCGAGAGCAAAATCCGAATTATGGGTGAGGGTCCAGAGCGAGGTGCCGTCTCCGTGAATGATCACCGGCTTACCCTCCATCATGCGCTTGAGATTCTGGTAGCCGCCTTTGCTGCCCTGCACGCCAAAGGGAACGCTGCGCTCGTCGTAGGTATGGCTTGGCCGGACAATGGTGACCGGGAAGCCCTCCTCACGGTAATAGCGCATCAAAAGATCTTCGCAGCGGATTTTGTTCTGCGAATATCCCCACAGAGGATTGGAAAGCGGGGTGCCTTCGGTAATGCGGTAATCCGAAAGGGGCGTCTGGTAAGCCGATGCGGAGCTGATGAAGATATACTGCTTGGTTTTGCCGGCAAACAGGCGGTAATCCCGCTCTACCTGATCCGGGGTGAAAGCGATGAAATCGGCAACGCAGTCGAAGGTCATACCCTCAAGGACTTTGGCGGCCGCGGCCTCGTCGCTGATGTCGCAGGAGATGGAATGGACGTTTTCAGGTAAATTCTGGCTGCGGTTGCCGCGGTTGAGCAGGTAAAGCTCCTCGCCCAGCTCTCCCAGCCGTTTGGTGATGGCCATACTGATGGTGCCAGTACCGCCAATAAACAGGATTTTCATAACAGGACCTCCCGAACATTTATTTGATTGCATTATATAACGGCTGGACGGGAAATGCAATCCATTCTTCTGTTTTGGGAATCCGCCGGGTGTTTCTGCGCTGAGGCCGGGCTTTAACGGGGAGCACAAGCGCGGCGGTTCCCGTCCAGCCGCACAATGACATGCGCAGAAAGCGCCGTGCGTTTTTTCGTGGATTTAAATACGCGGAAGCAAGAAAAAAGAGTGTGCTTTTTTCTTGCTTTTTTGACTATCTTGTATTATGATGGGGGCATTAGGAAAACATTTTTGCAAAAGTAGAGCATCAAAATTGGGAACGGCGGTGAAAAAATGCCAGAACAGGGATTATCCAGGCAGATTGACATCAAGCGAATTAACCGGAACCGCATCTACCGGTTTATTTATCAGAACGGAAAAACCTCCAAACAGGAGATTGCCTATAAACTCAACATGAGCCTGCCCACCATTACCCAGAACCTTCGCCATTTGCAGGAGCTGGAACTGGTGGAGGAAAACGGGTTGTTTGAGTCCACCGGAGGGCGCAAAGCGCGGGTGCTTTCCTGCGTGCTGGACGCCAAAGTAGCCATCGGGCTGGACATCACCAAAAACCATGCGGGGATTGTTGGGGTGGATCTGGGCGGCAACGTCATCCGGAACATTCGGGTGCCGGTGCGCTTTGCGGACGATGAAGCCTACTTTGAGCAGATTGGCGCGCTGGTGGAGAAGTTCATCGACGGACTGAAGATCGACCGGAATAATATCCTTGGGGTGGGGATTGCGGTGCCGGGAATCCTTTCGGCCGATCACCAGACGGTGGTTTATGCCTCTTTGCTTGGCTTTACCGGAGGGATGCTGGAGCGGTTTGCGCGCTACATTCCATACCCCTGTGTCATGAGCAACGACGCAAATGCTGCCGGGACAGCCGAAATGTGGAACACGCCGGAGCACGGCAACATTGTTTACCTTTCACTGAGCGACAGCGTTGGAGGCTCCATTTTTGTGGACAACGAGCTCTACACCGGCAATCATGAACGCAGTGCGGAATTTGGGCACATGACCATTGTGCCGGACGGCAGACCATGTTACTGCGGCAAGCGCGGCTGTGTGGACGCGTACTGTTCGGTAAAAGCATTGCTGGAGGGAGTGGCCGGCACCCTTCCGGAGTTCTTTTCCATGCTGCGGGATGGCGACCGGCAGGCACGCGCCCGGTTTGAAGCCTTTTTGGATTCCCTTGCGGTCACCCTCAACAATATTCGGATGTTGTTTGACTGTGAAATCCTGCTGGGGGGATATTTAGGCGGCTACCTGGAGGAATATTTGGAGATGCTGCAGCATATGGCCGCCCAGCGCAATACCTTTGAGGAGTACGGCAAATATGTGCGTATTTGTCACTACCGGCTGGAGGCAGCCGCGGTGGGGGCGGCCCTGCTGCACATTGGCCCGTTTATTGAAGAAGTTTAGCGGATGTTCTCCGTCGCTTCTGTCAAAAAAATGCTGGTCATTTTGTACAAGATGGCGAAACTGTTTTGCGCCGGAATTATTCATAAAATACAGCTTGACTTTTAACTTTGGTGGCGGTATTCTTTAAATGTTAAGGCATACCAAAAAGTTTTATAAAAGTATTTTCAAAAAGAACCAAAAACAGCCTAACAATTTACAATCTAGGAGGGTTAAGACATGAAAAACAAAGCATTTTTCATGACAGGGCTTGAAAAGATGGAAGCTCGTGAAGTGGCAATGCCATCTCCGAAAGAGAAACAGGTCATTGTAAAATTAGAGTATGTCGGAATCTGCGGTTCAGACGTTCATTATTTGGAAAACGGCCGGATTGGCGATTTCGTTGTGGATGGGGATTTTATCCTCGGGCATGAATGTGCCGGCACCGTTGTGGAGCTGGGCGAAGGCGTTGAGAATTTGAAGGTCGGCGACCGCGTTGCGCTGGAGCCGGGCATTACCTGCGGCCAGTGTGAGTTCTGCAAAACCGGGCGTTACAACCTCTGCCCGGACGTTGAATTTCTTGCGACCCCGCCGTATCACGGCTGCCTTGAAAACTATATTGCGTTCCCGGAGAACATGTGCTTTAAACTCCCGGAAAACGTGAGCTCTAAAGAGGGCGCGCTGGTTGAGCCGCTTTCGGTTGGTATGCACGCTGCAAAACAGGGCAAGGTCACCCTGGGAAGCTCGGTGGTCATTCTGGGCGCAGGCTGCATTGGCCTTTGCACCCTGCTTGCCTGCAAAGCGTTCGGCGCAACCGATATCACCGTAGTTGACGTTATTCCAAAGCGTCTTGAGTTTGCTATGAAACTGGGCGCGACCCGCGTGATCAACGGCAAGGATGTCAACACCGTTGAAGAGTACGACAAGCTGACAAACGGCGCTGGTGCGGACGTTGTACTGGAAACCGCCGGCTCGGTTATCACAATCGGTCAGGCCCCGTACCTTGTCAAACGCGGCGGGACCATTGTTCTGGTCGGTATGGCACCGCAGGATATCATTGAGTTCAACTTTGCCAAAATCATGGCGAAGGAAGCGGAAATTCAGACCGTCTTCCGTTACCGCAACATCTACCCGATGGCGATTAAAGCGATTTCCAAGGGGATTATTGATGTTTCCGGCATTGTGACCCACGAGTTTAACTTTGATGAAACGCCGAAAGCGTTTGACTGTGCGCTCCACAACAAAAACGATGTTGTCAAAGCGGTCATTAAGATTGACTAAAAGCCTTTGTGCTTCCAGAAAATAAACAACTGAGGTGTATGAAATGCAGTATTTGTTAGGTGTAGACCTTGGTACCTCCGGTACCAAAACCGTTCTGTTTGACGCAGACGGCAAAGCAATTTGTTCCAAAACCATTGAGTACCCCATGTACCAGCCGCAGAACGGCTGGGCGGAGCAGGACCCGGCTGACTGGTGGAACGCCACCAAAGAGGGGATTCGGTACTGTCTGTCCACCAGCGGCGTAAAGGCTGAGGACGTCAAGGGCGTTGGCCTTTCCGGCCAGATGCACGGCCTTGTTATGCTGGATAAAGACGGTAACGTGCTGCGCAACTCCATCATTTGGTGCGACCAGCGCACCGTCAAGGAAGTCGACCAGATGAACAGCATCATCGGCGCACAGCGGATCATTGAGATCACCGCCAATCCAGCGCTTGCCAACTTCACCGCAGCGAAAATCCTCTGGGTGCAGAACAACGAGCCGGATCTGTACGCGAAATGCGCACACATCCTGCTGCCGAAGGACTACATTCGTTATATGCTCACCGGCGAGTTTGCCACCGAGGTATCCGATGCTGCCGGTATGCAGCTTATGGATGTTCCGAACCGCTGCTGGTCGGATGAAATGCTCACCAAATTACATATTGACCGTTCGCTGCTTGGCTCCATGCATGAGTCCCCGGACGTCACCGGTAAGGTTCACAGCAAAGCTGCTGAGTTGACCGGCCTGAAAGAAGGCACCATTGTAGTCGGCGGCGCGGGCGACAATGCGGCTGCTGCTGTCGGCACCGGCGTTGTCAAATCCGGTGTTGCGTTCACCACTCTTGGCACCTCCGGCGTTGTTTATGCGGTTTCCGACTCGGTTTCGATTGATAAAAAGGGCCGTGTCCATACCCTCTGCGCTTCGGTCCCGGGCAAATGGACTGTTATGAGCTGCACCCTGGCCGCTGGCCTTTCGCTGAAATGGCTGCGCGACACCTGCTGTGCACCGGAAATTGCGGAAGCGGAGAAACAGGGCGTTGACCCGTATGTGATTATGGATAAGCTCGCGGATAAGGTTGGCCCCGGCGCAGGCGGCCTTATCTTCCTGCCGTACCTTATGGGCGAGCGCTCCCCGCATCCGGATTCCTTTGCGCGCGGCACCTTCTTTGGCCTCTCGGCCATCCATGATCGCAGCAATATGATTCGTGCCGTCCTTGAGGGCGTTGCTTACTCCCAGCTCGACTGTGTTGACGTATTCCGTGATATGGGCGTCAACATCAACGACATGATGGCTTGCGGCGGCGGCGGACGCAGCAAGGTTTGGCGTCAGATGCTGGCCGATATGTACGGCTGCCCGGTCAACACCATCCATGCGGACGAAGGCCCGGCGCTTGGCGTTGCCATTCTTGCAGGCGTTGGCGCTGGCGTTTACAATTCGGTTGAGGAAGCGTGTGATAACATCATCCGCAAGAACATCACCCAGCAGCCGAATATGGAAAACCATGATGTTTACATGGGCTACTATGATCTTTATAAGAAACTTTACCAGGATTTGAAAGGCGACTTTGAGACCCTCTCTACCCTTGTAAAATAAAACCGGCAAAGCAAACGCCCGACAGTGAAAAATCACTGCCGGGCGTTTTTGTATGTTTGGTTTGTGGTTGACTGAAACAGGGGGATTTTCGGTTCTTGACGGAATGGTGCGGTATGCACTGCGCTCAGACGGCTGCTTATTGCGGCAGAACGGATTCACTTACCGGTGGGAACCTGAACACTGGAACAGCTTTGGGACGATCCGGTGAAGCTGTGCGGGGAGCCCTTAAAGGCGGGAAATCTCCATGGGGTATTGTTCCGGGCAGAGTTCAAATCCGGCGTTTTTGTAGAAATGGACGCTTTCATCGTAAGAGATGAGAGCAATGCGTAAAAAATCGCGGTAATGGCAGAGCAGGTGGGTGAGCATAAGCTGGCCGATGCCCTGCCGCTGTCTAGCGGGATGAACCAGCGCGTAGACGATGTAGGCGTTGATGGCGCCGTCATCCATGGCGCTGATGAGCCCGACAAGACGGCCGGATTCATTGCGGGCGGCAACGTGATATTCCATGTGCTGCAAAGCGGTGAACAGTTTGTTGCCATATTGCCCGGATTTCCATTCCAGCGCCAGGAACAGCTCTTCCAGTTCCGGTTGGGAGACCGGTTTGTTTTCTTCTATGGTTATCATTGGTATCACCTCTGCCTGATTCCAGCCAACGGCTCTTGTATGGGAGCCATTGGCTGGCTGGTGTTATAATCCTATGCCGCTGCGTGAATACTTATGAGTGGCAATGTCTATTGGCAAAATCCACACATTCCGTCAAGTATTTTGGTGAAACAGAATAAAAAGCGAAAAACGAGTTGATTCTTCGGAAATATTAAGGTAAAATGAATGCATTATGTATAAATAATCGAGGAGGATTATTCAATGGCGAAAAGGAACCAATGGGCCACGGGCGTCGGCTTTATTCTGGCGACGGCCGGTTCAGCAATTGGCCTTGGCAACCTGTGGAAGTTCCCGTATTTGATGGGCAAAAACGGCGGCTTCTGGTTTTTAATTGTTTATCTTGTGTTTATATTGGTATTGGGCCTGCCGGTTATGGTAACCGAAATGTCCATTGGCCGTTACACCCAGAAAAGCCCGGTCAGCGCTTACCGGTCGCTCAACAAAAAGGCGACGGTCATTGGCGTGCTTGGGGTTCTGGCTGCATTTTTAATTCTGTCTTATTACAGTGTTATCGGCGGCTGGATTTTAAAGTACATCGAATCTTATATTGTAACCTTCCAAGCGGTTGATTTTGAAGCTTATATCGCTTCGCCGGTTGAGCCGGTGATCTGGCATTTTGTCTTTATGGCGCTGGCCTGCTTGTTCTGCTACAAAGGCGCCAAGAGCATTGAAAAAGCGTCTAAGTTTATGATGCCGCTGCTCTTTATCTTCATTTTGATCATTGCTGTCCGTTCCGTTACGCTGCCAGGCGCAATGGAGGGGTTACAGTTCATGTTTGTTCCGTCAGCTGATGGATTTACCTTTGACTCAATTACCGCCGCATTGGGGCAGGTTTTCTATTCCCTGA
Source organism: Oscillospiraceae bacterium (assembly GCA_050943475.1). GTDB lineage: Bacteria > Bacillota > Clostridia > Oscillospirales > Ruminococcaceae > Metaruminococcus_A. The sequence goes on from JBMNPF010000010.1 coordinate 43,323, forward strand.
GCCTTGCAATGGGCATTACTGTAACCTACGGCAGTTACCTCAACAAGAAAAACAATATTCCCAAAGACTGTGCCGTTGTGGCCGGGCTGGATACCGGCGCCGCAGTTCTTGCAGGGATTGCAATTTTTCCGGCGGTCTTTGCGTTTGGACTGGAGCCGGCGCAGGGCCCGAGCTTGATTTTTGGCACCCTGCCGAAGGTGTTTGAATCAATGGCAGGCGGTTCTATTTTCGCTATTATTTTCTTCATCCTCATGTTCTTTGCGGCTATTACCTCGGGTATTGCCCTTTTAGAGTGCGTGGTTTCCTACGCCATTGACGACCTACACTGGAAACGCAACAAGGCTATCTTTATTGTGGGCGCGCTTATCTTTATTTTGGGCATTCCGAGCGCGTTGTCCTTTGGCGCTTTCAGTAACATCACCATTCTCAATTACAGCCTGTTTGATTTTATTGGGATGGTTACCGACAACATTCTGCTGCCGATTGGCGGTGTATTGATGTGCGTTTACATCGGCTGGTTCTGGAAGCCGGGCAAGCTCATCGCCGAAATTCAGGAGGGCGGTGTGAAGTTCAAACTCCAGAAGGCGTGGCTGTGGTGCATCCGCACTGTAACGCCGGTGTTGATTTTGGGTGTTACCATCATTGGATTTGTCAATGTCTACCAGACCATTACCGGCTGATCCCGTTGTATGGAGTAGACCTTTCCAAGCGCCTGAATGGGCGCCGCTGAGTGAATCAAAAAATAACCCATGCTGAATGAGCATGGGTTATTTTTTATGGATGTGGCTCCAGCCGCCGAGCAAATCCTGGCGGGCGGCGCTTTGCAGCGAACCCGCCATACTGTGCAGTTCTGCTGCTGTGCGCACATAGGCATTGTATTCATGCAGCCTGCACTGCAATTCGGCGGGAAGTGAGAGAAAAAAACTGCGGCTGCTTTGGCTGTTTTGAATGAGCTGGTGTAAATCCTGGTATTGCATGACATTCCTCCCACCTTAGTATGTTCTCTTTTGGGGAGAAATATCCGGAAGGAGGAAAATAACAGGCCATATCCGGCATAACGTCATTGTGCCGGATATGGCCTGCTTAAAAGGATGCTGAAATGAGAAGTCAGGGCCTTGCCGTAAAGAATAAGCGGGGGAAGCGGAAGATGATCTGCCCGTTTTTCTGAACAGGATAGGTTTCCACTGTACGCTTATAGACTTCGCGCTCAAATGCCTTCCGTTTTTCTTCGGGCAGGGCGGAAAGGTAGGGACGCATGCCGGTGCCGCGGTACCATTCCAGAATATCCTGATGTGTATTCATGATGTGGAAATAGGTCGTTTCCCAAATGTTGAATTCCGATGCAATTTCCGCGAGCAGGTCAAAATACCCTTCCGGTGTGAGGCTGTAATAGGTGCGCGGACTTTTGGAAAAATAGTCTTTCCATTCGGCGCTGTCAGCGGTTTCCCGAAGAATCCGGTGGATTGGCGCCGCGGATTGGTTTGGAATTTGAACGGCGAGCAGCCCGCCGGGCTTTAGCAGGCTGAGCAAATCCCGGAGCAGTTTGGGGTGATCCGGTACCCACTGGATGCAGGCGTTGGAAAAGACCACGTCAAAGTCGTTGCCAAGGGCGGTAACGTCGGTACTGACGTCGCAGAGTTCAAACGTGAGTTCCGGGTGCTGCTTGCGCGCGTTTTCAATCATGTTGGGAGAGTTGTCTACCCCAATGACGGCCGCGTTAGGGAAGCGGCTGGCGAGCACCTCGGTGCTGTTGCCGGGGCCGCAGCCAATATCCACCAGCTTTTGCGGATTCCCGATGATGCGGCTTACAAGATCGAGGGACGGCTGGGTGCGTTCCCCCGCAAATTTAAGATATTGTGCTGAATTCCAGTCAGCCATATTCCATTCCTCCAATGCTTGTTAAATATATTTGGGATGCGGGAGCACATCCCGCGTGTTGAATTTGTAGTGGGATGGCTTGGGCAGTTCCGTTTGGCTGCTATTTTTCCAGCTTGCGGATGAAATTGGTCATGATGCGCTTTTCCGGTTCCGGCAGCGGTGTCTGCTGTTTGTAGCTTTGAACGGCCTCCAGAAGCCACGCCATATTTTTGCCGAGAACCCGCATGATCTGCATGCCTTCGAGATCCTGTTTGACCTCCTCCGGCGTATTGCCGTGGACACAGTTCCAGTAGAAGGAGGGAACCGTGATAACCTGCGCCAGATTGAAGAAATTGTTGAGCTGGTGGAAAGTATCCACCCCGCCGGAACGGCGCAGAGAGGTGACGGCAACGCCAACTTTAAAGCGGAGGTCCGGGCCACAGTAGAAAAAGCGATCCAAAAAGGCTTTCATACGGCCGGAGATACCAGAATAATAAACCGGGGAACCGATGATGATGCCGTCCGCCTCTTCCATTTTCGCGAGACATTCGTTTACCACGTCGTCAAAGGCACAGCGGCCAGTCTGTTTGCATTTGCCGCAGGCAATGCAGTCCTGAATGGGCGTGCTCCCAAGCTGGATGAGTTCTACTTCAACACCATGCTTTTGCAGCTCAGACGCAAGCATTTGAATGGCGGTGTAGGTGCAGCCGTTTGTGTGTGGGCTGCCATTGATTGCAAGGACCTTCATGCTAGATAGCCTCCTTTTAAAGAGCCGCTCCACACCCCCTGGCGCTAGGCCGTGGTAAGATGTGGAGTGATTCGAGTTTTAAGCGCTATTCGGCTATCTTGGCCAGAACAGCGGGGATTTCCGAAAGTGTGGCACAGGTGTAATCGGCGTTGGACAGCACCTCGCGGTGAACAAGGAGCGACGGGATTCCGGCACGGTTTGCCCCTTCAATATCCGCGCGGGGATTATCCCCGACCATAAGGCAGTGCTTTGGATGGCCCGCAAGCTCCAGTGCATATTCAAAGATGGCACGGTCCGGTTTATCCAACCCGATTTCGCCGGAGATGACACAGCTAGAAAAATACCTCTCCAGCCCGAGCGCGCGCATGGTTTGCCGCAGCTCGGGGTAATTGTTGGAAAGGATGATGTTTTGGTACCCCAGTGCGCGGGCGTGTTCCAATGTGTCAATGGTATCTTCATAGAGATGGTATTTGGAGACGTCAAGAATGAACTCCCTTGTGTACGGCCCCAATGTTTCGGCGCGGTTCGGGCTTACTCCAAAATGGCGGTACACCTCGGCGAACTTGCGGTACATAAAGGGCCACCAGGCATCCCCTTTGATTTCAGGATGCGGTTCCGGAAGATCCCATGGGTAGCCGGACGCCATATGGGGCCGGACATCGGCCAGGGTAATTCCACGCCCCGGAAGCTGTTCACAAAGTACCTGAAGCACCGAATTGCTCCAAAGCGAATGGCAGTAAACAAGGGTGCCGTCAAAATCCCAGAAGATGGCCTTGTTCATCCGATCCTCCTGTTATCGAAGTTCATTCTGCACAATTTCCCGGAGGATTTGCTCCAAGAGCGCACCACCCGGCTGAGCGGCAAGGGTGCGGACGGTCTGGACATCGGCGGGTTTCTGCGCAAGGGCAAGCGCCGTGAGCGGGTCGGCAGGATCGATCAGACCGGCGGTATAGACCGCGGCCTTTTGGGCGTCTGGCTGTACCAATACATGGCAAAATTCCGGGATGATGGCGTGCAGATCTTTTTGCAGATGATAAAACCGTTCCAACCAGGTGTTGATCTCCTCAAAGCCCGGTTTGTTGGTGTGGGTTTTAATCTGGCTGCGTTTGATGAGCGCTGGGAAAGCCTGATTGAAAAATGCTTCGGCTTGTTCCGCATCTTTTCCGGAAAGTCCTTCAGCAGGGATGGTGGTAAAAAAAGCACGTGCCGCGGCGGCGTCGCAATAAAGGCCTTTTTCGCCGTCACAGTCCGGCAGGAATTTAGCGATGGCCTTGCCGCAGCGGATGCCGAAACGGAAGCTCTCTGCTTTGACGGGTACTTCCGGTACGCCGTCAATTTCCGGCATGACGCCTGGGTCCATATCGAGGTGCTGGGACATGGCGCCGAGAAATGCATAGTTGTCTTTTAAGGTAAAGCCGGTGAGCTGCGCCGCACTGCGCACCACGGCAATTTGGAAAAAGTATGGTTTCATTGTGGTTCCCCCTCCTTACACACGGAGCCCATCCGGGCCGAGTTTGCCAATATCGAGCCGCTCTTTGAGCATGTCGATGGACATGCCGTCGTCGTGGAAATAAGCGGCAGCGGTCAGAAAATAGCCGAGCGACAGGCGCAGTGCCTTGCCGTAAAAGCTCGACGGCGTTTCTGCAAGGGCGGCTTCCAGCGCCTCGGCGGAAACCTCTTTGCCGTCGCGTAAATCACGCGCCGCGGCGATGATTGGATCGTCCAGGCTGTACCAGTTCAGGTCGGTGACGTACTGCGCCCGCAGTTCGGGGATGGGGTGCGCAATAGCGTTGACATAGCGATTGATATCCACATAGAATTTTTGCACCCGCATGCAAATTTCTTCCATATACTTCGGTTTGGGGCTGTCCAGCGGGATGGTTTGGATGTTGATCAGGTTCATGGCGAGGGAGCTTTGGACAAAAGCTTCGGCAACATCGGTTTTCAGGTACGAGGCGCCGGGGAGCTGTTCCAACTCGTCAATGAAGATGCCGCAGCGGAAGCGGTCGTCATCCGAAAAATAGAGATGGTAAGCCTCTGCTTCGTGGTAGACGCTGCACTCGGTCGGGGAGAGGGCGGGGTTTGCGTCGGTGCCGCGCCAGGTGAAATTCGGCTCTTTCCAGATGGGCTTCATCGTGCGGTCGCAGGCGCGGTGGCTAATCCAACCGAGGACAAAGGCGAGTTTTTGCTCGGTCAGCTCGCTGCGGGTTGCCCAAATTCCTTTGTATTCCTCCAGCAGGGTAAAGGAGAACTGGTCGCCTGCAACGGTGATGCTGCCCAGACGGGCAAAATCGAGGTCATGCTGCAGCACTTGTTTAAAATCGGGCGGGATTTGCGGCAGGCGCTGCGCAATGGCGAAGCTGTCCTCCACAATAGCGGTGTGTACGTTGTGCTCTGACATTGTGTTGTTCCCTCATTTCTGGTTGTAGTGTGGATGTATTGGCAGTTCCGCTGGAGCGGAAACTGAGACTGGGGAAAATGTGCCATATGAAAAACGGCGTAGTCACCGGAACCGAAAGCAAGTAACCGGAAAGAGTCAAAATGTTACCTTTTCAAGCAGATATAATAATGAAATAATTCCCTAAAAAGCGTTTGATTTTTACAGGACGAACCGGGGTGAAAACGAGGAGAAAAAACGCCGAAGGAAAGCAGATGCGGGATGTTGTGCAGTTCAGCGTTCCACTGGAGGAAGAGTGCCGGATGAAAGACGCTTTCCTTTGGCAAGGGTAAGAAATGCAACCGATGCCAAGATGACAATGCTCCCGATGATTTTAAGCAGGCTGAGTTCCTCACCGAGTACCAGCCACCCGGAAACGACACTGGTGACGGGTTCAAATAAACAGAAAATGGCGGCTGTAACCGCACTGAGGTATTTGACGCCGAGCTGGAGCAAAACGGCGGCGAACAGCGATGTACAAAGCGCGCCGGTAAAGGTGTATAAAAGGGTCAACGGCGGCAGTGCAAAAACGATTTTCTGGGTTGGAATGTTGTAAACAAGCAATGCCCCGGCAGCGGCAGCCGCCATATAAAACGAAATTTTAAAGGGGCTGACAGAACGCAAACGGGTTTTATCCAGCCCGACCATATAGACCGCATAAGCAAGCCCGGAAACAACGGCGAGCAAAACCCCTTCCAAAGCTGCGCCATGTGCCCAGTCAATAAAAAAAGCAACGCCGCAGGTGGCCGCGACAAGCGCAGTAATTTTAGCTGCGCCAAGGCGCTCTTTCAGGCAGATGCGGCAGATTAGAGCGACAAAGACGGGATAAAGGAAGTGCAGGGTGGTTGCGGTGCCAACACCGACATACTGGTAAGAAGAATAAAGTGTCAGCACGGTAACTGCAAATCCGACGATGCCAAATACGAAAAACAGCACCAGTTCCCGCCACGAGAGATAGAAGCTGATGTGCCGCACCAGCATAATTGCCGCCAGTACGGGCAGGACGAGCAGATTGCGGTAAAAGGTAAAGGTCTCCGGGTTGCTGCCCATCTCATAGGTCTGGGAGACGAGAAGCGGGGTTATGCCGAACAAAACGGCGGACAGTACGGTGTATAAAATTCCTTTGAACTTCAAAAACAGGTCTCCCCTGTAAAGGTGATTGTGGGCTGCCACATACCGTATTTTTTTCTATTATAGCACGATTTTGGAAAAAGTGAAACTGGAACGGCGCTCTTTAAGTTTGAGCCATAAAACGGGGGATTCAGCCGGGAAAAAGCCACAGAAAGGCGATTGCCCAACGAGCATACTGGTGGTATACTAACAGGGATGGATAGGCCGTGTTTGCTGGCGGCCCACAAGAAAAAACACCGTTTGGAGGAACCCGTTTATGTTGGATGGAGCATCAATCTTCCCAAAACTGCCGGAGGACGCGGCAGCCTTTGTTTTTACGCCGGAGCGGTTTGGCGCCTGCCCGGACGGTACGGGCGATAACACCGCAGCGATGCAGGCCGCGGTGGATGAGCTGGAGCGCGCACAGGAATACGGCATTTTGTTTATCCCAGAGGGTAGCTACCGTTTTGCCGGGACGGTGGAGCTGTGGCGGGGCATCCGCCTGATTGGGTTTGGCGCGAAACGCCCGCTCTTTTTCCTTGCGGACAGCACTGCCGGATTTGAGGGGCCGGATTCCAAATACATTTTTCACTTTCGCGACCGCAGGCCCAAGCCCGGCGCGGAGCTGCGGGATGCGCAGAACACCTCGTTCTATGGCGGAATCCGCAACATCAACTTTGATTTGGGCCATGGGAACAAGGGGGCCGTGGCGGTACGGTTCCGCATTGCGCAGCTCAACTCGCTGGAGGACATTGACTTTCACTGCCAGGACGCAAAGGCCGCAGTCGAGATGGTGGGCAACGAAATTGAACGCTGCCGTTTTTACGGCGGGCAGTACGGCATCCTGACCGGAGAGACGGTGCCGTACTGGCAGTTTTACCTGGGGGACAGCCTGTTTGACGGGCAGGAGAAGGCCTGTATTTCTTCTTACCGCGCGGGGCTTACCATGGTGCGCGTCACCCTGAAGAACGCCCCTTACGGCGTTTATGTGCCCAATAAGGAGCGGGACAACCACTACATTGAGGAGTTTGAGCGCCTGTATATGGAGGACTGCCGCATGGAATCCCTTGGGGCGGGGGTTAGCATGAATATGGTGCGCTACCCGCAGAACTGGTTTCACGGGCGGGGAATCCGGTGCAAAGACGTGCCCACCTTTTTGGATTCCTTTGGTTACCAGTACAACATGCACATCATGGTGCCTTCGGTTCAGCCGGAGCTGGAAGAATACCGTGTGGAGATTGATATGGGGCTTAAAATCCGGGTGGACAACCGGGATACAAGCCGCCGGTTTGATTTTAACTGCAAGGTGGAGCCTGCGGAATACACCCCTGTGCCGGAGCCGGATTATGTGCCGATGCCGCCGCAGTTTGACTGGGTGAATATCCGGGATTTTGGTGCAAAAGGCGACGGCATTGCCGACGACACCGAGGCGTTTGAACGCGCCATTGCTGGACATCAGGCGATTTACCTGCCGTCTGGGCATTACCGCCTGACCCGCGGACTCACCCTGAAGGAGGACACGGCGCTCATTGGCCTGCACTGCTTCAATACCCGGTTGGTGGTGGACAACCATACGCCGGGCTTTGACGATCCGAAATGCCCGGCTTCTATGCTGACCATCCCGGCGGGCGGGCACAACCATGTCTGCGGTATCAGCTTTGACGGAGGTGCTAATCCCGGCTTGACCTCGGTGGAATGGAAGGGCGCACCCGATTCGATTCTGGAGGATGTGCTGTTCCTGCACGGCGGCCACGGCGGCGTCCGCAAGGGGCGGGACCGTTTTTACACCATTTGGGTGCATGACGGCGGCGCAGGGGTGTTTAAAAACATCTGGTCGCCGGACGTCTGGGCCAAGGACGGTTTCCATGTAAATGACACCGAAGCGCCGGGCAAGCTCTATCTGGTTTCGGTGGAACACCACCTGGATGTAGAGGTCGTGTTGGAACGGGTTGCCAACTGGAGGCTTATCGCGCTGCAAACCGAGGAAAATCTTGGGAGTGAGTACGCCTCGTCGGTTTACCTGAAAGATTGCTTTGACGTTGAATTTGCCAACCTGTTCCAGTACCGGGTACAGGCGATTGATATCCAGCACCCTTACGCGAGCCATGCGGAAAACTGTAAAAACCTGAAGGTGAACGGCATCCATGTTTTCAGCATCGGCCCAACGCCGTTTTCAAACGCTTTCCTTGTGGACGGCGTGACCGAGGTGCGGGATTTGGAGATCGGGACGCTGGAAATCAACAGTTAAGCCTTTCCCAGCCGGATTGGCACAGCGATGGGAACCCCTTTCCTTTTTCTGCCTGAACGGCGGGCGAATAAGCGGCTGTTTGTACCTGACCAAGGGGATAACCGGCCAAAATGCAGGCGTTTTCTCAGGAAAATGTTAAAAGGTTCTAAGCTGTATTTTCCTGTCCGCTTGTGAGACGATATGGCAATTATAAAAAGCGCCCGGAATTTTGCCAACGTCTGATAAGGAAGCATTTTAGAAAACAATAAATGTACGGAATCATTGGGCATTGCAAAGGCAGCCATGAAAGATAAATCCCGAGAAAAACTTTTTATAGTTTTTCTCGGGATTTTTTTGTTTTACTCAATTATAATTAGGTTATTATTCTCGATAATCAGCGCTTGTTCATTTCCAAGCATAATACAGTCTTTATTTTCATCGACAATTCCTGCTTTTTCACAGGAAAAGTTACTGCAATGAACATTCAACCGCTGTTTAATTATGCTTAAGCTATCGGGCATATTGTTTGCTAAAATCAAACTGCCTGCACTGACGCCAACAACGATACCGTTGCGGTTTATAAAATCAAACAATTGATGATTAAAGCCGATTTCATTAACGCGGCTTAATAAATATTGCGCATTGCCGCCGCAAAGATAAATAACATCATACAATGCAAGATCATTGTTATTTATTGGCTTATGCAGGTCATAAACAGTAATATTTTCTTTTTTTATTTTGCATTTCAGCAAATCATTCATGCACTTTGGCAATACCCCTATTGCGTCCGCATCAATAGCCGCTGTAGGAATAAACAATGCTTTAACATCAGCGATAGATTTGTCAATGTAATTTAAAAACTGTTTTTGTATGGCTTTTGTTTCGAAACCACAAGATGTAAGCATTATCTTCACATCTTCATACCTCCTGATTTGATGGCATTAAAATACAAATACAGCGTATCATATAATCAGAATAATTATAGCCATGTTAAAAAAGCAACGGTGCGACCCCTTTTTCGAGATTACACCGCAACTTATATCTGAATTACTTTCTTATGGGATCTACCCAATTTTCCGGGCGCTTTTTTTGTTTGAGAAAAGGGCGGTTAACACAAAATGTCAAACGGCAGGTAACGGTCAATGGAAGGCTTGCCAGCAAGTTCGTCCGCCATGTTGAGGGCAAGGATATTCCAGTTGACAAAATCCCCGTTGACAATGGGTTCGCCGGTTTCTGGGTTGTAGTATTCGTGCAGGGTGCCGGTCTTGCGCAGGTCATCGCCCAACAGCTTCATGACATTGTTGCAGAGCATTTCCGCCTCGCTGCGGTAACCGTAGCTGAGCAGGCCGCGGAAAACGGCGTACTGCACAATAATCCAGATGCCGCCCAACCAGTTGGAGGGGTTGTTGGTGGGTTCCAGATTATACATTTTTTCGTCGTAGGAAAGGGAGCGGACGCCGGAGGGGCTCCAGAAGGTTTCCGGGTCAAGGATGTGCCGGACAAGCTCGGCCGCCTGCTCTTTGGAGGCAATACCAGCGAGCATGGGCAGAAAACTCGACCATGCGCGGGTTTTGATGAACAGCGTCTTCCAAAACACGCCGAGCCCTTTGTGGAACCAGTCATAGGCGCGGGTTTTAATGTCCACATCCACCGAATAGAAAAAGCGGTCGCGCTTATCCCAGCATTCCTGCTGGACGGCGTGTGCCAGAGTGAGCGCCTTTTGCTCATAAACCTCTGCACGGGCGTTTTCGCCGCAGCCGCACAGGATTTTTGCCATGGAGCGGAGCTCGCGCACCATGAAGCTGTTGAGATAGATGTTCGCCGTTGAAAACCGCGGGCGGCCGAAAGAGGCGGGGTCGTTATCCATGCCGATCATAACGTCGTCAGCCCAGACATAGAGTCCGCAGTTTTGGTTGAGGTAATACCTGTCGTAACAGGCAAAATAGGCCTCCAGCTGCGGGAGCTTATCCGCAATCCAGCCAAAGGAGCCTTTCATACCGCTGACCAGGCAAATCTGCTGACAAAGAAAGGGCTTGTGCATGTTGAGGACAGCGCCCTCCTTATGTTTGGCGATGAGGTAGGGTTCCCCCTCCAGCTTACCGTCCACCATCATGGGGATGTAACCGTCCTCCAGCTGAAAATCCAGAAAATTGAGGACGTTTCCGGCCGCGTGCAGTTCCAGCCGCGCGCGGAAATCCTTGTCCGGCACGCTGTTTTCAGCGAGGTTCATCAGTGAAAAGACCGCCCAGAAAGAGTCCCAGTCCCAGAGGTTGCCGTCGTAGACCGAGCCGGGATCGATAAACGGGTGCCGGAAAGCACCGTACGGCTGTTTCATCACCTGTTCGAGATGCCCGAATAAATAGTCCTGTATGAGTTGGTAATCGGTTTTCATAGCGCCGCTCCTTTTCCATATTCTGTTTCCCATTATAGGGGAGGGAAAAGGGACAGTCAAGAAAAATATGGATTGCCGCAGAACGGGGATGAGGGCGCAAAGACCAGATATGCGCGCTGTTTTCGGCGCAAAAAAACGGCATGAATTTTCATGCCGTTTTGAGGGGTCAGATGCTATGGCAGTTTGCCGGCTGTTTCCGGGCAAGCCGCGGCGGAGATATTTCACCCGTTCGCCTTACTTCACTGCGTCGTCGGTGAGATAGATGCGGTAGTTGCCGCTGAGCGCCAGCATGGCAAAAAGGTAGAGACAGTTGTCGTAATAACGGCGTTTGTCTTTGCGCAGCGGGGTGTTCCAGAACAGGTCGACGCATTCTTTGGCGTATTTGCCGCCGCTCGCGAGGGAAGCCTGTGCGTTGGTGGCAATAATGGCGACCGGATGCATAGCCGGACGTTCGATGACGGTACCGTCAATGGCATAGGTCTTGTAATCGCGGTCCGGAACATTTTCGCAGAAAAAGGTCTGGACTTTATCGGCATTCTGTTTCTGCCAGTCATCCGCGTCAAACCAGGAATTGTCCAGGCTCATGTTGGCAACGGTGCGGTAAGCGTCGCTGAAATAATAATCCTTGCCGAACATCAGGCGAGGGGTGCCGTCGTACTCGGTGTACTCAGCGCAAAGGCCGGTTTTGTCGTTGCAGGCCAGGTGCAGGAACTCCCGGCTGGCTTTGGCAGCCTCTTTCCAAAATTCGCGGTCTTCCGGGTTGCACATCATTGCAAACAGCTCATAAAAGTGCGGCAGGTGGTAGGAGGGGTCGGTATAATCCGCCTCCGGGATAAATTTAATCTGGTGGTTGCGCGGATCCCACATGGGGCAGCCCGGTTCCTGTTCGCCTTTGTGGACGCAGGTGTGCAGGATTTCACGTGCCTGTTCGCTGTAATTGTAAGGGGCTTCGCCGTCGCCCCAGCGCGCTGAGGCAAACAGCAGCGCCATTGCAAAGTACTCTTCGCCGTCCGGCGCAGGACCGTCAAAATTACGGGTGCCGTCGAGCTTGTGCGACCAGGAGAAATAGCCCTTGTACTGCCCTTCGGTCTGGTACATGTAGGTCTTGGCCCAGTTCCAAATCTGGTCAAATTCCTTCTTTTTGTTCATCTGTACGCAGAACATCATGCCGTAGGACATGCCTTCGGAGCGCGCGTCGTCGTTGCCGGTGTCGGTGATATAAGCCTTGTCCTCCGCCGTCTCCCCAAAAATGCGGGTGTCAGAGTAAAACATCTCATTGAAGGTGTCCTCCAGCTTTTTCTGGATGGCGTCCTTGTCATAGCCCATTTCCGCAAGCACGTTGCGGTAGGTGCCGGTATAAAATGCGCCGTTGTGACTCATGTTGGTTTCTCCTTTGCATTTGATTGTCGTTTTTGCAGGATGGTTTCTCTGGATACTAGTGTAGCAAAGTTTAGATGAGAACGCAATCACCGCAACGCAATTTTTCTTAAACAGGGCAGCTGTTCCATGAAAAAGTCAATGCCTTATTTTGACACGGGAGCCGCCGGCGGATCAGGCGTGGACGAGGGTTGGAAACAGCATTGGCTGCTGCCGGAACGGATTTTCCCGGCCCGTGAGCAGAAAGGTGGTGGAATCCTCGCGCTGTACCGGAGCGGCTGCCCATCCGGAAGAGTGAAGCGGCGTAAAGCCGAGGGTGAGAAGATCCCCGTTTTCGGCCGGAATCATGCGGGCAAGTTCATCCAGCGGCAGGGGATGAGCACAGAAGCAGTCGTGCAGGGTGACACGCCTTTCTTCCCGCTCGATGCAGAGAACTGCGTCCGGCTCCCCGCACACAAAAAATTCCAGCCCATACAGCGCCTGAAACAATGCCATGCCCCACAAATTGCGGATACTGACCCGCGCAAGCGGAGCCGCCGCTGCAATCTGTTTTTGCAGCAACGCGCGGTCGGCTGGGCAGGCCATATCCAGCTTTCGCATCAGCTGGCCAGGCTGCGCCGGGAGGATGCGGGAAAACGCCTGCTCCTGCACCTGCTCAAAGCCGAACCGGGGGTAAAAATCCAGTACACTGTCGTTGGCAAAGAGAAAGACCTGGTCGTACCGGCCCTCCCAATCCCGCAGGACCGTTTCCATGAGGAAGCGGGAAAGTCCTAGACCGTGCCAGTCCGGATGGACCATAACGGTATACAGCCCGAGATACCGGCGCGGTTTGCCGTCGAGCAACAGTTCAAACGGGCAGACCGAGACATTGGCCACGGCGTTTTCTCCGTCAAACAGAGTATAAGGACGGAAACTTTCGGTCCAGCCGCCTTTTTGGTACCACTCTTCAAAGTGGATGCCGAAAACCATTTGGGCAAGCCGGTTGAAGGCGTTTCTTTTTTCTGCGTTGGATTCAAAAGAACAGGCGAGAGAAAGCACCCGGCCGTTTTTTACAATGGTTTGCTCCATAGGATTCTCCTGTATTGATTCAAGGAATGGTTGTTTGACTGCAAAAACCTTTTTCGATGTTTTATCCGGTTGAAAAACCGAAAGGATTGGTATTTGCCGTTGCCGGCTGTTCGATGACAAGTGGGTTCAAGAAATAGGATCCCTTTTTAGGCGGTAAAGCGGCCTAGCTTTTCTGGTGTGACAGGGCAGAAGCGCTTGCGCTGCATCAGCGAAACTGCAAACCAAGCGCCGCCGCACCGATGATACCCGCGTCGTTTCCGAGTTTGGCGGTGACGATTTTGGTCTGCCGTTTGGAGAAACGGGAATACATTTCCCGGCGGACAATCTCGGTGAGAGGGGCGATGAGGGTATCTCCCTCTTTGCTGATACCGCCCCCGATACAGAGGATTTCCGGCGCAAAGGTGTTGATGATGTCGGTTACCCCACAGGCAAGCGCCTGAATGTATTCCTGTACAACCTCTGTAGCGGCGGTGTCGCCTGCACGCATTCCGTCAAAGGCGGTGCGCCCGTCTGCTTTGGCGCTGTCGCCGCCGCAGAGGGCCCACATCCCGCTTTCGGGGTGGGCTTCCATGGCTTCCCGGGTGCTGAGAATCAAGCCCGTGGCGGAGGCATAGGTCTCAAAACAGCCTCTTCGTCCGCAGGCACAGGGGCGGCCGTTCATCTGGATGACGGTGTGCCCAATTTCGGCGCCCGCAAAATTAAACCCGGAATAGATTTTTTGGTCAATGATGATCCCGCCGCCAATGCCGGTTCCCAACGTGATGACGACCGCGTCGTTCACGCCTTTGGCGCCACCCGCCACAAATTCGCCGTAGGCGGCGCAGTTGGCGTCGTTGTCCAGATAAACGGGCTTTTGCAGGGCGTTTGTGAGAAATTCACGCAAATCCTGCCCGTAAAAGTCGAGGTTGCAGGAATAATCGACGCAGCCGGTCTCCCGGTTGACAATACCCGGCGACCCGATTCCCACCCAGTCAATTTGGTCAAGGCCGACGCCCGCCGCGTCTGCGGCTTCCCGCACGGCGTTTGCGGCGTCCTGCAAAATAGCTTCGCCGGGGCGGGGAAGCGCCGTCTTGCGTTTGGCGCGTGAAACAATGCGAAAAGTCTCGTCCACAATGCCGACTGCAATGTTGGTGCCGCCAAGGTCAATGCCCGCTGTATAGCTCATGTTCATCCTTCTCCCGTAATTTTTGGTTGGCTTCATTGTAGCACCCGCGGGAAGGCGCTGTCAATTCGGGCGGCAAAACCGCATAAACCCGCGGATTGGGGCGTAAACTTAAGGTGTTGATTCCTTGACATTATCTGGCCCCGGCCATATAATAATGTAGTGTGATTTTACAAAAAAACCGGTGCGTTTTCGTGGAAGATAACGAATCCCCGGCTTGGAGGTTTTACAATCTATGTGCGGTTATGTGGGATTTACAAACCGGATTGACAATGCGGACGCCGTGCTCGGTGAAATGATGGACGCCATTCGCCACCGCGGCCCGGATTCCGACGGGCGGTATGTTGACAGCGACATTGCGCTGGGGTTCCGGCGGCTGAGCATTATTGACCTGGAACAGGGCGACCAGCCGATTTTCAACGAGGACAACAGCAAGGTTCTGTTGTTTAACGGTGAGATTTACAACTATAAACAGCTCCGCGAAAAACTCATCCAGGCGGGGCATACTTTCACCACCCATTCCGACTCCGAGGTGCTGCTCCACGGCTATGAGGAGTACGGCGAAAAACTCGTCAATATGCTGCGCGGTATGTTCTCCTTTGTCATCTGGGACAAGGAGAAAAAAGAGCTGTTCGGCGCGCGGGATTATTTTGGCGTCAAACCGCTTTATTATGCCGAGATGAACGGGACGCTGCTGTTTGGTTCTGAAATCAAGGCTTTTCTGCCGCATCCGCAGTTTCAAAAAGAGCTTAATCTTGACACGCTGGAAAATTACCTCACCTTCCAGTATTCCCCGCTGACCGACACTTTCTTCAAAAACGTCTATAAACTCATGCCTGCCCATTATTTCCGGTACCGGGACGGCAAAATGGAGATCACCTGCTACTGGGAGCCGGACTTTGAGAACGATGAGAACAAATCGCTGGAGGATTGGGTCGAAGAAATCCGCTCCACCTTTGAGGATTCGGTGGAAGCGCATAAAATCAGCGACGTTGAGGTTGGATCCTTTCTTTCAAGCGGCATTGATTCAAGCTACGTCACCGCCTGTGCCAAGGTGGATAAATCCTTTACCGTTGGCTTTGCAGGGGACAAATACGACGAAATCGGCTATGCCAAAAAGTGTTCCGAATACATCAAAATCAAGAACAAAAGCAAGGCCATTACCGAGCAGGAGTATTGGGACATTATTCCCACCGTGCTCTACCATCTGGACGAACCGCTCGGCGACCCCGCCTCGATTGCGCTCTACTTTGTCTCCAAAGAAGCGGCGGAGGACGTCAAGGTGGTTCTCTCTGGCGAGGGCGCGGATGAGGTGTTTGGCGGCTACAACGTGTACAGTGAAACGCTCCGCAGCGCCCGTTACCGCCGGGTGCCCAAATGTGTCCGCGGGCTCATTGGCAGGGCGGTTGACCACATGCCGCCTTTTAAGGCGAAAAATTTCCTTTACCGCCACCGCGGCGATTTGCAGGATTGGTTCAACGGTAACCCGAACGCCGGGTTCAGCGAGCGGGAGCGCAAGCAGATTTTAAAGGTCAAAACCAACGCACCCTCCCCGAAAGAGCTGGTTGCGCCGTTCTATGAGAAGGTCAAGGATAAGGATCCGGTGACCCAGATGCAGTATGTTGACCTGCACATGTGGCTTTCGGGAGACATCCTGCTCAAGGGCGACAAAATGAGCATGGCAAACTCGCTGGAAGTGCGGGTGCCGTTCCTCGATATTGAGGTGATGAAGCTCGCCCAGCGGATTCCCAGCCGTTACCGTGTCACCGATGAAAACACCAAGGTGGCGCTGCGCAGGGCTTCGGCCAGCAAGTTGCCGTCGGAAACAGCGGCAAAGCGCAAGCTCGGGTTCCCGGTTCCGGTGCGCCAATGGCTCCGTGAAGAGAAATATTACAACATGGTCAAAGACGCTTTCCACAGCGAAATTGCCCAGAAACTGTTCAATGTGGATGTTATTATGGGCTTGCTGGATGATTACCGGGCGGGCAAACGCCAGGATTATCTCAAAATCTGGTCGATTTTCACCTTTGTGCTCTGGTATGAGGAGTTTTTTGTCAAGCGGTAGGCTCGGTAAGCTGCACAAAGCGTATTGTGACGTTTATGCTGAGCTATGTGCAAAAAATGAAATGTGTTTAAAATGCCGGTTGTGTTCAACCAGCTGTATCGTCGGTTTTCGAGGAACCACCCTGTTTGCAGGGTGGTTCCTTTGCTTGCGGTGTTTGATGCGGCGCCAAAGGAGGCTTCCGGCTTTGGCAAACACCCGGTAGCCGAATGGAGGGCACTTTTGGGATTGGAATAGGATTTATAGGGCGGCTGGAAGTGGGCGGAAACGCCATTGGTGCAGCTTTAAAGAACGGTAAGCCAGCGCCACCAAATTTTTGTTCCAATGCAAATACAGCCCCAACTGCGCCGCAGATTCATATGAGAGGTACGTCTTAATCCATTCGGTTTTTGAAATAAGGGTGTATAGAGCTGGGTGAGCTGCACCTGAATTAGAATGGTATTGTTTTTACGAAAGAAACCGGGAGGAAAAAGGTGCTGGTTTTTGTGAGCAGATTTGGTTGAAAAGAAAAATGTGCTAAAATCATTCAAAAAACAGCTGTGGTTTAATACAAACTATGGTATAATAATCTCACACCGTACAGCAAAGCAGAGCTTCGGGCGGCTGAGAGAACATTGTATCACTTGCGAAAAACGGGAACCGTTTTTCGTTTCAGGTGCAGGCTTACGGCCTGTATGTGATATAATAAAAAGAATTGTATGGCAAGCAAAGCTGTATAAAACCATACGACAAAAAGGAGCGGCAGATATGTTTCAAAGTTTACAGGATTGCTACACACTCAACAACGGCGTAAAAATTCCCTGCATTGGCTACGGTACCTTTAAAACGCCAAACGGCGAAACTGTCGTGGATTCGGTGATCGACGCGGTCAAGGCGGGCTATCGCCATATTGACACGGCACACCGCTATGACAATGAGGAAGGCGTGGGGGAAGGTATCCGCAAATGCGGAGTGCCGCGTGAAGAACTGTTTATCACCACCAAGCTCGGCAACCACCATCACGGGTACCGGGAGACACTGGAGGCTTTCGACCTCTCGCTCAAAAAGCTGGGGCTCGACTATATTGACCTCTACCTCATCCATTGGCCGGCACCGCTTATCTGCCGCGAAAATTACAAGGAGAAAAACGCCGAGACCTGGCGCGCCTTTGAGGAGCTTTACCGGGCTGGCAAGGTGCGTGCCATTGGGCTGAGCAACTTCTGGCAGACCCACATTGACGCCCTGCTGGAGACGGCGGAAATTAAGCCGATGGTCAACCAGCTTGAGGTGCACCCGCAGTTCCCGCACCAGGATTTGCTGGACTACTGCGCGGCTCACCAGATTCAGGTGGAGTCCTGGGGCCCGCTGATTCAGGGCAAGGCGTTCCAATAC
Source organism: Oscillospiraceae bacterium (assembly GCA_050943475.1). Lineage (GTDB taxonomy): Bacteria > Bacillota > Clostridia > Oscillospirales > Ruminococcaceae > Metaruminococcus_A. Next base: position 61,134 of record JBMNPF010000010.1, read on the forward strand.
CCGGTGCTGCAAGAGGTTGCGGAAAAGCACGGCAAAACCGTTGCGCAGGTCTGTGTGCGCTGGGCGCTGGACAAGGGCGTTTTGCCGCTGCCAAAATCCAACCACTACGATCGCATGGTGCAAAACGCGGATGTATTTGACTTCACCCTTGACGACGAGGATTTCCGGAACATCAGTGCGCTGGAGGCTTACGGGCGGATTGGCAAGCACCCGGACACCGCGCCGTTTTAAGAGGTGGAGAACATGTGTGCCCGGTGACGGAATATTCGTCGGAGGGAAGGAGAAGGCAGATGAATGCGCTCAGCGATTGTTTTACACTGCAAAACGGTGTGAAGATGCCTTGTATTGGCTACGGCACCTTTAAAATGGAGGATGATGCGGCGGAACGGACGGTGCGTGAGGCGATTGCCCGCGGTTACCGCCACATTGACACGGCAAGCGTTTACGGGAATGAAACCGGCGTTGGCCGGGCGGTGCGCGCCTGCGGGGTGCCGCGAGAAGATCTGTCTATCACCAGCAAGCTTTGGAACGACGATCAGGGCTATGAATCCACCTTGAAAGCGTTTGATGCCACCCTGAGCCGTTTGGGGTTGGATTATGTTGACCTTTATCTCATCCATTGGCCGGCACCGCTGAGAATCCGCGATCGGTTTATCGAATATAATCGTGAAACCTGGCGTGCGTTTGAGAAACTCTATCGGGAGGGGAAAATCCGCGCCATTGGCGTGAGCAATTTTTTGGAAAAACATCTGGTTCCGCTCATGGAGGCGGCAGAGGTAAAACCGATGGTCAACCAGCTTGAAATTCACCCGGCGTTTCCGCAGCGGGAGATTGTGGATTTTTGCAAGCAGCACGGTATTGTGGTGGAGGCCTGGGGCCCGCTCATGCGCGGCAAAGCCTTTGACAATCCGCTGCTCTGCGAACTTGCGGAGAAATACCGGAAATCCGTTGCGCAGATTCTGGTGCGCTGGTGCGTGCAGTACGGGGTTGTGCCGCTGCCCAAAACCCAAAATCCAGAGCGGATGAAACAAAACGCTGAAATTTTTGATTTTTCGCTTTCCGAAGAGGACGTCAGCCGGATGTGCGCGCTGGAGGCGCTTGGCCGCACCGGCCAGGATCCGGAGAAAAACCCGTTTTAGCAGGATGTTTCCGGCAGTATAAACGGCGGGAGTTTTATTCCCGCCGTTTTTTCTCTGTAATTGTTCTAAAATACACCCTGGTTTTTTAGTAGTTTTTTGAATTGACAAGGAATCTGTTGGCCGCTATACTGATTATAAAGCGCCTGGGACAGGGTTGCTCCAGGCCGTTTATTTTGAAACAGGAGTGATAGCAATGATAGAGAAGATGCAGAAAGCGAATCCGGGAATCAAGATTCTCCCGGTGGAGGATGCTGCTTTTGGAAAATACGGCCAGATCATTACCGGGTATGATTTTTCCGAGTACATCGCGTACATGAAAGCCAATACCCCGACCCCGAAAGAGGGCAATATTTACATTCCGTCGGATGAAAAGATGGAAGCGCTTGCGGTCACCAAAGAGGTCTCTGCAAATTTTTACGCTGAAATGCCGGTTCAGGTGGGCTACTGCAACGGCAGCACCTCCAGCCTTGACGCGCTGGAGTACCACAAAGGCAGCGAAATTGACCTTGCTGTGACCGATCTCGTGGTGCTGCTCGGCTCAATTACCGACATCAAAGACAATGTTTACGATTCCGCAAAGGTAGAGGCGTTCTACATCAAGGCGGGCACCGCTGTGGAGTTCTACGGCCCCACCCTGCATTTTGCCCCCTGCATGGTCGATGAAAACGGCTACCAGTGCGTCGTCGTGCTTCCGCGCGACACCAATTTCCCGCTGGACAACGCGGTTTCCCCCAAAAACAATGAAGACAAACTCCTGCTGATGAAAAACAAGTGGGTCATTGCACATCCGGACAGCGGTATGGCAAAAGATGGTGCCTACGTTGGTATTACCGGTGTAAACCTCAAGCTCTCCATCGGTTAAGCAGGCCGTTTTGGCGGGCCGCCTCTTGTTTTGAGTCTCATTTTGTCACACGAAGTGGCTGCGGGTGTTTGTACCCGCGGCCGCTTTTTCGCTTTTTTACCACCCTAGCATCCCTCTAAACTTTCCGCACAGCCCCCGACTACACAAGGAGGTGTATGACGCAATGTTCCAGATAAAATGGGCATGGGAGAATATGACCGGTTACCGGAAGCGGTACATAATGGCGCTGTCCTTTGTGGTGACCAGCTCGCTTCTCGTGTTCATCAACCCGTTTATAACCCAAACCATTGTTGACGAAGTGCTGGTTGGTACGGCCGGACCGGACGGAGAGGTGGTCCGCAATTATGCCATCCTGGTTCCGCTGCTTATCACGATGGTGCTGGTTCATTTGTTCCGTATGAGCATGCTCAATGCAGGCGTTTACAACTGCGATTATGCGTCGCAGGGGATGCTTGTCAATATGCGCGAGCATTTGTACGACCGCATCCAGACGCAGGACAAGACCTATTACGACCGTTACCGCACCGGCGACCTGATGACCAGGCTCACCGGCGACCTCGACACGGTCCGCAATGCCTTTTCCTATGTGTTCCGCGAATTTATTATTGACATTTTCCTCTTTCTCACGACCACCGTTTTTTTTCTCACCATCAACCCCCTCTTTACGGTGGCGGTGATGGCGGTGACGCCGGTTCTGCTCATCCTTTCCAAAATGTTTTCCAAAAAGGTGCGTTCCAAATATGTAATTCTGCGCGAACGGCTGAGCGAGCTCAACACCAAAGCGCAGGAGGATATTTCAGGCAACCGGGTCATTAAGGCGTTCGCAAGAGAGCCGTATGAGATTGATGAATTTGCCAAAAAGAACAACGCCTACCGTACAGCGAATATCGACTCTCAGTTCACCTGGCTGCGTTATTTCCCGGGCGTTCATGTTTTGGCCAATATGCCAACGGTGGTGATCATCCTTGTAGGCGGCTTATTCATCATCAACGGCTGGCTGACGGCGGGCGATCTCGCCGCGTTTTCGGCCCTGACCTGGGCCATCAGCGAGCCGATGCGCAACATCGGCATTCTGCTCAACGACCTTCAGCGGTTTTTCGCCTCGGCGGATAAAGTCATTGAAATGTACTACGCTCAGCCGCACATCCAAAACGCGCCGGACGCGATTGACCTGCCGCATAAAATGCGCGGCAAGGTGGAGTTTAAGGACGTTCACTTCAAGTTTGACGACCAGGTGGTTTTCGACGGTATTTCCTTTGTGGCAAACCCCGGCGAGACCATTGCGGTCATGGGCGGCACCGGTTCCGGCAAAACCTCGCTTGTCAACCTCATTGAGCGGTTTTACGATGTGACCGGCGGTGCTGTTCTGGTGGATGACATCGACGTGCGCAGGCTGACCTTAAGCTCGCTGCGCGGAGGTATCGGCATGGCCACGCAGGATGTTTTTCTCTACTCCGAAACGGTGGACGGCAACATTGCCTACGGCGATCCGGAGCTCAGCGAGGAGGAGGTTCGCCATTTTGCGGAAATCACCGCTTCCGACTTTATTGACGACATGGAGGACGGCTACGAGACCATTGTCGGCGAACGCGGCGTCGGTCTCTCCGGCGGGCAGAAGCAGCGCTTGGCGCTTGCCCGCGCGCTCGCGATAAAGCCGTCGATTCTGATTCTGGACGACACGACCTCAGCCGTCGACATGGAGACCGAAAAATACATTCAGGAGCAGCTTTCCAAGCTGGATTTTGAATGCACCAAGTTCATCATCGCTCAACGTATTTCCTCGGTTAAAAACGCCGACCAGATTCTCATTCTCGACCACGGCAAAATTGTGGAACACGGCACCCACGCGGAGCTGCTCCGGCAAAACGGCTATTACCGTGAAATTTTTGAGCTCCAGCACGGTGCAGAAAGGCAGGTGGTTTCGGATGGCGCGCAATAAATTTGACATTGATGAATCGCTGGAATCCCCATTTAACATACAGCACCTGAAGCGTAGCTTTATCTACATTAAAAAGTACAAGAAAAAGATGATCCTTGCGCTGACCTACTCGCTGCTGAGCGTTATTTTTGCCCTGTTTGGCCCTCAGATTATGAAAGAGGCGCTGGATGTTGCGGTGGTCAACAAGGATGTGCCTTACCTCATCCTGCTTTCGGTCCTGCTGATTGTGACCATCGGCATTTCCATCCTGCTCAACGTCCTGCGTTCCCGTATTACGGCGGTGGTGGGGCAGAACATCATCTACGACATCCGGCAGGATTTGTTTGAGCACCTGCAAAAACTCCCCTTTTCCTATTATGACAACCGGCCGCACGGAAAAATCTTGGTCCGTGTGGTACAGTACGTCAACAACGTCTCGGACATGCTTTCGAACGGTATCATCAACTTTTTTCTTGAAATCTGCAACCTGATTTTTGTCACGGTGTTTATGTTCATCACCGACGCCCGGCTCGCGCTTGTCATCATTGCAGGGCTCCCGGTGCTGATTGTGATTGTAGGGGTCATTATGCCGAAGCAGCGGCGGGCCTGGCAGAGCTTTTCCAACAAAAACTCCAACATGAACGCCTACCTGCATGAGAGCATTCTCGGTTCCGGCGTCACTCAGATTTTCACCCGCGAAAAGCTCAACGCGGAGATTGGTTACACCCAGTTCCACAACTGCCGCCGTTCTTTCCTCAAGGCGGTGTTTGTCTCAAACTGGGTCTGGTATTCGGTGGAAATGATCTCCGCCATTGTCAACGCGAGCGTCTACGGGGCGGGCATTCTGCTCATCCGCCCGATGGCAACCTTCGGTACCATCATCGCCATGGGCGATTACTCCTGGCGGTTCTGGCGGCCGATTACCAACCTCGCAAACCTTTACAACAACCTCATCAACACCATTGCCTACCTTGAACGCATCTTTGAGACCATTGACGAGCCGGTCCTCATTGAGGATGCGCCGGACGCCAAAGCCCTGCCGCCCATCCGCGGCAACGTAGAGTTCAAGGACGTTGTGTTTGAGTATGAGCCGGGGCGCCCCATCCTCAACCACATGAGCTTTCAGGTGAAAGCAGGGGAGAGCATTGCCCTGGTTGGGCCGACCGGCGCCGGCAAGACGACGGTCATCAACCTCATCAGCCGGTTTTATGACATCTCCTCCGGTCAGATTTTAATTGACGGGCACGACATTTCCAAAGCGACGCTGCACTCCCTTCGCAGTCAAATGGGCGTTATGCTGCAGGACAGCTTCGTGTTCTCGGGCGATATTCAGGAGAATATCCGCTACGGCAAGCTGGACGCTACCTATGAGGAAATTGTCGCCGCTGCAAAAACGGTTAAGGCGGATGAGTTTATCCGCGAAATGGAGCACGGCTACAAGACCGAGGTCAACGAGCGCGGCAGCAGGCTCTCACAAGGGCAGAAGCAGCTTATTTCCTTTGCCCGCACCCTGATTGCCGACCCGAAAATCCTCATTCTCGACGAGGCGACCTCCTCCATTGACACCAAAACCGAACGCCTGATGCAGGAGGGGCTCAACGAGCTGCTCAAGGGGCGGACCTCGTTTATTATTGCGCACCGGCTTTCCACCATCCAGCACTGCGACCGCATTATGTATGTGGATGAAGGGATCATCCAGGAATGCGGCTCCCATGACGAATTGATGGCGAAAAAAGGCAAATATTACGAGCTTTGCATGGCGCAGCGCGAGGACGCGGCGGGATAAAATTTGCGGCCGTTCTTCTTTAATGATTTGCAGTACGGTTGTTCTGCTTGGCCGAGGAGAGACCGCCGGACTGTACGCCCAGGGAACCCATACCATGGTTTTTACCGGCCCCTTTCTTGGTCAGTTTGCCGCAGTCGGCAATGCTGTGTTCGATTACTTTCAAACCGAATTTCCTGGGAAATAACTGGCGAAAAGCCCCCTTTTTGGAATCTGTTGGATTCCAAAAAGGGGGCTTTTTTTAATCGGCCGATGCGATACGGTCGGGCAGCAGAGGAACCGGATTGTGCCGGCGGTTTTTCTTGATCGATACGGGACACTGGAGCCAAAAATGGCAAAGGGACAAGACGATGCAGAGCGCTTTGAGGCTATCGGCTTGCAAGCAAAGCCATAAAAGACGGATGGTGGGTGCGTTCTGCTGCAATGATTTACGTGGATTTTACACGGGATTTTCGTTTTGTAAAAGAAAACGGCTGTTTTTACTCATTTTTTACACAGTGCAAATAGCTCATTTTACATTGAGGCAATACAATAAGGCCGTACTTAAGAGAAAAAAGGAGAATGAACAATGAAAATGAAAAAAACAGTTTGCCTGTTATGCGCTGCTGTCATGTCGCTGGGGTTGTTCGCCGGCTGTCAGTCTGGCGGGGATTCTTCTGCAAGCGATTCTTCTTCCGGCAGCACCAACACCTCTGCGACTGATTTCGATGCAAATCAGTCCATCAACGTCATTACCCGTGAGTCTGGTTCCGGTACAAGAGGCGCCTTTATTGAGCTGTTCGGCGTAGAGGAAAAGGACGCAGACGGCAACAAGGTTGACAAAACCACCGAAGAGGCGAGCGTACAGTCCAGCACCAACGCTGTTCTCACCACCGTTGCAGGCGATGAAACCGCAATCGGTTACATCTCGCTCGGCTCCCTCAATGACGATGTCAAAGCTCTGAAAATTGACGGCGCAGAAGCAAGCGTTGCAAATGTAAAAGATGGTACATATAAAGTATCCCGTCCGTTTAACATTGCTTATAAAGGCACCCTGAGCGAACAGGCGCAGGATTTCGTCAACTTTATCCTGAGCACCGAAGGCCAGGAGGTTGTGGAAGCAGCCGGCTTTATCCCGCTGGACGACACCAAGGCGTTTGAATCCAACAATGCAAGCGGCAAGGTTGTCATCTCTGGTTCCTCCTCGGTCACTCCGGTTATGGAAAAACTTCAGGAAGCCTACCAGAAAATCAATGCGAACGTCACCATTGAAATTCAGCAGACCGACTCTACCAATGGTATGAAGGATGCTATGGCCGGTACCTGTGACATCGGCATGGCTTCCAGAGAGCTCAAAGACAGCGAGCTTGAGAGCCTTACCTCGACCACCATTGCAACCGACGGCATCGCGGTTATTGTCAACAAAGCCAACAGCTTTGATGACCTGACCTCGGATGCTATCAAAGCAATCTTCACCGGCGAAGCTGTTAACTGGAGCGACGTAAAATAACCAAACAGAAATGAACAGCGCAACAAGGGCTCGCCGTGTTCTCCACGGCCGGCCCAGTTGCTGTTTTGGGAGAGTATGGAATTTATGAAGAAATTCAAAGAAACGTTTATGAAGGGCGTATTCTTTGTTGCCGCGCTGGCGTCAATTCTGGCGGTTGCACTCATTTGCCTGTTTCTGTTTGCAAACGGCATTCCGGCAATGGGGAAGATTGGCCTGTTTGACTTCCTGCTCGGCCAGAACTGGGCGCCGCAGGACAACCCAGCTTCTTTCGGCATTCTGCCGATGATTCTAGGCAGCATTTATATCACAGCGGGCGCAATTATCATCGGCGTGCCCATTGGCATTCTTACAGCCATTTTTATGGCCCGCTTCTGTCCCAAGGGGCTATACCGCATTTTGCACCCGGCAGTGGAGCTGCTGGCGGGCATTCCGTCGGTTGTATACGGCTTTTTCGGCCTGATGGTGCTTGTTCCCTTTGTACGCGAGACCTTTGGCGGCAAGGGCATGAGCATTCTGACCGCCTCAATCCTGCTTGGCATTATGATTCTGCCAACCATTATTGCGGTGAGTGAGTCTGCCATCCGCGCGGTGCCGGAAAGCTATTACGAGGGCGCGCTGGCGTTGGGCGCTACCCATGAGCGCAGCGTTTTCTGCACTCTGGTGCCGGCGGCGAAATCCGGTATTATGGCTGGAATTGTGCTCGGAATCGGCCGTGCCATCGGCGAGACGATGGCGGTTGTCATGGTCGCAGGCGGGCAGCCGCGTATTACGGGGGATATTCTCAAGGGCATTCGCACCTTGACAACCAATATCGTGATGGAAATGGGCTATGCGGCAGATCTGCACCGCGAGGCGCTGATTGCGACCGGCGTCGTGCTGTTTGTGTTCATTCTCTTAATCAACCTGCTGTTTTCGCTCATCAAACGGAGGGATAAACAATGAAAAAGTTTACAGCCTCTGTTGCGGCGCGTTTTCGCACCTACCGCAAGCGCCCCATGTCGCTCATTATGTTCTTGGGCGTTATGCTGGCGGCTCTTGCAACCTTTGTCGTTTTAATTTACCTGATTGGCTATATCCTTGTCATGGGTATCCCGCATTTGAGCTGGGATTTGTTCGCCTGGGAATACAATTCAGAAAACGTTTCGTTAATGCCAGCGCTCATCAACACCGTGACCATGACGCTGCTTTCCCTTGTCATTGCAGCGCCGCTCGGCATTTTTTCGGCGGTTTACCTGGTGGAATACGCCAAACGGGGCAATAAAATTGTGGGTTTAATTCGCATCACGGCGGAAACGCTTTCTGGGATTCCCTCCATTGTATACGGCCTGTTCGGCATGCTCTTTTTTGTCACGACCATGCACTGGGGTTATTCTATGATTTCCGGCGCCTTAACCCTTGCCATTATGATTCTCCCACTCATTATGCGCACCACTGAAGAGGCGCTCAAAGCGGTGCCGGACTCCTACCGGGAGGGCAGTTTTGGCCTTGGCGCAGGGCGGCTGCGCACCGTTTTTCGCATTGTTGTTCCGGCGGCGGTGCCGGGGATTCTTGCAGGTGTTATTTTGGCGATTGGGCGCATTGTGGGCGAAACGGCGGCGCTGATGTACACCGCAGGCACCGTTCCAAAACTGGCGGACGTTGCGTCCTCCGGGCGCACCCTTGCGGTACACATGTACGTGCTTTCCAATGAGGGCCTGCACACCGACCAGGCGTACGCCACGGCGGTCGTCCTGCTGGTGATTGTCATTCTAATCAATGCGCTTTCCGCCTTTGTGGCGAAAAAAATTACGACGAAAGGGACACGATGATGAGCCTTTTTGATATTAAAAACCTGGATTTGTATTACGGCGATTTTCACGCCCTGAAGGATATTAACCTCGAATTGCCGAAAAATGAAATTTCCGCCTTCATTGGCCCGTCTGGGTGCGGCAAGTCCACCCTGCTTAAAACCCTCAACCGGATGAACGACCTGGTGGAGGGCTGCAAAATCACCGGGCAGGTTGAGCTTGACGGCGTGGATATTTACAAGAACATTGACGTCAACGACCTGCGCAAACGGGTTGGCATGGTGTTTCAGAAGCCGAATCCGTTCCCGATGAGCGTTTATGACAACATCGCGTTTGGGCCGCGTACCCACGGGATCCGCAAGAAGATTGTACTGGATGAAATTGTGGAAAAATCCCTGCGGGACGCCGCTATCTGGGACGAGGTGAAAGACCGCCTCAAAAAGAGCGCGCTCGGCCTTTCCGGCGGCCAGCAGCAGCGTCTCTGCATTGCGCGAGCGCTGGCGGTGGAACCGGAGGTCATCCTCATGGATGAGCCGACTTCCGCCCTTGATCCGATTTCCACGGCTAAGGTTGAAGACCTTGCTGTGGAGCTCAAAAAAGATTATACTATCATTATCGTCACACATAACATGCAGCAGGCGGTTCGAATCTCTGACAAAACGGCGTTCTTCCTGCTTGGCGAAGTGGTGGAGTTCGGCCAGACCGAACAGCTCTTCTCGATGCCGCAGGACAAACGCACCGAGGACTATATTACAGGGAGGTTCGGATAACCATGAGAAACCGTTTCGACGCACAGCTTGACCGGCTCAACAACGAGCTGATTTTAATGGGTGCGCTCATTGAAAGCGCCATTGCAAGCTCGGTAAAAGCCCTGATGAACCAGAGCAAAGAGCAGGCCCGGCAGGCCATTGAATTTGATATGGAAGTGGATAAAAAGGAAAAGGAGATTGAAAGCATCTGCTTAAAGCTGCTGCTTCAGCAGCAGCCGGTTGCAAAAGACCTCCGCCTGATTTCTTCCGCCCTTAAAATGATCACCGACATGGAGCGCATTGGCGACCAGGCGGCGGATATTTCTGAAATTACCGTTATGCTGGCAGACACCCCGTACAGTGCAAATCTGGAGCATATCCAGGAAATGGCGCGCGCCACCATTCAAATGGTGACCGAGAGTGTTGACGCTTTTGTGCGGCGGGACTTAAATCTTGCACAGTCGGTTGTGGATTATGACGATGTCGTCGACCGGCTGTTTGATCAATCCAAACAGGATTTGATTCACCTGATCCGCGAGGATGTGGAAAAAGGAGAGCAGGCGGTTGACCTGTTGATGGTGGCCAAATATTTTGAACGCATTGGCGACCATGCGACCAACATTGCCGAATGGGTTATCTTTTCCATCACCGGCGTTCACAAGAACGCTCATGTGCTGTAACCGCCTTTTGCTGAAAACCAATACCAGAACAGGAGAAATGTGACATGATTTATATCGTCGAGGATGACGCCAACATCCGGGAACTGGAGAGCTACGCGCTCACAAGCAGCGGCTTTTCGGTGCAGTGCTTTGAAGATGGTGAAACCTTCTTTGAAACCTGCTGTGAACACAGCCCTGACCTGGTGCTGCTGGACATTATGCTTCCAAACGAGGACGGCCTTTCCATCCTCCAGCGGCTGCGTTCCCAGCCGGATTTAAAGCAGGTGCCGGTTATTATGGTCACGGCAAAAACCTCAGAGCTTGACAAGGTCAAGGGGCTGGACTCCGGCGCGGACGACTACATTACAAAACCCTTTGGTGTTATGGAGCTGATTTCCCGGGTCAAGGCGCTACTGCGCCGTGCCGCGCCCCAGAAGCAGGCGCTTCTTTCCTTTGACGGCGTAACGGTGGATGACAGCAAGCATGTTGTCACGGCAAACGGCGCCCCATGCGAGCTCACCTACAAGGAATATGAGTTGCTTAAATTTCTCATGCTCAACCACGGCATTGTCCTTTCCCGCGACAAAATTATGGAACGGGTCTGGGGCTTTGACTACGAAGGAGAGAGCCGCACCGTGGATATGCACATTAAAACCCTGCGCCAGAAGCTGGGCAGTGCGGGCAGCGCCATTAAAACCGTGCGCAATGTCGGCTACAAATTCGGCGATTAAAAAGACGCCCGCCGGGGGTTCCGGCGGCAGATAACGGGAGAGCACCTATGAAACGAAGAATTAATTTATGGCTCTGTCTAACCGGAGCCATAACGCTGGTTCTGACGGCTGCACTGACGCTCGGCGTCTATTACCAGCTGTTTTTGAACCAGGTTTTTTATGATTTGAAAACCGACGGCATTATCCTGGCGGAAAGCTATGAGCTGCTGGACCAGCCCTCCGAGCTGGCGCGGTACAAAAGCTCCGGTTTCCGCATTACGGTCATTGCGCCGGACGGAAGCGTAGAATATGACACCAACGCAGATGCCGACAGCATGGACAATCACAGCGGCCGGCCGGAGGTGGAACAGGCTGAACAGACCGGCGAAGGAACGGCTGTCCGCCACTCGGACACCATTCACCGGGATGTTTACTATTTTGCCCAGCGGCTGGAGGACGGCAGCGTCCTGCGGGTGGCAAGGGAAGCGGGGAACATCTTCTCGGTCTTTATTTCGGCGCTGCCGTTTCTCATCGGGTTGGCAGCGGCCATCCTGCTTGCCTGCTTCCTGCTGGCAAACCGCCTGACCAAGCGGATTGTCCGGCCGATTGATGCAATGGCGGCGGATATGGACGCCATTGAAGAAAACACGGTTTACGAAGAACTCATTCCGTTTGCGCGGACCATCCACAAACAAAACCAGTTGATCCGTAGCCAGCTTGAGCACCTGGAAGAGGAACAGGAGAAGATTCAAGCGCTGACCAGCAATATGTCGGAAGGCTTTTTGCTGTTGGATATGGAAAAGCGCATCCTCTCGGTCAACCGCAGCGCCGCACAGCTGCTTGCAGTGCCGAATGACGACTACATTGGCCAGAATCTTCTGGTGTTTTCCCGCAACCCGGATTTGCAGGCATGTGTGGACTGTGCGCTGGAACAGGGCCACGGCTCTGCCGAAGTGACGGTGGAGGGCCGCTACCTGCAAATTATTGTGAGCATTGTGCAGGCACAGGGCAAAAACATTGGCCTGATTTGTCTGGTGCTGGACGTCACCGAAAAAAGCGCGCTGGAACAAATGCGCCGTGAATTTACGGCAAATGTTTCCCATGAACTGAAAACCCCGCTGACCTCCATTTCCGGGTTTGCAGAGCTCATTGAAAACGGGATGGTCAAATCCGCCGATGTGAAAAATTTTGCCGCCAAAATCCATGCGGAATCCGCACGGCTGCTGACCCTGATTGGAGACATCATCATGCTTTCTGAGCTGGATGAAGCCCCCGACCGGAGCCGATTTGAAAAGATGGACCTCTGTCCGCTCGTCCGGCGCTGCGTGGAGCGGCTGGAGCCTGCCGCAGAGCGCGCGGGCGTACAGCTTTCGTTTGAGGGAGCGCCCCAGACGGTCTGCGCGGATGAATCCCAAATGGAAGAGCTGGTTTATAACCTCTGCGACAACGCCATTCGCTACAACCGGCCGGGCGGCAGCGTCAGGGTGATGCTGGGAACGGAGGACGGCGTGACGGTGCTGACCGTGAAGGACACCGGCATCGGCATTCCAATGGAAAGTCAGAGCCGTATTTTTGAGCGGTTTTACCGGGTGGATAAAAGCCGTTCCAAAGAAACAGGCGGTACGGGGCTGGGCCTTGCCATTGTCAAACACATTGCGGAACAGCACCATGCCAGAATCTCGCTGCACAGCGTGGTGGATGCGGGAACCGAAATCAGTGTTGCTTTTCCGCCGGAGCATTCCATCGGATAAAAAGACTCTGGAGTGACGGACCTCAGCCGCTAAAAACGGACAATATACAAAATTTCCCCTGATGCAGTCGCTGTCTCTGCTTCAGGGGTTTTTTGTGCTGTCTGTACGGCGTGGGGCGGTACAGAGTCTCCAGTTTTTTGAGGCGGGCAGGGCATCCCCGCTGTGGCACAAAAGAGAATTTTCTCATTGCTTTTTGGAAGTTTATACGACGTTTTTCAATGATTTTTACCCAGAAAACGATTGATTTCTGAAGAAGGAAAGCTGCAAAGACTGCCCTTTTCCGATGCGGACTCTTTGCAACTGGAACGCATCGTGGCGGAAAAAGGGGGGGGAGTTTCTACGGGAAGGCAGCCGTCTGCGGAGCTGCCTGCATGGGTGGGAACCGGTCTCATCCGATTTATCCGGATGTTCTTTCGTACAAAATTCCGTCATGGAATTTTCACAAAACCGTATATCTCTTTCGACCGTGTCATACAAATTAGTAGGACAAAACCCACAACGGAGGTGTCACGGTTGAAAGACAAACACTTTTTAGAGGATAGAAGTGTGGAGCTGGCAGAATATCTCATCTCACAAAAAGCAACGGTACGGAGCACAGCGAAAAAATTTGGCGTCAGTAAAAGCACAGTACATAAAGATATTACCGAGCGTTTGCGCAAGGTGAACCCACAGATGTATAAGCAGGTGGCGGAAATTCTGCAAATCAACAAAGAAGAGCGCCATATCCGCGGCGGAATGGCCACCAAGCGTAAATATGAATCCCACCATGAACGGCAGGGCCAGGTAAAATTCCGGTAAAAAACGGTTTGGTTGCTTGTATAGAGTAGGCAATTATGGTAAACTAATACCGTTTATGGAGGATGTGTTATGAAAATACTGGAATTAATCAAAAACATTGTCATTGGCGCCGTCATAGGCGTTGCAAACATTATTCCGGGCGTCAGCGGCGGGACCATGATGGTTATTCTGAACGTGTTTGACAAAATTGTCGGCGCTATCAGCAACTTCCGGAAGAGTGTGAAACGGAACATTCTATACCTGCTGCCCATCCTGATTGGCGCGGCGGCGGGCATTCTTGCGTTCAGCAAAGGCATTACCTTTATGCTGGAAAATTACCCGATGATTACCAACTTCTTTTTCATTGGGCTGATTCTCGGCAGCGTGCCGCTGGTCTGCCGCTCGGCCTTTGTCAAGACCGGCGGAAGAGTTGAACTCCGCAAGGTGCGGCCGGTTTCGGTCATTGCGTTTCTGCTGGCCTGCGCGTTGCTGGTTGTCATTGCGTTTACCTCAACGTCAGAAACGGCGGTCAATATCCAGTCGGTCAACATTGATTTTGGCCTGATTGCGCTGCTTTTCTTCGGCGGAATCATTGCTTCGATTGCCATGATCATCCCGGGTGTCAGCGGCTCCTTTGTCATGGTGCTGCTTGGAATTTACCCAATCATCACCGGCGCAGTGGCAGAGCTTCTGCCGTTTGACCCGGATAAATTTCTGCATGTTATCCTGCCGATTGGCCTGCCGGCTGGGCTCGGCATCATCATTGGCCTGCTTGTAGGCGCCAAGCTCATTGACGTTTTGATTAAAAAGTTCCCGCAGGAAACCTATTTTGGAATCCTCGGCCTGCTCATCGGCTCGCTGTTTGACCTGTATCCCGGGTTTACCTTTGACTGGCAAGGGCTGGTAGCGGTTTTGGTGTTGCTGTTCGGCTTTGCGCTTGCATATTTTTCCAGCAGCGAATGGCTCAAAAATAAATTTGTAAAATCCAGAGCATAAAGACTTTACAAGAAGCGGCAGAACTGCTATAATAGTTAAGTCCATTAAGGACGCGGCCGTGTTCTTCGCCTAAGGAGTATGCCTTTTTAAGGAAAACACCGTTCCTTCCGCGCAGGCACAGGTTAATAAAACAATGAGGTGTAAATTATGCTGAGAAAAGAAGAAAAAACAGCAGTTATCAACGAAAACCAGCTGCATGACCATGACACCGGTTCCCCGGAAGTCCAGATTGCAATTCTCACCAAGAGAATCAATGATCTGACCGAGCACCTGAAGGTTCACAAGCAGGATCACCATTCCCGCAGAGGCCTGCTCAAAATGGTTGGTCACCGCCGCAACCTGCTCAACTACCTGATGAAGAAGGATGTTGAGCGGTATCGCGCAATCATTGCGAAGCTCGGTATTCGTAAGTAATTTGGCTATAAGGCAGGTGGTTGTATACCATCTGCCTTTTGGTATTTATTTTAGGTGTGTGGTAATTGGCGATTAGCACTAAATCAAGCGCCTGTGCGCCGGACGTTTGATTTAATGCTAACCCTTTGCCATATGCCGGCTAACAGGAGGATAATATGGCAAGACAGGCAAAACAATTCAAAACCATGTATGCCGGGCGCGAACTGATTGTTGAGACCGGCAAAACCAGTGAACTGGCAAACGGTTCCTGCTGGGTGCGTTACGGCGAGACCGTTGTTATGGTCAACGTAACCGCCTCTGCAAAACCGCGGCCGGACATTGACTTTTTCCCGCTCTCGGTTGATTTTGAGGAAAAGCTCTACTCGGTTGGCAAAATCCCGGGCTCTTTCATTAAGCGTGAATCCCGCCCGAGTGAAAAAGCCATCCTTGCGTCCCGCTGTGTAGACCGCCCAATCCGTCCCTTTTTCCCGAAGGACATGCGCAACGACGTTTCGGTCGTTATGACGGTACTGGCGAGCGACATTGACAATTCCCCGGAAATCTGCGGCATGATTGGTACCTCGATTGCCCTTTCCATTTCGGATATTCCGTGGAAAGGCCCGATTGCAGGCGTCAACGTCGGTCTTGTGGACGGCGAGTTTGTCCTCAACCCGAACATTGAGCAGCGTGCGAAATCCGACCTGACCCTTACCGTAGCGGGCTCCGCCGAAAAGGTTGTCATGATTGAGGCGGGCGCCAATGAAGTTCCGGACGACGTTATGCTGGACGCCATTATGACCGGCCATGAAGAGATTAAAAAGATGGTCGCCTTTATCAGTGACATCCAGAAAGAAATCGGCAAAGAGAAGTTTACCTTTGAGTCGCAGGAAGTGGACGAGGCGCTGTTTGAGGACATCAAGGAGTTTGCCATTGAAAAGGTTCGCTATGCGCTGGATACCAACGATAAAAACATCCGCGAGGAGCGCCTTGCGCCCATCGTCGATGAAATTCATGAGAAATTTGATGAGCGCTGTGAAGAAGGCAAAACCGGCGTAATTGACGAGTGCATCTACAAGCTGCAGAAGTTTGTTGTCCGCCGCTGGCTGCTCGACGACGGCAAGCGTGTTGACGGCAGAAAGCTGGACGAAATCCGTCCGCTCGACGCAGAGGTAGCGCTGCTGCCGCGCGTCCACGGTTCTGCGCTCTTTACCCGCGGTCAGACCCAGGTGCTCTCCATTACCACCCTCGGCCCGGTCCGTGACGCTCAGATGCTTGACGGCATTGACGAGGATGAAGAAAAACGTTACATGCACCAGTACAACTTCCCGTCCTACTCGGTTGGTGAGACCCGTCCGAGCCGCGGCCCTGGACGCCGTGAAATCGGCCACGGCGCGCTTGCAGAGCGCGCTCTGCTTCCGGTGATTCCGCCGGTTGAGGAGTTCCCGTACGCCATCCGCGTTGTCTCGGAGGTTCTTTCCTCCAATGGTTCCACTTCGCAGGGATCTATTTGTGCTTCCACCCTGTCCCTGATGGATGCCGGCGTTCCGCTTAAAGCGCCGGTTGCCGGTATTTCCTGCGGTCTTATCACCGAGGGCGACCGCTGGATGACGATGGTTGACATCCAGGGCCTTGAAGATTTCTTCGGCGATATGGACTTTAAGGTCGGCGGTACCCACAAGGGCATTACCGCCATCCAGGTCGATATTAAAAACGACGGCCTGACCCCGGAGATCATTGCGGAAGCGTTCGAGAAAACCCGCAAAGCGCGTATCTATATTCTGGATGAAATCATGCTGCCGGAGCTGCCGGAGCCGCGTGAGACGGTTGGCAAATATGCGCCGAAGATGGTCACCACCAAGATTGATGTGGACAAGATCAGCGAAGTCATCGGCAAGGGCGGCAAGGTTATCCAGAAAATCTGTGCCGACTGCGACGTTAAAATTGACGTTGAAGAGGACGGAAACGTCTTTATTTCCGGTCTGGATCTGGACAACTGCAAGCGTGCGCTCAACATTGTAGAGCTGATTGCCAACGACCCGGAAATCGGCGCCATCTACAAAGGCCGCGTCACCCGCTTAATGAGCTTCGGCGCGTTTGTGGAAATCGCTCCGGGCAAAGAGGGGCTGGTCCACATTTCCAAGCTGGAGGATCACCGCGTGGAAAAGGTGGAGGATGTTGTCAGCGTAGGCGACGAGATTCTGGTCAAGGTGACCGAAATCGACAGCCAGGGCAGAATCAACCTCTCCCGCAAGGATGCGCTTGCAGACATCGCTGCAAAACAGAAAGCATAAATTGGAAAAAAGGCCGGAGGATTCCGGCCTTTTCTTTTTGGGCTCCCGATTGAACAGACGGTTTTATGGCCCTGTATTGGCAAAACACCAAAGGCATCCCGCATTTCAGCGGAATAGGGCGCCTTTGGTGTTCTTTTTGGGGATTCTATCCGAAAGGAAGCAGAAGAGGTTACAAACGTTCCATGAGGATGGCGGCAACGTCCTTGTGGTAGGAGTAGTGTTGCTCCGTTAGCTCCGGATTGATGGCGATGAGCGGTACCGTTTGCTCGTACAGCGAGCCGTGGGTCCGCGAGGCGGTTGTCAGGAGGGTTTCTCCCTCAACTTCGCCGAATGCAGAGCCCGGCTTGGAGAACAGCATATAATCGCCAATTTGACCGGCCGGGAGATGGTAAGCGGCGGCCGCCTGCTCCCGGGTCAGAACCTGTTCCACATGCGGGTGGGCTTTGGCAAAGGCGTAAAAATCCGCCGCCTGGGATTGGTCGCTTAAAAAGACGTAAAGAGCGCCGCCCTCCTGGTAAATGTGGTTTTCAATGTAACGGTCCTTCAGCGGCGGCAGGCAGTAAACCGAAAAGCCGGCGCGGGCGGCGCTGAGCGGAAAGTTGACAATGGTGGTTTTCTGGTTCATGCCGTGGTCTGCTGTGATGTAAATCTGCCGTTCCGGGTTAAGAGCATGAATTTTTTGGATGTATTCGTCGACCGCTGCAATTTGTTCGTTGGCCTCTGCCTGCCCGGGTGCGAAATGATGGAAAATGTAGTCGTTGGTGGTGCAGTAGACAAGGTCGGGGTCGTCGGTTTTCATACAGCGGTAGGCGGCGTCCAGAATCCAGCGTGTGGAATCAACGCTCTGGATGGGAGGCGGCATGGGCAGGCCGTACCGTCTGAGCAGCTCCGGATCCGGGTTCTGTTCGCTCAACCCAATGTCAGCTCCGTCGCCATAGACGCCAAGTACCTTTCCTTTGACGGTGAAGAGCGCCGTCGTGCCGCCGGCGTCTCTGCAGCGCTGCAGCAGGGTAGGGGCTTTCATATAGCCCCGTTCTTCGATGAAGCCTTCCTCCCCGGTTTCTGGGCGGTAGTAGTAATTGCCGACAACGCCTGTGTCCTCCGGCCATCTGCCTGACAAAATGCAGGCGTGGTTGACGTTGGTAACCGAGGGCATTGCACCGGAAACGGTTTTGATAAAACCGTATTTCCGGGCGAGCCGGAACAGACCGGGTGCGGTTTGTTCGGTCAGGTATTCGGGGGCGCAGCCGTCAATGACGAGAATCATGTACTTTTTCATGCAGGTGCCCTTCTTTTCTACATTGTTTGTGTTTCATTGTAACACTTCCCGGGGGATTGCTCAAGTGCCGTTTCAGCGGGGATGGCCTTGGCTTGCCGTTTGGATTCTTAAAAGAGATGTCAGAGGCTTTTCATTGATTAATAACCGCCCTTATGCTATAATATATTGGATATTAAACTGGTCGTACTATAGGCCAGCATGGCAGACACCACCCAGAAGATGGAGTAAATTGCTTTTATGAAGATTATTGGAATTGACCCGGGCTACGCCATTGTGGGCTATGGGGTCATTGAATACCGCTCCAACCGTTTTACCACGCTGGATTATGGGGCAATCACCACGCCGGCGGGCATGCCGTTTGAACAGCGCCTGCTTACCATTTATGAGGATTTGATGCAGATTCTCACCATCCATAAGCCGGAGGCAATGTCGGTAGAAAAACTGTTTTTCAACTCCAACCAGAAAACGGTGATCGACGTGGCGCAGGCAAGGGGAGCCATTGTACTGGCGGCCACCAAAATGGGGGTGCCGGTGTACGAGTACACCCCGCTTCAGGTCAAACAGTCGGTGGTCGGCTACGGCCGGGCCATCAAGGCGCAGGTCATGGATATGACCAAACGCCTGCTCAACTTAAAGGAAATCCCGAAGCCGGACGACACGGCAGACGCCCTTGCAATCGCCATCTGCCACGCGCATGCGGCGCCGTCCCTTCTCAATGAAAAACTCTTAAAAGGAATGCTGCGGTAATGTTATATCATGTACGGGGAACATTAATCCATGTTGAACCAAATCTTGCGGTTGTAGAGTGCGCCGGTGTGGGGTATGCGCTGCGCACCACCACCCAGACCATGTCCCGCCTGCCGGAGGTGGGGAGTGAAACCAGGCTTTACACCCACCTTTATGTCCGCGAGGATATTGTGGAGCTGTTTGGCTTTGCGGAGATGGCAGAGCTCAACTGCTTTAAAATGCTGCTGTCGGTTTCCGGCGTTGGCCCAAAGGCTGCGCTCTCCATCCTCTCCAATGTTTCGCCGGAGCAGTTTGCGCTCTGCGTTGCAACAGGGGACAGCAAGGTGTTTACAGCGGCAAAGGGCATTGGAGCGAAAACGGCCCAGCGCATTGTGCTGGAGCTCAAGGATAAGATTACCAACGAACAGCTTGAAGGCAGCGTAGGGGCCGCCAATCCGGCGGTCAGTGGCGTTGCATCCGGGCGGGGCAACCTTTCTGAGGCTATCAGCGCCCTGGTGGTGCTGGGTTACCCGCAGGCGCAGGCCGCCCATGTGGTTGCGGCCATGGACGCAGAACTGTCGGTGGAAGAACTCATTAAAAGCGCCTTAAAGGCGCTGGCGGGGCAGGTGTAACAAATGTTTGACAGTACAATGGATTTTGAAGAACGCGTCCTGACCCCGGAGAGCACGCCGGAGGACACCGACGTTGAATACAGCCTGCGGCCGAAAACCCTGTCGGAATACATTGGGCAGGATAAGGTCAAGGAAAACCTTTCGGTTTTCATTGAAGCGGCAAAGGGCCGCGGGGAACCGCTGGATCATGTGCTGCTTTACGGCCCGCCTGGGCTTGGAAAAACCACCCTTTCCTGCATCATAGCCAATGAGATGAACGTCAACGTGCGCATCACCTCCGGCCCGGCCATTGAAAAGCCCGGCGATCTGGCGGCGCTGTTGACCAACCTGAGCCCGAACGACGTTTTGTTTATCGATGAAATCCACCGGCTCTCCCGCGCGGTTGAAGAGGTGCTCTACCCGGCAATGGAAGACTACGCGCTGGATATCATCATCGGCAAAGGGCCTTCGGCGCGTTCCATCCGCATTGATTTGCCGAAATTTACCCTGGTTGGCGCAACCACCCGCGCTGGGCAGCTCACCGCGCCGCTGCGCGACCGTTTTGGCGTGATGCTGCGGCTGGAGCTTTATACCAACGAACAGCTGAGCGATATTATTCTGCGTTCCGCCGGGATTTTGGAAATTTCCTGCACCAAAGACGGTGCTCTGGAGCTGGCAAAGCGCTCGCGGGGAACTCCGCGTGTGGCAAACCGCCTGCTTAAGCGGGTGCGTGACTTTGCGCAGGTCATGGGCAACGGCACGGTGGACCGCGAAATTGTAGACACGGCGCTGGAGCGGCTGGATATTGACACGCTTGGGCTGGATGCCATTGACCGGCGTATGCTCACTACTATTATCCGCAATTACGGCGGCGGCCCGGTTGGGCTTGAGACGCTGGCGGCGGCGCTTGGCGAGGAGTCGGTCACGCTGGAGGATGTTTACGAGCCTTATTTAATGCAGCTGGGCTTTTTGTCCCGCACACCACGCGGGCGCTGTGTCACCGACCTAGCCTATGAGCATTTGCACCTTTCGCGCGGGCGTTCTGGCGACGGCCCGGAGCAGTTGAAATTATAATGGTTTTAAGAGGGAGAAACGAATGAGCAGATTATTTGGAACCGACGGCGTCAGGGGAATTGCCGGAACCGAACTCACCTGTGAGCTGGCCATGCGCATTGGGCGTGCGGCGGCGGTTGTTTTAACCAAGCACACGTCCCACAAGCCCAAGCTTGTCATCGGCAAGGACACCCGCATCTCTTCGGATATGCTGGAAGCGGCGCTGGTTGCGGGCATTTGCTCGGTTGGGGCGGATGTGGAAATCCTGGGCGTTATCCCAACCCCGGCAGTGGCTTTTCTGGTCAAAAAATACGGCGCGGACGCCGGCGTGATGATCTCCGCCTCCCACAACCCGGTGGAGTATAATGGAATCAAGCTCTTTAACGGCGAGGGGTTTAAGCTCTCAGACGCACTGGAGGACGAGATTGAAGCCCTCCTCAATGGCGACTTGGCCCCGTACCTGAAAAACGGCGTGGAACTGGGCCGGGTACGCCGGGTAAAAACCGCTGCTTCGGATTATGTTAAGCACCTGATTTCCTGTATGGATGACAATTTAGAGGGCATGTCGGTTGCGGTGGACTGTGCCAACGGCTCGGCCAGCGTGACGGCTGAAATGCTGTTTAAAGGCCTTGGCGCCAAGCCGCTTATCATCAACTGTGAGCCGGACGGCGCCAACATCAACGACAACTGCGGCTCCACCCATTTGGACACCCTGACCGCTTTTATGAAGAAACACCGTTGCCAGCTCGGCGTTGCCTTCGACGGCGATGCGGACCGCTGCCTGGCGGTGGATGAGCAGGGCAACCAGGTGGACGGCGATAAAATGCTTGCCATTTTCTCCAAATCCATGAAAGAACAGGGCAGGCTCAACCACGACACCGTTGTGGTTACGGTTATGAGCAACCTTGGCTTTTTCCACTTTGCAAACCGCGAGTCGGTTCAGGCAATTGCCGCAAACGTCGGCGACCGCTATGTCCTGGAAGAGATGCTCAAGGGCGGCTACAACCTGGGCGGCGAACAGTCCGGACATATTATTTTCAGCGATTATGCCACTACTGGCGACGGCCAGCTCTCCGCCATTAAACTGATGGGGGTTGTCCGCGAATACGGCAAAAAGCTGTCTGTGATCAGCGGGGTGATGAACCGTTTCCCGCAGGTAATGATCAACATTAAAGCGAACGACGGCAAAAAAATGCTGGAGGAAAACGACTTAATCCGGGGCGCAATTGATGCGGCCACCGAGGAGCTTGGAGCCGATGGGCGCATTTTGGTGCGCGCTTCCGGCACCGAGCCGCTCATCCGCGTAATGGTTGAGGGCAAAGAGCTTGACCTTGCCAACCGCTATGCCCTTCGGATTGCAAACGTCATCAAGGAGCAGCTTGACGCATGAGAGCGACACAGGATTGGAAAGACTATGAAATGATTGACACCTCCGGCGGAGAAAAGCTGGAGCGGTGGGGCGACGTTCTGCTCATACGGCCGGACCCGCAGGTGATTTGGGACAATGTCCGGCAAAGCCCGCTGTGGCAAAAGGCAGACGCCCATTATCTGCGTTCCAGCAAGGGCGGCGGCGAGTGGGATTACATGCGCCGCCTGCCGGAGAGCTGGACCATCTCCTATAAAGAGCTGACCTTCCGCATCCGGCCGACCGGATTTAAGCACACCGGGCTGTTTCCGGAGCAGGCGGTCAACTGGGATTATTTTGAGAAAACCATCCGCGGGGCAGGGCGGCCGGTCAAGGTGCTCAACCTGTTTGCCTACACCGGCGGCGCAACCTTGGCCTGTGCGGCTGCGGGGGCGCAGGTCTGCCATGTGGACGCCTCCAAGGGCATGGTGCAGTGGGCGCGGGACAATGCGGCGCTTTCCGGCCTTGCGGACAAGCCTATCCGCTGGATTGTGGACGACTGTGAGAAATTCGTCCAGCGGGAAATCCGCCGCGGCAACCGTTACGACGCAGTGATTATGGATCCGCCCTCCTATGGGCGCGGCCCCTCCGGCGAGATCTGGAAGCTGGAAGAAAAAATCCACCCGCTGGTGGAGCTCTGCACCGGGGTATTGACCGAACAGCCGCTCTTTTTTGCGCTCAACTCCTATACAACAGGGCTTTCTCCTTCGGTGATGGAGTACCTGCTCGGCATTACGGTGGCCCGGAAGTTTGGCGGCGCGGTCCGCTCGGATGAAATTGGCCTGCCGGTCACCCAAAGCGGTTATACTTTGCCATGCGGCTCCACAGCTTTGTGGACGGCCGGTTGACGCAACACGGAACAAATGGGAAGGACGACACGTTGGAACAGATTATTACAACCAAAGACCTGATGTTTGAATATCAGGCGCAGCTCCCGGAGGAATCCAACACCAGGGTGCTCAACCAAATCAACCTCAGCATCCGCAAGGGGGAATTTCTTGCTATCCTGGGGCATAACGGCTCGGGGAAATCCACCCTTGCCAAACACTTCAACGCCGTGCTCAAACCGACGGCGGGCAAGGTGGAGGTCGAAGGGATTGACACGGCGGACGACACCCGCGTGTTTGACATCCGCCAGACGGTGGGCATGGTGTTCCAGAACCCGGACAACCAAATTGTCGCCACCATTGTGGAGGAGGACGTTGCCTTTGGGCTGGAAAACATGGGGGTGGAGCCAAAGGAAATCCGCCGCCGTGTGGATGAAGCGCTCCGCCAGGTGGATATGGTGGAATACTACCGCCATTCGCCGCACCAGCTTTCCGGCGGGCAGAAGCAGCGGGTTGCCATTGCGGGCATCATCGCCATGCGGCCGGACTGCATTGTACTGGATGAACCCACCGCTATGCTCGATCCAAGGGGGCGCCGGGAGGTCATGAAAACCATTCAGGAGCTCAACCGGGAAAACGGCATTACCGTTGTGCTCATCACCCATTATATGGATGAAGCGGTCAAAGCGGACCGTGTGGTGGTCATTGACGAAGGGGATATTTTGCTGGACGGAACACCCAAGCAGGTGTTCCGAAATGTAGAGCTGCTCAAAAGCGTTGGCCTTGACGTACCGCAGGTGACCGAACTCGCTTATGAGCTGCGCAGAAGCGGGGTCGATATCCCGGAGGATATCCTCACCGAGCAGGAATGTGTGGACTATTTATCCAAATTGTTGGAGGAATGACTGTGCCAATGATAGAAGTCAGGGACCTGACCCATGTTTACAGTGCGGGTACCCCGTTTGAAAAAGTGGCGCTCGACCATATTAACCTTTCCATTGAATCCGGCGAATTTGTCGGCGTGATTGGGCACACCGGTTCGGGTAAATCGACGCTGATTCAACAGTTCAACGGTTTGCTCAAGCCGACTTCGGGGGAAATCCTCGTGGACGGGCGGAACATCTGGGAAGAAAAAAAGCAGATGCGCCGCCTGCGCTTTGACGTGGGCCTGGTGTTCCAGTACCCGGAGTACCAGCTTTTTGAGGAAACGGTTTATAAAGACATTGCCTTTGGCCCCAAAAATATGGGCCTGGACGAAGCGGAGGTGGACAAACGCGTCCGCGACGCAGCCGGTTTTGCCGGAGTTTCTGAGGAAATGCTCGGCAAAAGCCCGTTTGAGCTTTCCGGCGGGCAGAAGCGCCGCGCCGCCATTGCCGGTGTCATCGCCATGGACCCAAAGGTGCTTATACTGGACGAACCAACCGCCGGGCTTGACCCCAAGGGGCGCGACCGCATTCTGGGGCGGATTAAAGAATACCACCAGACCAAGAAAAATACCATTCTCCTGGTTTCCCACAGCATGGAGGATGTTGCGAAATTTGCCACAAAGGTCCTTGTCATGAACAAGGCAAAGGTCTTTACCTACGGCACGGTGGACGAGGTGTTTTCCAAATCCGAGGCCATTTCCCACATGGGGCTTTCCATCCCGCAGATTTCCAAGGTGTTCCATGCGCTGAGCGACAAGGGCTTTAACGTGGAGCGCAACGTTTACACGGTGGAACGCGCCAAGCAGGAAATATTGAACCGACTTGCGAAAGGACAGAGGCAGGAACATGCTTAAGGATATTACAATAGGACAGTATTTTCCGGGTGCTTCTTTCCTGCACCGGCTGGACCCGCGGGTGAAAATCCTGCTGACCATTGCCTACATTGTCATGCTGTTTATGGTTTCCAATGCGCTTGGGTTTCTCATTGGCATTGGGTTGCTGGTTGCCGCCTACCTGGTTTCTAAAATCCCGTTTAAAATGATGCTTAAGGGCATTAAACCCATTGTGCCGATTGTCATTTTCACCGGCATTTTGAACCTGTTTTTTGTCTCCGGCACCCCGATTGTTCAGTTTTGGGCCGTTACCATTACCTGGGAGGGGCTGCGGCTTGCCGTGATTATGGCAGTCCGCATTCTCGCGCTCATTGCGGGCGCGAGCTTGCTCACCTACACCACCTCCCCGATTGAGCTGACCGACGCCATTGAGTCGCTGTTAAAGCCGCTCAAGGCCGTTCGCTTTCCGGTGCATGAGCTTGCTATGATGATGACCATCGCCCTGCGGTTTATCCCGACCCTTATTGAGGAGACCGATAAGATCATGTCCGCGCAGAAGGCGAGAGGGGCGGATTTTGAATCCGGCAACCTGATTCAGCGCGCAAAAGCCCTGGTGCCGATTCTTATACCGCTTTTTATCTCGGCGTTCCGCCGGGCGGACGACCTTGCAATGGCAATGGAGTGCCGCTGCTACCACGGCGGGGAGGGGCGCACCCGGATGAAACAGCTTCACTTGGGGGCGATTGACCTTTACGGGTCTTTGATTATGGCAGGCTGCATTGCCGGGGTGGTCTGCATCAATCTCTTTGTGCCGGTTTTGTTCTGAGGGCTGCCGCATGAGAAACCTGTTGTTCAAATGCTGTTTTGACGGCCGGAACTACCATGGCTATCAGGTGCAGCAGAACGCACTGACCATCACCGAGGTGCTGCAGGACGCCATTGAAACCGTTACCGGCCGGCGGGATGGAATTGTGGGCTGTTCGCGCACCGACGCAGGCGTTCACGCAAACGAATATTTTTTCAATATGCGGACCGAGGGCAGCATCCCGCCGGAGCGGTTTGTCCGCGCTTTAAACCGGGTGCTCCCGCCCGATATTGTACTGCTTGGCTGCCGGGAGGTGCCGTGGAATTTTCACGCGCGTTACCACGCCGAGGGCAAGCAGTACCTTTACCAGCTTTATAACACCGAGTTCCGCAATCCCTTTTATGAAGGGCTTGCGTATTACTACCACCGTCCGGTGGATGTTGCGCTGCTTGACCGCGCAGCCAAGTGCTTTCTTGGCACCCATGACTTTGCCGGGTTCAGCAACACCGGCTCTAAAATTCGCGATACCGTCCGTACCCTGTCCCAGTTTGATGTGGAGCAGCGCGGTGATTTCATCTGCTTTACGGTGACGGGCAACGGCTTTTTATACAATATGGTGCGTATCCTGGTGGGTACGCTGTTACAGGTCAACGAGGGCAGGCTGCCGGAAAGCTCCCTTGGTGAGGTGCTCGCGTCCCGCGACCGTCACCGTGCCGGTAAAACGGCGCCGCCGCAGGGGCTTTACCTCAACCGGGTGTTTTATCCGCCGTCTGCGTTTGAAGAAAATGAAGAGCTTCTGCCCGGGAAATCGGCTTTTGAAACGGGTGAACGCCGCGTTTAAGCCGTTTTGCTTTCGGCTAAGCTCTGCTTGCGGGATTTTTTGATAAACCCCCGCTCTTTACGATGGCGCTTTGGCGCACCAATCCCCCTGTGAGGAGGTTTTGAAGATCGCACAGTCAACCAATAAAACGATTGATCCGGCAAACGACATTGAATCCTACCGCAAAAAGAGGCGCAGAAAGTACCGGATCCGCAGAATCATTACGGTGTGTATTGCACTGGCGCTGATTGGCGGGATTGCTTTAATTGCCGTCCGGTTTGATATCAGCGACATCAGCGAGCTGCTCAGGCAGAATACAACGGCGCAGAACGGGTCTTCCGGGTACCCCCAGAAGCTGTTTGGGCGCACCTTGCAGTTTGAAACCAGTGGTTCCCTGCTGGCTTTGGCGTCTGACAGCCACCTCTATCTGTTCAACAGCGCAGGGGATACGGTGCTCAGTGACCAGCACAGCTATGCGCGCCCCACCATGGCGGCGGCCAATAAACGGGTTCTGCTCTACGACCGCGGCGGCAACAACTTCCGTGTGGACAACAGCTCCGGCGTTGTTTATGAGCGGGAAATGTCCAATGAGATTATCTGCGCCGCCTTAAATGCGGACGGCGCGGCCGCCGTTGCCGCTCACGAGGAGCGGTACTCCGGCTCGGTTTCGGTTTTTAACCTCCAGAACCAACAGGTGTTTAAGTGGTATTCGGCCGATTACCAGATCACCGGCCTTGCGCTGGAGGGCAGCCGTTTGGCGGTTGCCTGCCTTGGCGCGCGGGACGGGGCGATCCTTTCTACCGTTTATCAGATGGATACCGGCGGGGGCTCGGATCAGCAGGTGGTTTCGGCTGAATTTCCGGATATGATGGTGCTGTCGGTCCGTTACCTGAACAACGGCTCGCTTTGCGTCATTGGCGACACCAAAACTGTTCTGCTCTCGGCTTCGGGTGAGGTGACGGCAGAATACAGTTACGGCAAAACCGTCAATGACTTTTGCGACGATGTAGGGGATGTGACGGTTCTCTCGCTGGCTTCCTCCACCAATGCCGCCGAACAGGAAATTGTGGTGCTGGACCAGTCGGCCGCGCTGCTTGGCTCCGCCACGGTCAACCGGGAAATCAAATGGCTGGCGGCGGGAAACGGTTCGGTTTTTCTGCTGTGCGGCAATGAAATATTGCAGTACGACCAACATATGAATTTGTTGAAGAGCATTGAGGTGCGCACCGACTCCAATCAGGTGTGCGTTATTGGTTCCGACCTTTATGTACTGGGGTTGGGAGAAATATCAAAGCTTTCGTATTAACACGGCTGACAGGAAATAAGGAGGCGTATTTTGGGCTGGATAATTGATTTAATTATGGTTTTGCTGTTGATCCTGATTGTGTACGCGTCGTACCGAAAAGGATTTCTGCGCTCTGTTTTGTCGCTCGGTGGCTTTTTGCTGGCGACGGTGGTTTCGTTTATCTTTGGCAAAATGCTTGCCGAAATGCTGTTCGATTCCATGGCCAAGCCCTGGCTCACCACTCTGATTGACGAGCAGATTGTGGCCGGGACCAATCATAATCTGGCGGTTGTGGTGGATAATATGTACCAGAATCTGCCGGGGTATCTCTCCGGGCCGCTTGAGATGCTGCTCGGCAGCAAGGAGCAGGTGCTTGCCAACCTGCAAAGCGCGCTGGACGGCGGTTCTGTGGGCTTGACCGACGCTATTGTCGGTTTGCTGCGGCCAATGCTGGTCGCCCTGCTGAGCGTGCTGACGATTATCATTCTGTTCCTTGTCTGCATGATCGTCATCCGCATTGTTGACCGGCTGTTAATCCAGGTGCGCCGTATTCCGGTCATTGGGACCTTTGACGGGCTGCTGGGCGGCCTTGTTGGAATTGTAAAGGCGGTTATCTGGCTGGTCATCCTGGTGTTCTTGGTCAAAGCGGTCATCCTGCTTTCAGCAGACGGCATTTCCTGGCTCAACAGCGGGACGGTGGAATCCTCCTTCCTGTTTAAATACCTTTATCACGTTGATATTCCCCAGGTGTTTGAAGGGCTGAGTTTGGGCGGATAACGCCTGTTCCCGGTTTGTTCTTCCTTCGTTTGCAGCCTGCTCTGTGACAGTTCTGTCTTTGTTCATAATTATTCCACAGTATTGTGACATCTGGCTGATAGGATAAGCACACACCCAATAACAATGCCGGTGTTTGCCGAATAGCTTTTGGATTTTGGCAAACGCATGAAATAAAGAGAAACAACTAAAGGAGAACAATATGGTTTGTAGCAGATGTAAAAAACGCATGGCTGTCGTTTTTATGTCGAGAATGGAAGGAAATGAAACCATCAACGAGGGGCTTTGCCTGCAATGCGCCAAGGAGCTTGGCATTCCGCAGGTCCAGCAAATGATGGACAGCATGGGCATTTCAGACGACGACCTGCAGATGATGAGCGACCAGATGATGGCGCTCACCGACGAGGGAGACTCCTTTGAAATGGGCGGTGCAGACACCATGCCGAATTTCCTGCAAAACCTGTTTGGCGGCAATGCCGCAGACGGTGCGCAGGCCGCACCGGAAGGGGAGACGGCAACCGGCGATAAAAAGGAAAAACGCACATCCAAGAAAAAAGAGCCGGATAAAAAACGAAAGTTCCTGGCCAATTACTGCACCAATCTGACCGAGCGGGCGCGTAGCGGCAAGCTCGACCGGATCATTGGCCGTGAGCGGGAAATTGCCCGCGTTGTGCAGATTTTGAGTCGGCGCACCAAAAACAACCCCTGCCTGATTGGCGAACCGGGTGTTGGCAAAACGGCTATTGCTGAGGGGATTGCCCAGAAAATCGCTTCGGGAGACGTGGCGTTCCGCCTGCTGGACAAGGAGCTTTACCTGCTGGATATGACGGCGCTGGTTGCCGGAACGCAGTTCCGCGGCCAGTTTGAGAGCCGCGTCAAGGGCCTGATTGACGAGGTAAAGGATGCGGGGAATATCATCCTGTTTATTGATGAGATTCACACCATTGTCGGCACCGGGGATTCTGAAGGCTCGATGAGCGCGGCGAACATCCTGAAACCGGCGCTTTCCCGCGGCGAAATTCAGGTTATCGGTGCGACAACCTTTAACGAGTACCGCAAGAATATCGAAAAGGATTCGGCGCTGGAACGCCGGTTCCAGCCGGTGATTATCAAGGAGCCGAGCATTGAGGACACCTATCAGGTTTTGCTTGGCGTCAAAGGCTATTATGAGAATTTCCACCACGTCAAGGTACCGGATCCTATTGTGCACCAGGCTGTGACTCTTTCGGAGCGGTACATCAACGACCGTTTTCTTCCGGACAAGGCCATTGACCTGTTGGATGAGGCATGCGCCTGTGCGTCGCTCCGCACCCCGGAACTGACCCAATTTGAGCAGCTTTCCCGCCAGCATACCGATTTGGCTAAGCAGGAGGAGGAAATGGAAAGCAATCCGGGGCAGGTGGATTATGAAAAGCTGGCGCAGGTCAAGTCGAAATCCCTTGCGATCCGGGAGCAGCTTAACCAGCTGGAACCGGTTGTTTCCAACGTGCAGGTTACGCTGGAGGATTTGGCAAAGGTCATTGAGCTTTGCACCGGTATTTCGGCCGCGAAAATCCAGGAGAGCGAATTTAAGAAAATTGGTTCGCTGGAGGAGGTTCTGCGCTCCAAAATTATTGGGCAGGATGAAGCGGTCTCGCTGGTCTGCGCGGCCATCCGCCGCAACCGCGCCGGGATTTCCAAGCGCCGCCGCCCGGCCTCTTTCATCTTCGTCGGCCCAACCGGCGTTGGTAAAACCGAGCTGGTCAAGGTGCTGGCCTCTGAGCTGTTTGACGACGTTGACCCGCTGATCCGGCTGGATATGTCGGAATACATGGAGAAGCACGCGGTTTCTCGCATGATTGGAGCGCCTCCGGGGTATGTTGGATACGACGAAGCCGGCCAGCTCACCGAGAAGGTGCGCCGCAAGCCCTATTCGGTTGTGCTGTTTGATGAGATTGAGAAGGCGCACCCGGATGTAATGAACATTCTGCTGCAAATTTTGGATGAAGGCCGTATCACCGACGGGCAGGGCAGGACGGTCAACTTTGAAAACACCGTCATTGTTATGACTTCGAACGCCGGCTCCAATGACAAGAGCGGCATTGTGGGCTTTAACAAGGGCCAGCAGGAAATTGCCAAAGAAAAGGCGCTCAAAGCTCTTTCGGACATTCTGCGCCCGGAATTTCTTGGCCGTGTGGACGAAATTGTGGTGTTCAATCCGTTGGAAAAAGCGTCGCTGTTAAAGATTGCCGGCCTGATGCTGGATGAAATTAAGGAGCCGTTAAAGGAAAAAGGCATTGGCTTTGGCTACGATGAAAAGGCGGCTGCATGGCTGGTGGAAAGCCTTGGTTCCAACAAGTTTGGCGCACGCGACCTGCGGACCAAAATCCGCAAAGAGGTGGAGGATAGAATTGCCGGGATTTTGGTGGACCAGTTTGATAATCCGCCTTCGATGATTGCACTGACCGAACGGGACGGCACGCTGATTTTTGACACAGTCTCGTAAAAAATGATTGACAAAGTCCGAATGTTTTGCTATAATATAATCCGTCGCAGCAAAGGCGGCGGATTTGTTTTGCGGGTGTAGTTCAATGGTAGAATCCCAGCCTTCCAAGCTGGTTGTGTGGGTTCGATTCCCATCACCCGCTCCATGCCCAGACAGGGCGTTATGCGCTCGTAGCTCAGTTGGATAGAGCAACTGCCTTCTAAGCAGTAGGTCACAGGTTCGAATCCTGTCGGGCGTGCCAAATATGGTGGGTATAGCGCAGTTGGTTAGCGCGCCAGATTGTGGCTCTGGAGGCCGAGGGTTCGAATCCCTCTATCCACCCCAAAAATAGTATCGGAGAAAGGGACAGGCTCTCTTTCTCCGTACTTATATCTTCTGGGGTATAGCCAAGCGGTAAGGCAGCGGACTTTGACTCCGTCATCCCGCTGGTTCGAATCCAGCTACCCCAACCAAAAGAGCGAGAACCGCCTATTTCAGGCGGTTCTTTTGTTGTGTACACGATTTATCCACGAATTTTCAGTGGATTTTATTTAAGATACTGATTGCCCGCTCTTCTTCCCTGGGATATAAATGGCTGTAGGTGTTCCAGGTAATCTCAATTTTGGAGTGCCCAAGCCGCCGCGCAATCTCCTGGATGTTGATTCCTTCGTTCGCCAGCAGAGACGCGTGGGAGTGCCGGAAGTCGTGGATGCGTATCCGCGGCAGACCGGCTTTTTCTGCAAAGAGGCGGTTTTTGTGGTCCAGGCTGGTGTCCCGCAGGCATTGGGGCCCTCCGCAAACCCGCCAGTCCGCTGTGAATCCATCCGCCTTTTGCTGCCGCGCTTTGTGCTCGTCCAGTAGAACGGCCAGCGGCTCCGGCATTTGCAGGTCGCGGTAGGAGGACTTGTTCTTCGGCGGCGTTTCCACATCGCCGCCCCTTAGTTTCTGCGCAACGCTGCGCCGTACATGGATGGTATCCCCCTCAATATCCGTCCATTTCAGCGCGTTGATTTCGCCCTTGCGCATGCCGGTGTAATAAGCAATGGAAAAGAATACATAATAACCCCAATCGGTCAATGTGGCGCAATTTTCGCGGGCTGCGGCGATGTATTTTAAGAATTGCTCCGGCGTGTAGTATTGGAGCTTGTCCGGCTGCATCTCAAAGTAGACCTCTTTAAAGTTGCCGATGTTGTGCAGCGGGTTCCGGGGCAGGTACTCCATCCTGACCGCATAATTGAGCATGGTGCGAAATTCAGAAAAAATGTTTTGCTTTGTCCGGATGGAAAGCCCAGCCTCGGATACCGACGTTTTCCACTTTTGCAGCACCGGGTTGTTGAGCTTGTCGATTTTGCAGCTGCCAAGGGCGGGGAGGACAAAGCCGGATAGTACCCGCTTAGTTTTGTCGTAGGTGGTTGCGCGCACCTCGTGCTTTTTCACCTTCATGTATTCGGCATACAGCTCCTGCACCGTTATGCGGTGGGCAAGGGACTGCTCTTTCACCTGCTGCATTAAGGATTTTTCCAGGTCTTTTGCCTCCTGGGAGCCGTAAACCACCCGTTCGGTCTGCCGCGGCTGCCCGGTGGAATCGGTGTAATTCACCCGCACGCGGTATTTTTGCAAACCATTTTTGGCGCCTTTCATTTTGTAAATGGGCATAGCCGCGCTCCTTTCCTGAAAAAGAAAGGCCGCTGCAGTTTTTGCAGCAGCCGTGTTTTAAGCCGTCCATCCTGTGCAAGCAGGGGGCGGTTTTTGGTTTGAAATCTGTTTTATAAAGCACACTATTGAATGTGATAAGTTTTCTTTATTGCAATGATTTTATTGTATTCACGCATCCAGGAATAGTCTTTCACCGGTTCTGGCTTGCATTTGCTGCATGGGATTTTGGAAGGCTTTAAATCGCAATAAAGCACAGGATAAACAGCGCTTTTATTACAGTTGGGCCGATGATAGGATTTTCCGGTTTTGGAAATAAAAACATAGTACCTTGAACTGAGCTCCGGAAAAACAATTTCTCCGTTTTCGTTCGCAAAAACGTCGTTGGGGGCATTAACCATCTTTAAAATATCATTATACGATTTGCCTTTGTAAAGCTTACGATATCTCATTTTTGGTACAAGGTATTGTCCTATGTAATATTTGCCGATAAAATATGCGGCAATAAGAACAACAGGAGCAGCTAAAATGACAAAACCGATCCAATCGTTTGAATTTTTAGCTGGAGAGCTTTGGGAGCTGTTGTTTGTTGAAGTTCCGCTTCCTCCGCCCCCTCCGTTTCCATGGTTTGTTTTATCATCAAAGTTATAAGGGCATTGACCGTTTTCGTGTTGGTGCGCCGGATATCCGTGGTGATAGTGGTATTCTCCTGTAGAGCTGTCATAATGCCCTCCATTTGCGTCTGTCCTGCCGGAATGGGCAAAAGTATAGGGCGAAAGTAAGAGGAAAAACAATATGAAAACAGACAAAGATGTTTTTAATCTTTTGTTTTTCATAAGACAATCCTTTTCCTGTGCAGCTTTTTAGGACTAAACCTTCAAAGCTCCTTCGTTTTGATAAATTTGAACCGCCGTCTCAATAAAATCCTCGGTCACCGCAAAGCGCTCTGCAAGCTCCCAGCGTTCAACAACTCCCTCAGAAAACGCCCTCTGAAGCTCTGCAAACGGGATGAGCTTGTGAACGGCCCATTTATTGGCCCGGTATTCGTGCCGCCCGCGTATATC
This sequence comes from Oscillospiraceae bacterium, assembly GCA_050943475.1. Lineage (GTDB taxonomy): Bacteria > Bacillota > Clostridia > Oscillospirales > Ruminococcaceae > Metaruminococcus_A. The sequence continues at coordinate 94,963 of JBMNPF010000010.1, forward strand.
CAGCTTGGAATAAGGCTTGTAAAAGCTGCCCGTGGCACAGTGCCCCAGCTCATGAGCCAGATGGGTGTTTTCTTCCGCGTGGTTAAACAGCAGGGAATAATCCAGCGCCACAAAGCCTTTCTCAAAAACCTCTGTGGACAACGACTTGTTTGCAGGGATGTTTTTGTACTCTACGAATATTTCGTTTTGGTCAGCAAATTCAAATAAAGAAGAACTCACTCTTTTTCCCTTTTCCTTCGTTCCCGTTCATAAATAAAACGGGCGTATTCTTTTGCCTCTTCCCACATTTCATCCGTTACGTCGGACGCACCGTGGAACAGGGCAATTTTTAAATCTTCGTCTGATATTTGGCCCTCATCCTTTGCGGATGGGGCTTTTTTTATGTCGGTATTGCCGAGCAGGTAGTCGACCGATACATTAAAGTAATCAGCGATTTTTTGGAGTTTATCAGTAGAAAGCGTTTTGATACGCCCGGCTTTGTAATCGGTCAGCGCGGAACGCGGGATATGCGCTTCTCTGCACATCGTTGTAATATTGATTTTCTGTTCTGTACATAAGGATTCAATCCTTTTATATATTTCGCCCAATTTAATACCTCCAAAATTGGGCACAACGCCATAATTACTAAATTCAGTTATTTTGTATTGACTTTTACTAAATTTAGTAATATACTTTGCTTGTACCTCAAGGATTTAGTAAAACAAGTAAGTTCCATTTACACTATATTACTAATTCCCGTAAAAGTCAATGAGAATGGAGGTGTTTTTCAAAGATGACAAAAATTTGTGGTTTTGGCAAAGAAATAAAGAAAAAACTTGTCGATATTAACCAAAGTCAGGAATGGCTCATTCAAAAGGTGAAAGAGGAAACCGGCCTTTATTTTGACAGTGGTTATTTACACAAGATTTTAAGAGGCGAACTGACCACACCTGGAATCATTTCCAGCATCAGCAAAATACTTAATCTCCCAACACCCAAATAATAGCACGTTTACTGTCCGAAAAAACGGACAGTAAAAACCCCGCCACAAAAGACGGGGTGGGGAAAGATGATGTCAGTACATAGTGACAGGGCAAAAGCGCCTCTCATCTCAATGCAGCACACATTTTTCACAGGGCCCAAGTCCTGCGGCAAGCGCCTCTTCCAGCGTGCAGGGATAATAAGTCCCACGGCCGCACGGATTTTCATAGTGGTATTTTTTACCGGTTTTGGTGCGGTAAATCTGCTGGCCCTGTGGGGTTTCACTCTTCACAGAGGAAGAGCTTTGCGGGGCAGAGGAGCTGGGTGCTTGGCTTGGAGGAGGATCGCTTTTTGAAACCGACGGGGCAGGGGGCTGTTTTGACGGCGCCGCCTGAGAAGAACTTGGCGCAGCGGATTCCACCTTGCTTGCAGACGATTCCGGTTCACTGGAGGATTCTTCCGAACTTTCCGAGCTTTCTGAACGGCTGGAGGGGGAAATATCCAGCACCGAGACCTTTGAGGAGGTGCTGCTTCTGGAAGAGGATGAGCTTTCCTCGCTGGAACCACTGCATCCCTGAAAAGCCATTGCAACCAAAAACACCACAACCAATATCCCAATAATGGGCATTGTGAGCATGGACTTTGTCTTTTTTGCCATATTTACCGCTTCCTTTGTTGTATTTACCATCATATTACCATTTTCGACAGGAGAATACAACGACAAATTCAACCATCGGCCGCTGATATATTGGCTGTTGGCGGATTGGGTGGTAAAAGAAAACCCCGCCGAACGGGGCGGGGTGAAAGAGGTGGTTTCAATTAAAAAGGCTGACAAACCATTCAAAAAGTCCAGTGAAGTGTTCTACGATAAGACCTATGAAGAACGTTAAAAACGGTACAAGCACAGATGCTATCGAAACCTTATTTTCAAATCTCTGCTGGCGTTTACGCTCGGTCTCCTTATCGCATTCCTGCGCAAACTCTGCTAAAGCGTCTTTTCCAAGCTCTGTAATAGCCCATTTGTCGGGAGCAGAAAAATTTCCTAAGCTGCCCAAATCCATTGTTTTATGGCTGTAAACTTTTATCAACCCTTGTTTTTGTAATTGCTCAAATCGTTCTCCTTCTCCTGTGTCTGGGACGCGAGGTGTGCAGTAGCTTTTCAACAGCTCGTAGTTTTCCTTTGATAGCATACCATCACCGCCGTTCTAGTTCGTCGGAGCGTCCAACAAGGTAATCCAGCGACACGTCGAAAAAATCGGCAAGGGCGATAAGAGTGGACATGGATGGCTCACGCTCTCCGCGCTCATAACGGTAATAGCCCATAATGGAAAGCCCCACAGCTTGTGCTATATCTTTTTTTAAAATGCCAGACTGCTTTTGCAATTCTTGTAAACGGTCACTTAAATTCGGCATGGTCATTCCCTCCAAAGAAATTTTAATTTAAGGGATTGACTTAACCAAATGGATAAGTTATAATAACATTGGAACTTAACCAAATGGATAAGTTTTAATTTAGAAAGGGTGAGGTGATCGTGAATACGAAACTAAAAGAAGCGCGTGAAAAAACAGGCCTAACGCAAGTGGAAGTTGCAAAAAAGGCCGGAGTAACACCAGTATGCTACCAGCGGTATGAATCGGGAGAGCGAATCCCAAGAGCAGATGTTGCCAAGCTGATAGCCAAAACACTGAAAAGCACTGTGGAAAGGCTTTTCTAAAGCATACCACGGACAAGCCGTGAGGTCAAGAAACCCCATCCGTTTAGACGAGGTGAATCAAGGAGGTGAAAAAATGAAATCCTGCATTGCATACCCAAATTTAAAGGCAGAAATGGCAAGGAAAGGCATTACAATTCAGGAGATTGCTACAAAACTCAATCGTCGAAGGGAAACTATGAGCGAAAAGCTCTCTCTAAAAAGCAATCTACTTTTGCATGAGGCGTTTGAAATTCAAAGAGCATTTTTCCCGGATTTAACGCTTGAATATTTGTTCCGGAAAAAGGATTGAGCGCAGTGCTGCAACACTACGCCCAATAGTCAGTTGGTTATTTACTTTTTCTTTGGCCTTGTTTGAACAAGAGCCGAGCCTGCCACAGACCGCCCCGCTTTGCTGGTTCTTCCGTCACGAAGCAATTTTGACGCCGTAGAAGCTACCTTAGAGCTCGTCTGTTTTGGATTTTTCTTTGGCAAAAGCACAACCTCCTTTCGTATTTATTATGTTTGTATTATACCATATATTGTGATTAATTTCAAACGATAACGCATTATATAGTGTTTGCGATGTTAACAAATAATTATTGGAGGGTTTGTTGAGGTTTGCTAATGACAAAAATGGAATTGTGTGGTAACACGCGAAAGAATGATGTCGTACTGTGGACAAAGTTAAGCGGTCAAGAAACCCCGTTTAATAAAGGAGGATCCCCACATGTTATCAATGTCAAAGGTGCGAATACCGGAAATCACAAGCCTTGAAACGGCCATCCGGCTGTACTACGAAAAGATTGAGCTCGGCAATACGGAAATCAAAGAGCTTTTCCGGGTGGCAAGCGGCAAAAAGGTTTTGACCTTGAAGCAGATTGCCAAAGAGCGCATGGAGCAAAAGGAAGTCGCCCAGTGGAACGCGCTGCGGGTGAACACCAAAACCGCATACGAGGCCTGGGGGCTGGATATTGACGACCTCGAACGGCGCTACAACAAACTGCAAAAATTAGGACTGAAAAAGGAGGAATCCCAATGCCCGAACTAACCTACTACATACGGCTGGCCATGGAGGTCATAACCGCCGGATGCAGCACCTTCACCGCCGTACTGCTGGCCTGCTGTTGGTACAAAGAACACCGGCAAAGCAAAAATCTGCCAAAACGCCCGGAGGTGAGCGAATGAAGCGCCTCAAACGCAAACGCGCTGTGCTTGCCGTGCTGGCCTTTCTCACGCTGGCTGTGAGCTTTCAGCCACTTGGCGCATATGAGCGCGGCTACATCCACAGCTTTTTGCTCGCCCTGCTGCTTTCTCTCATCTGCCTGCTGCTCTTCGGCGTGTTCGCCTGTTGGGCGCAAGCCGTGGACAAGCTCGTGACCGAGCGGGACCATTCGCGCAGATTACAGACAACCGGGAACCGCACAGCCAGCCCGCGCGGCACGCACAGTGAACAGCAGCCGGAAAAGAAAAAGCGCCCCGTGAAGCGGCAACTTCAACGGAGCACACAAGAAAAATATCCTATCTATAGGTTAGCAGAAAAAGGAGAAAAAGTCAATGATTGATATGGAGTTGTACGACGCGCTGGACACAGCAACGGACAAGCTTTCTGCTTTACTCGAAAAAAATGAGTGGAGCATGGAGATTGACAAAAATGAATATCCCATTGTTTTCCGGTTTCGCAAAGGGGTGGGCGCTTTCACCCGGGAATGGAATCCGGAAACCACACCGCAAATTGAATTTTGCTTTCGCAACACAACATACGTTTCCTGTGTTCCGGAGCAATACAAGGTGGACGAAAAATTCCTGAATAAATTAAAAAATCTCTGCAAAGAAATCTGTCGCTTGTACCTGATGGCGCAGTTTTCCCGGAAAGATACCCGGTTCGATAACGCTTTCAAAGAACTCTGGACAACCTGTAAGGGAGATCGTGTCGGGATTCTAAAAGGCACATACCGGCCTTAAAGGAGGAAATGTAAAATGTCGTTGTTTCAATTATCGGAAGATTATCAGGTTTTGTATGACCAGCTGGATGATATTGACCTGGAAGGCCCGGAAGGGCCGGAGCTGTTTGAGGCGTTCGCTGACACGCTGGAAGGAATCGAAATCGAATTTGATGAAAAGGCGGAAAAAATCGCCTGCTTTATCAAAGATTTGAATTATGAGGCATCGGCGATTAAAACCGAAAAACAGGCTTTGGATAAGCGGCAAAAGGCAAAGGAAAAGAAGGCCGACCAGCTTAAACATTACCTGATGGGCTGTATGGAGCGTGCTGGAAAACAAAAGATTGAGCGTCCGCTTGCCAGCATGTCTATCCGGAACAATGCGGAAAGCCTGAAAGTGGAAAACGATCTTGATTTTATCCGGTGGGCACAAGCTTCCGGACGTGATGATTTAATCCGGTATAAAGACCCGGATATCGATAAAACTGCCTTAAAAAAAGCGGTGAAGGACGGCCTTTCCGTATCCGGGGTTACCTTGGAACGCAGCCGTTCACTGACAATAAAATAGGAGGATATTATGATAGATGGACTATTTCAACCGGTAGAACGTAAAAAAGCAAAACTTAGAATGGCACTCTGTGGGGTTTCCGGTTCCGGAAAAACACTTGGGGCCCTGTACATTGCATATGGGATTACCGGAGACTGGTCAAAGGTCGCGCTGATTGATACCGAACATGAACGCGCCCGGTTTTATGCAAACCGTTCAGACCTCGGTACCGGGGAATTTCTGTACGCACCACTTACTCCTCCCTACAGCCCGGATAAATACAAAGACTATGTAAATGCAGCGTCCGAGCTTGTCGGCGAAAACGGCGTTGTAATTGTTGATAGCTTTTCCCATGCGTGGAACAATGAAGGCGGTGTGCTCGATATCAAAGACCAAATTGCCGCACGGCAAGGGAAAAACAGCTATACCGCATGGAACGAAGCCGGAAAGGTGCAGAACAGTCTGGTAAACACCATCCTGGCTGTCAACTGCCATACCATCGTTACCATGCGTTCCAAAATGGATTATGTACTCGTGGAAAACGACCGTGGGAAACTCGAGCCGCAAAAACTGGGCCTCGCTCCTATTCAGCGGGATGATACCGAATACGAGTTCGATGTCGTTTTAAACATTGCGCGCAATCATATTGCAACCGCTTCCAAGGACACAACCGTCCTGGACCGTTTCGGCGAAGTGATTACCCCGGAAATCGGTAAACAACTGGGCGAATGGATGAATAAAGGGAAAGAGCCTGACCGCTGCGCGCAGTGCGGCCAGATAATTAAGGCAACACCGAAAAGCCCTGTTTCAAAAATTATACAAAAAAGTACCGAAAAGTATGGAGAAATGCTCTGCTATAACTGTTCGGTTGAACGGTACAATACGGAAAAAGCAGCACAGAAAAAGGAGGCGGGAAGCCGTGTCATTCCAGAACAATAAAAAAAGCGGAACCGCTTTCGAAAACAATTTTAGAAAGCTTCTCCGAAAAGACGGATTCTGGTCCCACAAGCTGGTGGAGAATGAAAACGGCGCCCCGTTTGACATCATCGCAGTAAAAGACGGGCGTGTTTATGCATTTGACTGCAAGGAATGTTCTTCCGCCCGGTTTCCGTTAAACCGCGTCGAGGACAACCAAATCACCGGCATGAAAAGCATTCGGGAAGCCGGCGCGGAAACATTTTTTGTTTTCTGTTTTGATAAAAACGAGTATGTCGTATCTTCCGAGCATATTTTCACACGGATTCGAAATGGTGAAAAGAGCATTCAGGTGACGGAATATTCCACATTGGAAGGGTGGCTGCTATGCCGGTAAAAATTGTAGTCGGTGCGCAGCTCATCATAACGGACCCGACGCCGGAAATTAAAGAATTGATTTTCCAGTGGATGCTCACCGGTTTGCAACGGCTTGTCAAAAACGGATACAAGTTTACCCGTTCCGAGCGCTCACTTGGTTATATGGATACAATGAAGGAAGAAGACAACAATGTGATTTCCTTTCTGCGCGATTCTTCGGCGGTTGAATATGGTGCGATTTATGAGACCAGCAGCCGGGACCTGTATGACGCATACCGCCGGTGGTGTACAGCAAATGCGGAGCAGCCTCTTGGGGAACGCACGGTGCTTAACTTTCTAAAGACCAATGCAGAAGAATATGCGATTAAATTCAGTAACCATATCATAAAACCGGGAGAAAAGCGCCATCTGCGCGGTTTCAAAGGGATACGTGTCGCTTCTTTTGACGGATTTCGGGTAACTACAAATTAAAAACGGTACGCATGTACGCTTTGTGTACGCTTATGGGACGCATGAAAAGCCAGTAATCATGGGGCTTTGTACGCATGTACGCTTGTTTTTCATATCTTACGCGTATAGAAAAAAATATTTTTTTATTTCTTCTCTATATATAGAATATTTTAATTTAAGTGTACATGAGTACAAAGTATGGAAAAAGCAAGGAAACAAGCAGGTTTATTCAGGTACGCATGTAAAAAACAAAGTGTACATAAGCGTACCATGCGTACATACGATTCTGGAGGTGTATTTGTGAGCAACCAGGCAAAACAAGCCTTAGCCGCCCTGCGGGAAGCCTGCAAACGGTGCGGCTTTCAACTGCGGGCCTGCGGAGGCTGCGCCAACTACCGGACGAGAAAGGCGTTGGAGAAAAAAAGCAAGGAGGCCCGCAGCCAGCCTGCAAAGCCACTGTTTACGGTTGACCCGTCCAAAACCGAGGCGTTTTTTGGAAGCGCAAAGAAGCATACAGCACAGATGGCGCTTGACCGGGCAGCCAAACATCGGGCAGCAGCGCAGGACAAGGAGGCCCAGCCATGAGCCGCACCTGTGAGCACTGCCCGCGCTTGACCGCCAAAACCGGCTGGTGTGCAAAGTACCGGCAAATCCTGGTAAAAGAGAAGCAGACCGGGCGGCATCTGCGCTGCGTGGAGTGTGTGATGGAGGGGAAAGCCAATGCATGAAGAATTAAAGCCCTGTAAAAAAGGGAATTACCACCACAACGGAAATCCAAAACATGGTTTATTTCGTGGAAACGAAGGGCTTTTCAATGTTTGGCAGACCATGAAAAGCAGATGTGAGAATCCAAAACGGAGCAATTATGACAGGTATGGTGGTAGAGGGATTGAGGTCTGTGATGAATGGCACATTGCTGAAAATTTCATTAAGTGGGCAATCGAGAGCGGATACCAACGTGGGCTTCAACTTGACAGAATCAAAAATAATGGGAACTACTGTCCTGATAATTGCCGATGGGTAACGCCAAAGCAGAACAGCAGAAATACAAGAAGAAATCAGTTTTTAACAATTCGCGGAGAAACAAAATGCGTTTCAGAATGGTGCGAAACAGCTCCAATCAGCCCATACACTGTCTATTGGTGGATTCGTGAGAAAGGAAAAGAGTATACTGAAAAGAGATTGTCAGAAATTGCGTGAATGTCCGTTTTGCGGGGGTGAAGGTGACTGTAATAATTCGGCGTGTATGCAAGATGGCGAATTTAAATGGACTGTAGAATGTCTTGAATGTGGAATGATTACATCTTGTTTTGACAGCGAACAAGAAGCGATTGAAGCATGGAACAGGAGGGCTGACGATGAAAAACTGTGATATTATCCATGAGTTGGCGCAAAAGGTTATAGACACGTTCTATACAGATTGGCATCATGATGGTCATATTGAGGCTGAACATAGCAATGATTTTGAATTTACGCTTGATGGTAAGCGATATTATGTCGTGTTGAAAGAAGTTGAACAAAATGGATGATTTTAATAAGTGTAACTTTTGTGTTCAATATGATCCATACGAAGGGTGCGAATGGGGTTGTAATAACTACGAAGATTTCAAGCCAAACAAGTGGCGCATTATTGATTGGGCAAATCAACATAATATTTCTGTTTCAGACCTAATTTCTCTTATTGAAATGGGGTGAACAAAATGGCTGAGTACATAGAACGGGAAGCGTTGCTTGCAGCTTTTGCAATGACAGACTACCCTTTTACAACCTTTGATAATGCTTGGGAAATGGTTGAACAAGCGCCATCCGCAGACGTTGCCCCGGTGGTGCATGGGAAGTGGGAATGGTATCAAGGCGTAATCGAAGATGATTATAATTTGCGGTGTTCTGAATGTAAAAAAACATGTAATGGGTACTATGACGAAGAAGATGATATGTACCGTTACATCAAATCAAACTTCTGCCCCAACTGCGGCGCAAAAATGGATTTGGAGGGGTGACAGATGGAACTGATTGACAAGGCGGCGGTTGTAAGCGTTATTGTAAATACGCCAACTAAAAATCAGCATACGGATGTATTGTCAGCTTTGGCGCTTCGAACAATTGAGATTTTGAACATTATCGAGAAATTCCCATCCATTGATGCTGTGACTGTGGTGCGCTGTAAAAACTGTAAATATTGGGATGATGGGCGCTGTGAGGGTATAGAAAATGGATTGATAAGAGAATACACGAAACCATACGACTTTTGCAGCTATGGGGAATGGAGGGATTGACAATGAAACTTTCTGACGTTTTGAGCAATGTGAGGTTCGGTACAAAAATAGCAATTTGTAGAACAAACAGAATTAAAATAATAGAGTTTGAATGCCTTTCAGGCGTTAGTGGTAAGAAATTCCCTCTGGACAAAGCATATTTAGGTTCTGAAATCTCGTGTATTTACACGGACGGAGAAACGCTTTGTATTGAGCTCTATGATTCTTGGGAGGACTAATCGTGGTTCAAACCTATCGGGAGTATTTCATTTGGGAGCCACCGGGCGGTGACTGCCCCTATTGCAGCGAGGGCATTTACAGCGAGTTTGCCTTTCGGGCGGAGTGCAGTTATGCAGAAGGCGACTTTTGTAAATATTGCGGCCGAAAGGTTAAAACTACCATCCGGCTGCCCGATCCAACCCATTACAAGATTTTGGACGAACTGAAAAACGAAATTGACTTTACATTGTAGGAGTGGTGACAATGGATAATTACGAGATGTGTTTTGAATGTCGTCTTTACGGAGACGATTACCGCTATGACGATGAAGGAGAATTGACCAGTGCTTGTGGTGACTGCTCTTATAATTCATTAAATTGGGAGGACTGACAATGAACCAACTTGACTACATAGCTGAGAATCAAAGGCTGAAAAAGGAAATCGAGCATTTAAAGGCTTTTCCTCCTGTTTCTGTTCATGCAGATGTACTTGATTTAGCTTTACAATGCGCGGAGCTGAAAGCCGAACTGGAACAGGTCAAAGCCGAACGGCAAGAGGAATGTTCCATGTGCAGTGAGTTTGAAAACAACCGCCAATGGCTTGTTTCAAAGGGAAATGGAATGTATGAAGAATACACTTACCAGTACTGCCCTATATGTGGAAGAAAGCTAGGTGATGAGGGGTGAGCAAGTGGATTAGCGTTAAGGACAGGCTGCCGGATAAAAACGGCTATGTATTGGTTATTGCAAGCGGGAAACCACATAAAAATATCACGCTGAAAAATGCATTTGAGTTGGCAGAATATAGCAAGGTGGGCTGGATATTAGAAATGTGGCCGGAGTGGACGAAAGCGAAAGTCACCCACTGGATGCCGTTGCCGCTGCCGCCCACAGAACTGGAGGCCGACCATGTACCTGATTCAGCGGATTGAAAACGGCACTGTTGTCCTGGAACGGCGTTTTCAGACCAAAGCGGCCGCCAAAGCCTACTATGTCCGGTGGATGCAAGACCCGTTTTTGTACCACCAGCTTGTGGTAGACGGCAAGCCTTTCACCACCGGCCAGGCCGAGCAGCTTTTTCAGTTAGGGAGGAAAGCATGAGCAACCCACGTTATGACTGGTGGCCTTATGTCAAAGGCATGATCCGCCGGTACCCGGATTTAAAACAGCAATACGCCGCACTACATGAAACCGGAACCACAGCGCCGCTCACCGGCATGCCGCGGGGGAGCAGCGTTTCCAATCCAACCGCCAATGCCGCGCTGCGGGAGCTGCCACCCATCCACCAGAAGGAGTACGAGGCAGTGCGCAAAGCGGTTGAGGCGACCGGGCAGTACCAAGACGGAAAAGACCGGTTAAAGGTTATTCGGCTGGTCTTATGGGATAGGAGCCATACGTTGGTTGGTGCAGCCATGAAAATTCCTTGTTCCGAGCGGACAGCACAGGAATGGCACAGGGAGTTTATCCGGCTTGTGGCACAGAATTTTGGCCTGCTTGAATAAAGTTTGCGTCTAAGAGCCTTTTTTCCGTTTTAAAATGGTACCATAGGAAGAATGAAAAGCAAAACTGATTTGCTTCTTTTCTCCTTTTCCTGTATGTTTTCAGAAAGACAGCATCCTCCGGGGTGCTGTTTTGCTTTGTGCCGGTCATAACTACCGGCGGTTGGGCGGCGGGATATAAAACAAAAAACCGGGGATTACTCCCCGGTTTTCAAACTTTGATTTAATTGAGCTTTTCGATTAATGCATCTGTTAAAGTTTGGGAAAAATTGATATTCATAGCCAATGCACGTTCGTTTACCCAGTATGGTATGGTTAAAGTCTTTTTGATAGCACGGTTTTGCTCTTTGAACTCTTTTTCTTTCTTGCTTAAATCAACCAGAACAACCGTTACAAAACCATTTTTTCCGTACTCCTCCGGTTCCAACATATCATTCGAAGGTTCGCTGGGTTTTGGAAAGCTTTTCCCTTCTTCAATCGCGCTCAGAATAAGACCGGCAATCAAGTCTTCCGTCATATAAATTGCCTCTTTGAGATCATCGCCCTGCGTGGCAGCATTAAAGTCAGGAACAATTACGCTGTACCCTTCTTCTTCTGGATAGAAACAAGCTGCATATGCAAACGTCATAACAAAATCCTCCTTTATGATTTTTATTTTATCAGCATACAGGCAAGGGCTTATTTCAGCCCTGCCTGTTTTAGTATACTGTTTAAAGTTCCTTTTTTAATATCCTTTCCGTTGTGGTTTGGAACAGCGATTGTGTTTGGATGTTCTTTATGCTGATATTGGAAATGCGACCCTTTTGAACGAACCAGAACCCAACCGTTGCTTTTTAGTAGTTTATCTAATTCTTTAAAGGTCATTCGAACTGTCCTCCTTTCCTTTGATTCTATTATAATACGTATACACGTATTTGTCAATACTTTTTACAATCTTTTCAAATATTTTTATTCTGCTCATGCCTTGCGGCGTGGGCTTTTTTGTTGGGGGAAACCAATGATTGCGAATTGCAAGACCTGTATCTGGAACGAGTGGCGGAGATGCGGCAAACTGTTCTGCATTCGGCCGAGGTGCGTGTTAAAACATGAATTAAGAGGCAAAAAGCGCTGGTTGTATTAAGTTCGAAAAATAAGTATTACTTTTTATAAATATTCATCAATGGTAATTTTGGGGTGGTGATGGTGGCAAAGCATTTCACGGATAAGGAACGCAAAAAAATTATAGCGGATTATGTCGAGTGCGGCAACTACAGCGCCGTGGCTAAAAAATACAGGGTTGCGGCCAGTACCATCAAACGGATTTGTGACGGCGACCCACAAACGCAAAAAAACGCAACCATCCAGAAACAACGTAATACCGCCGATGTCCTTGCCTATATGGAAAGTAAAAAAGACCTTGCTTGCGAGTTTATTGGCAAGGCTTTAACAGCGATGGCCAATGATGAAAAGCTCGCAGGTGCCAATGTCAATCAGATTGCAAATGCTCTTAAAACAGTAGTGGAGCTATGGACACCGTCTGGAAATCAAATTGAGGAAAAGAGAGCGGACAACAATCTTTTTGAGACCTTAAAGGAAAGTGCAAAACATGATGTTTAAGCAGTTCAGCAAACAGCAGATGCGTATTTTTAACTGGTGGACATTGGAGCGTTGGGATGCGGTCATTGCTGATGGTGCAATCCGTTCCGGGAA
>JBMNPF010000011.1:0-89973 GCA_050943475.1 Oscillospiraceae bacterium
TGGTTGGAACCTTTCTAGAACCATCTTGTGGTAGGAAGAATCAACCAATCCACAGCATCCCTTACAGTGTAGCACATAGCCCTTGGAGAGGGGCTCTAATAACTACTACTCTATAATACAAGGAAGAGTCTTATGAAAAAAACAATCCTGAATTTGACAACATCACAAAGGAGGGCCGCAGCAAAATAGCCCTCCCATTTCAGGAGGATTTATGATACGGTTCAACAACAAAACCAAAACAAGGCTTCAAAAATTTCTGTCCTATTACAAACCTTACCGCAAGATATTTGCAGTAGACATGCTGTTTGCGGTGCTTTCCGCCGCCGTCATGCTGGTGTTTCCGCTTCTCTCCGGCTACATCACCGGGGAGGTGCTCAAAGAGTGGAACAGCGCCACCCTCAGCCGCCTGCTAGTCGCGGGCGCCGTTATGCTGCTGCTCATTGTCCTGCGGGTCGTCGCCAATGTGACCTATGCCCATTGGGGACATGCCATGGGCGCAAAGATGGAAGGGGACATGCGGGATGACCTATTCCGCCACTACGAAAAACTCTCGTTCCACTATTTTGCCCGCAACAGCGTCGGTAAAATGATGACCCTCATCACCAACGACCTTACCAATATGACCGAACTGTTTCACCACGGCCCGGAGGATTTGGTCATGACCGTCATCAAATTTTTCGGTGCCTTTGTCATCCTCATTCAAATCAATGTTCCGCTGACTCTAATCGTCTTTGCCGTCTTTCCGCTGCTCTGCTTCAACGCCGTTTATACCGATAAAAAGATGCAGAAGGCGCTCCTGCGCTCCAAAAGCCTGCTCGGTGATATGAACGAGCAGCTGGAGGATACTCTGGCAGGCATCCGCACCGTCAAGGCGTTTGGCAACGAGCAGGCTGAATTTGAAAAATTCAGCCGCAGAAACCGCGCCTATGCAAACAGCCTTTGCTATTTTTATAAGGTCGAAGCACGCTTTTATGAGGTTGTGGAGTCCTATCCGCAGCTCCTCATTATGCTGGTCGTGGTCTGCGGCGCGCTGCTTATGGGCAGTGCGGTCAACCTGCCCGTGCTTATCACCTTTCTGCTCTATGTCAGCTGCCTTTCCGAGCCTATCCACACCATTCTGAATTTTATGGGCCTTTATGAGCGGGGCGTAGCGAGCTTTAAACGCTTTATGGAGGTCATGGAGCTGGAGCCGGCGGTTGCTGACCATCCGGGTGCTCAGACCCTTGGACGCGTCCAGGGCTGCGTCGCACTGGAACAGGTTTCTTTCCGTTATCCGGATGGCAGCGAAAATGTGCTGGAGAACGTCTCGCTGAAAATCGCCCCCGGTGAAAAACTGGCAGTTGTCGGTTCCTCCGGCATTGGCAAAAGCACCCTCAGCTACCTGCTCGCCCGGTTTTATGACGTCACCTCCGGCAGCGTCAAAATTGATGGAAGCGACGTCCGCAGCCTTACCCTTGCGTCTCTGCGGGAAAACATCGGCATTGTCCAGCAGGAGGTCACCATCTTTTCCGGAACCATTCGGGAAAATATCGCCTATGGCCTGCCGGAGGTTAGCCCTGCGGCGGTCGAACAGGCTGCTGTTCTCGCAGGCGCACATGAGTTTATCACTCGCCTGGAAAATGGGTATGATACCGTTGTCGGCACCAAAGGCATCACCCTTTCGGGCGGCCAGCGGCAGCGCATCAGTCTGGCGCGGGTGTTTCTCAAAAATCCGCCCATTCTCATTTTGGATGAGGCCACCAGCGCGCTGGACAGCGAGACCGAACGGAATATCCAAACGGCGCTCGACCAGCTCATGTCCGGGCGCACATCCATTGTCATTGCACACCGCCTTTCCACCATTCGGAATGCTGACCGGATTGTCGTCCTCAAGGATAAGCAAATCTGTGAACAGGGAACCCATCAGGAGCTGCTTCAGAAAAACGGGGAATACGCCCGCCTTTATCGCATGGCACTGGCTTAACGGGTATTCCAAAAGCAAAAGCGGGAACGGCGCACTGCTCCTGACAGACCGCCTGAATCCGAAATCACTGCGCTTTTGTGCGGCGTTTAAGGCGGCCTATATTGAATCGCCGTACTTTGGTGCAGCGGCCGTCTGCTTTGCTCGGACGAAGCTCTTGCTTCGCCGTGGATCTGGCTGCACCACTCCGGCTCCAAAACGGCTTATGAAAACCGCCAGCAGTCCATTGTTCTCATCTGCCGTCCGAATCGGGTTCCTTTGTGCCGCGCAGCTTAAAGAGGATGGGATACAGCTGGTTTTCTGCTTTCACAGTTACAAAAGCAACACCCGTTATTTGTTTATATCGCCGGGCATTTATTCGTGCTCCGGCGAACCAGCCTTACCCATAAAAATAAAAAGCCTGGGATGTTTCATACATCCCAGGCTTTTTATTGGGAGAAACGGCGCAGTGGGGGAGCGCCTTCCTTTGGTGTCATTCCGGTTTATTTGACCCCAATCCGCATTCGGTAGGAAAAGTCCATGGCAAAGCTCCCGTCTCCGGCAAGGGCGTCAACCCGCTGCCGGAACCGCTCTACATCCTGCTCAATCAGCTCCGGACGTTTTTTGAGGATCATCTGTAAATTTCCCTGGCTCAAAAGAATGCCAATAAACCGTTCGGCTGTGCATTCCTCCCGGTTTGCAAAGGTCAGTTCCCGCACATAACGGAAATGCCCGTTTTGGGAAATGTTCTCCAAATGGCGTTCCTTGGGGTAGCGTACAAAGGTGCTGCGAATCTCATCCAAATCACCTTCCAGCCGCTTGATTTTGGCATAGATATCCATATATTCCCGCTCAAGTTCCCAGCCCACAACGGGCGGCCAGTCCACATCCACCGTGGCAAATATGCCGCCGCCTTTTAAAATGCGGTTGACTTCCTTTAGGGTAGAACCCGGTTCCATCCAGTGGAACGACTGCGAACAGACCACCACCTCTGCCGTTTCCGACTCAATCCCGGTGTCGTCAGAAAACGCCTGGATAAACCGCAGTCCCGGCTGTTCCTTACCCCTCGCCACCGCCAGCATGTCTCCGCTCGGCTCCACTCCAATGACGTCGCCGCAGACCGAGCGCCAGACCGTCGTGGAGAGTCCGGTTCCACAGCCCAAATCGACTACGCGGGCCGGCGTATGCTTTAAATACCGGCAGACGATCTCCACCGGGTATTTCGGAACCGCAGGCCGCGCGTTCTCGTAAACCTCCGCATACCCATGAAACCGTTCCGCATTCTTGGTATGCTCCCGTTCCATTGCTCACCCTCCTACGTTTTTTCATTGCTTTTCGCGGATTAAATGCCGGCCGTATTTATTTTAAAAGATTTACCCAGTGCCCGCCTTCCCGATGCAGGCAGTGCTCGCTGACCCCTTCGTCCAGAAACAACCGGAACATGTAGGTCATGCCGCTGGCGAGCGGCAGGCTTTCCAGTTCGCTTATCTTCACCCAACTCATCTCGCCTTCCTCAGAGGAAATCAGTTCCCCTTCAAAATGGCAGGTCTTGTAGCAAAGCACGACATAACGGGCACCCTCCTCGTTGATCCACTGCTTGACCCCGCACAACTGCGGCTGAGAAATCCGCAGCCCGGTTTCCTCCCGGATTTCGCGGATAACAGCGTCGGTAAAATCCTCCATCGGCTCAACGTGTCCGCCCGGAAAGGTCACGCCGCCCCAGTCCGGATCCACCCGGTGCTGAACCAGCACGTTGCCCTCGTTGTCGTAAACCATGCACATATTTGTAAAAATTGCCTTTTCATATCGTTCCAATGTCAACATCCTGTCTGAAAATTACTTAACATGCCAGCCGCCGCAAAGTATAAGCGGCAGCTGGCATGTATGACGTCGGTGCAGCAATTTTCATGCAAAGCTGCGGTCCCCAAAATCCAACGTCTGTACCCAAGCGCAGGTCATGTCCTGCAAAAGCCTTTGGCAAAGACGTGAGCAATTTTGAATGTTTTCCCACAGTGTAGGCTGTTGCCCCATAAGTTCTGTTTGCGACTTCACGGTTGTATCTTCTTCGCAAACGTCTTTGCGAAATGCAGCCAGGACAGCAAGGGGATAGAGCGTCCGCTAGCCCAGCCGAATCATTTCGTCAATGGCGTGTTTTGCTTTCAGCCGCAGCTCTTCCTCCAGCTCAATGACCCGCCCTCCGGCGCCGGTCAGCGCTTTTTTTACGTCCAGCAGGGTGGTGATACGCATATCCGGGCACATCAGGTTTTTGGTGAGCAAATAATAGTTCATCTCCGGACGTTTGATGGAAAGATAGTCGCAGATGCTCTTTTCGGTTCCAATGATGCACGGTTCATCATGCTCCAGCGCGTATTGGATGATCGCCGCCGTCGATCCAATCACGTCAGCGTGCCGGAGCACCTCCGCCGGCAGCTCAGGATGCATCAGTACCTTCGCCTCCGGATGTGCCTGAATCGCTTTCAGGCATTCCTCCTCGGTGATTTTCCCGTGTACCGGGCACATGCCGTCCCACAGAATAATGTTCTTTTCCGGCAGCATTTTTTTGACATATCCGCCCAGATTCTGGTCCGGAATAAATAAAATGTCTTTCTGCGGCAGCTTTTTTACAATTTCCAGCGCACTGGACGAGGTCACGCAGACGTCCGCCACTGCCTTTAGCTCGGTGGTCGTGTTGACATAAGCCACAACCGCATGGTCCGGGTGCTCTTTCCGGTAGGCAAGCACCCGTTCCGGCGAAATCTGCTCCGCCATCGGGCAGGTTGCGTCCGGGCTTGCCAGCACCACCTTTTTTTCCGGCGAGAGGATTTTTACCGTGTCGGCCATAAAGCCGACGCCGCACATGACAACGGTCGGCTGGCTGAGCTTGGTTGCAGCTACGCTCAGAGCAAAGGAATCCCCCGTCACATCCGCTATTTCAAGAATTTCCGGCGCCTGGTAGCTGTGCGCTACAATGGCGGCATCCGTCTCCCGTTTCAGGGTCAGTATTTCCTGCTGTAAATCAGAAAGCATATTGTCTGTCTCCTCGTTTGATTGATCCACTCCATCCCCAGGAGTGTGAATTCATATAGAATCCATAGGAAATCATTTTTATCATAGCATGTTTCACGCAAAAGTCAAGCCGGAGCCTCCCTTTTTAAGGGCGGTGTCACTGCATTTTTGACACAGTTCGGCAAAATCCGTCGGCTTTTGCAGCCTGCATACGTAAAACCGGGGAAACTCGTCCATTTCTTATATATTTTACGGCCGATTAATGATTATTTCACATTTATTGGGTATACTAAAATCACAGCAACAGGAGAAGCTTCTCCAAGCTGTATCCTGCTTTTCTTGATTGATTTTGAGGACTATCACACCAAAAAATCAATGACGCAGTACACCGTCCGGCTTTGATTTTTTCAAAAATCGGCCGGCGTGTTTTCTTTTTGAAATTGAGCTTACGGCTCCGGTTCATTCCGGGGCCGTTTTTTATTGTTAAAAAACGGCGCTGATATAGTTGTGGTATTTATTCATAAATAATTATAAATTAAAACAAATTATACAAAAAGTACTTGACCATATTGAAAAATACAGTTATATTGAACTTAACAAAATTTGTTGTATCAGGCAGGTGAGCCCAATGCATAGTTTCATCTCGGCCTTTAAATTGTATATAAAGGAGGAAGATAGCGAAAAAGATTCGGATACACAAACGGCTCACGGCTTTAACAGCTTCCTTGGTTTTGTTGTTTAGCTGCGTCGGCTTTTCGGCTTCGGCGGAGCAATCCAATTTGACGCCCGCAGAACAATATGCGGCGTACATTGATTCGCTGGACTGGCCAAGCTATGACAATCACGTTGACATGATCAACGCGGCACAAATCCCCGAATATATTTTAAACCAAATGAGCACCGAGGATTTGGTGGAAGCCTTTTTAAATTATCCATTAAGTGTTGACTTAATTGCGTGGAATAGTTATGGTCAGGGATTCGACGCAGTGAAAAGCCAGTTCAACGGCCTTGACGAGCTGGTAAACCGTGAAGACGGCGCGCAGAAGCTGCTTGAAAAGCTACAGTCATTTTCGGCTATAACAAAATTCGATGTAAATTCACGTTCCTTTGATTCTTCTCAATATATGCACCCATATTTCCTTGAAGTCCTGTTGGCGCAACCGGAATTTATGAACCAGTTTACTGAGGAGGAAACGGAGGAGGCTATTGCAATTATCGATGGGATCATCGAGCAACGTGACCCGGAAATTTATGGTGATTCGGCCTACAGGTTTTATCAGGCGGCGAATGAGCAGATAGAGACATATTATTATATGACCGTTGTAGCGACGCCTGGTGGCAATTATGCTGAAGCAAAGGTTCGTGGTACTGGGGACGTAGAAATTGATATTGAGTCTACAACTGATTTTTATATATCGCAATATCCTAATGCCAATTTTAGAAGAACTGCTACCAATCGTTATAATTGTCATTCTTACGCATGGTATAGTCAAGCAATCAATAATTATTGGATTAATAATTGTGAGCCATATTTGAACGATGGTACATGTCATAGTACGGGCGAATTTAAAGTCGGCACAAGAGTTGTATATTATGATAGCACCCTTTCGGCAAATGGTTTTAGTCCATATGGTCATTCCGCCCTAGTTCAGCCGGGAAGTCCATCCAGATATGTGGTTTCAAAATGGTCAGAAGGACCTTTAATGGAACATACCATGAGCTATTGTCCGTATTATAATAGCAACGTAACACTATATTATTACAATTACTAGGTGAAATTCTGCGGTGAAAATCCACAGCAGAATAAAATGGAGGCAGCTGTGAATGTAAAATATAAGAAATTTGTTGCCCCTTTAATCGTATTGGCCGCCATTCTTACCGCAGCAATTTCTTACTGGATTTATAAGCCAAAAGATTTAACTGTCCCACTGCCAAAGCTGGTGGAATACTACGAGGGAAAACTCGACCCGGAAATTCCCCGTATTACCGTTACAGCGGAACACGACGGCGAATCTTATGTACTGCCTTATGACGCGGCGTTTACAACGGGGGAGCTTTTGCCGGAAGAGGAGACAAACCGCACCTGGTTTACAGGCCTCATGAACAACTTCTGGTCGCTGCCGGAGCTGGCAAACGGGAATTCTATGCTTCAGGACATTTCTCCGGCACAGTTTACCATTGCGTTCGATACAACGCCAGATGCGGATGTGTCTCTCATCAATTATAACATCACAAACGCTTATGGCTATGTTTCGCCGCGCTATTACGAACAAGACCTCAATCCATACAAGATATTTGGGTCTGCAAGGCAGCAGCCCATGCGTTTTACGCCCCAAAATGGCAAAATTTCCTTTGAGTCATGGCTTTTTACCCGCCATGGATATGGGATAACGGAAGTTCCCCTGCATGGCCTTCGTGTGATATGCGGCTATGACGGGCAGCCGGTGGAATATTACGTTTTGTTCCAAAATATGGGGTCGAACGGCTTTTCTGATAGTACGGATTTTTCCCACCTCACCCCATTGGAGCCTTAACAATTTTGGGCTGTGAACATCAACCATTTTACAGTTCAGACGTGTATTACTTCTGGCCCCCGGAATACCATTCCGGGGGATTTTTATTCCACTCTTAAAGTTATACCGGTATTCATATGGCGTAACTGCACAAATATTCTCTACACTCTTTGGCTATTCTTCCATTGACCGCCAAACGGTTTTCTCCTATAGTGAAACTAACAAAGGCCCGGCAAAAACATGCGGTAGGAGGAAAGTGCCATGAAAACAAAACGGATTTTTCTATTTGCATGTCTCTTTGTAATCCTCGGTTCGCTTACCTTTTACTTAGTTGTGGTACACTTCAGACGCGAAGCCGCCATGCACGAATCCATTTGGTCGGGAGTGGAATGGAAGACTTTCCCCCTGCCTCGCCTGGTAGAGCATTACGAAGAACAGCTTGACCCGGAAATTCCAAAGCTCAAGATAACCGCCACTTTTGAGGGCGAAAGCTATGAACTGCCGTATGACGCTTCCTTAGAAGTGACCGAAAGTACATCTGAACTGTGCAAAAGCGGTGACTGGTTTATGAATTTGATGAACAACTTTGAATCCATGCCCCGGTTAGGGGACGGGCATATGGAGAAAAACCATGAAACAACACAGTTTCAAATTGAGTTTTCTCAGCCGCCGGATGGGGATATTACCATTGTAGACCGTCAAATACCAACGTTATTGGGCGACAGTTTCCAATACGGTGTTACCGACGGCTTTGCAGAAAAAAAGACCGATGACCCAATTAACATGTATTATGTCAGGAACCATACCCATACGTTTACGGCAGAAGACGGAGAGCTTTCATTTGAACTCTGGAAGTATTATGCGATTAGGCTTGTAAATAATCCGCCTTATCTGCGTGGGTTACAAATACAGTGTACGTTTGACGGCAAACCTGTGGAATATTACGTCTTATTCCGAACGACTTATGAAGAAAAACTGGTTCCCATGCCGGACCTTTCTCATCTCACGCCGTTGGAAGAGGATATGTAAAAAGCTCTGTATTGAATAAGGGGGGAGGCGCCATGAAGGCGAAAAAATGTATTATATGGTCTGCTTTTGCGGCCATTTTGGTCGGCGTTGGTATTTGGACGGCTTCCACAGCGCCAAAACAGAGCAAACCGGAGTCCCATACAGAGCCAATTATGTCAGATACTGAACCAGAACCACATCCAACTGTTCCACTGCCCCGGCTGGTGGAGTATTACCAAGAGCAGCTTGACCCGGATATTCCCAAAATCACCGTTACAGCACGTGTTTACGGCGATGGCTATGCGGCCGACCTGCATCTGCCGTATGACGGAGTAATCCGTGCGACCGAAAAGAGTGCGGAACTGGATGCCAATCAAACGTGGTTTGTAAACCTGATGAACAACTTCTGGTCGCTGCCCAAACTACATGATGAATACAACCATTATTTGAAATCGGAAATGACGCCGTCGCATATTTCCATTCGGTTCAATGAGCAGCCGACGGGGAAAATTATGGTGCGGGATTATGGAATCTTTGATTCGTCCGGTGAGGCTACTTCTACGACCTTAAATGGTGCAAGCTATCAGAAAATCCCCATTCCTGTGCAAGGTGAGCTTTCGTTTGATTTGTGGGAGTATGAAGGAATTGGGTCTCTGAGCACGCAGCCGGCTTTGCGCGGATTGCTCATACAGTGCGAATACAATGAAAAACTGGTTGAATATTTTATTTTGTTCCAGGCCGATTACCCGTGGAGCGGGTTTTATACGGCGGATTTTTCCCACCTTACCCCATTAGAAGCATAACAAAAAGCCGCAGGGTGTTTGCCCTGCGGCTTTTCTATTAAAAATTGTATGTGCCCGAACTGGTTAGCCCGGCAAGAACATGGAAACATACCCTTGAATTAAAATATACAGCACAATGATCGGGATGACATATTTGGCGTAAAGCCGGATTTTCCGCGGGAAATTTAACCCCTCGCCGGTGTTGGCTTCTTTGATGAAATTGTCCCAGCCCCAGCCGTATTTGGAACAGCAGAAAATGACGTATACCAGAGAACCGAGCGGTAGAATGTTGTTGCTGACCAGGAAATCCTCAAAATCAAGGATGGTGCTGGTACCGCCCAGCGGGTGTACACCGCTCAGAACATTGAAGCCCAGCAGACAGGGGATAGACAGCGCAAAAATCAGAAAAATGTTGACCAGACAAGCCTTTTTTCGGCTCCAGCCCCACAGATCCATTGCAAAGGAAAGGATGTTTTCAAACACCGCAATGACGGTGGAAATGGCCGCGAACACCATAAAGAGGAAAAAGAGCGAGCCCCAAAGCTGCCCAAGCGGCATTTCATTGAAGACATGCGGCAGAGTGATAAAGATGAGCGGCGGCCCGGACTGCGGATCCACGTTATAGGCAAAGCAGGCCGGAATGATGATAAGCCCTGCCACAAAGGCGACAAAGGTGTCAAGCACCGTAATGCTCATGGTTTCCCCCAGCAGTTTGCGATCCTTTTTCAGGTAACTGCCAAAGATCGCCATGCTGCCCATGCCAATGCTCAGGGTGAAAAACGCCTGGCTCAACGCTGCGAACAGAACGTTGGGCAGACCCTTGTCCAGCATCCGCTGAAAATCCGGCACAAGGTAGTAGCTCAGGCCTTCCCCTGCGTTCGGCAGGGTGATGGAACGGACGGCAAGTACAATCATGATGATAATGAGCAGGGTCATCATCACTTTGGTAATGCGTTCTACACCGTTCTTAAGCCCCAAAGAACAGATTCCAAAACCGATGAGAACCACAATGGCCATAAACAAAATCATGATCCACGGATTGCCTGTAAGGTTGGTAAACTCCTGTTCAATGGCGCTGCCGCTCAGCCCGTTAAAATCGCCTTTTGCAAATTTGACGAGATAAGCGAGCATCCAGCCGGAAACAGTGGTGTAAAACATCATGAGCAGGTAGTTGCCCGCCATGCCGAAATAGCCAAAGATATGCCATTTCTTGCCTTTGGGTTCCAATTCCCGGAACGAGCTTGCCACGCTTTTGCGGCTGGCGCGCCCAACCGAGAACTCCATTGTCATAATCGGTATGCCCAGGATCACCAAAAACAACAGGTAGATTAAAATAAAAGCGGCGCCTCCATATTCGCCAACAATGTACGGAAAGCGCCAGACATTTCCCAGGCCGATTGCACAGCCGGCGGAAATCAGGATAAATCCCAGCCGGGACCCAAAGGTTTCCCTCTCCATAAATTTTCACGTCCTTGTGTTTTTCTATATGCAATTACTTTATCATATTCAGCACTTTAAAGCAATGGTTTTCTTGTATGCGGCAAACGGGAATCCCCAGTCAAACAAAAAAGCGGCAGGTGCTTTACCTGCCGCTTTTGCCGGTGAAACAATCTGTTTCTGCAATGAATTGAAAGTTCGTGGGGATTATCCAGTCTATTTTACTTGGAATCTGATGTCAACGCGGCTGCCTTTTCGTTTTCCGGCGTTACTTCCCGCCGGCGAACATAGAACAGCAGCCCGGCAATAATGGGGAAGTAGAAGGTCAGCAGCCGCCACAGCAGAATTGCCATGTTGAGCTGGTTTGCCGGGAAGAAAAGCTGGAAAAACATGAAAAAGCTGATTTCAGCGCCGCCAATCGCCCCCGGAAGCGGAACGAATGCCGTGATCATCGCTACGAAAATCTGAGCGGAAACCACAGTGAAAAAGTTCTCCTGTATACCGCCGAACGAAAGATAAATAAAGTAGGGGATGGCGCTGTAAACGACTATCTGTACAACGGAGAGCAGAACATTGACGGCAAACATCCGTTTGTTTTTCTTAATCTGCTGAAAGCCATTGTAAAATTCGTCAATCTCTTCCAGCGCGCGTTCTAGTTTGTGATCGAGGTTTTTAAAAATCCGCAGTTTACCGCAGAGCTTAATGAACCCACAGACCATTTTAACGGTAAACTTCTTGAAAAAACCAATGCAGAACAATACCGCCAGCACTGCAAAGTTGATGATAAACCCAATAAATACCAGATAAACAAAACCGCTGATTTCGCTGGAAAATTCACCGAACTTAAAAATTAGCACAATTACGGAGGAAAGGGTGAGACCCGTTTGGAACACGATAAATTTTAACAGCAGCGAACAGGTTGCAACACCAATGGGCACGCCGCATTTTGCCATGTCATATGCTTGAATGGGCTGACCGCCGCTCGCAAAGGGTGTAATGCAGTTAAACAGCTGGCCAATCATGCTGGTGCGCAGCGTCTGTTTGAATTTCTGAGGCGGATAATAAGACTTGGTAATGTTGTGCAGAATGCCAGCTTCAAAAGCCCAGTAAATCATCATCGCCAGCACGCCGCAGAGCAGCCACCATTTGTTGGCCTGGGTGAGGATGGTCGTGATGTTGTCAATGCCATCCACCAATAAAACGTAGGCAAGCAACGCTATAATGGAAAGCGAAACAATAATAATGTTAATTTTTTTCTTCACTGATTTTGCTCCCTTTTCCGAAGAGATCAAGACGGATGCGTTTTAAACAAAATTTCCGCGGGCACCGGTCTTTGGATTGGTTTCTGTATGAAACGAAAGAGCGATTTTATTCCGGCGGAAACCAGCCGCCGCTTACAGACGGCTATTGCTTATTATAGCATATTATACGAAAAATTCACCATCTTTTTGTAATTTCATGATTCTGTACGAAAACCACTCGGTTTGTCGCCAAGAAACTTCTAACCTTAACAACCTTTGCAGTGGGGATTTTTCAGGCATTCTTGATCTGATTCCAGCCCAAATTTAATTTTTTGTAAAAAACACTCGAATTTTTACTTGACAAATCAGTTTGAATCAAGTAAAATAAATACCGTTGCTGATGCTTAAGTTCTGACGCGCCTCTGTAGCTCAGTCGGTAGAGCAGAGGACTGAAAATCCTCGTGTCGATGGTTCGATTCCGTCCGGAGGCACCATTTCTTGTTTATATGCGGGTTTAGCTCATCTGGTAGAGCGCCACCTTGCCAAGGTGGAGGTAGCGAGTTCGAGCCTCGTAACCCGCTCCAATCAAAAGCACCTCATTTGAGGTGCTTTTTTTAATATTTCGTAAAATTTTAGAAAACCGGAAAGCGCTGCTTCAGCCGCTTGAAATTGAGGTGCGGGGTCCCCACAAAAGCGTAGTTTTTTAGGGGTGCGGCAGCGAATTTGAGCCTCATAACCCGCTTCAGTTGAAAGACATTCTATTTAGAATGCCTTTTTTGTTTTGCATTTTTTCAATGACTGCCTGCGCCGTTGCCTACTGTTTTGTCAGTTCCTCGCTGACCTGCCGCAGAGGTTACTGCTCGGCAGAACCAGCTCGGAATTTTGCTGCGGCTTTATCCGGTGACAGAGCCTGATTTGAAAAAACGCAGCCCGCCTCCTTTTCGATGAGTGATACAGCTCGCCCAAATATATCAAGAGCTGTGAATGGCGGCATAAAACCCAAAGGTTTTCACAAAAAACCGGTACCGTATATTGAACAATACTCCCAAAGCCGTTTCCGTATGTCACATACGGTCTTGCTTTTGGAGGGTGTTCATGGATACGGTACCGATTTGATTATTTATGGTGATTTTCTGCTTTTTCTATTTCGTGACGTTTGTTTCGGCTGAAAAAAGCGATGATTTTGTCGTTAAACACGATCCCCAAAACGGCGACTGCGCCGGTGATGGCAAAAATCAGGATCATTTCCAGCCATTTTTCATCGTCAATAGCGGAACCCGCAAAGGTTGAAGTGATGATAGAGGGAATCCGTGCAATGGTTGTAATGGCAAAATACTGAAGCGGTTTGACGTCGGTCAGTGGAATCACGTAAGAGAGGACGTCTTTCGGTGTTCCCGGTATAAAGAACAGGATGAAGATGATGAGATTTAATTTTCTGTTGTTGTGCAGAAATTTAAACTTTTCAGTTTTTTTAATATCGATCATATTGCTGACAAAGGAATACCCCAATAGCTTAACTAGGTAATAAATCAGCACTGTGCCAATCAGGGAACCGAGCAGACAGGCGAATAACCCGCCCCAGGGGCCGTACAGCAATCCGCCGATAACCTCAATCGGCTCGCCGGGGATGACGGCAAAAATAATCTGAAAGACCTGAAGCGATGCAAAAATCAGCCAGCCCCAAACACCGAATGAGAGGATTTGATCCTTTAAAAGATCGCGGTTGACCTTGTCCTTAAGCGCAATGATGTTCGGCAGCAGGATGAGCGCTACAATAATGGTGATGAGAATAAAGGCAGCAAAAATACCAAATTTAATTTTATCCTTGCGGGGAACGCTTTTGAATTTTTCAATGAGTTTGGACAAAGCGGCTTTCCTCCTGTCAGCCTGCACATAGGCAATGTATGCAAAATCATAAGAAAAGAGGCACGGAAAATCCCGTGCCTCTCTATCATACACGAATTACGCGAAATAATCTACCCCTGCTTTAAAGATTAACTGATCCTTTACACCGGGGACATTTTTACAGACGAATTCGCCCATACGCTCACTGTGACCCATCTTGCCAAAGACGCGGCCGTCCGGGGAGGTAATGCCCTCAATGGCGGCAACCGAAGCGTTCGGATTGTGCCGGATGTCCATTGTCGGTTTGCCCTCCAGATCGATGTACTGGGTGGCAATCTGGCCGTTGTCTGCCATCTGCCGAATCAGTTCCGCGTCTGCCACAAATCGGCCCTCGCCGTGAGAAATGGCAATGCTGTGTACGTCGCCGACGTTGTTGTGCATCAGCCATGGGGATTTGTTGGAGCAGATCCGGGTGCTCACCATCATCGACTGATGGCGGCCAATGGCGTTGAAGGTCAAGGTTGGCGCATGATCGGTCAGCTCCACAATTTCGCCGTAGGGAACCAGACCGAGCTTGACCAGCGCCTGAAAACCGTTGCAGATTCCCAGCATCAAGCCGTCGCGCTGCTTAAGCAGGCGGTGAACTGCATCCTTCAGCCGCGGATTGCGGAAAAAGCTGGTGATGAACTTGGCCGAACCTTCCGGTTCGTCACCGCCGGAGAAACCGCCCGGAATCATAATGATTTGAGCCTCGTCCGCCAGCTTGACAAATGCGTCCAGGGATTCCTGAATCTGGTGGCTGGTCAGGTTGCGGATGACAAAAATTTCCGGATCCGCGCCGGCGTTTTCAAAGGCACGCGCAGTGTCGTATTCACAGTTGGTGCCCGGGAAAACCGGGATGAGCACCTTGGGTTTCGCCGCCTTAATGGACGGTACAACACGCTCGTTGCACTGGTAATGGAAGGCTTCAATCTCTTCAGCTGGCGTGCCCGCCGTGATGGGGAAGACTGGGTTGAGCACCGCTTCGGTTGCTTTGGAAAGCTCTTCAACTGAAACGATTTCGCCGCCCTCCAATACGATGATCGGGGTGTCAAGAACAATACCGAATACGTTGCAGCCTTCCGGCGGCTGGTGTTCTCCGGAAAGTTCCACAACGAAACCACCGTAGACGGGGTTGAACAGCAGTGCGTCGGGCAGCTTGGCGGTAAACTTAAAACCAAGATTGTTGCCGAAGCACATTTTGGCAATGCCTTCTGCAACGCCGCCATAGCCCAGCGTCCAAACCGCTTTTGCGGAACCGGATGCAATCAGCGCCTCTACGGTATCGTAGAGCTTGAGCAGGCTGTCAAAGCAGGGCAGGCCGTTTTGGTCGTATTCCGGTAGGAAGAGCGCCACCTGGTTGCTCGCCTGTTTAAACTCCGGCGAAAGAATTTTGGGAGCGTCTGCTACCGACACGGCAAAAGAAACAAGGGTCGGCGGTACGTCAATCTCCTCAAAGGAGCCGGACATCGAGTCCTTGCCACCAATCGAGCCAATTCCAAGTCCAACCTGCGCCTTGTACGCGCCAAGCAGCGCGGAGAGCGGCTTGCCCCAGCGGCTCGGTGTGTTTTTGGTGCGTTCAAAATATTCCTGGAAGGTCAGCCAGCACTGGTTGTGGGAACCGCCGGCTGCAACCACTTTGGAAACCGATTCCACAACGGCATAAACGGCGCCGTGATATGGGCTCTTGGCGCTTAAATCGGGGTTGAAGCCCCAGCCCATCAGCGAAGAGGTATTGGTCTGGCCGTGCAGAACCGGAATTTTCGCCGCCATCGCCTGAGCGGGAGTGGTCTGCAAAATGCCGCCGTAGGGCATGAGAACAGTGGAAGCGCCAATGGTGGAGTCAAACCGCTCAACCAATCCCTTCTGCGAGCAGACGTTGAGCTCGGTCATCAGCTTGGTCCAGCTTTCCGGGGCGTCTTTATAATCGTGAACCGGGGAAAGGGAAGGCGCTTCAATTTCAATATCGGTGTATTTGGTTGCACCGTTGGAGTTCAAAAATTCGCGGGAAAGGTCGACAATGGTGTTGCCGCACCAGTTCATCCGCAGGCGCGGCTGTTCGGTGACAACTGCCACTTTGGTCGCAAGAAGGTTTTCCTCTGAGGCAAACGCAATGAATGCATCTGCGTCGGACGGCGAAACCACCACCGCCATACGCTCCTGCGATTCGGAAATGGCGAGCTCGGTACCGTCAAGGCCGTCGTATTTTTTGGGTACAGCGTCCAAATCAATGGCAAGGCCATCCGCCAGTTCGCCGATGGCAACCGAGACGCCGCCCGCACCAAAGTCGTTGCAGCGCTTGATGAGCTGGGTCGCCTCCGGGTTGCGGAACAGCCGCTGGAGTTTGCGTTCTTCCGGCGGATTGCCCTTCTGCACCTCTGCGCCGCAGCTTTCCAGCGATTCCATCGTGTGGGATTTGGAGGAACCGGTCGCGCCGCCGCAGCCATCACGCCCGGTCTTGCCGCCGAGCAGAATGATGATGTCACCCGGAACGGGGCGTTCACGCACAACATTTTCCACCGGGGCTGCGCCGACAACCGCGCCGATTTCAAGGCGTTTCGCCACATATCCGGGATGGTAAACCTCGGCAACCTGCCCGGTTGCAAGGCCAATCTGGTTGCCGTAGGAGCTGTAACCCTGCGCTGCGCCAACGGTGATTTTACGCTGCGGCAGCTTGCCCGGGATGGTCTCTTCCACCGGCACCAGCGGATTGGAAGCACCGGTGACACGCATGGCCTGGTAGACGTAGGAACGCCCGGAAAGCGGGTCGCGGATAGCGCCGCCAAGGCAGGTTGCTGCGCCGCCGAACGGTTCAATTTCGGTCGGATGGTTGTGGGTTTCGTTTTTGAACATCAGCAGCCATTGTTCGGTTTTGCCGTCAACCTCAACGTCAATGTGCACCGAGCAGGCGTTAATTTCTTCGGATTCGTCCAAATCCTTCAAAAGTCCTTCGCGTTTGAGCTTTTTTGCCGCAATGGTCGCAAGATCCATCAAGGTCATCGGCTTGTCAGTACGGCCTTTATACAACTCTTCACGGGTCAGGACGTATTCGTTGAAGGTCTCCTGAATATAATCAGAATGGATGGTGACCTTGTCAATGTTGGTCAAAAAGGTTGTGTGGCGGCAGTGATCCGACCAGTAGGTGTCGATCATCCGGATTTCGGTGATGGTCGGGTCGCGCTGCTCGTCCGCCTTGAAATACTGCTGACAGAATTTAATATCGTCCAAATCCATGGCAAGGCCGTAGCTTGCAATGAATTCACGCAGGCCGTCTTCGTCAAGCGCGGTAAAACCGGTCAGGGTTTCCACTTCGGTCGGGATTTTATATTTGACATCCAGCGTGTCATAGGGAGCAAGAGAGGCCTCTCTGCTTTCCACCGGGTTGATGACATAAGACTTGACCTGTTCAAAATCCTCGTTTGAAAGCTCGCCTTCCAGAACGTAGATTTTGGCGCTGCGCACCCGGGGCCGTTCTCCCTGGGTCAGCAGCTGAATGCACTGCTCGCAGGAGTCTGCACGCTGGTCAAACTGACCAGGCAGGTACTCGGTTGCAAAAATGCGTTCTTTTTTGAGCTTGGGCAGGTCGTGGTAGACGGTGTCGACCGGCGGCTCGGAAAAAATGGTCGGTGTTGCAAGGGCGAAATCCTTTTTGGAAATTCCCTCAACATCGTACCGGTTAATGATGCGCAGGCCGCTCAGGCCCTCCAGCCGCAGGGCTGTTTTGATGTCGGAAAGCAATCCTTTTGCTTCCACCGCAAACGGGGTCTTTTTCTCCACGTAAATACGATAAACTGACATATCATCCTCCACTTTCTGCTGGTGAATTGGCGCGTTTATATGAGTTCACCGATGCAACTGCTCTCGGTGGCGTCTACAATTTGAACCTGCCGGATGCTCCCGGAAAGGGATTCGGCGGAATGAACAAAGACCGGGGAATAATCCGGGGCGTAACCCTCGTTGGCGTGAAAGCCTGTCTGGGTTTCAAACAGCACGGGAACCGTTTTGCCCACCTGCCGTTTTAAAAACTCCGCAGCGGTTTGGCGGGTAACGGCAATCATGTGCCGGCTCCGTGCTTCCTTTATGGCGTTTGGCACCTGCCCGTCCATTTTGGCGGCCCGTGTCCCTTCCCGGACCGAGTAAGCGAATACATGAGCTTTTGCAAAGCCAATTTCCCGGGCAAAAGCGACAGAAGCCTCAAATTCCGCTTCGGTCTCCCCGGGAAAGCCGACCATGATGTCGGTGGTAATGGCACAGTCTGAAAAACACTCCCGCAGCTTGTTTACAATGCGCCGGTATTCTGCGGTGTCATAATGGCGGTTCATCCGCCGCAGGGTTTCGTCGCACCCGCTCTGAAGAGAGAGGTGGAACTGCGGGCAGAGCTTGGGCTGTTTGGCCATCCGGGCAATGTCGCTGTCTGACAGCAATTCCGGCTCCAGAGAACCCAGCCGTACCCGCGCAATGCCGTCCACAGCACAGACCGCCTCAATGGCGTCAATGAGCCGCAGACCGAGGTCTTTTCCATAAGAGGAAAGGTTGATTCCCACCAGCACCACTTCCAGGTAGCCGTTCGCCGCCAGCGCGGAAACTTCGCCGACCAGGTCCGCCAGCGGCTTGGAGCGGATGAACCCCCGTGCCTTGGGAATAATACAGTAAGCGCAGTAACGCTCACAGCCGTCTTCTATTTTGACAAAGGCGCGCGTCCGCCCGGAAAATTGGGTGACGCTCATTTCTTCAAACGCTTCACCCTTTTCATGCGGCACAATGCGCACCACCCGTTTGCCGGTTGCAAGCGCTTCCTTGACGGCGCCAACCAGCTCATACCGGCTCCGCGAACCGGTAATGACATCTGCCTCCGGCAACAGCTCTGCCGCGTCCGGAAACGCCTGCGGAAAACAACCGGTCAGCACTACCAGCGCACCGGGATGCTCCCGCTTGAAACGATGCAGCGTTTTGCGGGTTTTGGAGTCCCCCGTAGACGTGACAGTACAGGAGTTAACCACGTACACGTCCGCCTCGTCCTGGTGGGAGACAACATCAAACCCTTCTTTATGAAACAGACCCGAAAGCAGTTCGGTTTCGTACTGGTTGACCTTGCACCCCAACGTATAAAAGGCAATTCGCATTCCGGTAAAACTCCTGTATTTTGAATAACTTTTTAAAAAATTTAAACAAACCTATGTCATCATTATAATTTATTTTGCCGATATTTACAATTAGCAGTTGACTAAAAAGATTTATGCTGTTATAGTCTAAATATGGATAATATTCCTATATTATAATTCACAAGGAGGAACCCTTAATGAAAAGTGTTACAGTAATGCTGGCAACCATCAATGACGTGAAGTCCTTCGTAAACATTGTTACAAAGTATGACTTTGATGTAGATTTGGTCTCCGGCCGCTATGCAATCGACGCAAAATCTATCATGGGTATCTTCAGCCTCGACCTTTCCAAGCCGATTAAATTGGAAGCTCATACGGACGATGCTGACGCTTTCTTCGCTGAAATCAAACCATACGTTGTCGACTAGTTCTTTCCTTGTTCCATTCCGGGTGAATGGAAGTTGTTCCACAAATGGAACGCCGGGTTTTGCCCGGCGTTTTTTTGTTGTTCAAAAGGCAAGGGCAAAACTGCGGCGTCTGGAACGTCTATACAGTTGCTGCTAACCGAAAGGCGTAAATCGGCCAATTTTCACAGAGCTTTATAAAATATAAAGCTGGTTACAGCGTGAGAAACCTTGCGTATTCCACAAATACAGTTTTGGCCAGGATGAGAAAGGCTGCCAGAAAAAACACTGCTTTGCGGTATCCCTGCCGCCGGATAAACAGGCAGGAGAGGGCAATTCCTCCAATGAGTACGCCGCCAATGCTGCTAAGCTGCGAAACAAGGCCATCCACCGGGAAGCGGCCGTGAAACGCCGAGACCCCCGACGCGTATTGAAGCGAGAGAAAATAGTCATCCCGGTAAGCTGCCAGTAAACCGACTGCTAATCCCAATAGAGTAAGAAAAAAGACCTTGCCGCCCCATTTGGTAATTTGTCTGTTCCAGATGGCAACAAACAGAACGTAGGCGAGCAGGCCCACGAAAAGAAGTGAGGTCAGCACAGACGGCAGATTTCCAAAAAACAGCTGGGACATGCGGCGCCTCCTTTCTGCCATGAACAGCGAAACCTGCTTCCATGATAGCGGGCGCCGGCGGGGCTGTCAAGCAATTCTGGCTTTTGCCGGGAATTTCACCCTTGACCAATAAGGATTCGTACATTGATATATTAGCACATATTCGGGCTGACTAAAATAGAGAAATTGCAACAAATGGCATCCTGATGAATGTGACGGCTAACGGATCTCTATGTTTGCCGGAAATGAAAATCCGGATGAGGGACGGTTCCGCCGGTGAGAAAAATATCTGCCCAATGGTGGAAAACAGCAATGAACAAGGCGCTGTCGCTCAGGAAAGACAGGGATGGACTGAAAGTGTATGTAGCATCGTTTCAAGCGGCGTAATGACGCCGCATTCGGATGCGACAGCTTTTTATTTGGACGCAAAAGCGGGGGAGGTTTTAACGGTGAGCTGTATAATTGGGCTGGACCGTTATCCGGCTCCTCAAGGGTAACATAACAGCCGTCAGTCTAAGAATTTTTCATGATGACGCCTTCCACAACATCGGCGACATGTTCACAGGCATCTGCGCATTTTTCCAAATAAATGTAAATCTCCCGCAACGCAATGACCTCAAAAGGATCTGTTTTCTGTTTGTGAAGCTGGTACATATTGGAGATAAAAATTTGGTCGGCGTCTTCTTCCAGCGTATTAATGGTCACAATGTGGTCGTGGAGCTTTTTGGAGTGCTTAAAGTCGGCAAACTCCACCATCATGTCGCGGACTGCCTGGCAGCAGCGGCAGACAATTTTTCCCAAGTCCAACGCCTCTGCCGGAATGCTCTGAATGTGGTTGTAGTAAATTCGGATGAGCACATCTTCAATTTTGTCGGTCACTTCGTCAATGTTTTGGCTGAGCAGCATAATATCTTCCCGTTCAAGCGGCGTCATAAACGCTTTGGCTAGAGCATTGAGCACAAGGTGCTTTTTTTGGTCGCCCGCATGTTCCAACGCATGAATTTCCTCCAGCTTTTTTGGGATTTCCTGAACATCAAATTGCTCCATCGTTTGTTCCAGTAGCTGGGCCGCCTGGCAGGAATAATCTGCACAGTCAATAAACGCTTTAAAATAAAAGGCGTCCTGTTTTCGTGACATTGTTTTTCTCCTTCCGCCCGAATGATGTTCGGTTGTTTGGTTCGGTTTGCGAACTGCTTAAACAAACCCGCTTGAATGTATCGTATTGGGCCGTAAAACCGGCCGGAGCCTGCTATCCAAAAATGACCATAAACAGCTTGGCCATTACAAAGCTAATCAACCCGCAGCCGGGGAAGGTGAAAATCCAGGTCAGCACCATATCCTTTACCACACTGAAATTAATGGTGGAGAGGCGTTTGACCGCACCAACGCCCATAATAGCCGTCGTCTTGGTATGGGTTGTGGAAACCGGAATTCCCAACAGGCTGGAGTAGAGCAGACAAAACGCGGCGGCAAGGTCGGCGGAAAAACCTTGGTACTTCTCCAGTTTGACCATATCCATGCCAACGGATTTAATAATTTTTTCACCGCCGACGCTGGTGCCGGTGCCCATGACAATGCTGCACAGCAACATCAGCCAAATGGGAATGGATATGCCGCTGACGCTTTCCTGCCCGTTGGAGAAAGCGATGCCCAGAAACAGCACCCCAATAAATTTTTGGCCGTCCTGGGCGCCGTGCATAAAGCTCATGGCCGCCGCTCCAAAAATTTGAGCGCCTTTAAAAAAACGGTTGGTTTTCCGGCGGTCCAGATTCCGGCAGGCCACCGTAACAATTTTACAGACGACCCACCCGGTGACAAATCCAAGAATCAGGCTGAGCGCCAGGCCGTACAGGACCTTAACCCATTCGTCCATGTTAATGCCTCCCACTCCGCTGTGGATGGCAATGGCCGCGCCGGAAAGCCCTGCGATCAGGCTGTGGCTTTCGCTGGTTGGGATGCCGAACAGCGAAGCGCCTACGCTGTACACGACAATGGAAAACAGCGCCGCACAAAGCGCAATCAACGCCGCTCGGGTATCCCCGCCAAAAT
This sequence comes from Oscillospiraceae bacterium, assembly GCA_050943475.1. GTDB lineage: Bacteria > Bacillota > Clostridia > Oscillospirales > Ruminococcaceae > Metaruminococcus_A. Next base: position 21,976 of record JBMNPF010000011.1, read on the forward strand.
CCACCATATTGCTGATGGTGGACGCAACAGAACTGTTGATCTGCGTCATGACAAAAACGCCCAAAAAATTAAACGCGGCGCTCATCCAAATGGCACTGCGCACCCCCATACAGCGGGTGGCAATGCAGGTGGCAATCGCGTTTGGTGCGTCGGTCCATCCATTGACAAAAATAACGCCTAACGTCAGCACAACTGTAACAAGCAAGACCGGATTTGAGAAAATGCTTTGAACAAAGGTAAAAAACGATAAATCCATGAAAATGTTCCCTTTCTCTCCTTTTCGGCGGCGTTGAATGGAAAAAGAAAAAGCAGCGCTTCGCGTGGAAGCCCTGCCTATGATTTCCTGAAACAACGCGAACGGTTTCCCTTGTTCCAATCGATCACACTGGGAATAAATAGAAACACATAAGCGCTCTATGACAGACTCCACCGCTTATTCCAGTTAAGATCAGTATAGTCGTTTTAAAAATGGCTGTCAATAGGAAAAGCGTTTGGCCTTTTCACGAATTTTACAAAAAAATGACATGTGATAAACCAAAGCTGATTTTAAACTGTTGCCTGGAAAAGATGTTCTACCATCTCCAAATATTTTTGCTTTACGACGCTGAAAGCACTTTGGTCCATTGTTCTATGGCAGGAAAGGGAAGCGGCAATTTTGCGCCTTTTGCTTATGATAAAAAAGAAAACCAGCCGCCATGCTGCTAAAACAACATGGCGGCTGGTTGGTTCGCCGTTCTCAAAAAGTGAGGCGGTTATTTCTTTTTATAGCCGCACTTCGGACATACGCCGTTTTCATCCAATGCAATGCCACACAGCGGGCAGCGGTCAATCTTGTTGCTTGTCTGGAATTCTGCCGAGGCCGCATTAACGCCGCTGGTAAAGGTGAGCTTTGCAATGTTCAGCTTGTCTTTGAGCAGATCGTAGACAATTTTGATCATACCTTCTACCGTCATGGTTTCCTTGGTGACCACCAGCCGGCAGTCCGGGTACGCGGTAGCAAGTTCGGTTTTAAAGGCTTCACCTTTCATCTGATTTTGCGGATGGCCGCCTTTGATTCCCTGCTTTTCGTACACATCCAAAATAGTGGGCAGAAGCGGGTCGTCCTCTCTCAGGATGAGTGCGTGGTCAAAGTTTTTCAGTACATCCCATGCGGTTTTCTGAATTTCGTTGCAGGGGAATACCATGTTTACCCCATCGTTGATGGAATCCTCAACCTCGATGGTCAAAACCCCCGTGTGTCCGTGTAAATATTGAGCCTCGCCTTTAAATCCATAGAATCTGTGTGCGTACTGCAGGTCCAGTGTGGTAATGCTTCTCATTTGTTGTTCCTCCTTTAAAGATAAACTATATATGTTTACGGGTAGTCTGCCAAGCGCCCGTATGCGCGCGTATGTTTTGCGGCCTTTTCTTCCTAAGGGAAACGGTTTATTTTCTGCACTCCGGGCAGATACCTTCAAACATCAGGTTGTGGCCGCTGAAAGAAAAACCGTGAGTGTCTTTAATCCTGCTCTCCAGTCCCTCCATATATTCCATATCGACGTCAAAAACCCGCCCGCATTTTAAACACCTTATGTGGTAATGGTTGCGGCATATATGGTCAAAACGATCAGCTCCGCCTGGCACCTCCAGCTTTCGGATCTCTCCGTTTTCGGCAAGCTGGTTTAAATTCCGGTAAACCGTTACCTTGCTGATATTTGGGTATTCCAGAACCACCATATTGTAAACTTCTTCTGCTGTGGCGTGGCATTTGAGCTTGTTGACGGCCTCCAGCACCAATGCCCGTTGGATGGTATTACGTTTCATATTCAAAAATAACTCCTAAATAGAATTAATTTCTAATTAAAATAATAAAACAAATAAAATAGAATGTCAATACTGTTTTGTAAAATAATTAAAAAATACCGTAAACGGCCGGAACTGTTTACGGTAAATATCCCATTTGGGTTAAAATGCTTTCAATTTCGTTGGAAGATTTAGGTGAGTGCGCGTAAATAACCGTGTTGTTTTGGTACAAAACCAGCGAAGAAATTCCATGCTGCGCAATGGTAAACATTTTGCCTCCACCCGTTAAATAGGTTTCGCACTCGGCGCGTTGCTGAAATTCCAAATCTGGTGAAAGCTGGTAGGAAATACTGTTGTAAACACCATCGGTCGTTTCGCCATCGGTATACTCGTAAAATTCAATTTTTGTGTTGCCTTTGGTGCCGGCAGCCACATTGGCAAGCTTGCTTTCATCGTAAAACCAGTAACTTGTAGGTATATTGGCGGTTTCAAATCCATTATCGCGCAGGATGGTGTTTACATCATTAAAGCGAATGGTTTGAAACTGCGCGGATTGCCCACTTCCGTTGGCCGGCGGAGCGCCGGAAAATACACTTGCAATTCCCAAATGGAATCCGGCTAAAACTACCAGGAAAAAGACGCCGACAACGCTGTAAACTACAAAATCCTTTGTTCGGGTTTTCTGGCCGTTTTCGGCTTCTTTTTTTCGTTTTGCTGCAAGCATTGCTGCCGTTTGTTCATTGAGCGGGTGATTTCTCCTGTAAATCCTGCCTGCAGCGGCAAGCCCAACGTTTACAAGAATCAGCATCAAATTGCCTATCAGAAGGTGCGTTGCCTTATCTGCGTGCTGTGAGATTGCGCCGTATTCGGCAAGAATAAGCCCTGCAAGCCCAGGCAGCGTGCTGATTCCGTATAACCGCAGCAGCTTTCTCGATTTTTCCGGATTGGAGCTTTTTTTCTCAAACAAGCCAAAGACGAAACGCTGTCTCCGCTTTAATCTGGTTCTTCCGCTTGCAAAGGGTGCGTGCGGAAGGCTTATAAATTCTTTGAAGGTCATTCCGGCTAAATTCAGCACTTCTTTGAAAATCCAAAAAGAGCAGTACAAATTAACCGGCAGCAATAGAATTGAAAAAAGAATACCAAATGTCAATTCGTTCATAAAATAATTTGCCTTTCTGAAAGCGTCGTTTTGCTCATTCGCTGCGCTTTCTCGCCGTGTTCCTTGAGCCGTCTGCTTTCAGGGAATCACTTGGTACGGCTGAGAATCTCCTGTATTATACCATAAACGGCGCGCAAGTGCCTACAACAACAGTGTCCGCTCGGCCACCCGGAGCTCTGCTTTGACATGTGGCGTGAGGTTATTACACCACGGTTTTTAGTCTGCGCTGTGTTTAGCGGAATGAGAGCAGCCCAAAATATTTATTATTCATTATACGTCCTAAAAGATGTTTTTCAATTTTCGTGATTTGGCTTCGGACTGCGGTGCATAGGGAACCCTGGCTATGACCCAAAGGACGGCTTTAGAAAATTTCCTTGAAGAAGCTGTCCTTCTGAATGGAATTTTTTTGACGTCGGGTGCCGTTAAGACTAAAATGAATAGGACCTAATTATAAAAAGCTTTGTTCCGGAAGGATTTTCCCTGGTTTTCAATGCTGTCGGTTCTCTGATTTGGACAACGAAAAAACAATGTCGAATTCCATAAAATTTCTTGCCAATAAGGGTTGACAACAAACAATATTCTATGTATAATAATTAAGTCGCGAAAACAGAAAAACGGTTTCGTACCCGAGCACTGTTATTCCGAATGGCCCAGTAGTTCAGTTGGTTAGAACGCTAGCCTGTCACGCTAGAGGTCGACGGTTCGAGCCCGTTCTGGGTCGCCATTTTGCTGTTATAGCTCAGTAGGCAGAGCACTTCCTTGGTAAGGAAGAGGTCACCAGTTCGAATCTGGTTAACAGCTCCATTTTCAATTAAAATCCGCATGAACATTTTGTTCGTGCGGATTTTTGTTTTGGTTGCCTGAAACGTGCGTGCTGCAGCTTTTCAGGCAACCTTTTTTACGAATATGCAACATTTTTTGCCCTGCCTTTTGGAAACTGGGGCGAGAAGCCACCTATCTTGTTTATTTGTTCGGTTTCGGTGAATCCTATAAACAAGGAGTGTGATGCAGATGCAATCCATTTGGAACCGCACGGCAGAATCAAAACCGCGTGCGGCCTTACATGGGGACTTGACCGCCGACGCTGCCGTTATCGGAGGCGGCATGGCCGGAATCCTAACCGCTTATTTTCTAAAACAGCGTGGATTGGAGGTTGCGGTGCTGGAAGCTGATACAGTTGGCAGCGGCCAGACTGGGAATACAACGGCAAAAATTACCTCACAGCATGGGTTGATTTACCATAAGCTGCTGGAAACGCTCGGCGAGGATACAGCCCGTGCTTATGCGGAGGCAAACCAGCGCGCCGTTTGGGAATACAAACGCATTGTACGGGAACGCGGCATCCGTTGTTGTTTTGAACAGAAACCGGCTTTCCTCTATTCCCTGGAGGAGGCGGAACCCCTGATGCGGGAAGCCGAGGCGGCCAGCCGTCTCGGCATTGAGGCGATGTTTACGACCGATACCGAACTCCCTTTTCCGGTTAAGGGCGCCGTCCGTTTTGAAGGTCAGGCGCAGTTCCATCCGCTGCAATTTTTGTTTGCACTGGCACAGGAACTACCGGTTTACGAGCACACCAATGTGACAGCGGTCGAGGGAAACCGCATTTTGACCCAAAATGGCACTGTAACCGCAAAACACATCATCTTTGCCACCCACTATCCGTTTCTTAATGTCCCCGGCTATTATTTTATGCGGATGCACCAGGAACGCAGCTATGTGCTGGCACTCCAAAATGCCATGCGGCTGGAGGGGATGTATCTTGGCATTGACAAAAACAACGGATGGTCGCTCCGCAGCGCCGGGGAGCTGCTCCTGCTCGGCGGCGGAAACCACCGAGCGGGTGAAAACCGGAACGGCGGGAAATACCGGCTGCTTCGCGAAAAGGCGCGGGAGCTTTGGCCGGACACTACGGAGATTGCCTGCTGGTCGGCACAGGATTGCATGACGCTGGACGGCATTCCCTACATTGGACAATTTTCCGAGAGTACGCCGCACTGGTATGTCGCCACCGGTTTTCAGAAATGGGGAATGACCAGTTCAATGGTCTCCGCTATGCTGATTTCCGACCTCATCACCGGGCGAGAAAACCCCTGGCTGAAAGCCTTTTCTCCTCAGCGGTTTACACCGGTCGCGTCGGCAAAATCAATGCTGGAGGACAGCCTTCACGCGGTGCGCGACCTTTCCCGCCGCGTCTTTGCCCCAGCGCGCGCCGATGTAGAAGCGCTTCCGCCGGGACACGGCGGCGTTGTGGAACGGGACGGCGAAAAGGTCGGCGTCTACCGCGATGATACCGGCCAAACCTACGTGGTTTCCATCCGCTGCCCGCATCTTGGCTGCCAGCTTGAATGGAACCCGGATGAAAAAAGCTGGGATTGCCCCTGCCACGGCTCCCGTTTTGATTACAAAGGCAATCTCATTGACAACCCTGCACAGGAGGATCTGCACCATGACTGAAACACGCTTTTACGGCAGCCCGTATGCTCCCTATTTTGAGGGCTGGTACCTCAAGCACCAAAACGGCCGGGATACCCTTGCCCTCATTCCGGCTGTTCACACCGACCGGCAAGGTCGGCGTTCGGCTTCGCTTCAGGTCATTACCAACGAAGGCAGTTACACCGCTCAGTTTCCCATCTGGCAGTGCTCGGTACAGGAGCATCCAACCGTATTTCGGCTTGGCAACAACCTTTTTTCCGAGCATGGCTGCCGCCTTTCCTGCCAAACCAGGGAACTCAGCCTCAGGGGAGTGCTGCGCTACGGCCCCATGGCCCGCCCGGATTCGGATATCATGGGCCCATTCCGGTTTGTTCCGTTTCTGGAATGCCGCCACAGTGTCTTCAGCTTTTGCCACCGGGTGGACGGGCATGTTACGGTAAATGGAAAAAGCTACTGCTTCCGGAACGGCGCAGGCTATATGGAGGGGGACCGTGGGCGGTCTTTCCCCAGCCGTTACCTCTGGACCCAGGCCAACATCGGTGCGGATTCCGTTCTGCTGTCGGTCGCGGATATCCCATACTGCGGCGTCCGTTTTAACGGCTGTATCGCCTCGGTCTATCTAGATGGAAAGGAGCACCGGTTTGCAACCTATTACGGCGCAAGGATTCTCTCGCTGCACGACGGTACCGTCGTCCTTCAGCAGGGAAGCAGCGTTCTTGCGGTCCGCCTGCTGGAAGCCTCGCCGCATCCGCTGCATGCGCCGCGCTCCGGCAGCATGACCCGTACCATCCATGAAAGCCCCTCCTGCAAGGTGCAGTACCGTTTGGTTCAGAACGGCAAAACCCTGCTCAACGCGGTGTCTGAACAGGCAAGCTTTGAAAATTCCTGGTATTCCTGACAAAGGCTCGGTATACCTACCGTTTGGGTTTGAAAGCTTTGCCTGTAGAAACGCCATCCACAGCCCGGTTCCCAGTTTCAAAGCGGGAATCGGGCGCTTTTTGTCCGACAACTTTTTTAGGAGGCGATGAGTCTGCAAAACGGAATTCTAAAAAACAGAAAATCCTGCGGCAAACCGAGCCGCCTTTCATAAATTCCCTTTTCATTTTTTTTAATTCGTCGTATAATAAAAACAACGGATTACACACGGCGGGTTTCTCTTTGCTCCATTCAGTCACTGAAACACCGAGTATGGAGTGGGCAGAGGTATTTCCGCATTCAGGAGGCAGCATGATTTTCGATATTGTCGGCATCAACTATTTTGTCAGCAAAAACGTCTTTACCGGCAGCAAGGAGCAGTTTAACTTCCGCATCGCCCCGGTGGAGGATACCCTTGAAGTCGCTATCTGGTACGGTATGCTCTGCTACCAGAAAAGCGACGTTTTGGCATGTAATACCTTTGAGCTGAACCAACAGGGTTTGGACGCCTGTATTGCCTGGTTGGAGGAGCAGTATTACATTTACAAAAACCAGGGAACCGAAATTTAGACGTTGGTGAATTTCCGGGAAGGGAAGTGGGTTCCCGCGCCCGAAACCGTTGGATGTAAGCGGCGTTGTTTTGAGAGACGCCGGCTTTTTGGTCGGTTCGGCGTGTGGCAAGCAAAATTTTACAGCCGGGACTTCGGGCGCTGCCGCTTATATTCTACATGGAGGTAAACCATACTAACCCCGAGGTGATATTTATGGCAGTTCCCATTGGAAAGGGCGATATCCCGCTTGGTCTCGGCATGGCGCTGGCGCAGGACATTCAGGCGATGAACCGTTTTGCGGCGCTCTCTCCGCAGCAGCAACAGCAGGTTATCGACCACACCCACCAAATTCAGTCCCGCGAACAGATGCGGGAATATGTCCACCGTCTTGCAGAAGGCAGCCTGCCCGGTTAAAGCAAAAAAGAAGCCGCCCGGCTTTGGAACTTCCAAAGCCGGGCGGCTCTTCGTTGGGGAACGAATCTATTGGCTGAGATTAGAAATCAACTTCAGTGCCATAGTAAATGGCGGTGAACAGCTTCTCCATTTCTTCCTGAGACGGCTGACGCGGGCTGGAACCGGTGCAGGCGTCGCCAATGGCGTTTTTGGAAATCTCAGAGAGTTTCTCTTTGAATTCCGCTTCGTCAATGCCGAACTCTTTCAGAGTCTTCGGAATGCCCATTCTCTTGTTGAAGTCGTCAATCTTACGGCAGAGTGCATCAATACCGTCAAGGCCAAGAGCGTTTGCAATGTCCTCATAGCGTTTTGCAGCGTCCATCACCTTGGCGTTGTATTTGATGACATACGGCAGGTAAATGGCGTTTGCACAGCCGTGCGGAATGTGGCCGGTGCTGAAAGCAGCGCCGGTTTTGTGTGCCATCGAGTGGACAATGCCCAGCAGCGCGTTGGAGAACGCCATACCGGCGAGGCACTGTGCGTAGTGCATCTGCTCGCGGGAAGCGGTGCAGCCGTTGTAGGAATCCGGCAGGTACTGCATAACCATCTTAATGGCCTGCAGAGCAAGCGGGTCGGTAAACGGCGAATGCAGGGTGGAAACATAAGCCTCAACGGCATGGGTCAGTGCATCCATACCGGTGTGAGCGGTAAGTTTTGCAGGCATGGTCTCAGCAAGATCCGGATCAACAATGGCAACATCCGGGGTGATGTTGAAGTCAGCCAGCGGGTATTTGATTCCCTTTGCATAGTCGGTGATAACCGAGAAAGCGGTCACTTCGGTTGCGGTGCCGGAAGTAGACGGAATTGCGAGGAACTTCGCTTTGGTGCGCAGGGTTGGGAAATTAAACGGAGTGATGAGATCCTCAAAGGTGGTCTCCGGGTATTCATAGAACGCCCACATTGCTTTTGCAGCATCAATCGGGGAACCGCCGCCGATGGATACAATCCAGTCCGGCTCAAATTCGCGCATTGCCGCAGCGCCCTTCATAACGGTCTCAACCGACGGATCCGGCTCAACGCCTTCAAACAGCTTGGTCTCAATACCAGCTTCGTGCAGGTAGTTTTCAACTTTGTCCAAAAAGCCGAATTTTTTCATCGAGCCGCCGCCAACAACAATAATGGCTTTTTTGCCCTTCAGGGTTTTCAGCTCTTCCAGTGAGCCCTTGCCGTAATAAATATCTCTCGGTAATGTAAAACGTGCCATACAACATCCTCCTCATGAATGATTTGGGAATTGGTCTTTTTAAAGGTTTCCAACATAAGAAACGGTTATGCAGATTAGGGCATGTCCGTTTTGGAAAGTTTAAAACCTTTGCTTGTTAATATTTTATCATTGTCAATCGTCGCCGGGTAATGTATAATAGATATAGTTTCCATAACTTTTTGGAATAAAGGGAGGCGTTGCCATGAACACGCAGCACATGCGGTATGTTGTTGAGGTGGAAAGAACCGGTTCTATTACTAAGGCGGCACATAATCTTTATATGGGCCAGCCCAATCTCAGCAAAGCCATCAAGGAGCTGGAAAGCGAACTCGGCATCATCATCTTCAAGCGTACGGCCAAAGGGGTTGAACCTACCCGTCAGGGAATGGAGTTTTTGTCCTATGCCAAAACCATCCTTACGCAGATAGACGAACTCGAATCCCTGTATAAACCGCATACCCACAAAAGCGTGACTCTTAATGTTTCAGCGCCTCGCGCTACCTACATTTCGGTTGCTTTTTCCAATTTTCTCAGCCAGTATACCTCAGAGGAACAGCTCAACGTCCGTTATCATGAGACCAGCGCCCCGGGCGCCATCAACGACGTGGCAGGCGGAGAGTCCGACCTCGCCATTGTTCGCTCACAGGATATGTACGAGCCCTACTACCAAAGCCTGATCCGGGAGCACGGCCTTGCCAGTGAAGAACTGTGGTCCTTCCCCATGTCGGTCCTCATGTCGGAGTCCCATCCTCTTGCTGGGTATGAAGATATCCCTTATCACCTTTTAAGCGGCTGTACCGAAATTGTCCATGGGGATTTCCAGCCTCCGCCGCTTTCCTTTGCCCATATCCGCAAAAGCGCCCGGCTGGAAACACCGCACAAGTCCATTGCGGTATACGACCGCGGTATCCAGTTCGATCTGCTCCAGCGGGTGCACGATACCTTTATGTGGGTTTCCCCCATGCCGCAGGATGAGCTGGAGCGCAAACATCTGGTTCTGCGCCGGTGCAGCTCGGCCGCGGCGCTCAATCGGGATCTCCTCGTCACCAACCCCAAACGGCCGCTCAACCGGCACGAAACCCTTTTTGTAGAGGCTCTCCGGCAGTCGCTGGAACAAGCCGATTTGGTATGCCCCGACTAAAAACGAAAGCGCCCGGATTTGGGGCGGCGTTTCAAAAACGAGAGGAATCCAACCCCTTCCTCAAATGGTTTTTGTTACACCGTCCGGTGTTCCGGGCGCTTTTTACTGCTCCCGCACCGGCGTCAGAGATTCGTTCCCTGTTGGCCGGCGCATTTACGTTTGTTTCCCAACCAAAAGTCTTATGGCTGCGCTTTTTAAACCAGTTGTTCACAGAATGTGAGAATATCCTCAAAAACGGTGGAGCGGATGTCCTCATTCAGAATTTCATGCCGCTTTCCGGGATAAAGCCTAGCGTCTACATTGGTGTAGCCGCGTTCCCGCAGAAAAGAAACCGCCTTTTGGAATTTTGCTTCGTTGATTAAGCATGGATCATCTGCACCAGACAAAAACAAGATAGGCAGGCTAGGCTGGCGCATTTGCCAGCCTGTTTTGCCGTAGGCCTCCAGCATCAACCCATAGAGGTGGTAAAAACCGTTTGCCGTAAAGGTGAAACCGCAGAGCGGGTCATCGTCGTACGCCTGTACGCTCTCCCGCAGGCTGGAGGTCCAGGCGTTGTCACTCCCTTCGGTGCGGTAACGTCTGCTGAAGGAGCCAAAAGAAAGCTGCTGTAGCAGACTGCTGCGGTAGCGTTCTCCTTTCACCGCACCGATGAGCTTGGCAAGCAGCCTGCCAAGACGCGCCGCCGGGTTGTAGCTGGGCGAGCCGCAGATCATCAGCCCCGCCGGTTCGCTGTCGTACCGCTTGAGGTAGGCGCGCACCACCATCGAGCCCATGCTGTGTCCAAACAGAATGAGCGGTTTCCCGGGGAATTCGTCCTTTGCATATTCGGTTACCTGATGCAGGTCCTCTACCAGCGCCTTTGCGCCACCATTATATAAATACCCGAGGTCGTCTTGGGAGGCAACGCTTTCGCCATGCCCGCGGTGATCGTGGATGACACAGGCGTAGCCATGTGCGCACAGGTATTCCATCAGGGGGAGGTACCGCTCCTTGTGTTCGCTCATTCCATGTGCAATTTGAAAAATTGCTTTCGCTTCTCCTGAATCCGGCTGCCCGCAGATGACGCTAATCGAAATTCCGTCTGCCCGGGACGTCAGTACCGTTTGTTTTTGCTGCATGGGGAATCCTCCTTCCGGCTACGCCGTTTTGTTTTCAGTATAACACCTACCCCGTTTTTTTACCACCTTTTCGAAAAAAGGTCTGTCTCATGATTCTGCCCAAAAAAGGGGCTTGGTTTCTGTTGAATCTGTAAAAGAAATGAGCGGGAGCGTGGAAAATACTATTTACTCTTCACAAAGAATCCGTTATAATAAAATTAATCGAATCAAGCTTCAGTCGTTACAAGGATGAATCAGCCATGACAAAGAAAATCATCACAACCGGTATATTGGCCGTGGCGGCAGTCGCGCTGTTGGTTCTCATGATCCTTGGCCGGAACAATAGGCCGGTTGATGCGGCTGGCGTGCGGATTGAAACCTCGGTGGACTCGCTGCTGCCTGCGCTGGATGCGTACGGCTGGTTTAACGGTATGCCGTTGTCTTATAGTACGGAGCAATCGTATTCGGACTCACAGGGGACGACGTATTATCCGGTAACCGAGCGGTTCGGCACTTATTCTGAGTTGAGTAGTTATATTTATACCGTTTTCAGCCCTGAAATTTCGCTTCATTTGCTGAGCAATGGGGCCTATAAAGACATTGACGGCAGGCTGTGCGTCAGCCCCAGCCGTTCGACGACAACGCATGACGACGCTTCGAGCATCATCAACAAAGAGGTTTTTACCATTACAACCCAGACAGCCGGCCGCATTGAGTACGTCTCTTCGGTCACCTATGTTTCTAAAACCGATTTTGACGACGTCAAAGGCGTTTACGATTACCATTTTATCTGTGAAAATTTAAACGGCCAGTTTTTGTTTACCACCTTTGAGTATTATTATTAATCCAGTTGTCTCATATCTTATAAAAGGAGTTATTGGAACATGGTTTCACGCAAAAACGAATGGGCAAAAACCCCGCCGATGGGCTGGAACAGCTGGGACTGTTACGGCGCTTCGGTCACGGAAGAAGAGGTCCGCGGCAACGCGGAATACATGGCAAAGCATTTAAAACAGCACGGCTGGGAATATGTGGTTGTCGATATTCAGTGGTATGAACCAACGGCAGATTCTTCTGCCTACCACCCCTTTGTCCCGCTGGAAATGGATGAATACGGCCGCCTGATGCCGGCTCCCAACCGTTTTCCGTCTGCGGCAAACGGTGCGGGCTTTAAGCCCCTTGCGGATTACGTCCACAGCCTGGGGCTCAAATTCGGTATCCACATCATGCGCGGCATTCCACGGCAGGCGGTTCACACGGCAGCCCCGGTCAAGGGGACAGAGGTCACCGCCCGTGACGTTGCGCATCCGTTCTCGCTCTGCTCCTGGAATACCGATATGTACGGCGTAAATCCGGACGCACCCGGCGCCCAGCAGTATTACAATTCCCTCATGGAGCTTTATGCCGAATGGGGCGTCGACTACATTAAGGTGGACGATATCTGCGTCACCTATTTTGCCCCGGATAATCTCTATTCGGCAGAATCGGAAATTGAACTCATCCGCCGCGCCATTGATCAGTGCGGCCGTCCGATTGTTCTGAGCCTCTCGCCGGGTCCCGCGCTCATTGAACGGGCGGAGCATTTAAAGGCGAACGCCAACCTTTGGCGGATGACCAACGACTATTGGGACCGCTGGCCGGATTTGACCAACATGTTCGACCGCTGCGCCGTCTGGACAGAGCATGTCGGCCCGGGCTGCTGGCCGGACTGTGATATGCTTCCGCTGGGGCGAATTGGTATCCGTGCGGTGGACAGCGGCAACGGAGACCGTATGACCCGTTTTACCCACGACGAACAGAGAACCATGATGACCCTCTGGTGCATTTTCCGTTCCCCGCTGATGTTCGGCGGCGAACTGCGCAGCAACGACGAATGGACCTTAAACCTAATCACCAATGACGATATCCTTGAAATGCACCGCAGCTCCCACGGCGCACACCCGGTTGCCCGCAACGGCAAACAGGGGAACCATTATATTTGGGTTGCGGAGCATGACAACGGCAGGGATCTTTATGTGGCGCTCTTCAGCCATGAAAATATTCCATACCGTATGGAAGCAACCTTTGCCCGCTTGGGGATTGAAGGCAGCTTCAAGGCCCGCGAACTCTGGAGTGGGGAAGACCTGGGTGTTTTCTCGAATTCTATTGTTGCAGAAATCCCGGCGCATGGCGTCAAGGTTTACCGGCTCTCCCCGGTGTAAGCGGTTGCTTGCCCCGGCTCCGGGCAAATGCCCGGAAATATATCGAAGCAGGCGGAGGAATCAAGTATGAAACATGTTGTATTGACCGTTGGACGTATGTTCGGCAGCGGCGGCCGTGAAATCGGCAAAAAGGTCGCTGAAAAGTGCGGAATGGTGTACTATGATAAAGAGCTTCTCGAACTGGCGGCAAAGGAGAGCGGCATGAGCGTTGAAGTGCTCGAAAACATCGACGAGTCTGCGAGCAACAGCCTGTTGTACTCCCTTTCTACCGGAGCGCACCTCTTTGGCGGGCATTTCGCCCAGACGGCGGAGCCGCCATTGCACGACAAGCTCTATATTGCGCAGGCGAACATCATCAAGGAAATCGCCCAAAAAGAAAGCTGCGTCATTGTCGGCCGTTGTGCCGACTACCTGCTCCGCAACATGGAGGAGTGTGTCAAAATCTTCATTTATGCACCGTCGGAGGTACGCATTAAACGTGTCACCGAGGTTTACGGCGCAAAAAATGAAAAGGAGGCGGGCGAGCAGATCCGCAAAATTGACAAACGCCGTTCCTCCTATTACAATTTCTATTCCGGTAAAAAGTGGGGAAGTATGGAGAATTACCACCTTTGTATTGACAGTTCTCTGCTCGGCATTGACGCCACTGCGGATATGATTGCTGAAATCGTCCGGCGCAAAGCTGCCGAATAAACCGTTGAATAACAAAAATGCGGGGCGTGAAAACGTCCCGCATTTTTTATTATCAGCATCTGTCTATTTTACACAGCCTTTCGCTGTGGACGGTGAAAAATTAGCTCTGCTGGCTTCCGGCGCCTGTATGTTTTTCTATAAAGCGTTGCAGGATGTCTCTGCTTCTCGGGGTTTGCAAAGACCTGCTGTGAGTGGTTTTTGTGCAATGGAAAATTTCAGCGCTGTATCTTGTGCATTTCATCTCTTGTGCCGCCTTGGTAAATTCGTTATAATGGTACAAAACGGCAATGTTCAGGCACTTGCTGCCGGAGAGAACAGCGGGTACCAAATAGACCAAAAAGGAAAGCGCGGTTTTGTTGGGGAACAAGACGGCACAGCCTTTGTCCCTGTATATGGAGAATGGTTTCATTCGCTGCGGAAAGCGGTGTGGCTGCAAATGCCGCCTGCCGGACAAGCAGCGGAGTGAGCCGCAGAATCCGTTCAGCCCGGAAATTGCTGCATAGCAGACCAGAACCCGAACCAACGTCCAAATTTGAATTACAGCACAATCGGAGGAGAATTTTATGCGCTATGCGTTTCGTTTGCTCAAGTTTACCAAAAAATACACGTACCTTCTTGTTCTGACCGGCATTTCCATCATCGGGGTTACCGCAGTCAACCTGTATGTCCCCTGGTGCATCCGGGATGTCACCGCCATTCTCACGGGCGGCGGCCCGGATATGCTCGCATCCATTTATCACATTGCCTGGATGCTTGGGCTTGCTTATGTTGGCAAGGTGTTCCTGCGTTTCTGCCAGTCTTACCTGAGCCATGTCGCGTCCTGGAACGTCGTCGCGCAGCTTCGTACCGAGGTTTACGCCCACCTGCAAAAGCTGTCACTTTCCTATTACAGCGACAAGCAGACCGGCCAGCTCATGTCCCGTGTGATGAATGACACCGCCCTGCTCGAGCAGATGGTCGCCCACTCCATTCCGGATGTGGCCTCCAACATCTTCATCCTCATTGGCGTTACAACCCTGCTCATGACCATCAACTGGCAGCTTGCCCTGCTGGTGCTTATCCCCATCCCGCTGATTTTTGTGTTAACCTATTGGTTTTCCGCCCGTGTCCGGCCCTACTTCCGCAAAGCGGCGCAGGATATTGCGGATTTAAACGCTGCCTTGCAGGACAATCTCTCTGGCATCCGGGAGATTCAGGCCTTCAACCAGCAGGTGCCGGAGCGCAACAAAATTGAGACAAAGGCACGGAAGCACGCCAAATCCATTCTGCATGCCTTGTTTATGAGTGCTATTTTCCATCCGTCGGTCGAGTTCTGCGCGTCCGTGGGCACCGTCATTGTCATTGCGGTGGGCGGCACCATTGCGGTAAACGGCGGTATGTCCACAGCGGATGTTGTCGGCTTTATCGCGTATCTTTCCATGTTCTATGCGCCGATTGAGGTGCTCGCCCGCGTCGCTGAGGATTTTCAGAACGCAATGGCTGGCTCCGAGCGCATTTTCGAGGTATTGGATACCGAGCCGGATATTGTCGACAAACCCGGCGCGCGCAAACTGAAAGCCTGTAAAGGCAGCATCGCCTTTGAGGATGTCTGCTTCTCCTATGATGAAGACACCAAAATCCTGGATCACGTTTCCTTTGAGGTCAAAGCCGGGCAGATGCTCGCCATCGTCGGCCCTACCGGGGTCGGTAAAACGACCACCATCAATCTGCTCGCCCGGTTTTACGAACCGGAGGAGGGCGCCATCCTGATCGACGGCCAAAGCATTTCGGATTTGACCATCGACTCGCTACGCGACCATATGAGTATTGTCTTGCAGGATGTTTTCCTCTTCAACGGCACCATTGCTGAAAACATTGCATACGGGTTTAAAAACGCCACCTCGGAACAGATTGTCGAGGCTGCAAAAATTGCCCGTATCCATGAATTTATAGAGGCTCTCCCGGAAGGATATAACACCTACATCGGTGAACGCGGCGTGCGGCTGTCCGGCGGGCAGAAGCAGCGCATTTCCATTGCCCGTGCTGTCCTGCGCAACACCGAAATTTTAATTCTTGATGAAGCCACCGCCGCCGTCGATATGGAGACCGAGGCGGAAATCCAGGCGGCTATCCAGAACCTGGTCGGCACCCGGACGGTCATCGTCATTGCGCACCGGCTTTCCACCGTGCGCCGGGCCGACAAAATCATCGTCCTCAATGAAGGGGTTATTGCCGAATCCGGCACCCATGAGGAACTGCTCGCAAAACACGGGATTTACGCACATCTGTGCGAGTCAAACCTAAAATAACGAACGGAGGAATTGTATGGCTGTAAAAAAAGTAGCAGTAATCGGCCTGGGCGATATCAGCGGTATCTACCTGAAAAACATCGCGCGGGTTTTTCAAAACATTGAACTGTATGGGGTCTGCACCCATCGCGTGGAGCGCGCTCGCGAGGTCGCGGCGGAGTATGGCGCTTCCAAGGTTTATGAAACCATGGAACAGGCGTTTGCTGACCCGGAGGTTGACATTGTCGTCAACCTCACCCGCCCGATGGAGCATTTTGACGTCACCATGAAAGCGCTGGAAGCGGGCAAGCATGTCTACACCGAAAAACCGCTTGGCGCGACGCTGGAGGAGGGACGCAAAATCCGGGATCTTGCCGCTTCCAAAGGCTTAAAGGTCGCCGGCGCGCCGGATACTTTCCTCGGCGGCGGATTGCAGACCTGCCGCAAGCTCATCGACGACGGATTCATCGGCACTCCACTTGGCGCGTCCGCGTTCATGACCTGCCGCGGGCATGAGCGGTGGCATCCCAACCCGGAGTTTTACTACAAAAAGGGCGGCGGCCCCATGATGGACATCGGCCCTTATTACCTCACGGCGATGGTCAGCCTGCTCGGCGGCATCGACACCGTCTCCGGCATGTCCAAAGCGTCTTTCCCAACCCGTACCATCACCAGCCAGCCAAAGTATGGAACCACCATTGAAGTCGAAGCACCGACCTACCAGACTGGCCTCATGCGTTTTGCTTCCGGGGTGATCGGCACCATTTTTGTAACCTTTGACGTTTACGCCTCTGAAACCCCGCGCATTGAAATCTACGGCTCAGAGGGCACCCTCTCGGTTCCCGATCCCAATACTTTTGGCGGCCCGGTTCGGCTGTTCCGCCCCGGCAGCGGTGAGTTTATGGAGATTCCGCTCACCCACGGCTACGCGGAAAACAGCCGCGGTATCGGTGTTGCGGATTTGGCAAACGCCATTCGGGACAACCGCGCGCCGCGCGCCGGCGTCGATTTGATGTACCACGTCCTCGAAGCCTTTGACGCGTTCGAGCGCAGCGACGCGGCGGGCGCCCACATCAAGCTGGAGTCCACCGTCGAACGTCCGGCGCCGCTGACTTTCAGCGAACTTACCGGTGTTTTGGACGACTAAGGAGGCGCTTATGAACCGCATTTATATGCGCTTTCCGGGCGGTAAACCCAAAGCCCTCACCCTGAGCTATGACGATGGGGTGGAGCAGGACATCCGTCTGATGGAGCTTTTGGAACAGTATCAGGTCAAAGCAACCTTCAACCTCAATTCCGGCCTTTACGCGCCGGAGAGTACCGTTTATCCCGCAGGCACCATTCACCGCCGCATGGATAAGCGGCGGGTGTCTGCTCTTTACCGCAATCCGCTTGCCGAAGTTGCGGTGCATACCTCCACCCACCCGTTTCTGGACAAACTTCCGACCGCCCTTGCCATGGAAGAAATCCTCCGGGACCGCCGCACGCTGGAACAGCAGTTTGGCGTTCTGGTGCGCGGCAGCGCGTATCCTTACGGAACGTATAACGACGAGGTCGTTGAACTTCTCCGCCTCGCAGGCATTGTTTACGCGCGCACTGTCCATTCCCACCACAGTTTCGCGCTGCCAAAGGATTGGCTGCGGCTTGGGGCCACCTGCCACCATGACGATCCCCAGCTCATGCCGCTCGCGCGGAAATTTGTGGAAGAGGTTCCGGAGCGGGATTCCTGGCTTTACTACCTCTGGGGCCACAGCTATGAATTTGAGCAGCATGACAATTGGCAGGTCATTGAGGAATTCCTCGCCTTTGTCTCTGGCCGGAAAGATGTCTGGTACGCTACCAACCTTGAAATTTACGATTATATGCAGGCGTATGAACGCCTTGCTTTTTCTGCGGATGGCCTTACCGTCCACAATCCGTCCAGCGTTCCGGTCTGGTGCCAGTGCGATGATGTTGTGCGGAATATCCCGGCAGGGGAGACAATTAAAATTACAGAAGGCTAAAGCGGTGCCGCTTTCAGGCATAGACGCGCTGTTGGGACATGCTTTGAAAGCTCTTGAAAAAACATCTGTTCATTGCTTGAAACTTGGTTTGAAAGTAGTGGATGTACCGTTTGCTTGCATGTTTGATGGCAACAAACAAAAAGCTGGCTGAGATTTTCTCAGCCAGCTTTTTTATATTGGTATGCTTATCGCTTAAAGGCTTTTTTTTTACTGCACAGCACTGCGCCAACAATACTTGCCGCAGCCAACCAGCCCCACTGTATTGGGCTGCTGTCGCCGGTTTGAGGGCTTTCTGTTTCCAATTCGTTCGGCTTATCCGTGGGTATCGGTTCAGGCTCTACGTTTGGAGCTGCCATACCGCATACACTGCATGTTCCATTCTCATAAGTATGTGCTGTCTTGGCAATGGATTTGCCTTTCTCAACGATTTTACCGCAGGTTGTGCATACCTTGTCGCCGGTATACCCCGTTTCGGTGCAGGTGGCGGTTTTTATGCCTTGAATGTTGGTTTCGCCATGACCGGTTGCAGGAATAATGGTATCTTCAAGAAGAATTTCTTCCGTCAATGCTTCGTTTTTAAAATAAGCGTTTAATTCAGGGCAGTACCAGTATGCAATGTTTCCGTTTTCGGTACAGGTTGCCGCCTTGGCCGCAGTCTTTACTTTGGTCAGTTCTTTCCACCTGCCGGTAAGCGTCTCGTTCCCTCTAAGCGTATATGTTTGATTCGCTGCAATCGGGCGGCCGTTGCCGTTATCCCAGCCCAAAAAGAGGTATCCGCTGCGGTCGATGGAGGGAAGCGTAATGCTTCCTTCCGTGTTTGCGGCAAACTGGACGGATTTTCCGGAACCGTCGTTATAAACCAGCGTCGCTATGTAGGAGCTGCCGCCCGAGGAGGGAGTATCCACAGCTGTAATTATAGTGTTGGAGTCCGCGTTTTTTATAGCATCCTGAAAGGTTTCATGGTAGGTGTAGGTTCCAGCGCTGTTGCTCTCAAATTTCAGTTCTTCAGCAACATATTCTTTCGCAGAGCAGTCAAATGTTCCGCCACTAATAACAGGATCACCATAATTTATACCGGCAGCCTCCAGTACAAGCGGTTTCCCGTTTGTATGGAATGTTCCGCCTGTAATATTAAGCGTAGCGCCGGAGTCAAAATGGTTGTCTGCATTGTTGTCCACCATACCCAGTACGGCGTTTCCGTTTGTTTGAAATGTTCCGCTTTCAATTTTTACCTGTCCGCCGTTGTCACACCATACAGCATAATAGCTGCTGCCGGTAATATCCACATTTCTTAACACAACATTCAAGGAGTTATACACGTTAATACCGCCGATTGCCGTAATATTCTGAACCAAAACGTTACTGGTGGGTCCGTCGCCAATAAACAGCGCATACGCTCCACCGTTGCTGTCAAAAGTTCCGTTTTGAATGGTAAAATTTGAACCCTCATAAATGAGAGCAAAGTTATTTGCTGTAATTTTATTTCCGCCCAAATCAATTGTGCGCCCGCTCAAGTCCAAAATCTGTCCTGCGCCTGCCGGTATATCGGTTAAATCTATATCTGCTGTAATGTTTATAGTAGTAACGGTGGCATCGCCCAACGCATCCAGAAATTCTTTTTTTGTATCTACATATGCTGAATTGTCCGCTGCAAAGATCACCGTAGGGAGCAGTGTCAGCAGCATAATTGCCGTGAGAAACATGGTAATCCATTTCTTTTTCATAAGTGAAACCCTCCTTTAAATTATGCTCCATAACATGGTGCACTTCTCTGAGAAATGGCAGGCTCAATCTCGGCGAGCCTATTCCTGAAGATTACGTGTTTCTAATGAAATAATACATTTTTTGGGGGTTGTTTGCAATAAATTTCACCAATATTTTACGTTCTTTTATAGATTTCTCTGTTTGTACTGGTTGTCTTTGGCTATATTAACCGTAAATGGCATAGGGTACAAACAATGGGCTTTCGGTTTCCAAGTTCAGAAAGGAAAAGCTGTTCTCCGTTAAATTTTTCTCGAAAAATGAAGGGAACTGTTTTTAAAATCTGAACAGCAGAACAAGAAAAGACGCTGAGCATAAAAAGACAAACCTATAAAAACACAGGTTGTGGAACACTCCGCAACCTGTGTTTAACTTTGTGCCAAAATATGTTTGGCTGTTTTCTTTCAAAAAAAACATGGTGCTTTTCCGGCTTTGAAGGATGGAAAAATCCATTGTCAATTCGTTGTCGAAGTGTAGCTTCGGTCTACTGTGATGACAGTGTAATAATTTCGGTTTAACTTTTTCACTTCCCGGTCGATTCGCTCCCGCAGTTCCGGATCGGTCAAACGGTACGCCGGCGGAACCGCCACGTCGAAGATGAGGTTGCTGTGGGTTGCGCCGGATACAAACCGGAAATCGTGCATGGAAAGCTCGGGCCCGATTTCTGCTACAATATCTGAAACCGCTGCACGCAGCTCGTTGGTCAATGCGTCGTCCACCACCACCGGATCAAGATGAATGACCAGATGGATGTTCAGCTCAGTGTTGAACTCCCGTTCAATGTTGTCAATAAGGTCATGACTCTCCATAATGTCGTCGGTATTGGGAACCTCAACATGGACCGATGCAAAACACTGGTCCGGCCCGTAATTGTGCACCACCAGGTCATGATAACCCATTACACCGTCGTAGCTTTTGAGCTTATCGCCGATTTCACACACCAGATCACTGTCCGGTGCGCAGCCGAGCAGAGGGTTGAGGGTTTCAATAATGGACCGAATGCCGGAATAAATGATGAATCCCGCCACCAATACGCCCATGTAGGCATCGATCTGCCAGCCGGTAAAGTGCGCCACCAGCAGAGAGAGCAGAACCGCGGCGGTGGTAAATACATCGTTGAGACTGTCGGTTGCGGTCGCCTCCAGCGCCCCGGAGTGAATCCGTTTGGCAACGGTTTTGTAAAACCGCCCCTGCCATAATTTGAGCAGGATAGACGCCGCCAGCACTACAACGGTGATGACACTGAACTGCACCGGCTCCGGCTCCCATATTTTCTGGAACGAGGTCAGAAAAAGCTGAAACCCTAAAAATAGGATGACAATCGAGACAATAAATCCTGAAATGTATTCGCTCCGCGCATGCCCGTAAGGATGCTGCTCATCCGCGGGCTTGGCAGACATCTTAAAACCGATGAGGGTGATGAGCGACGAGCTGGAATCCGAAAGGTTGTTGACAGCGTCCGCAATAATGGCAATGCTGCCGAAAAGAAAACCAACCGCAACCTTCATTCCAAACAGCAGCAGGTTTGTCAAAATCCCAGTCAGGCTTGCCACCTTGCCAAAGCGCTGGCGCATTGCCGCGTCCGGCGAGCCGCCGTTGTCTTTTGCAAACCAGCGCAGAATCAGCCCGGTCATACAACCACTCCTTTTTGATTTTCTTCTTAGAATACTATAATTTTACAATTTGATCAAGACCTGTACCCATTTGCGCGGTTGAAATTTGTCTAGAATGAGGTATAATAATTTTATCGCGAATTGTATCAAAGGAGGTACGCGGATGGGCAGCTTTGTAGACTTTCAGGATGTTTATAAACGCTATCACGTCGGTGATGTTGACATCACTGCGTCCAACGGCGTCACATTTCAAATAGAAAAAGGGGAGTTTGCGGTCATTGTCGGCGCCAGCGGCGCGGGCAAGACCACGGTGCTCAACCTGCTCGGCGGTATGGATACCTGTGACGAAGGCCATATCTGGGTAGATGGGAACGACATTGCCGGCTACAATCAGAAGCAGCGCACCACCTACCGGCGGTATGACATTGGCTTTGTCTTTCAGTTTTACAACCTTGTGCAGAACCTCACGGCAAAGGAGAATGTCGAGCTTGCCACCCAAATCTGCCATGATGCGCTCGACGTGGAGCAAACCCTTGCCGAGGTCGGCCTTGCCGAGCGGATGAACAACTTTCCGTCGCAGCTCTCCGGCGGCGAGCAGCAGCGCGTCTCGATTGCGCGCGCCCTTGCCAAAAATCCAAAACTTCTGCTCTGCGACGAACCCACCGGCGCGCTTGACTACAATACCGGAAAAACCATATTAAAGCTTTTGCAGGATACCTGCCGCAAAAACGGCATGACCGTCATTGTTGTCACCCACAACTCCGCGCTGATGCCAATGGCCGACCGTGTCATCCGTATGAAAAACAGCAGGGTGCAGGAGATTATACGCAACGAACACCCTGTCGATATTGAAGAGATTGAGTGGTAATATGAAACAGAAAGCGCTCATCAAGGACACAGCCCGCGAGATTTGGCGTACCAAAAGCCGTTTTATCTCGATCTTTGCCATTATCCTGCTCGGGGTTGGTTTTTTTGCAGGCTTGAAATCCACCTGCCCGGATATGAAGCTCACAGCAGAGGAGTATTTCAGGAATTCTCATCTTATGGATTACCGCCTTGTCTCAACCTATGGATTTGATGAGGACGATGTTGCAAACGTCCGTGCGTTGGAAGGCGTTCATGCTGCAATGCCTGCGTACAGCCACGACTTCCTGCTGCTGGATGGGGAAAACGAGTTGGTGGTGAAAACCTATTCGGTGAATGGTACCGTTTCCTCGGACGACGAAAACAACCTCAACCGCCCCAATCTTGTTGAAGGGCGTTACCCGGAGAAGTCGGGCGAATGCGTTGTGGAACGCGGCGCGTCCTCGCCGAAGTATTTTGAGGTGGGCGGCCAAATCACTCTTTACAGCGGGGACGACACCCCGGTTGGCGACACCCTGAAAACAGATACTTTCACCATTGTCGGCATTGTGGAATCCCCGCTTTATATCTCGTATGAGCGCGGCACTTCCACCATCGGCAACGGTTCGATCAACAGCTTTATTATGCTCCCGGAAGAGGATTATAACCTGGAGGTTTATACCGACCTTTATGTTACCCTGGACGAAACCCAGGGGATTTCTCCCTTTGCAGATGCCTACCGGGATGCGGTTGACAATTTCAGTGACACCTTGAAAACGGCCGCCTTTGAAAGTGTCTACACCCGCTACGATTCCATTGTGTCCGAAGCCGAGCAGGAGCTGGAGGATGCCCGGCAGGAACTTGCGGACGGTGAACAAAAGCAGAAGGACGAACTTGCCGCCGCTCAGAAAAAAATTCAGGACGGCGAGCACGCGTACAACAACGGTTTGCGCCAGTACAATGAACAGTATCGGCTTTTCCAGGATACCATTGCGGATTCCCGCGCCCAAATCGCTGTGGCAGAGGAACAGCTGAACCAGCAGGCGGCGGATTTTGAATCGTCCAATACACTGTACCGTTCGCTGGTGAATCTGCGTGAAACCGCCCAACCCGGTGTACCGTTTACCGAAGAACAGCAAGCGGTGGCAGAGGCTTCCGCTGCTCTAGATGAAAACCTGCCGCAGCTTGTTTCGGCTGCGCTTTTGACCGGCGATCCCACCATGCTTCAAATGCTGGACAGCACCTTGGCACAGACGGCTGAAAGTCTGAACCAAGCATCTCAGACCTTGACGGATGCCCGTGAGCAGCTTGCCCAGCAGACCGCTTTGCTGGATCAAAAGGAAAGCGAGGGCGAGCAAGCCTTTGCCGAAACCAAAACGCAGCTGGAACAGGCCAAACAGGATTTGCAGCAGGCCAAGATCGATTTTGATGAGGGCAAACGCGAATCCGACGCCGAACTGGCGGACGCCCGCGAACAGATTGCCAAAGGCGAAAAGGACCTTAAAAAAATTTCCGAACCCACTGTCTATGTCTTTGACCGTGACGACAATGTCGGCTATTCCGGCTTCAGCAGCGACGCCGATAAGGTAGACGCTGTCGCTCAGATTTTTCCGGTCTTTTTCATCTTTGTCGCTGCTCTCGTCTGCCTCACCACCATGACCCGTATGGTGGAGGAACAGCGTACTGCCATCGGCACCCTGAAGGCGTTGGGGTATAGCAAAGCGTCGGTGGCAATGAAGTACCTTGCCTATGCGGTCATTGCCAGTTTTGCCGGCAGTGTGCTCGGCCTGCTGGCTGGGTTTCAGATCTTCCCGCATGTCATTTACAGTGCGTATGGAATTCTCTACCATATGCCGCCGCTCATTGCGCCGTTCCACTGGGATTACGCCGTCTGGTGCACCGTGGCCGCAGTGGTTTGCTCCGGAGCCGCAACCCTGATTGCCTGCTACGCCGAACTCCACGCAACGCCGGCGCAGCTTATGCGGCCAAAACCGCCCAAAAGCGGCAAGCGCATTCTGCTGGAGCGGGTCGGCTGGCTGTGGAAACGACTTTCATTTATCCAAAAGGTATCCATCCGCAATTTCTTCCGCTATAAAAAGCGGGTGATTCTGACGGTAACCGGTATTGCCGGCTGTACCGCCCTTATGCTCACCGGCTTTGGTATGAAAGATTCCATTTCCTCCATTGTCACCAAACAGTTTGATGAAATTTTTCTCTATGATGTTACCGTCGCCTATGACGGAGATGTCTCGGACGACGAACGTCAATCCCTGCTGGATACCGTTTCGGGCCAGTCCGCTGTGACCGAATCCATGGGTGCTCAGCAACTGTCGGTTACCGGGGTTGGCAGCAGCCGCAATGTCGACTGCTACCTTGTTGTCCCGCAGTCGACCAACGCGCTCGATCATTACATGGATCTCCGCTCCCGCGGTTCCCATACACCGCAGCCGCTCACCGATGACGGCGTAGTCGTCACTGAAAAGCTTGCCAATATGCTGGGCATTTCGGTTGGGGACAGCATTGCGCTTAAGGATACCGACGGCAAGATGGTCGAAGCGCCGATAACCGGCATCGCGGAAAATTATCTGTTCCATTATGTTTATATGACGCCTGCGGTTTACGAATCCCTGTACGGCGGGAATTTCACCCCCAATGTGGTGTTCCTCAACCTCAATACCGAGGAACAGGCCGCCTGCGATGCACTTTCCTCCGCCATCCTCCAGGATGACAACGTGCTCCAGGTGAGCTTTTCATCAAGCAGCGGCGGCAGCTTCCGGGATATGATTGAAAGCCTCAACGCCGTTATCCTTGTTCTCATCCTTTCGGCGGGTGCACTGGCGTTGATTGTGCTGTATAACCTCACCAACATCAATGTCAATGAACGGGTTCGGGAACTTGCGACCCTCAAGGTGCTCGGCTTTTATGACAAAGAGGTCTCAGCCTATATTTACCGGGAAAATACCGCATCTTCCATTCTTGGCGTCCTTGTGGGGTTGGTCGTCGGCATTTTCCTGCATCGGTTTGTCGTCCTGACGGCCGAGGTGGATTTGGTCATGTTCAGCCGGGAGATTTTCCCCATGAGCTATGTTTGGGCCGCACTGTTAACCCTTGCGTTTACACTGCTTGTAAACTTCCTGCTTCACTTCCGGCTCAAAAAAATTGATATGGTGGAATCCTTAAAATCGGTGGAGTAACCGGCTTGCGCCGCTGTACCGCGTTTTGTACCGGCGATTTCGATGAAAAACCAGGGGTTGACAACCTTTTTTGCCCGTGCTATACTTTTAGCATATTTGAAAGAAGAAATACGTTGAAGAGGATTAGTAGCGTTTCCCACGCCTTTAGAGAGTTGTTGGTTGGTGAAAAACAACGGCAAATGGAATGTGAACTCGCCTTGAAGTAGCTCGCTGAAATGCAAAGAGTAGGTGGAGACGGAGCCTGACCGTTATCGCAGGGGGATATAAGGCTTTTACAAGTCCGTATCTGTAACGAGTGCATGCTTTGGCATGAATTAGAGTGGTACCACGGGGAGTTTTATCCTCCGTCTCTAGGTTTGTAGAGACGGGGGATTTTTTATTTGTCCCCGGTACCTTTCCATCGGTTGATACGCAATGTAAGCCATGATAGAAACCAAACCGCAAACAAGAAAAGGTGGATGATTATGGAAAATTGCAGTAAGTACACACGGGGTTATTTCATGCCCCCGGTCAATGAAATGAAATGGGTTCAAAAAGAGTATGTCGACAAAGCACCCATCTGGTGCAGCGTCGACCTGCGGGACGGCAATCAGTCCCTCATTGTCCCAATGAGTTTGGAAGAAAAAATTGAGTTCTTTCAAAAGCTCGTTCAAATTGGCTTTAAGGAAATTGAGGTCGGTTTTCCGGCCGCCTCTGAAACCGAATACGAATTTCTGCGCACCCTCATCGAGCAGAATTTAATCCCGGATGACGTCACCATTCAGGTGCTTACCCAGTCACGTGAGCACATCATTCAAAAAACCTTTGAGGCGCTCAGGGACGCAAAAAACGCTGTTGTTCACCTCTACAATTCCACTTCGGTTGCGCAGCGTGAGCAGGTGTTCCGCAAATCCAAGGAGGAGATCATCGGCATTGCCGTGTCCGGTGCCAAAATGGTTGCCGACTATGCGCAGAAAGTAGAGGGTAACTTTAAATTTGAGTATTCGCCGGAGAGCTTTACCGGAACCGAAATGGAGTTTGCGCTTGAAGTCTGCAACGCCGTACTGGATGTTTGGAAGCCTACGCCGGACAATAAGGTCATCATCAACCTGCCGGTTACGGTGGAAATGTCTATGCCGCATGTCTACGCGAGCCAGGTAGAATATATGTGCGACAACCTGAAGAACCGCGGCAGCGTTATTGTTTCGCTTCATCCGCACAACGACCGCGGTTGTGCGGTTGCCGACTCCGAGCTCGGCCTGATGGCGGGTGCCGACCGCATTGAGGGCACCTTATTCGGCAACGGTGAGCGCACCGGCAATGTCGATATTGTCACCTTGGCGTTAAATATGTATTCCCATGGGGTCGATCCGGAGCTGGATTTCACCAACATGCCTGAAATTATCCATTTGTACGAGCGCGTGACCGACATGAAAGTTTACGACCGCCAGCCGTACAGCGGCAAGCTGGTCTTTGCCGCCTTCTCCGGTTCGCATCAGGATGCGATTGCCAAGGGAATGAAGTGGCGCGAGGAAAAGGAGCGCGAGCACTGGACCGTCCCGTACCTGCCCATCGACCCGAAGGATATCGGCCGCGAGTATGAGAGCGACGTTATCCGCATCAACAGCCAGTCCGGCAAAGGCGGAATTGGCTACCTGCTCCAGCAGAACTACGGGTTCGACCTCCCTCAAAAAATGCGCGAAGCGTTCGGTTATACCATCAAGGGAGTGTCCGACCACATGCACAAAGAACTCAAGCCCAAAGAGGTTTACGAAATTTTTGTGCGTCAGTTTGTCAATATTGTGGAACCGGTTACCCTCAAGGAATGCCATTTCCGCCAGGGACGGCAAATTGAAGCTATGGTCACCCTGTATTATAAAGGCAAGACAATCGACCTCACCGGTAAAGGCAACGGCCGTCTGGATGCCGTAAGCAATGCCATTAAGGAATACTTCAAGCTCAACTACACCATTGTAACCTACGAAGAGCACGCTTTGGAACAGGGCTCCGACTCCAAAGCAGTTTCCTATGTTGGTGTTGCCGGTTCGGACGGCAGGGTCTCCTGGGGCGCCGGCGTCCATACCGATATTATCACCTCCTCCATCGATGCACTTGTTAGCGCGGTTAACCGCATGATGAAAGGCGAATAAAGGCTTATATCCCCAAAGAAGCACGGGAGAATTCCCGTGCTTCTTTTTTTGGCCGCGGAGCGGGGGGAGTGGTTATCCCGCAGTAACCTGTTCCTGCCCAATGAACCATGCGGTTGGATTTCATGTGGACGATAAGTGCCGCATTATTGTCCGTGCGTAAAGATACCACTTTACCGGTGGAATTGAGCCAATGCTGCTGGTTTTGTGCTCCGGATTATGCCATGCATTCACAGGTGCTTATTCGATTTCCATCCTCTGCTGACCTGGACGATCACCGGTTTCCGGCGGCTTGGGCTTTTTAAAGGCCGTTACCAGCTCCCGGACGCCTACCAGCAGTACAAAGACCGCAAATACTTTGGTCAGCCACTCCGAGCCGAGCAGATTGGCGCCCCAAACGCCGATAAATACGCCAATCACCGCAAAAATGGTGCTCGGCAGAATCACAGACGTTTCAATCATCTTATTCCGGATGTGGAAGATGAGCGAAAACGCCGCTATCGGCAGGAAAAAGATCAAATTGACGCCCTGCGCTGCAAGCTGCGGCATCTGCGCAAAAATCGTCAGGTAAATGACGAGGATAAACCCGCCGCCCAGTCCCATCGAGGCGGTAATCCCGGTGAGAAAGGCCACGATTCCAATGATAATCCAGTCCATCATTGCAGCAGCATCCTCACTGCTCCAACGATGATGACCCCTGCAAAGACGCATTTAAGCCATTTCACCGGAATTTTTTTGAGCAGCATTGCCCCAACGCCCGCACCGATGAGCCCGGTCGGCAGATAGGCGGCAGCCCCAAGCAGATCGATGTTTCCGTTCAGATAGTAGAGCACCGCACTGATGATGCTGGTCGGCAGAATGATGGCGATGGAGGTCGCGTGGGCTTTTTTTGCCTCAACCCCAAACTTTTCAAGCAGCGGCACCGCAACGACTCCGCCGCCCGCGCCGAACAGCCCGTTGAGGATGCCGGATATAAAGCCGAGCACGCCAAATTTGACGCGCTGTTTGAATTGCACATGAATCACTCCTTACACCCGTTTATTATTCGATATTTTGGAGGGATTTATGTGCCCGGAACCAAAACGGTTTCAAACAGAGGCCGCACTTTGTCAAAACAGTTTTGGGTTTTCTGCCGCCACGGGTATGTTTCAAACAATTCGATTGATTCTATATAGACGAAGATCGCACCGCTTATTTGAAACGTAAATTTCGTTGATTCATCGTCCGAGGGCGCCGCGTACCGGCACGCACCGAGTTTCAAGTGCTGCTTGAACTGCGCTGGGTCTGGCGTTGGGCAAATGGACGTCTGAAAACGCCAAGATGGCGCAGACCAATAAAGAAAAAGAAAAAGGCGGGCCAATTCAGCCCGCCTTTGAATAAACATAGTACCGCCTTGCAGTCGTGCAGCAATTAAAAACCCGGTCCTTCTAGACAGGGTGGATATCTTCCTGAGAGTTTCGCGCTCCCTTCTTCCGCAAAAGCGGGAGGTCTGCAGTCCGCCCTCAGAGGTCAAGACTCCTAAAATTAAGTGTCGGATTAATTAGCCACACTAACTAAACAAGGCAGAAAACAAAAACAATTTTATGTGCTTATTATAGCACACCGCCCCTAAAAATCAAGAGGGATTTCTTGCTTCTATTCGTCGATTTCTTCCACGTCGCCGTCGAATTCATCGTCAAACATATTGTCCAGGCGCTCTAAGAAAATTGCGCCGACACGCTCGTACTCCTCGTCATCGTCAATAGAGGCCATCATTTCTTCGTCGTCCACCATTTCGGACTTCAGAATGACCAGGTCTCCGTCGTCCTCAATGGATTCTTCCGGGTTTTCATAATACGGAATCAGCGCAAAATAGCGGTTGTCGTCTAAATCCAGCACGTCAAGCAATTCAAAAGCCTGTTCGTTGCCTTCTTCGTCCACAAGGGTGTAAATATCCGGGGTCATGTCCATATCGCTCATGTTGTTCTCCTTATCCATAGCGGTTTTCACCGCATTAGTATCTGCCGCGGCCGGCATTTCATACGTCTGAATTAAATTGTAACGGAAATACTGGCGTAAGTCAATTGTTTTTCTCTTGTTAGAAATAACGAATAAAAAAGTTAAAAAAACTTCAAAAAAACTATTGACAAAACCTAAAAAGTAGAGTATATTATAGACAGAAAGAAAGAGAAGAGAAAACGAGAAGAAATTAAGGTTGAAAGAGGTGTTTCCAATGGGCAGTATAACAGAAGAACAGTATGTGTCCGTTTGGAACAAGTTAAGCGGAGGCTTCTTTTAATTGATTGTCAAAGAGGGCTGAGACGTTTGTGGAACCAAAGGTTTGACACAACTTGAGCCACGAGTGATTGAAGAAATTGTTCAATTAAGAAGATAAACCTTGTTCCGCAGGCTGAGCAATGAAAATGAGTAATATCACAGCTTGCTTTTCCAAACGGACCAAGAAAAATTCGAAAAGGTGAGTCCGATGTACTAAATGTACGTAGCTAATGGTTCTTTAATATAGAGAAAGCATTGAAGGAAGATGATAAGAAGTGTTCCGTCTTTGCAAGTTGATTGTATTAAAGATTGAATAAGATGGTAAGGAGTGAGTCCGCCGGACACGTTAGCTTTTTAAGGAACTTTCTTTCAGAATAATTTAATAAAAAGGGGCGGTGCCGAAATCTCGGCGCCGCTCTTGTTGTTTTTGACTGGGTTTTTAGGTTTCGCATTTGGTCTGTACTGCTTGTGAGTTTCGGCCTGGCCCTATCCAGCCGTAATTCGGGCTTGCACTTCGTTTCTATCCATGTTAGGATGTGCTTAGAAAATCTCGTGAAGGTGTGGTTATAATGCGAAGAAAAGAACGCGAGGTCCCCGAATTTTCCGAACAGATCAAAATTCTGTTGTCCTGTGACGTTTGCCGCGTCGGCTTTGGCGGCGATCACCCTTATGTTGTACCTATGAACTTTGGTGCTGTCGCCTCCGGCGGCACGTTGACCCTTTATTTCCACGGCGCACTGGCCGGCCGGAAATATGAGCTGATCGAGCAAGCTCCATTTGTCTGCTTTGAGGCAGATACCGCTCACCGTTTTGTTGAACGGGAACCTCATAATTACACCATGGAGTATGAATCGGTCATGGGGGAGGGGCGTATTTCTGTTGTCCGTGATCCGGAGGAAAAACGCATGGCACTTGCGCTTCTTGCCGAACACTATACTGGTTTCCCGGATCAGGACTACCCGGAGGCGCTCATCGAACGCACAGCTGTTTTTCGGCTGGAGGTGCAAAGCATGTCCGGCAAACGCCTGAAAACCTGAACTTGGAAAGGCGGTACTGTTATGAAAACCGTCCGATGCAAAGCGTTTCTCTTGACAACACTCCTTTTATCTCTAGCGCTGCTGTTTGCCTTGCCGGTTTCGGCGGATATGGGCCCAAAGCCTCAACTCACCGTTCATGTGATCAACCCGCCTGAAGAGCCCTATTATCTGGATCTGCTGATCCAGGAGCCCGGAGGGTATTCCAATCTTTCGGAGGAGAAACGGGCCTCCCTAAACCCGGAAATGCTAGCTCTTCTTGACACCTACCGGGAAGAAGGCTGGTATCCGGCCTACGTTGGCGGTACAAAGGTTCCAATGTGGGGGGATTTGACCGGAACGCCGGAGGAGGGCGGCAGGGTGCATGTGTTTGGGTATTACGGCCTCTCAACAAACTGCCGTATTATCCTTGTTACCCAAAGCGGCAGGGTAGTGGTCAGTCAGGAGGTTGCTCGTCAGGCGCTTCAGAGTAGCGTCACCTTTGATTATCAAGCCGCTGCCAACGGCGGTGAAGCTGTCCTGCCGCTCACCGAAGAAAGTGACGGCGTACCTGTTCATACGCCGAATCCGTTTCTGCTCTATC
The DNA here is from genome assembly GCA_050943475.1 of Oscillospiraceae bacterium. Classification (GTDB taxonomy): domain Bacteria; phylum Bacillota; class Clostridia; order Oscillospirales; family Ruminococcaceae; genus Metaruminococcus_A. The sequence continues at coordinate 53,285 of JBMNPF010000011.1, forward strand.
TGGTGCAGTTCCTTTCCACCTGTGTTCCCACTCTGCTTCTGGAAGGCGCCATTCTGTTGCTGTTTCGTTTTCGCCTGCGGGAGAATTGGAAGGTGTTTTTGTCTACCAATCTTGCGACACAGGTTTTGCTTACATTGACACTTGGCATCACTTTGATTCAGGGCGGCTCCATCGCGGCTTATATGGTGCAGCTTCCGGTTGAACTTGTCATCCTTGTTGCGGAAGTATTGGTGTATGGAAAATGTTTGAAAGGGCATAGCGCTACCCGTGCACGGGTTTATGGCGCGGTTGCCAATTTGGTGAGCTGGGCGGCAGGCTTTTTCTTGCTGGAGATTCAGTACCGTTTTTTGACAGATTATATCGCGTAAAAACAGCGCCGCAGTAAATGTTCCGTTAAAACCAGCCAATCATAGCCGCAGAATAGGAGAAAACGCAATGAAATTTGAAGAATTGGTTCAATTTGCTTATAAGACCCTGAATCCGCGGAAACTTTCGGAGGATTCATCCGCCGGCTCGGTCGCCGCCGCATTGGTTACCGACCGAGGAAATGTTTATAAAGGGGTGTGTATTGACGTCCCTTGCTCTATGGGGTTTTGTGCAGAACATGCGGCCATTGCGGCGATGATCACCGCCGGAGAAAGCCGGATTGAAAAAATTGTAGCCGTCTGTGATGGAATTGGGATTGTCGCTCCCTGTGGGCGGTGCCGGGAATTTATGTACCAGATCAATGAAGAAAACCTGAAAACCGAGGTGCTGCTCTCAAACGGCAGCCTTCTGCTGGAGGAACTTCTCCCGCACATCTGGAACAGATGATCTTACCGCTCCGGATGGAGCGAAAGAGGCTGATTATGCCACAAGGCGCAGGCCGCGAAACAAACAGTTTCGCGGCCTGCGCCTTGTCTGTGGCTCAATTATTTAGCCGAACAGCTCACATTCGGCGGATTGGATTAATTCCACCGTCGCATCATGACTGCTTTCTTTTAAGCGGAGCAGAGCGGTTATATAAACGGCCGGCGTCCAGTGGGCTGTATCAATGGCCGGATCACTTGTAATGAGCGTGCGGTATTCCCGGGCCAGATCAGGCATCGCCTCATAGAGGAGCACATAGCTCCGGGCAAAATCAAACACGGGATTTCCTATGCGCGCGTTGATCCAGTCAATGATGTAATACCTCTTGTCCGCACACATGATGTTAAAGAAGTGAAAATCCAAATGCAGCAGGTTTGTTTGTTCCGGTATTGTGTCCAGAATGGCTTGCGCGCGGGTTTTTCGCACTGGAGCGGCCTCCAGTACAGCGAGATCCCGCAAAGCCGATTCTCTCAAAGACCGTAAGCGCGCGTTGGTGTGCGTGTGGATTTTTTTCTGAAGCTGAACCATGTCCTGCAAGCCGTTCGGCGCGCTCCCGGCCAACATTTGGTCTCCCAGCGTGGTGCCGTCAATGTAATCCATTTTCAGGATGTTCGGCGCCTCGGTTTTGGCATAATGCACAACGGGCAAACCGGTTTTAACAATTTCACGCTGGGTCATCAGCTCTCCCTGAATCCACTCTTTGGGATAATCCTCCCGGTAGACCTTGTAGGCGCAGCCTTTGTAAAGGTAGACGACCGCCTGCGCACCTCGTCCAATTTCTTTCTGGCTTCCGTCAAAAAACGGCATTCATAGAACCTCCCATACGGCCTTTTGGCAAATCAATTCCTCCGAGACAGTCCTGCTTCGGAGCAGAAGCAATCTGTTTAAATTCGGTGTCACAAAAACCACTTGTGCGGGATAAAAAACCTGGGCAGCATTTGCTGCCCAGGTTTGCGTTTTACCGCAGGTCCAACGGAACATAGTCCCGCAATGCGGTCACACTCTTATAGGATGGACGGATGATTTTCCCCGCGTTGATGAGTTCCTCAATGCGGTGGGCGCTCCACCCGGTGATGCGCGCGATGGCAAAAATCGGGGTATAAAGCTCCAGTGGCAGGTTGAGCATGTGGTATACAAAGCCGCTGTAAAAGTCAATGTTTGCGCTGACGCCTTTGTAAATATGCCGCTCTTCAGCAATAACCTGCGGCGCGAGCCGTTCGACCATGGAATACAGCTGGAATTCCTCGGTCAGCCCCTTCTCTTCGGAAAGACTCTTGACAAAGGCCTTGAAAATGTTGGCGCGCGGGTCGGAAAGGGAATAGACCGCGTGCCCCATCCCGTAAATAAGCCCGGCTTTGTCGAACGCTTCCTTATGTAACAGCGCCTTGAGGTAACGGGTAATTTCCTCCTCATCGCTCCAGTCACGGATGTTCTGTTTCATGTCCTCAAACATCCGCACCACCTTAATGTTCGCACCACCGTGCTTTGGCCCCTTAAGGGAACCAAGCGATGCCGCAATGGTGGAATAGGTGTCGGTACCGGAGGAGGAGACCACGTGAGTCGTAAAGGTCGAGTTGTTGCCGCCGCCGTGCTCAGCATGCAGCACCAGCGCCACGTCCAGGATTTTTGCCTCCAGCTCGGTAAAGCTGCTGTCCGGGCGCAGAGTGTAAAGGATGTTCTCCGCCGTTGAAAGCTCCGGCTGCGGGCTATGGATAAACAGACTGTTGCCGTCATGGTAATGGCTGTACGCCTGGTACCCGTAAACCGAAAGCAGCGGGAACAGAGCAATGAGCTGCAAACACTGGCGCAATACGTTTGGGATAGAGGTGTCGTCCGCTGCATCGTCATAGGAATACAGGGTCAGCACACTGCGGGCAAGGGCGTTCATCATGTCCGCGCTCGGCGCTTTCATAATAATGTCACGCACAAAGCTCGTTGGCAGGGTACGGTAGTTTGCAAGCAGCTCTTGAAAATGTTTGAGCTGTTCGTGGTTTGGCAGGTCGCCGAACAGCAGGAGGTAGGTGGCCTCTTCAAAGCCAAACCGTTTTTCGCGGATAAAGCCCCTTACAATCTCCTCAATATCTACGCCGCGGTAATACAGCTTTCCTTCGCAGGAAACCTTTTTACCGTCTACAACTTTGTGGGAAATAATATCGGAAATTTCGGTCAGACCGGTCAGTACGCCGTTGCCGTTTAAATCACGCAGGCCACGGTTGACCTCATGCTTGACAAAAAGCTGGGGGTCAATGGTGCTGTTCCGGACGCATAATTGAGACAATTCGAGAATATCGGAGGTGATTTCCGTATACGGATTCGTAACGATATTAGCCATTGCATCAACCGCCTTTCTCTGGGATGTAATATTTTAATTATAAACTAATTTTGTTAACGGTCTGTGAAGATGGTGCAAGGAAATTAAAAATAGGGGAGGCAAATTATTCGTTTTCCGGGCAAATATCCGCGTTTTATGTCGAAAAAGGAAAAATATCCGCTTTTTACTTTCTGAATGATAGCCGTTTGTCGCCTTGCTGCCTGTTTCGGCACTTTTTGGAATTGCGCGGCGCTTCCAGGCGGCTTGTGGTCGGCAGAATGCCCTTTGATGGCCAATATTAAACCATTCTTCGTCCTTTTGAAAACCGAACCATCCCTCTGGGGAACGCCGCTGTCCCAAAGCTCCGCACGCACAGGGAACGCTCCACCGCTTTTGAAAAAACTCCATTTCCAGAAACGGCCCGGCGGCCAGGTGAAATTTACTCCGAATATTTTTTGTACGTCGGTGGACAAAACCGGAAGCGTTGGGCAAAAAGCGCCTCCTATGAGGGAAGCCGATTGGTTCAGCTGGTGCTCCTGGGCTTTATAAAACAATATCGGCTTTACGGCAAACGGCAGCTTCCCTTTGTAAGAGGTAAACCAAACATTTCAGGGTTCTCCAATAGCGCGGCAACCTGTGCCGCTTCCGCCAGCCAGGGAGAAAAAGCAGTGGCACTTCCCGCGGCGACGCCAAGGGGAAGCGCTTTTGAAACATCCCCCGTGCGGAGATACCCTGCGAGAAACCCGGCAATCATGGAATCCCCGGCGCCAACCGAATTGATTAATTTCCCTTTAGGGGCGTCCGCCGTTTGCACGTTGCCTTTCTCCGGAATGAGGACGGCTCCGTCTTCCGCCAGCGAAACCAGCACGTTGCGCGCACCCCGGGCCTGTAATTCCTTTGCCATCCTGATAATTTCCGCCGTATTTTGCGGTTCGGAGCCAAACAGCTCGCCCAATTCATGGTGATTGGGCTTAATTAAAAACGGACGGTGCTTTAAAGTATTTGAAAGCCATGCTCCGGCGGCGTCCACCACGAACTGGATTCCACGCCCTTCCAGCCGCGCCAGAATATCCTCATAGCAATTTTCCGAAAGAGAAGGGGGAATGCTCCCGGCAAGCACCAGAATATCATCCTGTTTTAGCGCGTCTAATTTGCGGCAAAGCAGCTCCAGCTCGCCCGGCGAAATTTGAGGACCCAGGCCGTTGATGTCACACTCCTGCAATGCCTTTAGTTTGACATTGATACGGGTCATGCCGTTTTGTACCTGAATGAATTCGGAATGGCATCCAAGCCCGGTGAGAATGCGCTCTAGCTCCCGTCCGGTAAACCCGGCAGCGAAACCCAGAGCAGTACTTTCCAGACCGAGCCGCGCCAGCATCAGCGAGACATTCAGCCCTTTTCCGCCGGGATAAACGGTTTCTCCGGCGCTGCGGCAAACGCGCCCCGGTACAAAGTCCGGAACCTGCATCGTGTAGTCAAGCGATGGATTTAAGGTAACGGTTACAATCATAAAATCCTCCGGTTTTTCTGTTTTACCTTTATTATGCCTCTTGTGCCGGGTTTTCTTCTTGTTTTGTGAATGGAATCGATATTTTTCTAAAATTCGGAATACTATTAGCATAGCACAGTCGTTGTCAAAAGAAAAGCGCTCGGTAAAACCTGCTTTTACGTCGTATCGCACAGAACGTCCGGGATATATTTGCGCAGCGGAACTGGATCCTGTATAATAAAAGAAATAGAATTTGTGAGGTGTGCTATGAACCTGTTCAAAAAAGCAGGAGCCATTTTGGTCACCGTGGCCATGGTGCTTCAGCTGAGTGGCTGTACCCCGAGTTCGCCGGAGGATTTTGACCAGTTTCTAGAAGAATTGCCGGCAAAGCTCATAAGCGCAGATAATTTTAATATGAATTACCTTTTTAACGATCCGGAAAAATACGGGTTTGAAAAGGAGATACTGGAGCTTCCGTATGCGGATGAACAGGACTATAAACAGTCCAAGGAAGAGATCAACCGTCTGCTCAGCCAGCTCAGCCGTTTTGATTACAATCGCCTGGACGACGAGCAGAAACTCAATTATGATATTCTCAAGGATTATTTGCAGCGCAGCCTGCTCACGCTCGATTATTTTGAACTCGACAACAGCTATCTAGGTAGTTTTATCGGGTACCAGGCACAGCTTCCCATGCTGCTCAATGAATTTACCATCAACGACAAGACCGACCTGGAATCCTACTTTCATATTCTTGAAACCACCGAGGAGACCTTTTTGAAGTATGCCGATATGGAGCGCCAGCGGCAGGAAAAACAGGTCGGCATGGGCCAGACCATTATGGCAAAGGTCATTGAACAGTGTGAGAATTTTTCAAGCGGCGACAATAGCTTTCTCATCGACGGAATGAACCAGAAAATTGCAGCCGCAGATTTTTTGACCGAGCAGGAAAAGAAAGAGGCAATGGAGCAGAACGCCAATCTGGTCAACAACCGGTTTGTGCCTGCATATCAGGTTTTGGGCGGGGCATTGTCCAAAATTGAGGTGAAGTCCAGCGACCTGGGCCTCGCCACCATGCCAGAAGGAAAAGAGTATTACCAGGCTATGCTCCGGCAATCGACCGGTATTGACACCAGCATTGAGGACCTGAAAACCTATTTGGAAGACGTTTACGATGAAAACCTGATGAAAATGATACAGCTTTATCAGGAATGCCCGGAGGAACTGACCGATATTATGATGGGCACAGGAACGGTACGGTACAGCGATTTTACCTCGGTTGAAGAGAACCTTGACTACCTGCAAACCCAGATTTTTACGGATTACCCGGCGGTGGATCATCTGCTGTATAAGGTCATTCAGGTGCCGGACTCCATGAAGGATAATTTCTCGCCTGCGGCCTACCTGGTTTCCAAAATTGATAAGGATCCAAGCAAACCGGAAGCGATTTACGTCAACGGCGACTATGACCAGAGCCTTTTTTCAACGGTGGCGCATGAAGGATATCCGGGTCACATGTACCAAAATGTGTATTTTAAGTCGCTGGAACTGCCTCTTTTCCGCTATATGATTGATTACAACGGTTACAGCGAGGGTTGGGCGACTTATGTGGAGGGAAACTCCTGGAAGTACGCCCCGGCGGAGAACAAGGCTGCGCTGGCGTTTGTGAATTACAATACCGTCGCCACCCAGGCGGTTATTGGGCTTGCAGATATCGGTATCCACTACGAGGGTTGGAGCAGAGAAGAGTTTTATGCGGAAATGAAGCGTTATGGCATGGATGTTTCCACCGATATTCTGGATGAACAGTTTGATCTGATTCTGGAAACCCCGACCAACTACCTGCAATACTATCTCAACGGGATGTATTACCAGGATTTGTACAACGATGCCGAGGAAACCCTCGGCGGTGCGTTTGACCCGGTGGAATTCAACCGCGTGCTGCTCGAGACCGGTCCATCCAGTTTCAGCATCCTTCAGAAACAGGTGGAGAGTTACCTGGAACAAGCGCAGAGCGGCGGTGTCAGTCAACAGGCAGCCTGAGGCGCATCAAACGGATTCTGGGAACCACAAAGCCAAATGGGATGCTGCAACCGGCTATTACCGCATTGAGTTTGAGCTCCGGGTATCCGGCGTTGAAAAAATGAATGAGTTATTGGATTTATTCAGCGGCAATAAACACATTGTTTCCGTTGAAATTTGAACAGCCAGCATCCGCAGCGTTTGCGAATGCTGGCTGTTTGTCAGAACTCTGGAGCTGGGAAACGCCAGGCTTCGTTGAACAAATTGGAATTGCTTCCGGCAATAAAAATGCAGGCTGTAGAAGATTTTACAGCCTGCATTTTTTGTTCATTTCTTTTCAAAGCGTATCCAGACGGATGAAGTCCCAGCAAAGGGTTTGGTAGGTTTACCCCAGCCTTTGACGGTGGGTTAAAGCGCGCAATCGTCCAGCGCAATCAGCCCCATGCAGTAAATCTTCATGGCTTCAAACAGGCTGGAGAGTTTCAGGCATTCATCTGGTTCATGGCCGCCGCCGTGCCCCGCTGGGAACATGGGGTGTTCTTTGGAATCGCCCGGCATGGAGGGGCCAAACGCAAACGCGCGCGGGAGTTTGCGGGCGTAGGTTCCGCCGCCCATTACATAAGGCTCTGCCTGTTTTCCGGTCATCTCGTTGAAAACGTCGTTGAGCACCTTGACAGCAGGCTGCTCTTTGGGGTAGTAGTTCGGCTTGCTGTCCCGCTTTAAATCAAGGGTAAAGCCGTGCTGCGCCGCCGCCGTGCGAATGGTGTCAATCATTTTCTGCGAGTCGGCTGTAATCGGGTAACGAATGTTAAAATGCAGCCACGCCCGCCGTTTGTCGTCCAGGCCACACATGCTGCCCACACAGGTCAATTTCCCGGATATGTCATCCTCCCCTTGAATGTGCAGTCCGCGCCCGTAAAAATCCTGCCCCGCTTCGCAGAAAAACAGGATGATTTCTGCGTCTTCATCGCTGAGGATGTCCGCATAGGCAAGCCCTTTGGCGAGCCGGGAAATAGCGCTGATACCGCCCTCCGGAAAAGCCGTATGGCTGGAAACCCCATGAACCGAGATACGGTAGGCGTTTTCCTCTTCCTCAACTGCAAATTCCTTGGGAAGCAGGGAAAGGGCTGCCGTTGTACGTTCGGTTTTGCGCAGGACAATTTCTGCACGATCCGGCACCATATTGCTGGCAATGCCCCCGTTGAGTGAGAGAATCTCCTCGCTGACCGGACGCTCCGAAACAAGGTTTGCTTCAATAATGCCCTTTTCTCCATAGCAGACCGGGAATCCACTGTCCGCTACAATTGAGAGCTTGGGGCAGGGGTAATGCTCCGCGTAATATTCAAGGTCGCTCATGCCAACCTCTTCGTCGCAGCCAACAAAGAGCCGCAGCGGATGCTTAAGCTTGACGCCAAGCTCATGCAGGCAAAGCAGGACATACATAACGGCAATGGTTGGCCCCTTGTTGTCCTCCACGCCGCGGCCAACCAGAAAACCGTCCTTTTCAAACGGCTCAAACGGGGAAAACTGCCAGTGGTCGCCGGTTGGGACAACGTCAAGGTGTCCCCAAAAGCCAATGCTTTCGGGAACATCGCTTTCGTCACCGTCCAGCCAGAGACCGCCGCAGCGGTTGTCGTAATTTCGGGTTTGAAAGCCGTGTTCCTTGCCAATGGCGAGCATCTCCTCCAATACATCACGGCAAGCCTGCCCGTAAGGGGCTACCTCGGAATTCGGATCCGAAATGCTTGGAATCCGTACCAAACGGAAAATGTCGTTGACCATGTCAGCATGGTGTGCGTCAATCCATGAAGAAATTTTGTTGTATAAATCCTGGTTCATCGTAACACCTCTTTCTCTTCGATTATACGCGCTTTTAATCGAAATGAAAATAGGCAATCTCTTTTTTGTGCCCCGGAAAATCCAACCTTAAAAAGGAGGACATTATTACATAGAAAAAACCTCCCTCGAGGATTCATCCACCGGGGAGGTTTTGTAGCAAAATTGGATAGGCTTATTGGTATCAGGTTTGGTATGCAGGTTGGCTGGATCCTGCCGTTTTCCGTTCCGGTGCAGTTGGAACAATTGCGTTTGTGTCACCATCCATGACGTTGTCAATCGCTTCGGAGGAAATGGTGATTTTATGCCCCGCACCGGAGAGCGGCGGCTGATGTTGGTTTTTAAAGACCAGCTTCAGGAAAATGGGGCAGAAGACCGAAGACAGCACAATCAGGAAAATGGTTGCAACCAGCGGATCAATCCCGGCCAGCACACCGTTTTCATAATAAATGAGGCTTTGCCCGGTGGCATAGACCGCCAATGCAACCTCGCCCCGGGCAATCATCCCACAGCCAATGGTCAGTGATTCCCGGCCGTTGTAGTGAAAAGCACGTGCCGTAGCTCCACAGCCGGCAATCTTTCCCACAAGCCCAAGCAGGACAAACACAATGGCGAAAATAAGCCCAGAGATCTGGAAATGGCTGAAATCGGCGCTGATGCCAATATAAGCAAAGAACATCGGGGTGAAAATCATATATCCGCTCACCACCACCTTGCGGTCAACAAAGGAGGTATCATCCAGCCCGCTGAGCATCAGACCGGCCATAAAAGCACCGGTAATGGCGGCAATGTCAAAGAACTCCTCTGCGCAGTATGCGTAGAAAAAGCACATGGCAATGGCAAAAATGCTGGTCCGGCGCTTGTGCGGGCGCTTTTTGACCAGTTGCTTGAAAAGCCAGCGCATCAGCAATCCAAGCCCAATGGTAAACACGAAGAACCCGGCTGCTTTTAACAGCGTAATGCCAATATTTCCGCCGCCGTTCATACCCGTAATAACGCTTAACAGGATGATGCCGATTACGTCGTCAATAATTGCCGCGCTCAGGATGGTCGTGCCAACCCGCGTGTTCAGCTTGCCAAGTTCGCGCAGCGTTTCCACGGTGATCCCCACGCTGGTAGCCGCAAGGATACAGCCAATGAACAACGCATTCATGAGAATGCCGTTGTTGAGCGCACGGCTGGGCCACCCCATAAAAAACAGAGCGCCAAAGGCTCCTAATGCCACAGGGATTAGCACGCCGGCAACCGCAATCGCTGTTGCGGCGGCGCCGCTGCGTTTCAGCTCCTTGAAATCGGTTTCCAGGCCGCTGGAAAACAGGATGAATACAACACCAATTTGTGAAAAACTTTGCAGTACATCCATTTCAGGCTCGTTTGGGTGGATAATTCCCTGGAACCCGTCAATTCCCATCTGCCCCAAAATGGCAGGCCCAATGATCAGCCCGGCAAGGATCATGCCAACGACCTGCGGCAGGCCAATTTTTCGCGTCAGCATCCCGAGCAGTTTGGTCGTCACCAGAATGACGGCGCAGTAAAACAGGATGTTCATGACATTAAAATCCATAAATACTCTCCTTTGAACAGGCCATACTGTTTTGTGTATCAAAATGGAGGTCTGTCCTCTCTTTATCCCAACTTTATATTATACGCCGGGCTGTGAGGGGAGTCAACGAACAATTCGCCGTTTTTCGTCTTTTTAATCCCGTTGGATGAGCTGAAAATGCATCGATTTGAAGTTCTCTTAACACAATCCTTACAACTTTCGCCGTTTTTATAGACTTTTTCGACAGAAGTGCTATAATAGCACTCAATACCAACAAAAAGGAAGCGTCTAAATGGAAATTATATTGGTTGGATGCGGCAAAGTCGGCGCTGCTTTGGCACACCAACTCAGCGAAGAGGGCCATAGTATTACGGTTATTGATACCAGCGCCGAAAAAATTCAACGTATCACCGAAAGCCTGGATATCATGGGCATCGTGGGCAACGGCTCCTCCATCAGCGTGCTCAATGAGGCGGGTATGGAAACAGCAGACGTCCTCATCGCTGTTACCGGTTCCGATGAACTCAACCTGCTGTGCTGCATGTTTGCCAAAAAGGTGGGCCACTGCCGCGCCATTGCACGGGTGCGCAATCCCGCGTACAGCCATGAGCTGGATTTTATCAAGCAACAGTTAAATATTTCCACCATCATCAATCCGGAGCTTGCTTCTGCACAGGAAATATCCCGTTTGCTCTGCTTTCCCGCTGCCATGAAGATCGATACCTTTGCAGAAGGCCGTGTCGGCCTGATTAAATTTCAGCTCAACAACAGCAAGGGGCTGGACAGCATTCCGCTGCGCGACCTTTCCAGTCGAATTGGGAGCGGCGTTTTGGTCTGTGCAGTTGAGCGGGGAGAGGATGTAGTCATCCCAAGCGGTGGGTTCATCCTGCAGAAAGGCGATATTATCACTATTCTTGCCACACAGGAAAAGGCGGCGGCCTTTTTCGGCAGACTTAGTATGCCAACCCGCCCGGTGCGCAGCGCTCTGATTGTGGGCGGCGGTACCATTGGCTACTATCTGGCAAAGGACCTGCTCGCGCATGACATTCGAGTGCGGATTGTTGAGCATGACGCCAAACGCTGTGAAGAACTGGCGGAAACCCTGCCCGGCGCCACCATTTTGTACGGCGACGGCACCGACCGCCAGCTCCTGCTGGCGGAAGGGCTTCCCTTGGCCGAGGCTTTTGTCGCCCTCACCAATATCGATGAGGAAAACGTCTTGCTGGCATTGTTCGCCAAAAAACACAGCAACGCAAAGCTGGTGACCAAAATCAACCGGCTGGAGTTTGATGATATTTTGGAAGGGTTGGACATTGGCAGCGTCATCTACCCCAAATACCTCATTTGTGATTTTATCGTCCAGCATGTGCGCGCCCTGCAAAATGAGGCGGGCAGCAACGTCAAAACCCTTTACCGCATTTTGGACGATCGCGTTGAGGCGCTGGAGTTTACGGTGCATGAGGCTTCCCACGCAACCGGCGTGCCCTTGTCTGAGCTTAAGCTCAAGCCCAATCAGCTGGTGTGCTGCATTACTCGGGGCGATCAAATCATTATCCCGCGCGGCAGCGACAGCATCCAGGTGGGGGATTCGGTCATTGTCGTCACACTTGAACACGGCCTGCATGATCTGCGGGATATTGTGGAATCCTAGCGGAGGACCAAAATGAACCTATCCATGATTTTTTACATCCTGGGCTGGATTCTACTATGCGAGTGTGCGCTTCTGGCCCTGCCGCTGCTTGTGGCGGCTCTGTATCTGGAGCACGGCGCCCTATTGGCCTTTGCGGCAACAATGGGCCTGTGCCTGCTGCTCGGTGTGTTGCTGGTTCACCGCAAACCGCATAACCGGATTTTTTACCTGCGGGAAGGTTTTGTTATTACCGCATTGAGCTGGATTGTCATCAGCATTATGGGTGCGCTGCCGTTCCTGTTCACCGGGGCAATCAAAGATCCCATCGACGCACTGTTCGAGACTGTTTCCGGCTTTACGACCACCGGGGCCAGTATATTGCCGGACGTGGAAATTCTACCCCGCAGCCTGTTGTTTTGGCGCAGCTTTACCCACTGGATCGGCGGCATGGGGGTTCTGGTTTTCTTGCTGACTCTGCTTCCACTCACCGGGGGTTCTCACGTCAACCTGATGAAGGCAGAAAGCCCAGGCCCTCAGGTGGAAAAACTGGTTCCAAAGGTGCAGTCCACGGCTAAAATTTTATATGGAATCTACATCGCCCTGACCGTTATTCAAATCCTGCTGCTTTTGGCGGGGAATATGCCGCTGTTTGACGCTGTTACCATTGCGTTTGGCACAGCGGGAACCGGCGGCTTTGGCATCAGAAATGACAGCATGGCCAGTTATTCCCCGTACCTGCAAAATGTGGTCACCGTGTTTATGATTCTGTTCGGAATCAACTTTAATTTTTATTTTCTTCTGCTGCTCCGCAAATTCAAACGGGCGCTTTTTTTGGAGGAAATCCGCTGGTATTTGTTGATTATCATTGCTTCAATAGCAGTTATCACTGCGAATATACACGGCCTGTACGAGAATATCGGTCAAGCCATCCAGCAGGCGGCCTTTCAGGTGGGCTCCATCATTACCACAACGGGTTTTGCCACGGCGGATTTCGGCCAGTGGCCGGAGGTAAGCCGTACTATTTTAGTTATCCTTATGTTTGTAGGCGCCTGTGCGGGCAGTACCGGCGGTGGCTTTAAAGTGTCCCGCATCATCATCCTGTTTAAAACCGTCCGCAAGGAGCTGCTGCATTTCCTGCACCCGCAGGGGGTTGCAAAAATCAGTATGGATGGAAAAATGGTTCCGCATGAAGTCATGCGTTCCATCAATGTGTTCATGGTGGCTTATGTGCTCATTTTCTCACTCTCGGTTCTGTTGATAGGGTTTGACAATCATGACCTCGTCACTAATTTTACAGCGGTAGCCGCTACTCTCAACAATGTCGGGCCAGGACTTGAGCTGGTTGGCCCCACCCAAAATTTCTCCATTTTTTCCGGCGGCGCAAAGCTCGTGCTTATCTTTGATATGCTGGCCGGGCGTTTGGAACTGTTTCCGCTGCTGCTCCTGTTCCGCAGGGAAACTTGGCAGCGCTTTTAACTAAAAGCTAAAATATTCCCTTAAATCAATCAAAACGGCGCCAATTTGAATTGGCGCCGTTTTGTCCGTTCTTTGTTCCATATTCGGCTTCTACTGCTTTCGTCGGTTTTATATCACACCGGCAGTGAAAGTGGAGCGGCGGTTCTATGTTTGGTCTCTCATCCATCCAATAAATTTGACCGTGGTGTAAGCGGCACTCCAAGCAGGTTTTCAAGTCAAGAACCGCAATCCAGTTCTTATAATTCCAGTCTTCCTAGGCGGGCGGCGAGTAGAAATCCAGCAGGCCTTTTGTCAAGGTGTTGAGCTCATTAGTGTTCGATCTTGTTTGGGACAATTATCCGCTATCTCTGATAGGGACAGACCGAATTGCTGCAGCTGCTCGGTAAATTCCTGAATTTCTTTTTTTGTAGCCGTCCTGTCATGAAGTTCTTCTACCTTGTTTCGATTATCACGGATTTGGTCAACCAACGAAGAATCATTATCTTCAGACGACTGCGCTTCCAGAGAAACAATGCCGATGTGGCGCCGCTCTTTTCGATAATGGTCAATCAATCGATTTCGAATTGCAGTTGCCGCCAACTTCAAAAAAGAACCTTTGTCAGCTTGGTAGGACATTGCCGCTTCATAAAATGCGAACATGGCAATACTGAGTTCATCCTGAATATCTTCCGGAAAGCGCTTGAGAAACTTTGCTGTTTCTGAACGGATGAACGGAAGATACTGTTCAATCAATTCATCGGCCGCCCGGCTGTCTGATTGTGCAGCTAAAACCTTTGAAACAATTTGATATTCTTCTTTCATGCTTATAACCCTCTCATAAATAGAAATACGAAATCTATTTCATAAAACCGGGGTATGTAACAAATTTTTTGCCTTAATACCTGATAAAATATCCCATTTTATATCATACTAAAGGAAGGCGTTTTTCACTATCAAGCAAAAGACAAATCTAAGTTAAATTTGTGTAAAATCGAAATCAATCCGCACAACATTAAAAAACCGAGAAAAGCATTCACTTTTCTCGGTTTGGTTGCTATGTAAAAACCTGCTATTTTATTTTCTGCCAATACAAACAAAGAGTCTACTTTGACAATTCCCTGACAATTTTATTTGATGTTCCCAGCAGGCATTTCTTTAGCCGTCCGACAAAATCTTCGGCAGAGATACAGTCTTTCACAGAAATCCATCTCTTGATGGCACAGACAAGGGCGTCGGAATAAAAATCCACATAAAAGTCGATATGCTCATCATCGCCGAAAATATTACCCATGTCAGCAGTTATTATCATAGAGGCAATATCCCGGAAATAATCTGAAAATGAATTCTGACCATCTACGTTAAAAGTCTTCCGGTAAAAACTCTGGTTCTCATAAAAATAGGAACACAAATCTTCCATCAGATCCCATCCAATGGTGTATTCCTTTTGCCGAGCTACCAAAATGAATTCGGTATGATAAATCCAGTTCACCAAATCATACTTATCTTTGAAGTGGTAATAAAAACTTTTTCGGTTCATTTCGCATTTTTCGCAAATATCACCAACACTGATCTTATCAAAAGGCTGGCTTTCCATCAGTTCTTTTAATGCGGAAGCCAATGCCCGCTTTGTTATATTTGAATCCGCCAGAAAGCTCACCTCTGCTAAGATAAAATTATAAAAAGTATATCACATAAGCCGCCGAATCTCAACAAATAAATTGTAAATTTGCACTACTTTCTTTGGGGCAATTTCGCTGGAGTGTCCAAAAAAGTAACACATTCATCCTGGTGGGGAAAAGTGTAACACTCCGCTTTTTTGCCCAATGAAACTTCCTGCAAACCTTGTTACAATACATTTATAGTCAATTTAAAGGAGGAAAATATTTTGTTGTTTCACAGTGAGACAAAGGATGCCGTTCTGGGAGAGCTTTCCTCGAACACGGAAAGCGGCTTAACGGCAGGGCAAGTGTCCGAAAAACTTGCCAAGCACGGATATAACAAATTAAGAGAAAAGAAAAAGAAGACCAACCTGCAGCGCTTTTTCGATCAGTTCAAGGATGTCATGATCCTAATCTTGATTGCGGCGGCTGTTGTTTCGTTTGTGATCGCCTGTGCGGGCCATGACCCGATGGAGTTCTTTGAGCCGGTTCTGATCCTGCTCATCGTTGTTCTCAATGCCGTCATGGGTATGCTGCAGGAAAGCAAAGCGGAAAAAGCGTTGGATGCACTGAAAAATATGTCCGCTCCTCACGCCCGGGTGCTGCGTGACGGAGAGGAAAAAATCATCGATGCGTCGGAGCTCGTTCCCGGCGATATCATTCGTCTGGAAGCAGGTGACTTTATCCCTGCGGATGCAAGGCTTCTTCACAGCGTCAGCCTGAAAAGCGAGGAGTCCGCGCTGACCGGTGAATCGGTTCCTTCTGAAAAAGAGGCGGATGAACGGATTGATCAGCAGGCTCCATTGGGCGACCGCAGCAATATGGTGTTCTCCGGATGCAGTGTTACCTACGGAACCGCAACCGCTGTTGTAACCGCCACCGGCATGGATACCGAAATGGGCAAAATCGCTAATCTGCTGGAAGGTGAAAGCGAAACGCAGACTCCTTTGCAGAAGAAGCTGGCACAGCTGGGCAAATATCTGGGCATTGTGGCGTTGGCCGCCTGTGTAATCATCTTTATTGTCGGCCTTGTTTCGGGCATCCCCGTTCTGGAAATCTTTATGACAGCGGTTTCGCTGGCTGTTTCGGCTATCCCGGAGGGATTACCCGCTATCGTCACCATCGTTCTTTCCATCGGCGTACAGCGAATGGTAAAGAAAAACGCCCTGATCCGCCGCCTGCCTGCGGTGGAAACCCTGGGTGGCGCTTCGGTTATCTGCTCGGATAAAACCGGAACCCTGACGCAGAACCGGATGACCTTGGTAAAAGCCTATTTAGACGGCAAAACAACCTTGGAAGATATCAGCACGCAAAACTCGGAAGAAGTAAAAAAACTTCTTCGTTACGGTACCCTCTGCTGCGATGGTTCGGTGGTGTTCCACGGTACGGAAGAACAGCACATCGGTGACCCGACCGAAACGGCGATTGTTCTTGCCGCACATAAGAACGGGATGCCCAAGGATGACCTTGGGAAGAAATATCCCCGGATGGCCGAGCTTCCCTTCGACTCCGACCGCAAGCTGATGTCCACCATCAACTTAATTGACGGCAAAAACATCGTCATTGTCAAGGGCGCTTTTGATATGATGGCAGAACGCTGTATTGCCGGTGATATCGAGGCGGCGAAACGGATGAACGAAAAAATGAGCCAGGATGCCCTGCGTGTGCTTGCCATCGGATACAAGGAAATTGACACCATCCCCGAAACGCTCACCTCCGAAAATCTGGAAAACGGTCTGACGCTGATGGGGCTTGTGGGAATGATCGATCCACCTCGCCCAGAAGCAAAAGCTGCGGTGGCAACCTGCCGCAAAGCCGGTATCAAACCGGTTATGATTACCGGAGACCATGTTGTAACTGCTTCTGCAATCGCTAAAGAACTTGGCATTATGCAGATGGATGACCGGGCAATTACCGGTGCAGAGCTGGATGCAATGACCGATACCGAACTGGATAACCAGGTGGAACACATTTCGGTTTATGCCCGTGTTTCGCCGGAGAATAAAATCCGCATTGTCAAGGCGTGGCAGCGAAAAGGCCAGGTCGTTTCCATGACCGGCGACGGCGTCAATGATGCTCCTGCCCTGAAAGCCGCTGACATCGGCTGCGCGATGGGCATCACCGGCACCGATGTCGCAAAGGGGGCGGCGGATATGACCCTCACCGATGACAACTTTGCCACCATTGTCGATGCGGTCAAGGAAGGCCGCGGCATTTACGCCAACATCAAAAAGGTGGTTGGATTCCTGCTGGGGACCAACATTGGCGAAGTCATCACCGTCTTTGTCGCTATGCTGCTCTGGCATAAGTCTCCTCTGCTTTCCATGCAGCTTCTCTGGATCAACTTGGTTACCGACAGCCTGCCTGCTATTGCGCTCGGCATGGAGGCCGTAGAACCGGACATTATGGATCGGAAACCGAAGCTGAAAAACGAAGGAATTTTTGCACATGGTCTTGGGCTTCGTGTGGTTTTGCAGGGAATTATGTTTGCTGTCCTTACCCTGATTGGCTTCAAGGTCGGTGAAAATTTCACCGGTACCCTTGCCGGCGGCCAGACGATGGCGTTCATGGTGCTGTCCTTGTCCCAGGTGACTCAGGCGTTCAATATGCGTTCTGAACATTCGCTGTTCAAAATCGGCGTATTCTCAAACCACAAACTGAACTGGGCTTGTCTTGCTTCTATATTGTTGGTTGCTCTTGTCCTGTTCACCCCTGTGGGCATTGCATTCGGGCTTGTCATTCTGCCTTGGCAGATGTATCTGCTTGGCCTTGGACTTATACTGGTGCCTGTGCTTCTTATGGAACTCTCCAAAGCCTGCGGACTCATTAAACACCAGCATTAAATCATTTTGGACGAATCGGTCATTGATGGGAAGGAGATAGCTGTGGAAAAGAAAAAGCTGAAACTGTATCTGCTGCTTATCTCCTTTACCATCGGGCTGGTTTGAATGGTTGTTCATTTTGAAACGATTTTATGCAGAATCAGTTTCTTTCTTCGCCTGATGCCTCTTTTTATCGGTATTATCATAGCGCTTATGAACCGCGTCAGTAACGCAGATAATAGAGAAAAGGCCTCCCATGTAGGAAAATAGACTACATGGGAGATTGTTTTATGAAAAAATGAAAATATCAGCATGTTCAAAAGCTATTGCCAGAAATCAAGGAACTTTTAGCGGGAGGAATGACGCAAACAGAAGTAGCAAAAAATTGGGACTAACAGGCAGCCGAGCTGGCGTAGGCTGCTACACCGAGAGCGAAAAAGAAGATGCGGGGGATTTCCGAAGCGCGAGGGAGAAAGCTAGTAAAGATGCTGGTGGAGCATAAGCATGAGAATAAGAGATTGAAGGCGGAAATGAACTGTTGTGAGATTTTCTGCGACGCACAGAGAGAGGCGGGTAAAAACTGAAGTATCAAGTGGTTTATTTGTATTGGGTGAACCATCCGGTATCTGTCATATGTCAGTTTTACGGTGTATCGAGAAGCGGCTATTATGATTTTGTTCATCGTTTACTTTGCTATGAAAAAGGAGAAAGAGAGAGTCGCCGCTTAAAACTCAATGTTTCCTGCTCGGTGGCCCCCTTTTGTACTATCCGTATAAAAGGGCGCGCTAGCTTCCTTTTTTTGGAGGTGAGGGCTCGAAATTGCCCTTGGAGGTATTCATCAATTTATCCATTTCAAAGCCGGAAACTTCTACACATCCGTGGACAGGGAAAAAGGGTGTAAAACGCAAAAAAGCGGGGCCTCCAGCCTGAAAAATCAGGTAGAGACCCCGCATCTGTTCATGAAAACCCTTTGGTTTCCATTTTATGGAAAAGTCATCTATGGAAAACCGTTTTTGTTTTTGGGCTCTAAAAAGCCCGCAAACCCGCATGAAACCTAAGAAAAATGGGCCGGTCATCTATTATGACCGGCCCAGATGGTGGAGGAAGATGGATTCGAACCATCGAAGCTGAAAGCAACAGATTTACAGTCTGCCCCCTTTGGCCACTCGGGAATTCCTCCAAATTATGAAATTGTCATTTGCTCGGCAAAAGTGGAGCTGGTGGACGGACTTGAACCCCCGACCTGCTGATTACAAATCAGCTGCTCTACCAACTGAGCTACACCAGCAAGAACGATAATTATTTTAGCATATCTTTCGGCCGATGTCAACAAAAATTTTTGGTCGGGGCGACAGGACTTGAACCTGCGGCATCTTGGTCCCAAACCAAGCACTCTACCAAACTGAGTTACGCCCCGAATTGGCAGTGTTAATTATTATAAAAGAATTTTCAGATAATGTCAAGTAATAATATTTTTAGGCGTTTTATTTTCATCTGCAACTGAAAAATTTGCCGGTCAAATGGCCGAACCGTTGCAGTCGCTATTGTTTTTTGCCCCACTGTATTTTTGAAAAACGCAAACAGTGCAAAATGGTAAAATAAAACCTCTTTTTTGGAAAAATGATATAAATCAAAAGACGGCGCATAAATCCCGGCAATTCCTCCAAAACTAGTAACAGATTATTGGTTTGAAATTACTTTTTTCGGAGGATAAAGCGTATGAAAAACACGAAACTCAAACGTTCCGGGCTGTCTTCCTTTTTGACAGGGAAGGGCTTTTATATCGCGTTGTGCGTCAGTATCGTTGTGGTAAGCGCCACGGCGTACTTTGTCATCAATGCAACCAGGGACAACCTGAACGAACAGAACAACATCAACATCTCGTCGGATACTGGCTCCAATGAGTGGGGCTTTTCCGGTACTGAGGTGAGCAATTCCCAGAGCGATGTGCCAAAGGAACCGTCGTCCAGCAGCGAAGCACCGGCCGCGAGCAGCGAGAGCCAGCCGGAGAGCCAGTCGGCTAACGCACCGGCGGAAAGCTCCAGCCAGACCTTCAGCAACACCTTTGTCATGCCTTTAAAAGGCGATATTTTAAACGCCTTCAGCAACGGTAAGCCGGTGAAATCCAAGACGCTGAACGAATGGCGCACCCATGACGGTGTCGATATCAAAGCGGCGATTGCCACTCCGGTTAAATCGGCCTCAGACGGCATTGTAACCGCGATTGAGGAAGATCCCATGTGGGGCGTTACCATTACCATTGACCATGGCAACGGCTATCAGACCATGTATATGGGCCTGAATGTCAACGTCAGCGTCAAGAAAGACCAGCGGGTGGAAATCGGCACCGTGCTCGGTTCGGTCGGCGAAACGGCAGAAATCGAAATTGCAGAAGAACCGCACCTCCATTTTGCTATGAAGAAGGACGGCGAGTGGATTGACCCCATGAGCATGATTCAAAACGCATAGCCCAAACACCGGAATATGGAAACCCCAAAAATCCGGCGCGGCAAAAAACGGCATGGCCATTGCGGCTATGCCGTTTTTGTTTTGATGAGGATCACGCAACGATGCTGCTCATTCGCCAGCTGGGAGTTTCTGCGCTGCAATTATCTGCTGAAAGGTCGGGCTTGGACGCTCAAATGAGGCATCCGGCTGGAATTCGGTCATATTTCCCCAGTAGCGCTTGGGCATGTGCCCCATCCGGCATTTGGGATTATAGCGTCCCTCTACAGCGACCGAATCGTAAAACCGTTTCCACAGGGCACGGAAACGGGCTTCCTGCTCCTCCGGGCGCGGGAGAGAGAAATCTTCAAGCGGGAGGATCACCGGTTCGTAGGGCTGGTACACCAGAGCTTCCCGGTGGGTACTGTCAAAAATGAGAAACCGTTCTTCCGGATAACGGGAACAGAAGTGCCCAGCCAACAGGGGAAGCACCCGGTTTTTGGGTTCAATAATGGCAGCCAGCGTTCCGTTTTGTTCCGAAAACCGCAAAAATTCCTTGAAGAGGTGCGCTTCGTTGTTTAAGAATTTTACCGCCTTGGTCAGCGTGTTTACGGTGTCGTCTGCCAGACAGTTGAGTACGGCTCCGCGGTAGCGGTATCCCAGCCGGATAAACCGCAAAAGCAGCTGTTCCTTTTGCGGCTGGCAGCTTAGGAACGCCTCTGCAATAAACGCTGCGGCGGCAGGGGAGATCTTGCTCCGAAAAGAATTGTAAACCCGTTCGGCATGCCGTTTGTCGGTATCCACCCAGCGTTCCGGGTATAACGTCCCCTGCGGCGTCTCATCCGTCAAAATGGCCGCCGGTAATTCCCGGCGGTAAAAACTGTCGAACACGCAACAGAGGAATCCTTCAAAACTGCCGTCGTAACGGTAGGCGAGCATTTTTTTCTGCATTGTGGATTTCCTTTCCTTCAGGCGCGTAGCAGTGGGCTCCCGGTAGCTGAAATAACGGCATTGAGGCCGTCGAACAGGCTCAGCTGCTCCACTTGTTCTTTCGAGAGCAGCGCCTTACCCTGCTGGGTGATTAAATTCTGGAGCATAACGTCGGGGGAGACCCGCAGTCCTTCAAGCGCTTTGCCCCGGCAGGTGATGAAGTACTGCGCCCGCTTGAGCACTACGCCAAGCTTTTTGAGTGCCGTAAAATCAAGGTTTGCCATCCGCCGGGCGGTCACAATCGCCTTTGCCGATTTTGGGCCAATGCCCGGCACCCGCAGCAGGGTGTGGTAATCCGCCTGGTTGATTTCCACCGGGAAATACTCCAAATGCCCCAACGCCCAGTTGCATTTCGGGTCTAATAGAGGATTAAAGCTCTGATTTTCCCGGTCGAGAAGCTCGCGGGCCTCAAATCCGTAAAAGCGCAGCAGCCAGTCGGCCTGGTACAGCCGGTGCTCCCGCAAAAGCGGCGGCTTGGTGTCCGGCGAGGGGAGCAGGGAGCTTTCCACCACCGGCATGTAGGCTGAGAAAAAGACCCGCTTCAGCCGGTATTTTTTATAAAGCCCTTCGGCCAGCATCAGAATCTGGTAATCGGTGTCCGGCGTGGCGCCTATGATCATCTGGGTGCTCTGTCCGGCCGGGGCAAACTGCGGCGCATGTTGGTAGCGCACCAGCTCCTGCCGGTTTTGCTCAATGCGCCCCGCAATCATTTCCATGGGTTTGAGAATGGCCTGCTTGGATTTGTCCGGGCAGAGGAGCTTCAGGCTGCTCTCGGACGGCAGCTCAATGTTGACACTCATCCGGTCGGCGAGCAGGCCAAGACGGGTGAGCAGCGCCGGGCTTGCCCCCGGAATCGCCTTGACGTGGATATACCCACGGAAGCGGTATTCCTGCCGCAGCATGGAAAGGGTTTTGATGAGAAGCTCGCATGTGTAATCCGGGCTTTGCAGGACACCACTGCTCAAAAACAGCCCTTCAATGTAGTTGCGGCGGTAAAAGCCAATGGTCAGCTCGCAGAGCTCACGCGGGGTGAAAGCGGCGCGCAGGGTGTCGTGTGAGCGGCGGTTGACGCAGTATTGGCAGTCATAAATACATACGTTGGTAAACAGCACTTTCAGCAGAGAGATGCAGCGTCCGTCCGCCGCAAAGCTGTGGCAGATGCCGCAGGAGACCGCACTGCCCAGCGCCCCCTTTTGCCCGGCTCGGTCTACGCCGCTGGAGGTGCAGGCTACATCGTATTTGGCTGCGCCGGTCAGGATTTCCAGCTTTTGTTCGGTTGTCACAGCGTCCGCTCCTCTCAAAAAAGAACATTTGTTCTATACTAGTGTAACCCATTTGCAAAGGTTCGTCAAGGGGGAGCGAAAAAAATTGGAAACAACTTGCAGGACGGTTGCACAGACCAAGTTTCCGGCTCGGTCTATGCCGTGCGGCGCCGCGCCGGAAGCTCAAGCCGTGTGCCGCGCGGACAGGCTCATCAGGTTGACCGGTCAAGCAATGTGGGTTCAATGCTAAAAAATCAGCGCCCATACCGTAATGGATGGACGCTGATGGTGAAAACAAGAATATTGGCTGCTGTCTAAATAAAATGTGTTTTCGCGGAAAAGCTGCCTGCCACAGCAGTGTGAATCATAGCCCGAAACAAAACTCTTTCCAAAACACTGCTTCAAACAGCGTTTGCAGTACATGGAGATGTCGATACAGCCATACCATTCACCGCCCACCGTTGGGCCTTTTAAAATGCAGCGGCCCGGCGGAATCTGCTGCTACGAATCGCTCGTTCCAGATTCCGGAGGCGATTCCACCGGAATTTCCGGCGCACCCTCCTCCAAAAGCCCGGGTGAAGTTTCCTCCGCGGCCTCGATATCCACCGGTTCCGAAACACCCAAATCGGCTTCACCGTCCGCGGATTCGTCCGGTTCGGAAGAAACGAGCGGTCTGCCGTTGACTGCGTTGTCCAGCGCGGTCAGAACAGCGCCGTTTTGTTCGGTCATAATCAAAAACAGGTAATCTCCGTACTCTTTCAGTTCGGCGCCCTGCGCCACCGCAAGCTGGTCGGGCAGAATCCCCTCAAAAGAAGCTTCAGCGTTTTGTTTTACAGTCTGTAAAGCGTCTTTCAAGGCATCTTTTTTGTCTTTTTGTGCGTGAAATCCTGCAAATACCGTCGCAGACGTTTCCTTCTGCGGAACGTAAACCACCGCTTCGGTGTAAAACGCCTGGCTTATCCCAAAGCGTTCGCTGGTTTCACCGGAGTCAAGCGGGATTAACCACTGTTCGTTATACGGATCAAGCGCCGTCCGGTAAACGGACGACATGGTTTGGTATAAATTAAGCTCCAGCGCGGGGGTGCATCCGGAACAAAGCAAAAGCAAAATGGCAAGACAGCAGGCTGCCACAGAAAAGCGTTTCAAAAAATCCCTCCAATCGGGTAGGCCGGGACGTGACAAAAATATGATTTTATTGTAGCGGATAACCGGCAAGAAATCAAATCTCCAACATGGCTGCTCAAACGCCGTTTTTGTCATTTTATCAGATATTCCGCAGAAAAAAGTAAGAAATTCAGATGCTTTTACAATTCACATCCCCGAAGCATTCAAAGGCATTGACTATTCCCGGGAATAAAAATATAATAGAAGTAATGTTTTTTAACAGGATGTTGTTAAAAAAATTTTTGGAGGGTATTGATTTATGAGTAGAGTTTACAATTTCAGCCCGGGACCTTCCATGCTGCCGGAGGCCGTTCTGGCCAAAGCCGCAGGAGAAATGCTCGACTACGAGGGAAGCGGCCAGTCCGTTATGGAAATGTCGCACCGTTCCAAGGAGTATGACGCAATCATCAAAGGCTGCGAGGCACTGCTTCGCGAAGTGATGAATATTCCGGACAATTACAAAGTCCTGTTCGTGCAGGGCGGCGCCTCCTCCCAGTTTGCCATGATTCCGCTCAACCTGATGAACGGTTCCCATAAAGCAGACTTTGTTGTGACCGGCCAGTGGGCGAAGAAAGCTTACCAAGAGGCTGCCCGTTACGGTGAAGCCAACGCGGTGGCTTCCAGCGCGGATAAAACCTTTTCCTACATCCCGAAGCTCGATCCGTCTACCTTTGACAAGGATGCGGACTACTTCCACATCTGCTGGAACAACACCATCTACGGTACCCGTTTCACCGAGCTTCCGGAAACCGGCAATGTTCCGCTTGTTGCAGACATGAGCTCCTGCATTCTCTCTGAACCGGTTGACGTGAGCAAATTCGGCATGATTTACGCGGGCGCACAGAAAAACATGGGGCCTGCGGGTCTGACTGTTGTCATCATCCGTGAGGATTTGATCGGCAAGGCAATGGATATCTGCCCGACCATGTTCGATTATAAAATTCATGCGGATAACGACTCGCTCTACAACACTCCGCCAACCTATGCCATCTACATCTGCAAACTGGTTCTGGAGTGGATTAAAAACGAAATCGGCGGCCTGGAAAAAATGAAGGAAATCAACGAGAAAAAGGCAAAACTCCTGTACGATTTTCTCGATTCCAGCAAAATGTTCAAAGGCACGGTCGAAAAAGAGTTCCGTTCCATCATGAACATCCCCTTTGTCACCGGCAACGACGAGCTTGATAAAAAGTTCATCGCCGAGTCTTCCAAAGCCGGCTTTATCAACCTCAAAGGCCACCGTACCGTCGGCGGTATGCGCGCCTCCATTTACAATGCAATGCCGGTTGAGGGTGTGGAAAAGCTGGTTGCCTTTATGAAAGAGTTTGAAGCCAACAACTGATTGAAGCGAGGTTAAATAGCGTGTATAACATCCACACTTTGAATAAAATTTCCAAAGCCGGCCTGAAACACTTTGACGCCGCAAAATACAACTGCGGTGAAGAAGTCCAGAATCCGGACGCTATTATGGTGCGTTCGGCCGCCATGCACGACATGGAGTTCGGCAAAGAGCTGCTCGCCATTGCGCGCGCCGGCGCCGGCGTCAACAACATTCCGGTTGACCGCTGCGCCAAAGAGGGCATTGTTGTCTTTAATACGCCGGGCGCCAATGCAAATGCAGTAAAAGAGCTGGTCATTCTCGGCCTGTTGATGTCCTCCAGAAACGTGCCGGATGCGCTCGCTTTTGCAAAATCCCTGGATGGGGAGGGCGAAGCTATCCCTAAGCTGGTTGAAAAAGGCAAAGGCCAGTTTGTCGGGCCGGAAATCAAGGGTAAAACCTTGGGCGTTATCGGTCTGGGCGCCATCGGCGTTATGGTCTGTAACGCGGCCAAAAGCCTTGGCATGACGGTGCTGGGTTACGACCCGTATTTGTCGGTCGATGCTGCCTGGGCGCTCTCCCGCGGCATTATCCATGCCAAAAATGTAGAGGATATCTACAAAAACAGCGATTATATCACCGTCCATGTGCCGTACAACAGCGAAACCAAGCACATGATCAACGCCGAAGTCATCGGTATGATGAAGCCGGGCGTCCGCGTGCTCAATTTTGCCCGCGGCGAGCTGGTGGATGACGACGCAATGCTTGCCGCACTTGAAGCTGGTAAGGTTGCCCGTTATGTCACCGACTTCCCGAATGAAAAAACGGTCAACGCCAAAGGGGTTGTCGCGGTGCCGCACCTCGGCGCTTCCACACCGGAGTCGGAGGATAACTGCGCCAGCATGGCAGCAGTTCAGCTCATCGATTATCTGGAAAACGGCAACGTGGTCAATTCGGTCAATATGCCGTCGGTTTCTGCTCCGCGTAACGGCGGCGCCAGAATCTGCATCATTCACCAGAATATCCCGAAGATGCTGCAGGGCATTTCCGGTTCCTTCGGTGAAATCGGCATCAACATCCAGAACATGACCAACCGTTCCCGCGGTGATTACGCCTATACCATCATCGATCTCGAGGAAAAAGAGGTTCCGGGTTCGCTCCTGGAGCAGCTGGAGTGTGTGGAAGGCATCATCCGTGCGCGTGTCATTCCCGCATAAGATTTTCATGGTCTTGAAGCGGCTGTATGAAAATACAGCCGCTTTTTGCTGTTTCTGGTACAATTTGCCGGGAAAAGGTATTGAAAAGCGGCGGGCAACGATGGTATACTGGTACATAAGGATGGATTCGTCCGCCCATTTTGTCAGAAACGGGAGAAACAAATGGAATTTGGATATAAATTTAAATCGGCTTTGTTTGGCTTTTCCAAGCGCGATGTCATGAGGTGCATTGGGGAACTCAACGCCGCTCATGAAGAGGCGCTTGCGGAACTTCGGGAACAGTGCCAGGCAGCCGAACAGAACGGCAGCGACCTGAGCGGTAGGCTGCAGGCCGCCCATGAAGCGTTGCTGGAGCTGAAGCGGCAGCTGGGGGAGCAAGAGAAAAAAAGCGCCGCCCTTGAAACCGTTGTCAAACGCCTGGTGGATAACCGCGCAGACAATGAATCCGAAATCTCTCAGTTGAAACAGCGGGTTGCGGCCATCAACAACAAGGCAGGGGAGCTGCAGTTAAAAAACAATGAGCTCGCCCGCAAGCTGGCCGAGGCCAACGAGAAGGTCGAGAAATACGACGCACTCACCCAGGATATCAGCGACGTTATGCTGGAAGCACAGCAAATGTCCGCCCGTTTGCGGGAGGACGCCCACGAAGAAGCCGCCCAGATTGTGGACGGCGCGCGCCAGTCTGCGACTAGGGTTCGCTCGGATATGGATCTGTTCCAGCGTAGAATCGGGCAGATCAGCCATTCGCTGGAACAGCTTGTGCAGAACCTGCAAAAGGAAATCGGCCGGATTGAGGAATCCTTCACCGAATTAAACGACGGGCTGGATCAGCTTGAGACGCCGGAAGCGGAAATGCCGCAGCGGGAAACAACCGGAATCAAACCGCCGGAACCCCCAAAGGCAGTACGAAAACTGCCGCCGGAAACCGTCGCCCGTAAAAACAGCGGCGTGACAGACTTTTTTGGAAAATTCAGGGAGTGGTTACAATAGCGACTTATCATATTGCAGTGAAAGAACTGCCGGATTATACCGAAAAACTGCGGGTCAACGACAAGGTTTACCTGAGCGGCACGGTTTATACCGCGCGTGACGCGGCGCATAAACGTTTTTTTGCTCTGCTCGATCAGGGTAAGCCCCTGCCGTTTGAACTCAAAGGCGCCGCCATATATTATGCCGGCCCAACTCCGACACCGGAAGGCCTTGCCATAGGCTCCTGCGGGCCTACCACCTCCGGGCGGATGGATGTGTTCGCCCCCCGTTTGCTTGACGGCGGCCTGACCGCAATGATCGGCAAAGGGGAACGCAGCCAGGCGGTGCGGGATGCGGTCTGCCGCAATCGTGCGGTGTATTTCTGCGCCATCGGCGGCGCAGGCGCGCTGGCAAGCCAGTGCATTACCTCCTGCGAAGTAATCGCGTTTGAGGATTTGGGCTGTGAGTCGGTGAAAAAACTGCGGTTTGAGGAGTTCCCGCTCATTGTGGCGAACGACTGCTCCGGCGGTGATATTTTCAGCCGTTAACGGCATGCGCGCTGCAAACTGCGCAACACAAAAATATGGATTGGCGGGAACCTGATACGATGACAAAGATGATTCGGGACAAGGGGTTCTATAAAATGGTGCTGGGGATAACCATTCCCCTCGCCATTCAGAACTCCTTGAACTTTTTTGTAAGTATGGTTGATACCCTCATGCTGGGCGCGCTCGGGCAGACACAGCTCACCGCCTCCCAACTGGCGAATCAACCCTTTTTTATTTTTTCTCTGCTCTGTTTCGGGCTTGCAGGCGGCGCCTCGGTGCTGGCGGCGCAGTATTGGGGAAAAAAGGACCTCGTTTCCATACGCAAGGTGTTTTCCATTGTCCTTTGGATTGCAATGGGGGTTTCTCTCATCCTCATGGTGTTGGTCCTTTCATTTCCAGAAGCCGCAATGGGCATTTACACCAATGAGTCAGACATCATTGCAGAAGGGGCATCTTATCTGCGCATCATTGCGTTCAGCTACCTGTTTAACGGCTTTTTTGCCACGCTGACCTGTGCGCTGCGCAGCGTGCAGATTGTAAAAATTGCGGTTATTGGCAACTGCGCCTCCCTTGCAACCAATGCGTTTCTCAACTGGGTGTTCATTTTCGGCAACCTCGGCGCGCCCGCAATGGGGATCCGCGGGGCGGCGCTGGCAACCGTCATCGCCCGCGTGGTCGAATTCCTCATCGCCTTTATCTACATCTTTTTCATCGAGAAAAAGCTCTGCTTCCGGCTGCGCCATCTGCTTTCGTTTGACCGGGTGCTTTTCCGGGATTTTATCACCTGCAGCATCCCAGTGGTGATCAACGAGGTTATGTGGTCGGTCGGTACCTCCATTCACTCCATGGTTATGGGGCGGCTTGGTTCCGCTGCGGTTTCTGCGGTTGCGGTTACCAACGTAGTTCAGCAGCTTGCCACCATCATGATTTTCGGCGCCGCTAACGCTGCAGCGGTGGTCATTGGAAAAATCATCGGCGAAAATGATTTTAAACGCGCCGAACAGGCGGCGTTTACTTTCCGTATCATTTCTTATCTGCTCGGCCTGTTCTCCATGGTTGTCATGTTCCTTTTACGCGACGTCGTCACCGTGTTTTACGACCTTCCGGCAGAAACCAACGCCCTGGTCTCACAGCTCATGGTGGTGTCCGGCGTCATTGTGTTTTTTATTTCTGCTTCGGCCACCGGAGTCATCGGTATCCTGCGTGGCGGCGGGGATACCAAGTTCGCCCTGTTTGCAGAATTGGTGACGCTCTGGTGCGTGTCGGTGCCGCTGGGGCTGGTTATGGGTTTGTGGCTGCATCTGCCGGTGGTGATCGTGTTCGGCTGCATGAAGCTGGATGAACCCATCAAGTGGATCATCTGTCTGGTGCGGATGCGCGGCGGAAAATGGGTGAACAACGTCACCCGGGATTTTGGCGCTTTGGAGCAGCCGGAACCGGTAAATTCTGCAGGAATGCTTGATTAAAATTGCAAAACAGGATACAATAGAGATAAGATGGCTCCCGGCCTTTTGGTTGTTTGAACAAGCATCATGGCCGGGCGCTGAACGTTGTATTGGGAGCTGAATGGTTTTGGCAGTACATAAAGATGTTTTAAAATTGATTGCAGAGCATGCGCATCATTTTTCCAAAGGACAAAAGCTGATTGCACGGTATATCACCGAGCATTATGAAAAAGCGGCCTTTATGACCGCATCCAAACTCGGTATGACGGTGGGGGTCAGCGAATCCACCGTGGTGCGTTTTGCAACCGAGGTCGGCTTTGACGGGTATCCGGCGCTGCAGAAAGAGCTGAAGGAGATGATCCGCAACAAGCTCACCTCCATCCAGCGCATTGAGGTCACCAACGACCAAATTGGCGACGAGGATGTTCTCGACAAGGTTCTGAATATGGATATTGATAAAATCCGCCGCACCCTGGAAGAGACCTCCCGTGAGGATTTCAAGGCCGCAGTGGATGCCATCGTCGCGGCGGACAATATTTACGTCATCGGCGCCAAAAGCGCGGCAACGCTGGCGCGTTTTATTACCTATTACTTTAACCTCATGTTTGTCAACGTCAAGCTGGTGCATACCACCAGTTCCAGCGAAATGTTTGAGCAGATTATGCGCATCGGAAAGAACGATATCCTCATCGGCATCAGCTTTCCGCGCTATCTTACCCAAACGGTGAAAGCATTCAAATTTGCCAAGGAAAACGGCGCAGCGGTTATCGCCATTACCGACAGTCCGGCTTCCCCCCTTGCGGAGGACGCCGATCACCTGCTGCTTGCACGCAGCGATATGGCCTCGTTTGTTGACAGCCTTGTCGCACCGCTGAGCCTCATCAATGCGCTTATTGTTGCAGTCGGCCTGAAAAAACGGCAGGAAATTTGTGACACCTTCTCCAAATTGGAAACCATTTGGGATGAATACGAAGTGTACGACAAAGGAGATCAGGAGCAGGAAGCGGATGAAGGCTGATGTAATTGTCGTCGGCGGCGGGCCCGCCGGCATGATGGCCGCAGGCACTGCGGCGCGCGGCGGTCTACGGGTGCTGTTGCTGGAAAAGAACCCGCGGATGGGCCGTAAGCTGATGATTACCGGCAAGGGCCGCTGCAACGTGACCAATAACTGCGATGTGCAGGATTTTCTAAACCACGTTCCCACCAATCCCCGTTTTCTGCAAAGCGCCATCCATCGGTTTACCCCACAGGACGCCATGACCTTTTTTGAGGAGCTTGGCGTGCCGCTCAAGACCGAACGCGGTAACCGGGTGTTCCCGGTGAGCGATAAAGCGGTGGATGTTGTGGACGCAATGGTGAAATTCGTCCGTGAAAGCGGCGTCAACGTCCAGTACGAAGCGCCGGTCAAGGCGCTTTCCTGTCAGGATGGAGCGGTTGCCGGCGTTACGCTCGAAAGCGGTGAAATGCTGGAAGCAGACGCCGTCGTTGTTGCAACGGGCGGAAAGTCCTATCCGCGCACCGGCTCCACTGGGGATGGTTACCGTCTGGCGGAGCAGGTGGGGCATACCATTCTGCCACCCCGCCCCTCTCTGGTCCCGATTGAAACTCAGGAGGACTGGTGCCAGCGGGTGCAGGGCCTTTCTTTAAAAAACGTCACCCTTTCCGCTGTTGATGTCGAGAGCGGAAAAATACGGTACAGCGAGATGGGCGAAATGCTGTTCACTCACTTCGGGGTGTCCGGTCCGTTGGTGCTCAGCCTGAGCGCCCATCTGGGGGATTTGACCAAGCGGCAGTACCGGCTGCTGATCGATCTCAAACCGGCCTTGGATGTACAGGCGCTGGACGCCCGTCTCCTCCGGGATTTTTCCGCGCTTCAGAATAAGGACTTCGGCAATTCGCTGGAAAAGCTATTGCCCCGGAAATTGATTCCGGTTATCATCAGCATGAGCGGGATTCCCTCCACCACCAAGGTCAATCAGATTACCAGGGAACAGCGCCGCCGTCTGTGCGAGCTGCTCAAAGCGGTGCCGCTGACGGTTTGGCGGTTTCGCCCCATCGATGAAGCGGTGGTGACCTCCGGCGGCGTCAAAGTAGGGGAGATCAATCCCAAGACAATGGAATCCAAGCTGGTAAAGGGGCTTTTCTTTGCGGGAGAGCTTATCGACGTAGACGCCTACACCGGCGGCTACAACCTACAAATTGCCTATTCAACCGGTTATGCGGCTGGACTGGGCTGTCAAGGGGGATTATCATGATTGCAGTAGCGATTGACGGACCGGCAGGAGCCGGAAAGAGCACCATTGCCAAGGCAGTGGCCGCTAAGCTCCAGTATGTTTATGTGGATACCGGCGCGCTTTACCGCGCCATTGGCTGGTATGCGCTTTCCCACCAGACAAATACGCAGGACGCAGAGGCGGTTACGGCTCTGCTGCCGGAAATTTCGCTTTCCTTGAAATTTGTCGGCGGGGAACAGCGGGTCTTTGTCAACGGGGAGGATGTCTCGGTGCAAATTCGTTATCCAGAGGCTTCCATGGCAGCGTCCCACGTTTCCGCCATACCCGCCGTGCGGGAATTTCTGTTCGCCTTACAGCAGAATCTCGCCAAAGAAAACAATGTCATCATGGATGGTCGGGACATTGGCACCGTTGTCCTGCCGAATGCGCAGATTAAAATTTTCCTCACCGCGTCGGCAGAAGACCGTGCTACACGCCGGTTCAAACAGCTTGAAGAAGCGGGAACCCCTGTGGATTACAGCAAACTCCTCGCAGAGATCAAGGAGCGGGATTACAACGACTCCCACCGCGCCATTGCGCCGCTCAAACAGGCGGAGGATGCCCAGTTAATCGACACCACCGGCGAAAGCCTGGAGGCATCAATCGCCCGCGTCGAAGAGCTGATCCGCGGACGTTTGAAACAACTCGGAGAGGAGCCGTCCGCATGAGTTTTTATCAATTTGCGCGCCACGTCTGTACGGCGCTTTTGTATGTAGCTTTCAACTATAAAGTGGAGGGCCTTGAAAATCTTCCAAAGGACGGCGGCTTTGTGCTCTGTTCCAACCATCGCAGTTATCTGGACCCGGTTTTCCTTGCGCTGCGGGTCAAACGTCAGCTTAACTTTATGGCAAAGGAAGAGTTGTTTCAGGTAAAGGTGCTGGGGCCAATCATCAAAAAGCTCGGCGCATTTCCGGTGGCGCGCGGCAAAGGGGACACCGGCGCAGTGGACTTTGCCATCCAAACCATCAAGGACGGCAAGGTGATGACCATGTTCCCGGAGGGCACCCGTTCCAAAACCGGGGAACTGCTCAAGTTCAAATCCGGCGCGGTGGTCATTGCGGCGCAGTCGCAGGGCAGCATTGTGCCCGCCTGCATTGATTTCAAGGGCAAGCTGCGGTTTCGCAGGCGGGTAACTGTCCGCTTCGGAAAGCCCATTTCCTGTGAAGAGCTTCATCTGGATTCGTTGGATAAGCACAGCCTAAAGGCGGCGCGCGAGGTATTGTCGCAGCAGGTTTCCGCATTGCTGGAGGCCGGCCGATGAGTATTACCGTTGCCAAAACCGCTGGTTTCTGCTTTGGCGTGGATCGCGCCATCCAGCTTGTTTACCGGCTGGTTAAAGAGGGAAAACGGGTCTGTACACTGGGGCCCATTATCCACAACCCCCAGGTCGTAGCTGATTTAGAGCGCCAGGGCGTGCGCATCGTTTCCTCGCCGGAGGAACTGGATCCGGGGGAAATATTGGTGATCCGTTCACACGGCGTCGCCCGGCAGGTGTATGATTATCTGGATACGCACCGCCTGCCCTATGAGGACGCCACCTGCCCCTTTGTGGCAAAGATCCACAAAATTGTTTCGGAGTATTCGGAACAGGGGTACCCAGTTCTGATTGCAGGGGATCCGGAGCACCCGGAGGTCAAAGGGATTGCAGGCCATGCAAAAGGGCCGGTTTTTCTTTTTAAAGACCTGGAAGCGCTCCAGGAGATTATGAAAAACCACCCGGAACAGCAAAATATTCCGCTGATTATGGTCTCGCAGACGACATTTCAGCAAAAATTATGGGAATCTTGCACGAAAAGTGCAAAAAACTACTATACAAATCTTCAAATTTTTGATACAATATGTAATGCGACGAGTAGGCGCCAGCAAGAAGCGGTTGCTTTGGCTGGGCAGTCGGACTATATGGTGGTTATCGGCGGCAGGGATAGTTCCAATACCTTGAAGCTCAAGGAAATCTGCAGCCGTTACTGCGATACTGTTTTGATAGAAACCGATGTGGAGTTAGACCGGGAGGCTTTATGCCATGCTGGCCGGGTCGGCGTCACCGCCGGCGCATCCACACCGGCTTATATAATTAAGGAGGTACTAAACACAATGAGTGAGACCATTAAAACTCAGGACGAAGAAGTGAGCTTTGAGGAGCTTTTGGAGCAGTCCCTGGGCGAAAAATTATATGCGGGAAAGAGAGTTAAAGGCGTTGTTACTGCAATTTCACCGAATGAAATTCAGATAGATGTTGGTGCAAAACAGTCTGGTTACATACCCATTGACGAGCTTACCGATGATCCGACCGCAAAAGTGGAAGACCTTGTGAAAAAGGGCGACGAGCTTGAACTCATCGTCATGAAGGTCAACGATCAGGAAGGCACCGCAATGCTCTCCAAACGCCGTTGTGACTCCGAAGCCGGCTTTGAGGAGATTGTAAAAGCATACGAAGAAGGCAGCGTTCTGGAAGGTGTTGTTGTGGACGTAGTCCGCGGCGGCGTGCTGGTTCTTGCAAACAATGTCAAGCTGTTTGTTCCGGCTTCCCAGGTCAGCGATTCCCGTGTGGAAGACCTTAAAACCCTGCTCAAAACAACGGTTCGCTTTAAAATCCTTGAAATCAACGAAGGCCGCCGCCGTGCAATCGGTTCGGTTCGCGCTGTGCTCCGTGAGGAGAAAGAGGCGAAACGAGAAGAGTTCTGGAAGACGGTCGAAATCGGCCAGCATTACACCGGCACCGTCAAATCCCTTACCAGCTATGGCGCATTTGTGGATTTGGGCGGCGTTGATGGTATGATCCACATTACCGAACTCTCCTGGGGCCGTATCAAACATCCGTCTGAAATTGTCAGCGTCGGTGACACCGTTGACGTTTATGTAAAAGATCTCGACTCGGAGAATAAAAAAATCTCCCTGGGCTACAAAAAGAGCGAGGACAATCCTTGGGAAATCCTCAAAAACAATTACAGCGCTGGTATGGTGGTACCGGTCAAGATTGTATCCCTTACCCAGTATGGTGCGTTTGCACAGGTTATCCCGGGAATTGACGGCTTAATCCATATTTCCCAAATTTCCACCGAGCGCGTCAATAAGGTGTCGGATGTCCTTGCAGTCGGCCAGGAGGTCGAAGTAAAAATTACCGATATTGATTTTGATGCAAAACGCGTTTCCCTTTCCATGCGTGCACTGGAAGAGGAGAAGCAGGCTGCTGAAAATGCGGATGAAACCACTGTTGCCGATATTGAAGGCGTAGAGGTCACCTCGGACGAGGAGTAATTTTACAACGAAAAAACGCCGGCGTGGGTTTTCCGCGCCGGCGTTTTTTGGAAAGGAACAAACAGTATGACCAAAAAAGAGCGTGCCGCCCTTGCGGTCGAAACCTTAAAAAAGCGCTACCCGGAGGCGCGCTGTTCGCTGGAATACCGCAAGCCGCACGAATTGCTCATCTCCACGCGGCTGTCGGCACAGTGTACCGACGCGCGCGTCAACATCGTCACCAAGGATCTGTTTGCCGCTTACCCAACCATTGATTCTTTTGCAGACGCTGATGTTGCTGATATTGAGCGGTATGTCCGTCCCTGTGGTCTATATAAGACCAAAGCCAAAGACATTGTAAAAATGTGCCAGCAGCTGCGGGATACCTTCCACTACGAAATGCCGCAGACCATTGAGGAGCTGACCACCCTTTCCGGAATTGGGCGCAAAACTGCCAACCTGATGCTGGGTGACATCTTCGGCAAGCCCGCAGTTGTTACCGATACCCACTGCATCCGTATCTGCGGACGGATGGGCTTAACCGACAACACCGAGCCCTATAAGGTGGAATGTGACCTTCGCAAGATTTTGGATCCAACCGAATCCAACGATTTTTGTCACCGTCTGGTCCTGTTCGGGCGGGAGGTCTGCAAGGCGCGCTCTCCTCAGTGCGATGCCTGCGAATGCAAAGCCTTCTGTAAGCAGAGACTCAAAAAGAAGAATTAACACGGAACCGCAAAAAGCCGGAAGAACGACTCTTCCGGCTTTTATTTATTGCCAAACGGCAGTATAATACGGGCAATCGTTTTTCTCCCTTTGTGACGCGGCTGGCTGTATCAGCTTGCGGCTTACCACAGGTACGCACATGGGGCAGGAGGGTTTCTTGTGAAATCAGGGCATTTACGGTGCAATATACCCGGAATTCTCGTCCCCTCAGGCGGTCCAAGCCGTATCGGTTCATGTGTACGCAGGAGGGTTGCTCAGCTCAGGCTTTTCCGCCTTACTGTTCACCGGCAAGTCGCAGATGGAATCTTGCCGAAAAGGATTGACAGCCTTTGTTCACTGCCGCTTCAAGTGGCATTTGGTATCCGAATCAATGAGCACGCGCAGTTCAGCTAATATGGGCTGTTCCTGAAGAAAATACTCCCGCCCATAATCCAGGTTAAATGCGTAGTCAAAGTCCGGCGGATTTTCCCCCTGGTTGTGCTGGATAATCGTTTCCGCCTTATCCAACGCTTTTACCAGCCGCGCTTCCGGTGAAGCACCGGTTTCGTACTCCTGCCAAAGCGCCATCAGGGCGCTTTGCTGCGGCTCCCCCAGCAGGGAAAGGGCCTTTTGTGCGGCCTCCAGTTCCTGCTTGTATTTTTGGTCGGGATCAGGTCGTTCCACTGCGGGAATATCCCCGGTATAAAGCTCGCCAACATCGTGGATCAGGGCCAGCAGAAGCACTTTGCGGCCGTCCAATTCCGGAAAGTCGTCCAGCATCAGCCCGGCAAACAGGGCAAGCCTCCAGGAATGCTCTGCTGTGCTCTCCTGCCGCCCACTGGATGTCCAGGCGGAACGTGTCACCTGTTTCAGCCGCTCCAGCTCCTGAAGAAACGCAATCCGTTTTTTCAGTTTTTCGGTTTGTTTTCCGCCGTCGTTCACCACAGGTCCCTCCTGAATGTTTATACCTCATCCCGGACGGCGTTTCGTGAGCGCTATCTGTATAGTAAAAAACTTCCGTCCGCATGATATAAGAAATTGAGCCGTTTCCTGCCATGTTCTCCGAATCAATGGCATCACCATCTCGCTGCGATATCCATCAATCCGAAAATCATCTCTCACGGTGTGCCCAAAGTTTTCTGCCGGTTTTTCTCGGGTGAGAGCTGCCGTCTCCATGCATCACCATCGGGGGAGGAAATCCTCGCCTTTCTCACTCTTTCCTGTCCAAAAGGACACAGGTCTCCACATGGCCCGAGTTGCCATTATTGATGTCAGCGTTCTTGGGAACAGGTCAACTGTTTTTTAGCGCTTTCACGGTATTTGGAAACATATCAACGATTTTATAGTTCTCGGGAACATATCAACTCAAATCATTTCATGGCTAATCCCTTATCAATGGCTTCCTGCATAATCTTATGGCAACATACCCCCAAAGGATTGTTTTCCTTACAAAGCGAATTTTTCATTGCTCCAGTTATGGCATTTACTTCTTTAACGGTTTTTG
>JBMNPF010000012.1:0-85889 GCA_050943475.1 Oscillospiraceae bacterium
TGCCTATGGTAAAGATCGTGTACCGTATAATAACTATCCAGCGGTACTACATGAGGGCGAAAAGGTACTTACAAGAAATCAGGCGGATCAATATGATAGGGTGATGAGTACCAGAGGAATAGAGCTGAGCCCCGCACTGAGAGAGGTTAGCAGAGATACCTCCAGTAGCAAGGCAGAGGCTCCTATAGTGGTTGCACCTGTTACAGAGGAAAAACCTGTTAATTCTCCTAGCGTTACGATCAATATCAATGATCCTGTTATCCGTGAGAGAGCGGATGTGGATTATCTGGTACAGGAAATGGTAACTAAATTCCGTAAGATTGTACCTAATATGGCTTAAGGGTATGGGAGGGGCTCTAGGGCTCCTCCCTACTCAGAAATTAGGAGGGATAGGGTTGTTTGGCATAAGAAAGAAGTGCAGAAAAAACTACTTAGGAAATTACAGGATACGGAGATTGCTGGATTTTATGAAAGCGGAGGCTGTGGATCTGCCTGATGCAGGGGTAGAGGCTGTAATCTGTAATGATGGGGTTGTGCTCTTTGACACAGAAAAAGACGGAGCGGGGATAATGCTTATAAAATATTTCCGTACAATACCCTTTAGCCTCAACCTCACACTTGAGGAGATGCAGGAGTTTAACGGCGGCGAGGGGGTAAGAGAAAGATACTTTACTTATCATGATAAAGAGTAGGAGGTAAGTAAATAGTGAAAAAGCCTGTATTTTTCAGCTATACGCCTTATCTCCAGCTATCTTTTAAGGATGCTGAGCTCTTTGTTATATTTGGTGCCGATTGTACTTATACTCCTCAAAATGAGTTAGAGCTCCAGCTCTTGAGAGAATATGCGGAGGCTACACATGGCTCTTATATTATCTCTGAGAGTATGCCTCTTGAGGAGCTACAGAGCCTCCATGAGGCTTTTGAGGATCGCCTGATAAAAGAGGCAGAGGCGAGGCTGGAGGCTCAAGCGGCGGCGGAGAAAGAGCGTAAAGAGCAACATGATTTTTACAGTATCCTTAGAATGAGTGATGAGGTAGGCAGATAGGAGGGCGGTAAAGTGGCGGCAGTATTAAAGCCTATAGCAGAGCAAAAAGAAAGGTATAGATCCATGATAGATACCATTCTTGCAGATGCTACAAAAAGGATTGAAAGTGGGGAAATTGCGGTACAGAGTGTAGAGGATCTGGAAAAGCTGATTAAGCTGGATCTATTACTCATAGGTGCTCCTACAGATAGAAAGAAAACAGTATCTATCATGAATTTCCCTAAGGAGCTCAGAGCTCTTTTAGATGCCAAAATCAAAGAGCTTGAGGAGAAAAGCTGTACTGAAAGTGAGTAAAGCTGTCAAAATAAAAAAGAGGAGCGGAGGCGTGGGATACCCCCCTTACCCCCCCCCTTTTGGATGGGAGGTGTATAGATGGCTGGAGCAAAGGATCAAGAGGGGCAGATTGTAACGCTGGATAAGCTGAGAGATCAGGCGGTAGTTATTTCTCAGAAAGTCTTAAAGGGAGAGATAACCCCTCAGGCGGGTAATGTGGCTCTTAGCGGCTATAGAACAGCGGCTTATATAGAACAAGTGAGATTATCTCAGGAGGCTCCAGCTCTTGTACAGGAGGCGGCTACAGAACTCTCTCAGGCTGATAGAGAGCGGTTGGATGAGATAGCTAAGCTCCTATCTGATAAGCCGAAAAAGAGAGGCGGCAAGAAAAGGGAGGGCTTGTAGATGTACTATAAAACACGGGAGGAAAGGCTCTGGGAGGGCTTTAGCTATAGGCTAAGGCTGGGGGCTAGGGATACCACAGATACTCCCTACAATAAGCGGCTTATCTATAGGCTTTCTTGTAATGTATGGAGATGGAGGCAAGAGTATAGGGCTCAGTATCGTATCAAAGAGGAAACCTATAATAGCTTGTTCCAGACGGTAAAGGAGTTGGAGGATCAGATCCAGAGTGGTAAGTATGAAGCTGAGGCAAGGCAAGCGGTAGAGGATGCTTGTAGCTGGCTGGAAAGCCTATTAGATCACAGGGTAATAAGGAAAAATAGAGTATATTAGTGGGGGTATTTCAAAATGAGCGTAACTTTTAGAAGTAAACAGGCTGGGCTCTCTGTAGCTCATGAAACTATCTTTTCTACAGGGGTACAGCATGATATGTTTAATAATGCTGGAGAGTGGATCGGATCTCCTGATGAGTGGGAGAAAAGACAGAAACTCCCTGATCCTGATATGGTGGGTAAATCATATCAATTCTTTGAGGGAGAGGATTACAATGAGCTTACCCTTACTAGCGAGGATGCCATTGAGGGCATGAGGGCATATATCCAGCATAGAGCGGATGATCTCATTGTAGAGGTTAAAGATGATTGCGAGGTTTAGGGCTCCAGAGCCTCATACAGAGCTTTCTATTACTGTGCCTGTATATTCTTGTATCGGGGAAGAAAGCGGCGTAGAGCTGGCTATAAACCGTAAGAGAGGCTTTGTAGGCACACGGGATCTCTTGTATCTCTTTAGCGGAGGGCAGGATGGTAATGAGCTTACTCTTGATATTGAGGAGGATTTTGAGCGGGTTTGCCGCCTAAGAGAGTACATAGCCTCTCATCCAGAGTATCAAGAGATATACTACGAGAAACCGCCTAAGCTGGAAAAGCCTATACAGCATAAGGTAGATCGGAGTGCTGAGTGGGATGAGCAGTATTCTAGGATGCTTAGACGGTAGTTAAGGATATTAGCAACTCTGTATAGAGGGGCTGTATCAGATCAACAGCTTTTTCTTGCGCTTAGAGCTGGGGATCTTTGTGGATGTGGGGCGGCTTAGCTTCCTCAGTCATTCCTCCAGAGGGAGGGTTATGGTTTACCATGTGTAGGCTGTAGCCCTCCTCTTTTTTTATTCCTCAATTCTTAGGAATGTGCTATAATATGATTATGTTCTCTCTGGAGGTGTATATTATGGGCTTGAAAGACTTGATAAGCAAGCATGAGGGCGGCAAGCTGAAAAGCGGCTGTGAGGGCTGTATATTTGATGTGGGAGATCCTAAGCATTGTCTGATTTACTTGGAGGAGGGTGGCAAGGAAAAGCCCTCTAGCGGCTGTAAGCACTTCAAAACAGGCAAGGAGGCGGTGGAGATTGCTCAAAGTGATAGGGCCGATAAGTAGCAGAGTGCTTATCTCAGGGGGCTCAGAGGTGGATATAGAGGGCTACAAGCTGGAGAATGGCTTAGAGGTGTTCTATATCGGCGGCAAGTGGGTAGATCCCTCTGATAATGAGTACACGGCGGTAAGCATGGGCTCTATAGTGGGCTTTAATCGTAGGGCTACTACCTCTGAGCTTTCCCCTTATGGAGAGTACAACAGGGCTCTAGGCGGTGACAGGATACCCTCAGAGCTGATACCTGAGGGGGATACTGAGGATGGTATCTATACTGAGTGCCTCCAGAGAGGTATAAGCTGGGAGGAGCTCCTTAGTACCTATGTAGAGGGTAATCTGATTACAAGAGTACACTGGTAGCCCTAGAGAGCCTGTAGGAGCCTTTATAGCTATCAAACGGCAGGAAATACGGGCAAAGGGATAGAGCGGCTTAAAAAGGCTCTGAGAGCCTCTCAGAGGCATATAGAAAAATCAGCAAAGAGCTAGGGAAAGATCCTTAGCTCTTATTTTTATATAGGGGCTATCTAAAAAATACTCTCCTCTGTGATAAGGATAAATAAGCCTCAATTTGAGGGAAACAGGATCACACAGGAGGTATACAGGATGGCTAAAAGATGTGTAGCATATTGCAGAGTATCAACTAATCAGGAAAAGCAGAAAACCTCTATAGAGAGCCAAAGAGCCTACTATGAGGAGAAATTTAAGGGAGATGGTTACTTACCCTCCCCTTATGGGATGTTGTATAAGAAAAACGGCAAAACAGAGCCGCTACCCTCTCTGTATATTGATGAGGGTATCTCTGGTACTTGCATTACCTTTAGAAAAGCCTTTGAGCGGATGCTGGAGGATGCTAAGCAAGGAAAATTTGATATTATCTATGTGAAATCGGTGAGCCGTTTTGCACGAAACACAGTAGACGGCTTAAAGACTTGTGAGGAGCTCAGAAAGATCGGAGTGGGCGTGTTTTTTGAGGATTGTGGGCTCAATTCCATAGATCCAGAAAATGATATGACTTTAACGGTATTATTCTCTGTAGCCCAAAAAGAAAGCCAAACAAAGAGCCATAATGTGAAATGGGGGATCAGGCAGAGGCAAAAGGCGGGTAAGTGGTTTTGTAATGCTCATTTTGGGTATGACAAGATCGAAAAGGGCTTAGTAATCAATGAGCAAGAGGCTAATACGGTGCGATATATCTTTTACCTTTACACTGAAAAGAATTATAGCATACATGGAATAGTACAGCTCCTCAATAAGAGTATTGAGAAATACCCTACAAAAAAGGGTAAGCTCTGGAATAGGGAACAGATCAGCGGCTTGCTTAGAAATTCTATCTATGTCGGGATGTACCGCTCTCATGTAGTGGAAAAACAGGGCTATAAGGCTACTGATCTACAGGTAGCAGTACCAGAGAAAGAGCAATATATCCATGAGCTCCCTGAGCTGAGGATCATAGATGATGATACTTGGGATAAGGCGGTACAAATCCTTAGGGCTAGAGAGGCTAGATACTCTACAGTAGATCTCAGAGGCAAAAATACTAACGGGCATTTACTGAGCACAATTCTTTTCTGTAGTGATTGCGGTACAGCTTATACAAGGCAGAAAAGGCACGGCGGCTTAAAAAAGGACGGTACAAGATCGGATCTTGGGTATTTCTGGGGTTGTAGAAATTATGCTCAGTATGGCACACTTAGATGTAACAATAAGTATGGTATCAATGAGGATGAGGCTGAGGAACAAGTAAGAGAGGAAATCAGGCGGCTCCAGAGTGATATTAAAGAGCGGGGCGGCGGGGCTCTCCTCACTAATTTTAAGGCTTATCTCAGGATCATGTATGAGCTGGATCATGAGGCGGAGAATGTTGAGGCGGTAAGGGCTGAGCTTAAGAAAATTGAGAGGAAAAAGGATATACTTTTAGAGGATCGTATGGAGGGCTTAATGAGTAAAGAGCTCTATCAGAAAGAGGTTAAAGTACTCAATGAACAGGCTGAGGAGTTGGAGTTGAGGATTAAGAGTGATCGGCTCTATGAGGAAAACATTAAAGCTGAGTGGAGCCGCTTTGATAAGTATGTAAAGAGGGTTTCAGAACTTGATCCAGATAACCTCACAAACGGCGATATAAAGCAGGTATTTAATAAAATCTATGTGGGGGTAGCTGAGGTAGAGGGAAAGGCTAGACCTAAAAAGTATTTGATTTTCAGCTATTCTCTCATGGGGTATACTACTGAGGAAATTGTTGCTATGTACTATGAAAAAGGCTATGCAGATGAGAATACTGTTATTACAGTAAAACTCAATTAAAAACAACCTAATAAGAGCAAGTAACAGCGGATTGATAACCGCTGAAAAAATTTGTTTTCGACTACCTAAAATGTAAGAGCGAGTAACAGTCAAATGCTTGGCTGCTTCTGCCCGAATCACGGGTGTATTGATAATGCAATTCATACCTTTGCAGGAATACAACTTCGATTGGCTTGTGCGGAACTGATGAGGAAACAAGGTCACGAAGAAGAAACAGGTAAGGCAAAAATCACGCCTGCCTATAATCTGCCTTGTCGGTATGTTTTGCATACGGTCGGACCGATTATTAGAAGTCGCTTAACGCAGCAGGATTGTGACTTGCTTGCTGCCTGCTATCGTTCCTGTTTAGAGTTGGCAGAACAAAACAACTTAAAAAGTATTGCGTTTTGCTGTATTTCTACGGGTGAGTTCCGTTTTCCAAATGATAAGGCAACAGAAATTGCTATTCAGACGGTAAAGGATTACAAGAGGGAAACGCAAAGCAAGATGGAGGTGATATTCAATGTTTTTAAGGAGCTTGATTACAACATCTACCGAAAATTACTCCGAGAAAATAAACAGACTGAAAAATGAAATAGAAAATGCTGACGCTATTGTAATAGGTGCGGGTGCGGGATTGTCCGCCTCGTCTGGATTTGCTTATGACGGGGAACGTTTTGAAAGATATTTTGCAGATTTCCGCAAAAAATACAGTTTTACCGATATGTATTCGGGTGGTTTTTATCCGTACAATTCGCTGGAAGAATATTGGGCGTGGTGGTCAAGGCATATCTATGTAAACCGCTACGATATAGAGGTGGGTAAGCCATATGTAGATTTGCTGGAACTCGTCAAAGATAAGGACTACTTTGTATTGACAACCAATGTAGATCATCAATTCCAGCTTGCAGGATTTGATAAAAAGAGATTATTTTATACACAGGGCGATTATGGTTTATGGCAATGCTCCAAAGCCTGCCACGACAAGACCTATGATAATGAGGAAACAGTACGGCAAATGGTAGCAGAGCAAAAGGATTTGAAAATCCCGACAGAGCTGATTCCGAAATGTCCTGTTTGCGGTGCGCCTATGACAATGAATTTACGGTGTGATAACTCTTTTGTGCAGGACGAAGGCTGGTATGCGGCGGCAAATCGTTATGAGGATTTTATCAGTCGGCATAACGATATGCACATTTTATTTTTGGAACT
Source organism: Oscillospiraceae bacterium (assembly GCA_050943475.1). Lineage (GTDB taxonomy): Bacteria > Bacillota > Clostridia > Oscillospirales > Ruminococcaceae > Metaruminococcus_A. The sequence continues at coordinate 6,636 of JBMNPF010000012.1, forward strand.
CGGCGTTGGGGCAAATACACCTGTCATCATAAAATATCCATTTTGGCAAATGACTGCACAGAATAGACACGCAACTTATGCCTGCATTAACTACGGTGAGGCGGCAGCACCGAGAGAGATAGAAAAACAAGCAATTTGCATTAACTCGGATATTTCTGCGGTGTTAAAAGATTTGGGATAAGAGGATATACTTATGAACATTAAAACAGAATGGATACTTTGCCCTGTTTGCGGCAGAAAAACACACGATAAAATCAGAGAAGATACCGAAATGAAAAACTTCCCTCTTTACTGCCCGAAGTGCAAGCAGGAAACGCTTATTGATGTAAAGAACTTTATTGTGAATATCTGTAAAGGCGAAAGCAAATAATTACACCATACGGCTTGATTTTCTAAGCAAAATCGCTTATAATCTAACATGAAACATATAGCTATTATCCGCAGTTACAGAGTGTGTGTTATCAACGCTGATAACAAAACGATAACATTAGCTCATATAGGCAGGATAATATGGATATATCAAATAATCAAAAGAACTACATACACGACAGAGAATAATCGCTAAACAAAATTGATTAGGTTTTGTCGAATGGGAGTAATGCATTGGGCAGCGTTGTATTAACACATGGGGATTGCTTTCAAAACAGAGTGGAGATTAGCGATTTATTGGGCGGAAACCCGCAAAGTGGAATTACACCAGCGAGTAAAACAAATGCTATTCTTCTATTTAAAAATGAAGATGAACTTTATTCTGACTATTTTTATCCAAAAGGAACCTATGATAACTGCATGTATACCGGCATTGGCCGAAAAGGTCATCAGGATAGTTTTAGAGAATAAGGTGTACGATCTGAATCTTGCTGTTTTGTCCCATGCGAAACAAAAGAGACCATTGTTGCTGTTCGAAAAACAGCAACAACAATATTGCTTTATTGGAAGATATAAGTTAACAGAAACACACCAAAATGTTCAACCGGATGATAACAACCAGCTTTGTCGGGTTTTTGTATTTCACCTGTCAAAAATTTCGGATTCTGTTTCACTCGAATTGAACGTTTAACTGCAACTGTTTTGCCCATGCAGGCTATTTGCTTTCAAATTTCAATTAAAAATGTTTTGGAATAGAGGGATGTGTTGCCATGGACATAAACTCCCTATTCAAAAGTGTTGTCGCATGGGCACAGAACGACCAACGGATCCACGCCGTTGTACTGGTGGGATCCCACGCACGTGGAAACAGCCGACCGGATTCGGATGTAGACCTGTGTATCCTGATGGACAGGCAGGAGGAACTGCTTAAGTCTCCCAGTTTCTTTTCCCGGTTTGGAGCAATGAAACGGTATGAGCTGGAGGATTGGACCGCCTGCCAGTCGGTACGGGTCTGGTATCAGAACGAGTTGGAGGTTGAATTTGGGCTTGTGAAACCGGACTGGATCAAACGGCCGCTGGATCCAGGCACCATGCGGGTGCTCCAAAGCGGCTGCAAGGTCTTGGTGGACAAGCACGGCCTTTTTGCCGGACTGGATTTATCATCCGCGAAAGAAATTACATTGCTCGATTCAATCAGCTCAAACAGGAGGCTTTCAATGGAGAAAATGCTCATCAAACGGTTTCATGAACTGGGCATTGAAGAACTAAAGCAGGTAACCGAGCTCCACAAATTAAAAGGCGATTTTATCAACCTGGAATGCACCCTCCCCAACGGGCAGATCGCCAAAGTATTAGACGATGATAAAATCTATTATGGCGCCGAGGTCTGCAAGCGCAACAGCGACCGCTGCTATGGGCTGGCTGCTGACTGCCGGCAGATGCTGGTCTACGAGTATGGAAATGGTGGAGCTGACGCAGAATTAATTATCCGGAAGCGGATTTCGGATTAGCGTTTCTATAACAACATAAAAGCACGGTGGTAAGGCAATCTTTCCACCGTGCTTTGTATATTCAAGAGTTTTTCTCCGTGGAATCATCCAATGGCCTCGTGTTCAACGTATCGAAACCGCGCCGCCGAACGGCAAAACCGTCTTTTGCAAACAATATGACAACTCAAACGCCGCAAGGCTGGCTTTCCTTATCCTGCTTTGTACGGCAAAACCGAAGCGCCGCACGAAAAAGGCCTACAAGGAACATCCACAGTGCCGCAGCAAGGGAAAACAGCTGCGCGGCAGCAGTTAACCCGTACTCAATGACCTGTTGTTCCACCGGCTGCTGTGAATAAAACGGCGGGTGAAAGATGCCGATGAATATATCAATAGAAATACGTAAAAAGCACCCCTGATACTGTGTGATATCCTGGCTGAAATGATCCGGCCGAATTCCTTCCACATTGATCACGCAAACCAACATTAGAAATGCGCCAAACAGCCAGGCGGCCACCGTAAAAGCGGCGCGGGATTTCATACCCGCAGCTATGCAGAACAAAATCGCCAATCCCACCAGCAAAAAATAGCTTGGAAGCTGATTGGCAAGCAGAATGGGAATCATCCGGTTCCCCAGGCCACGGTCAAACTGGCACTTCATAATACAGGAGAACGCCTCTGCCGCAATCGCCGGCAACACCATCATTGCCGGAAGCAACCGCACCCAGCGGCGGCGCGACGGAGTTTTCAGCTTTTCCGGAAGCACTTCGGCAATACGCTGCAGGCTGCGCCATGCCTGTATGCCGAGGGCGGTCAGAACAATCAAACCCACCGCAATACTCCACACCAACGCGAGCGGATTGGGAGAAAGGGTTGGATAGGAAGTATGTGCGGCCATTTCTTTCAGCATATAACGCAAGTTGAACACACCGTCTCCAACAGCGCCGCCAGGAAAAATCCCGGTTAAACTCCAGTGACCAATTCTTCCCGCCCCAAAAAATGCCGCCACGTTGGGGTAAAGAGTGACAGCGAAATAGACAATACACGGTAATGAACAGCATGCCTTTCCGCCCCGGCTGCGCAGTCGGTTTGCAGCCAGATAAAACACCGCAGCCACCAACAATAGCCCCAAACCACACCATTTCTGCCAGGTCATTGTATTCTCGTAAAATGGCATAGGCGAATCGTAATAGGAATACAGTGCCCGCTCCGGCCATAGGGCAAAGCTGAACACAAGCAAAGCTCCGGCACCAAAAGCGATAATCGCCGGAAGGTCTGCCCGCCGGAACCGGTACCGGGAACCGCTTGCCTTTTTGCTTACGGCAGGGTGGGCAAACACAACGCTCACACAGCAAGCTACAACGGACACAAGCCCTGCAATGACCAGCAGGCCGCCTGCTATGCCCAAACTGTAACTTGTCAGCTCCAAAGGAGTTGCCTTTTGAACGTCATACAGGCCGCGGGTGCAATAAATTAAGCTGCGAATGTCACCGTTCAGGTTGCTTCCCAGAAAGAAGGGGGTAATAACCGGCCAGACCGTAAACTTGAGGAAGCAGCAGGGAATCAGATAAAGGGCGGCTCCTATTCCAGTGGCAAGCGCAGGTATACGGCGGTTCAGCCGCATGGCCACCAGGTACAGAACAAGAAGAAGTAACGGCAGCACAAACGCGGCGGCCATTCTTCCGGACAAATCCCATCCGCCGCCTGACAGAATCCAGATAAGATCCACAGCACAAAAGCAAAGCAGGCCAGCGGCTAAAATCCCGGCAGGTACCAGTGTGCGAAATCCAAACTTGTTCATACAATCCCTCCCCATTTCGAATCGATGTATTTATTATATCATAAGTTTAAACTTTTTTATATTATATTTGTATAATTTGTTAAAATCAGTCAAAAAGAACCGCCGGTTTTGTTCCGGCGGTTCTTTTTGCATTCTATTCCCCTTTTGGTTGATCTGCTTTGGCCTGTTTCTGGAGCAAATCACGAATTTCGGTGAGCAGTTCTGCCTCGGTAGGCGGTTTGGGTGCGGCTTTTTCTTCCTCTTCCTTTTTCTTGCGGGTATGGGTCAGCAGCTTTAAGAAGAAGAAAATGGAAATGGCAATGATCAGAAAATCCACCACATTTTGAATAAAATTGCCGTACAAAATGGCAGATTCCGCTTTTACAACCGCCCCGCTCTCAACCACAGCAGGGCTGAGCACCCATTTGAGCTCCTTAAAGTCGGTTCCCGATGTGAGAAAGCCGAAAAGAGGCATGATTAGGTCGTTGACCACCGAACTGACAATTTTACCGAACGCACCGCCGATGATAACACCGACTGCCATGTCGAGTACATTGCCCTTAAAGGCAAACTTTTTAAAATCCTGCCAAACTTGTTTTGCTTTCACAAAGACGCCTCCTTATTCTGTGATGTGGTAAATACGCTTGACTTCCGCAAGCCCCTCTACAATTTCCTCTTCTGAAAATCCGCACTGCTTCAGGTAGACCGGGTCAAGCTCCGAAAGACGGCGGTAAAATTCAAAGGCGGCGCTTAAATACTCCATCCGCGGATGTTCCTCAATGGCCTCAAACAGCTCGTTTTCCGCCTCATTGATGCTGCCTTCATCGACAAGCCTGCGCAGACGGTACGGAAGATAATTTTCCGAAAGGACGTTGAGCCGTACTTCCTGCTGCTCCTGCTCCGTCTCCCGGCCGAACAGAACGCGGGAATAAAACCGCCCTATGAGTTCAATTTCACGCATGATAAAATCCTGCTGAAACGCCGACACATCCTTCGCCACCCTTCACGGAAAATCTGCTTTAAGAATACCGCATTCGACAAAAAAGTGCAAGAGGGGCGGCTCTGGAATGGAAGAAACCAGGATACGGCAGGAATTGGCCTGTTTGGAAGGCCGTGCAACAAGGCCGGGAAATACGGCGGTGGACTGAGCGATGGATTGGACACTTGCGCGCAATCCCATAAGAAATTACTAAACATCACACAATTTTACAAGAATGCGGACCGGGACATCGTGTATCATTATGCTTGTAAAAAGGCCAAAACCCAAGTAACGATAGAGAGAGTGACCAGATATGAATATGAAACAGTGGCTTGAAGATTTAAAAGCGGCCCCGGTTAAAAAGGCAATGCCAGTGCTTTCCTTTCCGTCGATCCAGCTTTTAAACATCGGCGTCAAAGAATTGATTTCAAGCAGCGACATGCAGTCCAAAGGCATGAAGATGATTGCCGACCGCACCGACGCGGCAGCTTCGGTGAGCATGATGGACCTTTCGCTGGAGGCGGAAGCGTTCGGTTCGACCATCCGGGTGGCGGACGACGAGGTGCCGACCGTGCTCGGCCATCTTATCGAAACCCAAGAGCAGGCCGACGCGCTGGAGGTTCCGGAAATTGGCGCCGGGCGCACCGGGATTTACATTGAGGCCATCCAGAAAGCCTGCACCCTCATCACCGACCGGCCGGTCTTTGCGGGGGTCATTGGGCCGTTTTCGCTGGCGGGCCGCCTGCTCGACGTGTCGGAGGCGATGATTTACTGCTATGACGACCCGGACATGGTGCACACCGTACTGGAAAAGGCGACTGCGTTTCTCATCCAATACTGCCAAGCGTACAAAGACGTGGGTGCGCAGGGCGTTGTCATTGCCGAGCCGCTCGCCGGACTGCTTTCCCCCGCCCTCAACGATGAATTTTCGGTGCCTTACATGCAGAAGATTGTGGAAGCGGTGCAGGACGACAGCTTTATTGTCATCTACCACAACTGCGGCGGCGGGACTATCCGGATGATCGACGGCATCCTGACCATTGGCGCCGGTGCATATCACTTCGGTAATGCCATCGACATGACCGAAATGGTCAAGCATATCCCGGCGGACACCGTGGTGATGGGCAACATCGACCCGTCCACCCAGTTCCGCAACGGAACGCCGGAGTCCATTCGCCAGGCAACCCTTGAGCTGCTGGAAGCCTGCCACAGCTACCCGAACTTTGTAATTTCCTCCGGCTGTGACATTCCGCCGCTCTCAAGCTGGGAAAACATTGACGCCTTCTTTGCGGCGGTCAAAGAGTTCTACGAAAAATAATTTTACCGGTCCTGAAAAATCTGCCGGAAGCCTGCTGTCACTGGCTTCCGGCAGATTTTCAAGCAAGCATATACAGCCGTTTTCTCAAAATGGCATTTGACAAACCGTTTTATACCTGTTATGCTGTGAATGTATTCGAAACGCTCAAATTGAACTCACATGTTTTGTAAGTTATTTGTTTTGACGGATGGCTTACAAAACATGTGAGTTTTTTGTTTGTTCAAGAGTATAATTTTATTTAGGAGGTACCTCATATGAATAAGGGTACTGTAAAATGGTTTAACGCAGATAAAGGCTTTGGATTCCTGTCGAACGACGATGGAAGCGACGACGTATTCGTCCATTTCTCCGCCATTACGGGTGAAGGGTATAAATCCCTGAGCGAAGGCCAACGGGTGACCTTTGACACCGAGCCGGATCCGAAAAACAGCCGGAAACTCCGCGCGGTCAACGTCTGTGTCGCATAAGCTGTTATTTCCAAAAAACGCCTTCCCGGTGGGAGGGCGTTTTTTGGTACACCTGTATTTCTTTTGGAATACAGGGCTTTCTCCCAGCTATGCACCGGGGACTTCCAGGGAATTCCCTCTGTGGCATCGGTTTTACAGATGCTACCGTAGACTGTGGTTACAAACGCCGAAACCATTCTTTCTGCGTTTTGTCTTTCACATCATAAAGAGGATACTTTTGTATACGCTTTCGCAGAACATTTGCAAAAGGCAACAGCACAATTTTTCGTTACGATCCTCTCTTTTGACAAATTGATCCATAACGAAGACTTAAATTGGTGAAAAACGGAGAAAGCGCTGAATCGGCTTGTTTTTTAAGGGCCGATTGGTTATAATGGACACGAAAATAACTATCCTGAAAAGCAACATGATTTGCAAATGGAACGGAGGATTTTTTATGCAGCAACGTCTCAACTGGTCGGTCGGTCCATGTTCCCAGAAAGGAGACATCCCAAAAGAGTTTGTGCCTGCCACTGTACCGGGCGCTGTTCAGCTCGATTGGGCCAAAGCAAAAAAATTGCCCGATTATACATACGACCTTAATTTTAAGGAATACCGCTGGATGGAAGACTCCTACTGGCTGTACCGCGCGCCGCTAAAAAACGTGACCTGCGCCTCCAACGAAAAGGCGTATTTCGTCTGCGGCGGCATTGACTACGAGTTTGAAATCCGGATTGGGGCGGAGACCATCCTGTACCAGGAGGGGATGTTCCGCCCGGTGGAATTTGAAATTACCAAATGGCTGGGTACCGACGCGGAGCTGGAAATCCTCGTCTACCCCACCCCGAAGAATCCCGGCGCCTACCCGGATACCCGCGACGAGGCGCAGCAGTGCTGCAAGCCGGCCGTCAGCTACGGCTGGGACTGGCACCCGCGTCTGATCCCGCTCGGCATTTGGGAGGAGACCTACATTGAAACCCGCGCTGAGAGCTATTTGAAAAAAGCGTCTGTCAGCTACACGCTGGCGCCGGATTATTCCAGCGCTGAGGTGACCCTCTGTGCCGACCGCACTGGGGACGGCCCGGTGGAATGGCGGTTCCTTGCGCCGAACGGCGACGAAATCTACACCGGCGAGGGCGACTGTGTAACCTTTACTGTAAATAATCCGGAGCTGTGGTGGTGCAACGGCTGCGGTGAGCCTGCCCTTTACCGCTATGAGGCAGCGCTGGATGACGAGCGCGGCGAGAGCATCCGGCGGATCGGCCGGGTCGGCTTCCGCACAGTGGAGCTTGTTATGAACGAGGGCGCCTGGGACGAGCCGCAGGGCTTCCCCCGCACCCGGAGCACGCCGCCGATCCAGCTGCGGCTCAACGGCGTCAACATCTTTGCCAAAGGCTCCAACTGGGTGAACCCGGAAATTTTCCCCGGCATGGTCACCCGCACGACTTATCTGCCGCAGATCAAGCTCGCCAAAGAGGCGAACATGAACCTGTTCCGCTGCTGGGGCGGCGCGTTTATCGACAAAGACATCTTCTTTGAACTGTGTGACGAATACGGCATTATGGTTTGGCAGGAGTTCCCGCTCGCCTGCAACAACTACTACAATTCCGACCGTTACCTGAAGGTGTTGGAAAGCGAAGCGACGGCGCTCATTGAGCGGCTCAAAGGCTTTACCAGCCTTGTGCTCTGGTGCGGCGGCAACGAGCTGTTCAACAGCTGGTCCGGTATGACCGACCAGCATTATGCCCTGCGGCTGCTGAACAAGCTCTGCTATGAAATGGACCGGGAGCGCCCGTTTATTGCCACCTCCCCGCTTTACGGGATGGCGCACGGCTGCTATATCTTTAAATTCCGCACCGGCGAAGAGGTATACGAGGCAATGAACCGTTCCCACTTCACCGCTTACACCGAATTCGGAGTGCCCTCCATTGCGAACAAGGACTGCCTGCTTGCAGCGCTTCCGGAGGAAAAACTGTTTCCGCTGGTGCAGACCGAGTCTACAACGGCGCACCACGCATTTGACGCATGGCTCCCCGGGGACACCTGGAGCGGCATTGACATGCTGCGGTTCTACTGGGGCGAGCCGAAGTCGCTCGACGATATGATTGAAAAGAGCCAGTGGACCCAGTGCGAGGGCTACAAGTGTATTTTTGAAGAGTCCAGACGGCAGAAGCCCTATTGCTCCATGGCGCTCAACTGGTGCTTCAACGAGCCGTGGCCAACGGTGGCGAACAACTCGCTGCTCAACTACCCCAGCTCGCCGAAAAAATCCTACTATGCGGTAAAAGCCTCCCTGCGTCCGGTTCTTGCGAGCGCACGGCTGAAAAAGTTCAGTTACAACGCCGGAGAAACCTTTGATGCGGAGCTCTGGATGCTCAACGACAGCATGAACGCAGTGAAGCCGGGCGACGTCAAGGTCTCTATCCGGATTGGCGAAACGGTTATTCCGCTGCTCACCTGGGATTACAAGGCAATGGAAGCGAACAAAAACCAGATGGGCCCGGTGGTACGCTACCCGCTGCCGGACATCAAAGGGGCAGAAACACTGACCCTGATTCTGGAAGCCGGGGAGTATTCCTCGGAATACAAGCTGGTCTATTACCCGAAACCAGAAGAAACCATCGGCCTTAAAATTCTCAACACCTAATTTTTCTCGATATAACACCGCCAAAAGCCCCGGCTGGGATTCCAGCCGGGGCTTTTGGATGCAATAGACTTCATTCAAACAGCTAAGTTTATCGGTTCCCACCCGGTAACCGCTCCATCCGAAAAGCGGCCATGACACAGCTGATGGACAGAGCACGGGCTGGGAACAAGTGATGTACAAGCATTGCCATATCTTTCGGGCGTTTGGGCCAGTGAAAGGGAAATATCCCCTTTTTGCGGCGGGCAGAGGAAGCATCCGGTGTCTATTTCGTTCTGCACCGCTGCATCTGCCGGTATTCCCGGTTACTCCACCGCACCCAGGAGAGCATAGACGCAGGAATCGCCCAACACACCATTTTTGCAGACGCTCTGGCGCAGGACACCCTCCAGCGCAAAACCCGCTTTTTCCAACGCGCGGCGGGAACCTGTATTGCGCGCAAACGGTTCGGCGTAAATGCGGACAATGTCATACCGTGCAAAGGCTTCTTTACAAATTTGCCGGATGGCGGCTGTCATAATCCCCTGTCCCCAATACGGCTCGGCCAGCCAGTAACCAAGCTCGGCAGATTTACAGTAAACATCACTGCCGCATTGGATGGAAATATTCCCCGCGGCCTCCCCATTGACCTCAATTACCCGCTGAAACCCGGCGGATTCGTCGGCGTCCAGGCAGGAGCTGACGTACCTCTCCGCATCGGCCAGGGTATATGGATGCGGGAAAGCATCCCGCAGATTGTTCGCGATCTTTTCATTGTCGGCGAATCGGGCAATCGAAGGAGCATCCCCCAGCCGCCATTTGCGCAGTTTCCATTCCACGGTAATTTCTCCTTTCCAAAAAAGGGCGCATTCTGCGCCCTTTTTCTGTTTGAATTGGGTTCATACCCCATGCCATATCCCCAAAATGGCACGATGACTATTCAAAATGAACGCAGCAATTTTGAATCGGCCGTTTCCCGCACAGAAAGCCGTTCCGCTTAGGCACATGGCACCATTCCCGCTCCAACAGGTCGCTTTCAACGGTTCGGATTCTGCATACCCACGCGCCGATCCTCTCGGAACACCGGGAGAGATGCAGTAACAGCCGGATGGACACGTACCAATCCATTTTATGCGGGGTTTTGCTGGAGCAGCGCACTGCTTCGGTCAAATTACTGAATGCCAAGCATCAGCTTAGCGGCCTTATAGATGTCCCCACAGCCCAGGGTGATCACCATATCGCCCGGCTCAGCGTTGGCGAGGACGTAATCCTTAATCTCCTCAAAGGTATTGAACCAGACGCTGCCAGGGATTTGTTCGCAGAGATCCTTAGAATAAATATTATAGGTGTTTTTTTCACGAGAACCCATAATCTCGGACAGGACAACCCGGTCGGCAATCTGGAGCACCTCGACAAAATCGTTGAACAGCAGCTTGGTACGGGAATAGGTAAAGGGCTGGAACACTGCCCAGACCCGCTGAAAGGGCAGCTTCTTCGCCGCCTCCAGCGTGACACGGAGCTCGGCGGGATGGTGGGCGTAGTCGTCCATAATGGTGACGCCGCCGACTTCTCCCAGCACCTCAAAACGGCGGCCCGCGCCGTAAAAATCCGCAAGAGGAGCGGCAAGCCCCTCCGCCGGGACGCCGGCGGTGAGCGCTGCGGCGCAGGCGGCAACAGCGTCCAGCACATTATGCATACCGGGAATGTTAAGGGTGATGTCCACAAGCTTTTCCCCCTGCTTCATGAGCACAAAGGACTGCTTTGTGCCGCCAAGCGGGGTGATTTTGGCCGGATAATAGGTGTTCTGTTCGCTGAGGCCAAAGGTGATCACCGGCTTTTCCGCTTCCAGCCCGGCAACCGCCTTTCGGGAATTGGCGTCGTCCCCGTTGATCAAAACGGCCTTGGCGGCCATTCCGGCAAATTTACGGAAGGACGCAATGATATTCTCAAGATTTTTAAAGTAGTCCAGGTGATCCTCGTCGATATTGAGGATCACCGCAATATCCGGATGGAGCTTTAAAAAATGATCACAAAACTCGCAGGACTCACAAACCATAACCTCCGTCTTGCCCACCCGGCCGTAACCGCCGATCCGCTTCAACTTGCCGCCGATGACGGCGGTGGGGTCTTTGCCGTTGTCCATCATGATTTGGGTGAGCATGGCGGTGGTGGTGGTTTTGCCGTGGGTGCCGGAAATGCAGATGGCGTTGTCATACCAGCCGGTGACGAGGCCGAGCAGATCGGCCCGCTCCATGAGCGGCACGCCGCTTGCCTTTGCCGCGATCAGCTCCGGATTGTCGTTCATAATGGCGGCGGTGTAGACAATCAAATCCGCACCCGCAATATTTTCCGCACGCTGGCCCATTGCAACCTCAATGCCGAGGCCGCGCACCAGCTTGAGGATATCGGACTCATTGTTGTCCGAACCGGTGATAAAATAGCCTTGTGAATGAAGAATCTGCACCAGCGGAAACATGCCGGAACCGCCAATGCCAATAAAGTGGAGGTGTTTCTTCCCCTTCAAAGGGTTTGCTTGCTGGGTCGTCATACGGAAAAACCGTCCTTTCATCTGGCGGGAATCCATGCCCGCGGTGATAACGCCGCCCATTGCAGAGAAAATATCATCTAATAGATGATATATCAGCGCCTATCAGATTTGACAATCATTTTCTATCTGTTTATCATTATAGTACATTCCTATGGGTAAATAAACAAAAAAATGGCACGCTTTTCCACTCCTGGCCAGTTTTGCTGTATATTTTTGGATTTCCGTTCAAAACTGTATACAGAAAAGGGGGACACACCATGAATATAACAGACATTCGGGTACGCAAACTCATCACCGAGGGGCGGCTGCGCGCCGTGGTTTCGGTGACCATCAACGACGAAATTGCCATTCACGACATTAAGGTCATTCAGGGACCGGAGCGGCTGTTTGTGGCCATGCCGAGCCGCCGGGAAGAAAACGGCGTCTTTCGGGACATTGTTCACCCAATTTCGGTGGAATCCCGGCAGTATTTGGAGCACAACATTTTAGAGGCTTATCACGCGGCGCTGGAAGAGGCTGAACGGGACAGTGCCGGGGATTCCTTTTAGAAACGCAATCTCCAACGATGGGACAGGGCCGAAAACAGATACACGTTTCAGCCAGGGTTGGAGACTGCCCAACAGGATACCGGAGCAAGCGCCGGCTTTCCGGTTCTGATGAAACAAATACGGCTTTCCGCTGCGATGCAGGTTTGGACAGGCTGCGAAATTCCGGTGGTAAAACAATGGGAAATCAGCGCTGCAGCCGCAAACCGGACGGTATTCCAAAACCGTGTCTGATTCCGGGAGCTGCAAAAGCGTTTGAGCACAAAATCAAAGGCGGATTTTTCATCAAAATTAGACAAAAAACACAAACCGTTTACAAACCTCTAACAAATTGTAAAAAACCTCTTGATTTTTTGCAAAACCCGTATTATAATTACAACCATCCTAAGAAAAGACAGAATCCTGTCGAACAAGGCAGGCTGTTTGAAGTGAATCGTTTTTCCATTTGACAAAGGCGTCTGCGTAATAATGCGGGCGTTTTTTTTCGCCCGAAAAATCCGGCAGGCGGAGCATGCTCCGCCTGCTTTTTTCGCGGAACCAAAACTGGGACGCAAACCTTTTTCACGGCGGCAGTCCGCACAAAAAGCAGCGCCAATACATTTGGCAGGATAAAACAGAAACGGCACGCGGACCAACTCCGCGTGCCGTTAAACGACGTAACGGATCAATTCATGCAGAAGCCCAAAGCAAGCTCTGTCAATTGCGTCAGGCGAGCATCTGGGCGAGGCTGACAATCAGCGGCATGGTGATGATGGAAAACAGGGTGGAGATCGAGACCAGATTGACCGAAAGCTCGGTGTCCTGATCAAACTTGGTGGAAAACATGGTGGAAGCTGCGGCGACCGGCGCGCTGGCGGCAACCACGACCGAAACCATCAGGGTGCCGCGCACACCGCAGAGCCACAGGCCGCCAAGGGTGGCCAGCGGGATGACAATCAGCCGCAGCAGCATGCAGAGATGCGCGCGTACATCCTTAAGCGCTTTGAGGATGTGCGCGTCTGCAAGGTAAAAACCCACGATGATCATTGGCAGCGGGGTGTTGAGCGACGCGAGGTGGCCGATGGGGATGCGGATGATCTCCGGCAGGGTAACCGAGCCGAGGAAAAGTGCCAGCCCAATGACAATGCTGACAACACCGGGATTAAAGATGAGCTTTTTGGGCGCCAGGGCTTCCTTATCCCCGCTCATGGTCACCAAGCCGTAGCTCCAGAGAAGCAGATTGAAGATGGCCACATAGGCCGCCCCGTAGAAAACCCCGTCCTCCCCCAGCAGCGCCTGCTGAAGCGGCAGGGACATGTAAGCCGCGTTGGAAAAGACCACCGAAAAGCGCAGCACCCGCCGGCGGGCTTCGTTTTTATCGTGAAAAATCAGGTGGGCAAGCAGAATGCCCAGGCCATGCACCGCAAGCGCCGCAAGGGTGGCAATGCCCAGGCCGGCGAGCATGGAGGCGTCAAACTCCCGCTGGAAAGACTGAATGATGACGCAGGGAATGACAAAGGCGAGGACAAAATCCGCAATTCCTTTGACCGCATTGTGGTTGAGCATTTTTATTTTTCCGCAGGCAACGCCGACTGCGACCAGCAAAAACAGGATAAAGACCTGGCTTGCTACCTCAAAAAAACTTTCTACCATGGTAAACCCTCTCGTACTTTATTTGTCATACCTGTATAGTTTACCGCAGATTGCCACCAGATTCAACCTTTTGCAAAAGCGTCCCCGCTTTCTCTGCCCAATTTCATTGCAGTGGTTTTGTTTTATAAGTATTTTTTTGCTTTTGAAGTTTTATAAGCGCAAAAATTATAAACAATCCTTTTAGCTTGATCTGTTTTCAATATTAATTCTTATATTATTAGTTTAACTTTTTAAAACAAGTCAAACTAATATATTTTATATATTTGTCCTTTCCTTCGTCAACGCTGTCTTTTGTACTAATAAAATTTACGCTTGTTTTTTAAACAAATAAGAAGTATTGCTTATGTTTTTATTCGCAAAAAAAGCAGGCCGCATAAACGAAAACGACCTGCTTAGGGTTCAACCGGTTTATTCTGGTTGGTTCTGCCTAATATGTAGTCTGTGGTGGTGTGGTAAAAATCAGCGAGCTTTATTAAATAAGGCATTGGTATGGTCTGTTCCCCGCGCTCATACCGCGAATACAAACTTTGGGAAATGCCCAAAACAGCCGCAACATCCTGCTGTCGCAGGTCATTGTCTTCCCTTAGGTCTTTCAGCCTTTGAAAATACATTTTCCAACTTCCTCAACTAGTACTTATGAATACTATTGACAATACCACATGATTATGCTATGATGGCCTTGTTAGAACTGATTAGTTCTAAATGTTTCGTTGTATAGGTGGTCCATTGTAATTTGTTCGGCCTAAAATGTAGTCGACCGATGTATTATAATAATCGGCTAACTTAATTAAATGCCGGAGCGGAATTGGTTGAAAGCCACGTTCATACCGTGAATATACCGTTTGACTGATTCCCAAAATATTGGCGATTTGTTCTTGGGTGCGATCTTTGTCTTCACGCAAGTCTTTTAGACGTTGAAAATACAAAGCTCCACCCCCAGTACCCTTTTGTACTATACAATTTAGCACAGTTTTATTTTTTTGCTTTTGTACAGTACTTATATGTACTAAATAATTTTATAAATATACTGTTAGTATTTTTATTTAAAAATATGCAGAGGTAATTGTTTATGAAAGCAGTTTATTGTGACGAATGCTACTGCATTCAGTGGGAGAGCGGACGCTGTACCCTGCCCGACATTCAGCTCAGCGCCGGAGTCTGTCAAAACCGGGAGCTGGTTCCGCTGGGGGAAGACCTGATTGCGCCGTTGCGCAAAGCGGGGCGCGAGGCCTTTTGGGCGGACGGCGAATAACCCCTCTCCATCAACCCAACAGCTCCGGCATATGCCGTGCTGGGCGTCCCCGCTCTGATCTCACCGTCAATTCTGCGTGGAACGCCAAAAACGCGGAACCTCTCTTGGGAGGCTCCGCGTTTTCTGCTTTTACAATGATTCGTGTGGACTCTTTTTCACTTTCTCACAGAAGGTTCCGAAGTTACATATTTTGAACAGCTGTATTACATCAGGCTACCGAGAAAGAAACGTCGTCCAAATCCATGCTCTGGCCGCCATCAGCATTTACGGTAAACTCAATTCTTGCCTTTACCGTGTTTGCGGGAGCAGCAATGGTAATTCCCTGGAAATAGGCAAAAACACGATTGCTTGTCACCAGATCCTGCTGCCGCACTTGAATGAGAAGCCCCTGTGTTGGCTGATTTTGTGCATTGAGATAAAGAACTTTAGCCGTAAAGCCAACCTGGCTGCCCTCTCCTCTGGCAAAGAAAGAGAGCTGATGGTAGCACCCGGCCTCTACCGCAACTTCCTGATACAAAGTAGCACCGTTTTCCAGGTTAACAGCTAAATCACCAGAGTGTACTCTGCCCTGTTGCCCGACCTTTGCAACCAAATTTGAGACGTTTGCAGACCAGCCAGTTGGAATGTTATTGGTAAAGGCTTCCATTCCACCGTTTACAATCATTTCGCCTTTGGAGCGGCAGGGACAACTGCAGGTTCCGGTTGCGCCGGTAGCACCTGTAGCACCGGTGGCGCCTGTAGCGCCAGTGGCACCAGTAGGGCCGGTGGCTCCAACCCCAGTTGCGCCGGTGGCACCCGTAGCGCCCGTAGGACCAGTTGGGCCGGTTACTCCAACCCCAGTTGCGCCGGTGGCACCCGTAGCGCCCGTAGGACCAGTTGGGCCGGTTACTCCGACTCCGGTAGCGCCGGTGGCACCCGTGGCGCCCGTAGGACCAGTTGGGCCGGTTACTCCAACCCCAGTTGCGCCGGTGGCACCCGTGGCGCCCGTAGGACCAGTTGGGCCAACCGCGCCATCAGTTCCGTCAGCACCGCGTGGGATTACAAAGTCTAAAATATGGTTTGGAGAACCGGATACATCTGTTACGCTGGCATCTGTTCCGGGATCTCCCGTTGTTGTATTACGGATGGTAATGGTATCTGCCGTTCCGGTTGCCCCGGTAATGCCGTCAGTTCCAGTCGCACCCGTCGGGCCAGTCGGGCCGGTGGGTCCTGTCGGACCTGTTACTCCAACGCCAGTTGCGCCAGTCGCGCCGGTAGGACCGGTTGGGCCCGTTACTCCAACACCGGTAGCGCCAGTTGCGCCGGTAGGACCGGTTGGGCCCGTTACTCCAACACCGGTAGCGCCAGTTGCACCGGTAGAACCGGTTGGGCCCGTTACTCCAACACCGGTAGCGCCAGTTGCACCGGTAGGACCGGTTGGGCCCGTTACTCCAACACCGGTAGCGCCAGTTGCACCGGTAGGACCAGTTGCGCCCGTGTGGCCAGTCGGGCCGATGGGACCTGTCGGGCCGGTTGCGCCGGTTGCGCAAATTGGTAAAACTGGACAGACTTTCCAGCAGCACGGCCGCGGACAACAATGCTCACATTTATTTTCATTGGGATAAATTGTCAATATGATTCCTCCAATCGAGAAAATAGAACCTTCTATCCCAATATATGCCAAGAAATAACTACGGCTACTTTTTTCGTGCTTCTCAGGCAAAAACAACCGAACCATTTTGTCCTGCTGTTGGTGCTTGAATTTTCCCAAACCGCTCGGTTCCAGAATGCATCCTGGTAATACTATTTGTATTATATATTGTTTTATATACAAAAATGCTGCTGTAAACAAGATGATTATTTTCGCAGTGAAATTGCTGTATTCAATGGGACGCCAGACAGTGGCATCTGCCACATTCGAAAAAGCCGGATGCAAAGCATCCGGCTTGAACAATCTGTTTCTATTCTTATTCAGACTCCATTCCAAGCCCCGCATCATCGTGCCGCTTAAGGGTTTTGGAAAACAGTATCAGCAAAATACAGACCGCAAACACCGCAATGTTAAAAACAAACGGCAGCGTGCGGTTGATGGAGGAAAGCCAGCCAACCAGCCAGCCAAAGGGAGCGCTGCAGCCGATCATGACGACATGCATCAAACCATATGCACGGGAACGCTCTTCTTTGTCGATAAAAAGGGCGGTGAGCGAATCCTTGCGGGGAGTGACCAATGCAAATGCAAAAGCCTCTGCAAAGGTATAAAGCCAAATCATGGTAAGGTTTTGGGGCGGGGCCAGCAACAAAAGCAGATGGCTCAGCACATAAAGCCCAAGGCCAATGGGCATGACGACACGGTACTTCATCCGGTTGAAAACACTCTGCACCAGTAGAATAAAGACCAGCATAATAGCGGCACGCACCATTGGAAAAATAGGGATATAGGTCTCCGAAATGCCGAGGTTCTGGGTGACATACAGGCCGA
The DNA here is from genome assembly GCA_050943475.1 of Oscillospiraceae bacterium. GTDB lineage: Bacteria > Bacillota > Clostridia > Oscillospirales > Ruminococcaceae > Metaruminococcus_A. The sequence continues at coordinate 24,073 of JBMNPF010000012.1, forward strand.
AGAAGCTGCCGGTTACCATGGTGTAAATGTTGTTGAGCACCATAAAGACCACCACAAAAATCATGGCAGGTGAATGCAGCATCTTCCGCAATACATCCTTATAGCCAACAAAAAGGCGGAACATCGAGGTGTTTCTGGTTTCTTCCATCCGCTTGCGGCCCATTTCGGTCTCGGTTCCTCGGACAAAGAGGATGACAAACTTTGCCGTCATGGAGAGGAAGGAGAAAAAGTAGATAAACCGGACGGCGGTGACCATACCAAAACCGTCAACCAGCACGGTGGAAAGAGGCGCGAAAAAGACGGCAATCAGGCCGGTGACCTGAATCCAGGTGAACGCGTTGACCAGTTTGGAATCGTCGCAGTCCTCAACAAAAAGGCAGGTCCAGGAAACATTGGTAATCTGGAACATACTGTTGCAGATAGAGGCCGCGAGGAACCACCAGAAGTCCTGAGCGAACGCCCAAATCAGGCAGGGCACCGACCAGGCAAGGGTGTCAAAAATAATGGTAGTCATGCGGCGGCCGAATTTGTCGGTCAAAACGCCGCCGAACAACGCCGTAACAACCTGAAAGCACATGCCAATGGTGAGCAGCAGACCAATTTGGGTGTCGTTGACGCCAAGGGCATACATATATAAGGTGGCAAAGGGTGTAAAAAGATTGTAAGGGATGTTCCAAAGCGGCTCGGTAAGCAAGCTGATTTTTGGGTTCCCCTTAAGTTCAATCAGGGTGCGGAACAGGTCATGCCGCTTTAATTTTTCAGAGAGATTCATAGTATCATCCTTTGAGCAGCGCACAAGGCGCCGAAATTCATCTGGTATTGGAATTTCCACGGACCAAAGCCTTGGAACGGGGATGCAGAATTTGTTTGGCACTGTACCGAAAAATTGCACTGCCCACCGCCACAGAGCCGGTTTTGCAAAACAGCGCTAAAAAAAGCAGGCTGCGCATAAAAATTGTTATCGAAAATACCAGAGGTACATATTGCTGCCATAATTTTCATCGGGGCTGGCGGCAAAGCCGAAACGCCGGTAAAAGCCTTCACGGCCGTGAGCTGCAATCAGGCTGATCATTACTTTTTGGCCGGGATGAAGATCCTCTTTTATTTTTTCCAGGAGCAGGCGGACCAACGCAGAGCCAATCCCCTTTCCCTGGTAATCCGGCAGTACGGCGACGTCCACAAGAACGGCGACCATTCCCCCATCCCCTACGCAGCGCGCAATACCAACGACACTGTCATTGGCCGCATCCACCGCAGATACAAGATGCACCGAATTTTTCAAACCATTGGCTACCTGTTCGCGCTCGGCGGCAGGCCATCCCACAGAGGCGCCCACGCGCAGATAATCTTCCTCTGTAAAGACGTCTTTGTAATAAATTGCGGCCATATTGTTCTCCCCCAGTCGATCCAGGTGACCAACAGAAGCAACCAATCAGACATGATCCACGCTGGCAGCTTTTCCCATATCCGGCATCTTGTGAGCCGCAATCAAAAAACACAGCCAATCCATCCGAACGGACCATTGGCTGCTCCCGCAATGTCGAAACGCCCGCGGCATAGGCAATCAGCCGGCTAAGCGTACTATAACACGATGTAATTTACCACATTCGACTGTTAAAATCAATGGGAAAAAGGTTCAAATAAAATGGGGATTCTTTGTATAACATTTTGGGTAAGAAGTTTGTAATGTGTATTGACTTCGCCCTATATCTACACTATAATGTAGAAGATATATTTTTAGAGCACAATATCTTGTATGGAAGGATGTAAAGAAATGCTTACATCAATCGTCAAGCGGGACGGGCGCAAAGTCCCCTTTGAACTGGATAAAATCACGGTTGCCGTTTACAAGGCGGCACAGGCCATTGGCGGAAAAGACCACCAGATGGCGGAAGACATTGCAAACAAGGTCTGTATCTACATTGAAGGCGAGCTTGGCGTTACCGAGCCAACCGTAGAGCAGATTCAGGACGCGGTGGAAAAATGCCTCATCGAGGACGGGCACGCCCAAACAGCGAAGGCATTCATCCTGTACCGCAGCGAGCGCACCCGGATGCGGGAGATGAACACCCGGCTGATGAAGGTCTACGAAGACCTCACCTTCAAGGATTCCAGCGAAAACGATTTGAAACGGGAAAACGCCAACATCAACGGCGATACAGCCATGGGCACCATGCTCAAATATGGTTCCGAAGGCGCAAAGCAGTTTTACAACATGTTCATTCTTGACCCCAAGCACGCCAAAGCGCACAACAATGGGGATATTCACATTCATGATCTGGACTTTCTCACCCTGACCACCACCTGCTGCCAGATTGATATTAAAAAGCTGTTTGAGCACGGATTCTCGACCGGGCACGGCTACCTGCGGGAGCCGAACGACATTGCAAGCTATTCGGCGCTGGCGTGCATTGCCATTCAGTCCAACCAGAACGACCAGCACGGCGGCCAGAGCATCCCAAACTTCGACTACGGCATGGCGCCGGGCGTTGCCAAAACCTATGTCAAGCGCTACACCCAGAATCTTGCAAAGGCGCTGGAGCTGCTGGCCGGGGCGGAGGACGCCGAAGCGTTTGTCAAAAAGATGCAGCAGAGCCTCGACTGCCAGCCCACCCTTGCCGACCAGGACGGATACACCGCCAAAGAGGCCGCTTACCTTGCGGAACGTCTCCCGGCTGAAACCGCCGAGGCCGCTCAGCGGTTTGCGCTGAAAAACGCTGCGCAGGAGACCGAACGCGCCACCTACCAAGCGATGGAAGCGCTGGTGCACAACCTGAACACCATGCACTCCCGCGCGGGCGCGCAGATTCCGTTTTCTTCCATCAACTACGGCACCGACACCACTCCGGAGGGCCGGATGGTCATTAAAAACATCCTGCTTGCGACCGAAGCAGGGCTTGGCAACGGCGAAACGCCGATTTTCCCCATCCACATCTTCAAGGTAAAGGAGGGGGTCAACTACAACTCCGGCGACCCGAACTACGACCTGTTCAAGCTGGCCTGCCAGTGCTCGGCCAAGCGGCTGTTCCCGAACTTCTCTTTCCTTGACGCACCGTTTAACGCGCAGTATTACAAAGAGGGGCGTCCGGAAACCGAAATTGCCTACATGGGCTGCCGCACCCGTGTCATTGCCAACAACTACGACAAGGACCGCGAAATTGTGTACGGCCGCGGCAACCTGAGCTTTACTTCCATCAACCTGCCGCGGATTGCCATTAAATCCAAAGGCGACCTGGATTACTTCTTTGAGGAGCTTGACCGCAAGCTGGATCTGGTCGTTGACCAGCTGATGGCCCGGTTTGCCATCCAGGCAAAAAAGCGGGTGAAAAATTACCCCTTCCTCATGGGGCAGGGCATTTGGATCGATTCGGAAAAGCTCGGCCCGGACGACGAAGTCGGCGAAGTGCTCAAGCACGGCACCCTGACCGTCGGCTTCATTGGGCTGGCGGAATGCCTGAAAGCACTGACCGGTGAGCACCACGGCGAAAGCCAGACGGCACAGAACCTTGGCCTTGAAATTGTGGGCACTATGCGCAAAAAGATGGACGAGGCCTCCCAAAAAACAGGGCTCAATTTCTCCCTTATCGGAACCCCGGCGGAGGGACTTTCCGGGCGGTTTGTGCGGATGGACCGCGAACAGTTCGGCAGCATCCCGGGCATTACCGACCGCGATTATTACACCAACAGCTTCCATGTACCGGTTTACTATGAAATCGGCGCGTACGATAAAATCCGCAAGGAGGCCCCATACCATGCGCTCACCAACGGCGGGCACATCAGCTATGTTGAGATGGACGGCGACCCCTGCGACAACCTGGAGGCCTTTGAATCCATTGTGCGCTGCATGAAGGAGGCCGGCATCGGGTACGGCTCCATCAATCATCCGGTTGACCGCGACCCGGTCTGCGGCTACACCGGCATTATCGGGGATGTGTGCCCGCGCTGCGGACGGCGCGAAGGCGAGGCGATCCCGCCGGAGAAGCTCGCGGAACTCCGCAAAATGTACCCCAATATGCCGGTCTTTTACGGAGCAGAATAACGAACCGGACGCTAAGGTTCCTGCACAGAGCTTTTACACCGATAGTACACGCCTGATTGGCGAATCAACCATAAAAAAGACGGCAGCCCTGAATACGGGCTGCCGGGCGTTTCAAACAGAAAGGATGTTTACCATGACAACAGAACAGAATGTATCGATCAAAGGCGTTGGCGAAGGCGTTGGTTTTGAGCGCATCCGCCGGATTACCGGTTACCTCGTCGGCACCCTTGACCGCTTCAACAATGCGAAGCGCGCCGAAGAGCACGACCGCGTTAAGCATTGCAGCACCAGTACCGGCGATTCCTCTGCGGTGGAGATGCTGTAAGATGTCAATGCTGCGGATCTCCGGTATTATCCGGGAATCGGTTGTCGATGGGCCGGGCGTTCGCTTTGTGGTTTTTACCCAGGGCTGCCCGCACCACTGCCCCGGCTGCCACAATCCGGATACCCATTCCTTTGAGGGCGGCAAGCTGGTGGACATCAGCCGCATTGCCGGGGAAATTTCCAAAAACCCCCTGCTCAAAGGCGTAACGCTGAGCGGCGGCGAGCCGTTCTGCCAGCCGGGGCCGCTTGCCGAACTGGCGCATACCGTTCATGCCAAAGGGCTGGACGTAATGGTTTACTCCGGCTACACCTTTGAACAGCTTTTAAAACGGGCTGAGACCGAACCCGATGTACTGGCTCTTCTCAACGAGACCGACGTCTTAGTGGACGGACGGTTTCTACAAGCAGAAAAGAGCCTGCTGCTCAAATTCCGCGGCTCGAAAAATCAGCGGATATTGGATATCCCCCAAAGCCTTGCAAACGGCGAGCCAATTTGGGCGGAATGGGCAAAATCATAAAAAAGCATCCGGCAGGCAACATCGCCCGCCGGATGCTTTTTTATTTTGATTGATTCCGAAACCGTTTCAAACGCCGCTTTCTCAAAAGAGGCTGCCTGAGGGTCCCAGCTTCATTGCTTCCTCATTCATCCAAGCTTGCCGAGAGAAACAAGGTACTGAATCAGGCGTGGGGAACGGGTATCAATATCCTGCTGAGTGACGCCGATGTAACGTGCAAGGTCTTTCCCAATTTCCCGAAGTTCCCGTTTCGTTTCCGGCTCCAGGCGAGTGTGGGCGCTGCACTGTGCAGCGATGTAACGGGTGCTGCACTCCATGCAGACGGTATAACGCCCGGCCTCTTCCCCACCCTGAACAATGGGAAACGCATAAGCTCTAATCTCAAGCGGCTGCTTTTGCTCCAGCATTTTAAGCGCCCGTTTTTGCTGTTGTTCCAATTTGGCAAAGAGTACAGCCGTTTCCTCCTCCGAGAGCGGCCCGCCATGCGGTGGCTGCGGCGCGGGTTCCAGCCACTTCGGAAAGCAGGCGGAAACAAGGTTGAGTTCAAAGCATTCCAACTCCGTCTCCCGCAGTTCAAAGGGGACGGCGTGGTAGGTTTCCACAAGATGGCGTTCCAGATCCTCTATACGGGTTTCAGAAGGGGTGATATCCCGGGCAGCGGCCTCCACCAACCTGTCAAAATCCGCGGCGGTATCCGTATCCGCATCCGCGGTAAAGATGGCGGTTGGCCCGTCTGCCCCGCCGATGACGCCAATGGAACAGGCGTTTTTACGCTGTTTCCGCATCTTCCACTTGTGCCAGCCGGTACGCAGATGTTCTAAAAACTGCATTGTAAAATCCTTTCCGCTTGCATCGAGGTACAAGCTCTGGTATGATGAGAACAATGGGCGCTGCGCCCAGAATGATAAACTTCAATCAGACAGCAAAGGAGCAATTCATCATGGCAATTTACCGGCAGTATTCCGACGACCAGCTCGAATCCCATCTGACGCCTGCGGCGCTTGATACCCTTGCGGCGCTTGAAGAATGGAAAGGCGCTGCGGCGTATAAAATCCATGTGCATGAACCAGGGACATTTTTGGACTGGCATCCGGCATCCGGGAGCTTGCTCATCGTGGTGCTCTCCGGCCAGCTTGAAATTACGGTGACCGACGGCACCAAGCTGATTTGTAAGCCAGGCGACCTGCGCTTTACTTCCGACAAGGGCAAAGGCCACACCGGGCGCTGCATTGGGGACGAACCCTGCGTGGTGCTCATGGTGGAACTAACCGAATAGGAATTGCGGGCGGCGGTTTTGCCGCCCTTTTTTGATTGCATCCTTATTTGCTCCTTAACAGCGACTATGCAAAATAATCCGTCATGGTCTCTATGATGGCGGGACGGCGGAAAAGCCTTCTCTCTTGCGTTCTCCCCCATTTCCATGCAGTCCAGGCATAACGCACGAAAGAGCAATTTCTCGCGGAGGTTGTTTTTCCGTCCTTTTTGACTGCCTTTCGTTCCTTCTTCTCCGGCAAGCCACGCGGGAAAAAACGGTCATAAGCCGCCCGGCAGACGGCGCACTTCATTGCGTGAGGATTGCGTACCACCCTCACATTCCTCTTTTACAGCCAGCGGATAAAAGCCGTCTTGTCCACGCTGTTATACCCCACGCGCCGGTAAAAGTCCAGCGTGGCGGGGTTTTTGCTGCCGGTGAACAGCATGATTTTGTAGCAGTCCGTCTGCCGGGCCAGTTCCGCGGCGGCCTCCATCAGCTTGGTCGCATAGCCGTTGCCGCGGTATTCAGCCGCGGTGACGACGTTTTCCACCAACGCATAAGGACGCGGCCCGCGCGTCAGGTTTGGAATAACGGCCAGCACGCAGGAGGAGACCGGAACGCCGTTCAGGCAGCCGAGCAGGATATGGTGCCACGGGTCGTCTGCAATGCGGCGCCACATCTCCTGCATGGCGGGGCTTGCCGGATCCGGTACGGTGGTTTCGTGCAGGTGGAGATAAAGCTCAAGGAGTGCGGGCAGGTCCTCCGCCCGCGCTTCACGGATGGTAAACATGGTATGCGCCACCTTTTACTTTCTTTTCTTTGCACGGGGGTACGGCTGTTTTTCGTCGGTGCGGTTCAACAGGTAATCAATGCTTGTTCCATAATAATCGGCCAACATCATCAAAGTCTCTACAGGCAAAGCTGCTTGACCCAACTCATATTTGGAATAGGTTTTTTGTGAAACATACAATCTTTCAGCGAGCTCCCTCTGTGTCAAGTCACTGTCCTCGCGCAAGTCCCTCAATCGCTGGTATATCATTTTCATCACCAAAAGAATGATAGCATATCCAGTGCGTTTTCTGCCTATTTTACCGGTATTTCCGTTAAAATCAGAGCTGGAAGGCGCATCCATGGATATTTAGGAAGGATTCTCTATAAATCGATTCCATCCGGTAACAACCACGATCGAGGAACTGCAAAAAGCACAACGCATGACAGAAGAAATTTTTATTTCACATCAACCATGTGAATCTGCTGGTTTATCAACACCCAATAAAACAAGCGGAAACTCCGGGCAGCAATAAAACACTCCTCACAGCTAAAAACAGGCAGGCGAAATTTTCCGCCTGCCTGTTTTTACTCTTCGGTTTTGAGCGCAATGTGCAGCTCGTCGAGCTGTGCCACTTCCACCGGGGAGGGGCACTGGGTCATAAGCTCGGTCATATTCTGTACCTTCGGGAAAGCGACCACGTCGCGGATGCTGGAGCCGCCCAGCATAATCATGACAAGGCGGTCAAGACCAATACCCGACCCGCCGTGCGGCGGCGCGCCGTACTTGAACGCATCGGTGAGGAAGCCGAACTTCTGCTGCGCCTCCTCGTCCGAAAGGCCCAAAGCGGAAAACATCTTTTTCTGGAGCACCGGGTCGGTGATACGAATGGACCCGGAGGACATTTCAAACCCGTTGAGCACCAAATCGTAGGCTTTGGCGCGCACGCTGCCCTTGTCGGTATCCAGCAGGGGGATGTCCTCGTCCATCGGGGAGGTAAAGGGGTGGTGCATCGCCACATAGGTTTGCAGGTCTTCATCCCACTCAAAGAAGGGAAATTCGGTAATCCAGAGGAAGTTGTAACACCCCTCCGGAATCAGGTTCATCTTTTTGGCGACCTCGCCGCGCAGAGCGCCAAGGGTTGACAGAACCACGCTGTTTTTGGCATCCGCCACAATGAGAAGAAGGTCTCCCTCCCCCGCTCCTGCGCGGGCGGCAATGGCTTCGAGTTCCTCCGGCGCCATAAATTTGCTGAAGGAGGACTGGATGCCGTCCGGATTGACCTTAGCCCAGGCAAGGCCCTTGGCCCCAATCCCGCGGACAAATTCGGTCAGCTTGTCGAGCTCCTTGCGGGAATAAGCCGCGGCGCCCTGCGGTACGCAGATGGCGCGCACGCTGCCCGTTTCACAGGCGGAGGCAAAAACCGAGAAGCCGCAGCCCTTTACAAGGTCGGTCAAATCCGTAATTTCAACGCCAAAGCGGGTATCCGGCTTGTCCGAACCATAGCGCTCCATCGCGTCTTTATAGGTCAGGCGCGGGATGGGGTTTGCAATCTGTACGCCGAGCACCTTATCAAACAGGGTGCGGACAAAACGTTCCTCCATCTGCATGACGTCCTCTGCATCGACAAAGGACATTTCCATATCAATCTGGGTAAACTCCGGCTGGCGGTCGGCACGCTGATCCTCGTCGCGGAAGCAGCGGGCAAACTGGACGTAGCGGTCAAAGCCGGAGACCATGAGAAGCTGTTTGTAGATCTGCGGGGACTGCGGCAGGGCGTAAAATTCCCCTGCATGGATGCGGGACGGCACAAGGAAATCCCTTGCGCCTTCCGGCGTGGATTTGATGAGGATCGGGGTTTCAATCTCGATAAAACCCTGCTCGTCAAAAAAGTCGCGCGCCGCTTTGACAATTTTGTGCCGCATAATGATGTTCTGCTGCAAATCCGGGCGGCGCAAATCAAGGTAGCGGTATTTGAGGCGGAGGTCTTCCTTGACGTTGGAATGCTCGGTAATTTCAAACGGCGGGGTTTCCGCACGGCCGAGAATCTTCAAATCCTCCACCAGGATTTCAACTTCGCCGGTGGGAATGTCTTTGTTGACGCTCTCGCGTTTTGCAACGGTACCAGTTGCCATGAGGACAAACTCAGAGCGTACCTCCCCCGCTTTTTCAAAGACGGCGCGGTCGGTCTTGTCTCCAAACGCGAGCTGGACAATACCGGTGCGGTCGCGCAGGTCAATGAACACGAGATTGCCGAGGTCGCGCTGCTTCTGGGTAAAGCCGCAGACGGTGACTTTCTGCCCAATTTCAGCGGCAGTCAGGGTTCCGCAGTAGTGGGTGCGCCTTGCTTCATTCATATGGTCGGTCATGGGTTATTCGTCCTCCTCTGCTTCAATTGCGTTGATAACATCCTCAACGCCGAGGTTGTAAAGCGCGTCGGAAAGCTCCTCAAACTTGAGCTCCCGGCTCTCGCCGGTTTCCATGTTTTTAACCTTTGCCATGCCGTTTTTCAGTTCATCCTCGCCCAGCACCATCGACATGCGGGCGCCAATTTTATCGGCGTATTTCATCTGCGCTTTGAGGCTGCGGCCCACACTGTCGCACTCCACATAAAAGCCTTCCCGGCGGAGCATATTAGTGAGCTCGCCCGCCTTGACGGCAGCATCCTCGCCGATGTTTGCAATGTAAAGTTCACAACCGCGATCCTCTGGAATTTCAATTCCCTGCGCCTCCAGAATCAGGAGCAGGCGCTCCAAACCCAGCCCAAAGCCAAGTCCCGGTGTTTTCGCGCCGCCGAGCTGTTCAATGAGCCCGTCATACCGGCCGCCGCCGCAGACGGTGCTCTGCGCGCCAAGGTCGTTTGAAACGAATTCAAATACGGTCTTGGTGTAGTAATCCAGGCCTCGGACAATTTTTGGGTTGATGACAAATGCAATCCCCATGCTGGTAAGCCGTTTCTGAAGCCCGGCAAAGTGATCTTTGCACTCGTCACAGAGAAAGTCGAGCATGACGGGGGCGTCCTTTGCAATTTCGGAGCAAACAGGGCTTTTGCAGTCGAGGATGCGCATGGGGTTTTTTTCCAGACGGGTGAGACAGGTCTCGCACAGGTCATCCTTGCGGGCCTCAAAATAAGCCTTGAGCGCCTCGTGGTATTTGCCGCGGCACTCCGGGCAGCCAATCGAGTTGATTTGCAGCTCCAGACCTTTGACGCCAAGGGTGCGGAAAATCTCATCCGCAACGCCGATGACTTCAGCGTCCGCCGCCGGAGAAGCCGAGCCGAGCATCTCAACGCCAAACTGGTGGAATTCCCGCAGGCGCCCTGCCTGCGGCTTTTCATAGCGGAAGCAGGAGGTGATGTAGCTGAGCTTGAGCGGCAGTGCCTCGTTGAGCAGGCCGCGCTCCAGCACGGCGCGCATGGCACCCGCCGTCCCCTCCGGGCGAAGGGTGATGGAGCGTTCGGTGCCGCCTACGGTAAAGGTATACATCTCCTTCTGCACAACGTCGGTGGTATCGCCGACCGAACGGGTAAAGAGTTCGGTGTGCTCAAAGGTGGGAAAACGGATTTGCTTAAAGCCGTAGAGGAGTGAAACCTCGGTGACCAAATCCTCCACAAAACGCCATTTGTGGCTCTGGGAGGGGAGAATATCCTGTGTGCCGCGCGGGGCACGGTAAACAACTGCCATAACGACTTCCTTTCGTTTGGGGCGCTTGGCCCTCTGCTCATAAAAAGCTCCTCAACCGAAAGCTGAGGAGCAGGCTGCCACTGAAATGAGGGGCGCGCAGAGCGCGTCCCGGTTACCGGTTGGGGTTGACAATGTTGCGCCAGTCGAGGTCACCGCGTTCCAAGCCGTGGATTAAAACCTCTGCGGTCGCAATATTAGTCGCCACCGGAATGTTATGTACATCGCATAAGCGGAGCATGTTCATCTCGTTAATTTCATGGGTTTTTGAAGTCATAGGATCGCGGAAAAACAAGAGCAGGTCAATTTCGTTGCAGGCAATGCGGGAGGAAATCTGCTGGTCTCCGCCGTGGCTGCCACTCAGAAAGCGCTGTATTTCCAGGCCAGTCGCCTCAGAAACGAGCTTGCCGGTTGTGCCGGTGGCACAAAGGTTGTGGCGGCTCAGAATCCCGCAGTATGCAATGCAGAACTGTACCATTAATTCTTTTTTGGAGTCGTGCGCAATGACTGCGATGTTCATTTTCTCTTCCTCCCTTACTGTATGAGTAATTCAACATAATCGCCCGCAAGACGGGTTATAATGCGCTGAAACACCTTTCCGGCAAGCGAACCCACGGGCAGTCCCGCCCCGCAGAACGCACTGGAGGAAAGTTCTTCGGCCACCGGAACCACGCCGATGAGCTGAGCGCCCGCCATGTCGATGACAGTGTCCAGGTCGGTGAGTTCATTGAGCCGAATTTTTTTATGATGGACCTTATTGATGACAAGCCGTACCTTCGTGGCACCATACTGCTCCAGCATGGAAACCAGGCGCCCGGCATCCCGCGCGCTGATGAGATCCGGCGTTGCAACCACCAGTACCGTAGCCGCAACCTGCGGCGCAATCAAAAGCGAAACGCCAATACCGGCGGGAGCATCCACAATGACCGTTTCAAAGTACCCGGAAAGCGCTTTGACAAGCGCAACAACGTCGTCGTAATCAATGCGGGAAGAAATCCCAGAAGGCGCGACAACAAGGGACAAAGAACCATCCGGCGTGACGGGGATGACGCCGTCGCTCAGACGGCACTCGCCGCGCAGGATGTTCCCCAAATCGTAAACTGCACGGTCTTCGACGCCAAGCATCAGGTCAAGGCCGCGCAGGCCAATATCCAGTTCTACAATCACCGTCCGGCTCCCGTTGGCCGCGTAGGTAAGCCCCAGCGCCGAAGCGACGGTGGATTTCCCCACGCCGCCTTTTCCGGACGTCACGAAAAGCACATTTGCCATATCCGATACCTCAACCTATATTCTACCTGTATCTGCGCCATTTGTCAAAAGATTTTTGTGGAAAAGGAACAAGTTTCCCATACTTCTTTTGCATACCCGCTTATTCCACCGCGGATGAAGTGTCGGAAACAGGGGTGGTTTGCCCGGCGCGCTGCGCTTTGAGGTCATTATAAGCATTGATGATGAGTTCCAGCATATCCGCCGAATATTCGCCTTGTTCCAACACAATGGAAACGGCGATTTCCGGCTCCTCCAACGCGGGATAAAAACCGATTGTGGTTGAGTTGGTCGTGGAATTTGTGACCTGCGGCGTACCGGTTTTAATGGCAACGCCTTCTGCAAAATGAGAAAGGGTTGGACGTCGGTTCGCCGCCGCACGCATTCCTTGTTGAACAATGTCAAAAACATCATCATTGCCGGAAAGATCCGAAGCAACCACCGGCTGGGTTTCATTCAGGGTCTGGGTCAAATCGTAATTGTTGATGGATTTGACCAAATGCGCCTCATAACGCGTGCCCTTGTTGGCAAGGGTCATGGCCTGAACAGCGAGCTGAAGCGGGGTGACCTTGGTCTCACTCTGGCCGATGGATGCCTGCCAGACCTGGCCCTGGTCCCATGTACCGCCCATTTCCTGAACCACCTGCGGGCTGGCAACCCAACCGGTTGCCGTAGGCAGCTCCAGCCCGGTATCCACCCCAAGGCCAAAATAAGCAGCATATTGGTCGATTTTGTTAATACCAAGCAGCTGCCCGACCTCATAGAAAAAAACGTTGCAAGATTCTTTCAGGGAATTTACAACCGCTGTATTTCCATGGTGCCCTGTACAGGTCGGATGCCGCCCATTGCCATAATCAAACCGGGAAACGCCGTTGCAGTAAAAGGTTGTGGAGCCGGTGATTGCGCTTTCACACAGGCCGGCGGTTGCCGTAACTGTTTTAAAGGTTGAACCGGGACGGTAAACCTCCAAAAGAGCGCGATCCCGGGTGGGCTTCAGCGGATCCTCGTAAAGGGCAGCGCTGTTTTCCTCCATCTCGGTCAGGGTATAGGTGGGGTAGTTGGCAATGGCGAGCACCTCGCCGGTTTTAACATCCAGTACAACGACAGCACCGGCGGTAACGTCCTTGCCTTTTCCACCTTTACGCTGCAAATCGTGAATAAAATCTCCCAGAATCTGCTGTACCTGCTTCTGAAATTCCATGTCAATGGTCAGCATAACCGAGTTGCCCGCCACCGGGGCAACCGCTTCGGTTTCCGAAATAATTTCACCGCGGCTGTTCTGCTCAATGCGCACCTTACCAGCGCTGCCGCGGAGCTCCTCCTCATAGGCGCCCTCAACGCCGCCGCGGCCAACCAGGGAGTTCAGCGCATAGCCGTTGCTCAAGTAGCTCTGAATATCGTCTGTTGGATAAAGCGGAGAAATGGAGCCCAGCAGATGCGGAACAACATCGCCTTCACCGTAATCTCGAATCGACTCCTGCGAAATGGCAACGCCCGGGAAGCGGTAGCTCAGCTCTTCAATGGTTGCCACCGTGGTCGTGCTGACATCCTCGGCAAAGGTATAGCGGTTGTAACGGGAAAAATCCCGCAGGAGCATACCGTACCGGACGCCGGCAATGGTGCGGGCATGTTCGTCTGAATAACCTGCAATGTTGTATTTCTTCTCCAGCGCCACCATGCACTCTTCCGCTGTCGCATAGCTTTGCAGTTCCAGTTTACTTTTTAAGCGGGTCACATCATCGTCGCGGCCAGAGAGGAACGCATAGGGGCGCGTTTGGGAAATGGGCAGTTCGTCCACCCACTCTTCGTCCGCCTCGCTCAAAAGGCTGGTCAATTCCAAAATGGTGTCATTTGCCGTTTCCTCGTCGAGAAAAGCGTAATCAAACACCAGGTTATAGCCCGCTTTGTTGGTGACAAGCTCATTGCCGTAACGGTCGACAATTTTTCCGCGCGCCGCATTTACGGTGTATTCACTAATGGACTTGCTGCTGGTCTGCTTCAAATATTCTTCGCCGTTTACAATTTGGAACTCGATCAGGCGAAAACCACACAAAGCGCCTGCAACGACAACCAGCACAACCAAAGCAATAAAACGGAATCTTTTGTTTTTCATCTTGTTCCCTCCCGGGGGCTATTGTTCCGTCCGGCTTTCCAGTTTGTTGTGAATCCGCCGGACCAAAAGGAATAACAACGGGGTCACGGCAGTGGTATAAAGCGCCGTGGGCAGAATGTAGCGGAGCAGCACCAAATGGGCGTCCGTATATCCCCAAATAACATAGTAAAACAGCCAGTCAAACAACCCCTGAACCACCATTGTCAGCATGCAAAACAGCATGGAGTTGACCGGGTTGTTGCCCATAAAGTACATGGTGACCAAGGAAATGGCAATGCAGCAGAGCATGAGAATAATGGCGTTAAACCCCGGCACCTTGCCTGCGGAAAAGTCCCACATAAAACCGGCCAGAATGCCGAACGCCATTGCATAGGTTTCACGCTCCTGCATGGAAACCGCCACAACAAAGGCGACGACCAGCACCGGACGGATGTCAAAAACCGCAAGAACCGGAACGCTGGTCTGAACAACAAAAAAAGCAAATAAAAGGACAATATAAACAACCCATTTGAATACTTCTACGGTTGTCCTGCGGAAGAGCCTCATCCGTTTTCGCCCTCCTGGCTTTTGCCGTCAAAACCGGTCACCACAAAGACCTGGCTGACCGATTTTATGTCGAACACCGGGGTAACCGTGGTGTAAGAGCTAATGCCGTGCTCCGCCGTCTGCAGTTCTCCGGCGAGACCAATGACAATATTTTTCGGGAACAGCCCGCTGGCACCAGAGGTGACAATAAGGTCGCCTTTTTTAATCTGGCTGTCCTCTTCCAGGTAAGAGAGTTGGCAGGCGCCCTGCTCCGCAAGGGCTACCGTACCCGAAATAGTTCCGACTTCACCGGTATCCGGATGAACCGCGCCGACCTTAACCTCCGGGCTGAGGATAGTGGTAACCTTGGAGTAATAAGCGCCCACTTCGGTGACAACACCGACCAGCCCTTCCGAGGTGATGACGACATCGCGGTTGTGGATTCCGTGCTGGGTGCCCTTGTCTATGGTAAAAGAACCAAACTGCTGTTCTGCCGGATCGCGCGCGACAACGGCAGCAGAAACTAGCTCCAGCGAGGGATCGGCCGTTTTAATGCCGAGCTGTTCCCGCAAAACGTCGTTCTCCCGCTTTACTTCGCCGTAATCGACAAGCTGATCCCGCAGCTCTGCAATTTGCTGGCGCAATTCCTCATTTTGCCGGCTGATTTCTTCCGCGTTCACAAATTTCCCGAAAAAATCGGTAGCCGTCTCCGAAATATACGAAGACAGCTTTTGGAACGGCGCCGAGACGGTGCCAATTATTTGTGAGGAAACGGCGCCGAAGCCGTTCTGAGAAATGGCGTAAATCATGAATCCCAGCAGCAACGCAAACACCAGGATGATCACCTTAAAAAACCGACTGCGAAAAAATTCGCGCATCTTTGCCTCCCAAAACCGATTGATGCTGCGGTATGGGTTTTGTTAATACCGCATCGTGGTGTCTTCTGACAGGACGTCATAGAGCTTGTCGCTGTTTTCAAGCACCATGCCCGTGCCCTGGGCAACGCAGTCCAGCGGGCTTTCCGCAATGTGGACCGGCATGCCGGTGGCGCCGTGAATCATAACATCGAGGCCGCGCAGCAACGCGCCGCCGCCGGTGAGCATAATGCCGTCGTCAATAATATCTGCCGCAAGTTCCGGCGGGGTTTTCTCAAGGGTGATTTTAATGGCTTCTACTACCTTTTCCAGCGGTTCCTGAAGCGCTTCCCGCACCTCTTCCGATGTGACAGCCAGGTTTTCCGGCAGGCCGTTTAACAGGTTACGCCCCTTGACGTTCATGGTGAGCTCTTCCTCCAGCGGGCAGGCCGAACCAATTTCCAATTTGATGTTTTCTGCCGTGCGTTCACCGATGAGCAGATTGTATTTTTTCTTTAAGTAATCAATGATGGCGCGGTCAAACTCGTCGCCCGCCACGCGAACCGAACGGGAGGCGACAATGCCGCCCAATGAAATAACCGCAACCTCCGAGGTGCCGCCGCCAATGTCTACCACCATGCTGCCACGCGGTTCTGCAACCGGAAGCCCCGCGCCGATGGCAGCCGCCATTGGTTCCTCAATGATGGCAACTTTTTTTGCGCCCGCGCGCTCCGCAGACTCCTTGACCGCATTGCGCTCAACCGCCGTGACGCCGGAGGGAATGCAAATGATAACGCGCGGTTTGGAAAAGCTCTTGGCAAGCGCCTTTTTGATAAACTCCTGCAGCATGGCAGTCGTCACTTCAAAATCCGCAATAACGCCGTCTTTGAGCGGACGGACTGCAACGATGGAGCCCGGCGTTCTGCCGATGACGTTTTTCGCTTCCTGCCCGACCGAACGGACGGTATTGGTACGGGTATCCACCGCGACAACCGACGGTTCACGGATGATAATCCCCTTTCCTCTCATAAAAATCAGGGTATTCGCGGTACCCAGGTCAATTCCAATATCACGTGAAAACATTCCGTTTTCCCCTTTCTATGCACTTC
This sequence comes from Oscillospiraceae bacterium, assembly GCA_050943475.1. Taxonomy (GTDB): domain Bacteria; phylum Bacillota; class Clostridia; order Oscillospirales; family Ruminococcaceae; genus Metaruminococcus_A. Next base: position 40,522 of record JBMNPF010000012.1, read on the forward strand.
TTTACGCGGTTTTCCGCATTGTCTTTCCATTTTTCCCCCAAAATGGGTACGAACAGTTTTATTATAACCCCGTTGTCGGGAATTCTCAATAAAAAAATCGAAAAAATTTGTTAATATTGTAGAATTTTCTACCGTCCGGTCGAGCCGTGTCCGCCATCTCCCCGGGTGGTTTGGTCCAGAGACTCTACCTCGCAAAGCTCCGGCAGCACCACAGGCGCTATCACCATTTGTGCAATGCGGTCAAAGGGGGCAACCTCATAAGGCGCGGTTCCTATATTGGTTAATGTGACCAGAATTTCGCCCCGGTAATCACTGTCAATGACACCAACGCAATTTGCCGGAATAATTCCCTGCTTGGTGGCAAGCCCGCTGCGGGCATATACAAACGCCGCGTACCCATTGGAGGGCAGCGCAATGGCAATTCCAGTGGAAACCCGCACCCGCTCTCCCGGCGCTATCACAGCGGGAGCGTCAAGCAGGGCATACAAATCAAAGCCCGCACTGCCTGCGGTGGCGCGGGTTGGGAGTTTGGCGCGCGGATCGGTTTTCATAATATTGAGCTGCATAGGTCCTCCTGACTGATGAAAAGGGTGAAATGCCGCCGCAGGAACGCGCGGCTATACACCGTGTAAACAGATGTCAATTCTTTTGGTTTTCCCATCTTTGCCGACCAAACGACGCACCGGCTGCACTGCATTGGTATGCCGCGTAGAGCAAGCGTCTCTCCGGTCTGCAAAACCGGGGACAAACGCCTCCCGCCATAGCATAGAAAGAGCAGGTACACAACCGAGCGGCCCAGCGGAGAAAAGGAATTTTCATCGTTTCATCCGCACACAGCGGACTGGTTGTCTACTCAATGCCGCGGAAGTAAAGGCCGCGGGTAAAGCTGCCGCGGGGTGGATTGCCGTCTTGGTAATCCGCAAGGATGCGTGCGCATTCCTCCGGGGACTCCCCGGTAAAATAGAGCACGCCAAAGTCGGCACGGGCCAGCAGCTCCGGCTTATCCGAAAGGTTGAGCGGCAGATGGTTGAACAATTCCGCAACCTCCCCGTCGCAGCGGACCGGGAACCGGTTTCCGAGCCGGTCGGTCAGGGTGCGATCTCTGCCGCAGCCTTTGCAGCCGCGCTGCGCTTTGACCGGGCAGTTGCGGAACACCATGAGCGGCAGGCTGCCATAAAGCACCAACCCCGCCGGAACAGGCGAACGCAGACGCTCAAACTGGGCGAGCTTGCTTTCAAACGACACGGTCAAATCCACCGCGCCGCTGGCTGCAAGTTCCTCCGCGGCCGCAGAATTGGTGATGTTCAGCGAAAAGCCGCCGTGTATTTCAAATCCCTCTTGCTTTGCCAACAACAGATGCCCAATGTTCTGGGCGCAGACCCGCTGAAAACCAGCGGCTTTGAGCGCGGCAAGCTGCGAAATAAGAGTTTCTTCGGAAAAACGAACCCGCGGCAGTTCAACGATCAGCTGTTCGCGGTAAGGCGTAAGCTCTTTGAAATGGGCGCAGACCTCGGAAAGCGGGAGGTAAAAATCCATTTTCTCCAGCGGGAAGCCCGCCATTTGCCGGATCGAACAGAACCGCGGGCGCAGCTTTCCCCCGCCGCCGGGATGACGGCCGGAAAAAACAGGCAGCTCCCCGGAAAACCGTTTGGGGGTTGCCGCACCCCGCAAGGCGTCCAGCGCCTCAACTGCGTCGCGGCGCAGGCCGTTGACCGCCGAAGCCGGGATCATAAGGCCGCCGTCCGATGCAAAATCAAGCGAGGCCAGAAAATACGGCGTCCCGCCGAGCTTTGCAAGCAAAGCCCGGGCGCGTTCTTCCTCAAGGGGCCGGGTGCGGGCGGCTTCCGGCGCTGGGCCGGTAGCCGTTGCGGTATGCCCCTCCGGATCCGTCGCTTTCAGCGCCGCCGGCTCCCCGGCACGGAGGGTGAGCTCCATTTGGAGCGGCACCCGCGCAAGAACAGTGCGGTTTTCCGCCGCAAGCCGCCCCAGCACTCCCCGCGCGGCAGTGACGTCCTCTTTGGTGCGGACGCCAAACATCTCCCGGCCGCGTTTGTTTTCCAGATAGCCATTGGTAAAGCCGCCGCGCGAAAAGACCGAACGGAGCGTTTCCACATCCGGCGCGCCGCCATGCAGCTTTTCATAGACGGCGCGAACCGCCGCGCCAACGTATTCCGGGCGTTTCATCCGCCCCTCAATTTTAAAGGAGGCAACGCCGCAGTCCGCAAGGGCATGCAGTGTCTCCAACGCGCAGAGATCCTTGAGGGATAAGTCCGCCGAACCGGAACCGTTTACCGAAAACGGCAGACGGCAGGGCTGGGCGCATCCACCGCGGTTGGCACTGCGCGAACCAATCATAGCGCTTAACGTACACTGTCCGGACACACACATACAGAGCGCCCCGTGGACGAATACCTCCAGCTCAATGGGAGATCCCTCCGCGATTGCGCGAATTTCCTCCAGTGAAAGCTCCCGGGCGAGCACAGCCCGTTTAAACCCCATCCGATGCGCCTGCAGCACGCCGGAAAGCGAGGTAACGCTCATTTGGGTGGAAGCGTGCAGCGGAATCTCCGGCGCCCATTCCCGGAGCAGCCGGGCCACGCCGAAATCCTGCACGATGAACGCATCCACCCCTGCCGCGCAGGCGGTCTGGATGCAGTCCCGCAGAGCGGGCAGTTCCGCGTCAAAAACAACGGTATTGACCGCCTGATAAACCTTTGCCCCGTGGATATGGCAGAGCGAAACCGCGCGGGCGAGCTCGTCCGCATCAAAATTCGCGGCGGAAGCGCGGGCAGAAAAGCTCTTCTGCCCCAGGTAAACTGCATCCGCACCGCTGTTTACAGCAGCGACGACCGCTTCAAAGCTGCCGGCGGGAGCCAGGATTTCCGGAGCGCTATTTTTCAACATCGCCGTCTATCCCCAGCCGGAGCTGCTTGAGGCCAAGTTCGGTCTGGAGCGTTTCAATTTCCCGCTTGCGCTCCTCCAGTTCACGGCGCAGGGCATCCGCTTCGGCGCGGGCTTTGCCGGCCTCTTCCACATAGTTGCGGATTTCCCCGCGGATGTTGTCCATATTCGAGCTGGTTTTGTAGCTGTCGTCCATCAGCGACAGGCCGACCAGAATGGCCGCCGAAGAGAGAGAAAGGGTGTCGTTGCCCTCCATCATTTCGGCAATGCGGCGGTCGAGCCGGGCGGCAAGCTGCTTGACGTAGGACGGGGCCTCGTCGGTCTGGAGCGTATATTCTTTTCCGCAAATTGTAATGGTAACCCTGTTTGCGTTTAACATTGCTTTCACCTGCTTTTTCCAAATCTTAGTTTCATTATACCCGATCCGCCTGCAGAAGAAAAGAGAAAGATGCAGGCAAAGGCTTTACAGCAGCCCTTCCATGAAGGCAGCGCGCAGTACGGCAATCTGGGTCTTGGCGTCCGGCAAAGCGCCCTCCGCCGCCATTGCCGCCAGCTCCCGCAGCGGGATTTTCTCTACGTCGAGGAATTCGCCTTCGTCGAGCTTCTGCTGTTCAAAGTTCAGCCCGGTTGCAAGGTAGATGTAGATATTCTCGGCGCAGTAAGCGGGCGTGGGGTAAATCCGGCCGAGGTCGGTGTACCGCTCTGCACGGGCGCCAATTTCCTCCATGAGCTCCCGGCGGCCGCACTCCAGCGGATCCTCGCCGTATTCCAGCTTGCCAGCCGGGATTTCCAGCACAATGTCCTGCACACCGGAGCGGTACTGGCGCACCATATAGGCGTTGCCGTCGACGTCCAGCGGCAGAATGCCGACCCCGCCGGGATGCTCCACTACGTCCCGCAGGGCCTCCCGGCCATCCGGCAGGGCGACGGTGTCCTGCCGCAGATTGATAATTCTCCCCTCATATTTCACTTCGGAACGGAGGGTGGTTTCGGTTAAATTCATAGCTGCTCACCTTTCTTTGCATGCGGACGTCTTTTTGGATCCGGTTACGGCGCATAGACGCCCAATTTCACCCCTGAAGGGACGAATGACTGTAGATATAAAACTCCTCCTGGCTCGGCTGTACCCGTTTCTCCATCGGCTTAAACTGCCGGTCGAACTGCTCGGCCGCGGATTCGTCAAACTGCATGGCGGGGCTGTCGCGGTAAATCCATTTCCGCCCGTCCAGAACGCCGGGCGCCAGCTCTTTCACCAGCATCGCCGTTGGAAAGCTCCCGTTTTCCAGGCAGACGTTGTATTTTTTGCAGCTTTTGAAGCCACGTCCTACATAGTTGCCCGGGTTGCCGAAAATGACGACAACATCGTACCCCAGCGCGGCAGCCTTCCGGAACGATGCTTCAATCAGCGCCTTGCCGCAACCCTGCCTCTGATATTCCGGCAGAACACTAATCGGCCCAAAGGTCAGAATCGGCTTTTCCGTCCCGGCCTCGTCGGTCAGGCTCGCTTTGGTATACATGATATTTCCAATAATACTGCCTTCCAATTCAGCAACCAAATCCAGTTCCGGGATAAAATCTGCATGATCCCGCAGGATATGCGCCAGATAGTGCTCGCTGCACCCCGGGACGTAAAGGTTCCAGAACGCCCTGCGGGTCAGCTCCTCTACCCGCTGGTAATCCTCTTTGGTTTCCCTCCGGATTTGAAACATATTCTCCACTGCTATAACCTCAATTCTGTACGCCGGCTGTACCCATTTCGGCTTTTTCTTGCTTTACGGATGTGGTAAACCGCACAGACGGCATACCATTGTAGACCTGTTTTACCAAAACGCCAGCAGAGCAATCGGCTGAACCACAGCCAAACAGCTTTTCTGGCGTCTGCACCCACCCGCTACAACCTCTGCTTTACGTTGGCTGCTCAGCCACGCACGCCAAAGTCCAACCAGCATCCGGCGGTCACCGCCACCCCAGAGGCAGGGACGCCATGCCCGGGCATTAAAGCTGTCCGCGTTCTCCTTGGGCCAGGAATCCCACATCCAGCGCCTTTTCTCTATTATCACATAAAAGGCGGCGCGGTTCAATATAATATTGTTGCAATCCCTGCACATGAAAGGGAAAAATACGGTTCGGAGGAAGCACATGTTTGACACATTATTTTCCGGCGATTCCTGCGCCGACGCACTCGCCGGGTTGCTGCTGGAACGGCGGCGCGCCTGCCCCGCCTTGCGGGCAATCCCGGTGGGAAAAAGCAGCTGCGGCCGAAAAATCCAGGCGGTGGCCATTGGCAATTTGAAGCATCCGGTGCTGTTTGCAGGCGGGCTTTCAGCGGACGACCGCATCAGTGTCCTCCTGCTGCTGCGGTTTTTGTGGGATATTACCGACGGGGAGGACCAGAGCGGCATCAAAGCCTCCAGCAACCTGCCAAAATTCTTTCACCACGGCGGGATTATCCTGCTGCCAATGGCCAATCCGGACGGATTTGAAATTGCGGCGCACGGGGTGGAAACAGCTGGTTACCTGCGGCGGCTGGCGGGGAATATCCGGCTGCGTTCCCGGGAACCGTGGCGCGCTTCGGCAACCGGCGTTGACCTCACCCGTAATTTTGACGCTGGTTTTGACCTCGAGGCGGCGCAAAAGGAACGCCCCTCGCCCACCGGTTGCGCCGGAAGCCGGCCGGAAAGCGAGGCAGAAACCAAAGCGCTGGCCCGGCTCTGCGCGGCCTTCCACCTCAAACGGGTGGTGGAATTCCGTTCGCCGGGCGAAGATGTAGCGGCCGCCATTGGGAAAAACGCCCCCTCCTCTGCCGGAATCAGCAGCGAGCTGATTGCAAATTCCTGCGGCTACCGTCTGCTGGAGCCGGAGCAGAGCCGGGAACCCGGCAGTCTGAAGGACTGGTTCAGCCAAAAAAGCGGATTGGAGGGGTATACAATAAAAGCCGGGCGGAGCAGCCCCGTCCCCGAAGAGGATTTGGAGCCGCTGTACGCCCGGCTGGTACAGACCATGCTGCTGTGCATGATCCTGTGAGGTTATGCGCCGAAGATAGCCCGCCTTGCCAGACTGCGGCGCTTCGGCGAAAATAATTTGAGTTCATAAGGTTCGTTGTGGTAAAGCCGCATGAGCAAATCCGCGGCAATTTCGGCGGTAAGGGCATTTTCCGGGCCGCTTTCCATACAAAAGTAGACGTTCTGGTAATCCTCATGTTCGCCGATGACCGGAAGCATATCGGCGGTATAGCCGTAGGTGCCGGAAAAACAGTGGCATGGGACAATTCCGCCGATGCCGCAGAACATTTCATCCAGCGTTTTCATGAGCTTTTCATACCGCAGCTCGGTGAGGCGCGCGGGGCCGGAGAGCTTTGCAAAACGGCGGTCAACGCCGGAAAACAGGCTGTCTGACCCGCTGATGATCAGACGGTCGTCCGGCGTTGTGCGGATGTGGAACCCGCTGCCCGCATCGTTACGCAGGATGGTACGCCCATCGTACCCCGGAAACGAATCCACCGGCTCGGTGACGACGGTAAAGACCGCCTTCTTCCCCGAAAGCAGCTTCAGGTAATCGTTTTGAGACATACCGGTGGCGAGCACCAGCTTGTCCGCACGGATGGTTTGGTGGGTATTGGTCTGCACCGTTACCCGGCCGCCGGAGAGATCGATGGCGGTGGCCTCGCTCATCTCATAACAGCGCAGGCCGAATTCCTTGGACGCTTTTTGAACCAGCGCCTGGGTGAACCGGTACGGGTCCATCTCAGCGGCAAGCCCTTTGGAGAGGATCCCATCCTCCAGTGGGAAGGAGTAGCGGTCCCGGGCAGCCGCGCGGTCCAGGTATTCCACATCAAACCCATTGTGCCGCCGGATGAGGTATTCGGTGTGGAAAAAATCCCCGTGGTCGCCATCCGGCGTGTAGCTCAGAGCGTCGCGGCGGGCGAAGCCTACGTCGGCGTCCAGACTGTCACAGAGCGCCTCAATGCTGTCCAAAGCGTCACAGTAACGGTTCAGGCAGTCCACCGCGGCCTGCTTGCCAATGCTTTTGCCAAGCTGTACCAATGAGAGATTGTTGTCATATTCCATAATACCGGTACCGTAAGCCGTGGCGCCGTATCCAACGGGCGTGCGGGTGAGCAGGCAGACGTCTGCCCCATCCGCGGCAAAGTGATAAGCCAGCACCGCGCCGGTAAGGCCGCCGCCCAGCACCAGCACCTCACAGCGTTCATTTTGTGCAAGCCACGGGTATTGGCAAAGCGGCTTGGCTTCATCGGTCCAAAATGGGGTGCTTGTGAACTTCCTCATGGTGTTACCTCCTCGGTTTTGCAGACTTCCTGCGGTCGGCGGCCCGTATTCGGACAACCTTTTACCTCAGTATATGCAAAAACCGGACAGGTTATACCGTTTGCCGCAAAACAGGATTTAAGCGGCACCGCTTGCTTTTCGTGCGCGATTTAGCTGCCCCATGTGCTGTCACCCGATCAGGATCCGAATTTTTTATGACTATAACCCTTTTTTAACTCCCTTTCCGGAATGTGATACCCGTTCAAGGACGCCAACCGCCGGATATTGAAAAACCGGCGGCCGTACCCGCGTTTCCCAAAGAATTACGCCACCCCGCGGTCTGTCGCTGGAAATTCCGAGCGGACGTTTTGCACGCCTCCGTCGGACGATTGCAAACAACCTCCGCCCCTTTTGAAAAAGAGGTGGAGGTTTAATAAAAGTTGCGCATGACGCCGTAAAGCAGGAACAACACAAAAGCGGCTGCCGCCGTGCCGTAAAAAGCAAAGCGCGCGCGGCGGGCAGACGGTTTCATCCGCACGATAAAGGCCCAGACAAAGCAGCCAAACGCTGCGAATACAGCCACAATGGAGAGGATGGCAAACGGATTCATCGGCTCGCCTCCCCTTTACAGGGCGTAAGGGGGGCGAGCGGCCCCGCAAACACCACAAAGATGTATTCAAACAGGCTGAGGCAACGCCGCCTGGTCACCAGCCGGAACAGCAGCACCGCAAGATCGGAAAGAAGCAAAAAGCCAAATATGGGGAGGACGGCGAACGCCACCACCGGATTATAGGCGGCCGCGGCGGAAAAGTTGCCATGCAGGACGCTTACCACCGCGCGGGTTGCGCCGCAGGTCGCACATTCTTTGCCAAAATTCTGCACCCAAAAGCAGGGCAGTAAATTTTCCCGGATGATCTGGTCGCCAAACAAAAGCAACAGGGCAATGCCCGCCCAAACAGCAAGGCGGACCGCCATGGCAATGTATAAAAACTTTTTGGGCGGCATGTATATTCTCCTCATAGAATCGATTTACGGTGATGAAACAGGACGCCGTATAAAACCGAATCATCCCATAAGCCATATGAGATCATCCAGTGCGCAGGCAAAAGGGGGCAGGATTTCTCTTTAAAGTGAAGGCTTCCAAAGAATTGTGTCTCTGTCTCTCCCGATTTCCAGCAGGCGGCACCGTTGTTTTCATCCGTTTCAGAAGCGGAAAATTGCTTTCTCAGGCCGAAAGAAGGGCGCTCTGCGGGAAAAAGATTGAAATTTTGCGGCAAGTGATTTATAATAGGGGACATCGGCCCGGCAGGGCTAATCCAATAGCTTTTAAGACTGCACAAAAGGAGCGGTTTATGAACCAGAACAATTCGTATACACCCTGGAATCCCAATTTTCCGCCCCCGCCTCCGCGGGACAACAGCGGGCTTGCGGTGGCTTCCTTTGTGGTGGGCCTGGTCGGCCTGCTGCTCAACTTCTGCTGCATTCCCTACATCTCGTTTATAATGGGGATTCTGGCGCTGATCTTCGGCCTCGTGTCGCTGCGTTCCGCCAAAAAGGGGCTTGGCATTGCAGGAATTATCCTGGGCGTGGTCAGCATTTTCCTGTGGCTGCTCATCACGGCGGGGCTTTTCTCGCTGCTGGGCATTGGCGGAGGGCTGGACAGCTTTTTGGAACAATTCCTCTACGAACTCACCGGGGAATACATTGGCTTCTAATATGAAAACGAGCGGGCTGTGTGGCAGCGCGGATGCAAATCCGTGAGGAAAGTCCGGGCATCACAGGACAAGGATAGCTGCTAACGGCAGCCGAAGGCGACTTCAGGGCAAGTGCAACAGAGATATACCGCCGCGGGCTTCCGCGGTAAGGGTGGAAAGGCGAGGTAAGAGCTCACCGCCGGGGCAGGAGACTGTTCCGGCCTGTAAACCCTATCCGATGCAACACCGAACGCGCGAATCCGCTAGTCCGGCGGTCAGCAGTGCAACAGGTGGCACCGAGCACAGGCGGCAACGCTGTGCCAAGATAGATTGTCACACACGACAGAACCCGGCTTACAGGCCAGCTCGTTTTTATTTGGAACAGGGCCGCTGCACCGCTTGGTGCGGCGGCTTTTTTCTGTCTGTTGACACCATGAAGCGGGTTCAGCAAGGCTCTAAAAAATCAATGGGATCTCATTCCTGACCGCCTAAGCAAAATCCGGCCGCCGTATTCCCGGCAGGAAGCGCACAGCATGTCCGCCCAACACGCACCGCAGCCCAGCCGCTTCAGCCGGGCGGATATGGCCAATCGTTCCTGCCTCCCGCTTTTCTCCAGACAGGCCGGCTTTTACAGGTTTTTTACCATCATAATGTGGGGGCAGTATTCATCCAAAAACTCCTCCCCCACCCGGCAAAAACCGCAGGCCTCATAAAACCCGGCGGCACGGAGCTGCGCACCGAGCGCAAGCTGTTTCCCGCCCAGCTCCCGGCAGAAACGCTCTACCTCAGCGAGCAGCAAGCGGCCCAATCCTCCGCCGCGCCTGTCCTTCCGCACACAGATACGGCCTACGTGATAGCCGGCTTCATCCGGGAAAACCCGCGCGGTGGCAACCGGGACGCCTTGCTCGGTGACGAGCAGGTGATGAGCGGTGGCGTCGACGTCATCGAACTCCTCGTGGAACCCCTGTTCCTGCACAAAAACCTCTTCCCGCAGGGCGTAGCACTGTTCGACCGTTTCATCCAAGGCGGTCAGCCAGGTATAGGTCAGCAAAATGTCCATCCTCCTATGGTTCAAGTCTCCGGGACGATCGCCCGGAAAACAAAAAAGTGGTATCATAACCATGCGATGGTTATGATACCACTTTCCGCTTTGATGCGCAAGTGCTTTCACAGCAGAGCAAGTGCTGAAAGTCCTGCCACACCGGGAATACCGAGTACAGCCGCAACAATGGCGGTGTACAGGTTGACCGGGACCGCAAGCCCTGCCAGCGATACGCCACCGAGAGCGAGCAGGCCGCCGGCGGCCCCGACCACACCGGTGCGCAGCGGGTGCCGGCTCCGTTTGCAGAGGAACAGCATAATAAGCCCGCAAAAAAGCAGATAAACCGTGACGATAATTGATGCTACATCCAAAGTTGTCTTCCTCCCGGAAATCACTGGTAGGCACAGAGAATGCCGCGCGCCCGCGCCTGCTTGAGCAGGTAGCCGTAACGGCTTTCCAGCGATTCAATTTCGTAGATGGTTGATTCCACCATTTCATCGTCCAGCGCATGCTCAAACCGGCAGTGCGCGCTCTTCAACTGCATCCGCACATCCGCAATGTCCTCAATAATCTGCTGGTTGCGAATTTCAGCCTCACTTTTTGCGGATTCCCTGCGGGGAAGTCCAATGATACGAAACGCCTGGCTGAGAACTCCTTCCATTTTGTCACCTCTTCACCATAATATTACGCAGGGAATATTGGACAATATGCCTGTTTTTATACAAAGCGGCGACGAGGCCCCGGAAAAGAGTTAAAACCGTTCAAGGCGAGAAACGGCTTTCCGCGAAATACCTATCATCCATCGAGAAGCATTTTATGGATCGATGCAGCGGTGCTCCCCTGCCGCCTTACCAAGCGCAAGGAACAAATGGAAAAAATGACCGATCTATGCTACAATGTATAAACCGGCAAAACACCTGCGGTAAATCAGAAAGCGATATGCAGTTTTATCTGATCGGAAAGGAAACTACCCAAGCATGAAACTGTTGCTTTACAACCATAAAAAAATCATTTTGTTCGCAGCCGTCTTGGCCTTTGTCTTTTTCACCACAGTGCTATGGACAATATGGGAGAATAGAACAGTGGGGATAACGACTGTAAATGTACAAAGCAAAAACATTCCCGCATCGTTTAATGGCTTCAAGATTGCTCAAATATCCGATTTACACAATGCCGAATTTGGCGATGACAACAAGCAGATCATCGGTCTTCTGAAAAAGGAACAGCCTGATATAATTATATTGACTGGCGACCTGCTTGACTCCCACCACACAGAGAGCAACATTGCTGTTTCGTTTGTAAAACAAGCAATGGAAATTGCACCGTGCTATTACGTTACCGGCAATCACGAAGCCCAGCTAGGCGAACAATATGTTTCATTTGAAAAACAGCTTGAATCGTGCGGCGTATCCATTTTGCACAATCAGACGGCTACGATTGAACGAAATGGAGAATTCATTCAAATCCTTGGTGTAGATGACCCCAGCTTCTCCGAATCAGATTCAATGTTTGACCTGAATGCGGAAATTCTTTCGACGGAGATTGAACGCGCTGACGCCCAAAAAGGATATAAAATATTACTTTCACACCGGCCCGAGGCCTTTGACGTATATGTGGAAAAGGGGATCGATTTGGTTTTCTGCGGCCATGCGCACGGGGGTCAGTTCCGGTTGCCGTTTGTCGGAGGGCTCGCTGCCCCAAATCAGGGCTTGTTTCCAAAATATGACGGCGGAACTTATCAGGAAAATCGCACCACAATGCTTGTAAGCCGCGGCATCGGCAACAGCATCATCCCTTTCCGGATAGGCAACCAGCCGGAATTAGTCGTTGCCATTTTGCACAGAAATTCCATTTGAAAGCAGCCTCCAGCCTGAAAGCAAACCGTGACTGCGGTTGACGGCCACCTGTTTTGTAGACATAGCAAAGGAGCGGCAGCGAAAAACGCTGCCGCTCCTTGTCGGTTTAAAACATTTCATCTTTTTTACCCAAAACGGCAAACGCTTATAAGCTTTTTACTGTTTTAAGTTTTTGGGGCTGTACCGGTTAATTGACTCCTGGTTGAGTTCAACCGTGACGCCGGACGCATACTCGGTGAGTTTGGATTCAAACTCATCGCCGCGGAGCTGATAAAGGACAGCAGCACGGTTGTCCTCATAAAGGCCGGTGGTATCCTTTGCCAAGTCATACCGGACAGCGAGGTAAATAAAACTGCTGCTGGTATCGTCTGTATACGGAACGCCGTATTCGGTCTGCTCAAAGGTCTTTGCAATAATCCCGGCGCGAACCGAAGTCGTGTCGTTTTTATTCACCAGCGTAATGTTGCGGCTGTCATCCGAAGTGTCCGGGGAATACTCCTCGGTCAGGCCGTAGTCCTTCCAGGTCTGGGCGACGTATCCGTCTATAATGGTGTCAATATCCTCGCCCTTGTTGATCCGGGTAATATAGGCGTCAATCTGCTCGTTGAGGGCGTCCAAATCCTTTGTCTCTCCGGTATTCATGTCTACCTTTGAGAAAGACATCAGACGGATTTTGGCGTAATTGTCGTAAAAATACTCCTGAATGGTCTCCTCGCTGACCGCTTCAACGCCGTCTACCTCATAGAAATGGTTAAAGAGTTTTTCCGCCTTATAGTTGTTTTCTGCAAGTTTCTGTACCGAGGAGAAAGCAATGCCGTTTTTCTCGTAGGTCTCCTGACCCTGTTCCCAAGCGGTGTTGGCCTGGTTTTTGATGACCTTGTCCGCTTCAGTATCCAACGCCATGCCGAGTTCATCGTACATAATATTCACTGCAATGTATTGTTTGGAGCGTTCCACCGCCCGGTTGACAATCCACTGCTCCGCCGAAACGTCTTCAATGGTCTGTTCCCATGTGTCTTTGGTGGAATCAATCTTGTCCTGAGCTTCGGTATAAGCGTCCATCAAATAAGCAATATATACGCCCGCGGGGAGGGTGTCGTCTTCGGTTTTCATCACCCATGTCGTATCACCGGAGCAGGCAGTGACCGAAAACAGCAAAACCGCAGTCATAAGGCCCGCCAAAAGGCGTTTGCACTTGTTCATTCCAGTTCCTCCTAAAAGGTTTTATACAGTCATTCATTATAACGCAATTTTTAGGGGATGTCCATAGATATTTTTTGAACCGCCGGGCAGCTAAACCGCTTTTCTCACTTTTACAGCGTCCCGGTTCGGTTTTCTCAAACGATCGTTCCCACCCTTTGCCGCTCATTTTCCTCCGGTACCATTTTACCGCAAACAAACGCGGGCAGCCCTTTTATGTCATAAGAAAAACCCGCCGGAAAACCGGCGGGTTTTAAAGTATGTGCCTGATTTTATTGCGGGTTCGGAGCGCCAACCGGGCAGGTACCTGCACAAGCGCCGCAGTCGATGCAGGTGTCTGCGTCGATTACGTATTTACCATCACCAGCAGAGATAGCGGATACCGGGCATTCTGCCTCACAAGCGCCACAGCTGATGCACTCGTCGTTAATTACATAAGCCATTGGGAACACCTCCTTCAATTTACCTACATTGTACCATATTTTTCGAAAAAATCAATAACAAATTGTGGAATTATCCTTCCAGGTCGGAAAGTTCCTTAAGTTCTTTTTTATCAACCTTAATGGCCTTGTCGCGGATGGTTTTCACCTGTTCCCGCTCATAGGTTGAGGGAGCGGCGTCCGGGTGCGTATCCAACCGCACCTTGATTTTCCCGGTGAGGAGGTTCAAATCCACCACGGTTCCCCTGCCGTCCGGAGTGTTCACAATGGCGCCCTGCTTGGGCGTCATCTTTAGCAGGGATTCGTATGCGTTCTGCTCGTGCTTCAGGCAGCACATCAAACGGCCGCAGGTGCCGGAAATCTTAACCGGGTTGAGCGAAAGGCCCTGCTCCTTTGCCATCTTGATGGAAACCGGCTGAAACTCGTCCAAAAAGGTGGAACAGCAAAACGGCCGCCCGCAGATACCAAGCCCGCCAATCATTTTGGATTCATCCCGCACGCCAATCTGCCGCAATTCAATGCGGGTGCGGAACACCGAGGCCAGATCCTTGACCAGCTCCCGGAAATCCACCCGCCCGTCCGCGGTAAAATAAAAGAGGATCTTGTTGCCGTCGAAGGTGTATTCTACATCGACCAGCTTCATCTCCAGCTTGTGTTTGGCAATTTTTTCAAGGCAGACCGTGTAGGCCTCTTTTTCCTTTTTGCGGTTCTTTTCAACCGCTTTCAAATCGGCCTCAGTAGCCTGGCGCAGAACCGGCTTGAGGGGGCTCACCACCTCGCTGTCATCCACTTCCCGGTTGCCGACCGCAACGGTGCCGCACTCAACGCCGCGCGCCGTCTCCACAATCACTTGGGAACCGCGCTCTATTTTAAGGCCCGCTGGATCAAAGTAATAAATCTTGCCGACATTTTTGAATCGGACTCCAATGATTTCAGCCATCAATGCCTCCTTTATATGACCTGCTCCTCTGCCGTACCGGCGAGCGAGCTGGTAATCCACGCGGAAAGCACCGCGATATTTGCATTTGCATCCAGGTCCTTTGCCGCATGGGAGAGGACCCGCAGCTTCTCCAAAAGCTGCTTTGTGGTAAAGCTGCCAATGAGGGCCGCCGCGGCTTCTTTGGAGCCGGAAAGCAGCCTTCTGCCGCCCGATTTCAGCACGGCGGCGTCGCGAAAACGGCCGTAAAGCGCCTCTAAAAAAGCGCGATAGGCCTGCTTATCTCCCGAAAGCTTGGAAAGCGCCGCGAGCATGCCGTATTCCTGCCGTTTGGCGAGCATCATGCAGAAATCGTCCGGCGACACCGGAAGATCCTCCGGCTGAAGCAGTGCCAGCCCCCTGCCGATGTTTCCGCCGCAGCTTTTTGCTGCAAGCGCCGCATGTTCAGCATCCACCCCGCCGAGCGTTTCAAGCGCTTTTGCACAGTCTGCCTCCTCCACCGGAAAAATCCCAACCGGGATACACCGGGAGACGATGGTGGGCAGGAGATTCGCGCGGTCGTCTGCCGTGAGCAGGAGCACGAGGTGTTCCGGCGGCTCCTCCAGTAGCTTGAGCAGAGCGTTGGCCGCAGGCGCCTGCATTTTCTGGCAGTCGCTGATGATATACACCTTTTTGGCGCCGTCGTTCGGGAAAACAGCGGCGTCCACCTTGAGTTTACGGATGTTCGCAATGGTCAGTTCGTTTTTTTCTGCTGTTCCGGAAAGAAGGGTCAGGTCCGGGTGAGCGTTCGCTTCAAATTTTTTGCAGCTTGAACAAACGCCGCAGGGACGGTGTTCCCCTCCGCACAAAATAGCCTTGGCAAAATGGGCGGCAATCGCCTTTTTGCCAAGGCCCTTTTCTCCATAGAACAGGTAAGCATGGGTGAGCTTATTCCCATTTACCGCCCGGTCGATTAAATCGATTACGGACGAATTGCCAAATATCATTTCATTCTCACTTCGTTGTCTTTTTACGCAGGCTTCGTCGCATTCACTTAAATCTTCTCAAACCGCTCCACATTCAGCACAAAAATGGTCGCCCCGCCGACCGTAACTTCTACCGGAAGCGAGGAGTAGACGCCCACGCCGTACATGGCAGAGGACGGCGCCATCTGGGTGCGGCGCTTGCTGTGCTTGGAGATAACCTCAACCGCCTCGTCGACCTTATCATCCTCGGTACCAATCATAAACGTGGTGTTTCCGGCCATTAAGAAACCGCCGGTCGACGCAATTTTAGTTGCGAAAAACCCCGCTTTGGTCAAAGCCGAAGAGACAATATGGCTGTCGTCGTTGCTTACAATCGCGTAAATCATTTTCATAGCTGAGTCACTCCTTGTTTGATGAAATCGGAAGTACCCGTGAACGGTAGGATTCTTCCTGTCTTTATCATACCACTTTCAGGCGGTGAATTCCACACTTTTTTAAAAGTTTTTGGGCGTCGGCGCCAATACGCTCCCCTGCCGCCACAATGGCGACACCGGGCGGGCAGGTAATTTTGCTCTCCGCCGCCACCCGGCCGAGGCACTGCTCCACCGGGAGTTCCTCCGCCGGTGCGAACGCCGCCTCCTGCAGGGAACAAACCCGTTCCGGCATTACGGGAGAAACCGGCTCGTACCGGGGCGGCTTTGGGGCGGGACAAAACGCCTCAATGGCGGCGTCCAGCATGGCGAACTCCTCTTCCGAATTGAACGGGGTGGGCATGAGCACGGCGGTATCGCCGGCAGAGTAGTCGTACTCAACGCCCTGCCGCCGCAGGAAGGCCGCCAAGTCTGTCCCCTCCTCCGGCACGCCGCCCAGCGCAACGCGGGCGGGTTCGCTGTCAAAGACGAACAGCCCTTTTTGCCGCGCGCGGGCGCGCACACCGTCCAGCCGGGCGGCGAGTGCTGCAAATTCCCGGCGCGCCCTTGTTTCAAGATAATCCGCGCAGGCGTCCAGCGACTGCATAATGAGGTAGGACGGACTGGTGGAGCCAAACAGCGCCATAGCCGCTTTCAGCTCCTCTGCTGTAAAGTCCGCCGCCGCGTGAAGCAGCGCCCCTCCGGTGAGCACCGGCAGGGTCTTGTGCGCACCGTCGCAGCAGAGCGCCGCACCCAGCGCGATGGGATGAGTATCCTCCGGGAGAAATTTTAAATGCGCGCCGTGGGCATTGTCCACCAGCAGGGGAACATCCGCCTCCCGGCAGACAGCCGCAAGGCCCGCAATATCCGAGCGCATCCCATAATAATCCGGGCTGGTGATGTAAACCGCGCCGATTCCCTTTTCCCGCGCAAGCGCCGCCCGGAGCTGCTCCGGCGATACCTGCCCGCTGACGCCGAAGGCGTCATATGGCCGGGGATATACCCAAGCCACATCCATATCCAGCAGGGTGCAGGCGTTTAAAAAGGCCACGTGGACGTTGCGGGCCGCGAGGATGCGCCGCACCCCATATTTCTGCCGGACAGCGGCGAGCATCCCCTGAATGCAGAGGGTGGTGCCGCCTGCGCTCAGTACGGTGGTGCGGGCGCCGTACAGCCGCTCAAAGCGGCGTTCGGTCTCCCGCAGAACACCGTCCGCATGGTAAAGCGAATCGGCCCCGGTGATTTCGGTAATGTCATACGAGCCGTTGAGCGGATAACGCCCTTTGTGGCCCGGCATATAAAACCGTGCAGGGCCGGTGGCCTCGTTTTGTTTGAGAAATTCCGTTAATTTCATGTTGATTCCATCCTATATAGGAGTATTGTCCAATCCGGGTGGTTTTTAAAAAACTGGGCTGTTCCAACAGAAATACGATTGCACGTCCTCGGGACCGGGCGGATTCGCACTTCCATTTCTTTTTCCGGCACGGCGTCCTCCTATTCGCTCTCCGCAATGATGCCGCCGCCAAGAACGGTGTCGCCGTCATACAGCACGGCGGACTGCCCCTTGGCGACCACGCGGTGTGGTTCTTTGAGGGTGACAGCCGCGCGTTCCCCTTTCCATTCAACCAGGGCTTCGGCAGGCTGTGCGACCGAACGCAGCTTGACCCCCGCCGTAAAATACGGGGAAAGGGGCAGTCCGGTCGGAACGGTGAAATCCTCCAAATACACCTTGGAAATCAAATCACCGCCCGCACGGGCGAGATAAATGCGGTTGTCCGCCGGGTCAATTTCCCGGATAAAAACCGGCTCGCCGAGCGCAATGCCAAGTCCCTTGCGCTGTCCCACTGTGTAATGCAGGATGCCCCGGTGCCGGCCGCAGGGCACTCCGTCCGGCGAGATAAAATCGCCCTCCGGAGAAGGGCCGAGCCGCCGCTCAATAAATCCAGCGTAATCATTGTCCGGAATAAAACAGATTTCCTGGCTGTCCGGCTTGTTGGCGCAGGAAAGGCCAAGCCGCTCCGCGGCCGCACGCACCTCGGTTTTTTCCATCGAAGCGAGCGGCAGGATGAGGCGGGAAAGCACATCCTGCCCCAAGCGGTACAGCATATAAGACTGGTCGCGTTTCAGGCAGCCCGCCTTTTTCAAAAAGGTAACGCCGTCCCGGCGCTCCAGCCCGGCATAGTGGCCGGTGGCGATCCAATGGCAATCCTGTTCCTCCGCCGTTTCCAGAAGGGCGCGGAATTTGACAGTGGGGTTGCACCGGATACAGGGGTTCGGTGTGCGGCCCGCTTTGTATTCCGCCATAAAATAATCGACAACAAGGCGCTCAAACGCCTCTCCCATATCCTTGACAAAAAGGGGGATACCCAAAGCGGCGGCGGCATCCTCTGCCGCCGCCACCGTATCCGCATGAGCGGGCGACATTTTTAACACCACGCCGCTCACATCGTACCCCTGTTCCTTGAGGAGATGGACGCAGACCGAGCTGTCAACCCCGCCGGAAAGCGCCACCATAACCCGCCTATTCAAGGTGACAGGCCTCACACTCGCCAATGTCCCCGACAATCGGAACCGGGTCGATGCCCTGGCGGGTGTAGTAGTCGCTCAGCGCGGATTTTATGGCCTGCTCCGCGAGGACGGAACAGTGGATCTTGCTCGCCGGCAGGCCGTCAAGCGCCTCCACAACCGCCTTGTTGGTGAGCTTCAGAGCGTCGTCAACGCTCTTGCCTTTGATCATCTCGGTGGCAATCGAGCTGGTCGCAATCGCCGCACCGCAGCCAAAGGTTTTGAATTTGACGTCCTCAATGGTGTTGTCCTTAATTTTTAAGTACATTTTCATAATATCGCCGCACTTTGCGTTGCCGACTTCGCCAACACCGTTTGCATCTTCCAGCTCGCCGACGTTGCGGGGATTGGAAAAGTGGTCCAAAACTTTATCGCTGTATAACATGGTTTATTCTCCTTTCAGCACCATTTTCATTTTTCTAAGGTTCAGCCGCCGCAGCCAGACACGTCGGCCGCCCTGTCAGCAACAGGGTATCTACTGTTATTTACGGGACACGGAACACGGACAGCCTTTCAGCGCGAAAAAAATTTATTTTCCGCAAACTGCCCGGGTGCATCCATCCGTTTTATTTGGAACAGAGCCGGCAAGCCGGCGCCGCTTTGGGTCTCTTTTATTTTTCACCGTGCCAAACCGGGCTCATATCCCGCAGCGTCTGCACCACACCGGGCAGGACTTCAAGGATGTAATCCACGTCCTCCTCGGTGGTATCGTCGCCGAGCGAAAGCCGGAGCGAGCCGTGTGCCACCTCGTGCGGCAGACCAATGGCGAGCAGCACATGGGACGGATCCAGGGACCCGGAGGTGCAGGCGGAACCGGAGGAGCCGCAAACGCCCTTCAAATCCAGACGGAGCAGCAACGCCTCGCCCTCCACCGCTTCAAACGAAACGTTGACGTTTCCGCAAAGCCGCTTGACCGGGTCGCCGTTGAGCCGGGACACCGGGATTTTGAGCATCCCGTCAATTAAGCGGTCACGAAGTTTTGTCACACGGGCGACCTTCTGCTCCATGCCTTGGACCGCATCGGTAATGGCCTGGCCGAGCCCGACAATGTAAGCGGTGTTTTCGGTGCCGCCGCGCTTGCCGCTCTCCTGTCCGCCGCCGTGAACAAAATTGTCAATGACAACCCCTTTGCGGATATACAGGACGCCCACGCCCTTGGGCGCGTGAATTTTATGCCCGGAGAGGGAGAGCAGGTCAATGTTCTGCTCTTTGACGTCAATGGGAACATTGCCGACCGCCTGCACAGCGTCGGTGTGGAACAGCACACCCTTATCGCGGCAGATTTTGCCGATCTCCGCAACCGGCTGGATGGTGCCGATTTCGTTGTTCGCATACATGATGGTGACCAGAGCGGTATCCGGCCGAATGGCCTCCGCCACCTGCCGCGGATCCAAAAGGCCCATTGAATCAACCGGGAGGTAGGTGACCTCAAAGCCGTGCTTCTCCAGGTACTCACAGGTATGGAGCACGGCATGGTGTTCAAAATTGCTGGTGATGATGTGCTTTTTGCCCTTCGCGGCCAGCTTCATCGCCGTGCCTTTAATGGCCCAGTTGTCACTTTCGGTGCCGCAGGAGGTGAAATAAATTTCACGGGGCTCCGCACCAAGCGCTGCGGCCACTTTGGCACGCGCATCCTCAATGGCGCGTTTGGCCGTGCGTGCAATGCTGTAAACGCTGCTCGGGTTGCCGTAGTGTTCGGTCAGGTAAGGCAGCATGGCGTTCAAAACGCTTTCAGAAACTTTGGTGGTCGCCGCGTTATCTGCATAGACAAACTTTTTCTCCATATATTTTCAATCCTTTTCCGATTAAACTTGTATGTTTTCTTCTACGGCTTCATTATATACTAATTTAGTGTATAAATCAATATGCTGCAACACATTTTTTGCAAATGCCCAAAACAACCGTTTTGAACAAACCGGCGGCATCTCGCATCTTCGGGACAAAAAATCCATTTTTCCCCGTTCCGCCCGGTAAGACGCACCTCTTCCCCGCTTGATTCCCACTGGAAACGCAAAACACATTGCATACCGTATGGAAATGCCGGCAGCCCAAGCCAATCATCCAGCAGTCCAAAACCGCGCTTCCCCGCCCGGCTTTACGCAGCACACAAGCTTTATGCCACATATTCCACACCCGCAATGCGGATTATTTGTATTTTTGGCTCTGAGCAACGGCAAGCGCGTCGCACCGTTCGTTTTCCGGATGCCCCGCATGCCCTTTGACCCAGACAAAATCAACCTGATGCTGTTCGAGCAGCCCCAGCAGCTTTTCCCATAAGTCGGGGTTGAGCGCCCGGTCCTTTTTGTTGCGCATCCAGCCGTTGGCGCGCCACTTTTTGGCCCAGCCCTGGGTAATCGCATCAATCACGTATTTGGAATCGCTGTAAACGGTGACCTTGCAGCGGTATTTGAGGGCGGAAAGCCCTTTAATAAGCGCCGTCAGCTCCATACGGTTGTTGGTGGTTTCCGGTTCGCCGCCGGAAAGCTCCTTGGAAACACCCCCGCAGCGCAAAATGCAACCCCAGCCGCCTGCGCCGGGGTTGCCGCTGCATGCTCCGTCGGTAAACAGCTCCACCTGTTTTAAGTCTGCCACAAACATGCTCCTTTTATTTGCATTTTGTCCAGCCGCCCGGCACGGCCCATAACCCACCGGGCCAAGCCGCCTGCTTCTCTTACCGCGCAGGTTGATAAAGGAAGCGGCCATACAGCACCTCTGCTGCGCCTGGCGGGCGGCGCTGCCAATCCGCCTGAACGGCACAGACGGCAGCCATTCTTCTCAATAGCCGAACATCCCGCTCAGCGAATCGTCATTCTCAATCCAGCCGCCAACATCGACGACGGTGAACTCCTCCGAGGTGTTGCGGATGATAACGGTATCGATCCCCGCGTTGATGATCAGCCGTTTGCACATGGAACAGGAGGAAATGTCCGGCTCCAGCTCCTTGGTCCGGGCATTGACGCCGACCAGGTACAGGGTGGCGCCAATCATATCCGAACGGGCGGCCGAAATAATGGCGTTCGCCTCGGCGTGAACCGACCGGCAGAGCTCGTACCGCTCGCCGCGCGGAACATTCAGCCGTTCGCGGGTACAGTAGCCCACGTCGGAGCAATTTTGCCGGCCGCGCGGCGCACCGTTGTAGCCGGTGGAAATAATCTGGTCGTTTTTGACAATGATTGCGCCAAAGTTGCGGCGCAGACAGGTACCGCGCTCCGATACCGTCTGTGCAATATCCAGGTAGTAATTAATTTTATCACGTCTTTCCATAAAGGGCACCTCCATCCCGCGGGAAGGCGTTTTGCCCTCCGCCGTGGGCACGCCCGCCTTTGCGGACAGGCCCGTTGAGCTTATTATAGTGTCTCCCCCTTTTGATTGCAAGATTCTTTTTGAAAACAGCGCCGTTTTATGGTAAAATGGAGAGCGAAAGCCCGGCGGGCGGCTCAAACGCCGCTCAGGCGGGCAATGGCATTGGCGCGGCATTCCCGCGCAGAAACGGAGTTTCAAGTATGAACAGCCTGACCGACATCGGCGCCATAAAAGAGCTGCTTGCACGCCACGGTTTTACCTTTTCCAAGGCGCTGGGGCAGAATTTTTTAATCAACCCTTCGGTCTGTCCGCGCATTGCGGAGCAGGGCGGCGCCGCGCCGGGCGTAGGGGCCATTGAAATTGGTCCCGGCATTGGTGTGCTGACGCGGGAGCTCGCCAAACGGGCGGACAAAGTTGTCGCCGTGGAAATTGACCAGCGTTTGATCCCGGTGCTCGCCGAGACGCTGGAAGGCTATGACAACGTGCGGGTACTCAACGCCGACGTACTGAAGGTCGACCTCAAAGCCCTAATCGCCGAAGAATTTTCCGGTATGGAGGTTGTGCTCTGCGCAAACCTGCCGTATTACATCACCTCCCCCATTATTATGGGGCTGCTGGAGGCAAAGCTGCCCATCAAATCCATTACTGTCATGGTGCAGAAAGAGGCGGCGGTGCGGCTGTGTGCCCTGCCCGGCACCCGGGACGTAGGGGCCGTGAGCATTGCGGTGCGGTACTTCAGCACCCCCAAGCTGCTGTTCCAGGTCTCTCGGGGGAGCTTCCTCCCCGCCCCGAATGTGGATTCCGCCGTCATCCGGCTGGATCTGCAAAAGCCCCCTTCCCTCGATTTTGACGAGGCGGTCTTTTTCCGGGTGGTGCGCGCAGGCTTTGCCCAGCGGCGCAAGACGCTGGTAAACTCCCTCGCCGGAACACTGGGCCTTGACAAAAATGCAGTCGCCGGCGCGCTGGCGGACTGCGGTATCAAGCCGACGGCACGTGCCGAAGAGCTGCAGATGGAGCAGTTTCTCACATTGGCGCGGCGGCTTTCGTCTGTCTTATAAGTCCTATTCGGATTTTTATGAAGAATCCTGCCGCCTTATTCTGTGCCGGAACGCCGAAAAAGACAATCCGGTTTTACCCATAAACAACCGCCGCGGCGTACAGCGCGCGGCAATCTGCCCCGCCCGCGAAACGGCTTCATCGGTTCAGAAGCCGAATGTCTACACCAAATGCAGGCGGAAATCCAACCAGGAAAGATGGTGATTCCATGATCCAAGCGGTTATTTTTGATATGGACGGCCTGATGTTTGACACCGAGGCGCTCTCCAAAAAGAGCTGGCTGGTGGTCGGCCGGGAAATGAAGCTGCCCATTACCGATGAAATTCTGCACCGCGTCATTGGAATGAATGCGGCGCGGGTGGAGCAGGAGTGTATGGCCTACTTTGGGCCGGACTTTGACTACCACCATTTCCGTGCACTCGCCGCGGATTATATGAGCCGTTCCTTCGATGAAAACGGCGTGCCGGTCAAGCGCGGCCTGCCCGAGCTGCTCCTCTTTTTGCGGCAGAACCGCTACAAAACGGCTGTGGCAAGCTCTTCTTCCCGCGCTACGGTGGAGCATCACCTGAAAGCGACCGGGCTTGAATCTTATTTTGACGCCCTCGTCTGCGGGGATATGGTGGAGCAGAGCAAACCCGCGCCGGACATTTTTCTCAAGGCGGCCGAGGCGCTCGGCGCAAAGCCGCAGAACTGCCTTGTGCTGGAGGATTCCGCAAACGGTATCCGGGCGGCGCATGCGGCGGGTATCCCCGCCATTATGGTGCCGGATTTGATTGAACCGACCGACGAACTGCGCCAGCTGGCGTGGATGGTCTGCGAGTCGCTCTGCGACGTTCTGCCGGTTTTGGAACAACAGCGCACAGCCGGGCTCTCCGGCGGGGAGGAACAAACAGATGGATAAATTCGTCCCGTTTACCAGTGAATTTACAGCACGGCATATTGCACTTTCGGTGCCGGACGCCATGCTGATTGCATTGGCCATTTTCATTCTTCTGCGTCTGTTCTGCTTCAAGCACATGAAAGCCTCCCGCACCATTCTGTGCGGCGTGTTTGCCGCTTATATCGGCGCAGTGGCGGCGCTGACACTTTTCCCGCTCTTTTATGCGCAGTTTACCTTCAGCGCGGAGCGGTTTGGCTACGTTTGGAACACCGCCAGCACCCTGCCGTTTGTCTGGTCTGTCAACATGATTCAAAACGGATTGTTGGCCGACAACATGCAAACGGTGTTCTACAATCTCGGCGGCAACCTGATTATGCTCATGCCGTTTGGGTTCCTTGTCCCCATGATCTGGCACCCGCGCACCCCTAAAATGATACTGCTCTGCATCCTGGTGCCATTTTGCATCGAACTGCTGCAGCTTGTGGAAAACGCGTTGTCCATTGGCTATAACGACGTGAGCTTTGACGACTTTTTCCTCAACGCAACCGGATGCATCCTGGCGTACCTGCTCTATCTCGGTATCCGTACCGCCATTAAAAAAGGCCGTTAGCGCTTCTCCGTCCAAGCTGGAAGCCCTTTTGTTTTCCGGATTTTATGGATGTGCCCGAGAACCGCTGCACCGCCTGCGGCGCGGCTTTGTTTTCTGGCGCAAACTTGCTTTCACAAGGCAGTTCAGCAAAGCGGTTAGTCAAAAAACATTCTCTGCATGCGGGCAGAACCCGCATGTTTCACACTTTGCCGCAAAGGCGTCCATTTTCATGTTCCACTGGAGGAATTGTACTATGCCAAAACAACTGATTGATTTCCACACCCACGCGTTCCCAGACGCGATTGCCGAGCGCACCCTTATGAAGCTCGCCGCAATTTCCGAAATTGCGCCGCATACCGAGGGCACCCTTGCCAGCACCCGGGAACGGCAGGCCGGGTTCGGCGTCACCCTTTCGGTAATCCAGCAAATTGCTACCAAGCCCTCCCAGCAGATGACGGTCAACAACTGGGCGGCCGCAAACCAAAAGGACGGGCTTTTATTTTTCGGCTCGGTTCATCCGGACGCAGAGGATGCCGTACCGGAGCTGGAACGCATCCAGCAGATTGGGCTCAAGGGTGTAAAGCTCCACCCGGATTATCAGGAATTTTTTGTGGGTGAGGAAAAGCCGCTGCCCATCTACGAGAAGCTGGAGGAACTGGGCCTTCCTCTTTTGTTTCACGCCGGGCGCGACCCCTATTCGTCGGATGTTGTCCACGCGCCGCCGGAACAGATTGCGGCGGTTGCCAAAACCTTTCCCAAACTCCGCATCATTGGGGCGCATTTGGGCGGTATAGAATGCAGCGATGCCGTGGAGCAATATCTGGTCGGCCTCCCCAACGTCTGGCTCGATCTCTCAATGGCCCACACTTTCTGCGAACCTGCCCAGGCGGAGCGGATTGTAAAAAGCCACGGCGCGGATCACATCCTGTTTGGCTCCGACCTGCCGTGGGGGACAGCCAAGCAAACACTGGCGCTGATGGAACAGCTCCACCTCTCCGACGAGGAATGGGAACTGATTTGCCACCGCAACGCCGAACAGCTGCTTGGTCTGAACGGATGAGACCGAAAGACTGTATTTCAGCAAAGCAGCCCCCGGTACAGCAGGCCGTTTGACCGGCCGTATTCCGGGTAAAAAAGCCGGGGCCAGCGTCGAGAGGTTGTCCTGTACCGCGGCAGCGCTGCCAGGCTTCCGGTATGGAGAGGCGGAGTCTGTCGTCTCCTCCTGGTTCAGGGGAGCCGCGCCCTCCGAAGCATTTGCCTGCGGGCACTGCTCCTGCGGAACCGGCATGGAGTGTTCGTCAAAAAAATCGGCCATTTTTTCGTAACATTCAAACAGCAGACGCTCAATTTCCGGGCGGGCGCGTTTGGAGGTATCCGGATAAACCGGTTCCAAAATCGTCATGGTAATGAGTGGTTTGCGGTTGGTGAGCTTACGCAGCCCCCGGCGCTCCCGGAAGGTGATGACCATTGGAACAACGGGTACGCCCGCGTCATAGGCGTATTTAAACGCGCCGCGCTGGAATTGCCGAATGCCTTTGAGATAGTAGGGGAACAAAATCCCCTCCGGGTAAACATGGACATAATTCCCCCGTTTGAGCAGCTCCTGAATCACGCCGTTGAACACCCGCAGGGCTTTGGGACTTTCCGGAATGGGCATGCCGCCGCAGAATTTGATAGGCCAGCGCAGGAACGCAAGCTCCAGATTGGTCTTAATGGTGGGGTAATAGAGGTTCTTGGGCGCAACCGCTTCGACCACAAGCGAACAGTCCATCCCCTGCACATGATTGCAGATGGTGACCGCACCGCCCGGAATTCCTTTGAAATTCTTTTTCCCTTTCACGGTAAAGCCGTAGGCAATAAAGTTAAAGCAGGCAAAAAAGGCGGCGGCAATCATCTTGATAAGGTAAGAAAAAAAGCGGGCGCACCAATGGCGTGGAATAAATTTGTAGTGTTCATCCACCGTGATGTGAAACGGCTTCCACATTTTAACCGGCTGTTCTCCCTCGGCCGGCAAATCGGTCAGCGGCGTATGCGGATGTTCAAGCGACATGCCGCGGATTCCTCCTTTGCAGGTATTCTGATATAAACCATTTGACAAGGCGAAAGTCCTTGCCATTTTTGCATAAATGCACTATGATAAAACGGAACAAAACAGGTGCGCCATTCCCGGCGCAGAAAGGAACCGGTATGAAAAACGAACGAACCATCGGCATCATCGGCGCAATGGCGTCCGAGGTTGAAATTTTAACAGGGAAGCTCCAGCAGGCGGACACCACTGAAATTGCAGGCGTTGTGTTCCACCGGGGGCTGCTGGAAGGAAAACAGGTGGTCATTGCACAGTGCGGCATCGGCAAGGTGTGCGCCGCCATCTGCGCACAGGCCATGATCGACCGCTACAAGGTAGACGCGCTCATCAACACCGGCGTTGCAGGCGGGCTGCACCCGTCGCTCGCCGTCGGGGATATTGTCATCAGCACCGACGCCGTCCAGCACGACTTTGACATGACCGCTTTCGGCTATGTCAAGGGCTATATGGGCGGAGGCGACGGCAAAACGCCGACCCGCTACACCGCAGACCCTGGGCTGATTGCGGATTTCAAAGCCGCGGCGGACAAGGTGCTCGACCAAAACAAATACATTGACGGAACCATTGCCTCCGGCGACATTTTTGTGGACGACAGCGCGCTGAAAAACTTCCTCATCCAACAGTTTGGAGCGGCGGCAGCCGAAATGGAAGGCGCTTCCATTGCACAGGTAGCCGCTGCAAATGGGGTGCCGTTTATGGTCATCCGCTCAATTTCGGATCTGGCGGAACATGAAGCGACCGTTTCCTTTGAAGAATTTGAGAAAAAGGCGGCCGAAATCTCCAGCCGCATTGTCCTCGGCATGCTGCGCCGGTAAACCGCAAAACGTGACGCAAAAGCTGCCCGCATAGGCGCGGGCAGCTTTTTTACGGCGCTATTTGTTTGCTTCAAGCGCCGGCAAAAGCTCATCCCAAATCAGGCGCAGCACATCGTGCTGAGAACGGTTTTCAATGTGGCTTTTGACCGTGACAACCGCATCGTACTCCGGCAGAACCACAATGTACTGCCCATACAGCCCATCCGCGCGAAAGGAATTGGGCACAGTGTTCTGCCAGAACTGAAGCCCATAGCCCGCTCCCCACTCCGGATCGGGGTTGGAACCGGCGTTTTCAATGAGCTTGGAGGTTGCAAGCCTTATGTAATCCTCCGGTACAACCTGCCGCCCCTCAAACCGGCCGCCGTCGAGTAGCATCTGCCCAAAGCGGGAGAGTTCCGAGGTAGTCAGGTGCAGCCCGATGCTGCCCAGAGTGATCCCCCGCGGACAGGTATCCCACTGGGGATTAAAAATATGCAGCGGCTCAAACAGGCGCGGGACTAAATAATCCCGCAGGGTAAGCCCGGTTTTGCGCTGGATGATTGCCGAGACAAGGTAGCCCGGCGCGTTGGTGTAATAAAAGCGGGTACCGGGTTTGTAGGCGATAGGCTGTGCGAGGATGTAAGGAACCCAGTCGTTCATACAGTCCCGCCGCAGCTTCTGGGTCGGGCAGACCTCCTGCCCCATGCTCATGGTCATCGCCTGCTGGACGGTCAGGTCCAACAGCCAGTCAGAAGGGTGCTCCGGAAGCTCCCCCGGGAAAAAAGCGGCAATTTTATCGTCAAGGGAAATAAGCCCTTCTTCAAGGGCAAAGCCAAGGCCCATTGATGTAAAACTTTTGCTCACCGACCAAACGTGTTCGCGGAACTCCTGCCGCCACTGGCATTTGGCAACGATTTCCCCGTGCTGCCGCACCTCGACGCCGTAGATGTTGAGCTGACGCTCCATCCGCCCGAGCCGGAAGCCGTTTAAAAGGTCGTTTTTCATGCAAATTCCCTCCCTCATTGTCTGCTGTATCGAATGGATTGATGAATAAAAGGAAATCATTTTTAGTGTAACACAAGGGGCAAAACAATTCAATGCCGTTCATTTACAAATTTATCCACTTGTGTTATGCTAAAAATAACCAAGATGGGTTAAACTAAGGATATCTGACCGCCGGTCCATCCATTTTCTTCCTGAGAGGTAAGTCCATGAAAATAATCAACTTTGGTTCCATGAATTTCGATAAAGTCTACCATGTGCCGCACATTGTAGCACCGGGCGAAACCATTACCGCCGCCAGCATGCAGACCTTTTTCGGCGGCAAGGGGCTCAACCAGTCGGTTGCGCTGGCCCGGGCAGGCGTTAAGGTTTACCATGCGGGGTTAATTGGCTCCGACGGCGCGCCGCTCAAGGACTTTCTGCACACAAACGGCGTGGATGTAAGCCTGATTGAAACTGCCAATGTGGAAAATGGGCAGGCCATTATCCAGGTGGATGAAAACGGCCAGAATAGCATCTTTCTGTTCCCCGGCTCCAACCGTGCCGTCACCCCGATTTTAGCCGGTAATATTTTATGCTATTTTGAAGAAGGGGATTACATCCTGCTCCAAAATGAAATCAGTGCCCTGCCGGAAATCATCAAGCAGGCGCATGAACGCGGGATGAAAATCATCCTCAACCCTTCTCCGTTTGATAAAAACCTCATTGGCTGCGATCTCGGCGCGGTGGATCTCTTCCTGGTCAACGAAGTCGAAGGCGAGGCGCTCGGCGGAACCGCAGAGGCGGACAAAATGGCAGACGGCATCCTGCGGCAGTACCCCAAGAGCAAGGTTGTGCTCACGCTGGGCAAACGCGGTGTTGTCTACAAGGACGCGGAACAAACCCATACCCACGGCATTTTTGAGGTGCCGGTGGTCGATACCACCGCCGCGGGCGACACCTTTACCGGCTACTTTGTCGCCGGCCTGCTGGAGGGGCTTGCCGTTCCGGAAATTCTGCGGCGGGCTTCTATGGCCTCCGCCCTGGCGGTCTCCCGCGAAGGGGCAGCGCCGTCCATCCCCACCCGGGAGGAAGTCGACCGGGCGCTGGCGGAATGGGATGAGAAACACCATGGCTAAACGGGTGTTCATCGACTGCGACCCTGGGCTGGACGACGCCATCGCGCTGATGGTGCTCGCCTCCCGCGCCGATGTTTTCCGGCTGGAGGGGATCACCACGGTCGCGGGGAACCAGACCATTGACAAAACCTTTCACAATGCGAGACGGCTGGCCGCCCATCTCGGCTTGAAGATCCCGGTCGCCAAAGGGGCGGAAAAGCCGCTGAAGCGCCCGCCGCTGACCGCGGGGGATATCCACGGCGAGGACGGCCTTGCCGGAATGGCGGTGGGAGAAGCGGCCGCGCCCCCCTGCCCGCTCAGTGCGGTGGAGCTGCTGCGGCAACGGCTCCCGCAGGGCGAGCCGGCCGTTCTGTTCGGTGTAGGGCCGCTCACCAACCTTGCACTGCTGTTTGCGCAATATCCTGAGGTCAAACCACACATTGACCACCTGACCATCATGGGTGGTTCGCTTTCGGGCGGCAACGTAACGCCTTATGCGGAGTTCAATTTCGGCGCCGATCCCGACGCGGCGTCCGCCGTGCTTCACAGCGGAGTGCCCATCCGGCTGCTGGGGCTGGACGTCACCCACAAAGCCTACCTGACCGACGAGGAGGTGCGGCGCTTCGGCGCGCTCGGCACCCGGAACGGCAGGATGGTCGGCGATTTAATGGAGTTCTACACGGTGCAGAACCATCGTGCCGGGCTGCCCGGCACCCCCATCCACGACGCGTCCGCCGTGCTGTACGAAGCGGAGCCCGCCCTCTTCCCCGCTTCCCGGCGCCTTGCGCTGGACGTTGTAACCTGTGGAGAGCGTCAGGGGGAATGCGTCCTGGCGCCGGAGGCCGAACCCAACGTGGAATTCATCACCGAAGTGAACCGCGCGCGGTTTGTGGCGGCGCTGATGGCCTGCTGCCGCTGATGCAACGTCCCACGAACCTCATATCCGGTTATGCGGCCTCTTAAGCGGTGGGGATTGTTCTCCGCCGTCCTCAGAAACGGTTATAGCAGCCATCTTCCCAGCGGAATCAACCATTCGGGCTCACTCTTAAAACAAAGACGGATAAACGGAACGCCAGTTCACCCTTGCACCCGCCGGGCGGGTGTTCACACCAGCGGAGGTGTGTGGTATGAACGGTTATTTTTTAGCAGGCGTGTTCCTCATCTGCATTGGCGTGTTGTTTTTATTCCTGCGCATTGAGTGGCTGCTCGCAGGCAACGGACCCATAAGTGAGGAAGAACGCAAAAAACGCGGGCTGGACTTAAACCGCCTTTGCAAAACGCTGGGGTGGGTCTGCATTGTCTGCGGCCTTGCCCTTGTCGCCTGCGGCGTATTCGTATAAAACAACCCCCCGGAAAGAGATTCTTTCCGGGGGGTTGTTTTCGTACCGGGTAAACGCAAAAAAGCCGTGCACATTCTGCACGGCAGATATCAACAGCTTTCGCCTGTGCGGGTTATTCCGCGCGCGGCTCCACAAACGCTTCCATTTTGGCGTAGAGATCCGGGAAACGCCGTTTCATATTCACCGGGCGGAAAGTCTTGGTATCCACCCAGCCATGCAGGGTGGAGCCGGTGTGAAAGGGCTTTTGCTCCCCGGGGCGGGTAATTTCATAATCAAAGCGGATTCGGGCCGCCGTAAGCAGGCTGATGCTCACCCGGACAACACATTCCTCCCCGTAATAAGCGGAGCCGCTGTAATGGCAGTTTAAATCCACTACCGGGGTCATCACCCCCATGCGCTCCAGCTCCGCATAGGTAATGCCGATTTTCTTGATGCAGTCGGTGCGCGCAACCTCGTACCAGACCGGGTAAACCGCATGGTGAACCACGCCCATCTGGTCGGTCTCGGCATAACGCACCACAATGGTGCTTTCGGAACAAGCCAAAAGAATCCCCTCCGTTTCTGCGCCTGTCCTGCCCGGAACGCATAACCGTTCCGTCAAGCGGCGCCGTGCCTTTAATTTGTATAAAAATGAGCCACGTCTTTTGAAGTGGCTCATTCTATCTTTCATTTTCTTCTAAACATTGCTCAATCATACTGACAACCACATTATTAAAACTGGTATGATACTTTTGGGCTATTGCATTTACCTTGTCAATTAAACTCTGGGACAAATATATGGTTTTATATGCAGATTTCACTTTGCTCTTTGTTTCTTTTGGTACAAACGGCATATATTCGCCCCCCTTTCTATGCTCTTATTGTAAGTCAACATACAAAAATAAGATATATTAGAAATTTCTATTGTATTTTTACCATTTAAATTATATACTATGTATTGTCCTTATATGAATGTGGCGGCTCGCACTGTCCATAAAACCCCAA
Source organism: Oscillospiraceae bacterium (assembly GCA_050943475.1). Classification (GTDB taxonomy): domain Bacteria; phylum Bacillota; class Clostridia; order Oscillospirales; family Ruminococcaceae; genus Metaruminococcus_A. Next base: position 71,928 of record JBMNPF010000012.1, read on the forward strand.
TCTTCACCGTCATACGCAAATGGCAGAACATGGTCAGAGCCGCCATTTGTGTGCGGGCCGTCCTTCATAATAAGCAGACAGCAAAAAAGCGCAGAGCAAGTTGCTCTGCGCTTTTGGCATGTTCCAGTTATTTCGCGTCGTGGTCGAGTACGCAGGTGCTTCCGTCCGCGCTGATTTCCAGCCGCTTGGTGTCAAATTCCGCCTTGCAGTAAGGGCTCGTGACACAGTGTTCACAGAACCATACTGCGCCACCTCGATTCTGGTTTTATAACGTCATTATAACATAAACGCGAAAGGCATACAAAACGGTTACCTGCCGCCAAGCCGTGTTCCCAGCATCGTAGACAAAAATTATTCCTCGCATTCTCCCAACAACCAATCATTGCTGACGCCCAAAGCCCGACTGAAACAGATCACCTCATAGTCAGTCACAAGGCGTTGATTCCGCTCAATTTTGCTAATTACTTTTTGATCCATATTGATATTCATGACCTGCATTTTGGCGGCAAGGTCACCTTGTGACCAACCTCGTGCTTTTCTCGCCTGTTTGATGCGTCCACCAACAATGTTGCGGTTGCCATAATATTGAATAGGTTTCATGATTCACCTTAAATACGTTTATGTGATGTATTTTTTCTTGACTTTACCACATATATTCGTTATGATTAGGTCACATAAGCGTATTTTGAAAAAGGTGATCAAAATGGAACTTTGTCGGGAAATCATTCTGCAAATTTTACAGGACAAGGGTGGATTTCATACAAACCGCTGTCATGAACTGGTCGAACAGACCAGCTACCGGGCGCTCTGTGAAATCAAAGCGATTCTGGAAATGCACGAGCTGTCGGACTTTGCCTGTATAGAACGCATTGTTGAAGTGTTTGAAAGGCTTGGCACCCACTGTGGTAGCCGGCACGATTTCTAACCATGCTGTGCCCAGCGCATTTTGCCCATAAAAAAGCCCGCGGAGGCATTCCGCGGGCTTCTTTTCTTATTTCGCGTCGTGGTCGAGCACGCAGGTGCTTCCGCCCGCGCTGATTTCCAGCCGCTTGACGTCAAATTCCGCCTTGCAGTAGGGGTTGTCGTAGCGGGGATAATCCTTGATGACAACCTCTTTATGCCCAATGGAAAGCGGAATGCTCCAGCCAAAACGCATTTCGCCCTGAGACGGGGAATTGTAGGTGAAATCAAAGGTGTCGCCCACAATCTCCACACCCTCAAAGCGCGCCATAAAGGCGTCAAATCCGCCGTTCTGCGCTTTGCTGCCAAGCTCGGTTACCCAGACATTGGCATGGCCGTTTGCATGGTAGAGATAAGGCTTGGCGTTGTTGTAGTAGCTCTCCCATCCCTCTTTGTAAACCTCTTTGAAGAGCGCTGGATCGGGCGCTTTCCACGCCGCCGGAAGCAGGGATTTCAGCGCAATGTAGCCGTCGCCCTTGCGGCCGAAGACCCAGCCGCCCTTTTCAACGACCTCGTCAAATTCATGCTGCGGGAAATAGGCGTGGGTTTCCAGCATGCGGATGCAATCCGCCGGGCAGCGGTAGATGCAGAGCAGCACATTTTCCTGCTGGACGGCGCGCGGCAGGTGCCAGTTGCCGGCAATGAGATTCGGGCGGTCCATATACTCCATGGAACCGGGGTGGTTTGTAAAGACCACGGCGCGGCCGCCAAAGGTCGCACCCCACGGATGCTGCTGGTAGCCGAGCTTGCCCTTGCGGAAATCCTGCGAGCAGCTCATGGCGTAATCCGGGGTTTTGTAGGTGTAAATATCGGCCTGGGTCATGGCGGTGAAATCCGGGTCCTCGTCACAGGGAACGCCGGCCATGTCGCAGAGCTTATATTTTTCGCGGTAGGCGTTGATGCGCTCGTTCATCCAGTTGGAAGGGAGCATAACCTTGGAGGAATTGTCAACAACCGACTTTGCGTCGTACACCTGCAATCCCCAGAAGAACATGATGTTGTCAAAATCCGCCGGGTCAATGCCGTAGGCTTTGGCGTCCTCGGTGTTGACGCTCATGCGCTCTTTGCTGATCATCACCGGGGGCTTTTCCGCGCCCGCCTTGCAGATGGCTTCCGGCACCCTGTAGTCGTAAATCGCCATCATGATGGCGCAGTCCGCAAGGTCGCCGTCAATGTTGCCCTCGCCGAAATACATGCGGCAGATGGGGTTGATGTTGTCGAACATCGGCTCAACAAGGTAGCGGGTATAGGTACGGCCGTGGGAGCCAATCCAGCTCCCCTTGTAGGAGTTGACGGCCATGTCAAACATCAGGGTGTCAATGATCAAACGGCAGCGGCGGCTGAGCTCTTGGTCGTCCGCATAATGGACAAGGCCGAGCAGGGCCACAATATCCTCCACATAATAGTTGCAGGTCCATTCGCTGAAGCCAAAACGGGCGCGCCAGTCCAGCCAGCGGTTCAAAAAGGTTTTGCCGTGCTGTGCATGCCATGCGCCGGTTTTGCCGTTGGAGGGGAAGACAACATCCGGGAACATGGAGCCCACCAGGATTTCTGCGCTGTGGTAGAGCGGCTGGTGGTTTTCGGTGAAATAGCAGGCGTTGATTTCGCCCGGCTCATCCAGCCAGTAACGGAAGTTGATGAGCTCGTGCTCAATTTCCTTTATGGTCTCCTCCGGAAGCATGTCGCGGTACTCTTTTAAAATGCGCACCAGCGCCGGAATGCTGAACTCGGCCATATCTTCACGGTTGCGGAGCCGGTCAAGCTCCGGTTTCAGGTGCTTGTATACAAATTCCTCGCTTGGGAGACCGCGGCGCTTCAGTTCAAGCTTTGCCACCTCAAGGTAGACTCCGTGAAAGGTGTCTGCCGTTTTACGGACGTAGGGGTTGGTATGGCTGGTGGTGACAACATGGGTTAAATATTCACTGGATGTCATGGTGCCTTGCATGGAACAATTCCTCCTTTGGTTGTATGGGCGTTCCGCACGGGGTTTGTAGCGGGATCCGGCAGGCCGGATCTCGCGCTTAACAGCGGCCGCATGGTTAAAACACGCTGGCCGGTCATTTCACACCGTGCAGATTTACACCTATTATAGCACTGCACCACCTGGAATTCTATGGGCAGAATAGCACTAATTTGCCGCTAAATTTTAGTCACAATAGCACCTGCCGGAACATTAAGCAAATCTTAAGAATTTTATAAGTGGCGGTTAAACACTGGGGATTACGGCTGCCTTATACTGGAAACAGTCGAAAAAGGATGTCACAGGAAGGGGAAATATGCTACAATGAGAAAGAAAAACCGGCTGCGCACCGGGCGGGTCGTTGCCGGACTGTTTTTGCTGGTGGTCTGCGGCGCCTGTCTGCTTGCAGCCGTTTCCTCCTTTGCCGCCTGCTCCGCCGGACAGCCTTCCAGTCCACAGCCTTCAGACACCGGCATTTCGTTCGCTGACGGCAATTCGCCGGACATCGTCTACCGCGTGCTGCAAAAGCCGGACAACGACGTTCATACCGGCAGCCTGATTCTGGTCAACAACGAAATCCCCTTTCGCGGAAGCACGGGGGACGCCGTGCGGATTTACGAGCATAAAAACAGCGCTTACTACGTCAAGGATAAAAACGTAACCGTCTGCCCTGCGCTTATGGACCCGCTCAACCGCATGTTTGCCGACTTTTATAAAGTAACCGGTGCTGACGACGTTATGATGATAAGCGGTATCCGCAGCACCGAATACCAGCGGCGGCTCTACCAGGAGGAACTGGCCGAAACCGGCCTGAGCACTTCCCGTCTGGTGGCAAAGCCGGGCCACAGCGAACACCACACCGGGTATGCACTGGATTTTGGCCTGCGCCAGCCTGGGCGTGAGTATGACGGCTCCGGCGTTTACCAGTGGCTGAATCAGAACTGCACCCGGTACGGCTTTGTCGTGCGTTATCCGGAAGAAAAAGCGGAGCGCACCTTCATCGACCATGAACCATGGCATTTCCGTTATGTGGGCAAGCCCCACGCCGAGCTGATGCAGGCCAAAGGGTTCTGCCTGGAAGAATACATTGATTTTCTCCGCGGGTACCCTTACGGCGGGCCGCATCTGAGCGTATGCTCCGCAGACGGCGCCTGCTACGAAATTTACTATGTCCGGGCCTCCGGCGGTACCAATCAGGTGCCGCTCCCTTCCAACCATCCCTACCAGTTTTCCGGGAACAATGTGGACGGCTTTCTGGTCACGGTAGAGCTGTAAGGGGGCAAAACCGGTTGGCTGCTCAACACCGTTTATCCCGCCCCTGTTTTTTCGCCCCCCAAAAGGAACGGAGGTCTTTTGACCGCTTACCCTGCCGGCGGGCCGGAATTTTAACATAATCCACCTGATAACAATACGCCTGGAGGCCTGCTCGGCTGGCTGCTTTTCTGTTTTGCCGGGGCAGCGCCCAAAAACCAATGCAGCACACCGCTATAAAATCAAAAAAGGGAGATGGACATGCCTGCACAAATCCTTGTGGTTGACGATGAAAAGGAAATTGCCGACCTGGTGGAACTTTATCTGAAAAATGAAAATTATGAGGTGGCGAAGTTTTATTCGCCGGCCGAGGCGTTGGAATATCTCAACCGCCACGTGCCCGACCTTGCCATTCTCGATGTGATGATGCCGGAAATTGACGGCTTTGAGCTTTGCCGGCGCATCCGGAGCTGCCACAACTACCCCATCATCATGCTCACGGCAAAGGTGGAGGACATGGACAAGATCCAGGGGCTCGCCATCGGCGCGGACGACTATGTGACCAAGCCCTTCAACCCGCTCGAGGTTGTTGCACGGGTCAAGGCCCAGCTCCGGCGCGCCCAGCGGTACAGCGGCGGGACTGCAGCGGAAGTACCGGGTGACATCATTGACTTCCGGGGTCTGGTCATCAACCGTATCACCCATGAATGCAGCTACAACGAACAGCCGGTGAACCTCACCCCTACCGAATTTTCCATCCTGTGGTTCTTGTGTGAGAACCGCGGGCAGGTCATCAGTTCGGAAAAGCTGTTTGAATCCATTTGGGGCGAAAAGTATTTTAACAACAACAATACCGTCATGGTCCACATCCGGCATATCCGGGAAAAGATGAACGAGCCGCCGGGCAGCCCCAAAATCATCAAGACGGTGTGGGGAGTGGGGTATAAAGTTGAAGGCTAGGACAAAGCTCATCTGGAAGCAGGTCATCATAGCGGCCACCATCTCCATCGGCGTTTTTACGGTGCTTTATTTTTCGCTGGACACCTTGTTTGACGGCTGGTTTGACGACCAGATTCGGCTTTTAATCGACCGCTATTTTTACGACAACCTCACCCTGAAAAACGAGCTGCTGATTCTGGGCGCCGGGGGATTTGCCCTGCTCACCATTCTGGTCTGCGCCATCGTCATCATTGCAACCGATCGCCGTTCCCGCCGGGAAATCGACCGGCTGCTGCCCTCGGTGCGGGCCATTGCCGAAATGGACGACAGCCTCATTGAACTGCCGGAAGAATACAAGGATGTAGAAAACCAGCTCAACGCCATTAAAAACACCGCCATCAAAAACGAACGGCTGGCAAGAGAGGCCGAGCAGCGCAAAAACGACCTGGTCGTCTACCTGGCGCACGACCTGAAAACCCCCTTGACCTCGGTGGTCGGCTACCTCACCCTGCTGCGGGACGAGCCGGACATTTCCCCGGAAATGCGGCAGAAATACACCAACATCTCGCTGGAAAAAGCCCGGCGGCTGGAAGCGCTTATCAACGAGTTTTTTGACATCACCCGCTTTAACCTGCAAAACATCACACTGGAAAAAACGCAGTTTGACCTTGTGCTGATGCTTCAGCAGATTGTCGATGAATTCTACCCCGCCTTTTCCCAAAAAGGGATTACCTGCCACATTTCGGCTGACGACCGTCTGATGATTGAAGCCGACGCAGACAAGCTCTCCCGGGTTTTTGACAACCTGCTCAAAAACGCGCTCTCCTACGGCGAACCCTACACCGGCCTTACGGTATCCATCCACCAGCAGGGCGGCCGCGCGGTTGTCGAGGTGGCAAACCATTGCCCTCAGATTCCGGAGCATAAGCTGAGTTCCATCTTTGAACGGTTTTACCGGCTGGATAGCGCCCGCTCAGCCAACACCGGCGGTTCCGGTCTCGGGCTTGCAATTGCCAAAGAGATTACCGAACTGCACGGCGGCGTCATCTCCGCCGAAAGCAGCCCGTCGCTGACGGTGTTCCGGGTGGAGCTCCCGCTTTAAGTAAAAAAACGCCCCGCGGAAAACCGCGGGGCGTTTTGGTGTTTATACAGGGGCGCAACCCATCCCCGAACCGTTTCGCCGCCCCTCCGAAAGCTCCAGGCGGTACAGCCGGTTCTGTAGATCCAAGGCAAACCCTGCCGCACGCAGCGTATTGCAGGAACGCAGGTTTTCCGGATCCGGCTGCACAATGATACGCCGGGCGTCCGGCTCGCAGCCGACTGCTTCAATAAGCGCCTGCACCATCTGCCGCCCAAGTCCGCGGCCAAGCAGGGCAGGCTCTCCCAAAAGATAATCCACACTGTAGGTCCCCTCCAGCGGAACATTTCCCTGCCAGTCCTCTCCGCTTTGTGAATAGCGGTAATACTGGCAGAAGCCAACTGCCCGCTGCTGATAAACCGCAATAAAATGATGAATCCAGCAATAACGGCCGGTGCGCTGCCGCACCTCATCCAGCCAAGCGCCGGGATGTTCAAACCACCGCCGGACATGTGCGCATTGCAGCCAGTGTTTGAGCAGAGGGAGATCCCGGTCCTCAAACCGGCGCAGATACAATTCGCAGGCTTGTGCGCCATGAACCAGCTTGGCGGAGACGCGCGTGAATTTCTCTGTCTCCTGAGGCTCGGTTTCGGCCAAGCATGCCGACCGCTCATTTCCCGCGCTGGCCAAAACCTTTTCATAGGCAATGCGTTTATCGCCGGTTTCAGGTCCTCCGTTCAGGTAGACAACGCCGCATTCGGAACAACCGTATTTCTGAAGCATCCGGCGCATTGAAAGGTTTTGCGCATGGGTATCGGCACGCAGGCTGGCAACGCCGTGTTCCCTGCAAAGGCATTCAAAGTGCGCCAGCATCTGCGCGGCAAGCCCCTGACCCTTGTAGGCGTCGTCCACCGCAATGCGGTGCACAACGGCGTAAGCACCGTCGGTGTTCCACCTTCCCTTCAAATGGGCGTAGCTTTCTTCGGGGGCAAACCAGAGCGCCGCCGTCCCGGCAATTTTCCCGTTCAGCTCCAGTACATACGCGCTTTCTCCGGCAATATCCCGGCGAATATCCGCTTCTGTGGGATAGCCGTTCTGCCATTGGTCAACTCCCTGCCGTTTCAGGGCCTCCTGCGCCTGCCGGATGATGGCGAGTACCGCCGGAAGATCCTCTGCCGTCGTTCTGCGAAACCGCATACGGTTACCCCCTTTCTTTTTTGGATCCATAATAGCACAGCCGGGCAAACGACGCAAGCAAACGTATACGGCGGGGTTCCCCCTACACGGAACCATATAAAAACGGCCTGTATTCCCCGCTTCTAAGGCGCAAAAAGTAGCCGGTGCGCCAGACGTGCGCGCTCGGGCATCTGTTTCAACCGCACAACTCTGTCTGGCCGGTCAAGGAAGACGCTGCTTTCCGTTTTCCCGCAAGGGATTCATGCAGCGTTTTGCCGATTCGGCCATGAACGGCAAAGCGTTTGTTTACATGCCGGGCGTCCTGCATTTTTCTTGACAGAAGAACCACGGAGGGAGTATAGTTAGCTTAATAACAATTAGCTTGCTAATCTTTGCGGTGTGGGGGAATCCATGCCGTTTTAACGGGGGCCTTTCCATGAAAACACCGTTTCACCTCATCATTCTAAAAGCGTTCCATGCACAGCGCAACCAGGTGCGCCCTTATATGGCGGAGCTGGGCCTTTCACCCGGACAGCCAAAAATTTTAGGATTCCTCACCCTGCGCGACCGCTGCATGCAAAAGGAGCTTGCCGCCGCCTGTGAAATTGAGCCAGCCACCATCTCGCGCCTGCTCGGCAGCATGGAGTCTACGGGGCTGATCCAGCGGGAACCGGCGCCGGGGGACCGCCGGGCCGAATGCATATCCATCACCAGTGCAGGCAAACAAGCGCAGGAAAAAATGCAGTATCACTTTGACCAGGTGGAGAACATTTCCCTCTCTGGTTTTACCGAGACCGAAAAGAAACAGTTTGTGGAGTATCTCTGCCGCATGTACCATAATTTAACCGGCCGAAACATCGACTGAGTTCCGTTACAAATACAAAGGGGGCAGCTAAACCATGCATCCAGCCACCGCCGAACAGGCGCAATACAACAAAATGACCCAAACGCCCATCCCAAAATTGATTGTAACCCTCGCGGTCCCAACGGTCATCAGCATGATGACCACCGCCATCTACAACATGGCAGATACCGCCTTTGTCTCACAGCTTGGCACCAGCGCCGCCGGCGCCGTTGGGATTGTCTTTTCCCTCATGGCAATCATTCAGGCCATCGGCTTTATGCTCGGCATGGGGGCGGGCAGTCTTATCTCCCGGCTGCTGGGCCAGCAAAAAAACAAAGAAGCCAACCGAACCGGATCCACCGCTTTTTTCACCGCCCTCGCCTTTGGGCTGCTGCTTTCGGTGTTTGGGCTGCTCTTTCTCAACCCGCTCATGGGGGCGTTGGGCGCAACGCCAACCATTCTGCCCTACGCCCGGGATTACGCCCAGTACATCCTGTTCGGCGCTCCGGTCATGTGCGCCTCCTTTGTGCTCAATAATCTTCTGCGCTCGCAGGGCAAAGCGTTTCTCTCCATGTTTGGCATTGCCACCGGCGGTATTCTCAACATTGGACTGGACCCGCTGTTTATCTTTGTATTCGGGCTGGGCATTGGCGGCGCGGCCATTGCCACCCTGTTGAGCCAGTGCGTGAGCTTCTGCATTCTGCTCAGCTTTTTCTTACGCGGCAAAAGCGTGGTTCGGCTTTCCATCCGGCAGGTTTCCCGCCAGTGGCAGACCTATTGGCTGATTGTAAAAACCGGGCTGCCCTCTTTCTGCCGGCAGGGGCTCGCCAGCATTGCAACGGTGGCGCTCAACGTCAGCGCCGCAGCCTACGGAGACCCCGCCGTTGCCGCTATGTCGATTGTCGGGCGCATTTTTATGCTGGTGCTCTCGGCCATGCTCGGGTTTGGACAGGGTTACCAGCCGGTGGTTGGTTTTAACTACGGCGCTAAAAAATACGGCCGTGTCCGTCACGCCTTCCGTTTCTCGCTCACCGTCGGCCTTGTGCTGCTCACGGTGCTGGGTGCCGTCGGCTTTCTTTTTGCCCCGCAGATTATGGCGCTGTTCCGCCGGGATGACGCCGAGGTCATCGCCATTGGCGCGCTCGCCTGCCGCGCGCAGTGCGTGGCGCTTATCTTCCAGCCGCTCATTGTCATCTGCAACATGACCTTTCAGGTACTGGGCCGTTCCTGGCAGGCAACCTTTATTTCCTGCTGCCGGCAGGGCATCTTCTTCCTGCCGCTCATTCTCATTCTGCCCGCCTGCTTTGGCCTGACCGGGGTGCAGTTTACCCAGCCGGCGGCCGATTTGCTGACCTTTGCCTGCTGCTTCCCGCTACTGCGCGGCTATTTCCGCGACCTGAAGCAGCTGGAACAAGCTGCCTCCGCAGAAGAAGTGCCAGCGGGCAGCCTTGTTTCATCCGGCGCTTGAATTTCGCCCTTCCATACCCGCTGCGGGAGGATTTCGCCGCTCTGCCAAACCTTGCCCCAATCCTCTCCCGCCGTATCAGAAACGATAAAGTCGGCGCTGTAGCAGCCTCTTTTTCGACGATATACGGCAATGCCCTTTCCGGCTCCTTCCACATTCCTTTCCACCTGCCGCACCAAGCTGTGCGCTACTGAATTGGTTTCATCTTCACGCCATATACCATATATTCAAAGGAGGAACTTACCTATGCAATGCTTCACCCTTGACCTTGCCCCAGACGGTCTGGGCAAACTCACCTGCTACATCCAGGATCCGTCCCCCGAATTTTCCAACATGACCGCCCGGCCGGCCCTGCTTATCTTTCCCGGCGGCGCTTACCAGCGCTGTTCCGACCGCGAAGCCGAACCGGTAGCCCTCTTTTTTGCGGCGCAGGGCTTCCAAACCTTTGTGCTGCGTTATTCGGTCAAAGAAAAGGCGGTGTTCCCCCAACCTCTGCGCGACGCGGAGGGCGCGCTGCGCGCTGTGCGCGGGCATGCGGCGGAGTGGGGCATTCACCCGGACAAAATTGCCGTCTGCGGGTTCTCGGCGGGTGCGCATCTCGCAGCCTGCCTGGGGACAATGGGGGATATCCGGCCCAATGCACTCGTGCTCGGCTACGGCGCGCTGGATACCGCCCTCCGTTCTCCGGAACGCCCCTCGCCGGTAGAGCATGTCTGCGCCGATACGCCGCCCTGCTTCCTGTTCCATACCTGGGAAGACCCGGTCTGCCCGGTGGGAAACAGCCTTGCCTTTGCAGCGGCGCTCAACCAGAACGACGTCTCGTTTGAAATGCACATCTTCCAAAACGGCCAACATGGCATGGCAACCGGCCGCCCGCTTTCCTCCAACGGCATTGTGGAAAACACAAACGCCGACTTTGCTGGCTGGATGCAGCTCTGCACCAACTGGCTGTTCAATACCTTTGGCCCGTTTGAGACGCCGCGCAGCATGTTCTCGTATCAAACAGCAGAGGACGCCGGCGGCTTTACCGACGAGGTGCAGATTGGCAGCCTGCTCGCCCATCCGGAATCGCGTGAAGTGCTGCTCAAATACTTGCCGGATATCGAACGGCATTCCATGCCGCGGCTGGTGCGGCGGTACAACATCCGGCAATATGCAAAGTTCGACCCAGAACACCTGTCGGATAACGCATTGGAAGCACTTGCGGCCGAGCTCGCCGCCCTTCCGTTCCGGCCATAAGCTCTTTCTTGTAAACGAAAAGCCCCGGCAAATGCCGGGGCTTTTCGTTTGTTTCTTTTCAATCGTAATTTTATTCTTCCGCTTTGGCACGGCAAAGCCTTTGCCCTCCCGACCGGCACGCCAACCCGAAAAGCGGTGGAGGCCGTCTGTCCGGTCCGTCAACAAACCCTTCCCAGCCGCTATTCTTCTCCTGCACAGAGCACATCCGCAAATTCTTCCAGCGAGAGTTCCTGCCCCACGGCCGGATAAAGCCGGTAGCGGGAGGTATCCAAGTAGGCGGTCTCCTCCTCAACATGATACGGCACCGCCAGCAGGTTCCCATCGTAAACGGCTATGACGGCAAGCTGCCTGCCGTCCACCTCAAACACCTCATATCTTGTGGATAGTTCCGGCCCGCTGCCCAGCTTTGCCAGGTTGACCAGGGCAAAGGTCAGGAGGGTGACGACAAACGCCGCAGCAAATACCACCCGGTGGAACCTGTTCTTCCACCGGCTTTTGCTGTCGAGCGCGCGAAAATCGAACAGGATGAAATACAGAAAAACCACCATGCCAAAGGCCACATACAAAAACAGCATGACAAGAAAAGGGATCTCCTGCAAAAGCCACAGCCGCAGCCAGGAAACATCAAAGCACTCTCTGGAAAACCATTTGAGAAAGAGGTTCATGCCAAAGGTGTTGATCGCACCGTAAACCAGGCCGACAAAGGTCGTTAAAACGGCAAGGTAACCGCGCATGGAACGGTTGTACTCCCCCCGTTTTAATGCGCGCCGTTTCATCCGGCCGAGCAGAAACGGAAAAACAACCATACCGGCAACCAGCAGCAGATAAAACGCTTTCTCCTGAATGTCGGCACTGAAGTACCGGCCCGGTATGTTGTAAAACTCCTCGCAATTCTGGCGGTAAAACACGGTATAAACCACTGTGAGGACCCCGCTGAACACACCGGTTCCCAACAGGATCTGCCAAAAGTTCAGGTCTCCCATCCATTCCTTGCACCTCATGAGAAACGGCGTCTGCTGTACGGCCGTCTCCTGCTCTTTGGCGGTTTTTCTTGCCATTTTACTCCACCCCCGGTCCCGTTTCTTCGGTTCATGTCGCGCAAAAAAATTCAGCGCTTTTTCAGCACAGCTCCAACAACATTCAGGCAATCAAGCGCGCCTGTGTCCCGCGCCTTGCGGTCGCTAACGGCATGCTCGTTGTCGGTTGCCAGCCAGTCATTCCAGCATTCCGCGGTTCCCTGCAGCTCGCCAATGGACTGGAGCTCCACCGTTCTGGACTGCCGGAATAACCGCTCCCACCAGGCGCAGGTTTGGAACGTATCATAGTCTTCAGCGGACCAGACCGCGGCGATCGCTTCCGGAGGATTTGGGTGAATCTCCCGAACACAGCCAGGCATGGCCAGTGCTATGGTGCCGCCGGATTTTACCAGAGGGGCCAAATGGGCATCGAGATAATCCGCATCCCGGCCAAAATAATGGTAGGCGTCCACACTGACGGCTGCGTCAAAAAAGCCGCCGGCATAAGGCAGGGTGTGCGCCTCCGCATGGATGGGGACAATCTGCCCGTCCAGTCCCAACCGCTGAAAGCGTCTGAAATTTTCAGTGGCAGGCACCCACAGATCGGTCGCATACACCTGTACACCATACTCCTTTGCAAGGAAGATAGAGGTTAGCCCCCGGCCGCAGCCCAAATCCAATACCCGCATTCCCGGTTCAAGCCGGAACTGCTGCGCCAGTTCCTCCAACAGTTTCATGGCGTTGGGGCCCATCATATTTTCGCGGAGAAATGTTTGGTCGTATTGGTTGGTTTTTGGAAACTTCAAGGCATGACTCCCTTTCTCAAATTCACGCAGTCCTGCAAAAATGGCAGGCACCGCAAACGTGTGGCTACTGCCGGAAGTATCCGGCCCCGGCCGACTGTTTCGCGCCTTCTGCAAGGCATTGGCTGTACGGCAAACAAGGCATGAGCGTCCCCGTGCCGCCAAACAAATGCGCTCATAGAACAATGGCCAAACAAGCACGCCCTTTCTGAATTGGTTTCAGTATAAGTCCCTTTCCGTGCGCTGTCAACCAGACGCTGCCTCACTTTCTTCTCCTTCCCGTCATATATTGAAGCAAACAGAAGTTTTTGCAGGCGCAGCCTTTCAGTACAAGGGAGGAACCCCCCATGAATCAGCCATTGAAGAAACAAAACCTCATTCTCAATTCCCAGTGGCTTCCCGGCCCGGACGGAGAACCGCTGTATTTCACCAGTACCGGTACCACCGGCAGTCAAAACTGTGTTGCTGGGCATTACACCCGGTGCGTCAGCCTAAACGGGTTGGACGGTCAAACGGCCGAAGACCGTTACGACATGCCCATTGATGTGCGCGGCGTGCACGGCGGCATCACCTGGGGCTATATGATCTGCGCGGATGACGCAGAAAACGTTTTTCTCGCGGCGGATTTTTACGACGCCGCCGGGCGGCTCTTCCGCTCGGCTCAAACCGACGTTTCCCCGTGGATCCGCAGTGAACCGTACCGCCGGGTGGCGCGGTTTCGCATCCCGGCGGACGCCGCAACGGTCCGGCTTTCTCTCCGCTTTGAAGGGCGGGTTACAAACGCCGTCTTTTACGCGCCGGCCGCATATTTTGACTGAGATTCCCCCGCTTAACGGCGGGGGAATCTCAGTCATCTCCGTGGGACAGGCTCAGGTAATTGCCAAACAAGGCCCCCAAACGCCGTGCCGGGGAGCTTTTCAACCATTCTTTTCCCCCAAGCGCCTTGGAGCGGTTTGACTTCTCTTTGGAACCTGCTATACTGAGATTATAGAAACTCCCCCGGCTGAATTTGAAATCCCTTTTCCGGACAACCGCCTTTTTATCCCATTTCCGGGCGGTTGAACTGCTTTTGTTCCTGTAAAAATCAATATATACCAACCCAACAAGAAAGATTAACTATTAAAAGTCAACCTCCAAAAAGAATGGTAGTGGTGAAAAAAGATGTCTCAAAAAAGGTATAGTAAAGCTAAGGTCTTGTCAGACCCTTGCTGGCTATTCCAGTAGTTGCACT
>JBMNPF010000013.1:0-65263 GCA_050943475.1 Oscillospiraceae bacterium
TCCTCTGCATATCGTCTCAAGGGTCGCAACGGAAGGAACCGTGTTTCTTCTGAAAATGTTACCAATCGTGGATTGTGCCAAACCGCACTCTTTTGAAAGTTTGTACTCCGTCCATCCGCGCTCGCGCAATAACTGCTGGAGACGAGCGTGCGTATCCATAGCATCACCACCTTTCTCATATCTATTTTACTTCCAAGTTGAGCAATAAAATACATACGAGTTGAAACGGAAATAGGTATGTAGTATGATGTAATAGTAGTAGGCAGATGCACGGAGGGGTTTGTATGACCGAATTTGAAAAAAGAAGACACAGGGTCTGCTTTACGGGTCACCGCCCGGAAAAGCTGACTCGTTCCGAAGTGGCCATCAGAAAAGACCTGGAAATACAAATCTGTCAGGCGGTTGCTGATGGACTGAATGTCTTTATTACGGGTATGGCCAGGGGCGTAGACATCTGGGCGGCGCAAATCGTGCTGATGCTCCGTGATGAGGGTTACGATGTCAAACTAATGTGTGCCTGTCCTTATGACGGCTTTGAGTGCGGTTGGAGCCAAGAATGGCAGAAACAATATCGAGAGATACTAACGGCAGCAGACTTCGTGAAATATGTCTGTGGGGGCTATAGCCGTTCCTGTTTCCAGATCCGAAATGAATGGATGGTTAATCACTCTGCCAGAGTTATTGCCGTATTCAACGGAGAAAAAAGCGGAACTAAAAATACGATAGATTATGCGGCAAAGGTCGGTGTACCTATTGCCTGCATCAATGGATAAGTTTATGATTCCATCGCAGAAAAGTTACTTTGTACAGAAGGAGGAACTTTCATGGATGATAAAACAAAGGCCGATATCGATGCTGGAGTTCCAATGGTGATTGTTCATTGGGATGAAAATGGCACGACCACCTCGCAAGAGGCATACAACCTGGAAAATATCTCTTTGTCCGATTGGCAGAAAGAGCAATTAGCCAGGGCAATATTAGAGGCTTGTCGCAAATTTTATTCTGACCCGGAAAACGTTAAAAAGTACGAAGCATGGAAAGCCAAAAGGGATGAAACAAAAAAGCATAAATAAAATTTGAGTAACCAATTTGCGATGGCATCTCCGTTGCACTTTTCAATTATTCCTCTTTGGGCTATGCACACCCTCCAGACCTTTCATTAAAATGTTCATACGTAAAAACAAAAACAGGCTCCACGGTGACCATTTCAGAATCACCGTAGAGCCTGCTTTCGTTAAAAGGTATATGAAAGCCCTTGCAAATAGGGGCTTTTACAAAAAGAAACTGGACACCCGCTTCGATACTCATTGTATCAAAACTGGTGTCCAGTTATGGCGGAGAAGGAGGGACTCGAACCCTCGCGCCGGTTACCCGACCTACGCCCTTAGCAGGGGCGCCTCGTCACCAACTTGAGTACTTCTCCATTTTGGTGATGTTGCATCAATTTTTATTTAGGAGAGATTTGGCGGAGAGGGTGGGATTCGAACCCACGGTCCCTCGCGGGATCACTGGTTTTCAAGACCAGCTCCTTAAACCACTCGGACACCTCTCCGAATTATGTTTGACCTAAATATATTAGCATGAAATAAAAAAGTTGTCAACACATAATTCGGAGAGGAACCAGAGATATTATACTTTCTTAAAACGGGTCAGTGCCGGAATGACTTTGGCGATTGCAATGGCGACCACCGCGGCAAGCGCAGCCTCCAGCAGACCGTTGGTGCCGATGACCGTCGCCATTGCACCAAAGAGAAGTTCAAAGCCCATACCGTTCGCCGCAGCATACTGCGGGCCAAAGAAGATATAAATGCCGCCGAGCACAAATACCGAGTGCAGAATGGTTGAAACAATCGCGGAAATGGCGCAGGCGAAATAGCCACGTTTGTCAATACGGCTGATGCCCTTGTAAAGCAATGCCGCAATGAGGCCGAGCAGGATGCGTGGGACAAAGCAGATAACAAGGCTCCATGCGTTTCCGGAAAACTCACCCATGGAATAAAACGGGGTGAAAACAAAGGCAAGCGGACTTGGCGGCATAAAGGTCCAAACCAGAAAGCTCAGCAGACCAAACACAAACCCCATAAAGGTACCTGCGCCAGTACCGAGCACAATGGCGGCGACAATAACCGGGATATGTGCAAGGGTCGCAACCAGCGGACCGATGGGAAGGGAGCCGAGCGGGGTGAGGGCAAAAACAATCTCGATGGCGATTAGGATGCCAAGCTGTGCTAAAAGCCGTGTATTGGTCCGTTTCATGTTGCTGCCTCCTTAATAGAATCGTTACGCCGGTTTTCTTTATTCGCCGTTATTCATCCGGTAAATCTGGTACAATCCATCCAGGACAAGGTTGCGGTTGACGGCAATTTTATCACGGCAAAACGGGATGATAACACTGGACAGCCCGCCGGTGGCGACGACCGAAACATCGTCCCCCAAGACCGAGGCGTAGCGCTGAATCATTCCCTCCACCATGCTGGCGGTACCGTAGACAATCCCCGATTTCATGGAGTCAATCGAGGTGGTTCCAATGATTTCGGCAACCGATTCAAGATTGATTTGGGGAAGCTGTGCGGTCCGCGCCGAGAGAGCCTCCAGCGAAATATTGACACCCGGCATAATGGAACAGCCGAGAAAAGCGCCGTCCCGGTCCAGTGCCATAATTTTGGTGGCGGTGCCGAGGTCGATGATAATGCAGGGCATGGGGAACTGGCATTTTGCAGCGACTGAAGCGGCAATAAGATCGCTGCCCAGAATGGAAGGTTGCTTGATTTTGATGACCAAATCGTGCCGGAGTTCCGGGCTGACCACAAAGACGCGGCAGCCGAGCAGATGCTTGAGCGCATCGCGCAGCACTGGTGTAAGCGGAGGAACGACCGAGGAAATAATAGCACCTTCAAAACAGTCGGTTCCACAGTGATAGAGGGAAAGAATGTTGGCAAACTCCACGGCGTACTGATCCTGCATTTTGGAAACGTTGGTTGCAATCCGCGAGACAAAGGCAAGCTCTCCGTCACGGTAACAGCCGATTACAATGTTGGTATTGCCAACGTCGATGGCGAATATCACGGAACGCCCTCCAATCCTTATTGTTGTTTTAATATTATACCGCTTTTTGTCAAAAAATTCAACCATTCTCTGGAAATGGGTATAGCTTGTCCCCGGATGGACAAGGATAGGAAAGCGGATGCTTTTTTACCTGCGGTGCAGAGGTGCCGAGAAGCGGTGAAATGGGAGAATGCTCCGAATGTTTCAACGCTTTTCATTGACTTGGAGGCGAATTTGATTTATCATGAAAGCAATAAGAAAAAGGCAGGTGTGGATATGAAATTCAAATGGGACAAAAGTTATTTTGGAATGGGCCTGACCGCTTTTATTGTAATTGCCTGCAGCATATTGTTCTATTTGCTCATCAACCGGTTTGACGTTATTTGGGATGGCATTAACTTTGTATTGCAGATATTAATGCCTATGATTGCCGGCATGGTCATTGCATACCTGCTCAATCCACTGCTCAACTTTTTTGAAAAGACCTGCTTTAAAAGGGTGCAGCCACAGCTGAAGTATTCCAAAATACGGCGGGTGCTCAGTGTAACTTCAACAATTTTGTTGGTTTTGCTGCTGCTCACCGGCTTTTTCTGGCTGCTGATCCCGCAGCTGATAGACAGCATCAGCGGACTGGTGGACCAAATTCCGCGCTATCTCAACCAGGCCAAGGAATTTACAGACCAGTTGTTAAAGGATAATCCCTCTCTGGGTGAATTTTTCCAAATTGATGTTGCGGGCTTTTTCTCTTCGCTGCAGCAGGTGCTCAACAGCATTGGCGATTACCTGCCCGCCATGCAGGATATTTTGGATGGCGCAACCAAGGGTGCTATGAGCGTTGTCAACAGCCTGATGAATATTTTTGTTGGATTTGTAGTGGCCATTTACCTGCTTTACAGCAAGGAGCGCTTCGCAGGCCAGTCCAAAAAGGTGTTGTTTGCGCTGTTCCCGCGTAATTTTACCCTTAAGACCATTGATATTCTTTCCCAGACCGATCGGATGTTCAGCGGCTACATTTTTGGCAAGGTGGTTGAGGCTTTCTGTGTTGCGGTGCTCTGCTTTATCGGCTGTACCGTGCTGGATATTCCATACGCCATCATCATTACGGTGATTATGTTTGTGTTTAACCTCATCCCGTTTTTCGGGCCGTTTATCGGCGCCATCCCCTGCACGCTACTGATCCTGCTGGTTGACCCGCTCAAGGCGTTGTGGTTTGTCATCCTCATCTGTGTGCTGCAGCAGTTTGACGGCAACGTCATTGGCCCGATGATTCTGGGCAACCACACTGGGCTGACTTCGTTTTGGATTATCTTTTCCATCTTCCTGTTTGGCGGTCTGTTCGGATTTGTTGGGATGATCATCGGCGTGCCGACCTTTGCTGTTATTTATTCGCTTGTTCGCGCATTGGTGGAAAAACGGCTCCGGCAGAAAGGGATGCCGGTTTCGACCCGCGATTATATGAAAATGCGGCATGTTGTGCCGGAGGATTCGTTGGTGATTGTAGAGGAAACCACAAAGGAAATGCGCAAACCGCGTATTTTTACCAAAAAGCAGAAAGGGCCGGCAGCGGACAAGCAGCCGGGTGAAAAGGAAACCCATACGGATACAAAGCAATAAAGGAACGGGGAACTGGTTTTGACAATTAAGGTATTGGCCATTGGAGATGTTGTCGGCAAAGAGGGCTGCGCGTTTTTGCGCAAACATCTTCCAGCACTGCGTCAGACACACGGCGTGCACATGGTGGTTGCAAACGGCGAAAATTCTGCTGTTGGCAACGGTATTTTGCCCTCCTCAGCGGAGGATTTGTTCGCAAGCGGGGTGGATGTTATCACCACGGGCAACCATGTGTATAAACGGCGGGAGATTTACCCATATTTAGAGGAGCACCCCTTTATCATCCGTCCGGCGAACTATCCGGATGGCGGCTACGGAAAAGGAGTTTGTATATACGACGGCGGCAGTTTCCGTGTTGCGGTTGTTAATTTGCAGGGGACGGTTTATATGGACCGGTTGGATTGCCCTTTTCACACGATGGATCGTCTGCTCAAAACCATTGACACGCCTTTGGTGCTGGTGGATTTTCACGCCGAAGCGACCAGTGAGAAAAATGCGATGGGTTATTATCTCGATGGACGGGTCAGCGCGGTATTCGGTACCCATACCCATGTGCCAACGGCGGATGAACGTATCCTGGCGGGAGGGACGGGGTATATTACCGATCTCGGTATGACCGGTCCAAAGGAGTCTGTGCTGGGCGTCAAGCCGGAAAATGTACTCCGGCGGTTTACCACCCACCTGCCAACCCGCTTTGAAATTGCGCAATCTGCCTGCAAAATGGATGGAATTTTGTTGGATTTAGACAAAAACAGCGGCAAGTGTCTCGATATTTCACGGATTTGTATAATTTAGTGCAAAACCGTAGAATAACCCTTGTAAATTGCGTTCCGTTGTACTAAAATGATAATATCCTGATAGATGATCTTCTAGAATAACACAATTGTGTCAACTTTGCGTGATACAAAGCAAGGAGTTGTGAAGCATGAACGTACTAAAAGTTTCAGCGAAATCTCTGCCAAATTCTGTAGCAGGCGCTATTGCCGGCGTCATTCGCGAAAACAATGAAGTTGAAATTCAGGCAGTGGGAGCAGGCGCCACCAACCAGGCTATTAAATCCATTGCAATTGCACGCGGTTATCTTGCGCCAACCGGTATTGACCTTGTGTGTATTCCCGCATTTGCAAGTGTTGAGATTGACGGCGTGGAGCGCACGGCAATTAAATTAATTGTCATGGCCCGCTAAAACAAACAGAAAATTGTATGTGCCCCGGTGCTAGGTTGGTTTGGCGCCGGGGCTTTTTTGCCCAGAAAAAGGCGTTTTCCTTGACACGGAAAACGATTTGCATTAAACTAAGGTTACATGTATGATGATATTCGTTTTACAAATCCTATGATTGTGGGTTGGACGGACAGAGCTTCATGCAGGCCGTTAGGAGGAATGATTATGGTAAGGGTAGAGAACCATCTTGGAACCATTGACATCTCCCATGAGTTTTTAGCCAATCTGGTCAGCAGTACGGTTATGGACTGCTTTGGCGTGGCTGGTATGTCTGCTGCGGGAGCGCAGCAGGGCTTTTTGAACCGCGTGCTCAAAATGGAAACGCCGCACCAGGGCGTACGTGTGCGTTACCAGAAGTCCAAATTGGTTATTGAACTCCATATCATTGTGACCTATGGTACGAATGTTGCTGCGATTGTAAAAAGTATTATGAATAAAGTGCAGTATACGGTGGAAGAAATAACCGGCTTCCCGGTTGCAAAGGTAAATGTTTTTGTGGACGGCATGAAAACGCAGTAATGCGGGGCGGTCCATTTAAAACGCAGAAAGGGTGCTGTAGATGATAAAGGGGTGTCAGTTACGGGACGCCATAATTTCGGGCGCAAATAACATCACCAATAGAAAGCAGAGCGTTGACGAACTCAACGTGTTTCCGGTACCGGACGGCGATACCGGTACCAATATGTCTATGACGATTGGTGCTGCGGTTAAGGAACTTTCCATTTTAAAAGAGGAGGTTCCGGTGACAAAGGTGGCGGATGTTGCGGCAAGTTCGCTGCTGCGCGGCGCACGCGGCAACTCCGGTGTTATTCTGTCTTTGTTGTTCCGCGGTTTTGCGACCGGCCTTAAGGGAAAAGAAGAGGCGGACGGTATGTCGCTTGCACAGGCGTTGGACGCCGGCGTGAAAGCAGCCTATAAAGCGGTGATGAAACCGACCGAGGGCACCATCCTCACTGTTGCGCGTTTGGCGGCGGAAAAGGCGGTTCAGGCGGCGCTGGAGAACAGCGACCCGGTTGCGGTTTTTGAGGTAATCCTGGAAGAAGCAAAGGCGGCGCTTGCCACTACGCCGGATCTGCTGCCGGTACTGAAAAAGGCCGGCGTTGTGGATGCGGGCGGACAAGGTCTTGTTTATATTTTTGAGGGGATGCTTGGCTTTTTGCGCGACGGCGTGATGATTAAGAGCGAAGCGCCCGCGCCGGCAGCCAGTGTTAAGACGGCTCCGGTGGGCAGCGCGGCTGCCAACTACGAAGGCGACATCACCTTTACCTACTGCACCGAATACATCGTCAACAAAAAGGCGGACTGCCCGGACCCTCTCAAGCTGAGGGCTTACCTGGAATCCATTGGCGATTGCGTTGTAGTGGTGGATGACGACGACATCATCAAGGTTCATGTGCACAGCAATGATCCGGGTCTTGCCATTCAGGCGGGCATTAAATTTGGTATGCTCACCAATATGAAAATTGATAATATGCGGCTCCAGCATGAGCATCAGGCTTATGACGTCAAGCAGGCGGAAAAATCCAGCACCTATCTGCCGGTTGACCCGGATATTGAGTTTGGTTTCGTTGCGGTTGCGGCAGGCGAAGGGCTTCATGCACTTTTCACCGACCTTGGCGTCAACAATGTGGTCACTGGGGGACAGACCATGAACCCGAGCACCGAGGATATTCTCGCTGCTATCCAGGCAACCCCGGCGCAGACGGTGTTTGTGCTGCCGAACAACAAGAATATTATCATGGCGGCGGAGCAGGCTATTCCGCTTGCGGACCGTAAGGTCTGTGTCTTACAGACCCGTACCATTCCGCAGGGGCTTTCGGCAATGCTCGCGTTCGACCCGTCCGAAGGGTTTGACGAGAACCGCATTAATATGACCAAGGCCATCGATCATGTTTCCACCGGGCAGATCACCTTTGCTGCGCGGGACAGTGAATACGACGGGCACAGCATCAAGGCAGGGGAAATTCTTGCGTTGGACAACGGCAAGCTCTCCTTTACCGACAAGGACGTGCAGAAAGCGCTGCTTAAGCTTACCAAACGGCTGATGAAAGGTGACAGCAGCTTTGTCACCGTCATTTACGGCAGCAGTGTGACCGACTCTCAGGCGGAAGAAGCGATGAAAGCGCTGGAAGAGCGGTATGGCGGCCATGTGCAGATCAATATGGTCAATGGCGGCCAGCCCGTTTACTATTATATTATCTCGGTTGAGTAACAAAAGGTTCAAATGTGTGTAAAAAGGGCGGGGACAGAAGATGTCTCCGCCCGTGTTGTTTGAAGATGGGAGGGAATGCCGGTGCCGGGGCATCCATTAAAACAGGAAATCCGTTTTCTGAAAGGGGTAGGAGAAAAACGCGCCCAGTGCTATGCGCGGCTTGGCGTCTCTACCGTATATGATCTGCTGCGGTTTTACCCGCGGGATTACATTGATTACAGCCGTCCCTGCACAATTGCGGACGCCTCTTTGGAACAGCCAAGTGTTGTGCGGGCGACGGTGTATAAAAAGGGGAAGGAACAGCGCATCCGGAAAGGACTGTCCATCTTTAAAATATTTGTCACCGATGAAATCAGCGACATGACGGTGACGATTTTTAATTCCCGTTTTGCAGCGGAGGCGCTCAAGGTTGGGGAAAGCTACCTGTTTTATGGCCGGGTGACCGGCAATTTGCTCCGGCGGGAGATGAGTTCGCCGCAGATTTTGCGTGAGGCCAAAAATGCCGTGATGCAACCGGTTTATCCACTTACTGAGGGGTTGACCAACAAGATGGTGAGCGCCAACATGGAGCAGGCCGTTGCTTTTTTAGCAGAGGAGCAAGGGGATTATCTGCCGGCAGAGATGCGGGAAACCTACCGGCTTTGCAGCGTGCAGCAAGCGCTGAAAAACATCCATTTTCCGGAATCCGAAGAAGGGCTGGCGGCTGCCAAGCGGCGGCTGGTGTTTGAAGAGCTGCTCACACTGGAGCTTGGCCTTTCCCGGATGCGCGCCCAAAACCGTGCAGGAACGGCGGTGCGAATCCCCGAAGCCGACCTCACACCGTTTATACGCTCTTTGCCATTTCAGATGACCGGTGCCCAGCTGCGCTGCATTGAGGAGGCGATGGGCGATATGAGCCGTGAAGTGCCGATGAACCGCCTGTTGCAGGGTGACGTTGGCTCCGGCAAGACAATGGTCGCCGCAGCGCTTATTTACGCCGCGGCGCAGGCGGGCTACCAATCCGCATTAATGGCGCCGACCGAAATCCTGGCGAAGCAGCATTACAGTACCCTTTCCAAATTGTTGGAGCCGCTTGGCCTGCAGGTTGGGCTATTGGTAGGCAGTATGACGGCAAAGCAGAAGGCAGAAATGCGGCAAGCGCTTGCCGACGGCGTTTATACCCTTGCGGTGGGTACCCATGCGCTGGTGCAGGAGGACACTGCGTTCCGGAAACTCGGGCTGGTCGTCACCGACGAACAGCACCGTTTTGGTGTGGCGCAGCGCGGTAGTCTTGCCGCCAAGGGGGAACAGCCTCACGTATTGGTCATGTCGGCAACCCCAATTCCCCGTACTCTAGCATTGCTGATTTACGGGGATTTGGACATTTCGGTGCTCGACGAGCTGCCGGGCGGGCGCAGGCCGATTGAAACCTACCGCATCAGCGGGGCCAAACGGGAACGTGCCTACCGCTTTGTTGCAAAGCACCTGGATGCAGGACGGCAGGCGTATCTCGTCTGTCCGCTCATTGAGGAGAATGAAACGCTGGAGCTTGCGTCGGTGGAAAAATACGCCAGGCTGGTGCGGCAGAATTATCTGCCGGACTACCGGCTTGGCGTCCTGCACGGACGGCTGAAGGCGGCGGAAAAGCAGCAGATCATGGAGGAATTTGTCTCCGGAAAATTGCAGGTTCTGGTTGCTACTACTGTGATTGAGGTCGGCATTGATGTACCGAACGCCAACGTGATGCTCATTGAAAACGCAGAGCGTTTTGGGCTTTCTCAGCTCCATCAGCTTCGGGGACGTGTGGGCCGGGGGGCGGAGCAATCCTACTGCATCCTTGTCTCGAACCACCGTGGGGAGGAGACAAGGCGCCGTCTCTCGGTGATGTGCGAGACTGCGGATGGTTTCCGTATTGCGGAGGAGGACCTCAAGCTGCGCGGCCCCGGCGATTTTTTCGGCGCGCGTCAGCATGGCCTTCCGCAGCTTCGTATCGCCGACATGATGGGCGATATGGAAACGTTGTCTGAAGTCAAGGAACTGGCGGCGAAAATCCTTGCGGAAGATCCGGAATTGGCAAGGCCGGAACACCGCGGGCTGGCGGTGTTAGTAAAGGAGCTGTTCCGCCGGACGCCGGAACACGGCAACAACTAAGCATTTTTTGCCGTGGGCCCCTTGTTGAAGTCGGCTTGGGTATCCATATGGGCGGGCGCTTTTTAAGGAGAACAGCGGCGGGGATTCTAGAATCCCCGCCGCTGTTGGTTGTGGATGTTTTATTTGCCATTACGCAGTCAGCGTACCATTTTCGCCGATGAGAAGGATGAGGAGCTGTTCTTCCGCGCCGGTTTCCGCATTGATATAGACGAGAATATTCTCCCCGTCCTGACCGGTACATTTAAACTCATAACAGAACACCTCGTTTAGCCCCTGGGTTGGGACGACGGCGAGCCTGACCTGCTCAACAGTGAGCAGCGGGCTGAGCTTTTTAGCCGCCTGTTCCTGGGTGATGGACGGCACCTGTGCCGCACGTTCCTGGTGGTTTGCAAGGTAGCCGCGCTGGTGAAAGCTGATGATTTCGCCGTCGTCCATTGCGACTGAAACCTTGATGAGGTCGGGATAATAGGTGATGTTGTTTGCCGTGTAAGCAAAGTTGATGGTCATGATGTTGTTTGAAATTTCGTAGTAGCTGGTCTCAACCGACGTAATGTTATGGCTTTGGAGGTATTCCTTCGCTTTTTGGATGCCTTCTTCCGGGGTGATGGCCATTTCTCCAACTTCAGCAGAAAAGGTGCAGTAGGTGACAAAGCCTCCGGCTTTGGTTACGCCAATATCTACGGTCTGGTCTGCGGTTTCAAAGCAGTAGGAGGGCATGCGGCCTTCTTCATCTCCGCCGTCCTTGAGCTCGCTTGCGGGGATGCCAGAGGCTTTTGCCGCAATATCCCGCGCCTGTTCCCGGGTGATTTCCGCCTGCCCCTTGAGCATGAGCGGATCCTTTTGCAGGATATGGTCGGAGAAAGGACCGTCATAAATGAGGGAGGGAAATTCTCCGAGCGATTCTTCAAAGTCTTTAAAGCCGTTGCCAATATTGAACTGCCCGTCTTCGGCGTTGGCGGCGCCCATTTCCTCGTTGGCTTGATTGTAGTCGATGTTGCCTTGACGTACAATCTCCTGTAAGACGTAGATGCTGCCGATTAAATCGGTACAATACTCCCGCATGGTCTGAAGGGTTTGGGCTTCTTCCTCGGTAATGCTTTCGCCGTTTGACACCTTTTTGGCTAGGCTGACCGCGTAATCGCCCACCTGCGAGATAAACTTATAGGTTCCGCCAAGCTGGAAATAGTCGATGGGAAGAAGTGCGAGGCTGTTCTTGGCAAAGCCCGCATCCCGCCAGAGCATAGAGGCAAGGGTGTTGAGCATCTGCGGAGAAGAGCAGTAAACGCCTTTGGTCAGGGTACTGTTGATGCTGTTGAGGTAGGTGTAGAGGTCTTCGACCGACTGAAGATAGGTGTACTCCTGCGCCCGTTTGTGCTCGAGATTTTCGCTGTAATTCAGATAAAACAGTGTTGCCAGCGTGACAATGGCCGCGGTGACAAAGGTGATGATGCGCACAAACGCGCGCCGTGATAACCGGATGTTCATAACAGTGATTCCGCCTTTCGGTTGGTACTAATTCCGTTTGATGGTATTTTTACCCGGTCGGAATGAAATATCCAATTCGCATCAAAACTGGATTTTGGGAGAAATATATAGTATACTGGACAGGAAAGAGGAGTGGAGTTTTTTGATGATGGGTACTTACCTGGATTATGCGGCGACAACCCCGGTCTGCGATACAGCCGCCCATGCCGCATTTGATGTTATGCAGCAGCATTTTGGCAATCCGTCGTCGCTGTACCGTTTGGGGCTGGACGCGGAGAACCTGATATCCGCTTCACGCCGCCGGCTTGCAAAGGCGCTTGGCTGCGATGAAAGCTGCCTGTATTTTACCGGTTCGGCTACCGAGGCCAACAACCTCGCCGTGATTGGAGGCACCGTAGGAAACCCGCGCAAGGGAAAAAAGGTGGTGACCACTGCCATTGAACACGCGGCGGTGCTGACCCCGTTTGAAGAACTGAAACGCCGCGGTTACGAGACGGTGCTGCTTTCGCCGGACGAAACCGGCAGCTATACGCCGGAGCAGTTTTATGAGGCTGTGGACGGGGACACCGCCCTTGTTTCGGTGATGCTGGTGAACAACGAGGTGGGTACCCGCCTGCCGGTCGAAGCCATCATCAGGGCGGTGCGCAGGAAAAACCCCGAAACTCTGATCCACGTGGATGCGGTTCAGGGCGCGTTTAAGCTGCCGTTTCAGATCCGCACGGCGGACCCGGATTTTCTCAGCGTCAGCGGGCATAAAATTTATGCTCCAAAGGGTGTGGGGGCACTCTACATCAAAAAACGGGTGCGTATTTCGCCGCTGCTGTTTGGCGGCGGACAGGAACAGGGCATCCGCCCGGGCACCGAAAGCGTTCCGCTCATCGCGGCATTTGCGGCTGCGGTGGACTGGTACCTGCCCATGCAGACGGAAAAATTGGCCCATTATGAAAGGATGAACGCTCGCCTGCGAGAGCGCCTTGCGGCCATCTCGGAAGTGAGTGTCAACACGCCGGAGGGCGCCGTCCCTTATATTTTGAATTTTTCAGTGGATGGCATCCGCTCTGAAATTATGCTGCACCATCTGGACAGCTTCGGCATTTCCATTTCGAGCGGGTCGGCCTGCTCCAAAGGGGCGAAAAGCCACGTGCTCAAGGCAATGGGCTTTTCCGGCGCCCGCGCGGACACGGCAATCCGGGTGAGTCTCGGTGCATACACCCAAGACGCCGATGTGGACAAATTAGCCGACGGTATTGAAGATGGGCTCAAACGATTAATACGGACAAAATAACGGAGGGACTTATGAGAGAAATCCTGCTGCTCAAGGATGGAGAAATTGCCCTGAAAGGCTTAAACAAATCCACCTTTGAGAATATCCTGGTAAAAAATATCCGCAGACGGATTGAGGATTTAGGACCGGTGACGGTGCAGAAGGCACAGTCGACCATCTACGTCAAACCCAAAACCGACGATTACGATGTGGACGAGGCGCTCCGCCGCCTGCAAAAGGTGTTTGGCATTGCCGCGCTTTCCAAAGCGCGGATGGTGGAAAAGGATTTTGAAAAAATCAAGGCGGAGGCGGTCGCCTATTTGAGTGACATTCTGCCTTTTGTACATACCTTTAAAGTGGAGGCAAAACGCGCGGACAAAAGCTTTCCGATGACCTCACCGCAAATTTGTGCCGAATTGGGTGGCGTTCTCCTTTCGCAGTTCCACAACCTGAAGGTCGATGTGAAAAGCCCGGATGTTGTGGTAACGGTGGAGGTGCGCGATTTTGGCGCTTATATCCATGCGGCCAAGCTGGAGGGCGCCGGCGGTATGCCGATTGGATCCAGCGGCAAGGCGCTGTTGCTCATTTCGGGCGGCATTGACAGTCCGGTGGCCGGTTACATGATGGCCAAACGCGGCATTGAGGTCTCGGCCATTCATTTCGTATCGCCGCCGTATACCAGCGAGCGCGCTTTGCAAAAGGTGGAAAGCCTTTGTGAACGGATGTGCGATTACCTGGGCCGTGTGCCGTTTTATGTGGTGCCGTTTACCGAAATTCAGGAGCAGATCCGGCGTAACTGCCCGGAGGAGCTGTTTACCATCATCATGCGCCGCATGATGATGAAGATTGCCCTGCGGGTGGCAAAGCGGAACGATATGCAGGCGCTCATCACCGGGGAGAGCGTGGGGCAGGTCGCGAGCCAGACCATTGGGGCGCTCGCCTGTACCGACGCGGTGAGCGATATGCCGGTGTTCCGCCCGCTCATTGGAATGGATAAGGGAGAGATTGTGGAAATTTCCCGCAGAATTGATACTTTTGAGATTTCCATTCTGCCGTATGAGGACTGCTGCACCGTCTTTACCCCCCGGCACCCCAAAACCCGCCCGCAGCTTGCCCAGATTCTTGAGGCGGAGCAGGCGTTTGATTTTGAACCGCTGCTCGACAAAGCGATTGAGGGTATTACTTTCCGCACCATTCATCCTGTTGATTAGATTAGAAAAGAGGCTGTTTCCATGAGCAAAAATGCAGAACTGATCGCCGTTGGCACCGAAATCCTGCTGGGCGATATTGTCAACACCCATTCCCAGTACCTTTCTCAGAAGCTGGCGGAGCTGGGCATTAACGTGTTTTACCACACCAGCGTGGGAGATAACCCCGGGCGCTTGCGGTTTACCATTGAACAGGCCGTTAATCGCAGCGATGTTGTTATCCTTTCCGGCGGCCTGGGGCCGACCGAAGACGATTTGACCAAGGAAACGGTCTGCGACGTGTTGGGAATCCCACTTCACCAGGACGCAGAAGCATTGGAACGTATGACAGCCTTTTTCAAACGAATCGGACGGGAAATGACGCAGAATAATATCAAACAGTCAATGGTGCCGGACGGCTGTAAGGTGTTCCAGAACGACAGGGGCACGGCGCCCGGTATGGCCATTGAAAAAGATGGGAAAATTGTTGTTCTGCTGCCTGGGCCGCCGCCCGAGCTTATCCCGATGTTTGAGGAACAGGCTTATCCCTATCTTGCCGGATTTTCGGATGCGGTGCTGGTTTCCCGCAGCTTTCGCTGCTTTGGCGTAGGAGAGTCGCTGGTTGAAGTGAAGCTCGGCCGGATGCTCGACAGCGTCAATCCAACGGTGGCACTCTATGCAAAGCAGGGTGAGGTGCTCATCCGGATCACTGCAAAGGCGGATACCCGTGAGGCGGCGGGCGCAATGCTTCAGCCGGTCGTGGATGAAATGTACGCCATTTTGGGTGATACGGTTTACGGTGAAGATGTGGACAGCCTGGAGCAGATGGTTGTGCCAATGCTAAAGGAACGCGGCCTCAAGCTGGCAACGGCAGAGAGCTGTACCGGCGGCCTGCTGGCACAGCGCATCACCTCAATTCCCGGCTCTTCCGAGGTGTTTGAATACGGCGCCGTCACCTATGCAAACCACGTCAAGGAGGAGTTGCTCGGCGTTCCCGCAGAGCTTCTCGAACGGTACGGTGCGGTCAGCGAGCAGGTTGCAACCGCAATGTCCGAGGGCGTGCTCGCAAAAAGCGGTGCGGATATTGGCGTCGGCATTACCGGAATTGCAGGGCCGGGCGGCGGCTCGGAGCAAAAGCCGGTGGGAACGGTGTATATTTCGGTTGCGGTGAAAGGCGGAAAAACCTGGACCAAACATTTTCAGTTCGGTTATGGAAGGAGCAATGAGCGGGAGAGCATCCGCAATGCCTCTGCCATGAATGCGCTGGATATGGTTCACCGCACCATGCTTTTATAAACGGAGGGCGTTCATGCATAGAAATACCAGTCTGAAAAATCAAAAAATTGCTGAGGCCCGGGCGGAAAGAGGCAACTGGTTGATTCGTTTTCTGAGGTGGCTGCTGCCGTGGAAGGGCGATCGGCCAAAGACGATAATTTTAAAAATTGTTTTTTTAATTTTTGTCATAGCGTTTTTGGTCAGCGGCAGTATGCTGCTGGATTATTACATAAAAGACAGTATGGCGGGAAATGAGTACACCGTACTCCAGAGTCTGAAGGATGGATCAGATCCTGTGCAGGAGCCTTCTGCAACGGTTGAACCGGTGGAGATGCCGGAGGGTTACCGCGAGCGCTTCAGTGCGCTTTACCAGCGGAATGAAAAGGTGTGCGGCTGGCTGGAAATTGCGGGAACCAGCATTGATTTTCCAGTGGTTAAGCCGGAGGATAACAGTTTTTACCTGACCCACACCTTCAATGGCAATTACAATACGGCTGGTGCACCGTTTATTGATTACCGCAACGATTTTTCAGAAGAAAATATGAGCACCAATACCATTATCTATGCGCACAACCTCAACAGCGGGCGCATGTTCCACGACTTGGTCAATTACAAAAACGTCAGTTATTACAAGGAACATCCGGTGATCAGCTATGACACGGTTTATGCCGACCATGACTGGAAAATCATTGGCATGTTTTTCACCAATGCGGATATGTCGCTGGAGGATTCCTTTGACTACCACAATTTTATCAATAAGCAGAGTGATGAGCAGTTTTACAGCTTCCTGAACGAAGCCATGCAGCGCTCCTTCTTTACCACAGGGGTGGACGTCAACGCTGAGGATAAACTGCTGATGCTTTCCACCTGCGACAATGCATTTGACAACAGCCGTCTCGTCGTGCTTGCGCGTATGGTCCGCCCGGGCGAGAGCACCGAAGTAGACGTCAGTCAGGCACGTCAAAATGCAAATCAATACCTGCCTCAGAATTACATTGACAAAATGGGTGGAACCTACCGCGAATACAACCCGGATTATGTGTTTTATAGGCCATAATCATAACCTGCCCGAAAGGAGGAATTTCGGTTGCTCAGAAAAATTCTTGCCTGCCTGATGGCGCTGACCCTGTCGGTTTTTGCACTGACGGCGAGCGCATATTTTGCGGCGGATTCGGTGCTGGTCCTCAACCCGGCAGACCGCGTTTCCTCTGCGGGAACCCTTGGCTCTGTGGTGGGAGAGGTGGTGGATATTCCGAGCGAGCTGCTTTCAGAGGTTTCTTCGGAGGATTCAAGCAGCTCCTCTTTGGAGGAAAGCAGCTCGTCCAGCAGCTCGTCGCTTCCGGTTTCGGTGGTGGAACCGCCTTCCCAGGTGCCGTCCAATTCGTCGACGGTGACGATACCGCCCTCGGTTTCGTCGTCCCCGTCCTCGCAGGAGCCTTCTTCCGGCGGCGAAAGTTCGTCCGGTGAACCTTCATCTGGTGAAAGCTCGTCTGATGAGGGGTCGTCTTCTGAACCAGCTCCTACCCAAGAAACGCTGATTGTGAAAATTGCCTCCGAGCCGGAAGTCGGCGTTTATGAGGTGGATGACATTCTCCCACGGATTGTCGCCATGGAGATGAACGACACCTTTGCAGACGAAGCGCTCAAGGCGCAGGCCGTTGCGGCACACAGCTATATTAAATATTTAAATCTCCGCGGACAGGCCCCGGTGGTGGCGGTTCGCACCCCGTCGGCACGGATTCAGTCGCTGGTGGAATCGGTTTCCAGCCAGATGATTTACTACGGCGGAAGCGTCATAGATGCAACCTATACGGCCTCGACCGCCGGACGGACCGAATCCTCAGTGGATGTTTGGGGCGGATACCTGCCGTATTTGGTATCGGTAGAAAGTGTGTATGACAATCTTGACCCGAATTATGGCGATACCGTGACTTATACCGTCGATCAGGTCAAGGAGATGGTACTTCGCAATGCAGGGATTACGCTGGAGGGTGACCCTTCGGCCTGGTTTCAGGTAGAATCCACCACCAGCGGAGGCTACAATGGGGATATGACCTTGGGTGGAAACAGCGTTTTTACCAACAACGGGAAGAATTACCGGGTGACGGGGCGAAATATCCAAACCATGATTTTGAAAGGATCTGGTCTTCCAACCCTGAAAAGCCACAAATTTGATGTGACGGTCAGTGGTGATCAGATGATCTTTACCACCTACGGCTATGGTCATGGGGTTGGAATGAGTCAGTGGGGCGCCCATTACTATGCCTCCAAAGGCGGACTCAATTATGTGCAGATACTGACCCACTATTATTCGGGAACAACGGTGCGGTAAAAAAGGAACGGCAATTTTGAATTGTCGTTCCTTTTTTGTTGATACTTGTACAAATAATATACATTTTTTAAAATTTGTGATAAAATATAGATAATAATTAAAAAGGGGTGTTTCCAATGTGCCGATAAGTCATACCTCGTTTTTTAAAAAGGATATGAGGAGGATTTGTATGAAAAAGAAAAGGATTATTTCTTTTACAGCCGCGGTAATACTGATGTTCAGCGCGTTGCTGACGGTTTATGCAAGTGAAATCTATTCCAATTTTCCTATTCGCTGGAACATAGTTTCCAGTGGAAAATACACAATGAAATGCAATGATGCTTCCATACCTTCATCTCATCCCGTGTTTGGATGTGCGATTCCTGCAATGAACCGGTTTAACGCGACGTCACCCAGTAGTATCGCGTGTAACTACATCTCCAGCGCTTCAACCTCAACGGTGGACTTTAAGGTTGCGATTGAGGCATTCTGGGACAACCAAGTTGGCTGGAAAGATGCAAATGGATATGCGGTTCCCCAGGATACCAATGGGCTTATGATTTACAGCTATAGCGATTTAACGAGAGCGTATGCGGGCAATCCGCACACAGTTCGTGTTAAATATGGGCAGGTTTTTTACAATCCTTATGTAAATGATGCATATAAAGGTTATGACTATGATCAGTTTGTCCATATTGGCATGCATGAGCTGGGGCATCTATATGGTATGGGACATGATGAAAATACCGGTTCCATCATGCATGCTCGCGGTATTGCAGGCTACACGTCGCTGGGGCCGACCGACAAGAGCACATTGGTCTATTTTTACGGCGGATCTTAAAGAAAAAATTATCATAAAAGCAGAGGTGAAGCGTTATGTTAAAAAGGATCTTCAAATACAAATTATCTTATATTATCGCCGCTTTTGTTTTTATCGCGGCGGTTTTGGCTATAGCGCTGTGGCCGCGTGGTTCCAAACAGTCCGACTTTCCGCTGCTAGCGCCACCCCAGCAGGTATCAACCAATATTATGCCGCTTGATGCACAGATGAAGTATTCACAACTGATTGTGGATGCCACGGTAAAAGAGGGGTTAACGGTAGAAGAAAACAGACCTTCACAGGAGGAAATTGACGCCCTGGGGGACAAAGTAGGTGCTTACTCTACAGGCAGGGTGCGAATGTCGGTCAACGAGGTCATATACGGGGAACCGGTGAACGAGTTTAACCTGTATTTAACACCGGCGATGCAGGATTGTGCTCCGGACTACAAACCGGGGGATCGATTTGTTTTGATTTTACAGCCTTATCAAGACGGCTATTATACGATAACTGCTGTAAACAGTATTTTTTACGTTGCGTACGATGAAAAGGTCTACCTTGCTTCACTGGACGAACCATATATGCGTATTTCGGGCAATGAATTACAGGACTTCAAGGATGAGCTGCGGGAACTGAAAGCACAGGCTCCAACGATTGCTGAATGATTGTGGCATAAAA
This sequence comes from Oscillospiraceae bacterium, assembly GCA_050943475.1. Taxonomy (GTDB): domain Bacteria; phylum Bacillota; class Clostridia; order Oscillospirales; family Ruminococcaceae; genus Metaruminococcus_A. Next base: position 19,241 of record JBMNPF010000013.1, read on the forward strand.
AACGGAACGTCAAAAGGGCGGGCTTTTTGCCCGCTCTTTTGATGTTGGTTTCATTACAAATTGTATAATATGATAAAATAGTACATAAAAACAAAAAATTGACGCCTGTTTGAGAATCTTTCCGGTAAAGCGGATGGATTCACCGGATGCATCATGCGGTGACAGAGCTGTGCTACCGCATTTGATAGAACTCCAAATACTTGCGGATATTGTCCCGTGCGCGGCTGAGGGTCCTTGAAACGGTAGATTTGTGGATCCCCAGCATTTCTGCAATTTGAGGCATACTTTTGTTTTCGTAGTAATACAGCAGCAGAATTTCTTTTTGCCGTTGGGTGAGTCTGTGGCAGATAACCTGGTGCAGGATGCGTTTTAATCGCACAAGCTGTTCACGATTGTCCTGTTCGTTTTGGTCGTGTGGGTCGTTGTAACCAACGGAGAAACCAATTTGTTCCAGCGATATTTTCTTATTCAAAAAGTGTTCCTCCTTTTTGCGGCTGATAGTAATTGCTCAGGTAGGTGTAAATATCCAGCAGTTGGCTGTATTCCATGGAAAGGAGCGTGATGCGCTCCTGGTAGTCGTGCTCCGGGAACTGCTGTTGAAGCTGCCGCAGCTCTGAAATTCGCTGTTTTAACTGCATGGCAGATTGAAGGTAACTGTTGGCCAATTGCGTCAGATTCATTTGAATGTCCTTTCTGATATCACACGAATTGTTGTCTTTTGATTTGATTTTAACACACAAATCGTGTGATTTCAAGAGAAAAATGAACATTTGTTCGAATTTTTTCTTGCGTTTATCCACCGAATATGATATATTATATTTGGGTGATAGCTTTGAATTGTATTAAGAAGCTTCGAAAAGAACGCAACCTCACACAGGCGCAGCTCGCCCAAAAACTGGGGATTTCAACGAGTGCTGTCGGAATGTATGAGCAGGGTCGGCGTGAGCCGGACTCGAAAATGCTCCGCCAGCTTGCACAGTTTTTCGGCGTTTCAATGGAGTATCTTATGGGTGAGGATACCCCCTCGTCCGGGCAGTCGGTGGAATTTGTGGAGTTCATCGACCGGATGAAACAGGAATTGATCCGGCAGAAAGGCCTCATGTTCAATGGTGTTCCACTCTCTGAACAGGACATTGAAGAAATTATGAATGCGGTCGAAGTCGGCGCAGCCGTGGTCATTGGCCGGAACAAAAAATAGCTGCCGCTGTCCGTGTGGGGTTGCCACATTGACATCTGGGAGTGGACTTTGGATGAATCAAATTGAGTCATTGTGCGAAAAGCTAAAACAGGAATTTGACACGTCGGATCCGTTCGAGCTGTGCGGCCGGATGGGGGTAATTGTCTTGTTTGTAAAGCTGCCAATGCATATCAAGGGGTTTTACTGCAACATGGCGGATCACCGTATGGTTTACATCAATAATCGCCTGAAAGAAGGCGAACAGCGTGTGGTATGTGCACATGAATTGGGCCATGCGCTGCTTCATGCGGAGTTAAACGTCATGTTTATCAACCAATATACAAACCTGAAAACCGTACGCTATGAAAACGAGGCGGATTATTTTTCCGCCTGTTTGTTGATTGACAATACGCTTTTGGAGTGCACCAGCGGCCTGTCAACCTTGGCTGATATTGCTTCTTGCGCCGGCGTGGACGAGCGGTTGGTGGAGCTCAGGTTTCGGCGTTTTAACGGCTCATGATTTCATGGGCCGTTTGCGTTTTTTTCGGGGAACCGGGCATAGTAACAATAAAGAGCAGTTTTAAAAAGAAGGATAGAGGAGGCCTTGTATGCAGATGAAACGGCTGCCGTTCCGGGCGCTTTGCCTGTGGGAATTTTATGCGCTGCTGGTGCTGGCTGCGCTTTATCTGCTCATTTATGTCTTCCTTGTGCCGTTCACCTGGCTTTGGTTTGCCCTTGTGGGCGGGATTGCAGCGGTGTTTCTTGTAGCTGTGCTGTTGTTTTTCCCGCTCCGTTACCTTGGAACAGGTTATTCGGTTCGGGGAGACTGTGTGATTTATGAGAGCGGTGTGCTTTTTCATCGCCGGAGTATTTTGCCGCGTGGAAATCTAATCACTGTACGAATGCAGCGCAGTCTGTTCGATCGGCTTTTTGGGCTTGCGACCCTGCGCTGTGATGCGCCGGGAGCGACGGTCACTTTGTTTTACCTTTCGAGAAAGGAAGCGGAACAGCTTCAGGAACAGCTGGCGGCTGGACGCAAGGTGCCGCTTAAACCGGTGACGCGATGAAGCTGAAACGACCGCATCCGATTAATATATTGGAACATATTTCCGGCTACTTCTGGCTGCTGCTGCTCCCACTGGTGCGCGGACTATTTGCGTTCCGCGGCGGTTTCTGGGGATGGCTGAGCGGTGTCTGGTTTGATCTGCTGGTGCTGGCTGCCATTTTTGGATTCGCACTTCTGCGATGGGCTTCTATTCGCTACTGCTGCACAGAAAAAGGAATTTTTATCGTTCATGGTCTGCTCGTCCAGCAGAAATTTACCGTTCCTTACAGGGAAATTGCGACGATATCCCGTGTTGCAACCTTTTTTTACCGGCCGATTCATGTTGTCCATCTTTCGGTGGATTCCAACGCGGGCAGCGCCTGGGAATATGATTTTACCTTAACCCTTTCTGCCAGAGCAGCGGAAGAGTTGGAGTCTCATGCGAAGCACGCGGTGTTTTATCAAGAAAAGCAGCGCAAAACCTACCGTTCGGGCAGTTTGTACGTTGCGCTGCTGGCCTTTGTTTCTTCCCGAACGGTGGCCGGCGTTGTGTTTACCGCCGCGCTTGTCATTCAGGCGGGTAAAATTTTGGGCAGCGAGTTTGAGACCACCCTTCTCCAGGGATTGGCGGACGTTGCCAAAAGTCTTGCGTTTGGCATCCCGCCGATTGCCGTTTTTCTGGCGCTTCTGATTTTACTCGGCTGGTTTATCTCGTTTGTGCTCAATCTTTCCCGGAATTACCGGTTTACCGTTACCCGCACAGGGCGGGGAATTCGTATACGTTCCGGCTTTTTTTCGCGCTACCGTCATCTGCTCAATGCCGAAAAGGTGAATTTTGTGGAGACAACCCAGTCCGTCCTCACCAAAGGGTTCCATATTCATTCGCTGTTTCTGCACTGCGCCGGCTACGGCAAGGCTAAAAACGAACTTGCGGTGCTGTTTCCGGCTGTTAAACGGGAGCGGTTGAATGAGCTTCTGGGAAATTTGGTGGGAGAGCTGTATTTTACCGAAGAACGGATGGTTTATCCGGCAAAGCGGAGTGTTTTTCGCTTCGTTCTGGCGCCGGTGCTGGTCATTGCCCTGATTGCCGCCGCAGCTCTGCTGCTGGGCGAGTGGTTCCCAAATCTGTTGGATCTCATCCGTTTTATGGGTGCAATGCTGGAACTTCCTGTTTTGTGGTGGCTTCTGGCACGCATTCAGGCCTTTTTCCACACTGGGATTTCCAAAACAGAGGGCGTTTATACCCTGCGTTTCTCGAAACGCTATGGTTTTCATACCGTTATGGTCCGCGAACAGCGCATTGTTAAAACGGTCGTGCGGCAGTCGCTGTGGCAAATGGCCTCCGGCGTTTGTAACATTGTGGTTTATCTGTATTCGGAAGGAAAAAAACGCTATGTTATTCCGGCGCTTCCGCTGGAACAGGCTTGTGCCATCCTCGGGTTGGATCTTCCGGAACCTCCGGACTGGTACCAGCGCATTCCTTTTTTTGGACGCAGAATCATCAATCGACAATCCCCAAAAGCAGAGGAGGCCCCAGAACATGCTGAATGAAAAAGCTAAATTGATTCTTGAATACCTGCAAAGCCGTACATTAAACGAAGGCGCACCAACCGTCCGGGAAATTTGCCGCGATTTGGAGATTAAATCCACCTCGACGGTGCAGAGGTATATTGAAGAACTTGCGGAAGCGGGTTATATTGAGAAAAAGGATGGGCAGCGCCGTACCCTGCGGCTTGCGTCGGCAGAGGGAGTATCGGTTCCGGTGGTTGGTTTGGTGACTGCCGGTGAACCCATTACGGCCATTGAACACACCGAAGGGTATGTGACCTTTTCCGGTTACCGCGGCGATCCTTCTGAACTTTTTGCGCTGAGGGTGCGCGGCGAAAGCATGATTGACGCCGGTATCCTGAGCGGGGATATCGTCATTGTGCGCAAAACACCGGTGGCGGAAAACGGGGAGATCGTTGTGGCAATGATTGAGGACGAAGCGACGGTCAAGCGTTTTTACAAGGAAAACGGGCATTTTCGTCTCCAGCCGGAAAATAAAACGATGGAACCAATTTTTGCAGAGGAAGTGACCATCCTTGGGCGGGTCATTGCCCTGACCCGCAATTACGCATAAACGTGTAGAAAATTATTTTTGTACCGCAGGCGGGAAGGCGGCCAAAGGGGATAAAAGGGCTATAATTGTTTCGGGAAGGTGCAGGTTACCGCTGAAATGCCTTTTAAAACAGGATCAAGAAAAACGGCACAGGTAAAATAATACCTGTGCCGTTTTTGATTTATGGAGAAATACAGAGCTTTCATTACAGCCGCAAAACGTCCTTCAGCATGTGGAGCTTATTGGAAGGGGAAAGAACCATAATCCGGTCGCCTTCTTCAATGGTGGTATTACCGCGCGGAATAATGAGTTGATCGTTACGGACGATCGAGATAAAGACAAAGATTTCCGGCAGCTTCAACTGTGCCAGCGTTTTGCCCGCAAGCGGATAATTCTGTTGCGGGATAACAATTTCGTCAATGGAAACCTCGCCCTTATGCAGGGTCATGACCTGACGGATTTTGGAGAGGTCAATCTCGCGTTCCAGGGAGCGCGCGATATTGTCGGTTGTATTGACCGTAATATCAATGCCAAGCTGCTTCATAACCGCGACGTTTTTTGGGTTATTGGCGCGCGCCACCGTTTTGCCAACATGGAAAACGCTTTTGGCGAGCTGACAGGTGATGAGATTATCTTCATCCTTACCGGTGACGCTGACAATGGCGTCGGCATGTTCAATATCGGCGTCAACCAGCGCTTCCAGTGTAGTGCCGTCCCCAAAGATAACGGGAATGTCCAGGTCATTTGCCAGATACCGGCAAAGCCCTTTTTTGATTTCAATCAGGGTAGGGTAGTGGCCGTGTTCGATCAGGGTTTTGGCAAGATAGTAACCGACCTTGCCGCCGCCTACAACAATGACTTTCATTTCACACCATCTCCTGTTTTTACTAGTCGACGACCCGGGCGATGATCATGGTGTCGGTCGCGGTCAGTCGTGTGTTGCGTTTACTTGCAATATCAATGGAAAGATCGGCATGCTGAAGGGCGAGCAGGGCTTCATTTTCATCCAGAGCCCGGTCCACCTCGTCGCAGGTCTGGTTGACAAAATACCGCGGAACCGGAAGCCAGTGAAAGGTAATGGTGTGCGCGCCTAGGTTGACGGTGCGTACATCGCCGCTCTCCAGCAATGCCGAACGGACCGCTTCTACCGTGAGGTTGGTTGGGCAGACGGTGTGCAGCCCAAAGTGGGAAAAAACATCCTCCCGGCGGGGATCGTAGATGCGTGCAAGCACATTCGGCACTTTAAAAATTTCTCGCGCAAGCTGGGAAACCATAATGTTGACGTTGTCGTCACGGCTGACAGCCGCCAGTGCGTCACAGCTTTCAATGCCGGCCTTGCGCAGAACATCCTGATCAATGGGAACGCCTGCTGTGGTATAGCCGTTAAAATCATCACTGAGCAGTTCAAAACTCTCTTCGAGCTTGTCGACAATGGAGACGTCGTGTCCATCCTGTGCAAGAGAGGAGGCAAGCCGGGAACCAACCTTGCCGCATCCTACCACCAATATATTCATGGCAATATCCTTCTTCTTTCCTGTGGGTTCATTCGTTCAATCAACTATTATAGCCGCTCCTAACCAAAAAGTAAAGGCGGGGTTTGTCCCTTCTTGACAGTTGTTTGCGCGGTTGTTACAATGGGATTGAGAACGCGGCGGATTACGCGGCGAGAAGAGGAGAAAAGACAATGGAGAAAGAAAAAGTATGCAGCAACGTACATGAGTGCAGCTGCCCGTTTACCGACTGTAAAAATCACGGTCGCTGCTGTGACTGTATTGCAAACCACCGTGAAATGGGTAATCTGCCGAACTGCTACAAAAAGCCGGAATAGGCGGCCGGCTGTGCTCGCGTCCGCAGCCCGGCTATAAAAGCCGGGCTGTTTCAGGCCGGGACAATAGATTGTTTGTTTTTTCAGCGGATAGTCCTTGTAATCCTAGAAAACCTATCGTATAATAAGAGAAAGGGAGGGGATCTGGATGAAGATTTCAACCAAAGGGCGATATGCTCTCCGTCTGATGCTCGATTTGGCCGAACACAACACAGGCGAATACATTGCGCTGAAAGATACATCGGCCCGGCAGGGGATTTCGGTCAAATATCTGGAGCAGATTGTGACCCAGCTCAGCCGTGCTGGATTTTTAAGAAGCACTAGGGGACCGCAGGGTGGATATAAACTTGCCAAAGCCCCCAGCGAATATACAATTGGTGCAATTCTACGTATTACCGAAGGAAGTCTGGCCCCGATTGCCTGCCTAGAGGACGAACCGAACCAATGTCCTCGGTTTGGAGATTGTGCAACCATTGCGTTCTGGCAAGGATTGTACCAGGCGATTAATGATTATGTAGACGGTACCACGCTGGAACAGCTTCTTGATAGCGCCAAACAGCGTGCGGCGTATGAATTTAATATTTAAGTTTGCCGGCGGTCTTACAGACAGCCGGTTTTGTTTCCAGACGCTGCGCTGTATTTTTATAGGGCGGTAATCCACCGGAAAAATTTTTTATAAATTCTCTTGACAATGGAATTTGTTTTAATTATAATTAATTCATACTAAACAGATATGAATTAAAGGATTAAGAAAGGCGTGGTGTTCATGAAACGTTTTTTATATACCCGGCTCTGTTGGAACGGCGTAATGGCCCGAATGTATTGTTGATTTTTACAAGCACCAATACAGAGGGGTAATGACACCCCGTTTCAACAGAAATGAGGAATATGACGTGAACAGCAATCCTAAAAATTATCGTTTTGAAACCCTTCAGCTTCATGTGGGGCAGGAACAGCCGGATTCCACAACCGGTTCCCGTGCGGTCCCAATTTATCAGACGACTTCTTATGTCTTTCACGACTGCGATCATGCGGCGGCACGGTTTGGATTGACCGACGCGGGGAATATTTACGGACGGCTTACCAATCCGACACAGGAAATTTTTGAACAGCGTATTGCGGCACTGGAAGGGGGAGTTGCAGCATTGGCTGTTGCTTCCGGGGCTGCTGCGGTGACCTATACCCTGCAAAATCTTGCGCAGGCAGGCGGGCACATTGTTGCGGCAAAGACGTTGTATGGCGGCAGCTACAATCTTTTGGAACACACTTTGCCGGAATACGGCATCACAGCTACATTGGTTGATCCGGATAATCCGGATTATTTTGAACAGGCTATTCAAGAGAACACCAAGGCGATTTATATTGAAACGCTAGGAAATCCGAATTCCAGCTTGATTGATGTAGAGACGGTCGCGGAAATTGCCCACCGGCACCGGATTCCACTGGTAGTGGATAACACCTTTGCTTCACCGTTTCTGTTCCGCCCGCTGGAACATGGAGCGGATCTGGTAGTGGAATCGGCAACGAAATTCATCGGCGGACATGGGGCGGCTATTGGCGGCGTTATTATTGATGGCGGCCGGTTTGACTGGGAGGCGTCGGGAAAATTTCCGTCGCTGACCGAGCCGAATCCCAGCTACCACGGCCTGAGCTTTACCAAAGCGGCAGGAGCTGCGGCGTTTGTCACCAAAATACGCGCTATTTTGCTGCGCGATATGGGGGCAACTCTCTCGCCGTTCCATGCGTTTTTGTTTTTGCAGGGATTGGAAACCCTTTCGCTCCGGGTAGAGCGCCATGTGGAAAATGCCCTTAAAGTGGTCGATTACCTGAGCCGTCACCCGATGGTAGAACGGGTGAACCATCCGTCTCTGCCAAGCAGCCCCTATCATGCCCTGTATGAGCGGTATTTCCCACAGGGAGCAGGCTCGATTTTCACCTTTGAAATCAAAGGCGGGGCAGAGGAGGCTAAGCGGTTTATCGATCACCTTGAAATTTTTTCATTGCTCGCCAACGTAGCGGATGCCAAGTCGCTGGTCATTCACCCGGCTTCTACGACCCATTCCCAGATGACAGCAGAAGAGCTTGCGGGCTCCGGTATCCGGCCGAATACCATCCGGCTCTCGATTGGGCTGGAACATATTGATGATCTTCTCGCAGATCTTGAACAAGCATTTCATGCATAAACAGGAGGAACTTTATATGGCGCAGATTGCAAAAACTCTGACCGATTTAATTGGAAAAACCCCGCTTTTAGAGCTTTCCAACTATGAAAAAGCGCATGGATTAGAAGCGCAGATTGTTGCAAAGCTGGAGTATTTCAACCCGGCGGGCAGTGTCAAAGACCGTATTGCCAAGGCGATGGTGGAGGATGCCGAATCCAAGGGGCTGCTCAAGGAGGGTTCGGTTATCATTGAGCCGACCAGCGGCAACACCGGTATTGGGCTTGCGTCGGTTGCGGCGGCGCATGGCTACCGTATCATCCTTACCATGCCGGAAACCATGAGTGTAGAGCGCCGCAACCTGCTCAAGGCTTACGGAGCTGAGCTTGTTCTCACCGAGGGGGCCAAGGGGATGAAAGGCGCCATTGAAAAAGCGGAAGAGCTGGCGAAAGAGATTCCGGGCAGCTTTATCCCAGGGCAGTTTGAAAATCCGGCCAATCCGGCGGTGCACCGTGCGACAACCGGCCCGGAAATCTGGGTGGATACCGACGGCAAGGTGGATATTTTTGTTGCGGGTATTGGTACCGGCGGAACCATTACCGGTACCGGAGAGTATTTAAAATCCAAGAATCCGCAGGTCAAGGTTGTGGCAGTGGAGCCGGCTTCGTCGCCGGTGCTGTCCGGCGGAAAGCCCGGCCCGCATAAAATTCAGGGCATTGGCGCTGGATTTGTACCGGACACCCTCAATACCAAAATTTACGATGAAATTATTCAGGTGGAGAATGAGGACGCTTTTGCGGCGGGCCGTTCCATTGCCAAAACCGAAGGGCTTCTGGTGGGAATTTCCTCCGGCGCAGCGGTTTGGGCTGCTGAACAGCTTGCCAAACGCCCGGAAAACAAGGGCAAGCGCATTGTTGTGTTGCTGCCGGATACCGGCGAACGCTACCTTTCCACCCCAATGTTTACCGAGGCATAATGAATTGAACTGCGATTCGTGGGCATACGCGGGTGTTTTGCCCCTCTCGCAATGTCGAAATAGAAGCAGGCGCTGGATCACAATCCAGCGCCTGCTGTTGTTTTGGAGTATGAATGCAGAGCGTTTCAAACCCATTTCTGCTTTAAACCGCGGACAGCCGCAAAAATCGGAGAGGACAGCGGCCACTTTGAGAAGCGCCGCTTAAAAAGGCCGGTTCAGAGAGAAATATATTCCATGGGGAGAAACTGGCTCGTACGGTTTTTACAGGAAACATGCTGCTATGCGGAGAAGTCCTGCCATGCCCGAATTCGACAAGTTTTATTCATGAAGGCTGTCCCGGGTGCATTCCATCCGCAGGGCTTTCCAGCCGTTGTCCCGCAAGGCCCACCCCTTTTCCAGAAATCCGACCTTTTGGTAGCACTGAATTGCCCCTTTGTTGAAATCGAATACCCAGAGCCGGACGGTTTTCATCCCGAGCGAGTCAAAGGCATAACGCACCGCCTGGCGAAGGCTTTGTGCGCCGACGCCCAGTCCGCGGCAATGGCGGTCAACCAAAAAGCGGCAGATGGCACATTCGTGCGATGTTTCGTCCACATGATCAATGGAAAGGGTACCGGCTGCCTTGCCATCGCACAGAATGAGGAACGGCTTGCAGTTGGGATCGTGAATTTTTGCGATTACCTGCCCGATGGAGAGCGGATACTGATAGCTGGCGCCGGCCCACTGATAGAGAAAATCGGCGTCAGTTCCCAGATTCATTGCGGTAATAAGCGGCGCGTCGCTGTCGGTCATAAGACGGATGGTTACCTGCATAGCATTTCCTCCAAAAGATGTCTTGTCGCCATTGTAATCCATTTTGGGGGTGATTACAAGTCAGAAAACGGGATCTCGAAAGAAAGCAAGACTGACCTCGTGGTTTTCAAAAAAAGAGCAAATGGTTAAGCGATCCGTGAAGCCCTATGGACAAAGGCCCTGCAACACGAATATAAAAGGAACTTTATGCAGGTTCAGCAACAACAAATATGAAATGCTTTGTTTTTTAATAGGCATGAGAAACAACACCTTAAACATCCGGTTTGGGCGTCCACAGGAAAGGGGGATTTTGGATAAACGCAGTACAGACGTTGCTGCTTCAAAAGCGATTGTAGGCAGCTTGAAATCCGTGATGGACACATCGTGCGGTTGTATAAATAAAAGTCCCCGGAGAATCACTCCGGGGACGAGTTTTACCGCTCACGGCGAAAGGCTGGGTCCGGTACGGGAATGGAGGAGAGCAGCGCCTGTGTGTATGGATGTTCTGGATGCTGGAACAGATGGCCAGCGGACGCTGTTTCCACCAAAACGCCGTCTTTCATAACGCCAACGGTATCGCAAAGATGACGCACAAGGGAAAGGTCATGCGCAATAAACAGGATAGACATGCCGGTCTCCTCCCGCAGACTGCGGAACAGGTCAATCACCTGCGCTTGCAGGGAAACGTCAAGGGAAGCAACCGGCTCGTCGGCAATGAGCAGGTCAGGCTCCAGCATGAGAGCCCGCGCAATGCAGGCGCGCTGCTGCTGGCCGCCGGAAAAGTCCGAGGGAAGTTCATAAAAGCAGCGCGGATCCAACCCGACCTTTTGCAGCAGTTCCAGCGCCTTTTCCTGGCGCGAGGCCCGGCTGCCGTTGTGCCGGATGACAAGCGGTTCCATCACACTTTGTCCAATGGTGAGACGCGGGCTGAGCGCGGCGGCTGCGTCCTGAAAAATCATCTGCATTTCTTGTCCGTGAAACTGGATGCTACCGGCAGTAGGACGGTTGAGCCCGACGAGACAACGCCCGGTAGTTGACTTGCCGGAACCCGATTCCCCGACCAGCCCAAAAATTTCTCCGCGCCGGATGGCAAGGGAAACGTCTTTGACCGCTTCAACAATCTGCCCGTGTGCAGAGTGAAAGGTCATGGATAGATGGGACGCTTCGAGAATGATATCATTCGGCATGGACAATCACCCTCCCGTTCTCTACCCGCACGGGCGGTGTAACCGGCGGCGCATCCGGATGGGCAAGCCAGGAGGCGACGCTGTGCGTTTCAGTCACCCGGAACAGCGGCGGTTCTTCTTCATAATCAATGGCGAGTGCATAACGGTTGCGGGGAGCGAAAGCGTCTCCTTTTGGCGGTTCGCGCAGGTCGGGCGCGGCGCCCGGCAGCAGGAAAGAGGCTCCGCCGATACATTCCGCACAGGGAAGCGCGGCAAAAAGCCCCCAGGTGTAAGGGTGACGCGGATCGGCAAACAGTTCTTCTGTTTTGGCGCTTTCCACAATTTTACCAGCATACATAACCGCGACCCGGTCGGCAATCTGCGCGACGACGCTCAGGTCGTGGGTGATAAACAGAATGGCGATTCCGGTGCGCTTTTGCAGGGAGGAGAGCAGTTCCAAAATCTGCGCCTGGATGGTGGTGTCCAGTGCCGTTGTCGGTTCATCGGCAATGAGAATTTTTGGCTCTCCGGCAAGCGCAATGGCGATAACGGCGCGCTGGAGCATCCCGCCGGAAAATTCGTGCGGGTATTGGCGCATCCGCAGTTCCGGCTGTGGAATCCCCACAAGTTTTAACAGCTCCAACGCTTTGGCCATACGCTCTTTCCGGCTGCACTTCCGGTGCGCGCCGACTGCTTCTGCGACCTGTGCGCCAATGGTCATTGTAGGGTCAAGAACCGTGGTGGGATTCTGGAATACCATGCCGATCTCACTACCGCGGACTTGCGAGAGCGCTTTTTCGGGCATGGCGGACAGACATTGTCCGCTGTAGTGAATGCTTCCACCGCTGATGCGCCCCCGCCGGTGCAGGATACCCAGAATGGATTTACAGAGTACCGACTTACCGCATCCGGATTCACCAACCAGCGCCAGTGTCTCTCCGGCATAAAGCTCAAAGGAGACGCCGCGCACCGCATGCACCGTCCCGGATTCGGTTGTAAAATCAATGCGCAGATCCTGCACGGTGAGCAGCGGCTGCATAGGTTCGCCTCCTTTTTCAGAGATAAAAATGTGTAAGTAGGGGATGGGTGACAAGTCTGTCTGGGACAGCATTGCTTACAGGAACATGCTGGGCGCAGTCAGGATGGTGTGCTTCCGGCGTTATGCGATTGTCCATTCAGCGATGTTCCAGAAGATGCCAACCCCGTGGTGACCCAGCACGGTATCCGTCGTCATACCGCTGATATTTGCCTTGCCCACATACAGGGCGTCTACATAGGCAATAAAGGTATAGGGCAGGTCTTTGGCAAGTTCGGTCTGGAACTCCTGGTAATAAGCAAGACGCTCGGCGTCATCATCGGTTTCCCGCGCTTTCTGGAGCAGCTCATCCACCTTGGCGTTGGAGTAGCTGCTGTAGTTGGCGCCTTTATCGGTGCCGAACACCTTGTAGGTGTGGTCATCCGGGTCAAACGGGCTGCCCCATCCAATCAGGTAGGCGGCCTGGCCGGCCCAGTCAATGTCAGATTTGATTTCTACCGTCACATCCGCACCAATTTCCCCAAGCTGCTGTGCACAGATGTTTGCCATGTCAATGCGGACCTGGTCGCCCTCGCTGCAGGAGATGGCAAACCGCAGCGGTGTGCCGTTCTTCTCATAGATGCCGTCGGCGTTCAGCGACCATCCGGCTGCTTCCAGCAGTTCTTTGGCCTTTGCCGGATTGTAGGAGAATTTCTCCATATCCGGGTTGTTGTAAGGGCCGGCCTGCAAAGGAGAATAGGCAATCTCTCCATGGCCGAGCAGAACGCTGTCAATAATTGCCTGCCGGTCGATGGCATAGCTCAGTGCGTTGGGCAGTTCGCGGTTGTTTTTGAACAGGTCGTTGTTGAAGTTATAGAGGATGCCGCGGTAGTCGGCCGTATTCATATCATAAACGGTGAAATTGCTGTCATCTCTGAATTGTTCCGCGTCCTGCGGAGTGATCTGTGCAAGGTCAAGCTCACCGGACTGAAGCTGTAAGGCGCGGGCTTTTTCGTCCACGACGATTTTAAAAATGATGGTTTCAATGTTGGGTTCTCCGGCAAAATAATCGGTGTTGCGTTTTAGGGTAATGCTCTGGCCCTTGTCCCAGGAGGTGAGCTTGTAGGGACCGGTGCCGACTGGGTTCTGGTTAAAGGAATCGGTTACCAAATCCTTGCCGTCAAGCAGGTGCTTTGGCAGGATACCAATGGTCAGATAATCGAGCATGGCGACGTTGGGCGCTTTCAAGGTGATGTTTACTGTGGTGTCATCCGGAGTTTCAATCGAGGTGATATCCTCGTAGTTTGAAGCAATTTCCGAGGCATTGTCCGGGTTCATAATGGCTTCCAAGGTGAATTTGACGTCTGCGGAGGTGAAAGGCTCGCCGTCGTGCCATTTCACATCGTCACGGAGCTGGAAGGTGTAGGTATTGGTCGCTTCGTCAAAGCTCCAGTTCTCTGCCAGTGCAGGGACAATCTTATTGTCTTTGTCGTGGGCGGTCAAACCGTTAAAAATGAGGGAATTGATTTCCCCGTGCTCATACAACGCCGGATTGATGCTGGTATAGTCCCCGCTGCCGTAGACGAGGGTGCTGTTTTCGTTGCTGTCCCCCTGGCAGGCGGTGAGGGAGAAGAGCATGATTGCTGCAAGAAGCAGAGAGATTATTTTGCTGTGCTTTTTTATAGATTGCTGCATTTCTGATTGTTTTCCTTTCGTATGGTATTTCCAATGTCGGTAATACAGACAAGCGTTACAATTAAAAAGATACCGGGGATGAGGATGAGCCACCAGTTGCCGGACATCAGTGCCCGGTCGGCCTGTGAGAGCATGCTGCCCCAGGAGACCGTTTCAACCGGCAGGCCAATGCCGAGAAAGCTCAGCGTTGCTTCGGTTCCAATGGCCGCGCCGATGTTGGTGACGACCATGAACATAATGGAGGGGATTAAGCCGGGCAGCAGATGCCGCCGTAATATGTACCAAAATCCTCCGTGCATGGCCTTTACGGCGTCAATATAAACATTGCTTTTCAGCTGCTTGACTTCGGTACGCACGACCTTGGCGATGTTCATCCAGCTTGTAATGCCGATGACTACGGCAATCGCGAGCGGGTTGCTCTGGCCAATCATGGCCTGCACAAAAATAATGATGAGGATGGACGGAACACTGAGAATAAGCTCGGTCAGCCGCATCATAATGTCGTCCACCACCGGCGGAGCAATGGCGCTGATACTGCCGTAGATCACCGCGATCAGGGTGGAGATTGCCGCCGCAACAAAGCCGATGAAAAGGGAAACCCGCCCGCCGGACCAGATCATGGAGAAAACATCCCGCCCCATCGGGTCGGTGCCGAAGTAAAATTCGCTGTTTGGTGCGGTCGAGATATGGGCGAGGTCAAGGTAGGTGGGGTCATGGTTCATGAGCAGCTCGGCCCCGAGACAGCCCGCCAAAATGAGCGCGAGCAGGCTGATGGACACCCACGGCAGCCGCCTTCGGTGCGGAACCGCAGCGCGGGAAGAAAATTGCGAGGGGGGCAGGAGGCCGATCATTCGGAAGCGTTCGGGTGCGTTCACTTTAAAAACCCCCTTTTGGTCTGCCGCATACGGGGGTCTACCCGGCTGTTGACCGCCTGTGCCAGCAGATTTGCAAACACTACAATGACGCCGGTCAGCAAGGCAAGGACAAGCAGCATATTGTAATCATGGTACTTGGCGCTCTCAAAACAGAGGGTGCCGAGACCGGGATAGGAAAACACCTTTTCCACGATATAGGTTCCGCCTAGGATGTGGGGCACCGAAATTGCCATCAGGCTGATGAAGCTCGGCATGATGTTGCGCACGCAGTGCTTCCAGATGATGCTGCGCTGGGAAAGCCCCTTGGTCCGGCAGAGCAGGACATAATCCTGCTTGAATTCGTCCAGCAGCTTGTTGCGGATCATGTAGGCGTAGTACCATAGGTGGCT
This sequence comes from Oscillospiraceae bacterium, assembly GCA_050943475.1. GTDB lineage: Bacteria > Bacillota > Clostridia > Oscillospirales > Ruminococcaceae > Metaruminococcus_A. Next base: position 34,456 of record JBMNPF010000013.1, read on the forward strand.
TAAAATCAGCACGGTCAGCGGCAGGATCAAATGCCGCAGCCGTCCCATCACATCGTTTGGTGAGCCGAGCGGGTAGGCCCCGCTTGACGGCAGCCACCGTAGGGTGACACCAAAGATCAAAATCAGTACCAGCGCCACCCAGAAAGAGGGAATGCTGTTTGTAATGGTGCCGATTTTGCAGATGACCCGGTCGAGGAGGGTGTCTTCCCGCCGTGCACAGAGAATGCCGAGAAAGAGCGCCAGCACAAAAGTGAGAAGATAAGCAAGCCCGCCCAGCAGCAGGGTATTGGCCCAGACGTCTCCGATGACCTGGGTAACATCCTGCTTGTACTTGTAGGAAATGCCGAAATCCCCGTGAACAGCATTTTCTACCCAGCGGCCGTACTGGACGTAAATGGGCTCATCCAGGCCGAGTTTTTCCATGGCGTTTTCGCGTTCAGAGACACTCATCCGCTCAGCCGATTCCCCGTAGTAAGAGCGGAGCGGATCGCCCGGGGCAAGCCGGGACATGGCGAAAACGGCGACGGAAAGTAGAAACAGGGTGAGCACTACCTGTAAAAGAACCTTGCATATTGCTGTAATCCGGTGCTTCACCACAGTTCTCCTCCTTTCCGAAATACGCATAAAAAAACATGAAGACGTTGCCCGGCTTCGTGCGGGTTTGCATCTTCATGATTTTAATATCCGTATGAAATTGGCAAATAAAAACAGCCAACCGGTTCCCCCGTATTCTTACGGCGCAGGAATCTTCATGGTTCGCTGCGTACCCCGGTTTGGTGCATTCCCACTATACCATACCAGTTTTTGCAGTGTCAAGAATCGTATGAAAATGTGACGGAATCAAACAATTTTGCCGGAGAATTTACGAGGATTGTGCGATTATGGCTTGATATAGGCGTACCCTTCCCGCTGACGTTCGGCAAGTTCCACTACACCAGCCGGAACCACTTTTACAAACGGATAAAGCCGTTCCAACTCAATGGAGAGGTTATGCAGAGTATTGTGACAGGCGGCAAAAACAACCCCCTGTTCAAAGAGGCTGGCAAACGAGTCGCTAAACGTCTGGATGTTCCGGCTGAGCTCGGCTACAGCCTGCGCGTTTGCGACAATTTCAATTCGGTAGGAGACGTTTTGGGTTTGATAAAATTCCGCCATATTCCTGACGTTTTGCAGGACGAGCGGCCATTTGGTCGATTCATCAATGTGAAACACGACGTTCATTGCTCTGGCTCCTTTGGTTTAATTCAGATGCAGATCACTGTAAACCGTTTGCAGGGTGTTGCAGGAATCGCTCAATTTACGGCTTTCTTCTTGGTTGAGTGGGATTTCCAAAACTTTTTTGACCCCATTGCGGTTGATAATGGCAGGCACCCCCACATAAACCCCGTTCTGGCCGTATTCGCCGCCGAGCATGGCAGAAACGGTCAAAACGCTGTTTTCATCCCCGAAAATGGCTTTGGTAATGCGTACCATTGCCATGCCGATACCGTAATAGGTGGCTCGTTTTGCTTTGATGATTTTCTGTGCCGCACCGCGTACCTCGTCGCTGATCCTTTCCAGATCGCTTATCTGCGCGCCGTCGACCTGATCGCAAAGGCTGAGGATTGGTTTGGTGGCAAACATGGCCTGTGACCATGGGACAAATTCGCTGTCTCCGTGCTCGCCCATAACGTAGGCGTGCATGTTGCGCGGGTCGACCGAGAAATATTCACCCAACAGGTAGCGCAGGCGGGCGGTGTCCAGCGCCGTACCGGTTCCAAGCACCCTGCGTGGGTTGAAGCCGGAAAGCTGCCAGGTGATGCGCGCCATAATGTCCACCGGGTTGGTTGCCACCAGGAAAATTCCGTTGAAGCCGGATTCGTTGACCGGGCGGATGATGGAGCGGAAGACCGCCGCGTTGCGCTGAAGCAAATCCAGCCGGGATTCACCCGGCTTCTGGGCAACGCCCGCGCAGATGACGACAATATCCGCACCGGTGCAGTCTTTATAATCCCCTGCGTAAATTTTCATGTTGGACGCGGAAAAGGCAAGTCCGTGGTTTAGGTCCATGGCTTCGCCCATTGCGCGTTCTTTATCCAGGTCGATGAGCACCAGCTCGTCGCAGGCGTTCTGGTTGAGCAGAGCGTACGCATAGCTCATACCAACCATGCCGGTACCGATGAGAACGACCTTTCGGTTATCCTGTGCCATAAGTGGCCTCCTTGTAGTTTTACGTTTGCTTTTAGAAAAAGATAAGCCCCATACAACGTACGGGGCTGTCAGACAGTTCGTTAAATGTCGGCTTTCCAGAGTCCGTGCAGGTTGCAGTAGGCAAATGCGGCAACGGGTTCGTCATCAACCAGTTTGTAAACCGCTTTGGGTTCTTCCTCCGGAAGCAGGGCTTTGCGCTGGCCGCCGTGCTTGGTCTGGAGGTAAATCCACTGAATGGAGTGCTCGCTGGTCATCGGGTGGCTGACTGAGCCGACACTGACGGTGACCGTGTCTCCCGCTACCGTCACAACCGGGACATGTTTTTCCTGTGCGGCGTCGGTGGTGTTTGCCTTAAGCTCCTGCATGGGTTCCCCGCAGCAGACAAGCGGCACACCGGCATTGTGAATTAATCCAACAATGTTCCCGCAGTGTTTACAGACAAAAAATTTGTGATCGTCCATTGATAAAACCTCCTACTCGTTCCACATGTCATGTGTTTTTCCGCCGAAAGGCGGCTTTGTAAAATCCGGAAGAATCTTACAGTCTCATTATACCACACAATGCGCAGATGGATGGAATAATTTGTAACTTTTTTCGGTGTTTTCTGTTCTGGGATATTTTGCCCCGCTTTTCCGAAAATAACACCGATAAACGCATTTTGCTGTGAATTGCAAAACAGGCCGATTTGCGGTATAGTAAAATGGAAAGAAAAAATTGCGGAGGCCGCCGGATGGACGTTGCAATGGTTGGAATTGATTATAACAGCGCGGGTGTGGAACTGCGGGAACGGTTTGCACTCACTGCGTCGCGTGGGCTATCGCTTGCAGAGGTGCTGGTTCGCCGGCATGGTGCGGCAGGATGCCTGGTGCTTTCCACCTGCAACCGCACCGAAGTCTGGTGCAGCGGTCTTGACGGAGAACTGCTGCCGCTGGTGCTGGAAGAAACAGGGCATACTGCCGAACACGCCAGGTATTTTGTCTGCCGCCGCGGCTCCGAAGCGGTCCGGTACCTGATGGAATTGGGCTGCGGTATGCACTCCCAGATTTTTGGTGAGGACCAGATATTAGCCCAGCTCAAAGAAGCACTGCGTTTTTCAAGGGAACACAAGTTTGCAGGGCCGGTGCTGGAAACATTGTTCCGTACCGCCATTACGGCGGCAAAGCAGGTAAAAACCAAGGTGCGGCTTACCGTAAAGGACACTTCGGTTCCGGAACGGGCAATCCGTTTGCTGGAGCAACGGTATGGAGGGCTGGTGGGAAAACGCTGTCTTGTCATTGGAAACGGAGAAATGGGACGGTTGACCGCCGAGCTTTTGGTGAGCAAAGGCTGTGAGGTGCTCATGACTCTGCGGCGTTACCGCAACGGGCAGGCAGTCATCCCGCAGGGGTGCGGGATTATTTTATACGAAGAACGCTACCATAGCCTGCCGGAGCAGGATTTTGTGTTCAGTGCAACGCTAAGCCCGCATTATACCCTGGAGGCCGGGCGGATCCGCGAGACGGGCTTCCGGAAAGGCTGTGTGTTGGTGGACCTTGCCGTACCGCGGGATATTGACCCCGCTGCCCGCGCGTTAGAGGGTCTGACGGTTTACGATATGGATGACCTTGGCGCAGAACCTTCTGTCGATCCGGAATCGCTCCGGGCAGCAAAGCTCCTCCTGAAACAGGCTGCGGATGATTTTGAGCAGTGGGCTGACTGCCGCAGCCATGTGCAGGAAGTCCAGTATGTCGGCGAGCAAACAGCAAAACTGACTGCTGCAAAGCTCACCAAGCCGCTGCGAAAGCTCTCACTTGAAAAAGGCGAGCGGCAATGGCTACAAAGCGAAGTGGAACAGGCGGCCTGTAAATCGCTTACCAGGCTGATGTATGGGATGCGGAAGCACTTGGGCGGCAGCGAATGGGCGGCTTGTATTACCGCGCTGGAGCAAACGGTGCGTGAGTGGACAGAGGAGCAGAAATGAAGTATTTTCCGCTGTTTGTAAATCTAGAAGGGAAACAGGCGCTTGCGGTTGGCGGCGGCGAAGTCGCCCTGCGCCGGATTCGGGCGTTGTTGGATTTTGGCTGTGCGGTCACGCTGGTTGCGCCGGAAGCGGTGCCCGGCCTGCGCGGGCTGGCGGAACAGGAGCGCATCCAGTGGATAAGCCGCGCCTTTGCTCCGGGTGACTGTGCGGGTGCGTTCCTCGTGCTCGCCATGACGGACAGCCGTGCGGTCAACCATGCCGTATGGGAGGAAGCAAAAAAAGCCGGGGCGTTTGTCAACGCGGCGGACTGCAAAGAGGAATGCGATTTCTACTTTCCGGGCATTGCCGCAGGCGGCGGAATCGTTGCGGGAATAACGGCGGAGGGAGAAAACCACCGCCTTGCAAAAGAAGTAACCGGGCAGTTCCGGGAATTGCTGCGGGAGCGGGACAAACAGGAGGGAAACGGTTGAGACAGAGAAAAATTGTAATCGGCAGCCGGGACAGCAAGCTGGCGGTGGCGCAGACGAACTTGATCATACAGCAGCTTCGTCAGGTGCAGCCGGAAATTTGCGTTGAACTGGTTACCCTGAAAACCACCGGCGACCGGATTTTAGACAAACCTCTTGCAAGCATTGGCGGCAAAGGGCTGTTTGTCAAGGAGCTCGACCGCGCGCTGCTGGAAGGAAAAATCGACCTTGCGGTGCACAGTTTAAAGGATATGCCGATGGAGCAAAACCCCGAACTCCCCATAGCTGCTTATAGCAAGCGGGGGGATCCGCGTGATGCGCTGGTGCTGGCAGATGGTTTGCGGGAAGAGGATATCCGCGTCATTGGCACTTCCAGTCCCCGGCGGCGGGTGCAGCTGGAGAAGCTGTTTCCATCGGCGGCGGTGGAGAGTGTGCGCGGCAATTTACAGACCCGGTTCGCTAAGCTGGATGGCGGCGGTTATTCGGCGCTGATCCTTGCGGCAGCTGGGTTGGAACGGATGGGGCTTTCCGGCCGGGCTCACCGCATTTTTTCGGTGGAGGAAATGCTCCCGGCAGCGGGACAAGGCATTCTTGCAGTGCAGTGCCGCCGGGATTTTGATTGCTCTCTGCTGGAGGGGATCAACGACGCTGCCTCTGAAGCGGCGGCCCTTGCCGAGCGCAGCTTTGTCGCGGCGCTGGGCGGCGGGTGCACCGCCCCGGTTGCCGCATACGCTAAGCTGGATGGAACCATGCTGCATCTGGCCGGGCTGTATGCCGATGAGGACGGCTCCCTGCGGAGAGGAACTGTCACCGGAACTGCGGCTGAGGCACAGGAATGCGGTTTCCGCCTTGCAAAACAGCTCCAGGAGGCGGACGGATGAAACAGGGAAAGGTTTGGCTGGTTGGGGCAGGCCCGGGGGACGCGGGGTTGCTCACCCTCAAGGGAAAAGCGGTGCTGGAGCAGGCCGATGTGGTCGTCTATGACCGGCTGGTCGGGGAAGGCGTTTTGCGGATGATCCCCGACCGGGCGCGGAAAATCGACGTAGGCAAGGCTTCGGGCAACCATAAAGTTCCACAGGAGCGGATCAACCAACGATTGCTGGAAGAGGCGCTTGCCGGGAACGTGGTGGTGCGGCTCAAGGGAGGGGATCCCTTCCTGTTTGGGCGGGGCGGTGAGGAGCTGGAACTGCTCTGCGAGCACGGCGTCCCGTTTGAAATCGTGCCGGGCGTGCCGTCAGCAACCGCTGTACCGGCCTATGCGGGTATCCCGGTGACCCACCGGGATGTCTCCGGCTCGCTTCACATCATCACTGCACATCGGAAACAGGGGAGCGAAGAGAGGATTGATTATAAAAGTCTCGCTGCCCTTGGCGATGCGACTCTGATTTTTTTAATGGGGATTTCTGCCTTGCTGGAAATCTGCGCCGGGTTGATGGAAGCAGGATTTTCCCCGAACACTCCGGCTGCGGTGCTGGAACGCGGTACGACGGCAGGCCAACGCCATGTGATCTCTACCCTGGAACGGCTGCCGGAAGAGGCGGCTCATGCGAGAATTGGCACGCCGGGAATTATTGTTGTGGGAAAGGTATGCGCGCTCGCGGAGCGTTTCCATTGGGCAGAGGATCGGCCGCTCGGCGGAGTCCGGGTGTTAATTACCCGGCCGCGGGAAAAAGCGTCGCTCCTTGCGGAAAAGCTGTATGACTTAGGGGCGGAAGTCGTTGAACTGCCCTGCATCCGTACAATACCGCTTGTTCCCTGTCCGGAATTGGAACAGCGCAGGGGCAGACTGGCGGAGTACCAATGGCTCATCTTTTCAAGTGCCGCCGGTGCAGAAGCCTTTTTTGACTGGATGGCGGAACAGCGGCTGGATGTTCGTTCTCTTGCTGGAGTGCGCTTCGCCGCGGTGGGAGAGGCCACCAAAAAGGCGATTGAGAAACGCGGCATTCTTGTGGATTACACACCGCCGGTTTATAGCGGCGAGGCGCTTGCCGCCGGACTAGCGGAACGGCTTGCCCCTATGGATCGGCTCTTGGCGCTGGTGCCGGAACAGACCGAAAGCGCTGCGGCCGCCGGGCTGTGCCGCCGCGGCTTTTGCTGTGAGACCGCTTCGGTCTACCGTACAGAGGTGGTTTTGCAAAAGGACTTTTGCCCGGAACCGGGCGATATTGCGGCGTTTACCAGCGCGTCTGCGGCGCGCGGCTTTTGCGAGGCCGTTTTGCACGCAGGGAGCGTTGTACGGGCGGTCTGCATCGGTGAAAAAACCGCTGCGGAGGCGAAAAAATACGGTTTATCGGCTGTATGCGCCAAGCAGGCCACACTCGACAGCATAGTGGACGAGATTTTAGAAATGGTACAGGAGGAACGGCAATGAACAACAGGCCGAGAAGACTGCGGGGGACGCCGGTCCTCCGGGAAATGGTGCGGGAGACACGGATGTCCCCTTCATCGCTCATCTACCCGCTGTTTGTGCGGGAGGGTGAAAGGATCAAAGAGGAAATCCCCTCAATGGAGGGACAGTACCGTTACAGTGTGGATATGCTCCCCTATGCGTTGGAGGAAACCGCGAAAGCGGGCGTCCCCAGTGTAATGCTGTTCGGCATCCCGGGGCAAAAGGACGCCTGCGGCAGCGGAGCTTATGCAGAGGATGGGATTGTACAGCAGGCGCTGCGAATGGCGAAAAAAAAGGTGCCGGAGCTTTTTTATATCACCGACGTCTGCATGTGCGAATACACCTCCCATGGACACTGCGGCATCCTCACCGGGGAGACGGTGGACAACAACAAGACCCTGCCGTACCTTGCGCAGACGGCGCTGTCCCATGTGCAGGCCGGCGCGGATATGGTCGCCCCCTCCGATATGATGGACGGCCGGGTTGCCGCTATCCGCACGCTGCTGGATGAAAACGGATATTCCGAAATTCCCATTATGTCTTATGCTGTGAAGTACGCGTCGGCTTTTTACGGGCCTTTCCGGGAGGCCGCAGGATCCGCCCCCGCGTTTGGTGACCGCAAAAGCTACCAGATGGACTACCACAACCGCAGAGAGGCGCTTAAAGAGGCGCTTTCCGATGTGGCGGAGGGCGCGGATATCATCATGGTCAAGCCCGCGCTCTCCTATTTGGATATTATCCGGGAGGTGGCAAACGCCGTTGATCTTCCGGTGGCGGCGTACAGTGTCAGCGGCGAGTATGCCATGCTCAAGGCCGGGGCAAAGCTCGGCTATATTGACGAAGAACGGCTGATTTGCGAGACGGCGGCGAGCATTTACCGTGCTGGAAGCGGTATTCTGCTCAGTTATTATGCAAAAGAAATTGCAGCGCTTATGAGAAAGGGGATGATTGGATGACCGGACGGTCAGAAGAGCTTTATGAACGCGCAGTCAAGCGGATTCCCGGCGGCGTCAACAGCCCGGTGCGCGCCTACCAGGCCGTGGGCGGGCACCCGCGTTTTCTCAAACGGGCGCTGGGATCGCTGGTTTGGGATGCAGACGGCAACCGCTATACCGACTATATTGGTTCCTGGGGGCCGATGTTGCTCGGCCACAACGACCCGCGCATCCGCGAGGCGGTGATGAAAGCCTCAGCCAACGGGCTGAGCTTTGGTGCGGCAACCGAGGCTGAGGTGGAGATGGCCGAGCTCATCTGTGAGCTGGTGCCCTCCATTGAAATGGTGCGGATGGTCAATTCCGGCACCGAGGCTGTGATGAGCGCCGTTCGTGCGGCGCGTGGCTATACCGGGCGGGAAAAAATCATCAAGTTTGCGGGCTGTTACCACGGCCATAGTGACGCCATGCTGGTCAAGGCGGGTTCCGGCGTGATGACCTCTGGCGTTCCGGACAGTGCGGGCGTGCCCTCGGGCTGTGCGCAGGATACCCTCACCGCAGTTTATAACGACGTGGAAAGCGTACAGACCCTGTTCGAACAGAACCGCGGGCAGGTTGCCGCGCTGATTCTGGAGCCGGTTGCCGCCAATATGGGCGTTGTGCTGCCGAAAGAGGGCTTTTTGCAGGCAATGCGGAAGCTTTGCGACGAAAACGGCGCGCTGCTTATTTTTGATGAGGTCATCACTGGGTTCCGGCTGGGGCTTTCCGGCGCGCAGGGGTACTACGGCGTCCGCCCGGATTTGACCACCTTCGGCAAGGTCATCGGCGCAGGGATGCCGGTCGGCGCTTATGGGGGCCGGCAGGAGGTTATGGCGTGCATTTCCCCGTCGGGGAAGGTCTATCAAGCGGGGACTTTGAGCGGCAACCCCATCGCGATGGCGGCAGGGTTGACCCAGCTCCGTATTCTGAAAGAAACGCCGGAGGTTTACAGCCATATCCAGTCGCTGGGAGAGCTGCTGCGCGAGGGACTTTGCGAGCTGCTTCAGCGCTGTGGAAAACAGTATCAGGTGACAGGTGTGGGTTCGCTTGCCTGCCTGTTCTTCACCGAAACGCCGGTAGTGGATTACGACACCGCTAAAACCAGCGATACGGCGGCATTCGCGGATTATTTTCATTTTATGCTGGAACACGGGGTGCATCTTGCGCCGTCTCAGTTTGAAGCGATCTTTCTGTCTGACGCGCACACCGAAGAGGATGTCCGGGCTTATCTCGCGTTGGCGAAGCAGTATTTCAGCCGGGGCTGAACCGGCTGGCGGAAAAGGAGGGCGGCAGGTGAAACAGCTTGTCCTGATTGCTGGACCGCTGCATGGAAAAGCGGGACTTGACGCGGCCATCCGTTTAAAAGAGGATATTGGCAGGCGCTGGCCGGCTGTGCAGGCAGAAGTGGTGAATACCACAGCGGAAAAACAGGCTTTTGATGGGATGAAACAGCTGATCGTATCTCAAAAACTCTGTTCGGGGACAAAGCCGGATACGGTTTGTGTTGCCGTGTTGCCTTTTTGTCTGCTTCCCGGTGTGGAATACGAGCGGGTGTGCCGTTTGACGAACCGCGCTGTCCGGGAACTTGCTGCGCAGGAACCTCCGTCCGGCTGGCTTTTAGATGGATCCAGTTCTCCTTGTAAGGGGGTGGCTGTAAAACAGCAACCCTGGAAGACGGCGGAGCAGCAGGATTCAAAACCTGGTCATGGTGTGGCAAAGCATTCGGTCTGGATTACTCCGCCGCTTTTGAGCGCGCCGGACGGAATCCGGGGGCTTGTACGCATTCTAGGGGAGGAATATCCAGCCAAAGCAGGGGAGGCGCTTGTGCTGGTAGGGCATGATTCCCGCTGTGCGGATGCATGTTACCAGCAGTTAAAGCAGGCGTTTCACCAAACGGGCCGTCGCGATGTTTACCTGAGTACGCTTGGAGACGGTTTTGATACAGTACGGGAGGCGTTGGAAACCTCCGCAGTCAAAACGGTACGTCTTGTTCCGCTGATGCTGTCCGCTGGTATCCACACTATGCGGGACGTTGCAGGGGAACAGACCGAAAGTTGGAATACCCGGTTGAGGCAGGCGGGGTTTTCGGTACGTCCTGTTGTGCGGGGACTGGCGGAGCTGCATGCAGTGCGGGACTTGTTGCTGCAGCCGCTTGCTGACTGTTTTAAAGCCTATTCGTGAAGCTTGGTTTTGACCTTGAAAAACTTGGTCAAAACCAGGCTTTATTGCGTTTTATGGGGCGATCTGCCTGAAAAACAGAAACGATGCGTGCAGGCCGCCAAAGGAAAAATATTTTTTGTGCAGGAAAATCTGCGTTATTCTTTTACAAACCGGTGCATACTCCTATTAGACGCAACCAAAGGAGGATGCACATGGAAATTACATTTAAGGGAAAACCCATTACGTTACAGGGAGCACCGCTTAGAGAGGGGGACTTCCTGCCGGATTTCACCCTGACCGATAACGGCCTCAATCCAGTGGGGCGCAGCCAGCTTCCTGGCATTAAGGTGTTTGTTGTGGTTCCATCGCTTGATACGGGTGTCTGTGACCTGGAAGTGCGCAACTTCAATGAAAAAGCGGGTGAATTTGCTGGCATACACATTTATGCGGTCAGCCTGGATCTCCCGTTTGCCCAGTCGCGCTGGTGCGGCGGAGCCGGAGTTGATATGGTACAAACCCTTTCGGATTACCGTGACCGCAGCTTTGGCCGCGCGACCGGTACGTTTATTGAAGAACTGGCGCTGCTGACCAGGGCTGTTTTTATTGTTGACCAAAACAACCGAGTAGCCTATGCTGAATATGTGCCGGAAGTGACCGAACATCCGAACTATGACCGGGTTTACGCCAAACTGGCGGAAATGCATACCATGACGGGAACCGAGGTGTAGCTATGTTTTCTGGATTGTACGATCCTGCAAAAAATTACTTCAACCTTTCCGGTGGGAAGTGGATTGGTGCTTCGGGTGGGGAGACCATCTCGGTGTATTCCCCAGTGGACGGCTCGCTGGTCGGCACATTCCGGCTATGAGTCAAAGTGACGCGGATGCTGTCATTGCACAGAGCAGGCGGGCGCAGGCCATGTGGGCGCATACCCCTATTTACCGGCGGGCGGAATTGTTTTACAAAGCAGCGGAAATTCTGGAGGCGCATACCGATGAAATTGCCGAAGTTCTGGTGATGGAAATTGCCAAGGACCGCAAGTCCGCTGTTTCCGAGGTGCAGCGTTCTGCCGATTTTCTCCGTTATACCGCCGACGTTGGAAAATCCATGGAAGGGACTGCGGTGAGCGGGGAAAACTTCCCCGGCGGCACCCAGAACAAAATTTCTTATGTCACTCGCAAGCCGCTTGGCACGGTGCTTGCCATTGCACCATTCAACTACCCGGTCAACCTGTCGGTCTCCAAAATCGCCCCGGCACTCATCGGCGGCAATACCGTTGTGCTTAAGCCGCCGACGCAGGGGGCCATCAGCGCGCTTTACCTTGCCGCTGTTTTTGAAGAGGCTGGGCTGCCCGGTGGTGTGTTTAACACGGTGACCGGCAGGGGAAGCGAACTGGGGGATTATCTGGTACAGCACCCGGACATCAATTTCATCAATTTTACCGGCAGTACCGACGTTGGAAAACACATTGCAGAAGTCGCCGGAATGGTCCCTATGATGATGGAACTTGGCGGCAAGGACGCCGCCATTGTCTGTGCCGACGCAGACTTGGGATTTGCGGCCAAAAATATCATTGACGGCGGTTTTTCCTATTCCGGTCAGCGCTGCACCGCAGTTAAACGCATTTTGGTACTGGAAAGTGTTGCGGATGAGTTTGCGGAGAAGCTACTTCAGCAAGCACGTAAACTCAAGGCGGGTGACCCGCGGGATGAGGGGATTGCCGTAGTACCGCTCATCAGCGACAAGGCGGCGGATTATGTTCAAGAACTTGTAGAGGACGCACTGTTCCAGGGCGCGCAAGCGCTTACCGGGAACAAGCGGGAGGGCAACTTGCTGCAACCGACCCTGCTTGATCATGTAACCGTGGATATGCGCATTGCGTGGGAGGAGCCGTTCGGCCCGGTGCTGCCCATCATCCGGGTGGCGGATTTGGACGAAGCCATCGCCATTGCGAACCAATCGGAGTACGGGCTGCAATCCTCGGTTTTTACCCACGATATCAACAAGGCATTTTATATTGCAAACCGTCTGGAGGTTGGTACCGTACAGGTAAACAACAAAACCGAGCGCGGTCCAGATCATTTTCCGTTTCACGGTGTAAAATCCTCCGGGATGGGGACGCAGGGGGTACGCTATTCCATTGAAGCCATGACCCGTCCCAAAGCCATTGTAGTCAACCTTGAGCGTGTATAAAAAATCCCCGGCTTATGCCGGGGATTTTTTATACACAGAAATGTGCGGTTACAGCATCACAGAAGCGCTGCCACTCATGTTGGTATTCGGCTTTGGACAGATGCAGGCGCTGTTCAAGCTGTGCTTCATCATATCCTTGTAAAATCAAGGTGGAAAAGGCCTGATGAAGGGGTTCCAACCGTTGGATGACGTCGCGGAATTCAACCGATTGAACAAACCGTGCGGGTTCGCCGAAAAAACTGTCCCCAAATGTGCAGCAGCACCCTGGAAGATTGGCATTTAAAGACAATTTGCTCTCATGACCGGTCAGACGGTTCCAAAGGCGGTTTGCCTCGGTAATCCGGCGGAGCATACATGTTTTTGCGTAATCACGGAAGGTGGTTTGATAATCCGAGCGGTAGGTTCGAACAGCGTATAAAAAACCGATTAACCCTTCTGATAAACGCTCCTGATACGGCAGCGCCCGATGCTGGCTTTTGCAAACCTGCTGAATCCAGGAGAAATTCAATGCAACAATGCCGTTTTCAGTCAGGCCGCTCATGACGGATCACCCTCCTCTGGAGGGAGCATGTCTTTGAGGCCTTTTTTTCTCGGTTTTGCAGGTGGGGTTAGCTTTGACGCTGGAGGGATGACAGGAACTTTCTTTCCTTTTAAAACGCCCAGCCACAGGTTGGCCCTTCAACCTGTTCCATTGTATACGCCGCGGGAATGGAAATGCCACAGGCAATGAGCTTTTCGGCAAACGTCCGCATATTCATGGAGCCGCCCCGCGGCACCTTCATGGCATGTTCGGAGTCTGTGCCGATGAGGATTTCACTCCCGTCGGGTTTTACCCGCAGGGAAAATTCGGTGATGTGTTTTTCCTGTAGGATCTGCATCATTTTCGTGTTGAAGTTGAGCTTGTAAACCAGATCGTTTGCGGTTGCCTTTTTGGAGCTCGTAACGGTGATGATAGGTAAAACGCCTTGACGCTCCGGGGGATCGATGAATTCAAAATCCGAAAAGTCGTATTTCATGTCAATACCTCCTTTTATTTTGGTGGTTTTTACTATAATCGCTTTCCAAACGGTTTTCAATTTCCAAAATTCATGAAGTAAAAGAGAATGTTTTGTGGAATTTATCCGTATAAAAAAGAAACCGACAATATATTGTCGGTTTTTGCTTCGCTGTTTTATGAGTAGGCATGAAATTTACGCCGTTATTTTTGGGAAAACGGTGTTTTTACGGTTCAAATCCAATCAAAAAATAAAAAGCAGGGGGATTCCCTGCTTTTACGAATGCCGTTTATTCTGCTCTGCTGTTTTTTCGATTTCCGGAAGGTCTTCCTGGATGAACATAATACCGAATACCACCGCCAGGATACCACAGCAGATTAGCACCGCCTTTTCCAGAAGAAGCTGGGAGAAAAGGCTTCCCAATACGGCTCCTGCAATGAAAAACAGGATGATGCCGTAATATTGAAAGGCTTTGCTGCGTTCGCGCGGATTTTTGGTTTGCATGTAGCGGTAGAATAATTCGGTACCGCTGCGCAGGTTGCCGGTGCACATGGTAGTGGCGTATGCATTGCCGTTGACCTTGCGGAAGCTCTCCACCTGCATGGCGCATAAAAAGGAAATGGCAATGTTTACTGCGACGTCCAGCTCACCGGAGGGCAGGAATGCAACTCCTAATAAAATCAGACATTCAGCGGCGATAATGATCTGCCGCCAGTGGATATGCGGATGCTCCCGAAATACCCGGCGTATCAATTCCGCCACAACAATTCCGGCGGCGAACGCCGCAATCGGAATGAAATAGTAGGCGGCCTGGAGGAGATCCATCTCTGCCAGGTTCAGTCCCAGCAGAACAATATTACCGGTCTGGGCGTTGGCAAATACATGTCCTCGGAGCAGGTAGGTGTAGGCGTCCAGAAAACCGCCCACGACGGCCAAAAGCGATCCGAGCAGAAAGGTCTCGGACATTTGGCCTTTTGCCTTTTTCATATCAATACATCCCCGTTTGTTTTTTCGGTTACTAGTATACCAAAAAAACAGCCGTTTGGGTAGAGGAGTTCTTTCAAGGCGAAGGTTTTATACGCGAAGTTTACTGATTGTAAAAAGCCGGCTGCTTTAAAACAGCCGGCCTTAAAACAATGGTAGGATGGAAGGAAAATACTTTTTCGTGGAAGCGGCGCGACACCACGAACCATTTCCTTTTTACATGAACTCTCTGCCTTTCGTTCACTTACTTTAAGAAGCCGCGTACAATTTCCGCCTCGGCTTCTCCTTGGGAAAGCCCCAGTGTCATCAGTTTGGTAATCTGTTCCCCGGCAATTTTGCCAATGGCCGCCTCGTGGATCAGCGAAGCGTCAACATGGTTTGCTGTAATTTCCGGCACAGCTTTAACGCAGGCGTTGTCCATAATAATAGCGTCGCATTCCGAATGTCCGGCGCAGGCATTGTTGCCGTCAATCCGCGAATAGAAAGCTTGGTAAGAATCTCCCTTTGCAACCGAGCGTGACATGACGTTGGCGCTGCATCCTTCGCCGTTTAAGTCCACCTCAAATTCGGTGGTGGCGTGCTGAGTTCCGCTGGTCATCAGCTTTTCTTTGATGATGAGTTGCGCGCGGTCTTTCAGGTCGCCTTTGGTGACTCGTTTGGTGGAATCCACCCCTTCAATCTGCACCGTTTCCATTTCCAGGTAGCTATCCTCTTCAAGGTGCACTACCGTTACCGGATTGAGCACGCGTTCGCCGCTTCCATTGCCTTCCCCGTAATGTTTTTCCACATACCGCACCCGGGCGTTTTTGCCAATGTGGAAGGAGTGGATACCATCGTGCTGAGAAAGGTGGGTGCCGTCGTTGTGGATACCGCAGCCCGCTACAATGTCCACATCGGCGCCCTCGCCAATGTAAAAATCGTTGTAAACAATATCTGCAAGGCCGCTTTCATCCACCACCACTGGGATATGAACGAATTCGCCCTTGGTACCGGGCGCTACATAAATTTCAATGCCTTTGCCCTGTTCTTTGGGGCGGATTTCAATGTTCTGGGTGCTCTGCCGCCCAATGCTTTTTCCGTCTACGCGGATGTTGTAGGCGCCTTTTGGGGTGTCTGTCAGGTCCGCAATGGTTTCCAGCATTTTTTGGAGCGTGGCGTATTTGTCGGCCATATATTCCGTCTGTACAGGATTGCTCATTCTTGTTTACCCCCTTGCTTTGTAAAACCTGCAGGTTTCCGAGTTGGACAGCAGTTCCGGCAGGATTTCATCTTTGGCTCCGGTTGCGGTGATCTCACCGTTTGCAATCACCACAATTTTATCGGCAATTTCCAAAATCCGTTCCTGGTGGGAAATGATCATCACGGCGCCGTGTTTTACCGCACGAATGCGTTCAAACACCCGGATGAGATTGTTGAAGCTCCACAGATCGATCCCAGCCTCCGGCTCGTCAAAAAGGGAAAGCTCAACCCCACGGGCCATCAGCATGGCAATTTCAATGCGTTTGAGTTCACCGCCGGAAAGGCTGGCGTTGATCTCCCGGTTGATATAGTCCGCCGCGCACAGCCCCACTTCGGAAAGGTAGGCGCAGAGCTCTTCGGTGGTCATGTCCTTGTGGGTTGCGAGGCGCAGAAGGTCTTTGACCGTGAGCCCTTTGAAACGCACCGGCTGCTGGAAGGCAAAGCCAATGCCGAGCTGGGCGCGCTGATGAACATCAAAATTGGTGATATCCTGCCCTTTGAACAGGATTTTGCCTTCGGTCGGCTGCTCGATCCCCATAATAATTTTAGCCAGAGTGGATTTTCCGCCGCCGTTTGGCCCGGTAATGACCACAAAGCTGTCGGTATCCACTGTGAGACTGACATTTTTTAAAATGCCTTTCTCCTGCCGGTTGTTTTCATCGCCAACCGAAAACGAGATGTTTTTTAACTCTAGCATGATTCTTCCATCCTTTTTTGATCTGCTAAAAAGCAGGAATTTTCCTTTGAATTGCACTGGCAGGGGAATGTGCACAGCGGCATATATTGCCGCATAACCTCCATGAACCCTAAAATGGTTCTTTTTTCCTCGCTGTTCAGGGAACACAGGTAACCGCGTATTTGATCGGCAGCCTTCTGGTTATACTCCGCATGCCCTTTTCGGGCTTCCTGTCCGGCGGGCGTGAGGCGGAAATACTTTTCTTTTTTATTTTTCGGGCTTTGATAGCGCTCAATCAATCCTTTTTCCAGTAATTTGATACTCATTTGGGTGACCGCGCTTTTGGTAACGCCGGATTTTACAGAAAGCATGCTGACGTTGGATTCTGGGTACTCTTCAATTTTTTCCAGGAGGTTTATCTCGGCGCGGTACAGCACGTACCCGCCGCAGTATTCCCGAGGGATTTTTTGCTCAGCCGCAATAGCAGACAGCATTTCAAAAAACTGCCGGGCAATTTCGCACTGCATGGTAAAAACCTCCATTTCATTTGATTGCGTCCTTATTATAGATCGATTTTTATATGCCGTCAAGCATTGTTTAGCAACTAAATAAAATTGTTTCCTGTTTTTCCATTCTCATTCAAGAAATACTGTTTTCAATAAAAACATTTTTCTGAAACATATGGTCTGTCCTATGATTCCAAATATCCAGTTACCTGAATCGGCATGCGTTTTGAGCACATACCATAACAAAAGACAATCAAATACGGAAAGAAACACACCCCCATGAAGTGGGGGAGTAAAAGCGGTGACCGGGTTTACACTGTAAAAAACACCCTGCATTTACCGCGGGCGGAAATGCTTTAGTGGTAAAAATAGTGTGATATTTTGTGCTAGACACACATTTGAAGAGATACTGGCAGAAGATATTCTGTTCCTTTGAGAGATAAAGATAAGGCTGAGCTTGAACACAATTTGTGTCCAAGTTCAGCCTGTTATGCTGTTTGAGCCAAGATCTAGGGGACTATAACAAACGGTTATGCCGATACCAACTTGGAATGATGTCTTGTAAATTGTTGTACCATAAAAGCACGTCCTGCGATTGTTTCATCATAACATTTATATCGCTTTTGCCGAAACCAATTGCCCAGTAAATAGAAGACAGTGTATTGCTTCCGATATAAAAAGCAAGGCACCGCCAAAACTCCATTGGTACGTTTTTGTTGAAATAACCGTCGACCATTCCTGCTGCGAAGTACGGAGCTATTTGGGCACACCAAACAATGCGGTTGAATTCTTCCCATGGATCCCCAAAATCGAAACGATCAAAATCAATGATAACAAGGTTGTTGTTCTCAAACATCATATTTCCAATATGGTAATCTCCATGCTGAAAACATTGCGGTCTGTCTTTCAAAACCCCGCGATTGTTTTTTAAATATTCGATGATTGTGTCGTCACCCCGAAAGCGAATGCCGCACGCGCAATATTTCTGTATTTTCCAATCGGTCTTACGATTAAACCGCGTATACCAATCTTCCTGTTCATGCGGTGCGGGTATGGAGTGGATTTTTTTCAATATCTCACCGGCTTTGAATCCGAAAGCGTACTGTTCTGTTTCCGGCAATAAGGGGATGACAGCTTCGGCGTCTTGCCCGTCAATCCAGGTATGCAAAGTGTATACGCCATCGTTACAACGACCAAACTCGACAGGCTTGCACATGGGGATACCGAGCTTTGCTACATCCTGTAGAATTTCAAACAGAGCCTTGCGCATAGCACTTTTTTCATGGGGGGTTATGCGCAGTAAATATTTGTTTCCCTCTGCGGTGGTAACGCAAAATTTTTCGTCACATGACCAGCCTTTCGTAATTGGAATTTTACTGGTAAGGGTCTCGTAAAGCATGCAAATCCCCCTGCTTCAACTATGCAGCGATTTTTTATTTATATTATCATTTGAAACCCATAAAAGATACGGGCGACGAGCCAAAACATGGGTAAAAAGAAAAGGCAACCGCCTACCCTACCACAAGTAACGGTTGCCTTTTTCCATAGATGCTCACAGAAGAAAATTCACGGAAAGCAACCCGCGTAAGGAGTCTCCTAGGGCTTTCTTCATCTAAGCATTTTGCGTTCATAATCATTTTTATTATATTACACTCGTTTTTTAAAATCAAGAGCCGCCCTGTATGACAGGCGGCTTTTTTTATTTGATAGGAGAATTTTTATGAATCAGAATCATATCACCTGCCGGAACGAATACAAATCCCCGTTTATGATGCTCCCAAGCAGTTTGTTTACCAATCCGCTTTATTCCGGCTTGTGCTGCGGTGCCAAGCTGCTTTATGCCTGCCTGTTTTCCCTGTCCAATTTGTCTTTGCAAAAACATTGGGTCGATAGCGACGGACGTGCCTATGTGTTTTTCTCTCGGTCACAGGCACAAAAGCTGATTGGATGCGGAGCGAACACAGCGACCAAGCTATTCCATGAACTGTCGGCCTGCGGCTTGATAGACGACATTCCACAAGGCAGGAAAAAGGCCAAAGCAGAAAAGAAAACCCGTGCGAAAAAAGCACAGGAAACTTTAAAAAAGCTGAATACATCCATCAAGGTGAAAACCGCCGTTGAGTGCAAGCTGGATGCCCGTATTCGGGAAAAGCGCCGCCAGTTTGCAATCAATCAGGCAACCGAAATTACCGCCGAAACCATTACGGCAATTCATGAGCAGATTGAATACCGGTATTTTATCCAAAACGCAGAAACCTTACATATTACCAGAGAATGGGTTGATACGATTGTGTTGAGTATGGCAGAAATGGAAACGGCGCTTACGACCAAGATTGACGGATGTATGGTGCCGTAGAATGTTCTTAAAGAATCTTTGCGCCATTTTGATTCCTCCTATCTTCATGCGTTTATCCAGCATTTCCGGCAGAATGTATGCGTCCAAAACATCCGCAACCTGAAGGCGTATTTGAAAACAGCGTTATATCACTTTATACAAAAGGCCATTGTAGAGGAACAGGAGTGGGAATTATCCGGGTGCTTATACAGTAAAGGGCAATAGCCCGATTTATGAAATCCGCGCATGAAGTGAGTGACGCCGCGCCGTGTTTTTTGCGTCAATTTGAGATTACGGGTAAGTGCGCCCATTTTGCGGTGCTTACTTTTTAAGCACAAGATAAAAAGAAAGATAATATCTCTATCTTGCGATAGGAGATATTATCAATCTTTAGGAATATGGATGGATAATCTGCTGATACAAATACATTCCTGGCAGGAAAAAGGCTTGGTTTCCATGCAACAAAAACCCCCGTCTGAAAAACGGGGGTTTGTCTATGCGTGCTTTTTAAGGGCGGCAATCTCACCGCTGTGCTGGGTGACAACCTCTTTTATTACATCCACGTCGGACGCCACCTCATCCAGTTTTGCCGATAGCTCCGCAACCTGCTCTTTGGTCGCAGTAACGCTGGACTGGTTTTCCAAAACCAACTGAAGCGTTGGGACGATTTTGTTTTCAAGCTGCAGGTCGGTCTTTTTGGTGCGCTCGTCAATGGTATCCAGACGGTTATCAACCTCTTTAAAATGTTGATTCATTGTTTTATCTATACTGTCTATCTTTTGTACGAGCGTCATCAAAACTTCATTCAGTTCAGAATCCATAGTCTATTTCCTCTCCTTCTCCAGCAAATCATCTACAACATATTCAAGATGGGTAAGCTGTGTGGTAGTTAGCTTTTTAAGTTTTTCCGATAACTCATTGGATTTTAAAGCGTTTGGAGTCTCGCTGAAAAATTCAGGCAATGACAAGTGAAAATAGTCGCAGATATAACAAATATTTTCAAAAGAGGGTAACGACTGCCTGTTTTCAATTCGACTGATATATCCGGGATTTTGTCCTAAATCTAAACTCATTTCACGAGCTGAAACGTCTTTTTCCAACCGTAATTGAGTTAGTCGCTTTAAAAAGAACTCTATGGAATCATCAAACAAGGTCATTACCTCCTTTCTTATTTACTATCATAAACTATCACATTGTAAATTATGTGATTTATAAAACGACAAATTCGTTTGAAATGTGTCATATAATGTGATATATTTGGATTGATAATAGGTTCCAGTTCATCTCAAAAATGAAACGATTGATTGTAGCCTTATTATCTGTGGTGATACTGCTCTCTGGTTCCGCATGAGTGCTGGCGAAGAAAAAGAGAGCCATAGCATCAGAAATTTCCTATCATTAAGGAGGGCTATATGAAATCAGCGGAATTTGAAGCGTTTGAACGTGAAATTGCACGAATTTTTCAAAGACTATGGCGGGAAAAACAGGTGTCATTGGAGGAAATACACACTGCTACAGGTGTTCCCAGAACGATCTTAAAGAAAATGAGTGACGGGATTGTACCCGGACACACAACGGTCAAAGACCTTGACCGCATTTCCGAATATTTTGATAACTATGAAATTGGTAAACTAATTGTAAGACTTTTCAAAGACGACACTGACTACAGCAAGCAGGAGGGTTAAAGGACAATGTGCAGTTATTGCCAAATAGAGGATGACCGGAAAATTCAGCTTCCCGGCGACTTATGGGAGTATCTGGGCAATCCGAACTCGGTGACGGTTGACGTTGAGGACGGGATGCCGCAGTATTTGTCAATTAAGATATTACGTTGTGCGGATTCAAGCGGGATACCCGTTGAAAACGGTTCAATCGTTTTAGATGATGATTTTTTAGAAGAACACAAATTGTTTGCCGGGATGCGGTTTATTCCCGTTCTTTCGGGAAATGTACGGTTAGTTTTCTTGAATTTGGTGCATCCGTACTGTGAACGCTGCGGCGGTATTGAACATTTATTTGACTGTTCCCGCAGCGGCCACGTTGTTTATTTTTGTAAAAACTGCATTAAGGAAATAGCGGGGTTCGTTAAGGAATAATAAAATTATGGAGTTGTCGTGCATTCAACTGTGTATTTGTTCATTCTGCCATGAAGAATAGAGTTTTCATAATAAATACGGTTATTATAAATAGTTCTTGACAACTTTTGGGAGGATGGTATAATAAGTAGGAATAAAATCAGTATTGAAGCTGGTATTTCGGGATAAAGTCTCGTACATTTAGTAGCCTATGATGAGTTAAAAGAGTATTACCAAAACCAAAGATACTAGAGAAGGTATCATTCTTTCTGAGGAAAGAATGATACCTTTTTTGTTTATCACGGAGGGGATATGTGGATATTTTAATAATTGATGGACAAGGCGGCAAACTTGGCAGTCAACTGGTGAAGGCAATTCGTAACCAGTTCCCGGAGCAGGAGTTAACCGCTATTGGTACGAATGAGGCAGCCACGTATGCAATGGCTAAAGCAGGAGCTTTGCGAACAGCTTCAGGAGAAAATCCAGTTATCGTTTCCTGTAAAAAGGCAGATGTTATTATTGGCCCGATTGGAATTATCATAGCAGGAGCATTGCTGGGAGAAGTGTCTTCCCGTATGGCAGAAGCCATCGGTAAAAGTCAGGCTGTTCGGCTATTATTGCCAATGAATAGATGTGAAAACATCGTTATCGGCAGTAAAAATCTTTCCATTAATGAACTGGTTTCTGAAACCATTGATGCTTTATCGGAATTGATGAAAGGATAGGCACCATGTCAAACTTGTATAGGTATACAATTACAGCAGTCAATATTGCTCTCTGTGTGGCGTTGCCTTTTGCGCTTCACGCCATTCCAGATGCAGGTTCTGTTTTGTGCCCCATTCACATTCCTGTGTTTCTATGTGGTTTGATGTGTGGATGGCCTTATGGTTTGGCATGCGGTTTAATTGGACCAGCGTTGTCATCGTTAATCACTGGTATGCCGGCTATGGCTGCACTTCCTCAAATGCTTGTAGAATGTGCTATATATGGCCTTGTATCTGGATTGCTGTTTCAATTAGTACATACCAAACATAGAGCATTGAATTTGTATATCAGCTTAATAGTTGCAATGATTCTTGGCAGAATTGGAGCTGGCATTACATTGGCTCTTGTTTTTGCTCGGGCTACTACAACTTTCCATGTGTTTTTTATGTCCTACTTTGTGGTCTCTTTGCCGGGCATTCTTATTCAACTGTTTCTAATTCCAGTCGTCTTAGCAGCGTTATCAAAAGCAAAACTGGTTCCAACACTTCAGGCGTCTAAATAATAAAGGAGGATTTACATGAAAAAGAAATTATTATCAATCACTAACTTTCTGCTCATTGCTTGTATGTGTATCCTTATGTTGCCGGTTACTGCGTTTGCCGGAAATAGCATGACAGGTCAAACTGTTATTCTTTATACAGCAAATTTGCGAGGCAACATTAATGTTCTTCCTCAAATCGCGCAACTAAAAGCGGAGTACGAGGCTGAAGGGGCAGAGGTTATTCTAGTAGACGCAGGCAATTACCTACAAGGTACGGTCTATTCAACTTATGACAGTGGCAAAACAGTGGTCTCGCTGATGGAACAAACTGGTTATGATGTCGTAACCGTTGGCAGCCATGAATTTGATTTTGGCACAGGAACCATTGGCGTTGACCAACATGGAATTTTGTTTCAGGATGATACGTTTGGCAAGTTTTTCACAGAGGCTTCCTTTGATGGTATTAGTTCAAATATAATGATTACCAAAAATGGAAGTGCGGTCAATGTTTATAACGCAAACGCAGTGGTAACAACTTCCAGCGGCCTGAAAATTGGTTTTTACGGAATATGTGACCCTAATACGGTCAATCAGGTGTTAGAAACCAATTTGACTGATTTATCGTTTTCCGCTCCGGTATCAACCGCTGCTACTCAGAAACAGGCGCTTGCTGCCTGCGATTTAACCGTTTGCCTTTCGAATGCGGGCACTCTTTCCACAGATGCAGCAGATGTTCTTATAGATATTAATGCGAACGCTGGCCTCAAAGTGGGTAAAATTGTGCTGGATAGTACAGGCAAAGTTGTTGCTTCTGAGAGCATTGACCTATCTGGTGTTAGCTCCAACGCTGCTGTTAAAGCTGCCGTAGACTCCTATAAGGCAACGGTTGATGCAGCATATCCTGCGAGCAGTATCGCAAAAAATAATGTTACTCTCAATGGTTCAATGGAAGCGGTGCGCTCCCAAGAAACCAACTTGGGTGACTTATGGACAGACGCTCTCTTGTGGTTTGCTAAGGAAGGCGGTATCGCCAACTATTACGACCCTGATGAAATTGCTGCGGGCAACAGTGGCATACAGATGGATGCAGACCATGTAGTCGCTGTTTGGAACGGTGGAAATCTGCGGGATTATCTCAATAGTGGAGATGTAACAGCCAAAGATTTAGCCCGTGTCCTTCCTTATCCAAATAAAGTTGCGGTCGTTTATTTAAGCGGTGCTCAGCTTTTAGAAATGTTGGAATCAGCAACACAGGGTCTTCCGTATTCAGGTACAACCAGTGACGCGTGTGCTTCTTTTGCACAGGTAGCAGGGATTAAGTATTCTGTTGATACTGCTAAGAAGTACGACGCGGGTGAAGCCTATGGAAAACATTGGTTTGAGGCGAATTCCATAAATCGTGTATCAATTACAGAGATTAACGGCAAACCATTTGACAAGGATGCCGTCTATGCTGTTATTACCAGCAATGCTATTTACAACGGCATGGATTCTAACTATATTTGTGCAGATAAAGACGCTACACTCAGCACCATTACCTCTGCAACGGTGCGTGACGTTGTCTGGATGTATATTCAACAAAAACTTGGAGGCGTTATTGGAAACGAGTATGCACAACCGCAAGGACGTATTACCATTACCGCTTCCGAGCCTGAAAATAATGGCAACGGAAACGGTGACGGCAGCGGTAATGGGAACGGTAATGTCGCGACAGACCCGGATGAGATTCCTGTAAACAAAGGTGAAGAGTCTCCGAAGTCTGGTGATTCTACTGCTCCGCTTACCTTAATGGCATTTACCGCACTTTCCGGTGTAATTCTTATCAAAGTTTTGATGAAACGGAAATCAAACTAAACATTTTTGCTTATAAGCAACGAATAAAGGCGTGTGGGTACCCTTTTTTAGGGGTACCCATCTGCCTGTTTCAGGAGAAAACAATGCAAACTATACTTCATCAAATCCTTGCCGAAATTCAAAAGGTTGTCATTGGCAAGGAATCGGTTGTTGAAACTTTATTGACGGCTATTTTAGCTGACGGTCATGTCCTGCTGGATGATATTCCTGGCGTTGGCAAAACGACACTTGCTATTGCAATTAGTCGTGCACTTGGGTTGGATTTTCGACGTATCCAGTTCACTCCAGATGTACTACCGTCTGATATTACAGGATATTCCCTTTATGATAAACAGAGCGGTGAGTTGATTTATATGCCTGGGGTGGTAACGGCGGCGAATATTCTGCTAGGAGATGAAATTAATCGTACGTCGAGCAAAACCCAGTCTGCGCTTTTAGAGGCAATGGAGGAGCGGCAGGTTACGGTGGATGGCAAGACGCATCCGCTGAAAAACCCCTTTTTGGTTATTGCAACTCAAAATCATGTTGGTACCTCTGGCACGCAACAGCTTCCTTTTGCGCAGCTTGACCGGTTTCTTGTCCGGCTGAAAATTGGTTATCCGGATTTTGAAAGCCAAATGGAAATTATTCGTGACCGTCAACAGGAAAATCCCGTAGATAGAATCCGGCAAATTACCAACAGTCAAATGATTCTTCAAATGCAGAAAGAGACACAAAATGTAATAGTTAAGGACAGCTTGCTTGCTTATATCACTCGCCTCACTATGGCAACGCGGGAGCATCCGGATATTGAGCTCGGTGTTAGTCCGCGTGGAGCATTGTGTACAAATCGAATGGCAAAAGCCTGCGCGTATCTAGCAGGGAGGGACTATATGATTCCAGAAGATGTGCGTTCTGTGTTTATTGATGTATGTAGCCACCGAATTTTGCTGAGTCAGAGAGCAAGGGCTGGAATGGCGACTGCGGAGCAGGTGCTTTGTGAGGTTCTAAAAATGACCCCGGTGCCTGATGGAACAAAATGAAAAAGAAATTTATTTGGAAGTGGCTAGTTTGGTTGGGATGGCTACTGAACGCAGCAGTCTTACATC
Organism: Oscillospiraceae bacterium; assembly: GCA_050943475.1. GTDB lineage: Bacteria > Bacillota > Clostridia > Oscillospirales > Ruminococcaceae > Metaruminococcus_A. The sequence continues at coordinate 59,784 of JBMNPF010000013.1, forward strand.
TATTTGGAAATAATGCTGCTACTCTGACGATTTTGATTCTTTCAATAGTAATACCGTTTTTGATTGCCATACCAACTTTATGGTTGGCTGGGCATATCCAGGTGGACTTAGTTGTTCCGTCCAAGGGGCGTTTAAATGAGGAAATGACAGGATATATTCAGGTTAGAAGAAGCAGACTGTTTCCTGTAGCCAAGGTTTCCTGTACCATTTGTTGTGAAAACAAATTTACCGGAGAGTGCTTGGAGACGATGCTAATATGCAAGGCAAAAAAGAGCAAGGCGAGTAAAATCCCGTTCTGTTTTACAACCACTCATTGTGGGACAATTCAGGTTTCCGTATCCGAACTTATTGCCTACGATTTATTTGGTTTATTCATACGAACGTTTCCTATTACAACTCAAAGTAATATTGTAATTGCTCCGGATGTATTTTCGATTGATATTTGTTTGGCGGAGGATTCTGTTATTCCCTCTGAAAGTACCGACTACTCTATGACAAAATCCGGAAACGATTCATCTGAAACCTATTCCATTCGAGAATATGTTCCTGGGGATTCTATCCGAAGTATTCATTGGAAACTCTCTCAAAAAACAGATAAACTTATGGTGCGGGAATATGGGCTTCCAATATCCAATCAAATTTTGTTACTGCTTGCACCCCTGCAAAATGTTACCGCTGGACAACTCCATATAATGGCAGAGGCATTTTTTTCCCTTTCTTCTGCTCTTGTTCAGCAAGGTGTATCCCATACCCTTGCTTGGAGAGATAGCCAAGCAAACGCTTTGGTTTTTTCTTGTATTGAGGGAAACGAAGATTTAGAGGTTGTTTTACCGTTGCTTCTTGGCAGTCCAGTGTATGCTTGTAGTGAAATTGCTTTGGAAGAAGCCAACAGCAGGCTTCAGGCGTTTTCTCACGTTGTTGTAATTGGCGGCGGCTTTCAGGACAATTCAAATGTTGAAGGACGTGTAACGCTATTGGTTCCTTCATCAGAAATCGTTGGTGTTCCAAACGGATGTTATTCCGTGACCTTTTCAGAAAATGGCTATCGCCAAGAATTAAACGTATTGGAGATATGAGGGAGGCATTATGAAAGTTCAAAACAATATTGGCCTCAGCTTTCATGTATCTGAACAGGAAAAACACGTTTTTTTAAAACAATCTGTTAAATTGTTTCTGGCAGAGCTTTTATTTTTGGGGATTTCAGCGGGCTTTTTAAGTATGGCAGAACGAAATGATTTGCTTCTGTATCTGTTGCCGGGCGTGCTGATGATAGGTTTAGAATGGCTGCTTTGGCGTCTAAATCGGCGTTTGCTTTGGCTGAATGCAGCTTTAGTTTTTTTTATTTTAATAATTATACTGGTAAAATTAGGGCTTTTCTTAGACGGTGCTGGAACTTTTTTAAATGCCTTGTTTACTGCAAGTGAATCCCGACAGGCTTATCAGTATGAACACTATGTCGTTTCCGGCGTTGATTCTGGGCTTGTGCTTTTCTTTGTCATGGTGGGGATTATCACTGCGGTTCTTTGTGAAATTATATTGGAAATCCATCGTAAGGGTGTTATTATCTTCTTCGTTTTATTATGTTTGGTGTTCGGTGTTCAAATTTATTTTGGCGTTTTTCCCCACGAGGGATGGATGCTTTTGCTTTTTAGCAGTTCTATATTGTCGGTCGGATATTTGGTCAGTGATGGAAAAGGAGTACTTGCCTGTTTGATGTTGGCAGTTCTGATTTTATTAATATCATTGTGTACTTTTGCGGTATATCCAGGCGAAAATCAGACGCTTACAGTCTGGTCTACAGAAATTCGCGACTATCTGGATGCGCATATATCACCTCCAGTTTCAGACGGGATATCGTCTCATCCCAATTACTCGCAACAACAGGGAAAAAAGGAAGATGTTGAAGAAAATGAGGAGGGCTTTGAAGCGAAAAAGGAGTCTGAAGGTTTTTTAGGGGCACATATTGGAACGATTGCACAGGTTGAATCTTGGGTTGTAACCTATTTATCTGTGATTTTTATAGCATTTTTTCTGCTTGTTAGTTGCCGTTTCGGTTATCGTGCTTGGAAAATGAAACGATGGCGAGATGAATTTAATAACTTAAATCCTTCCAGAGCAATCCGAAGCATGTTTTTCTATTTAATAGGGGAGCTAAAAGCAGTAGGATTGCAAAATAAAAACGTTGATTATCTTGAATACACAGAACAAATTGCAAAACTTGTATCACCCGTTTGCGCGAAAGACTATTATGATGCCGTTTTGCTTTGGCAGGAGGCCGAATATAGCGAGCATACGATGACAGAAGCACAGCGCATGAGTATGTGTTCTACTGTGGGGAGAATTACACAGGAAAGCTATTCTCAAGGTGGTTTTCAAATGAAACTTAAAGTGAAGAGCTTTCAACTTTTTGGAAAGGAAGGGAAAAGGCGTGGCAAGAAAAAATCTTCTTAACGGCTTTGTCTTTTTTATGGCCATTATTCTACTGGTATCCATGTCTTCTTGCCGAAAAAGAATCGTTCCTGATACAAGTGAACTGGAAAGCAGTTCGGTTCAAAGTGATATTAAAGAGGCGGAAAGTCAAACAGATACATCAGAAGAAACCTCGACGGAATCAGAACAAGAAAATAATGACGAATCTGAATCGTCAAACAGTAGTCCTGCTAGTTCAAACGAAAAGCAGCAAGTAAATACTAATACCTCCGCCCCGGCGTCCTCTATTGAGGTGCCGGATGCTAACGACGGGCAGGCAAAGCCCTCTGAAGAAGGAAATACCATTGGTGCCGTCGTAGACCAATATACAAATTTGCTGAATGAAGGTCTCGGTACTTTATATGAATGTCAAATTCCGTTTGTGTATTTGGAATTAGTACCAGAGTACCAAACCATTAATAGAAATTCTTCTTTGCATCAGTTCATTTTGGAAGCTGGTGGATATAATGTGGCAGAAAAATTGATGGATGATTCGCTTGTGGTGAATACCGAATGGCTTAAGCGGAAAAACCCGGGTTTAATCGTCAAATTTGTTTCGCCTTCTGTATTAGGTTCCAATGTGACAAGTACACAAGCTGCATCTTCCTTTTATAGTCAATATGTTTCACAAAACGGGTGGAATGGCATCAGTGCTGTAATTAACCGAAAGGTGATTCTGCTTTCGAGTGAACTACTGAACTCAGAAAACGGAAAATTTATAGGGAAACTATATTTGGCAAGGGCTATGCATCCTGAACTGTTTTCGGATTTTGATGTAGATTCTATCTGCTCCCAGGTGCTGGGCGAAAAAGGGTGTTATTATTACGGTTTAACAATGGGGGAACAGTATGTTGACTGAGGCACAAAAAAAGGAAACAATACAAACGCTAATTCAGCATGCTGATTGTTATCCTCAAATGGAGCCGACCGATGCAGTAAAGCTCTTATATCAAAATGAATTTGCAGGCGGCCATCTCATTACAGATGAATCTGCTTGTATAAACTGGCTTAAGCAGGAATGTGACTCGGTTCAACCGTTGGCTCGTGCTGCTGAATCATTGGGCAATGGGATTGTACGAATACATCTATCTGACGTAAAACAAAAGGGGTATTCTTTGCGTTCGATTGCCCGGTGCTTCATGAATACGGCAAGAACACATCAGGGAAATCAAACTGCTTTTCGAGAAAAACTGGAACTGCTTAATCGATTGACACAAACTGGGGAATTTTCATTTACAAACGATACTTTTCAAACATATTTGAAAAGATATATTGAAACTGGATGTCCACCCGTTAGACATTCACCGGTGTTTCGCCAATGCTATCATCCGGCTTATCGGGTAATTAACGAACGATACATCCGTTTATTACCTTTGATAAAATCGGTTGATGATTTATTAAAAAAACAGAATAGGGTTGTTCTCGCAATAGATGGCAGATGTGCATCCGGAAAGACAACAGCGGCGGAAATGCTTGCTTTTTTATGGAATGCCCCTGTTGTTCACATGGATGATTTTTTTCTACCGTCTGAATTACGTACCTCAGAACGGCTAAATGAACCTGGTGGAAACGTACACTATGAACGATTTCAAGATGAGGTGTTGCCTGGATTACGTGTCGGCGGACAGATTAGTTATCGTAAATTTGACTGTTCTACACTCCAGTATTCTGAGGTAATACATATTCCGCCGTCGTCGGTCGTCATTGTAGAAGGAGCTTATTGCCTTCATCCCCGGTTTGGCGACTATGCTGACCAAAGCGTATTTTTTCATATCACACCAGATGAACAAATTCAGAGAATCAAAGAACGTAATGGTTTAGAAATGGCAAAATTATTTCAGGATAAATGGATTCCAATGGAAGAAAAATATTTTTCTGAATTTGAGTTGCAGAAAAAAGTGAATTTGATGATCTAATTGGCTATACAGCAGGGAATAAAATGTCCTATAATTTATTAATAAGATTGAAGATATTGTATTTAACAGAAAAGCTATCGAAAATGCACCAGATTTTCGGCGACCTGTCGTAACAGGATAAGAACACTAAAACTTATGACTTTTAGCATGGACTAAGAAAGGGCAATACCCTCGGAGTAGCAGCTTGGGTCAAATCCAAAGCTATGCGATGATACCGTTTCGTAACCCACCTGTATGGTTTAGTACCCGTGACGGTGGATAAATAAGGGGAAAACGTACTTAGCGGAACAAAATCAAGTACAGGAACCCAGCCTAATCGTTATCAGTCGTTTTGTATTCTAATTATAAAGGTTTACAAAGACTTTGCTTAAAAATCCCTTGCTAAACCCATATCTATTATAACGACAACGGTGGATTTAGCGAAGGGTTTTTGGAAAGTGTTGACAAAATAGATACCCATTTCGGCGCAGGCACAAAAGAAAACACACCCCACAAAGTGAGGTGTGTGATTTGGGTGCGGCAACTTGCCGCTGGTACGCCCGATGCGATTCGAACGCACGACCTTCAGAGTCGGAGTCTGACACTCTATCCAGCTGAGCTACGGGCGCATACCGTGCTATTTATTATAGCATAAATTTTAAAAAAAGCAAATGTTTCTTTTGCTGAATTTGACTATAATATTGGCTGCGACAATTCAGGCGTATTCAATGCTGACTGATTAAGCGCATATGAAACTTATCGTATAGGCTTCGAAGCGGTATTGTACACTCTAATGGTATGCAGAAGCTGACTGTTCGGGAAAATTGCCAGAGGTCTTGCTTAAGAGATAGCCATTGATGACGCTTTTGTTTCAGAATCGAGGTCAAATGTATAGGTACATCATAATTTGTGATTAGAAATATCATTGCAACAGCTAAAGCGTTTAAAGCCGTGAGACTGAGTGGAGACAATTAATCGTGAATTAAAACAAAATATTCTAAAAAAGGTATTGACAAATAGTGAAGTGATATGGTAATATAAACGAGCCGCTTTTGAGGGGCATAAGAAAAGCCCCCCCGAAAAAGAAAGGAAATCCCCAGGAGGAACACGAAGAGA
>JBMNPF010000014.1:0-54471 GCA_050943475.1 Oscillospiraceae bacterium
AAAAGGTGTGGATGGTCGTGACCATTTCTATCGTCTTGATATGGGAAAAACAACGGTTAGAAACAAAGTACGTGGCATTATATCAAATGAGGAGCTTGACAGAATTTTCGATACAGATGCTGAGAGAGAAGATTAAATTCTACATCTATCCTATCTCCTCAACCCCTACAAAAATAGGCGTTATCTAATCTGTCAACTCAACCCTATCGCTTTCAGGGTAGTTGATATGTTTCCTCGAAGAATAAAAATAAGGGTTTTCTGACATCAGCATCTTCGTAAAAATAATTGAACGAAAAATGCAATATCAGAAAACCCTTTATTTATCAATGTTTCGAATAGTCCTATTTCTCCACCCTAGACATCAAGACAACACACTCCACATGCCTGGTACGCGGAAACATGTCCACAGGGCGGTAGTTCAGTACCCGGTAACCCTGCTGCTCAAATAAGGCGCAGTCGCGCGCAGCCGTGGCGGGATTGCAGGAGATCATGACAATCCTCTGCGGCGCCATTGCGGATACATCCTGTACCACGGCAGCGTCGCATCCCTTACGCGGCGGATCAAGCAGCACAACGTCCGGGCGGATCCCCTGTTCGTTTAGCTTTCGTGTGGCCTGTTTGGCGTCTGCGCAAATAAATTCCGCGTTGGAAATGCCGTTTCGCACTGCGTTTTCCCGTGCGTTATCAACGGCGCTTGCCACCACTTCAACCCCAATGATTCGCTTCGCCCGGGCAGCCATCGAAAGCCCGATGGTTCCAACCCCGCAGTAGAGATCAATCACCGTTTCCGATCCGGTCAAACCGGCGTAATCGGCTGCAAGCCGGTAAAGGCGTTCGGTCTGAGCACGGTTTACCTGGTAAAAGGAGAGAGGGGAGAGCTCAAATACAAGCCCGCAAAGCTCATCTCGAATGGCAGACTTGCCAAAAAGCAGGATGTTTTTTCCTCCCAGGATAACATTGTCCGTCCGGGCGTTGATGTTTAATACAACACTCTGCAGGGCGGGATACCGCGCCGCAAGTTCCGCCGCAATCTGCGAAAAGGGCTCGGCTTCACAGGCGGTAACCAGACAGAGCATCACTTCGCCGCTCATCTCTCCCATCCGCAGGTAAATATGGCGCAGGATACCGCAGCGCTGTTCTTCATCATAAGCCTTAATGCCGTACTCATCGCAAAGTCTGCATACGTCCGCTGCAATTTTAGAAAAAAGCTCCGGTTGAAGAGAACAGTCCCGACAGGGGATTAGCCGGTGACTGCGGTTTGCGTAAAAGCCGTAGATCATATTTCCGTCGGCGTCGGTCCCAACCGGGTACTGCGCCTTGTTTCGGTATTCTTTTATAGAGGGGCTTGGCAGAATCGGCTCGCAGGGAGCTTCAATCCCGCCTAACCGGATAAACGCGTCCCGCACCGCCTGTTCCTTAATGCGAAGCTCCGCCTCATAATGAAGATGGCGGAAACAGCACCCGCCGCATTGACGGTAAACCGGGCAGTCTGCATCGGTGCGGTCGGGCGAAGCGCCCCGCAGCGCGGTGACAATACCGTACCCGTGGCTTTTCAACACCTTGACAATACGTATGTCGCAAATGTCGCCCGCTGCAGTTTGCGGTACAAATACAACAAAGCCGTTTATTTTGCAAACGCCTTGTCCCTCCACCGTTGTATTTTCAATGGTAACGGTGTGTTGTTCGTTCTTCTTTACTGGTATGGTCATGGAACACCTCAAAAATTCCCCCGTGTTTCACGCAAATACGGAAAAACGGGGGAATACATGGATTTTAATTCGTGTTGTTTCGGTCAATGGGTGGTGCAGTAATCCGGTATGTTGTCGGATTTATAGTAGCCTGTTTTCTGCTCCGGACAGGTATCCTTCGCCAGCATTCCGGTTTCCGCACAATATGCCTTTTCAATCACATCGCCCGAAAGCTCGAACTGCTTGGCCTCATATCCCTGAAAGACCTCGGTCATAATCCGCTTCCAAATAGAAGGCGGCGAATAACTGCCTGTATAATTGGTCCGGACGGCAAGCGGAGAGCTGTCCTCATTGCCAAGCCAAATACCAGCCACGTAATACGGCGTACAGCCTACAAACGCAAGGTCGGTGGTATAACCGTCGTCGTTGGTCGCGGTACCGGTCTTGCCCACAACCGTTATGTTGCCAAGCCGTGCTGCGGTACCGGTAGAACCGGAAACCTCTACAACATTTTGCAGCAGTTTGTTCATAATGGAGGCGCTTTCCGGAGAAAGCGCACGGGTGACTTTCGGCTCTTTTTCCAAAATAACATTGCCTTCATTATCAACAATTTTGGTGTAGGTGTGCTGCTCTGTGTAAACACCCTGGCTCCCAAAAATCTGGTAAGCGGCAGTGAGCTCATCCAGCGTCATGCCTTTGTAAAGCGAACCGAGCGCCATTGGTGAGAGCGCAATATCGGTGCCGCCGTTTTCGTCTGGAGCGCCTACCAACGTTGTGAAACCGAGCTTCTGGGTCAGAAAGTTGTAGCTGGTCTGCGGCGAAAGCTGGTTTGCCAGCTTGACCGGAATGGTGTTAAAAGAACGGCGTACCGCATCCGGCATTAAAATATTGCCCCAATATTTGTGGTCGTAGTTTTGCGGCCAGTCGTTGCGCTGAACACCGTCAATAATAGTGGGGAACGGGCTGTCCTCCATCATATAGGAATAGTGGATCAGGTTGCTTTCAATCGCTGGGCTGTAAATGGAGAGCGGTTTAATGGCGGAACCCGGGCGGCGTACCGCCATGGTGGCACAGTTGAAAAGCCGGTTTCCTTCCTTTTCACCACGCCCGCCGACCAGCGCCTTGATCTGCCCATTGTAATCCATAATCACCATTGCGGATTGGGTACGGTTTGCTTCATCTAAATTGGCGTCACCAAAGGTGGCGACGTCAAGATATTTGGCTTCCAGAACGCTCTGCATTTCCGGATCCTGGGTGGTGTAAATTTTAAGGCCGCCACTCATGACCTTGTCCGAAGCGTAGTCGCGCTCCCATCCCTTGATGTTTACAAGGTCGTCAATCACTTCTTCAATGACAGCGTCAACAAACCAGCTGTTGTACTGGGTGGTTTCGGTCTCCGGAAGCTGCGGATCAATCGCAGTTACAAGTTCGGTGTTTTTATAGGTCTCGAATTCTTCAGCGGTAATGTACCCGTCCTCATACATGGCCTGAAGCACGTAGGCGTTGCGCCGGTCCTTGTTTTCTTCCGGATGAAGAATAGGGTTGTAGGTACGCGGCGCCCGAACCATTGCGGCAAGCGCGGCGCCCTCTACAACATCAAGCTGCGAAACATCCTTGCCAAAATAATATTTGGCGGCCGCCTGTATTCCATGTATGGACTGATCTAACGGGATAATGTTTAAATAGCTCTCCAGAATCTGGTCTTTGGAGTAAACCTTTTCCAGGTTGACAGCCTGGAAAATCTCGGTAAATTTTCGGGTAATGCTTACATCGTCGTTGCCGGTGATGTTTTTAATCAGCTGCTGTGTAATGGTAGAACCGCCCTGTTTTGTGCTGTAAAAATGCAGGAACAGGTTCGCAAATGCAGCAAAGGTGCGCTTCCAGTCAACGCCGTCGTGGTCGTAAAAACGCTTGTCCTCCGCGGCGACAAACGCTTGGCGTACATGCTCCGGAATCTGGTCCAAATTCACCCACTCGCGTATGGTGCGGTTGTGCAGAGATGCGATCACGCTCTCATTGCCATCCGCATCGGTGGCAACCAGTGTGGTCGTGTAGCCAAGATCCGGATTTTTAATGTCAATGCTGGTATCCGGCTCAACAAATTTCATAACATAAACCGTGAGCGCGGTAATGACAATGCTGCCAGTAATGGCCAAAATCAAAATAAAGCTGGCAAGCACCTTGCCAAAGGTCAAAAGGATTTTTTTAACCCTTCTTGCCCCTTTTGACGTTGGCTTTTTCTTTTTGCGCCCGTTGCTGTGGGAGCTAATATCAATCATGTCGGAATGTTTTTTGTTTCGTTTTGCCATTGGCAATTCGCCTCCTTGTTTTACACCCGGATGTCCTATGCAATCCCGGTGTGAAAACATGTCCGGCCGCAAAGCCGGATGTTATCCTGCTCAATAGCAGGAGGGGTTTTGTTTACATACGCTGCCCCTCATTATAGCATAAGCAGACTAGTTTGTTAAGTCGAAAGATGAAAAAATGGAGAACCTGATGATATATTTTACAGTTTTGAAATGAGGTTTGGCCAATTTCGCCATGTTTTTAATATTCTGTATAATTTTTCCGCAAAAGCATCAAAATATCAGTACCAAGAGAAAAACGGAGAAATGAATTATGAGCAGAAAGACAATTTATCTGGGCGCCGTTTTGGGAGCGGCTATCCTCATCAGCGGCATTATGGTTTCTCTCACCATCATGGCAACCCAAACCAATGCCCAGGCCGCCGGAGATGAGGTTTACCAATACGTGCTGAAAAACGAAAACAACCGCATCGCCGTCTATGAACGCGGCAGGGAAGAGCCGGTCCGCGTGCTGGATTATCCGGTCGATTCACTGCCCTACATGGAACAGTCGGCGCTGGAAAATGGGATACCGGTCAAAGATCAGTCCGAACTGCAAAAAATGATTGAGGATTTCACCGGATAATGAAAAAGGGCTTGCAATATGCAAGCCCTTTCTTTTTGTAGCCAAAGTTAATCTTTTTCGGTCTCTTCCGCCGCAGGACGTACAGGAATTACACGGACAATCACCTGCATAATGCGGTTGTCCGCCACCTCTTTTATTGTGACATTTAAGCATTCGTAGGAGAATTGCTCCCCGTTTTCCGGGATATGGCCCAGCATTTCAATGGCCCAGCCACCGACCGAATTGCTGTCGGTCTCAATGGTAAGCCCATTCTGGTGCACAGCCTCTGCAAGGTCGCTTACACGGAAATCGCCGCTGACTTCAAAGGTGTTTTCATCCATTTGCAGGAATTCATTTTCCTCTTCGTCGTATTCGTCCCAAATTTCGCCAACCAATTCTTCCAGAATATCCTCTAGGGTGACAATACCCATGTTGCCGCCGTATTGGTCGGTGACAATGGCAAGGTGCGACTTGCTTTTCTGCAGCTCGGTAAACAGCTCAGATATCTTTTTCTTGGGCGGAATAAAAATAACGCTCTGAAGCATCTCGCGCACGTTAAAGCTCTTATCCCGTACATAGGCACTGAAAAAGTCCTTGGAGTAAAGTACGCCAATAACGTTGTCAATGCTGCCCTCGTAAACCGGAATACGGGAATAATGCTCTTCAATGAAGAGCTCCTTAATGGTTTCAATCTCCTCGTCAACCGGAATGGAAACAACGTCAACACGCGGGGTCAAAATTTCGTCGGCCGTAACCTCGTCAAAGTCCAGCGCATTGCGCACCAGTTCGCCCTCCTGTTTTTCCAGTACGCCTTCGCCTTCAATTTCTTCTACAATGTATTTAAGTTCCTGCTCGGTGACCGAAACTTGCTGCTTTTTCGGCTTGATCACTTTAAGCGCCAGTTTTTTTATGCCAACAAAGATGTAAACCACCGGTGTGAGGATCACCATGATCCAGTACAGCGGGTAGGCGACAACACAGGCAAAAGAATCGGCAAACTCTTTTGCAATGCTTTTTGGCAGAATTTCACCAAAGATAAGAACCACAACGGTGGACACAGCGGTTGCAATACCAACGCCGGATACACCGAACAGGTTGGTAAAAAGCATGGTGGAAAGCGAGGCAAAGGCGATGTTGACAATGTTGTTGCCAACCAGAATGGTCGAAAGGGTTTTGTCATAGTTGTCTGCCATGTGCAGCGCCTTTTTCGCCTTTTTGTCCCCGTTTTCCGCGAGCTTGCGCATGCGGATGCGGTTAATGGTTGAAATAGCGGTTTCGCTGGCTGAAAAGAATGCAGAGAGCATTACCAGTACAGCCAGCACAAGTATGAGATAACCGTCCAAAGAAATAGTTTCCTCCTTTAAATAAATGTTTTTTATTTCAACCAGGAATCAAGCTTTTGCCTTGTCCCTGATTTGGACCAACATCGGTTTGTCAAATACATAAGCCTTGTTGCAGAAATGGCATTTAACTTCTATGCTTTCTTCCTCTTCAATCATCGCGTCAAGCTCCTGCCGGCCAAGGCTTACCAGTGCACGGGAAACCCGCTCCAGGCTGCAGTCGCAACGGTAGATGGGGCGGCTTTCATCCAGAAGATTGGGCTCCAGCCCCTGAAGGAGTTTAAAGCAAACCTCCTGCGGCGTCATACCGTCGGCATACATTGAAGAAACCGGGGGCATCTGCTTTAAGTTGTCCTCCAGTACGTCAATACAGCTTTCGTCCGCAAAGGGAAGAAGCTGAACCAGGTACCCGCCCGCCCCTTTAATGGTTAAGTCTGGGTTGACCAGCACGCCGAGCCCACAGACGGTTGGCGTCTGTTCGCTTGCAGCAAAATATTGGGTAACGTCCTCCGCAATCTCGCCGGAGACAATGGGCACCTGCCCGGTGTACGGCTCTTTCAGCCCCAAATCTTTAATGACCTGCAAAAAGCCGTCTTTTCCAACGGCGCCGGCAACGTCCAGCTTGCCGTATTGGTTGAGCGGCAGCTCTACAATGTTGTTTTCAGCGTAGCATTTTACGTTCCCAAAGCTGTCCGAAACGGCAATCATACTGCCAATCGGTCCGCCGCCCTTCATGCGCAGGGTAACCGACTGCCCCTCCGCCTTGAGCATGCAGCCCATCATGGAAGCGGCGGCCGAGAGCCGACCAAGCGCCGCCGAAACAACGGCGGAGGTCTTGTGAATGCGTTCAATTTCGCCGACGATATCGGTCGCATCAATGGCGCATGCCATAACGCTTCCGTCCGCCGAGATGGTTCGTACCAGTTTTCCCATAATGTTCCTCTCAGGATTTTTGTGTAATATAGATGAGACGCTCAGAATCCGGCCGCGGGGGTGCGGTGCTGTCCTCATCATAAACAGCGAGCAGTTTCAGGCCCGCCCGGTTCAGCATGGCGCAGAGCTCCTCATGGGAATATGCGCGTTCACTGAACTGCTCCACGGAGCGCCTGTAAACAGCGCCGTCCGGGAAAAACAAATCCAGGTCAATACAGACCGTGTGGTTGGGCCCCGGCGAGTTCTGCCAAACGCAGTATACCTCCGGCTCATCGTATAAAAAGATGTTGTCTGCAAGCACCTGCTCATGCTTATAAATCGTATTCACGTCAAATAAAAAAAGTCCGCCCGGGTTGGTAAAAAGAGAAACCCGGTTCAGCGCTTTCTGCAAAGCCTCTGGCTCGGTGATGTGGTTAAGGCTGTCCAGCGCGCAAACGGTGACGTCAACCGTGCCGTAAAGGTCCAGTTCCTCCATCGGCTGGCAGAGGTAGATAATGGAATCCAGCCCGCTGTCAAATTTTTTCTCCATCGCGGCAGAAAGCATCTCTTCAGAAGCGTCCACCCCAATGACGTCATACCCCATGCGGGCAAATTCTGTGCTCATTGAACCGGTTCCGCAGGCAAGGTCAAGCAGAATTCCTTTTTTTCCACCGAATGTTTCAATCATCCTGTGATAATAAGCCGCGCGCCCCGCATAATCAATGTTTGCGGTGAGAAGGTCGTAGACGCGGGCAAAGTCGGTGTAACTACTCATCGGTTTTCATGCGGTCAAATACGCAGGAGTAACCGTCGTTGCCGTACATTAAAGAACGGTTGACCCGGCTGATGGTAGCGGTGCTGGCGCCGGTCTGGCCGACAATATCGCTGTAAACCCTGTGCTCACTGAGCATTTTGGCCACCACAATGCGCTGGGACATGGCCTTGAGCTCCTGCGCAGTGCAGAGATCCTCAAAAAAATTGTAGCATTCTTCCATGTTTTTCAGGGAAAGGATTGCCTGAAACAAAAAGTCAACATCGCTGTTTTTTAGTTTATTGTTCATTGGAAACCTCCTAAAACGGCAATCATTTTGTTTATTTTAACACACTAAAATAGAAAAGTAAAGCGTTTGCGGCGGTATGAATGACGCCCTTTAAGAACTTGCAAAAACACCCGGAATCCAGTATAATAGGACCATAATATTGAGGCCGGAAAAACGGCCGGTATTTAAGGAGATTAGAATGCAGGAAAAAACCTTAACGATAAATGATTCCAAACGAACCGTTGCGCTGCCTGCGCTTGCAATGCGCGGCATTGTCATGCTGCCGGGCACCGTTATGCACTTTGACGTCGGGCGCCTGAAATCCATCGAGGCGCTCAACGCCGCCGTCGGAAATGATAAAGTCATTTTCCTGGTCGCTCAAAAGGATCTTTCGGTGGATGATCCGCGTGAGGGCGATCTCTATCAGGTCGGCGTGGCGGTCAAAATCAAGCAGCTTTTGAAAACACAGGAAAACACCGTCCGCGTACTGGTTGAAGGCCTGTACCGCGCCAAGGTCGTGCGCTTTACTTCGTTTGATCAATACATTCAATGTGAAATCAAACGTTTGCCGTTCCGCGGGACCCGCAAGAGCATTGCGGAGGTCGAGGCGGTCATGCGCACCATCAAATCCATCTTTGATGAATACGCGGAAATTATCCCCAAAATTTCGGACGAGCTGGTTGCCTCCATCATGACCGAGAACCAGCCGGAAAAATTCTTTGAAACCATTGTGCAGAACATCATGCTGCGGTTTGAGGATAAACAGCGCCTCCTGGAAAAGACCGACCTGTATGCGCGGCTGGTGCTGCTCGCTGAAATTCTGGAAAAAGAGACCAACATCCTCAGCATTGAGCGGGAAATTTACGAGCAGGTCAAAGAGAATATGGATAAAAACCAGCGGGATTATTACCTGCGGGAACAGCTCCGCGTCATTTCGGATGAACTCGGCGAGAGTGAAAATGTCCAGGAAGAGGCTGAGGAGTATGCCGGAGCCATTGAAAATATCCAGAATATTTCGGCGGATTCCAGGGAAAAGCTGCTCAAGGAGTGCGAACGTCTCTTTAAAATGCCCCCCAATTCCCATGAGGCGTCGGTCATCCGCAATTACCTCGATTTGGCGGTCAGCCTTCCGTGGGATGAGGCCACTGTGGACCGTCTGGATTTAAAACAGATTAAAAAGCAGCTCGATGCAGAACATTACGGCTTGGAAAAGGTCAAGGAGCGCATCCTGGAAAGCCTTGCCGTGCGTAAGCTGGCGCCCGAAGTCAAAGGTCAGATCATCTGTCTGGAGGGCCCCCCGGGGGTTGGCAAAACCTCGATTGCCCGCTCGATTGCCGACGCGCTCGGCCGCAGGTTCGTTCGTATCTCGCTGGGCGGCATCCGGGATGAATCTGAAATCCGCGGCCACCGCAAGACCTATATCGGCGCAATGCCGGGGCGCATCATCACCGGCATCAAGCAGGCCAAGAGCCGCAACCCACTGATGCTGCTGGATGAAATTGACAAAATGGGCGCCGATTATAAAGGCGACCCCTCCGCAGCCATGCTTGAAATGCTCGACAGCGAGCAGAACGTGGCGTTTTACGACCATTATTTGGAGGTCCCGTTCGATTTGAGCGACGTGCTCTTCATCACCACTGCCAATACGTTGGATACCATCCCCGCGCCGCTGCTCGACCGCATGGAGGTCATCTCTCTGTCAAGCTATACCCGTGAGGAAAAGTTCCAGATTGCCAAACGGCACCTGCTTAAAAAGCAGATGAAAAAGCATGGGCTCACAGCACAGAGCTTTCGTGTAACCGACGCGGCGCTTTATGAGCTGGTGGACAGCTACACCCGCGAGGCCGGCGTCCGCCGCCTGGAACGGGAAATTGCTTCGCTCTGCCGCAAAGCCGCGAAACAGATTGCTGCGGAAGAAGCGGCGCGCGTCACGGTGACGCCGAAAAATATCGAGTCACTGCTTGGCCCCAAAAAATACTATCCGGATCTGATGGAACAGAAGGATCAGGTGGGCCTTGTCACCGGCCTTGCCTGGACTTCGGTGGGCGGCGAAACACTCCCGGTCGAAGTCGCTGTGCTGGACGGCTCCGGCAAGCTGGAGCTGACCGGCAATCTCGGCGACGTCATGAAGGAATCGGCCCGCACCGCGGTCAGCTATGTCCGGTTGATTGCCAAACAGTACGGCATCCCGGCCGATTTTTATAAAACCAAGGATATTCATATCCATGTCCCGGAGGGAGCGGTGCCAAAGGATGGCCCCTCCGCCGGTATTGCCCTGACAACGGCGTTGGTTTCTGCCCTGTCCGGCATTCCGGTCCGGCACGACGTCGCCATGACCGGCGAGGTTACGCTGCGCGGCCGGGTGCTGCCCATTGGCGGCCTGAGGGAAAAATCAATGGCTGCTTACCGCTACGGCGTCAGCACCGTTATCATTCCAAAACGCAATGAACCGGACCTCTATGAGGTGGATCAGGTCGTAAAAGATGCGGTGGAATTCCGCCCGGTGGAGCGTGTGGAGCAGGTTCTGGATATTGCCCTGGCGGTTCCCGAGCAGGGGAAACGCTGCCGCCCGGAGCTTCCGGGAACGGTTATCCCTCAGGCGGAGGAAAGCCCTGCCGCCGTCCCAATGTAAGGGAGGAGCAGAATGAATTTTAATCTGGCGCGTTTTGAGTCGGCTTACGGCGTCTCAGGGCAGCTTCCGGCCTCCGACCGGCTGGAAATCGTCTTCGCAGGGCGCTCCAACGTCGGCAAGTCGTCGCTTATCAACAAGCTGTTCAACCGTAAAAATCTGGCCCGTGTCAGCGCGGTGCCGGGCAAAACGGCAACCATCAATTTTTACCGGGTCGAAGAAACCATTTTTGTCGATTTACCGGGCTACGGGTACGCAAAGGTCGCAAAAAGTGAGAAGCACCGCTGGTCGGAGCTCATTGAGGGGTATTTTAACCAGGGGCGCAGCGTTGCGCTGGTGGTGCTGCTCATCGATATCCGCCACGAACCGTCCTCGCTGGATCTTGACATGGTCCGCTATCTCATCGAAACCGAGTATCCTTTTATCATTGTATTCACCAAAGCGGACAAGCTCTCCCGCCTCCAGAAAGAAAAACGGCTGGAAGCTTTCCGCAGTGAAATCCCCTATGGGGAAGAGATTTACATGCTGGCCGTTTCTTCCCAGACGGGCGAGGGGATTGAACAGCTTCGCGCCGTCATTGAAGAAGTCGCCGCAGAATAAAACGGTCTTTGGAGGTCCCAATGTTTGTTTCACGCAATCTGGATGTTAATGAAAAAGGGCATTTAACCATCGCCGGCAATGACGCCGTCGATCTGGCCAGAAAATATGGAACGCCGCTTTATGTTATGGATGAAGACCTCATCCGTGAAAACTGCCGGCAGTTCCGTCAGTCTTTTGAACGCTATTACAATGGCGCCGGTCTGGCCTGCTACGCCAGCAAGGCGTTTTGCTGCAAAGAAATGTGCCGCATCATTGCCGAAGAAGGCATGGGGTTGGACGTTGTTTCCATCGGGGAACTGTATACCGCGCTGGGCGTCGCTTTCCCGGCGGAGCGTATTTATTTCCATGGCAATAACAAATCCGACGAGGAGCTGCGGTATGCGTTGGAGCAGAACATCGGCTGTATTGTGGTGGATAACCGCGAGGAGCTGCTCCGCCTGAATGCAATGGCAGAACGCCTCGGCAAAAAACCGGATATCATGTTCCGTATCAAACCGGGTATTGACGCCCACACCCACAGCTTCGTCCGCACCGGGCAGATCGATTCCAAATTCGGCCTGGCGCTTGAAACCGGAGAAGCGCTCACGGTGCTTAAAGAGGCGGTGGGGATGCAGCACGTTCATCTCAAAGGGGTGCATTGCCACATCGGCTCCCAGATTTTTGACCTGGAGCCGTTTCAGCTCGCTGCCCGTGTGATGCTCGGGTTTATCGCCCAGCTGAAGCGGGAAACCGGCTTTGAGGTGGAACAGCTCAACCTGGGCGGCGGCTTTGGCATCAAATACGTCCCGGAAAATACGCCGGT
Source organism: Oscillospiraceae bacterium (assembly GCA_050943475.1). Classification (GTDB taxonomy): domain Bacteria; phylum Bacillota; class Clostridia; order Oscillospirales; family Ruminococcaceae; genus Metaruminococcus_A. The sequence continues at coordinate 11,922 of JBMNPF010000014.1, forward strand.
GCCTTACGATGAATACATCAAAGAGGTTTCGGTTGTGGTGGCAGAAGAGGCGCAGAAACTCGGCGTCCGTCAGCCGTTTATCCTTATCGAGCCCGGCCGCTCCATTGCAGGTCCTGCTGGCGTAACGCTGTATACCGTCGGTGCAGTTAAAGAAATCCCCAATATTCGTACCTATGTTTCGGTGGATGGCGGCATGACCGACAATCCGCGTTATGCACTTTATCAGGCGGAATATGACATGGCCATTGCAAACCGTGCCGCCCAGGAAAAGGATACTGTTGTCACCGTCGCAGGCAAATGCTGTGAAAGCGGCGATCTGCTCGGGGAAAAGGTACCGCTCCAGCAGGTGCAGGCAGGGGATATCCTCGCCGTCTTTGCAACCGGCGCCTATAATTACTCCATGGCCTCGCGCTACAACCGCACCGCAGTTCCTCCGGTGGTCATGGTTAAGGATGGAACCTCCCGCATCGTCGTCAAACGTGAGACGTTGGAAGATCTTGTAAAAAACGACCTGTAAATTTGTAAAAAAACTGCTTGACTTTTAAACGGCGACGTAGTATAATCTAATACGTCGCTGATATGGGAGCATAGCTCAGCTGGGAGAGCATCTGCCTTACAAGCAGAGGGTCACAGGTTCGAGCCCTGTTGTTCCCACCAGAAGCGGGAGCGCTTTGAATTATTTCAAGGCGCTCGCAAATTGGCCCAGTAGTTCAGTTGGTTAGAACGCTAGCCTGTCACGCTAGAGGTCGACGGTTCGAGCCCGTTCTGGGTCGCCAATTTGCCTCTGTAGCTCAGTCGGTAGAGCAGAGGACTGAAAATCCTCGTGTCGATGGTTCGATTCCGTCCGGAGGCACCATGAATGATATGTACCAGCTTTTTGCTGGTACGAAATCATTCAGAATTGCATATTATAAAATAGAAAATGCGGGTTTAGCTCATCTGGTAGAGCGCCACCTTGCCAAGGTGGAGGTAGCGAGTTCGAGCCTCGTAACCCGCTCCAAATACTGATTATGTGGGTGCGAGAATACTCGTTGCCTCCACCGTCATTTAATTATGAGGTGCGGGGTCCCCGCGAAAGCGTAGCTTTTGTGGGGTGCGGTAGTGAGTTCGAGCCTCGTAACCCGCTCCAGTATGGCGCTATAGCCAAGTGGTAAGGCATGGGACTGCAACTCCCTGATTCCCCAGTTCAAATCTGGGTGGCGCCTCCATGTCGCTGCAAACTTTATCGGTTTGCGGCGACTTTTTTTCTTTATCAAACTATTTACATTCGTTTTGTAAAAGCTCATGCTGCCTATAAAAGGCGTATTTCTGTGTTTCGGCGTTCCAATTCCCATCCATTAGGGCAGAGGGCAAAATTGTTTTTTATCCGTCGGTGTAGCTCAAACAACCGTCAACGAACCTCTTAGGGTTTGCTGGCGGTTGTTTTTTGTTCATACCAGTTTCATAGAATTGTGGTAAATTGTAACAAGCATTGTAGCATTGGAGGAAATTATGGAACTGAGTTTTCGTCCCGTTCATAAAAAACAGTCGGATTATAAAGCGGTAAAGGACCTTTATCACACTGCTTTCCCAAAAGAGGAACAGGCCCCGTTTTGGTTTTTGATGGCCAAATCCAAACGGGAGGATGTAGACTTTTATGCCGTTTACGACGAAAACCGTTGGATTGGTCTGCTGTATACCGTGAGCTACCAGGATATGACCTATATCTTTTATTTGGCCATTCGGGAAGATGAGCGCGGCAGCGGCTACGGCAGCCGGATTTTGAAAGCCGCCGCCGAGCGTTACTGTGGGAGACGCCTCTTTTTGAGCATCGAGGCTTTGGATGAAGATGCGCCCAACTATGAGCAACGGGTGAGCCGTAAGGCGTTTTATGCCCGAAACGGCTTTGAGGCTCTGGGCTATCAGGTAAAGGAATACGGCGTTTCTTACGAAATGCTCGGTTTTGGGGGTACGGTCTCCAAAAAAGAATATCAGGAGCTGTTCCAGCATTACGCAGGAAAGATCATCACACGGCTGTTTTGGCGCTGATGTCCGGTGATTGTACCCGGAATATTGCTTCATTGTTGCGTGTTTTCGGTATAACCTCTTTTTTTACACCACACCCAAACGGGGAAACAGGATTGACTTTTCGGCCAAAATATGCTATATTATTTTCAAAAGCGGGGGGACTGCTTCGGCGGTTGAGAAGGTAAAACCTGACCCTTTGAACCTGTCAGTTAAGACTGGCGCAGGGAAGCTGTTCAATGCTGTGAAATGTTGAAGCGCTTCTCTGTGAGAAGCGCTTTTTTCTTTGAATATCAAGACGTTTGCGGGGGGACTGCTTCGGCAGTTGAGAAGGTAGAACCTGACCCTTTGAACCTGTCAGTTAAGACTGGCGCAGGGAAGCAAACCGGAGCATTCCGGCGCCTTCTTTGTGGAAGGCGCTTTTTTTGCGCTGTTTTGGAAAGGAGACGATTGTTTGAAACAACTGTTGAGCATTGCAGGCTCAGACTGCAGCGGCGGAGCCGGCGTTCAGGCGGATTTAAAAACCTTTTCCGCCTTGGGCACCTTTGGCATGAGCGTCATTGCTTCGGTGGTGGCGGAAAACACCGCGCGGGTCCTCTCGGTGTACGATCTGCCGCCCCAGGCAGTATCCGACCAGATTGACGCGGTCTTTGAGGACATCCGGGTGGATGCCGTCAAAATCGGGATGCTGTCCAATTTGGAAATCATGCAGGCGGTTGCCCGCAAGCTGCGGCAGTATGCCCCGGCGCATGTGGTGCTTGATCCAGTGATGGTCGCCACCAGCGGCGGCGTGCTGATGCAGCCGGACGCTCTGGCGTACCTCCGCAGGGAGCTGCTTCCGCTTGCCGAACTGGTTACACCGAATCTCCCGGAGGCGGAGGCGCTTGCCGGAATCCCCATCCGTACCGAGGAGCAGATGCGGCAGGCCGCCGTTCGGATTCACACCTTTATGGCGCAGGAGCATCCAGCGGAAAAATATGTGCTGGTCAAGGGCGGGCATCTGCAGCAGGACGCGCTGGATGTTTTGTACGACGGCAGCGGTTTCCAGACCTTTACGGCTGAGCGCGTTCAATCCACAACGACGCATGGGACAGGCTGTACTCTCTCATCGGCCGCCGCGGCCTTCCTCGCAAAAGGGCTGCCGGTGGCGGACGCGGTCAAAGAGGCCAAAGGCTACGTTACCGAAGCCATCCGGCATGGACTTGACATTGGAAAAGGCCATGGGCCGACCAATCACTTTTATCAACTGTTTCAGGAGGATTGAAATGAGAAGCTACCACACCCAAATGGAGGCGGCAAAACAGGGCGTTTTGACGCCGGAAATGCAGACCGTTGCCCAAAAAGAGGACGTTGCACCGGAAAAACTGATGGAATGGGTGGCCTGCGGGCAGGTCGCTATCCCGGCAAACGTCAACCATAAGTCGTTGTCGGCTGAAGGGATCGGAACCGGCCTGCGGACCAAAATCAACGTCAACCTCGGCATTTCAGGGGACTGCAACAATTATGACAACGAGATGGAAAAGGTCCGCATGTCTCTGAAATTCGGCGCTGAAGCCATCATGGATTTGAGCAACTACGGCAAGACCAACACCTTCCGCCGGAAGCTCATTGAGCTTTCCCCGGCCATGATTGGCACTGTCCCAATGTATGACGCCATTGGCTACCTGGAAAAGGATTTGCTGGAAATCACCGCGGCGGACTTTTTAAAGGTCGTGGAGGCGCATGCCAAAGAGGGCGTGGATTTTATGACCATCCATGCAGGCATCAACCGCCGTGCGGTCGAGGGCTTCCGGCGTGAGGGGCGCAAAATGAACATCGTTTCGCGCGGCGGTTCGCTCCTCTTTGCCTGGATGGAGATGACCGGTAATGAAAATCCCTTCTTTGAATACTACGACGAGGTGCTTGACATCCTACGGGAGTACGACGTCACCATCAGCCTTGGCGACGCACTGCGCCCCGGCTGCCTTGCGGACAGCTCGGATGCAGGGCAGATCGGCGAGCTCATTGAACTCGGAAACCTCACCAAACGTGCCTGGGAACGGGACGTGCAGGTTATGGTCGAAGGCCCGGGCCACATGGCGATGAACGAAATCGCGGCCAATATGGCGCTGCAAAAACGCCTCTGCCACAATGCGCCGTTTTATGTGCTGGGGCCGCTGGTTACCGATATTGCGCCCGGCTATGACCACATCACCTCTGCCATTGGCGGGGCAATCGCCGCGGCAAACGGTGCGGACTTTCTGTGCTACGTCACCCCGGCGGAGCATCTGCGCCTGCCGGATCTGGAGGACGTCAAAGAGGGCATCGTTGCCAGCAAAATCGCGGCCCATGCGGCGGATATTGCCAAAGGCGTCCCGCATGCGCGGGATATCGACGACCGGATGGCAGAGGCCCGCCACAAAACGGATTGGGACGCCATGTTTGACATCGCCATTGACGGCGACAAGGCCCGCCGCTATTTTGAAAGCACACCGCCTGCCGACCGCCACACCTGCTCCATGTGCGGCAAAATGTGCGCGGTGCGCACCACTAACCTGATACTGGAAGGCAAACAGGTGACCTTCTGTTCCGAAAAATAAGGCTCTGCCGCAAAAAAAGCGCAGTGCTTCGGCGGCGTCCGGTTCGCACAAGGGGAGAGGAACGCTTCCGAACGGTTCTGTTCGTTCCGTGGTACAGAAGCATTTTTGCGCCGCGGCAGCAAAACTACATCCATCCCAACCGAATCTCAGCCGGCAAGGCGTTTTCCAACACCGATTTCCCGGCTTTTATGAAAAACAGAAAAAGGAGTAAACACATGAATTCAACCGAACAAGCAGCCAATCTTTTAACCGAACTGCGGAACAAGGTGCCGCTGGTTCACAACATGACCAACTACGTCACCGTCAACGATGTTGCAAACGCCGTGCTTGCCATCGGCGCATCTCCCATCATGGCGGACGATATCAGCGAGGTGCGGGACATCACCTCCATCTCCTCGGCGCTGGTACTCAACATCGGCACCCTGAACAGCCGCACCATTGAATCCATGATTGCGGCGGGCAAGCAGGCGAATGAGCGCGGTATTCCGGTGGTGCTCGACCCGGTGGGCGCCGGCGCTTCTCCGCTGCGCAACGAAACCACACTGCGCATTTTAAAGGAGGTACGTCTCACCGTACTGCGCGGCAATCTCTCTGAAGTTTCCTTTGTCGCCGGGCTTTCGGTTTCCACCAAAGGGGTGGATTCCTCCGAAGCGGACGCGGGTAACGACGCGGTCTCGGTCGCCAGAACCGTTGCAGAAAAGCTGGGCTGTGTGGTGGCTGTCACCGGCGCAGTGGATGTCGTCTCGGACGGCAAACGGGTGGTGAAAATTGCAAACGGCCATCCCATGCTTTCCAAGGTGACCGGAACCGGCTGCATGACGTCGGCGCTTGTCGGCGCTTATGTGGGCACAGGGGGCGATCCGTTTGCCGCAGCAGTCGGCGGTGTCGCTTCCATGGGCATCGCAGGGGAGCTCGCCTTTGAAGCGGCCGGGCAAATGGGCACCGGCAGCTTTCACATCGCCATCATCGACGCATTGAGCAAGCTGGATGCAGAACTTTTCGGAAAGCGGGCGAAATTCTGTGAAGAATAATGTGGATTACAGCCTCTACCTTTGTACTGACCGCCGCCTGATGACCACCGACACGGTCGAGCGCTCGGTGGAGCTGGCTGTGCAGGGCGGCTGCACCGTGGTGCAGCTCCGGGAAAAGGATTGCTCCGGCCTGGAATTTTATCAGACCGCCTGCGCTGTTAAGCAGGTGACCGACGCTTACGGCGTGCCGCTTATCATCAACGACCGTGTGGACATTGCTCTCGCGGTGGATGCGGCAGGCGTTCACATCGGCCAGGGGGATCTTCCCGCCAAAGCGGTTCGGCGCATTATTGGTCCGGATAAACTGCTGGGTGTGTCCGCCTCCAATCTTGAAGAAGCGGTCCGCGCAGTTCAGGACGGCGCGGATTACCTCGGCGTCGGTGCCATGTTTGCCACCGGCACCAAAACCGACGCCAACCTGACCTCTATGGAAGAGCTTCACCGCATCCGTCAGACGGTGCAGGTTCCCATCGTGGTCATCGGCGGCGTCAACCGGGCCACCATTCCGCTGTTTGCCGGAAGCGGAATTGACGGCGTCGCTGTTGTCTCCGCCATTGTCGCCAGCAGCGATATTCCTGCCGCCGCCAAGGAACTGAAAGAATTGTTTTTGCAGGGAAAACATATCTCGTAACCCCTGTGGATATAAAGAAAAGGAGGAACCGCATGACAGCGTTTGCAGCGGCAATTTTTGATTTGGACGGCACCCTGCTCGACTCAACCCGCGTCTGGGATGATATCGACGCGGAATTCCTGCAAAAACGCGGCTTGGCAGTGCCGGAGGATTATGCCGCCCGGGTCGCCGCACTGAGCTTTGAAGAAGCCGCCCGGTATTCCATCGAACGGTTTGGCCTTGCCGAAACCCCGGAACAGCTCATGCGGGAATGGAACAGCATGGCGGCAGAAAAATATGCCCGTGAAATTCCCCTGAAACCCTATGCGCGGGAATACCTTGAAGATTTGAAGCGGTGCGGCGTCCGTCTGGCCGTCGCCACCTCCAGCAAGCGGGAATTGTATGAACCGGCCCTGCGCCGCAACGGGATTGACTCGTACTTCGAGTTGTTCTGCACCGCGGACGACGCGGGCTGCGGCAAGGAATCCCCGGCCATCTTCCAGTTGGCTGCAAAGCGGTTAGGCATTCCGCCGGAACAGTGCCTCGTGTTTGAGGATGTCCCCCAGGCGGTGATCAGCGCCAAGCAGGCCGGTATGACGGTTTTCGGCGTTTACGATCCGGCCTCCGCGTCGTTTGAATCCACCATCCGTGCCGCCGCAGACGGCTATATCAGAGATTTCCGGGAAGCCCCGCTTCCTGTACGGTAAACATCTGAAAAAGGGCAGCAGTCTCTTTCACAAGAGCGGCTGCTTTTTTTGTTGGCCTGCATCTTCTCAAATGCAGTATGCCTTCCGCTTTTTGAGGGCGCTCCTATCCTGCCGCTGTTTTACTGTGCCCAAATGTGGTTCGCTTTCCGGGATATGGGCGCTCGGCTGAACTCCATAAACGAGGAATGTGTAAGCTCCTTTTTCGTCCGGTTTTATGCTTGCTTGTTTTTTGTAGCGGCAAAATTCACGGTTCCTTCATTTTTTACAAATTTTATCCATTTTCTCCCATTTGTTTTTTACTTGTGCCCGGTACAATGCCCTCAGAACCATGAATGGAGGAGAAAAGATGAAGTATGGTAAAAAAATTGCCGCTTTCGCGGTAACCGCCGCCGTTGCGGCGTCCGGACTCAGTGCGTTTGCCATTGAATCAACCAACCCGGAAACCAACGGCAACAAAAGCGCGTATGATACCTGGGCGGCTGACTGGGCAACCCAAAAGCTGGATTACAGCAGCGTGTCCATCACCCCCGGTGCAACTGCATCCGAACTGAATTTTGCATGGTACGCAGAGAACGCTCCGGCGGCCAAGGTCAAAATTGCCACCAACAAAGAGATGACCGAAAATGTCAAAACCTTTGATGAAAACGGTTCCCTCACCATTGACGTCTCAAATACCAGCCTGGGCGGCAGCACCACCTATACCAAAGCGGTGCGGGTAAAGGCAGAGGGTCTGAGCGAAAAAACAACCTATTATTATCAGGTTTCCAACAACGGCAGTTCCTGGAGCGATGCCGAGGAGCTTAAAACCGGCGACACTGCAAACTTCAAAATGCTGTTTGTAGGAGACCCGCAGATTGGTTCCTCCGGCAACATCGCGCATGATGCGTTCAACTGGGAGCGTACCCTTGAGGTTGCCACCCGTGAAAACCCAGACCTGGCGTTCGTCCTTTCTGCCGGAGACCAGACCGAGCACGCAAAAGCAAATTCCAGTGAAAACAAGGATGTCGAAACCCAGTACGCCGGTTATCTTGCGGCCGAAGCTCTGGCAAATCTCCCGGTGGCGACTGCCATCGGCAACCATGAGTCGAGCGGAACGGCGTATCTGAACCATTTTAACAATCCCAATCAGACCGGGCAGGGCACGACAACCGCGGGTGGCGATTACTACTTCAGCTATGGCGATGCCCTGTTTATTGTCCTCAACAGCAACAATGACAACGGTGCAGAGCACGACGCCGCAATGGCCGCCGCAGTGGAAAGCCATAAAGACGCCAAATGGCGCATCGTCATGTTCCACCATGACATTTACGGCGCCGGTGCGCCCCATGCCAATACCGACGGTGCTGCAAAGCGCAGTTACCTTGCCCCGCTGATGGACAAGTACAATGTTGACGTCTGCCTGACCGGTCACGACCACACCTATTCCCGCACCTACCAGATTCTCGACGGCAAGGCGATTGATTACGGCGACACAGACGGCGGTACCATCACCAATCCGCAGGGTACCCTGTATATGACGGCGAACTCCGGCACCGGCAGCAAGTATTATGATGTAATCTCCACCTCCAACTACTACGTTGCCGAAATGTCCCAGGAACAGGTTCCTACCTACTCCACCATTGAAATGACGGCCAACAGCTTCGCCATTAAAACCTACCGCGTTGAAAACGACGGCACTGCAACCGACACCGGCGACGGCATCCAGATTGTAAAAAATGTGGATAAAGCCTCTCTCTATGACCTGATTGCGCAGGGCGAAGCCAAAGCGGCGGAAGTCACTGCGGAGAAAGCAACTCCCGCTACCTGGGCGGCCCTGAAAACCGCGCTGGTGGCAGCCAACGCCCTGCTCGATACCGCAGCGGATGGTACCTTCGATGATGAACTCAACCTCAGCGGCATTGTCGATAAAACCAAAGACAACGGCCAGGCTCTTGTCACAGCGGAGGATCTCAACAGCGTTTATACCACCCTGCTCAGCGCCATCAACGGCCTGAAGGTCAAAGGTGACGCCACTGAACTCAATACCGCGCTGGAAGCGGCCCAGAAGCTCGCTGAAGAAGCGGTTGTCGGCAGTGAAGCAGGCAACTACCCGCAGGCAGCAAAAGACGCCCTGCTCAAAGCAATCGACACACTCAAGGCGGTTGCTGCAAACGCAGAATCCACCCAGGCTGATATGGATCTCGCAAAGGAAAATCTCTCCCAAGCGGTGGAAACCTTTAAGGCGAGCGCAATCGCTGAAAATACCGACGGCAACGGCGGCAGCAGCGAAAACGGCAATGAGAATACAACCAGCAGTGAAAACGGCAACGGCGCCCAGCCGTCCGATACCCCCAAAACCGGCGATGCCTTTGCTGTAACTGGCATTGCAGTCATTGTCTGCATGGCGCTCGGCGGAACCGGAGCAGTCCTGCTGCTCCGCCGGAAAGCTAGCAAACGGTAATGGACGAGCCAATCAAATAAAACCCGTACGCGCAGCTACAGGAGCGGGCAGGGGAGAGAGCCGGCTATGCCGGTTCCCCCAGGCCTGCCCCTGTATTTTGCGGTTTGGAATGGATGGAGGATATGCAATGGCTTCAAGGCTGTTCGGGGATAAAAAGGCGAACATCCGGCGTGCAATCATTTTGGTGTTAACGGCTGGGTTCCTTGTTTTTCTCTACTTTTTTAATCAGGTGGAAATTGTGCCGCTCACAAACCGTGAAGGAGTCAGTTACGAAAAGGCGCGGGTTGTCCGCGTGCTGCAGGATAATCTCCAGCAAGACGGTACCCGCGCGGGCAGCCAAACGGTTGAGGTAGAACTGCTCTCCGGTGATATGAAGGGCGAGGTCGTTCAGGCCCAAAGCCTATCCGGTTATTTGTATGGGGCAGACTGCACCCCTGGGCTTGAAGTTACCCTTTACCTCAGCCGTTCGGGGGAAAACATCCAGGCTTCGGTTTATAACTATTACCGTTCGCCAATCCTTTACCTGCTCATCGGGCTTTTTTTGCTGACCCTCTGGCTCATTGGCGGCAGACGGGGCATAAAATCGGCAATCGGGCTGGTCTTTACCTTTGCCTGCATTATCTTTCTCTACCTGCCCATGCTGTATCGTGGTTTTTCCCCGTTTTTTGCAGCTGTCATCGTTGTCGCACTGACAACGGCGGTCACCATGTACCTTATTGGCGGGGCAACCAAAAAAACGGTGTCCTCTATTTTGGGTACCATTGCCGGTGTGGTTGTTTCCGGCGTGGTGGCAACGGTGTTCGGCAGCCTCGGCAACATTTCCGGCTTCAATGTCTCAGAGATTGAAACCCTCATCAGCATAGAACGGGTAAGCGGTATGCAGGTGGGCGGCCTGCTGTTCTCCGGTATATTAATTGCTTCGCTCGGTGCAGTCATGGATGTTGCCATGTCAGTTGCCTCAACCATTCAGGAAATTTATGATCAGAATCCTTCGCTTGACCGCTGGAGCCTTTTCAAAAGCGGCATCAATGTCGGCCGGGATATGATGGGCACCATGTCCAATACCTTGATTCTCGCCTTCGCCGGCAGCTCTATCAGCACACTTGTCATCACCTATGCCTATGCCATGCCTTACAACCAGGTGATGAATATGTACTCCATTGGCATTGAAATTTTACAGGGGATTTCCGGTACTATGGGCGTCATCCTGACGGTGCCGATTGTTTCCTTTCTTGCACCGCTGCTCTTGACCCGCAAAAAAGAGCAGAAGCTCCTCTCCGCAGACCATGGTTAGCCGCCAATCGCTTTCCCGGCGTCGGCGGGTAAACTTCACACCTGCCGCCGTTCCCAAATTGCCGGCAGAAATTTGAGAAACGGAACTGCTCGCTTCCCGGTTAAAAAACACCCATCAGCAGAAGATTCCGCTGACGGGTGTTTTTCTGTTCTGTGTTTTGTCCGGCCGGTTGGGTAAATGGGTTCAATGATTGTAATAAAAAACAGCGAGCTGGGTACGGTCGCGCAGATCGAGCTTATCCAGCACCGCACTCAGGTAGTTGCGCACCGTACCCTCGCTCAGGTAAAGGACGTCGGCAATCTCTTTGTTGCTCAGCCCTTTTGCCACCAGCTCGATCACCCGCTGTTCCCGTTCGGTAATGCCCTGCGCAGCGTAATCAAATCCTCCTGCGTCGGCAATCAGGTTTGGCAGCTTGGTGATGATCTGGCTCCCAAAAACGCTCTGCCCCGAAGCGACTGCATGCAGTGCCGGAACAATGCTTTCAAAATCCTGTTTGATAAGGTACCCTTTTGCCCCCATTTTGAGCGCCTTGATGATGTAATCATCGTCCGAAAAGGTGGTGAGGAACAAAATCCGCGCTTCCGGGTGATCCCGCAGGATAATTTCTCCCGCCTCCAAACCGGTCATGCCCTGCATCCGGATGTCCATCAGCAAAACATCCGGGCGCAGCGACTCCACCAGTTCAATCGCCTCTTTTCCGCTGTTGCCGGTGGCCGGCACGGTGATTTCACCGCTGGATTCCAAAATGGTTTTCAGCGAACTGCAAACCAGGGCGTCGTCGTCCACAAGTACAACCTTCATCTCAGTACCCCTCCTTTGGGATGGATAGAAACAATCGGAACCCGTTTTTGCGTTCCGTGCGGAAGGTGCCGTGCAGCGCAGCAACACGATCCTCCATATTTTTTAAGCCAATGCCGCGTTGATCGGCGGGGGAGAACACCGTCCCGTTGTCTTGCACAATGAGCTGGTAAAAGGCGGGATGTTCCCGCACCGTCACCACAACGCTGGTGGCGTTGGAATGTTTTATGATGTTGGACAGCGCCTCCTTGACAATGGCAATAAAGCAGTATTTCACCGCTTTGTCCATCTCTCCGGCGTCATAATTCAGCCGGATGGGGCAGAAAGAAAAGCCCTGCACCATCTGTTCCATCTGGCTTTTCAGGTCAATGGATTCATCGTGCAGGTCATGAATGCTGCTGCGGATGTTGTCCATCGCTTCGGTCAGCGTGCCGTTGAGAACGGCAAGCTGCTCTTTTGCGGCGTTGTCTTTGCAGGTCACCTGCATTGCGCCCACCTGCAAAATGGAGCGGGTGAGCATGTGTCCAACATTGTCATGAATTTCCCGTGCAATACGGTTGCGTTCGTCCAGCTTGGCAACCCGCAGGTCGGTATCCTGCTTTTCCATAAGCTCCCGGTTCTGCTTTTGCAGGTTCAGGGAAAACTCCCGGGCGCTGTCCTGCAGCTCACGGTAACGGCTTTGGTAGCTGCGGGCGGAGTCGGTCCGGAATTTAAGCAGCGCGGCAAGTCCGGTCAGTACAAAAATCAGCAGGAATTGGGAAAAAGGAAGCCGAAAGTAGCCGGTTAAAAGCGGGAACAAACAGAGCAGAGAGGGCCAAAACGGCCGTCGAATTACAAGATCATAGCCAATCAGCGGCAGAAAATACAGCGCCTGCGGCCACTGCAGGCAAAGCAAAAAACAAACTGCCCCGGAACAGAAGGCGAACTTGCGGCCAAAGCAGCCGTTCAGTGCGCTGATTGTCACCGCCGCCAGCAGCGAGACCACATGAACCAGCAAAATATCCGGAAAGGGGAGCAGCAGAAAACAGCCGCAAAACAGGATCAGCTTGTCCACAATCTGCCGCATTTGCATCCCCTCCTTTTCCAGTTCCCCTGCATTGCGCAAAGCGCCGTACCGGCTGCCCTGCGTTGCCTTTATTATAGCATACCCATCCCGGCGGCGTACAGGCGGTTTCAAAAATCGTGACATTTGTCACCCCTGTTCTGTGATGGATCACACTGGCTGTATCTTTGCAGGCGGGTTACAATAAAAGCAGCAAAGAACGGAGGTCTGTATATGATCATCAAGGTACAAAATCTGGTCAAACGGTATAAGGATTTAATCGCGCTGGACCATTTTAACCTGCAAATCAACGAAGGGGAAATTTTTGGCCTGCTTGGCCCAAACGGCTCCGGCAAAACCACCGCCATCAACTGCATTTTGTCCCTATTAAAGTACGACAAAGGAAGCGTCGAACTCTTCGGCAAGCCCATGCGGCCCGACGCGTATGACCTTAAGCGGGACATTGGCATTGTGCTGCAAAATGTCGCCGTCTTTAACGAGCTTACAGTTTATGAAAATATCGACTATTTTTGCGGGATGTATATAGCGGATAAACAGAAACGGCGGGAACTGGTTGAGGAGGCGCTTGCCTTTACCGGGCTGGAGGAGTTCCGCAGGTTTCTTCCCAAGCGGCTGAGCGGCGGCCTTCTGCGGCGGCTCAACATCGCCTGCGGCATTGTGCACAAACCCAAGCTCATCTTTCTCGACGAACCCACCGTAGCGGTTGACCCGCAGAGCCGCAACAGCATTCTGGAGGGAATCCGGGAGCTCAACCGGCAGGGCGCTACCATTGTCTATACCTCCCATTATATGGAGGAGGTCGAGCAAATCTGCTCCCGTATCATGATTATGGATAAGGGCAAGGCAATCGCCACTGGAACCAAAGAGGAGCTTCAGGGGATGATTAAAACCGGCGAGAAAATCACTGTAGAAGTATTTGCGCCGGTTCCGGCGCTGCTGGAACAGGTGCGCACCCTGCCAGATGTTGTCCAAGCGGATTATGAGCAAAACCGGCTGGTGGTGCATTGCACCAAGAGCGGGCACAACCTGCTGGCAGTGCTGGATCTGCTCAGGGCGGAGGGCGCCGCGTTTGGCGCCGTTTATTCGGAACCGCCGACCTTGAACGACGTTTTCCTGGAAATCACCGGAAAACAGCTTCGGGATTAAGGGGGAGAAAGCCGTGTTTTGGACCATATATTGGAACCGCATTAAGGCCTCTGTCCGTACAAAAGATCTGCTGGTGTGGACCTGGATTTTCCCCATCATGCTCTCAACGCTGTTCTATTTTGCCTTTGCAAATCTTGACAGTGTCAATACCTTTGAGGCGGTTCCAACCGCCGTGGTGGATGATTCCGCCTACCGCTCGGCAGAGGGCTTCCGCCAAACGCTGGAATCCGTTTCGGCAGAGGGCGGGGAACAGCTCATTGCCTTGACCAAAGTACCGGATCTGGAAACGGCGGACCGTCTCCTCGAAGCGGATGAGGTGGAGGGTTATATCGTCGTGCAGGATGGAAAGCCCGAGCTCAAGGTCAAAGCCAACGGTATTGGCCAGACCATTCTCAAAAAATTTCTGGATCAGTACCTGCAAACGGCCTCTGCTTTGGAAACAATGGCAGAGCAGAATCCGGCGGCGCTTGAACAGACGGAACTGCTGGAGCGCACCGGGTTTACCTATGAAATTTCACTGACCGAACGGCAGCCGACCGACAAAATCAATTATTTTTACGCCCTTTTGGCAATGGTTTGTATGTACGGCGGCTTTCAGGGTATGCAGACGGTCGTCTACCTTCAGGCAAACCTTTCCCCGTTGGGCGCACGGCGCATGCTGGCGCCGGTCAGCCGGCTGCGCGTCATCGTCTGCGACATGCTGGGCGGGCTGACGGTGCATTTTGTCTGTCTGCTCATCGTTGTGGGCTATATTGCCCTTGTGCTTGGCGTCAGCTTTGGCAGCCAGCTGCTTTATATCCTGCTGGTCTGCCTGCTCGGCAGCCTCGTCGGCGTGGGAATGGGCGCTGCGGTCGGCGCTCTGTTCCGGTGGAGCGAAATTGCCAAAACAGCCATACTGGTTACCGTCACAATGGTTTGCAGCTTTTTTGCAGGGCTTATGACAACCGGCATTAATTATATGGTTGAGCGGATTGCTCCCGCCGCAGCCTGGATCAATCCCGCCGCCCGGATTGTAGACGCTTTTTACTGCCTTTATTATTACGATACCTACGAGCGCTTTTTTGCCGATTTAGCGGTGCTCGCTGCAATGTCCGTGTTCTTTTTTGCGGTCGCCGGGGCCGCACTGAGGAGGAAGTCCTATGAGAGTATTTAACGGCTGCTGCAAGGTCATGCTGCGGCACATCAACGCGGTGTTGATTTACCTCATCCTGTTTGTGGTACTTTCGGTGCTGATGACCAGCCTGTCCTTTGAACAACGCACCGACCGCTACGAGGGAACCCGTACCACCCTCGCCATCATCAACCGGGACCGGCAGGATTCAGCCCTGCTGCAGGGCCTGAGCCGCTACCTTGCGGCGAATACCCAAATAACCGAGCTCCCGGATGACAAAGAAGCCATGCAGGACGCACTGTTTTTCCACGCAGCGGACTACATTCTCATCATTCCGGAGGGGTTTGTACAGGCGCTTTGGGAGAATGGCAAAGCCAAGCTGGAAAAGGCGACGGTGCCGGATTCCTATACCGCTATCCACACCGACGCATTGGTGGATCAGTACTGCAATCTCGTGAAACTGTACCGCGCCACCGCCCCGGATATGGAGGAGCAGCAGCTTGCCGAGGCGGTTGCAAACGACCTTGCCGAGCAGGCACCGGTTGAGGTCAGGGAATACGGCAGCGCCAAAGCAATCGACGAACGCCTGACCATCTTTTTGCAGATGCTCAGCTATATTCTGCTGACCATGGTTATTATGGAGACCAGCATCATCATGCTGGTGTTCAACCGCCCCGACCTGCGGATGCATAATCTCTGCACGCCGGTGCCTCAGCGAAAGATTCATTTTCAAATTGCACTCTGCAATGGGATTGCCGCCGTCGCCTCGTGGGCGTTAACCCTTTTCATCGGCGTGCTGCTGTTCGGACAGGAGCTTTTCCAGGCGGATTGGCAGGTTTTAGCATTTATCCTGCTCGATTCCTTTGTCTACACCATCGTCGCTCTGAGCATTGCCTTTTTTGCAGGCCAGTTTTTAACCAGCAGCAATATGCAGAATGCGGTCGCGAATTTCTTGGCGCTTGCCCTGAGCTTTCTCGGCGGAGCCTTTGTACCGCTGGAAATGTTGGGAGACGGCATGCTGGCGGTCGCGCATTTCACTCCAACCTATTGGTATGTCAGCACCATTGGGGAACTGGTAAAATCCACCGGCATGACCAGTGAACTGCTTGGCACCGTCTGGACTGGAATTTTGGTTCAGGCTGGGTTTGCAGCGGCCCTTTTTTCGGTGGCGCTGTTTGTCAGCAAAATGCGGCGTCAAAGCAGCAACGGTTTTGGCCGGACAACAACCGAACTTTCGGTGTAGAGAAGAATTGGTACAGGAGCCGGTACAGCAGTCAACGCACCTGCAGCGGGTAATCTGCAAAACAATACAAATATGAAAAGCAAACAGGCTTTCACCGGAGGGAAAGCCGCACTGGTCGCCCCCATTCGATTCTAACAGCGGGTATGTAATTTGACGCTAAGCATGAACCCCCTAAGCGAAAACAAAAATTTTCGCATCAGAGATTAGGCTATTACTATCTTTGGCGGAGGCCAACGCACCTGCGGCGGGTAATCCGCAAAACAATACAAATATGAAAAGCAAACGGACTTTTACCGGAGGGAAAACTGCACTGGCCGCCCCATTCGATTCTAACAGCGGGTATGTAATTTGACGCTAAGCATGAACCCCCTAAGCGAAAACAAAAATTTTCGCACCAGGGGTTTGGCTATTACTATCTTTGACGGAGGCCAACGCACCTGTGGACGGGTACGGCAAACACCTTTCACCAAGAAAATCGCCCCATCAACAAGGCTTGTTGATGGGGCGATTTTGTGAATCAATCATGTCGAATTATTCTGGATTATATGAACAAATTCAATGGGTTGCATGCTGTACAAACGGCGCTCCTGCATTACCCACATGGGAAAGAGGATTATTTTTTCCCAAAGTCAAAGCCCCACTGTTTCTCCAGCGCCTTTAAGCGGAAGCAGGCCTCTTTCGGCGTTCCATCCGGATTGAGCAGTCCGGCTGCCGGAACGTAACCGGGGCCGTCAAAGCTCCACCAGGTAAGGGCTTCCACCTCTTGGCGGGCATAAGAAAGGGTGTAGAACCATTCCATCCAATCCGCTTGGAGGCGTTCGCTCCACTCCATTTCGTGCCAGAGGCCATAGTACATATACCGCAGGCAGTAAAGGTCGCCTTCGGTGGTAAAGGGCGGAACATCCTGGTATTTTGAAGGTACGCCGAGCTCGGTCAAATGAAGCGGCTTGCCAAAGACCGAGTAGCGGTCGTACAGCTTGTCAATGGCGAGCATATCGCGCGAAGGCAGATAAAGCTGGATGCCGATGGCGTCGTACTCGGTGCCGATTTCATGTACCTTTTTCAGGTAGGTAAACGGTGTCATATTACGCTCGAATACCGGCCCCCACTGAACGCGGGCATCCGCAACGTTCTCACCGAACATAAAGCAGGTGTTAATGACGGCTTTCGCCTCCGGGTTCGCCTCATGGATTGCATCACAGCAGAGCTTGGTCATCTCGGCTTCCTGCATCTGGGTGAGGTTGTAAGAGTTACACCAGTCGTGCGCCTCGTTGATGGCGTCAAAGTATTGAATACGGCCTTTGTAACGGGTGACATGGCGTTTGACAACGCGGTCAATCTCCCGCGCGATACTTCCATCCTCCCATTTGAGCTCATGAGTCCATGGCGGCATCCCCGCGGTGTGTGCCCACCACATGGGGTGCGCTTTGGTCAGGATACCGCTCTTGTCAAACTCATCCTGCAAATGATCCAGCAGCTCATAAGTCGGCTTGTTTTTCTCCCATTCAACCCGTTCCAGATAGAAAGGAAGGGTGGCATAATTGAACAGCGAGTCAAACATTTCTTTCAGGCCGGGTCTGTCCTCATAGGGATATTTGAAACCGCCGCAGCCAAACAGGAAATTGTCGCGGCGCGCCATGGAGGCAATGCGTGCCCGGGCACGTTCTACAGCGGCGAGTTCACCTGCCCACATGCTGTTTGCCAGCGCAACAATATTGAGCTCTGCCGCATTTGCCGCAGTTGCGGAGCGTTCCAGCAGGGTTTTGGCGTCGGTCAGCATGGAACTGCACTGGACGGATGGGGTAAATCCGCCTTGTTTGAGCACCTGCTCGACCTCATATACACGGCTGACCGCCGCTTCATGAACAAATTCAAGGGAAGCGTCCTTGCTGTAACCTTCGCCGCAGTTGTCGGCGATTACCCACATAAAGCCATAGCCGGGGATGACCAGCTTTGCGTGCAGGATAACCGGTCCCTCTGGAACTTCAAGCTGGATAACGCCATCGGCGTCGATGGTGGCCTTGCGGTGGTAGGGTTCGTAGGACATGTCGGTGGCATAAAGGGTGACGAGTTCGTCGCGGGTCACCGTTGTGCCGTGTGCATTGAGGATTTTAACGGTAAGCATGGTGTGGTATTGCTCCTTTCATTGGTAGAATGTCTGCACGGGTAAGAATACCTTTATTGTAGCGGAATTCGTGGGAAATGCAAGGCGTTTTGAAAGATTCTTTTGAACAAAATTACCGCCTGATTTTGTAAAAGCAGGCGGTAATAAAAATGTACCTGTTTTGGAACTGGCGGCAAAACCGAAAACTGGCATGGTGTTCCCGGGAAGCTATAAAAAGGGAACAGACGTTTTTTGCCGTTATCCAAGGATAAAGCGGCGGATTTCTTTGGGGGCAGCGGCGGGATTGAGCCGGTTGATCTGTTCGGCTATGGCATGATACGCCTGCTCTGCCGGGATATCCTCCGCCCGGCGAAACGGTTCCTCACCAAAAAAGTGCTCGGTGGTGCAGAAGGTGGTTACCGGCCATCCGTACGGTTCGCCGTATTTGTTTTTCTTGAAGCTTTGCCCGTGAATGGTAACAAACAGCTTTTTCTGAAGCCCGGTGAGAACCGATTCAAAGCGGGAGGCTTCCTGTTTGTGGATTCCCAGCAGCATTTTCAGCTCGTGCAGGGAGATGCCCGGCTGTTCCACAACAAGCTGGTAAAGATCGCGTTCCATCCGGCTGAGGTTCCCCTCAGCATACAGTGTTTCTACGGTGGAATTTCCACGCCGTACCGAAAGAAAATATGGGTACCATTCTTTGGTGATCCAGCCGCCTTTTTTGCAGAATACCTTGGCGTACGCCAAATTCTCTGTTTCGGTTACGCCCCGGATCCGCCATTCCCATGGATCGGTTTCGGGCTCCCCGGTATGCCACCGGATTTCCGGGCCGAACCATTCGCAGAGGGAAAATACACTTCCATCTTCGCCGCCCATGGAAAATCCGGCCTGCCGCAGTGCGGCGCAAAAATCCTGAAAACCGTGAATGGTGGAAAACTGCATGACGAACCCCCTCCTGTAAGAGATGTTTGGGCAATTTTAGCCTTGTTTTAGCACCGTTTGGTAGGAAGAACAACCGGTTTGATTCGAGCGATTGGCCATATTGAAGCAGAGAACCCTTATAGGACGCTTGGGAAGGGTGGTACAGGTTGTTTTGGAAGAACCGTGCTGATAGGTATTGGTTGATACAAAAGTGCATTCTCAGGCGGTGGATAAAATATTGCCGGAATTTTACCTGCCGCGCGTCTCTGGCGTGGAACACCTTAAAAATCCACCGGGAAGACGGGCGGCTTTCTTGTATTTATTGGAACTGGGACTGGTAAAGCCCGGCGTAAACACCGCCGCGCTTCATCAGCTCACGGTGGTTTCCTTGCTCCACAATTTCACCGTCCTGCACGACAAGAATGGTGTCGGCGTTCTGGATGGTGGAGAGCCGGTGCGCAATGACAAAGCAGGTTTTATCCTTCATAAGCGCACGCATGGCCTCCTGAATCTGGATTTCGGTTCGGGTGTCCACATTGGAGGTGGCTTCATCCAAAATGAGCATTTTCGCGTCGAGCAGCATGGCGCGCGCAATGGTGAGGAGCTGCTTTTGCCCCTGTGAAATGTTCATGCCGTCCTCGTTGAGGATGGTGTCATACCCCTCGGGAAGATGCGCAATATAGGAATGAATCTTTGCCGCCTTAGCAATCGCAGTGACCTCTTCCAGGGTTGCGTCCTTTTTTCCATAGGCAATGTTTTCAAACACGCTGCCGTGGAACAGCCAGGTGTCCTGTAAGACCATTGCGTAGGCGAGACGCAGGCTTTTGCGGGTGACGTCCCGAATATTGCTGCCGTCCAACCGGATGGTGCCGCTGTCCGGATCATAGAACCGCATGAGGAGGTTGATGAGGGTGGTTTTGCCTGCGCCGGTTGGGCCGACAATGGCAACCAGGCTGCCGGGTTTGGCATGGAGGTTCAGGTCATGGATAATGGTTTTGCCCGGCAGATAGCCAAAGCGGACATGCTCCATTGCGATATCGCCGCGAACGTCGGTGAGGATTTTGGCGCCCAGGGCGTCTTTGGGTTCGGGTTCTTCGTCGATGAGGCGGAATACCCGTTCCGCCGCCGCACAGGCCGATTGGAGCTCGCTGATGATATTGGCGATCTCGTTGATCGGCCCGGAAAATTTACGGGAATAGAGCACAAAGGAGGAGAGGTTGCCGAGCGAAAGCCGGCCGCCCAAAAACATTAAAGCCCCGAAAACGCTGATGAGTGCCAGCGACAGGTTGTTGATGAAGTTGACCGACGGCCCGGTCATACTGCCGTAATAATCGGCGTTGTAGTAAGCATCTACCGCTTCTTTGTTCTTGACGTCAAACCGGCCGATCATGGTCTCTTCCTGATGATAGGCCTTTGTGGTTTTCTGGCCGGTGATGTTTTCCTCCACAAAACCGTTGAGCTCGCCCAGCTTGATGGAGCGTCTGCGGAACAGCGGGCGCACCTTGCGGATCATATACCGGGTAAAGAGGATGGACGCCGGGATGGTGACGGCAAAAACCAGTACCAGCCAGGGGGAGATAAGCAGCATCATAAAAAAGGAACCGCCCACCGTGATGACGCTGGTTGCAATTTGCAGCAGGTCGTTGGAAAGGGAAGCATTGACGGTATCAATATCGTAAGAAATACGGCTGACAATATCGCCGGTCTGGTGTAGGTCAAAGTATCCCACCGGGAGCTCGGTGAGTTTTTTGAATACGTCGTCCCGCATTTTGTAAACGATTTTCTGGCTGAAACGGATCATCAATACCGAAAGAATATAAGACAATACCGATGAGGCCAGATAGAAAATCCCCATGAGGATACAGTAATAGAGAACGGTGGCAAAATCCACCTGACCTGGTGTGACGCCGATGGCATCAATCGCCTTGCCGGAAAGGGCAGGACCGATTAGGGCGAGCAGATTGCTGGCAAACGAGAGCGCCAGGGCTGCGGTAAGCATCCATTTGTGCTGACAGAGATAACCCCAGAGACGGCGCAGAACCTTTTTGCGATCCTTTGGCTTTTCAGGTACATTGCGCAGGCTAGGCAACGCCGCCACCTCCCATCTGTGACTGGCTGATCTCACGGTAAAGCGCACAGCTTTGCATCAGTTCTTCATGGGTGCCATAACCGAGTTCCCTGCCGTCCTCCAGAACCAGAATGTGGTCGGCATGCAGAATGGAGCTGATGCGCTGTGCGATGATAACGGTGGTTGTACCCTGATACTCCTGTGCGAGCGCCCGGCGGAGCTGGGCGTCGGTGCGGTAATCGAGGGCGCTGGAGCTGTCGTCCAGAATAAGGATTTCCGGGTTTCCGGCGAGGGCGCGCGCAATGAGCAGGCGCTGCTTCTGCCCGCCGGACAGATTGGTTCCCTTTGCGGTGAGCATGTGCTCATATCCGTCGGAAAGGGCGTTGATAAACTCTGCTGCCTGCGCGCATTCTGCCGCTTTCCGGATCTGTTCCGGCGGCAGGCTGCGCCCAAAGGAGATGTTTTCTGCAATGGTATCGGCAAACAGGATATCGTTTTGAAACACAACACCGAATTTGGTGTGAAGCTCCTCTGGCGGAATGGATTCGATTTTACGGCTGTCGATGAAGATATCACCGGAATCCGCGTCGTAAAGGCGCATGAGTAGAGAGATCAGGGTGGATTTTCCACAGCCCGTCGCCCCAATGATGCCGAGCGTTTCACCGCGCCTGAGCCGGAAACTGATATCGGTCACATTGTCCTCTTTTTTCTGGTAGGAGAAGGACACATGGTCGAATACAATGTAATAGGGGAGGCTTGCCGGTTCGGCCGCGGTGAGGGTTAAATCCTCCGGCGTATTCAACACTTCGCTGATGCGTTCCGCCGAAGCGGTGCCTTTGGAATACATGACGAACATGCGGGTGATGGAGAGCATGGCGTTTAAAATGATGGTGAAGTAGGTGAGGAATGCAATGATTTTGCCGGGCTGGGTCATGCCGCTGTTGACGAGTACGGCGCCGACAAAAATAACGGCGGTTAAGCCGAGGTTTAAAAACAGGTTCATCATGGGGTTGGTGAGCGCCATGGTGGTTGCGGCCTTGGTCTCCCGGCGGACGACCTCGGTGTTGACCCCGGCAAAGCGGTTCTTTTCATAATCGGTCTTGGAAAGCGCCTTGATGACCCGGATACCCGCGATGTTTTCACGCACGGTGCGCACCATGGCATCCACTCCCTGCTGTAAGCGGACATAGAGAGGGATGCCTTTTTTGGAGACAAAATAAATGAGAAAGCCAATAAACGGCATGGTCGAGACCAGCACGAGGCAGAGGATGGGGTCGAGGGTAAGCGTCACCAGAACACCGCCCAGCAGCAGGATGGGCGCCCGCACGCCGAGCCGCTGCATCATGCCGATCATCTGGTGGATGTTGTAGGTGTCGGTTGTCAGGCGGGACTCCAGTGAAGGAATGGTAAATTCATCAATCTGTTTGCAGGAAAGATATGTAATTTTATGGAACAAATCGTGCCGGAGCGCTTGGGTGGTGTGCTGCGCCACCCACGAAGCCATGCGGTTTGCCACAATGTTGGTAACAACGGCAACAATGGCACAGAGCACCATGATACCGCCCCAGACAAGGATGAGCGGAACGTCTTTGAGCGGGACGATGTCATCGATCATATAGGAGAGAATCCAGGGGAGCGCCAGGTCCATAATGGTGCCGGTGAATTTGATGAGCAGGCCGACCGACATGCGGGGAAGGTAGGGTTTTAAGTAAAAGAACACCTTTTTCATTCCTTTTTGCCCCCGTTTTCCCGGCCTGCCACGGCGATTGCCTTGGCGGTAACGCGTTCCAGCATGGAGATTAGGGCGGCGCGTTCTTCTTCTGAAAAATCCTCTAAAAGCAGCTGGTTCCATTCGCCCATCAGCGTTCGGACCCTTGGGTAAATACGGGCCGCCTTTTCAGTGGGATATACCCGTAGCACCCTGCGGTCGGCCGAGTCGGGTTCACGGGTGACAAAACCGCCCCGCTCCAGTGAACCGAGCTGACGGGTAACATTGCTTTTGTTGACGCAAATTTGCTTGGCAAGCTGGTCCTGTGAAATACCGGGTGTTTTGCAGACATGGAAAATGTAAATGTGCTGGCAGTTGTTAATGCCCTCATCCCCTAGTTTGGAACCCCGGTAGGTACCGGCACACCGGTGGATGCGGCTGATATAACGCATTAATGAATCCACGGCCAGATTTCCTCCCTTTGCGATTAGTTGCTGTTGCAACTATTGATACTTAGTATACCACAAATTGGTTGCACACGCAACTGCTTGTGGGGATAAAATTCCGCCTGCACGGCGCCGTTTGCAGAGAAAAATGCAGGAAACCATGCGGGCGGGAAATGAGCTTGAGCCTTTGTGCCGATCATACGGCTGCGGCGCTTTTTGTTCCGGGCATCAGGAACGGTGAAGGTCATTCATCCGTTTTCCGGTTCGACGGGCGTGCGTTTTCATTGGCTTTTGTCTTTTTTCGCACGACGTACTTTAAAATACCAATGACCAGCAGAGCGGAAATGGTAAACACTCCGGAAACCCAAATACTTGTGTACCAGGGGGCAGGCTGCATGTCATACAGAGCCGGGCGGGTCTGGTAGTCCCAGCAGGTATAAATTGCATGTCCGAGAAAAGCACCGACAACACTGCCGGTTAGTATATGCAGGGTACGGATGAGCTGGTTGCGCATGACGAAGTCGCCTCCATTGTCAAATGTAGGAGATACAGCAAGAAAGGATAAAGCAATCGACAAATAGACGGGCGTAGAAAACGCCTTGTTTCAGGAGCCGATTACGAGGGACTGGCAGGAACAGGCTGTATTTATTTTACAGCTTGATGTGCATATGTGCGGCGGCTTGGTCCCATTTGACCGGATAGCCCGCGCCGTGGGAGCAGAAAACAGAATCCGGCGTATTGGCAAGATCGCGTTCCGGTTCGTACCCCTTTTGCGCGATGATTTCATTGGCATTGTGGCAGGGCTCGTAGCCGTCAAAGGCGAGCGAAAGGCGCCCCTTGCCTTTGGTAAAGGCCGTGAGCTCTTCGGAGTAACCCATCATACAGGCTACGGGGGCGCGGCCGTGGATGGTCACGGTGGTTTCACCGGTTTCGGGCGGTTCATAGCGACCGTTCATCCGCTGAATATCGGACAATATCCGTCCGGTGAGGGCAATTTCGGCCTGTATTGTAAAGCGGTACCACGGCTCCAGCAGGATGTTCTGTGCGTGCATCAGTCCCTGGCGGATGGCGCGGTAGGTGGCCTCGCGGAAATCCCCGCCCTCGGTGTGTTTGAGGTGGGCGCGTCCGGCCAACAGGGTGATTCGTACATCGGTAAGCGGCGCGCCGGTCAATACGCCGCGGTGTTCCTTTTCAAAAATATGGGTGCGGACAAGGTTCTGCCAGTTGGCGGCAAGGGAGTCGGTGGGGCATTCGCTTGCAAAGCGGATGCCGCTGTCGCGTGCCGCAGGCTCCAGCCGCAAGTGGACTTCTGCATAATGGCGGAGCGGTTCAAAATGCCCGCAGCCCACCACAGGCGCGGCAATGGTTTCACGGTAGAGTATTTCGCAGGGACCAAAGCGGATGGAATAGCCAAACCGTTCCTGTACCACTTCGGTCAGTACTTCGAGCTGGATGGGCCCCATAATATGCACCTGAATTTGCTGAAGCTCCTCTTCCCATACAACGCCGAGCAAAGGCTCTTCGTCCTCCAGTACCCGGAGGCATTCCAGCATGGTTTTAGGGTGAATGGAAGGGTCGAACAGGACTTGGGCGGCGAGCAGCGGCTGGAGGCTGGAGGCAACCCGGCCGGCTTCCGCTTGTCCCGCCCAGTCCCCCGGCATAAGGGTGGTGATTCCGGTGACGGCGCAAAGCATCCCCGGTGCGGCCTGATCCATCAAACGGTACTTACCGCCATTATAACACCGCAGTTCGTTGATCTTCTCATCCACCGTTTCGGTGTTTGGCGGATGACAGGGCAGGCTGTCTTTGGGATGCAGTGTCCCGTTCAGGACCTTGAGGTACACCACCCGGCCGCCCTGTTTGTCGTGCCGGACTTTATAGGCGCGCGCCAGCAGAGCGCCGCCGGGATCGCCACCGCAGACGGGCGCAAGCTGGGCAAGCGCCTGCATCAGCGCATCAATGCCGTCTCCGTTTAGCGCGGAACCGGACAAAACCGGAACAACCGAGCGGGCAGCGACCATCCGCCGGAGGGCGGCAAGCCAGCCCTGAAAATCATAACCGGAGGAAAGGTAGGTTTCCAGCAGGGAATCCTCCAATTCGGCGATTTCTTCCACAAGGGTTTCCGCCATACGATCCGGAAACAGGCGTTTGGTGATATCGAGGCAGGGGAGCTTCCATTCCCGGCGTGCAGCATGGAGAACGGCGTCCGGATCCGCCCCGGCGCGGTCGATCTTGTTGAGAAAGAGAAAGGTGGGAATGCGGTGCTCCTCCAGCAGCCGCCATATCGTTTCGGTGTGGCTTTGGATCCCTTCTGCGGCGCTGATGACGAGGACGGCGCAGTCCATTACACCGAGACAGCGCTCCATTTCCCCGGAAAAATCGACGTGGCCGGGGGTGTCAATGAGCTGGAAAACGCGCTCGCCGCAGGTAAAGGAAGCCTGGTCGGAAAAAATGGTGATGCCGCGTTCCCTCTCAATGGCGTCGTAATCCAGAAAGGCGTTTTTCTGGTCAACACGCCCAGCAGTACGCAGGGCGCCGGCGTGGTATAGAAGCTGTTCAGACAGGGTGGTTTTTCCGGCGTCGACATGGGCGAGAACACCAATGGTTGTATACATAGCAAACCCCTTTCAGAGATTGTTCGCTTTAAAAAAGTGTGATTTAGCTGCAAAAAAATTGGCTGATCCGAATGCGCAATTATATACCCAAAATATAGGCCGATAAACGGTTACAGGGCTGTTGGCAATAAAGCTTGCATCCGTCTTGACCGCTCCGGCTGACTTTGCTGTCTCGCCGGTAGATGGAAAGTCATCAGCGAAAAGACATTGCTAATTTTCTTCCGCATAGAACGCCTGCAATACAGCAGACAACACTTAATAGAATATAAAGGCCTCCGAAAAAGTACGCCTTTTTTTCCAGCAAAGCAAGTGCTTCAAGTGAAAAAGTAGAAAATGTAGTAAATCCACCGCATACGCCTGTTTTCCAAAACAATACGGCATTTGCCGACACATGATTGTTTTCAGTGACAATACCAGTAATAACCCCAATTAATATTGCGCCTAATATGTTTGTGATTAATGTTAGTACAGGGAATTCTGCTTTGGTTGGTATAAGACTTATTGCATACCTCCCGATTGCCCCGATTGCCCCGCCAAGAGCTACAAACAAAAAATTCATATACGACCTCCGGAAATTTCTATTTGTCGCTGACTACTCTGTGAAATAGTGTTATAAATTAATCGAAAAATAAAATGTATGAGAATGTGGACGATTAAACGCAGAAAAACCTTATATTTCAAGTGAATACAAGCGTAAAATAGGGCGGATAGTAAAATGTATTGCCTACCCTCAAAAAATCCACTTTTAATTGTCCGTGTCATCTTTGCCATACTTGCGTGATTTAAGTATCGTTCTGATGACAGGTAAAAGCCCGTCAGGCCGTTACCTGTGTAGTCCTTTGTAAACTGTACTTTATTATAGCATAAATCCGGCTTGGGGAATAGCTTTGCAGAATGAAGTGTCCGTGCCTAAATGCCGCGATTTCCCTGCTCACAGGACATAAAATGTACATGGAAAGGGCTGTGTGTAAAAATGGGACTATTTTTGCTTTCTTTGGTAAAATATTGCGCTCTTGCCGGATCGTTCTTGACATCCATGAGCAGAACCGATATGATAGAAACGAACAAAAGAGAAACGGTTATGGTTGCCATTCGGCATGAAAAGGGAATACGGTGCAAAACCGTAACAGCCCCCGTTACTGTGAGAAGGACGAACGCTTTTCGCTGAGGACAAGCCCTCATATCACTGAGAAATCGGGAAGATAAAAAGCAAGTAGGATGAATTCGAGTCAGGAGACCTGCCATATCCGTAATTGTTGTTACTTTTTCGGTGGGAAATTGTGGCAGTAAAATGATGGAAAACGGCAGCGTGCCTGCTCCGTATGTCTGAAATATCATTTTATCGCTGCAAGGAGCCTTTTGAAAGGGCTCCTTTCTTTTGTCCTGTTCAGATGGGAGGGAGTATAAAAAACAGCGGTAAATGAAAATGAAGTTCAGTAATTTAGGACAGAAAGGAACAGGTTTATGAAACGGACAAAACGACTATTAAGTGCGGTTTTAGCTGCCGCTGTGGCGCTGAGCCTCCCGTTTACAGCATTGGCTGCCGACAGCAATACGGGCGCGGAGGATTACAGCTCGTACCTGGATTTTCCCCAATTTCGGGGTGCGACGATGCTGCAGGGAGTTGTGGACAGCAAGACCCCAACTTCTGCGGACGAGATTGAAGAAAAGTGGAACAAAGCGGCTGGCAACTTTCAATATTTTGGCACACCAATTATTGTAGGTAGTTATATGTATGTCATGAATACTTCAAAAGGGTCGCTTAACCGTATTTCGCTTGAGGATGGTGAAATCCTGAAAACAGTTGACTGCCCGGGTGGAAGCCAGTATTTCTCCATGATGGGCTATGGCGATGGAAAGCTCTTTTTGCCGAGGATTGTCAATGGACAGACGATTGTTTACGCGTATGATGAGCAGACCATGGAACTGCTGTGGAAAAGCGAGCCGATTGGCGCGCCGGAGGATTCCACACAGCCGCTTTCGGCTGTGACCTATTATGAGGGCTATATTTATGTCGGCGCATCGGACGGCAGCGGAAATGCGGGGGCGTATGCCTGCTTCAGCACCAAGGATGAAGACCCTACCAAAACAGATGAAGTAAAACAGGCTGTTTGGCAGTACCGCCCGGAGAGCGGGCTGAAAGGTTATTACTGGAGCCAGGGTGCTATTGTAAACAATGCGATTGTGTTCGGCGGCGACGCTTCGGAGCTTGTCATCCACAGCCTGACCGACGATACAGTCTACGACCGTTATGATCTCGGCAAGGGGGCTATCCGCAGTGCAGTACACTACGATGCGGAAACCGGCCGCGTATTTGCTGCAACCAAAAATGGCTATCTTTGCTCGATTAAGATCAATGGGGACAATACCTTTGACGAATCTTCGGTCAAGAGCATTCAGCTCGGTAATAATATTACCTCCAGCCCGGTTGTGTTCAAAGGCCGTGTGTACGTTGGCGGAGGCGGACAGGGTTCGACCGCACCGTTCAGCGTAGTCGACGCCGAAACACTTGACGTAATTTACCAGATAGATGCGATTCAAACCCAGTCTTCTCCGATTATTTCGACAGCGAATGCGACCGAGGAAAACGGCTGGGAAGTAAACCTTTACGTAACGGATTATAAGACCTCTGTTCTTTACCGGATTACCGACAGCCAGAACCAGACAGCTCAGAGCAAGCCGAATTATATAACACTGGTAGCGTCGTCTGTCAAGCAGTATTGTTCGCAGACGGTAGCAATGGATTCGGATGGAAACATTTACTTTTATAACGATTCCGGCAAGATGTTTGCCTTTGGGTTTAACGAGGACAATGCCCAAAAAGGCGTTTATACAGCGCAGGATGTGGATAACGCCATCCGGCTGGCGGAATCCGGCGGGGCTGTTACCCTCAACGATGAATTTGCGGTTAAAAGAATGAAGGCCCGGTATGATGCACTGAGCACAGCAGAACAGGCTAAAGTTACCGGTTGGGACAAGCTGAATGCCATGCTTGCGCGGATTGATGAACTGAAAGATGAAAATACGGTCATTGCAGAACTCAACGAGGCGCTTCAGGATCTGGTTGTAGCCGATGTGACTCTTGCGGACGATGCAGAAATCAATGCGCTGTACACCCGGTACAACCAGCTTTCCGACGAGGGCAAGGCCAGGGTAGAGCACAAGGATCTGCTGCTTCAGGCGGTTGATAAAATTCAGGGCCTGAAAGACGCCGGTATGATTGCTGAGATTCAGGCAAAGATCGACGCGCTTCCGTCAATCGACGCCGTTGTTTACGATGACAAGGCGAGTGTTGAGCAGGTTGTCACTCTGCTTGAAAACCAGAACGATGCAGTGAAGGCTGGCGTTGATGCGTCCAAGCTTGATGAACTTACAGCAAAAATCAGCGCACTGGAAAATGCCATCCAAACCCTGAATCAGCGGATATTTGATGAAATTGACCCGATGAATGTCACGGTCGCTGACAAGGCGACGGTCAATGAACTGCTGGAAAGCTACCGCTCCCTCAGCGAAAGCGACCGGAAGCATATTGTGTATGCAGACGATTTGTTCTATGCGCAGGAAGTCATTGCACAGCTTGAGGAAAACGGCGTAGTGATTCCGGAAGTATTTGAAAATCTCGTTGGTTCAGACAGAGACTACGCCGTACCGGGAAAAACCGAGGATGGAACCGAATACCGGATTACCTTTAACGGCATGGATATTACCGATCCTTCGGTTGCATTTCACGCAGGTATTTCCTTTGTATCGGCAAATGCCGAGAAGATAAAAGCCATTGCGGCAGACGCAGTTGTTCTGAGTTTTGCTCATGAAGGTGCACTGCCGGGCAAGGCTACGGTGGAAATTGCGGTGGATTTGGCGGACGGGAAGTATTTTCTGTACCATTTCAATGAGGAATCCGGAAAAGCGGAGCTGGCTGGCGATGTTACAGTTTCCGGCGGCAAAGCGGTATTTGAGATTACGCATTGCTCGGATTATTTCATCAGCGCAGACGGCAGCCTTGCGGAAGCGGGGAAAACGGAAAGTGCGCCTGCGGAGGGTGTTCCGCAGACTGGCGATTACAGCGCGGTTTTACCGGCGGCGGTTTTGTTGGTATTGAGTGCGGGCGCACTGATGTTGCTGCGTAAAAAAGGCATGCGTTAACGGTTGACGATAAGAACGCGGGAAGGGTGCTTTGAAAAAAGGCGCCCTATCCCTGCGTATGAAGGAGTTTGAAACGGTGAAAAGGAAAGCGATTGTATCACTTATTCTGTGTATTTGTACGGTTTTTGTGCTGTTTGCGGGATGTAAAATTGAAACCCCGGATGAAGTGGCGGGCGTGGCGGCCTCTACCTTGTTTGGTTCAGACAGTTCTTCTGTTTCGAAAGAGGCTTCCTCGCCGGACGGCAGCACGCCGGATACATCGGATGGGGATGCGGCTTCCTCACCGGATTTATCTGCGCCGGCGGAAGGAACGTCTTCTGCGCCGCAGGATTCTTCAAGTGCATCCAGTTCTTCGCCGGATCCATACCAGACCGCTCCGGTGCCGGAGGGAAAGCCCCAGCCGGTGGAACCGCAGGATCAGAATCCGGATCAGGGAAAGGTGAAGTACTGCACCCTTTCGGTGGAGTGCAAGACCATCCTGGACAATATTGACGCGTTGAAAAAGGAAAAACTTTCGGTCTTGCCGGAAGACGGCGTTATTTTTGCAGAACGGCAGGTTGTTTTTTATGAAGGGGAATCGGTCTTTGATGTGCTCAACCGTGAGATGAAGAAAAACCGTATCCACATGGAATTCCGTGCGACGCCCATTTACAACAGCAACTATATTGCGGGCATTCACAACCTGTATGAATTTGACTGCGGCGACCTTTCCGGCTGGATGTATTCGGTAAACGGCTGGTACCCGAATTATGGGTGCAGCCGGTATGAGGTCAAAGAAGGCGATGTGATCCGCTGGAACTACACCTGTGATTTGGGCCGGGATTTGGGTGCAGAGATGCCGGAAGGGCAGGGAGGACAGCCTTGAAAGATCACTTTTCAACCTTTCATCCGGTTGTGAATTTTGTCTACTTTGCAGCGGTGATTGTGTTCAGCATGTTTTTTATGCACCCGGTATTTCTAGGAATATCCTTGGCAAGCGCCGTCATATATTCCATTTATCTCAATGGGATGCGGGCGGTAAAGTTTAATTTGCTTGGCATGCTGCCCATGCTTTTGGTCGTTGCGCTGTTAAATCCGCTGCTCAGTCATGCGGGGGCGACCATTCTGCTTTACATCAACGACAACCCCATTACGCTGGAATCCATTTTGTATGGAGTTGCCAGCGCGGTGATGTTTGTTTCGGTCATTATCTGGTTTTCGTGCTATAATGCTGTTATGACGTCGGACAAGTTTATCTACCTCTTTGGAAAACTCATTCCGGCGCTGTCTCTTATTCTCTCCATGACGCTGCGTTTTGTCCCCAAATTCAAGGCGCAGATTCGGGTGATTTCCAACGCTCAAAAGTGTATTGGCCGGGATGTGTCAAACGGAAGTGTTTTGAAACGGGCGCGCAACGGGATTAAAATTATTTCAATTCTGGTGACGTGGGCGCTGGAAAACGCCATTGAAACAGCCGATTCCATGCGCTGCCGCGGCTATGGCCTCAAAGGCCGGACGGCTTTTTCCAATTATCGGTTTGATAAGAGGGACCAGGCGGCGCTTGCGGTGATTTTTGGCCTTGTTCTGCTCTTAATTGCCGGGATGGCGCTGGGTGAAAACAACATGCAGTATTTTCCGGTAGTTGCCGCAAAACCGGTGACGCCGCTCAGCTTTGTTTTTTATGCCGGATATGCCGCTCTGCTGTTGTTTCCGGTTGCAATTAATGTTACGGAGGACGTAAAATGGGCTCGTTTACAATCAGAAATGTGAGCTTTTCCTACCCGGAAAAGGAACAGAAGGCCCTGGAACAGGTGAATCTTACGGTGGAGGACGGTGAATTTGTCGTCATCTGCGGCAAATCCGGCTGCGGAAAATCCACCCTTCTCCGGCACCTCAAGCCAATCCTTTCTCCGCATGGAACGCTGGAGGGGGAAATCCTGTTTGACGGAGCCCCCCTTTCAAGTCTGGATTTGCGGGAGCAGGCGGCAAAAATTGGGTATGTTCTGCAAAACCCGGACAACCAGATTGTCACCGACAAGGTGTGGCACGAACTGGCGTTTGGTTTGGAGAGCTTAGGGTTTAACAACCATACCATCCGGCTGTGGGTTGCGGAAATGGCCAGCTTTTTTGGAATTCAGGAATGGTTCATGAAAAATGTAACCGAGCTTTCCGGCGGGCAGAAGCAGCTTTTAAACCTTGCCTCGATTATGGCGATGCAGCCGGAAGTGCTGATTTTGGATGAACCGACCTCCCAGCTTGACCCGATTGCTGCGTCCGAGTTTTTGGAAACGGTACAAAAAATCAACAATGAGCTTGGCGTAACGGTTATCCTGACCGAGCACCGTTTGGAGGAGGTTCTTCCAATGGCGGATAAGGCGTTTGTTATGGACGCCGGAAAAATCATTGCTCAAGGGACGCCGCAGCAGGTGGGGGAAGTGCTGAAAGAGCGTGGAGACGATATGTTTGTCTCAATGCCGAGCGCCATGCAGATTTACGCGGGTATCCCTTCGGAGCTGCCGTGCCCCATTACGGTTAAGGACGGGCGGCGGTTTTTGAACGCCCTTCCGTTGAATGAAGGGCCCGCCGCTCTGGATGCGGCGGAGAGTTTGCCGGAACCGCAGCGCGGGAAGGCAGAACCGGTTATCCGTTTGAAGGATGTATGGTTTCGTTATGAAAAGCAAGGAAAGGATGTTATAAAAGGGCTGTCTTTTGCGGTTGAGCCGGGGACGTTCCACGCTATTGTAGGCGGGAACGGCACCGGCAAAACAACGACGCTGTCGCTCATCAGCGGGATTTGCAGACCTTACCGCGGCAAGGTGCTGCTGAATGGAAAACCAATTCAAAAGTACCAGGATGCAGAGCTGTTTTATGAAAACCTTGGGGTATTGCCGCAGAATCCGCAGGCGTTGTTTGTCAAAAAAACGGTACGGCTGGATTTAATGGAGATGTTGAGCGGCAGGGGCCTTTCCAAAGAGGAAAAGGAAGCACAGGTGCTGGAAGCTGCAGGGTTGGTTGAACTTGAGAATTTGCTGGAAAGCCATCCTTATGACCTGAGCGGCGGGGAGCAGCAGCGGGCGGCGCTTGCCAAGGTACTGCTGTTAAAACCCCGAATCCTGCTGCTGGACGAACCAACCAAGGGCTTGGACGCCTGTTTTAAGCAGAAACTTGCAGGGATTCTGAAACAGCTTCAGCAAAACGGCGTGACCATTCTAATGGTCTCTCACGACATTGAATTTTGTGCAAAATACGCCGACGCTTGTTCCATGTTTTTTGATGGCAGTGTTGTGACGACCAATACAGCCCGCCGCTTTTTCTGCGGCAACAATTTTTATACCACCGCGGCAAACCGGATGGCGCGCCATCTTTTTGCGGAAGCCGTGACAAATGAGGATGTGATTGAGGCATGCAGCCGGAGACTTCGGCCAAGCGCGGCCGTTTGAGTAAGCGCACCGTTGTTGCGAGTATTTTAATTATTGTTGTCATACCGCTTTTGATTGCGTTTGGCATCCTGTACCTTGAGGATCGGAGCTATTATCTCATCAGCGTACTGATCATTGCCTGCACCATGGTCCCTTTCTTCATGGTGTTTGAAAAGCGTAAACCACAGGCGCGGGAACTGGTGGTTATTGCCGTTCTGTGCGCCATTGCGGTAGCGGGCCGGGCTGCCTTTTTCTGGCTGCCGCAGTTTAAACCGGTAACGGCGATTGTCATTATTGCGGGCGTCTGTTTCGGCGCGGAAAGCGGTTTCCTGGTGGGGGTGGTCACGGGTTTTGTCTCAAACTTTTTTATGGGGCAGGGGCCGTGGACGCCGTGGCAGATGTTCTGCTTTGGCATCATTGGCTTTTTGGCGGGCATTTTGTTTAAAAAAGGGTTTCTCCAGAAAAAAATCCTGCCGCTCTGTGTGTACGGCGGGCTTTCCACCTTTTTTATCTACGGGGGGATTATCAACATCAGTTCGCTTACCATGTTTGGAAGCAGCATTACCTGGCAGACTTTGATGACGGTTTATGTTTCTGCAATCCCGTTTGACGCGATTCATGCGGCCTCAACGGTGGTGTTTCTTTTGCTGTTTGCCCGCCCGATGATGGAAAAACTCGACCGTATCAAGATCAAATATGGCATGATTGAACCGTAGGAGAATTCAGCATGAAATTTGCAATGTCATATAGCTGCGGAAAGGACAGTGCGCTTGCACTATACCGGATGATCCAGCAGGGGCATGAGCCGGTTGCTCTGGTGGTAACGGTGAATGAGGCCCAGCAGCGCTCCTGGTTTCACGGCGTACAGCAGGAGCTGCTGGACGCTGTTTCGGACAGCGTGGGAATCCCCCTGGTGCTGTGCCGGTGCAGGCCCGAGGCATACGCAGAAGCTTTTGAGTCCGGGCTTCTCCGAGCAAAGGAAATGGGGGCAGCCGCCTGTGTGTTCGGCGATATTGACGAGCTGGGACATCGGGAATGGGATGAGGCGCGCTGCAAAGCGGTTGGTCTTGACTGTGTACTGCCGTTGTGGCAGCAGGGCAGAGAGGCGTTGACCCGGGAAGGAATTGAGGCGGGGCTGAAAGCAATGGTTAAAATTGTACAGCTTTGCTCGCTGGACGCCTCCTATTTGGGCAGAACACTGGATTGGGAATTGGCAAAGGCCATTCAGGCGGCTGGAGCGGATATGTGTGGTGAAAACGGCGAATACCATACCTTTGTTTATGACGGTCCGCTGTTTCGGTATCCGGTTCCGCTTGAGAACCGGGGAATTGTAGAATTTGGAACCCATGCAGCGGTGGATCTTGCGTTAAAAAAGTAACAGGCAGGGCATTTTATGCCCTGCCTGTTTGTTTGCAGCTATGAAATCATTTCAATAAGTATTTCTTTATGCGACGGTATAAAAACCGTTTTCGTGTTGGAATAACGCACACCGATTGGCGGAGTAGGCAGATGATGCTTACGGATGTGCAGCCTGGTCACTGCGTACGCGAATAAAGGGTATGATAGGCTGAATTTAAAAGGGAGCCGCTGGTGTCGTGCGAGAGTTCCCATGCGCCGACGCCGGCCATGCCGAGGGACTTTGCCAAGGATACCTTTGCCGCAATGGACTGTGGATCCTCATAGGAAAGAAAGGTATTGTTTCCAAACAGATAGGGAACCTTTGCGGTTTCGTGCAGGTGTTTGGCGTAGGCGGGGTTATTCAGATAAGAATTGCGCACGGTATTGTAGCTAATGGATTTTGCAGAGGAAAAGGTGCTGTAAAGGCCGTTGTTCTGGCTGCTGACTCCCTGATATATGTAACCGTAAAAGGGCATGCCAAGCACCAGCTTTTTGGGGGAAAACCCTTTGTAAAGGTAAGCGGATACGCCGTCGTATACACTGGTTTTGTATTGCGGGGAGCTTTCCTGCGGCTGATAAAGCGGGGCGTTCAAATCGGCATAACGATCCCATGGGCCATGCATGTCGTAGGTCATGACAAAGATGTAATCGACCAGGCTGGCAACGCTTTGCGGCTCAATTTTTGAAAGATAGCTGGTATTGGCCGCTCCGGCAATGGTGAGATAGTAGCTGCGTCCGTCCTTTTGGCTCTGCGCATCCAGCTTTTCACGGATTGCTTTGAGCAGTAGGGTGAAATTCTGCTTGTCCTGCGGACGGTTGATGCTTCCGGCAGGACCGCCGGAAACGGGGTATTCCCAGTCGAGATCAATTCCGTCAAAGCCGTGATCCAAAATAAAATCCAAACAGCTCTGCGCAAAGGCATCTCTTCTGGCACTGGTGGAAGCAATGTCGGAAAAATAGGTGGAATAGTCCCATCCACCGACCGATATCAAGGTTTTCAAATGCCGGTTTGTTTGCTTCAAGGCCCGTAGAGCGGCAAAATTTTTGCGATCATTGGCGGGATCGGCCAGTGCGATTGCATTGGCCGCCGGATCAATTTTTGCAAAAGCATAGTTTAAATGGGTGAGCTGGCGAGCTGGAACACTTTGTGGGGAATATCCCTTGTAAGACGACCAGCCGGTGTAATAGCCGACAACAATTTTTCCGGCTGGCGTCGGTTCAGGCAGGGAGGGAGTAGAAGGGCCAGAAGAGCTGGCAGAGCCGTTTCCGCTTCCGCCGGGCGTATTGGGATGGCTCGGGGAGACGCTGCTGCCGCTGGAGCCTCCGGGCAATTCGCTGTTTTCCTCCGAGTGCGGAGGCGTTTCATCCGCCTTGGGAAAAGACTCTGTTGAAGACAAAGAAGAACTGCCGCTGTTATCGGCCTGGATGTTTGGAAATTCTGTTTCCGAATCTTCCGGTTCTGCACCGCCGGAAACCAAAGAAGTACTTTCTGAAACAAGGCTGTTGTCTTGAGCGGGGTGGACTGCGGTGCCCATCCCGGTGGAAAGTGTCATCATCAAGACAAGAATTACAAGGCCAATTTGTTTGAATTTCCGCAACACACGCTCCATCCTTTAAAATTTATTTCCTATTATATCAATAGGATTTAGCTTTATTGTATAAAAAAAGAAATCGTTTGACAACCATCAAGATCTGGAAGCGGAAAAGAGTTTTGTATTTTTCTGTGAAACTTTAAACTGTAAAAGATAAAAAGCCCGTAACAATGGAAAAATCCCACGATTACGAGCTTTTTGTTTTATCTACCGGGTACAAAAAGATGCCAATGGATTTTTGAACTGAGAATCTGAATCCTCGTAATAACAAGACCTTCGAATACATAAAATCGAATATGCCGATAGCCAAGCACTTTTAGAGATCGATTCAAATTAGATAGATGGGTTCAGACTTTAAAACTTTTTGTTTTCATCACTCTGTTTTCACCGTTTTGGATTTTTGTGTCCAGTTTCAAGACGAAGAAAAAACGGCTAAAATCCGCACAAAATAAGGCTTTGCCGCAAAAACATATATTGAAGATTCATTTTGTTGACGGTTTCCAGTAATTCAGCTTTGGCAGTTGAGTCTCAAAATAGGCCTTCGCCTGTTCTGGAGGCCACTTTTCGTTAGACATATGCCTCACCAGGAAATCTATCAATTCCTCAAGACTTGTGTAAACAAAATTTCCGTTGTTATAGCACCATTTACAGTATTCTTCGTTGAATGTGCCGTCCAGCTCTTCGCTGATGCAAGATTCATCCAATGGCATGCCGCAACATTGGCAGACCAGTTGCCGGGGAGACCCCAAGAGCGTATTGATAGAAACATGGAATAGTTTTGACAGTAGTTTTAGCGTTTCTACATTGGGGATAGTTTCGCCAGTTTCCCAGCGAGAAACAGCCTGCCGTGTAACCAGGACTTTTTCAGCAAGCTGGTCCTGGGACAATCCGTTTTTAGTACGCAAATCCCGTAAAATATCCTTTATATCCATTCAAATCACCACCTCATAGCGATATTCTACCACTACGACAATGAAAAACAAAGCAACTTGCTGTTGCTGCCAAATAATTCTGTAATCTTTTCCTCGCATAGCAACATGTGTTTGTTTATGGGTCATAAAAGAAAAGCTACATTTCAGTCTTACTTTCAAGACTGAAATGTAGCTTCCTACTTGTGAAAGGTACATGAAAAAGATTTTTTTGGCTTTTCGGCTGTTAGAGTTGAACTTTTGCAGTATGGAAAGGTTGGTAGTCTAAATCGCAGAGCTTAGTGCTACATTCTGTCATTTATAGTTTTTCTTAGGTATCGCTGCACAATGTTATTCTATTCCTTGTCCGGTAACAACAAGATGGTCATTTTTTGAATTTCTTTCAAAAAAACGCCAACATTCTTCTGCTGCCGTATTTTGGAACACTTCTATGAAAACGTTCTGGCTTAGTTCAATTAACAAATCACCAAAATTGCTGACAGTCACTTTTTGGATTGTTAAACGTCCTTCATTTTCTTTTTTGAATTGTTTAACCCACTCGTCATACCGATTAAATCCTTGTACGTCCCAGTCAAATGTATCCCAATCAAAAGACGGACTATTTTTCAATGTTTCTGTTGGCTCAAACATATCCAAGTTGGCAATTAAAATCTTTTCATTTGTACGAATACGGAAAGCAGTTTGTAAATGCAAAGCGTATTCAGAATCACCAACATGAAAACCTATCCACGACATAGACGCTATACGTCCTATGGTAATGCCTGTTGCTCCCACTAAAACTTTTATCTGATTTTTAATATGATTGATATCATTCTGTTTCATTATAAAATCCACCTTTCTATTTACCAAACAGCTCTTGAGCAGATTGCAATAGTTCTTGATAACCCATACCTTCATGACTAATAGCTTCATGTAACTCTCTTTGCTGTTGTTTTGATAAGTCTAATTTTTTGCGATATCTCTGAACTGCTTATTTTGAACTTGGTTATTTCTTGGGGTATTGCCACGGCTTTGTCCCGTTCGGAACCGTCCTCCCCCTCCTCCACCCCCAAATCCGGTTGTGATAACATATCCGTTAGATTTAACCACACAAGAGACGTTGTCATCCTGCTGTGCTTCAGGGAACTGTATGGCTTCCGCTTTATGGCAACGAGTATCCACATATCCGTAAAATATTTTCCTATTAGCCAGGTTGTTTGTTTGCGCATAATCAATTGTAATGATATTACCTTTCATCTCAGAAAACGGATCACAATAGCAGATAATCGCCTTTGGTTCAATACGGCGCAACATTTCATTGTAGCCCTGTAGAAAAAAATCCTTTTCTTTTTTCACGCCCAAGGTAGAAAGTGCAACAATAGATCCTTTTTCAATTCCATCAAAACAATACCAGTAACTTTGCGGTTTACCCCAATAAACTGTTGGTATCACCGTCAATCCTTTTGACTGCAAGTATGCACCACACCAGCGAGAACGAAATATATTATAGATTTGCAAAGATATCGGCATTGTGTAGTAAGCGCTGAACTGTGGAGAAAGTACCCCTTTGTATTGACTCAATTTCGCAAGACGTGGTTCAGGATCGTTCCACATCACTTCAAATTTGTAGTCATCCAAAAAGAAGTGGACAAAGCTTTGCGCATGAACTTTGTCATTTGGTTTTGTTTGCTCGTAACCGATCAACTGAATGTCTTTGAAATCAATGTTTTGTCTGCGAATAATTGGCATTTCAAAGACCCCGTCACTCTTAAATTGATTCCTTAGAAACAACGGATTATTTCTAAACTCTTCGCTTGTCAAATTTTTCACCCTTTCGGAATTTTAGTAGACAAAAAAATATGCCTCCATGTATTTTTCCGAAACGGTAAAAAGTTGTCCGTTTTTATGCAACCCTCTATTTTTTTCCAAATTATTTACAATTTAAATTCATATTATAATGGAATTATAGTCATAACCATCCGCTAAGTTGAAGTGAAGTCGGTGAATTGAATAGACCCTAGAGGGGTCTTTTACCGTCTGGCATTTAAAGACACATTAAGCATTTCGTCACTTGCATCATGTGCCTTACCATCCGTGAAATAAAATAAATCCACTCATGCCCGCAGGCATTTCACATGGCGAAGCCATATTTCACATTTCACAAATCCCGGAGGGATTTATTTCATTAAAAAAGCTCAACGCTTTTGCGTTGAGCTTTTTCTGGTAGAGACAGGGGGACTTGAACCCTCGACCTCTCGCATGTGAAGCGAGCGCTCTAACCAGCTGAGCTATGCCTCCGTGAAATATTTTACTTCATTTTTCCAATTCAGTCAAGTGGTAATTACTATTTTTGGCTCTTTGTAAATTTTTGCTTGACTTTTTGCTTTGAATATGCGATAATAATCCACGGACAAATTAGTCTATGCGGATATGGCGGAATCGGCAGACGCGCTAGATTCAGGTTCTAGTGGTAGCAATACCGTGTGTGTTCAAGTCACATTATCCGCACCAAATAAAACCCTTTTAGTAAGAAATTATTAAAAGGGTTTTATTATTTTCAAAGATTTGATATATTTCTGTCAGCACAGCAGATGTATGCGCCAAAGGTTTTATCTCAAAAGCCGAACGCTTAACTTGTTGCGAAATGAAATTTTGCAGAAACTGAGGATTTTTGACCAGTTTTTTGAAAATAGGCTCGAACAGATTTGCCATTCATTATTTGATTTTTAAAGCTGATACGCAATGGCTGCGGCGTAGTATTTGAAAGGAGAAAGAAATGTATACGCTTTTGCTTGTACTTATTTATGTAGCTTTTATCAGCCTGGGGCTTCCCGATTCACTTCTTGGTTCCGGGTGGCCTGTAATGTATAGCGGTTTAGGCGTTCCCATTTCCTTTATGGGAATTGTTTCAATGGTTATTTCGGGCGGAACCATTATATCCAGCCTTTTGTCTGACAAATTGACAAGAAAATTTGGCACCCGGGGAGTAACCGTGGTCAGTGTTTTTCTTACGGCGATTGCATTGTTGGGCTTTTCCTATTCCAATCAATTCTGGATGCTTATTGTATTTGCAATTCCTTATGGACTTGGCGCCGGAGCGATTGACGCCGCGTTGAATAACTATATTGCACTTCATTATACCTCAAGGCATATGAGTTGGCTCCACTGTTTTTGGGGCGTTGGAACAATTGTCAGCCCATTTGTCATGAGTTATGCTTTGGCCAATTCTACCTGGAATGTTGGCTACCGCATTGTGGGATTTATCCAGATTGGCATCGGCTTGCTTCTCCTTATCACGCTGCCTGTTTGGAAAATCAACAAACAGCATATTGAAAGCGGAACCAAAAGCGTTGGATTGCTTGGAGCGTTGAAGATCAAGGGGGTTCCATTCCTTTTAACCGGCTTTTTCGCATATTGCGCCGCCGAAGCAACCACAATGTATTGGGCGAGCACCTATCTGGTTGAAGTCAAAGGAATAACGGCAGAGCAGGCTGCGCGTTTTGCCTCTTTGTTTTATATAGGACTGACCGTTGGCAGGTTTCTCGGCGGTTTTGTTATGAATAAACTTGGCGACCGAAAAATGATCCTTC
Organism: Oscillospiraceae bacterium; assembly: GCA_050943475.1. GTDB lineage: Bacteria > Bacillota > Clostridia > Oscillospirales > Ruminococcaceae > Metaruminococcus_A. The sequence continues at coordinate 52,839 of JBMNPF010000014.1, forward strand.
TTGGCACCGGCATTTTATCTTGCGGGATTATAGCATTATTGATTCCGACAGGGGAGTCGGTTGTGTCACTTGCTGGATTTATTCTGATCGGATTTGGCTGTGCGCCGATTTACCCCTGTATTATCCATTCCACGCCCAATAATTTCGGCGCGGAGAATTCCGGGGTGATTATCGGGATTCAAATGGCGAGCGCTTATGTCGGCTCAACCTTTATGCCGCCGTTGTTCGGATTTTTGGGGAACTGTATTGGCTTTGCCATTCTACCTGTGTATCTCATCATTTTTGTTGTTTTGATGATCATCATGACCGAATGGACATTCCGGCTCACAGGGCGAAAAAAGATGGCAGAAGAAACGAACGAATAATGCTGCAACGGCATTACCGTACAGGGCGGTTGCGTCGTATCCCTATGCGTTTTCCCTTCCAATATGGCAAACACGCTTGAACCAAAATATATCAATGAGGAAAGGCTGACGAATATGATTCGATTCGGAATTATGGGAGCGGGGAACATTGCGCGCAAGTTCGCTGACGCAGTTTCCAAGGTTGACGGCGCCGTTGTAATGGCTGTCGCAAGCAAGAGTACAGAGCGTGCAGAGACCTTCGCACAGCAAAACAGCATCCCCAGCTTTTACGGAAGCTATGAGGAAATGCTGAAACGGGACGACATCGACGCCGTTTATATTGCAACCACCATGAACTACCATTATGAAAACATCCTCGAATGCCTGAAGTGGAATAAGCACGTCCTCTGTGAAAAGTGTATGGTGCTCAATTACAGGGAGGCGGAGGAGGTTTTCGCTCTTGCGAAACAAAAGGGGCTCTTCCTGATGGAATGTATGTGGGTCCGGTTCTTGCCTAAAACGCAGAAGGTTAAGCAGTGGATCGCTGAAGGACGAATTGGCAAGCTCAAGCTTGCACAGGGGAACCTGGGTTTTAACGCCCCGTTTGACCCGAATTCCCGGATGTATAGCCCAGCGCTCGGCGGCGGTGCACTTTATGATCTCGGTGTTTACCTGATTGAAGTGCTCAGCTATTTCACCGACCAGAAACTGACAGGGATTGAACCAACCGTTATCCGTGCCGCAACGGGAGTGGACGAAACGGTTAACCTAAATCTGCGGTACGGCGATTATCTGGTCAACGCCCAGTGTTCGATTGCCACCAAACTTCCGGAAAACGGGTACCTGTATGGGGAGGACGGCTACATCGCCTTGGAGTACCTCCACCTTGGAAATACGGTCAAGCTCTATGACAAAGACCGGAAGCTGGTGGAGGAATTCGACCAGGGGAATGCCAATGGCTTTATCTACCAGGTGGAAGAGGCTGTCAGATGCATTGAAAGCGGAAAACTGGAAAGCGAAGTTGCCTCTCATCAAATGACGCTGGAATGCTGTAAGATTTTTGATAGATGTTTGAAGTAATTTGTGGCAATTTTTATTGAAATAATCTTACTGAGTTTAATACAATGCCGTGGAATAATTAAAAAGTGTGCCTTTGCGGTGTAAAATCAGTCGTTGCGGTGTAAAATCCGAAACGGATGTTTTTATATGCACAGAAAAGCTCCTCACCGCCGTAATGGTAGTGAGGAGTATCTTTTTTATCCTTATGCTTTAATTTCCTGCCCGTCCTT
>JBMNPF010000015.1:0-38731 GCA_050943475.1 Oscillospiraceae bacterium
TTGAAGTCTCTTCGTGTTCCTCCTGGGGATTTCCTTTCTTTTTCGGGGGGGCTTTTCTTATGCCCCTCAAAAGCGGCTCGTTTATATTACCATATCACTTCACTATTTGTCAAGGGGAAATTGACAAATAATCAATAAATTTGTCAAAATAGTGCTGGATTGAAATACTACTTCAGATTTGCTATAATAGGTAAATACCAATTAGAGAATGGATTGATTTCCTATGCCGATTAATATTCCCGAGTCTCTCCCCGCGCGTTCTGTTTTAGAAAGTGAAAACATTTTTGTAATGAGTGAAGAGCGCGCCGTCAAACAGGACATTCGCCCGCTGCGAATTGCGATTTTAAATCTTATGCCAAAAAAGATTGAAACAGAAACGCAGCTGCTGCGTCTGCTCAGTAATTCTTCCCTGCAAATCAACATAGAACTGCTGCAAACCGCAACCCATACTTCAAAAAACACCTCGCAGGAACATCTGCTTAAATTCTACAATACTTTTGAAGATGTAAAGGAACAATATTTTGACGGTCTGATTATTACCGGGGCGCCGGTTGAACAGATGGAATTTGAAGATGTAGATTACTGGGAAGAGCTTTGTGACATTATGGAATGGAGCAAAAGCCACGTCTTTTCGACCCTGCACATCTGCTGGGGCGCACAGGCCGGATTGTACTACCATTACGGTGTTCCTAAACTTTCTTTGAAGCAAAAAATGTTTGGTATTTACAAGCACCGGGTACTCCGCTACAACAACCCTTTGGTACGTGGATTCGATGAAGAATTTTTGGCGCCTCATTCACGCCACACCGCTGTATCAACCGAGAGCATTATTCAGCACCCAAAATTGGAGCTGTTAGCTGTTTCGGAGCTTGCAGGTCCCTTTTTGATTGCTTCGCAGGATAATCGTCAGCTTTTTATTACTGGGCATTCAGAATACGACCGCCTGACCCTTGCCACCGAGTATTTTCGGGATATTGAAAAGGGGCTTCCTATCCAAGTACCGTATAACTATTTCCCGGACAACGATCCCAACCGAACGCCGCTCTTCAACTGGCGCAGCGCAGCAAACCTTATTTATGCCAACTGGCTCAACTACTTTATTTACCAGCAGACGCCGTTTGATCTTAACCAGATTCAATCGCTGTAAAAAAAGCTCCATCCTTTTGGGATGGAGCTTTTTCTGTAACTATTCCGAAAAGCTGTTCATTGCATTGGACTGCTGAGAATCCAGCGCCTCTTCCATAAGCCGCAACATTTCAAGGGTGCTGCGAAAATGCTGGGTTTTCTCTGCATCCACCCATTGTATGGTTCCCTGCCAAGTCGCATTCTGCCGGAACTGGACATGAACAATAAATTTAGCCTGTGGGCTTTCATTCTGACTAATTTCACTCATTTTTATATCCTCCAGTTCGGGCACTAACTCACGCCCCTTTTTACTGTAAAAACTTCGATATTCAAAAGACGCCTGAGGAAAATTTAACGTATCATACATTTTATTCATTTTCAGCAAAAGGTCCAACGTGTTACGAAACGGAACCGAATACTGAAAAAACGGGCTGTTAATAAACCCACAAATTTCATAATTTTCATATTTGGAGATGACAACGCTCAACCGAGTAGCCATGCTGGTGATGCAGAAAACCTGCTCCCGCACGCCTTTATTCATAACGCCCCACCTCCATCCACTTTTCTACATTATAATGCAAGCCAGTCACACACCGGTCACATCACGCAGAACAGCAAAATAAAGTGCGGAAAATTCTATCCAAAGATGAGACTGCGTTACAAAAGTCTGCCGCGCATGCTTTCCGGATTGGTGCAATAAATAAGCGCATTTTCCTTTGAAATACGTCCCGCCTGATACAGGCGAAGAATATCGGAATCCATTGAACGCATTCCCATGCTTTGGGAAGAAAAAATAACGTTGTCGATTTGATGCACTTTTGCTTCCCGGATCATATTGCGAATGGCGCTGTTAACCAGCATAATTTCAAAGGCGGGTACAAGTTTACCGTCAACTGTCGGAATCAACTGCTGCGAAACGACCGCCTGCAAAACCATGGATAACTGCACGCGGATCTGCTGCTGTTGATTTGCCGGGAACACGTCGATAATGCGATCAATGGTATTCGCCGCACCAATTGTATGCAGGGTAGAGAGCACAAGCTGCCCGGTTTCAGCCGCCGTCATCGCCGTAGTAATGGTTTCGTAATCCCGCATTTCACCCAGCAAAATGACATTGGGCGCCTGCCGCAGCGCAGCGCGCAGGGCGCTGACATAATCCCTGGTGTCGTGCTCTACCTCGCGCTGGCTCACCAAACTCTTGTCATGCCGGTGCAAATACTCAATCGGATCCTCAATGGTGATGATATGGCTGTTCCGATTTTTATTTATTTTATCGATAATGCAGGAAAGCGTGGTCGATTTCCCGCTTCCCGCAGAGCCGGTAATTAAAACCAAGCCCTTATTTTTCCGATACAGATCAATAACCGTATCCGGAATACCGAGGGACGTATAATCCGGCAGCTCAAATTTAACCACACGGAGAATCAAAGCCAGAGAGCCACGCTGTTTATAGGCATTGCAGCGAAAACGGCTCAAATGCTGAATGGAAAAGGAAAAATCATCATCTCCCGTAGCATTCAGCGGCCCCATATCGCGGTGAGCCAATGCATAAATCTGTTTTGCCGCTTCTTCGGTATCCTCCGGCATCAGCCGACTGTCATTCCAGGGCTTAATGGAATCACCAATTTTAAACGAAATCGGCGCGCCTGCAATGATAAAAATATCGGATACATTCTCTTCAACGGCCTTTTGCAGCATGGAAAGAATATCAAGACTCAAACCAATTCTCCTTGCCATAATTCTAAATTACTATCGTCTTCATCGTATGTTACGGTACTGACCAACCTGCGCTCCAACACCGTGTACCGGGCAGACCCGTCAAAAGGATTTGGTTCCAGCTGGATTTCCAGCACGAGTTTACGCACGTCGTCCACTGGGATCTCTGCGGTAACTGTCCAGCCTTCCTGTACAAAGGTTCCTCCGGAAAAGCCGAGATCGAACTGCGCAAGGCTCTGTGCAAGCGCCTGATAAGATGTCAAACGCAGAACGCTCCCAGCTTCACCCTGAAGCGAACGGATTTTATCAGTCGTTTCACCCGGCAGCGGTCCGCAGGGCAACCCCTCCAGGTCGTTCGACGTCTCAAGCTGCTGTGCAGACGCCATCATTGCGCTTAACTTGCGGTCAACCGACGCCAGCAAACGCTCTGCCGCTGCATCCGCTTGATAATAACTCGTCACACCGTTTGCAGTTTTTTCCGCCAATTTATAGTCGGAGTTCGCTGTAACATAGCCCAAAACCGAAAAGGTGGTTAAGGCAAGTACAATAAATATCATAAGCAGCGATGAAATTCCAACGCTTACCCGAAATCCGCCTCTTTTTCGCATGTCACAGCCCTCCTTTCCTGTCAACTACCAATTCGCAGAATATTGCTCCGACTCAAGCCGGTAAATGGAACGCTCCTGCTCTTCCCCAACCGAAAACACTTCAGCTGTAAAACCGTATTCCCGCCCCGCTTCATCGGACGAAAGTTCTGACACAGTAAACAGCAGCTTATATCGGCCGTTCTCCTCTACAGGGTTCCAGTCCTCATCATACCATACGGTATAAACCGTTTGATCGCCCTGTGTTTCCGGCGTATGGCACCACTCATTGGAAACACCGTTTGCACGGTATTCTTCGGTAAAACGCTGGGTCAATATCACTGCCATGTTCAAGTCGGTGCTCTGCTGGCCCTTCAGGTGGGTAGCCGCAAAAACCTGAAGCGTAACCGCCGCTGAAAGCGAAAAAAACAGAATAACCACAATAATTTCTACCAAAAAGGTATTCACACGGTTTCCCTTCATCAAAATCAGCCACCACCCTTTCTCAATTATATTCCCGCTTAACCGCCGCTGCGGGGATTCAGCGCAATACTGGTTTCTTTCCCGCTGCTATCAGCCGCTGTAAACGTATACAGCCCATTTTCGTATTCCATTTCAAAGGAATTCACCTTGGCAATGGTATCGCCTGCCTCGGGGTTAAATGCTACGCCATCCAGCAGGGACTGCTCTTTTATTTCTCCGTTATAATAATAAATATAGTCGGAGACGCCCTCTTCGCCCATCTGCCGGATGCAGACGGCATCCAGCCCATCGACTATCTGCAGCGTAACCGCACCGGAAACATCATTTGAGCGAATTTTCCCCGCCACATAAGAAAGCGAAGAACGCACCTGGTTGTTCACCTGCATGTGATCGACCACTCGTTGATACATACCGGCGCCAATGGCTACCAATAAAAGCGAAACCACCGCAAATACGCCGAATACCAACAGAATAAACAACGAATCCAATTTGTGGATGATATTGGTTTTGTGCATTTCTCCGCCCCCCTTTCTGCAGATTTTATTGCTGCGCCTGAATATCGATCAATTCCACCGTAGGCTTGACATTTCCGCCAATGGTGTCATAAAGGACGCTGAACCGGCTGCGATCGATGATCACGCCGTAATTTTCTTCCAAATACTCCACCGAGGCGGGATATGCCCCCTCAATGGCATAACAGTTCACCAGGGCCTTTTGAATGGCCTGTTCGGTAACCAGACGGCTCTCGCTGCCTGAACGGTCGGATAGGTTATTGATATAGAAAATAAACAGCCCAATGATTGCCGCAAAGCAAGCCAGAGACAACACTGTACCCAAATATGGGAACCGTTTGTTTTTTTTATAAAGTCTCATAATACGCCCCTTCTGTTCAGGACTATCCAATCGAAGACATAACGCCCATAAGCGGGAGCATGACCGCAAGCAGAATTGCACCAATAATCACCGAAAGGATGCCAACCAGAACCGGTTCCACAACCGCCACCATACGGCTGATGCTGGAATCGACCTCCTGTTCATACAGATCTGCCATCCGCTGCATCACCGTATCAAGATTGCCGGTCTTGTTGCCAATGCCGACCATTCTTCCGTAAACGCCGGGGAAAATCCCAACCTCTTCAATCGCCGCGGTAAAAGACGCGCCGTCTTCCAACAGTTTGCCGCATCTGGCCACCTTGTCCTTAATGGTCTGATTGGTAATAATATTCGGGATGAGTTTAAGCGCTTCATCCACACTGTAACCACTGGAAAGCATCATTGCCATCACCGAGGCAAAACGGGCCGACGCCACCTTAGCAGCAAGCCCTTTTTTCGAGCCAAAACGGTCAAAAAGATTGACAAAGAACCTGCTGCCCGCCGGTGTGCGGGAAGCAATCACCCCTGCCACAAAGAGCACAATCAACACCAGCAGGATGACCAGCGCCGCAATTCCAACATTTGCGCTGACATCCAATACAATCCGCGCCGTCTGGGACATGGAGCTCCCCAAATCCCGGAACACTTGGTTGAAAACCGGAAGCACCTTAATTACCAGCACTGCAATGACAACCGACATCATAACCACCAGCACAAACGGATACAGCACCGCGCTCCGGATGCTCTTTTTGAGCTGGTCCTCACGGTCATAGTATTTCGCGAGCGATTCCATGACCTGGTCCAGCTTTCCGGCCTTTTCACCAATTTCAATCATGTTGACCATATAATCCGGGAACCGGCCGCACGCACGAAGCGCCTCGTAAAACGGGATACCCTGCATCACCGCTTTTTCAAGGGCGTCAATCATTTTAACGGCGGCATCATCCGCAACGCTTTCTTTAATCGCCCCAATCCCATCGGCAAGCGGGATGGCGGATTTCAGGATGAGCGCCACCTGTGAACAGAACAGCGAAACATCCTCCGAAGAAAACCGTTTTCCTTTTTTGGGGTTCTTATTACGGTCGTTCATAGCAACTACTCCTCCTGATTCTGTCCATTTCAAATATGAAACCGGTTGCTTAATAATATTGCTGTGTCACGTAATTACCGCTGTTTTCGGTATAGCTTGCGCCGTTGACGGTACCAAAGGTTGCATCCAGCCGTTTCCATCCGCCGTTTGACGGAATTCCCACCGCAATCCAGCCAACGTTTTGAATGTAAACTTCATTCCACGCATGGGCGGCGCCCTTTGTCGTACCCATTACCACTTTTGTGGGAATGCCCTGTGCGCGGCACATGGTTGCCATCAAGGCGGCATAGTCAAAACAGATTCCCTTGCCGGAAGCCAGCGTTGAATCCGGATTCGGCACATAGGACGAGGTCACGCTGGAAGCCTTGGGGTAATCGTAGGACACATGGGTGATGATGTAATTGTATATGGATTTTACCTTGTCCAAATCATTGCTGGCATTCATGCACAGCCCAAAAGATTTCCGAACCGCCGCAGAACCCGAATTATAGTTCGCATAAATGTTGGGGTAAAGGTAACAATTGGTTCCAGGCGACGCACTGAAAGTCACTGTGCATGCCGCGGCATATTTATCGCCGCTTGTATTGACATAAATGGTTACCGTATAATCGCCGTTTCCCATTTGCAACGGGATGGGGTAGTAGGTTCCTGCCGAGGGAAGAATATAGCGCTGATAGGTACCGCCGTTCGGGCCCTGCACCCGGATCTTGGTTTTGGTATCACTGGCCTTTTTGACCATGACGTATCCCTGCGCCGTATTGCTGTAATCAATGGTAGAACCATCCGCTCCCGACGCCACCTGCGTTCCCGGCGCTGAAGCGGTACGAATGCTGATACCGCCGGTGTAGTTCCCACCGGGATCCCATGAAAAGCCGGGATCTGCACTCTCGCTGCCTCCACCCACCGAGGATGAAGACTGTTGTGTTTGCCCGCCCTGGCCTGCCTGTCCACCGCCTGTTCCGCCACCGCCGGAAGGCTGCCCTCCGGTTGAACCGCCGGAAGGAATACCGCCGCTTGATTCTTCTTCAGAGTCCGAATCCGGCTCCTCTTCGGAATCAGGATTTGATTCCGATTCCGACTCTGATTCCGAATTTTCAGAAGAATCCGAACTGGAATCGGACGATGAATTGGAAGAGGAAGAAGATGTTTCAGAGGAGGAAGATGTACCGGTTTGATTGCACGCTGCCATCATGAGCAGCACAAATGCAATGGCCGCTGCGATCAAACGCCTCTTCCACATGATACTCCCTCCTTAGAATCCATTAAACCGGTTCGATTGCTTTGAGCCTCGTACTTAGAACAATTTCTTTGCCGTGGTAACATAGTTTAAAACGGTTGGCAATCCGCTTTAAAACCTTTTCGCCGTTTTCATAATTGGTCAACGGAAGTATGACCACATACTGCGCCGAGCTGTACTTGGAGACAATGTCACCCTTGCGCAGGCTCTGCACCACACATTCCTGCAGAAGCGGCATAGCGCTTTCCAAAATCTTTTCCAGCGGCACGTCGCCCAGGCGGTTATTCAACGTAAAAAGCGCAACATAAACCGACTGGCCTGTCCGCATCATAGAGCGCGCCTGAATGCGGTAAAGGCTCTTAAATACATCATAATTACAGAGGAATGCGCCTCCCCGCTCTTCTTCCTCCTGCAAATCCTGTTTGATAATATTTAAATCGTGCTCAATCCGGTTGACGCCGGAAGAAATTTCCGCATACAAATCCTGAAAGGATTCGGTCAGGTCAACATTGAGCTCGCGGTAAAACAAATCCACAACATGCTGGTAATGGCGCAGCGCCTTGCCCGGCTGCTTCTGCTTAAGGTAGGCCGTCAGCAGCAGTTTGTGCACCTGTTCTTCAAAGGGATACAACGAAACGGCCTGCTCGCAAATTCGAATAATCTGGTCATAATCGCCGTCTTTTGAAAGATAGGGGGCCACACGGAGAATACATTCGTTATACAGGCTGGCGTAGTACGCATTTTTGCTGACAACCCAGCTTGAATAAGAAGACTTGGGCAAAAACTCTCCCTGGTACAGGGCAATGGCCCGCAAAAAGCAATCCACACGTTTTTCGTCGCTGCAATCCGGGCGCATAGCCGCTTTATAGCAATCATCAAACTCTTCAATGTCAATTTCAAGCGAAAGCTGGTTATTCCAGGCATATGTATTGCGTTCAAACTTGATGAAGTCGATTTTCCCTTCCGGGTCAAGAACGCTCAGGGTTTTACGGCAGCGGTAAATTAAATTTTTAAGCGCATTGAGCGGCGCGTCACAGTCCTCGTCGTCCCACAAAAGCTCAATCAATTTTTCCTGCGAAATTTCGGTGTGGCGGTTTGCCACAAGATATTCCAAAAGCATCCAAACCTTTTTGGTGCGGCTTTGATCGTTGGAAACAACAACATCCCCGCGGCGGATGCTAAACTCTCCGAACATTTTTACCGTAAATTTTTCATTCGCAATGCCGCTCATGCAAAAGCCTCTCTTCCGTTGCTGCTCAACACCATAAATAATCTGCCATTTTTGCTGTAATTCGTTGGTTTTCTTAACCTTGCGAACTGTATAAATCTTTCTTAATTTCCATTTATGAAAAATCTAATGTTATTATAACATAATTTTTTTAAATGACAAAGGGGTTTTGTTACCAAATTCGCAAAAAAGACGCCTATACCCCATTTGCCGTACTCCCCGGCGGTTAAGCGTATTTTCCCTTCAAATAACGCAAAAATTCAACGTGTGCTTCTTCATCCAAAATAATGCGGCGGAGATTTTCGCGGATATTTTCATCTTGAATCATTTCTGCCTGACGCTGATATTTCTGGATAGCCGCCCGTTCACTTTCCAGCGCATACCCCAACATACGCGGAAGCTGCACCGGATACCGGTGATATCCCGGCGTCCAGTAGGTCCGCTGCCCACACCGATTGCTCCAAAGGCGCGGGTCCTGTCCAAGCTGGTAAGCGAGTGTTCCAAAAATTTCCAGGTGGCGCATTTCCGCCTCGGCCATTTTGCGGAACGCCTCAGAAATTTCCGGGTATTGCGGTGTGACAAAGTGGTTATACAAATACAGGCTGACAGCGCTCATCTCTGAATTGATTCCACCGACATTGCTCAGCATTGCACGCCCATAAGCCGGATTCATGCTTCCAGTAAACACTTTAGGATATGGAAGCGGCACTTCGTATAGCGGATGCTGTCCCTGCGGCTTTGGTCTGTTTCCGGTATTGGCCATGTTTGAGCCCTTCTTTCCATTGTTCTGTTACACTATATCCCTTTCCGGTGTATTTCAGAACAAAAGCAGATACAAAATGCAAAAAACAAAACCGGTATTCTTGGTTTAAAGACAGCACCACCCTGTCTCATGTCCTTTTCGTTTGATACCATTCTCTTTTCACCGTCTCGAATTCACCCTCCTCTTACCTTCACTTGAAAACAATACAAACCAAAACAAACGCTGGAAAACAGCCCTTAAGGTTCGTTTTCCAGCGTTTGTTTTGGTTTGTTAATTCACTTTTAGACACTGCCACGATAACAGCGAGTCTTGTAGGGAAAAGAAAGGTATCCCTGACAGTTGTATCGGTCAAACAATGCCCCAAATGCGGCAATATATTCTTGGTAATTAGCGTCGCTCGGTTTTGGCGCAAAAGAGGAGGACAGATATCGCCCTATCAGCCCCTGGCGGTCATACATCACAGGATTTTCAAAGGCCCGATAGTCAAATATCCCCTTATCAAAAAATTGGTGCAGAACCTCCGGTTTTTCCTCAATCCCGCCGCTGAACCCATTGAAGTTTGGGCACAACCGGCTGCATATTGCCGCTGTTTCCCGAATCAGCGGGCTTTCAAGATCGCGGCTGTTCCAGACCAGCGCCACTCTGCCGCCGGGAACCAGAATTCTCTTGCATTCTGCCCGAAACTTCGCCGCGTCAAACCAATGAAATGCCTGCGCCGCTGTGACAAGCCTGACCGACCCCGCCGCGATTCCCGTCTCTTCCGCAGACCCGGGCAAAATCACGGCATCCGAGCAGTCTGCAAGCGTCTTTTCAGCCTGCGCCCGCATATCTGCATTGGGTTCTACCGCCACAACCTGTAAACCGCTTTCCGAAAGCTGTCTTGAGAAAATTCCGGTTCCAGCGCCAACGTCCGCAACCACATCCCCCTGTTTCAGCCCGGTAGCTGAAACAATAAAATCAATGCATGCTTGCGGGTAATTCGGACGGTGCTTTCCATATGCGGACGCTTTCCCCGTAAACTGATTCGCCTTTCCCAATCGTTCGCCTCCTACCAGGGCGCTTTTATAAAACACCAATTTTAATATACTGCACCCAATTCAAACCACCAGAAGATTTTGGGGAAAAACGAAAGCCCTATTTTTCCAGGATATTTCCAGCATCTTCTCTGCTGCTTGATTGAACCGACATCCGGCTAAAATTGCCGTCCACCCGTATTCACTTCGGAACCACCTGTCAATCCGCCTGTAAAACAGCCGCTTTCATGCTCCGCACATAATCGGCAAGTGGAGCGGCGGCTTTCTCACCGTACTCAGCAATGATCTTTACAATCGCGCTGCCCACAATCGCGCCGTCACTGGTGTCTGCCATCTGCTCCGCCTGCACCGGCGTACTGATGCCAAATCCAATCGCCGTCGGAATATCGGTCACTTGCCGGATAGATGCTACAATGCTGGCGAGATCGGTTTTAATTTCTTCCCGCACGCCGGTAACCCCCATTGAGGAGACAACGTAAATAAATCCTTTTGCCTCTTTGGCAATCATTTGAATGCGCTGCTCCGAGGTTGGCGCAATGAGCGGGATGAGATCCACACCGCGAACCGCCGCTATATCCGCCACTTCTCCCTTTTCTTCGTACGGCAGGTCCGGGATGATAATCCCGTCCACCCCAACCGCTTCACAGCGGGCGAAAAACGCCTCATAGCCGTAATGGAACACCGGGTTTAAGTAGGTGAGAAAAACCAGCGGGATGCTTGACTTTTTCCGCAGGGATTCAACCATTTCAAATACGCCGTTTATGGTTGCACCATGCTTCAACGCACGGATGTTGGCCTCCTGTATAACCGGGCCTTCTGCGGTCGGGTCCGAGAACGGGATGCCAAGCTCAATTAAATCCGCACCCGCCTGCTCCATTGCAAGGATATATTCCTCCGTTTTTTCCAGCGACGGATCCCCCGCCGTTACAAATGCAATAAACGCTTTGTGTCCGTCAAAAGCCTTTTGAATCTTACTCATGGATGTCCACCCCCCTGTACCGTGCGATTGCCGCAACGTCCTTGTCTCCCCTGCCCGAAAGGCAGATGATGATACTTTGATCTTTGCTCATGCTTCCTGCAATCTTACGCGCCTGTGCCACTGCATGCGCGCTTTCAATGGCGCAGATGATGCCCTCGGTCCGCGCAAGGTATTCAAACGCATCCACTGCTTCATCGTCGGTGATTGGAACATACTCTGCACGGCCCGTGTCGTGCAGATAAGCGTGCTCCGGCCCAATGCCGGGATAATCGAGTCCGGCAGAAATGGAATAAACCGGAGCGATCTGGCCGTTTTCATCCTGGCAGAAATAGGATTTCATGCCGTGGAACACTCCCAGTGTCCCTTTGGCGATGGTCGCCGCATGCTTGTCGGTATCAATTCCCTTGCCGGCGGCCTCGCAGCCAATCAGCCGCACGCCTTCATCCGGAATAAAGTTGTAAAAAGCGCCCATTGCATTGCTTCCGCCGCCCACGCAGGCGACTACTGCCGCCGGGAGCTTTCCTTCTTTCTCAAGAATCTGCGCACGCGCCTCTTTGCTGATGACGCTCTGAAAGTCCCGCACAATCATTGGGAATGGATGCGGCCCCATCACCGAACCAAGGACATAATGGGTGTCGTAAACCCGGTTGGTCCATTCGCGCATTGTCTCGTTGACTGCGTCCTTCAAGGTCATGGTGCCGCTGGTAACCGGGTGAACCTTCGCGCCCAAAAGCTCCATCCGGTAAACATTGAGCGCCTGCCGCTCGGTGTCTTCTTTGCCCATAAAGATTTCGCATTCCATGCCAAACAAAGCGGCGGCGGTCGCCGTAGCGACACCGTGCTGGCCTGCGCCGGTTTCGGCAATCAGACGGGTCTTGCCCATTTTTTGGGCGAGCAGGGCCTGTCCGAGCACGTTGTTGATTTTATGGGAACCGGTGTGATTCAAGTCCTCCCGCTTCAAGTAGATTTTCGCACCGCCCAAGTCCTTGGTCATCTTTTCCGCATAATAAAGCAGCGACGGCCGACCGGCATATTCGCGCAGTAATTCCGCCAGTTCCTGCTGAAACTCCAGGTTGTTCTTATAATACTCATACTGTTCTTCCAGGTGGATCAGCTCATTCATGAGCGTTTCAGCGGCATACTGCCCGCCATGCACCCCATATCTTCCTTTACTCATCCCGTACACTCCTCACAATCCGTTCCATTTTTTCTGGGTCTTTGACCCCGTCTGTCTCCGCCCCGCTGCTCAAATCCACCGCATAAGGCTGAACCTGCCGAACGGCCTGAACCACGTTTGCGGCGTCCAGCCCGCCCGCCAGAAAGAAAGGGCGGTCACAGCACCGGGCAAACGACCAGTCAAACCGTTTTCCGCTTCCGGCGCCGCTGTCCAGCAGCAGGTAATCCGCCTGTGAATTCCGCCATCGCAAAACATTCTGCTCCGACAATACCTTCACCGCCTTGATCACCGGCTTTCCACTGTATTCCCGAATGCGCCGCACAAAGGTCTCGTCCTCATCCCCATGGAGCTGGGCCATATCGACAATCCCTTCCGCAAGCAACGCAAGGATTTCTTTCTCCGGCGCATTGACAAAAACCCCAACCGGAACAATGCCCGGTTCCAACCGTTCCCGCAGGCGCTTCGCCTGCTCTGCCGTCACACGGCGGCGGCTTTCGGCAAAGACAAAGCCAATATAATCCGGTCTTATCCGGTTGGCCGCTTGGATATCCTGCTCGCGGGTCAGTCCGCAGATTTTCACCTTGGTCCCGCTCATGGTTTACCTCCCCGCAGCGCATCGAGCATCGCTCTTTTATTCGGGCTGCGCATCAGTGTTTCCCCAATGAGCACTGCATCGACACCGTTTTTACGGAGCGCGTCAACGTCCTCCGGCGTGGCGATGCCGCTTTCCGACACATACAGGAGCTCACGCGGAACCTCCTGCCGCAGACGAATGCTCGTCGTCACATCCACCTGAAAGGTCTGCAAATCCCGGTTGTTGACCCCGACGATCCGCGCTCCGGCGTCAACTGCCATCCTGACCTCCTCTTTGGTGTGCGCTTCCACCAGCGCAGACAAACCAAGCCGGTGCGCGGTTTCAAGATACCGCCGCAGCAATTCCGGCGGCAGTATCGCACAGATGAGCAGCACCGCTGAAGCGCCGAGCAGCTTTGCCTCGTAAATCATGTATTCATCCACTACAAAATCCTTGCGCAGGATAGGGATTTGCACCGCCGCAGCAATTTCTTTCAGGTAACGGTCCTCCCCTTTGAAGTAGAACGGTTCGGTCAGCACCGAGATGGCAGACGCCCCTGCCGCTTCATACTCCCGTGCAATTTGCAGGTAAGGGAAATCCTCCGCAATCACTCCTTTGGAGGGAGAAGCCTTTTTCACTTCGCAGATAAACGAAATCCCATCTTTTTTTAATGCGCGTTCAAATGGGAAACCGGTGTTTGCATCCAGCGCTTCCGCCCTGGCTTTGACCTCTGCAAAAGGAACCCGCTTTTTCTGTTCTTCCATCCGCAGGCGGGTGCGCGCTGCAATTTCATCCAGTATCATAACAATCTCCTTACGCCTCATTAGAGCAGTGGATGAAGGCTTCCAACTGTTTGAGCGCCCTGCCGCTGTCAATGGTTTCCTGGGCCAATCGAATGGCGGATTCCCAGTCTGCGCACCTACCCGCCGCATACAGCGCCGCAGCCGCATTGAGCACCACTGCATCGCGTTTTGGCCCTTTTCCTCCACCGAGGATGGCGCGGGTAATTTCCGCATTTTCTTTGGGCGTGCCGCCAATTAAATCCTCTTTGGAGCAGCGTACAAGACCAAACTGCTCCGGCGTAATAACATAAGAGCGAAAACCTCCGTCCCGCACCTCGCAAATCGATGTCGGCGCGCTCATTGAGATTTCGTCCAGGCCGTCTTGCCCAAACACCACCATGCCGCTTTTGACGCCGAGGTTTGCCATAACCCGCGCGAGCGGTTCCACCAGCGCCTCGTCGTAAACGCCCATCACCTCCATATTGGCGCCCGCCGGGTTTGCAAGCGGTCCAAGGATGTTGAAAATAGTCCGGATGCCAAGCTCCCGGCGAACCGGGGCGACATATTTCATGGCGATGTGGTAGTTCTGCGCAAACAGAAAGCAGATGCCAATGGTTTTGAGCAGGCCCGCGCTCTTTTCCGGCGGCAGATCGATTTTAACCCCCAATGCCTCCAGCACATCCGCTGCGCCGCATTTGCTCGACGCCGCACGGTTGCCATGTTTCGCAACCGGCACGCCCGCCGCCGAAATGACGAGAGAAGCAGTCGTAGAAATATTAAAGGAATTGGCGCCGTCGCCCCCCGTACCGACGATTTCCAGCACATCCATGTCGTGCAGCAGCTTAATGCAGTGCCGGCGCATCCCAGCGGCGGACGCGGTGATTTCGTCAATGGTTTCGCCCTTCAGACTCAGCGCCGTGAGATAGGCGCTCATCTGCACCGCCGACGCTTCGCCGCTCATAATTTCATTCATGACCGCCTCGGCGGTTTTGTAGGATAAATCCTTCCCTTTGGAAAGGTCAATAATTGCTTCTCGGATCATAACGTCTGAACCTCCAGAAAATTTCGAATGATGGAACCGCCGTCCGGCGTCAAAATGGATTCTGGGTGGAACTGCACCCCGTAAACAGGGTATTCCCGGTGTTCTACCGCCATAATCTCTCCATCCCCGGTTTCCGCCGTCACTTTCAGCACCTCCGGCAGCGTTTCGCGCACCGCTGCAAGAGAATGGTACCTCGCCGCCTGAATCTGCGGCGGCATACCACGAAACAATTTACTGTCGCCTTTCAGTGAAACCAGCGACGTTTTTCCGTGCATGAGCTGTTTTGCATAAGACACGGCCGCCCCATAGGCTTCACAAATGGACTGATGTCCCAGGCAGACGCCCAAAATTGGGATTTTTCCGCCAAGTTCCTGTACCGTTTTCACACAGACACCCGCATCTTTTGGCCTGCCCGGCCCCGGAGACAGGATAATGGCCCGCGGTTTCATTGCCGCAATTTCCGTCACTGTGTATTCGTCGTTGCGGACGACCTGAATCTCTGGTTCGACCGAACCGATCAGCTGGTAAAGGTTGTAGGAAAAGCTGTCATAGTTGTCGATGAGCAATACCATTAATCAATTCCCTCCCCAGCCGTCTCAATCGCCCGAACCACCGCTTTGGCTTTGTTCAGACATTCCTGGTATTCGTTTTCCGGCACACTGTCCGCTACAATACCTGCGCCTGAGCAGACAAACACCTTGCCGTTTTTTGCATACGCAATCCGGATTGCTATGCAGGTATCCAGGTTGCCGGTGAAATCGATGTATCCAATCGCACCGCCATAAATGCCACGTTTGACCTGCTCGAGTTCATCAATGATTTCACACGCCCGGATTTTCGGCGCGCCGGAAAGGGTTCCGGCGGGAAGCACAGCGGATACCGCATCAAGCGCATCTTTATCCTCTCGGATCTGTCCCGATACCGTTGAACCAATGTGCATCACATGGGAAAACCGCTCAATAGACATATACCGCTCCACCTGCACGCTCCCAATTTTGCTGATACGGCCGAGATCGTTGCGTCCCAAATCCACCAGCATATTGTGTTCGGCACGCTCCTTTTCATCCGCAAGCAATTCGCGTTCCAGCGCTATATCCTGTTCGTCGGTTTCGCCGCGCGGACGGGTGCCCGCCAGAGGGAAGGTATGCAGAATACCGTTTTCCAGTTTGACCAGTGTTTCCGGCGAAGCCCCTGCAATTTCAATATCATCGCTCGAAAAGTAAAACATATAGGGCGACGGATTCGAGGTGCGCAGAACACGGTAGGCGTCAAACAGGCTTCCTTCAAGCTCCGCCTCCATCCGGTTGGAAAGTACCACCTGAAAAATATCGCCTTCATAAATGTGCCGTCTCGCCCGTTCCACCATGTCGCAATATTCCTGTTTGGTAAACAGCGGCTGAAACGACGTTTTCAAAACCGGTTTTGGGCTAAACGCCGGTTTTCCGGTGCGGAGCAGATGGACAAGCTGTTCCAGTTCTAGCACTGCACGGTTGTAATTCACCTCAAGCGCATCGGTTCTGGCATTGGCGATAAGGATAATTTTCTGGCGGAAGTTGTCAAAGGCAATGACCTTGTCAAACAGCATTAAATCCACATCTTTAAAGGATTCCTCATCTGCCGCACCGAGCTTCAGGCCAGGTTCGCTGTATTTAATGTAATCGTAGGAAAAGTAGCCGACCAACCCGCCGGTAAAGGTGGGGAGCTCCGCCAAACGCGGACTTCTGTTCTCATTAATGATTTTCCGGATAAACCCACCCGGGTCGGCGGTCTCCTCAGTAACAGCTGTACCATTTTTTACCGTCATCCAGCCATTCTGGCAGGTGATTTCCAGCTTCGGATCAAATCCGAGAAAGGTATAGCGCCCCCATTTTTGGGAATCCTCAACGCTTTCCAGCATATAGCAATGGTGGCTCACATGCTTGAGGATGCGCATGACCTGAATTGGCGTCATGCTGTCTGCATAAATTTCACAACTTACCGGGATATTCCGGTAGCTGTCCTGTGAACAAAGCGCCTTTGCCTGTTCCAGTGACGGAAACACTTTCATACGAACCGCCCTTTCTCAAACGGGAATTTGCACGCCTGCCGGAAATGGGCAATAAAAAACCGCCCCCGACAGAAAAACTGTCAAGGACGGGCAGAAACTCTACACCCGCGGTGCCACCTTGATTTGCGGAAACCTCCGCACACTTTAAGCAGGATACCGACATATCCCTGGCAAGTGACGTATGCCAAACGTCGCGGAATACTCGGCAACTGCCTTTGACCGCGCCCTCCGTGGTCCATTTAACAGCCTGCGTCCTGCCCGGCTCCCAGCCGCCCGGGCTCTCTGTGAGTGCACGTTCTGCTTTTATCTCCACATCAACGGTTTATCTATGAAACTATATTTTATTTTAGCACGGTGTTTTCCGGTTGTCAAGCGGCTCCACAGCAGATCATCTGCAAAATTACGACGTTTCTTTGCAGCAAAAAGCCGGATGCAGATGCATCCGGCTTTTGAATGGCAATTTATTCAATCCAGCCTTTGAGGGCTTCATGCGCCACCTTGAGCTGATTGATGATGTCAATGTGCTGCGGACATTTTTTCTCACAGGCACCGCAGGCAACACAGTTGGTCGCATCCTGACCGTTGCGCCCGAGGAACATGTAGCTCCGCTTTGGCTGGTCAAAATTCTGGAACGCCATACCGTCGTTGTAACGGGAGAAGACGCCCGGTATATTAACCCCTTTGGGACATGGGAGGCAGTATTCACAGCCGGTACATGGGATGGAAACAAGGTCGTCGTACGCTTTCTTCACCCGTTTCATCAGTTCCTTCTCCTCTTTGGAGAAACAGCCCGGAACCGCATCCGGCGCAGAAAAGATTTCAATGTTCTGTTTAAGCTGCTCCAGCGTGGTCATCCCACTGAGAACACAGCTCACCTCCGGGTAGTTGATCAGATGACGGAACGCCCAATCCACTGGTTCGCGTTTTATCGGGAACTCGTCAAACACAGCCTGTACCGGCGGCGGAGAGCTGATGAGGCCGCCGCCGCGCAGCGGTTCCATAATGACAAGCGCCGTTCCTTTGCGCCCCGCCAGATGGATAGCCTCCTCGGTGACTTCACGGTCCACGTCGAGGAAATTCTGCTGCACCTGGCACATATCCCAGTCATAATAATTCATGATGTCCTCAAAGGTGGAGTATACGCCGTGGTAGGAAAAACCAATCGCTTTGATCATGCCTTCGTCACGGAATTTTTCATACTCCTTGATGATTTCACGCCGCTTGATTTCATCCCAGGTAGCCGGGCCAATGTTGTGAATAAGGTAAACATCTATGTAATCGGTCCGCAGTTTCTTCAGGGTATTTTCCAGGTTGCGGCGAATATCCCCCTGCGTTTTCATGACATTGAGCGGCTGTTTGGTGGCAATTTTCACCTTTTCACGGTAGCCGCCCTCAAGCGCCTCCCCCAACACCTCTTCACTGGTGGTGTTGTGGTAACCGAAAGCGGTGTCAAAATAATTGACCCCATGCTCCGCCGCGTAGCGCAGAAGCTCATAAGCCTTTTCACGGTCGACAATTGCGTTGCCTTGTTCGGTGATAATCCGGGGCAGGCGCATGCAGCCCATACCGAGCGCAGAAACCTGGTACCCAAGTTTACCATAATTGCGATAATTCATGCGATTCACCCTTTCAGAAAAAGTTCGAAAAATAAAGCTCAAGCTAAAATTATCATAGCATAACTGCGGCAAAATAGCAATTCTGCCGGCAAAATATACATTAAAATTGGTCATCCCTCACAGTAAAAAAAGGCGGCCCCAAACCAATGGGGCCGCCCGGTAAAACACTGTAGTTTTATGAAACAATCCGGCAGGCTTTTTTAAGGGTGTCAACCAACTCAAACAGCCAGTCTTTCAGTTCCTCTACATCCGGATTTTGCTGCCGGCGGTATGCGGCAACCTTCGCCGTCGGTGGGTAGGCCATCGGCACCAGCTCGCCTGCTTCCAGAATGTTTGCAGCATACTCGCAAAGCTCCAGAACCTCCTCCGCGTCGGTGCTGTGGTCAACGCGGTGATTGCGGCGGGTATCCTCCATGAGCATATTGACCCGCTTGAGCAGCTCGGTGACATAATCCTCCTGATTGACGTCAACGCGGACAATTCCCTCATCGCGCTTGCGGTAGAAGCCGTACAGCGCCGCAATAATAGCAGGGTCACGAACCGTTCCATCCGGGTAAACGATGCCGTGGGCACGGTTCCAGCCGTCTTGGCCAATCATCAATTCAAACAAATACCAGCCAATGCCGTACTCATTTGCGATTTCAATGGTCATATCGTACGGATTTCCGCGGCAGAGACAGGCAGTCTCATTGTTGACAATCGGCTTGTTATATTTTTTGCCGAGAGCAACTGCCATGTCGTAAATTTTGTGCATCCGCCCGCGGGTTGCGGAATAATCGTGAAAAACAATGACATCCACCAGATCGGCCGTTCCGGAAGGTTCGGTCTCAAAGATGAAGATATTACCAACGCCGATGTCGTGGTCCGGATCTTTTTGTTTGACGTATTTGCAGAAATGCCGGACAATTTCCCAGGTTTTCTCCTGCTTGTTACGCAGGTCAGCCATATCCGGGCGCGCACTGAAGGTTTCCAGGTATTCTGGCTCATCGTCATACCAGCTGACGAAGTCGTCGGTATAACCGGGCTCGTTGGCAATGTCCCAGAACAGCAGGCCGGGCTCGTCGCCAATGGCATCAATTACCGCGTCTACATACCGTTCGCCAATCACCCAGCTGGACTTATCCTCAATGGTTTTGGTCAGCGGGGGCAGGCCGGGACCGTCATAGGATTTGCGTTCAAAATCCTCCTCCAGAAAACGGAAGCCCATAAACAAAATGGGATTGGTGGAAATACCGTGTTTCCACGCGGTCTGAACAAAATCCTTTACATTGGCAAGAAACTGCTCGCCGCCTTTGGCATAGAAAGGGTAGGTTAAAAAGATTCGTACGCTGTTGAGATTAAGTTTTTCCGCATAGCCCATTTCCCGGTCTACAATGTCATGGTCGTACTTCTCCCAGAATTCTGCGTCGTTCCAGACATTGCTTTGGGTGTAGTTAAAGCCGCGGAGTTTGGAATAATCAACTGTTTTTTTCACGGATATGCCTCCCCGTTGTTTTGTTTTAATTGGAACGCTGGTCTGCTTAACTTATTTTACCGCCTTTTGACGGGAAAGTAAACGCTGTATTTTTCATAGCCTACCTGGTACAGCGGCCAGAACCGGATACCGCGTTCCTGCCCTGTGGTCTGGAAGGTCTGCTTCCAATTTGCCCACTCCCGTTCGTTGTCCGGCTCCAAAAGGGTTTCCAGCGGCTGATCCTTGTCCGCGTAGAGCATCCGCTCTTCTTCGCAGAGTCCGGCGAGTACAACCGGGCCGTTCAAAAAGGCTACTTTGCTTTCATCGCCCGGCAGCGGGCAAACCGTAATTCCTTTCTGGAATTCAAAGTAGACTTCATCCTGCTGCCAAACGCGGGTAATGCTCATAAACCCTTTACCGTTGTCGGCAACCGGCTGCGCTTCCCCGTTGACGTACAGCACCGGTTCTGCCTTAATCCAACTCGGAATACGGATTTGCAGCGTAAACTCCACCGGCGTCTCCGTTTGAATGGTCAAACGGGAGGCGAGCTTGTTCGGATCGTGCAGATAGGTTCTTGTCACCGCGCCAATGGCCTGCTTGCCCGCAGAATCAGACGACAGGTGATCGGTACCCGCCAGCGTGTCAATTTTCTGCACTAGGCGGACCAGCACGCCTGCAATGGAACCGGACAAAGACGAATTAAAATACTGGCAGACAGCAACGCCGCTTTGGTTCCAATAATACATCCCACTGTTGTGTGCGGCATTTGCCTGCACCAAAGTGCCGTGGCAGCAAAAGAAATCCTGCGTTTCAGAGGCCCAGAACTTTTGGGAACCGCCGCGCAGCGGGAGAAAATAGGTTAACAATCCCGTTTTGGGATGTTCCGCATGCTGTCCATGACTGTAATTGCTCTGCCCGTCCCAGTACGCCTGCGCCAGAATTCCGTTGTAAAGGTTGCGCTCCCAGTAATCCATAAAACGCGCTTCTCCAGTCCAGCGGAACAGGAACTCCGCAAGGCGCATCATGTTGTAAACGGTGCAGTGCTCCTGATTTTTATCGCCGAGGCGGGCGTTCATTTCATGTTTCGGCGTCCAGATTTCCCCGCAGGTCTGCCCCCCGGTTGCATAGGTGCCGCGCTCGGTTACAGCAGAATCCCAATAGGCTTTTACAATGTCCATCCACTTTTGCTCGCCGGTCACTTCATACGCCCGTGCCGCGCCTAAAACCTCCGGGATGGTGGTGTTGGCGTGCATATTGGTCAAAACATCCTCGCCGCGCAGCAAAGCGTCAAACAGGCGGCTACGGTAATAGCGGTCAACCAGTTCCTTGTGCTCCGGTTTTTTCGTGATGTTATAGAGCTGCACCCAGACCTCCAGCATACCACCGGTTTCCACATCGAGGATATTGTCAAACTCTTCACGGGTAAACTGTGCGCTCCAGCGGGAAAACCATTTGGCAAAGTTCACCGCAATGGAAAGCGCCTGTTCGTTCCCCGCCATTTCGTACATATCCAAAAGGCCCATTAAGGTTTTGTGCAGCGTATAATGCGGCGCCCAAACTGCATGCCCCTGCGCGATCCAGGTCAGGTATTTTTCCGGGATAGACCCAACCCACTCCCCTCCGTTGGACTGCTGGCACTCCCCCAGCACGGCGATAATCGCATCCGCCTTGGCTTTGACCTCCATATCCCCGGTGGCAGCATAATGCATGGCCGCCGCAGACAGCCAATGGCCCAGAAAATGGCCGCGAAGCTGGCAGAGAGGGGATTCCCATCCCCCGTGCATCCCAGCCTGTTCACCGGAATTAAACGAGAGACGGAGTCCCGCTTCATGGGTAAAATTCAGCAAAAGGTTTTCGCTGGAAAGGCTCATCATATACCGGCGGTTATCGTTCCGGCGGCGAAGCAGCTCGGCATCGGACAATTTGACCGCATCGGCCGCAAAAGGCTGAAAAAACATGGTATTGACCTCCTGTTTGGGTTGTGTGGCACAACTCTGTATTGCTTTCTATTATAGCGGAGTTGTGGTATAATCTCTATCATCCACAGGGCAGAAAACATGGAAAATATTCCGGTTCTATATCGTAGGAGGAACAAAATGAGCCATGAGGTTTGTTTAAGGCTTGATGAATTGCCGCTTATCAGTGTTGCCGGGGCAGTGACCGCCCAGCACCCTTTTATCCATCAGGACCGCATCATGGACGAACATGTCCTGATTTATCTGTTTCACGGTGAAATGCAGGTGGTGGAAGACGGCGTTCCTCACCGTGTACGGGAAGGCGAATTCCTTTTTCTGAAAGCGGGCGTCCATCACTGGGGAGAAGCTGTGATACCAGCCGGTACCTCATGGTTTTATGTGCATTTTTCCTCCTCCGGCCAACTGGATGAATACCAAAAATACGGTGATTTTGTCACCGGCGTCAAACAACAGGAACTCAGTCTTTCCGATTACCGCTGCTACCTTGCTTTGCCAAAGCACGCCGCGTCCCCACGCGGAAAAACAGAACAGCGGATACGGGAGCTGTTAGAGGCCTACCATTCCTCCAGCCCGCTCCGTCCCGTGCGCGTCAATTCAATTTTGTTTCAGCTTCTGGCCGACCTTTACCAGGCCGCACACCAAGAACAAAAAACCGATAAGGCCGACGTCACGGTGCGGAAAACCATTGATTTTCTGGAAGCGCACAGCCGTCAGCCGCTCAGTTCAGAAGAGATTGCACTGCATATGCGATTAAGCTATAAATATCTCTGCACCGTGTTCCGGGCAAAAACCGGTCTTTCCATCAATCAGTACCACACCCGCATCCGCATCAGCGAAGCGGCACGCCTGCTCCGCGAAACCTCCCTGAATGTATCGGAATCCGGTTTCGCTGTGGGATACCGGGATCCTCTGTATTTCAGCAGCGTCTTTAAAAAGGTCATGGGGAAATCCCCCTCGGAATATCTAAAGCAATCCTTTATTGGTTCATAGGCGTATCTTCCGCCAAAACTCCGGTATATCACTTGATATTTTGAAAAACTTTTCCACCGGTGTCAAAAAAGCAAATGTTATGGGGTGTATAGGGTGATGGAGGGGGGAGTTTAAGATGCATCAAACGCCTCTGGATTTGAACAATCCTGCGCAAATCATTGAAAAATACCAGCAGCTGGTCTGGCATCTCGCGCGGGCACAGACCGCCCAGGAATCCGACGCGGAAGACATTTTTCAGGAGGTTTTCATGCGGCTTATCAAGCACAGGCCCAGGTTCAACGATGAAGAACACCTGAAAGCCTGGCTGATCAAGACAACGGTCAACCGGCGGAAAAGCCTGTACCAAACCGCATGGTACCGAAGAACCGTTCCTTTGGAAACCTGCACAGAGCCATCCCTGACAGAAGAAAATTTTCTGCTGGACATTCTGCGCCGCATGCCGCAGAAATACAGCACCGTACTCTATCTGACCTATTACGAAGACCTGCCGCTCGATACCGTTGCAAAACTTCTGGGTGTCAGTTATCAGGCCGCGGCAAAACGACTGAGCCGCGCACGCAAAGCACTTAAGGAACACATGGAGGGTGATAAGCTGTGAAACAGCTCCATGAATTATTTAAAGAAACCTTTGACCGCCAGCCCGTTCCGCAACACTTGCTGGATATGCAGCAATACCAGGTGAAAAGCCGCAGAATCCGCCGCAGAATACCGCGGTATGCAAGAATTGTAATTGCGGTTATATTGGCCGCTGCAATTTGTTCCGGTACGGTTCTTTCCTACCGGTATTTTTCAGAAAGGTATGATTCGCACTTTGAGAATATGACCCATGAAGATATTGACAGCGGGCGTGTTGTTGCCAACGGATCAACCTCTATACGCGGCAATCTTGCCATAACGGTAAATGCGGTAACCGGCGACGCTAAAATTGCTTATTTTGATATTACTGTAAAAAGCATGGACGGAACCCCTTTGCTGCGGGAATTCGGAGAACGAACTTACGGTGAAGATGGAAATTTCGAAAAATCTTATCTGGAATTTGAAAACGGAGAAACATCCCATCTCGTATTGGTTCCAGTCGAGAACGGCAGTTCTGCAACCCTGTTAAAATACGAGGGAACTGCCGGTATCCCGGACAGCGTCAGTCTTGCAGAGGGATGTAACGCCACCATACATCTGGGTAAGTTTTATCAAGATTCCTTTTATTTTGAGGGCCTTGGATTCGCATCTGCAAACGTTGCCGAACTTCTGGAACAAGGTATTCCTTGTCAGGAATTTGCCACCGTTAAAAATCCCGATGGCTGGAGCGGCACCGATAAAACCTACCGCTATACTTTACCAGAAGGTGAAAACCGAATCTATTTTTCGGAGCGTTATCCGACCGCCTACATTGACAATTTTGGGTTTATTCCCAGCGGAGGAGGTTTTCTCGCAAGTACTGACTACGAAGAAGAACCCGAGCTTTATTATGCGGACTGGCTTTACCTCAGCATCGTTCCCGGTACGGGCGGCGAGGCGCTGGAAACCGTTCTAAAGGGGCTTCAGCTTTACAGCACCGATGAGAACGGTGAACGGAATTATCTGATCGCCACCGAAATTGCTCAGGAAAGCGATGGGCGCTTGGTTTTAGGCTTTCGTACCGGCACGGATGAAAATGTTACACCGGAACTGCTCCGGAATATACAAATGTGTTCGATCCATAGCTCTGCCAAAGCCTATTACAACAACGAGACCTTTCAAATTCCAATATCATTGTCCTATAATCAAGCCAGTGTCACAAAGAAAATCAACGTAAGTACAACTTATGACGGTCTCGATTTCACCATTCATTCTCTCAATCTAACAAATGCAAAGGTAAATATGGACGGCACCTACGCCAACGGCAGAATGGAATTCCAAGGCTGTAAGCAAGCAAAATTAATTTTAACCAACGGTGATGTTGTCCTCTGCGGCGACCAATTCGGCGGTTCTACAAGAGACGGCAGCTATTCCATCGATTGGTTCCTCCCGGAAATCATCGACGTGTCAGAAGTGGCTGCATTTGAAATCTGGGGCGTTCAAATCCCGGTAAAATAATTTTTATCTTTCCAGACGGCGCGGAGAAATCCGCGCTGTTTTCCATTGAGGTATCCTCAAGCTACCGTATAGGGCAACTCCCTTCCGCAATCCTGTTTCCCGCTGCCGCGGAGCCAATCGACTCAAAAAATCGCTTTGGCTGCAGGTTGTTTTCAAAAGTTCATGTTCACCTGTCAGATTCATCCGTTTTTATATAGACAACGGCGCCCATCCGTGCTAGCATAAGAAAAGAAAGAACAATCCTTTAAATAGCCTACGAACGGAGGGTGTCACATGGGTATAAATGCTGGTTTTGGAGCCAATATCCTCAGCGATGAAATCATGCGGGAACGCCTGTCGAAAGAAAGCTACCGTAAATACCAGAACGTACTCTGCGGAAAGGCCGTGTTGGACAAAACGCTGGCGCAGGAGGTGGCAATGGCGGCCAAAGATTGGGCCATGGAAAAAGGCGCAACCCATTATTCCAAGTGGTTCCAGCCGCTCACCGGTGTGGCTGCCGAAAAACAGACCAGCTTTTTAACCGTTTCTGACGATGGCACAACCACCTATGAGCTGCCCGAAAGCACGCTGATGAGCGGCGAAGATGCTGACGCTTCCTCCTTCCCCAACGGCGGCCTGCGGGAGATTTTTGAGGCACGCGGTAAAATCAAGTGGGACTACACCTTCCCCATGTTTATCAAAGAGGACTCCAACGGCAAAGTTCTCTGCATTCCAACCCTGCTCTCCTCCATCAAAGGGGAATCACTGGATAAACGTACGCCGCTGTTAAATTCCTGCAAGGCGCTGAGCGATCAGCTCCTGCGGCTCCTCCGCCTGTTTGGCGATACTTCCACCCAGAAAATCAATATGATGGACGGCATTGAGCAGGAGTATTTCCTTGTCAAAAAGGAATATGTAGACGCCCGGGACGACCTGCTGATGTGTGAACGAACCCTGGTAGGCCAGAAGCTCATTAAGTCGGTTGAAAAGCACTATATGAGCCTTATTGAAGAAGACGTCAGCCGCTACATGAAAGCGGTCGAACAGGCGCTTTGGAAGCTGGGTGTACCGGTCAGCGTCAAGCACAACGAAGCCGCCATCAACCAGCATGAGCTGGTCATTAAATATGAAAAAGTTGAACTGGCTGCCAACCACGATTTTATGGTGCGTGAAATCCTGCAGCGGGAAGCAAAAAAAATGGGGTATGTCTGCTTTTTAAGCGAAAAACCCTTTCACGGCTTGAACGGTTCCGGCAAGCACAACAACTGGTCTTTGTTTACCGATACCGGCGAAAATCTTTTCAGCTACGGAAACACGCCTGCCAAAAATGCACAGTTTTTGGCAATTATCACCGCCGTTTTGTCCGGGGTGGATCAATACGCCGAGCTCATCCGCGCCACCGTTGCGACTGCGAGCAATGACGTGCGGCTTTCTGCCGGCGAAGAAGCGCCCAGTAAAATTGTTTCCATCCATCTGGGGGAAGAGCTGACCGGTGTGATTGACGAATTTACCAACGGTAACAGCATCAAACTGGGAGAGAGCCTGCTCGCGCTTTCCGGCATCAGCATGTCTGACCGCAACCGCACCTCCCCGTTTGCCTTTATTGGAAACCGTTTTGAGTTCCGCATGGTCGGCGCTTCAGACTCCATTTGTGTCTGCAACACGGTGCTTAACACCATTCTGGCTGAGCAATTTCACAATATGTCTGACAAGCTGGAACACGCAGAGGATTTTTACCTTTCCCTAAACTCTCTGCTCAAAGAAATGCTTAAGCAGCACCACCGGATCATTTTTAACGGCAACTCTTACTCTGCGGAATGGGAGGAAGAGGCAAAAGCAAGACGGCTCCCCAAAGCCGAGACCGCTCCTGAAGCATTTGAAGCCTTTATCAAACCAGAAGCTGTCCAGCTCTTTTTAAAATACAACATCTATTCAGAGGCTGAAATATCTTCGCGTTATCAAATAAAAATGGATAAATACATCAAACGGGTCAACGCAGAAATCCTGGTTTTTCTGGATATGATCAACAACCAGATCATCCCATCTTACCTCCGGTATGCGAATTTTCTGGCAGACGGCATCCACCAGAAGAAAAAGCTGGAGAGGGTTGGAACTCAAACCGAAGAGCGGCTGCTCCAAACCGTTTCCAGTGGAATTGACCAGCTGTCATCCCAGGCATTGGAGCTTGAAACAGCGCTGGAAAAGGCTTCTTCCTACCTTTCGGTGAAAGAAAAGGCCAACTATTATGCTGGTACTTTAAGGCCGCTGATGGATTCTGTCCGCAGCAAAGCCGATTCTTTGGAGGGGGTTATCGCCAAAGAATATCTCCCCTTCCCCACCTATTTTGAAATGCTGCACGAATAAAAGGGACTGCTTTGAAGTATGCGGCATCATTCTGTGCATTCACCAAAACAATGGAATGATGCATAAAAAACAGCATTGTAGTTTCCTCTGTCAAAAAGTCGTGAACCGTGAAATTCCTTGCAACTACTGACTTTTTTGCATATCAAGTCACTTAAAATAATAATGATTCTTGACACTTTGATATCTAAATGGTACTCGAATTTCATATAGCGATAGGAAACGATACGGACAGATATAAAGGAATATCATAATACCAATGCGGGCAAAAGCACTCTCTGCTTTCGCTCTCTTGTCTGCTACTCTTTCCAAGCATAAAAGTGATAGGAAACTTCACAACCTGCTGGCAAAATATATGTCATAGAAATTGATGAATTGAAATCTATGAAGGAGACAGCTATGGTAGGAATATATGATTGTTTTGGATACGGTGGAAGTTATGATGTACCTTTTGAAGAAAGATACAGACTAATAAAATTGGCAGGATTTGATTGCGTGATGTTATGGTGGAGCGATAAGTTTGGAAGAGGCATGGGCTACCAGGAGGATGTTCGTTTAGCCGTACAAGCAGGATTGGAAATTGAAAATATTCACACTCCGGTACATGAACAGAATTATTTATCATCAGACAATTTAAACGGAGAAAGCGTCTATCAAACGTATCGGCAATGTGTGGAAGATTGTGCCGCTTTTAACATTCCCACAATGGTAATTCATTTGCCCGCTGACAAATATCCTGTTAATGAACTTGGGTTAAAAAGATTAGAGAAAATTATTCATAAGGCGGAAGATAAAGAAGTTCAAATTGCCTTTGAAAATTTAGAAAATGTAAATAATTTAGGGATGGTGTTAAAGGCTTTTCAATCAAACTATGTAGGCTTTTGTTATGACAGTTGTCATCATCAAAACTATGCTCCCGACATTGATTTGCTGAACAAGTACGGAAATCGTTTAATCGCATTACATTTGCAGGATAATGGTGGAAAGCATAATCAGCATCAGCTTCCTTTTGACGGTAATATTGATTGGACGGACGTTATGAAGAAGATAACACTTACGGGCTATCAAGGTGCGACAACGCTGGAGCCTATGAATTGGGATTATGAAGATTTGTCTATTCGGGAATTTTTAGATTGTGCATATCAAAAAGCCAAACAGTTAAATGATATGAGAGAACTGTAAACTGCAATTTAAGAGGCTTTCGAACACTTCCAACAAGCAAAAATGCGAGGCATTTTTGCTTGCTTTTCGCAAAGGAACGGAAGAGAAAACAGACAGAATCTTGTTTTAAAACCTTACGGGGTTAAGTGGCATTTTTGAGGAAAAAGGTATAAACGCCTTATCCTATCTGCTTTGTGCCTGTAAAGGCTATATTTGCAAGGCTTCATGAGCCTTTAATGCGTAACATAGTGGCTATAAGCAAGGTTGTCCTAAATTGTCTTTATAGGCGTGATAACACGGCCTTGTGCCTATGTGTATCGTCTTGTTTGTGATGCTAAAATGGTGACCAACTTTACAAAATCAACTTATGCGGAAATATAAGACGATAAACAGAGATATACGAAAAGCCCTTGATTTTAGGCACTTTCAAGCATTTTTTATAAATGCCTACAAAGGCTTATAAGACGATTTTCGTCTATAAAAGCATAAAAAATCAGCCTTCGCTCCAAGAATCGAAGGCTGATTTTTTATGCTTTCCCGGGATTTTTCAGACGAATCAGCCGAACGAAGCAATCTACCGGCAATATAAAAAGCCGCGCGGTCCATCCCAAAAACGGCTGAAAAGCAGTAGCCGGAAGGAATAAAGCCTTCCGGCTACTGCTTTTCCATTAAGAACACCGTAGAGATACGTTTTTCACTATATCTGTTTTTGCTTACTCAACATTTTCTTTGGCCGCAGCGGACGCCAGCGCCCGATATTTCGCTTTTTCCTCCGCCATTTCTTCAATGGTTTTGGTCTTCAGCGTAAAGCCTTTTGCCGGACGGTACGGTACCTTTTTCTCTTGCAGCCGTCCCTTTGCCCGCTCAATTTCTTCTGCGTACTGCGGGAGCCATTCCCCGCCTGCAACCAGCATTTCATCCACCATTTGTTTGATTTCATCCGGCGTACAGACTGCACCCGTCAGCGGGTCCATCATCGCCGCTTGGCGGAGCAGCTGAATATCGCCGTGAACCGCCGCCTCCACCGCCAGTTTCTGCACCCAGACGCTTTGGGAACAAATAGCCGCACAGCCAAGCGGCAAATCTCCGACCTTGGGCACCGAAATACCGTTGTAATCCACATAACACGGAACCTCAACCACACATTCATCCGGCAGATTGGTAATGGTACCGTTGTTCATCACGTTAAAGTGACCCCGGTATATCCGGCCGGTCTCCAGACTCTCAATGATGTAGCTGCCATGTTCACTGGAACGGTTTTCCGGTTTGAATTCTTTGGCCGGTTCTTTCAGCCAGTTCGGGAAATCGGTTTCAAACCAGTTGCGGCTCTCTTTGCAGACACGAAGATAACCGGCGGTTTCCCCTTGAATCCAGCGGCTGTAATTAATCCACTGTTCCATGTCCTCCGGGCGCTTGCGGTACCACAT
Source organism: Oscillospiraceae bacterium (assembly GCA_050943475.1). GTDB lineage: Bacteria > Bacillota > Clostridia > Oscillospirales > Ruminococcaceae > Metaruminococcus_A. The sequence continues at coordinate 29,771 of JBMNPF010000015.1, forward strand.
CAGATACTCGGATAAATGCCCGTTGGATTCGGTTGAGTAATAGCCAAAATTTTTCATGACATCCAGCCGGATGTTTTCATCCTTTGCAAACTCCGCCTGTTTCATCAGCGGATAAAGATCCTGCGTGCGCTCAACACCGTCTGTTTTTACACTGATGTACCAGGTCTGATGATTCAGCCCCGCGCAGATAATGTCAACATCCTCTTTGTTTCGGCCAAGCGCCTTTGCAATCTGCTCATGGCCGTGCTGCACACCATGGCAGAGGCCGTATGTAGGCACCTTGCCGTACTTGTTACAGGCCCAGGTGACCATCGCGTTGGGGTTGGAATAATTGAGCAGAATGCAGCCCGGCGCCGCTACCTCCCGGATATCCTTGCAGAATCCAAGCATTGCCTGAACCCCGCGCTGCCCGTACATAATACCGCCGATGCAGAGGGTATCGCCCACGCACTGATCAACACCGTATTTGAGCGGAATTTCCACATCGGTGGCAAACGCCTCCAGCATACCAATACGAACGCAGTTGATGACATACTTTGCCCCGGCAAACGCCTCGCGGCGGTCCAAGGTGGCGTGAATTTTAATCTTCAAACCATTTTCATCAATATCGCGCTGGCAGAGTTCGGTCACCATCCGCAGATTCTCCGGATTAATATCGGTAAAAGCAATTTCAATTTCCTTAAATTCCGGCACCGTCAACAGGTCCGCCAGCAATCCCCTGGTAAAACCAATGCTCCCTGCGCCGATAAATGCAACCTTAAAAGACATTCCAAACAACCTCCTGCATTTTTTTGATTCTTTACAACGCTTTGAAACTAGGATAAAATTTAATTGATATAGGCGGTAAAAATCCGCTATAAATATATTTATCACATTAGACTTTAGAATACAATTGTAAGATTTTGATACAAAAGGGTGATTTTTTGATGTGCCTGTTACAGGAACGAAACGATGATTACGGATTCCACTTTTTACAGGACTTGGACAACCCGGTGGTCCGGCTCACCGCAATCGGCGTACAGGAGCGCTGTTTGAACAGTTATTATTGGGAAAACCACAACCGCCTGCCCGGTTATCTTTTTCAGTACACCCTGGCAGGCAGCGGCACATTGGAGTGCGGAGGGCGGAAATACATCTTAAAAAAAGGCGACGGCTTTTTGCTGAAACTGCCGGGAGATGAACGGTATTACTTTGACGAGGCCGCAAACGAAGCGCCGTGGAAATTCATTTACATCATGTTCAGCGGTGAAACAGTCGCCCCTTACTGCCGCCTGATTGAAGAAACCTACGGCAAAATCATTGCCGTTCCAACCAGCCACTCATCCATACAGGTCTTACAGAATCTTTTTTATGATGTCAAACATCAGCGGCACACCAATCCCTTTTTGTTGAGCGGCGCCGTTTTTCAATTTATCTGCTGTCTGTGCGGGGATCAGCCGTCTGAAGAAGCGCCTTACAGCAAAAAAATTGACCAAGCGATGGACTACATGAAGCAACGGTTCAAAGCATCAATCAATATTGCCGATGTTGCCGCTTATCTGGGGGTCAGCCAACATCATCTGTCACGGGAATTTTACAAAGAAACAGGAACCCGCCCCATTGATTTTCTGACCAAACTCCGGATGGAAGAAGCTGTCGCCCTGTTAACCTCCACCGAAATGAAGCTCGATGCCATTGCGGAAACCTGCGGCTTTTCCTGTGGCAATTACTTCAGCAAGGTCTTTAAAAAGCATTTTCAAATCTCCCCTGCACAGTTTCGGAACCATATCCGGCAAGAGGGGTATTCCAAGGTACAAATATAGACATTGCCACCGATATTTTTCCATTGCAAGCCAAACGGCAGGCCTTGAAAAATTCAAGACCTGCCGTTTATGCTGCAAAAAATTCTTCTGAAGGAATAAGAACCGCTCAAACGTCGAGCACCGAAACAAGATTTTTATAGGCATGTTCCAACCCCACCGATATTGCGCCGTACATACAGGATTCTCCGCCCAGTTCCGACAAAAGAATGGTTGGCGGATTTGGCAGGAGCTCATTAAGCATTTTTCGCATTGGTTTCAAAATATGATTGTGCAGCCGGGTAATCTCCCCGCCGAATACCACCAAGCCGATATCCAGCGTCAGGACCAGATTGGCAACGCTGTACGCCAACAGCCGGGCGCAGTCCTCCGTTAAGCCGTGGACAAAGGTATTGGGGTTATCCAAAACCTTGACAAGGGTTTCCAAATCCACCAAAGCCGGATTCCCGTCCACATAAGCCCAAAGAGGATCCTCTTTCTGTTCCGGCATTGCATGCCGCACCTGCTGTACCAGTGCATGCATGGACACTCTGGACTCAATCCGCTCAGTTCCCTTTAAAGTGGCGCTGGAACGGCCGTCAATAAAGTAGTTGAGCCCAAATTCCCCCGCTGCGTTGTGTTCCCCTTCAAACAGTGCTCCGTGAATGACAATACCGGCCTTGAGTCCAACATCATCGCGTATATAAATGAAGTTGTCATACCCTTTTCCAACCCCGTAAACCCGCTCCCCAACCGCCGAAAGGTTTACATCGTTATACACCAGGACTTCTCTGCCAAACGCTTCCATAAACAGTTTTCGAATGGGAAGCTCATGCCAGCTCGCAGATGCGGCATTCATGCGTATTTTCCCCGTTTCCGGATCGACTGCACCCGGATTGCCAATGATCATACAATCAACGCTGGAAAGTGCCGTTTCGCTGTCCGTGAGCAATTCCTTTACAGCAGAAATCACCCCTTCTACGAGGGTGGTTTCATCCCGAAAAGCATCCAACCCAATGGATTTTTGCACCAGCAGCGCGCCGGACAAATCTGCAATACCGGCTTTGATGCAATCGCCGCCAAGATCAACCGCCACAACATAACGGCAGCTGTGATTCATACGGTATACCTTTGGTTTGCGGCCAGCCGCGGTTGCTGGATTAATTGTTTCAACCAGTAGCTTTTGTTCCAGCATGTGGTTTAGATATTGCATAACGCATGGTACACTCAACCGGCTGAGCCTTGAAATCTCCTTAATTGAAATTGGGCCAAACTGGCGCAAAATCTTAATAATTTCGCCCAAATTCTCATCTTTTATATTGACTGACATTTGTTTCCCCATCTTCTCAAGCCAAACATCAGGGTGTTTTCCCTGCAAGGCTCTATTTTTTAACTTCTATAAATATATCAGTCCTTATTTTGTCTGTCAAGCAGACCAAAGCTTGAATATTTCAAGGAAATTACGAGAATCTATTTTTTAAAACATTTTAATAATTATACTTGACTATTCACTGCCCCTATACTAATATGAACTTAACAGCCAGACAAAGTGCTGAGCCAGCCGGGGAGAGGGATTTGTGTACGCACACAATTTCGCTGCACACAGCCTGCTTTACCCCACAGAATACACAAGGATTGTTCAGGAGGAGGCGTTTTCATGCTGACTAAAAAACAAATTTATGAATGGTGCTGTATTCCCAGAGAAGAACTCATCAACCACCCCAAACGAAAGGTCCCGCTCCGCATTGTCAAAGACGCGCAGGCGCTGGGAGAAATTATGGCCCGGGATTTTGCCGACGAAATCAAAGCCGCCAACGGGCGCCTTTTCCGCGCAATTGTCCCCTGTGGCCCAAAACAATGGTATGAACCCTTTGCGCGGATCATCAACAGTGAGCGGATTTCCTTAAAAAATATGGAAGTGTTTCACATGGATGAAAACCTTGACTGGGAAGGCAAACTTCTTCCGGAAGAAGACCCCTCCAATTTCAAGGCTTTTATGGAACGTTATTTTTACGGCGCCGTGGACGAGGAACTGCGGACTCCTGTCGAATACCGCCATTATCTGACGCCTGACAATCTCAAGGAAATCTCCAAACAAATTTCTCAGGTCGAAATTGACTATACTCTCGGCGGTTGGGGGCAGGACGGCCACATCGCCTTTAATCAGGCAAACCGCAACCCATATGTACGTGTCACCGTGGATGATATTCGCGAATCCACCGCACGGATTCAGGAAAACAACTTTGACACCATTTTAGCCCTTTCCCAGCGTGAATTTGGCGCAGCCTGGCAATTTCAGCCTCCCATGTCCATTACCCTCGGCGTCAAGGAATGTATGAAAGCCAAAAAAATCCGGGTTTATTCAGCTACCGGCGCGTGGAAACAAACCGCTCTCCGGGTTGCCCTGTTTGCCGACGAACCAACGCCGGAATACCCTATGACGTTACTTCAGGAACATCCAGACGCGTTAATCACCGCCACCGAAGAAACGGCGGAACATCCGTTTTCCCAGCATCCTGAATGGAAATTCAAAGGGGTTAACTTATGAAACAGGAATTCAATAAAATCATCGGCGCTGGCGGAATTGGCACAGGAATGCTTTTCCTGACGGATGACAACAAAACCCTCGGCCGCAGCGAGTCCCGTTTGGTTCAGCTCAGCGACGCGAAAGATTACTGTAAGCTGCACATTGTTTTTCATTATATTGCCACTTTGCTTGCACCGGAAAAGGAAGTTTTTCCAATTGGCTGTGTTGGAGCGGATCCGGCAGGCGAACAACTGCTTTTGGAAATGCAGCAGGCGGGAATGAACACCTCCTATGTAAAAAAGGAGGCAACCCTCCCTACAACGGTCAGCATATGCCTGCAGTATCCGGATAAAGAAGGCTGTAACTTCACCGCATCCAACGGCGCCGGGCAATCCGTGACCTCAAAGTACATCCAGGCCTGTCTCAATAAAATCGGGCCGGATTCCCAAACCATTGTCGCTGCTCTTCCGGAAGTATCCACGGAAAGCCGGCTGGAACTACTCCGCCGCGGATATGCCGCCGGTAGTTTTTGTGCTTTATCGGTCGTCGCCGGCGAGGCCGAGTGGCTGCGGAAGCAAGAAGCGCTCCGTTTTTGTGATCTGTTGGCGGTAAACTTAGAAGAAGCGGCAGCCATTGTTCAGGCAAACGACAATCCCCCTGCTTTATATGAACGGCTCCATGCCTACGCGGCAGCATACAATCCAGAAATCCGCCTTCTTGTAACCTGCGGAAAAGACGGCGCCTGGATTGGCGACCAGACTGGTTTTGAACATGTACCGGTTTTACCTTCAACCCCGGTCACAACGACCGGCGCTGGTGACGCTTTCCTGGGAGGAACCCTTGCCGCGCTTGCGTGCGGCTATCCGTTCCGGAAAGGGAAAAGCGACGGCCACTTTGGAGAAACCGCCCTTTCCAGTGCACCCGAACTTGGTACCCTCTGCGCCGGTATGGCGGTAGAGTCGCCTGACAGCATTGCATTACAGGTTACAGCAGAACAGATACGGCAACGCATAAAAACAGCCGGCTGGGACACAGCGGCATGGTTTGCGCAGTAAGAAAGCAAGAGGTGGAGACAATATGGCTACCATATTATTTAACGGCAAGGTCATATGCAGAGACCATATTCTGGAACGGGGCGGTCTTGTTCTGGAAGACGGCCGGATCGCTCAGGTTTTTACCGAGGATTTCTCGCCTTCCCCATCTGATCAGCTCATTGACGCCGGAGGGCGTTACATTTCTCCGGGGCTGATGGACACCCATATTCACGGAGGCGGTGGGGCCGACGTAATGGACGCTACCACAGAAGCCGTTCTTCAGATTGCAGAAACACATGCCCGGCATGGTCTTACCGCTTTTCTGCCAACAACCTTAACCGCTTCCCCTGAACAGATTCAAAACGCCTGCCGGTCGGTACGGAATGCCATGCATCAACCCCACCGTGGAGCGGCCATTTTGGGAATCCATTTGGAAGGGCCGTTTATTGCCATGAAATACAAAGGTGCCCAAAATCCGGCATACATTCAGAACCCGTCTGTTCAGGCGTTTTTATCCCTTTCGGATGGAGGTGAAAATGTGCGCCGCGTTTCAATGGCCCCTGAACTGGAGGGCGCTTTTGATCTGGCCGCTTATTTAAAAAAACGCGGTGTTTTGGTGAGCGCCGCACATACCGACGCAGATTATGCTGTCATGCGGCAGGCGCTGGACGCTGGTTTTAGCCACGTCACCCACTGTTTTAACGCAATGAGCGGGATAAAATCCCCCGACTATTACTGCCGTGCAGGCGTCATTGAAGCCGCTCTGGAACTGGATGAATACCAGGCAGAGGTAATATGCGACGGCAGACATATGCCGCCCGAAATGATCCGGCTGCTGGTCAAATGCAAACGCCCGGACCGCGTCATGCTCACCAGCGACGCAACGCGCCCGGCTGACATGCCGGAAGGGACATACGAATTGGGCGGACTGCCCGTTCTGGTGACCGATGGAGTAGCAATGCTCGCCGACCGCACCGCCTTTGCGGGAAGTGTCGCGACAGCCGATGTCCTGCTGCGAAATGCAGTGAAAAATGTTGGTATTCCCCTGCCGCAGGCCGTGGCGATGTTAAGCTACAACCCGGCAAAATCCATTGGACTGGAAGGCGTGCGGGGCAGTCTCGCGCCGGGGCAGACTGCCGACGTAATCCTGTTTGATGAAGATATCAATGTTTCCTTTGTTATGCGCGAAGGTACTATTTTACATCATTGATGGGAAAGCAGGAGAGAAATGGAAATCAGGATTCTTTTATCAAGCAACAGCCCCGCAATTTGCCTTGCAGCGGAAGAGCTGTGTAAATACCTGCCCAAAATTGATCCAACCGTCGATGCAGCAATTCTCCGCATTGCAGAGGATGATTCCACTTTAAAGGGGATCCGCCTTGCCGTCTCCGATCGTTGTCAGCGTTGTACCGAAAACCCGGAATTGGACGACGCCATCGCCATCGACGTCAAAAACGGTGCCGGAACCATCGAAGGTTCCAATCCAAGAAGTGTGTTGATCGCCGCCTACCGGTTCCTTCAGGAAGCGGGCTGCCGCTGGATCCGGCCGGGTGAAGACGGCGAAAAAATTCTGCATCAAAATTTGGAGTGCTTTTCGGTTTGTTTAGAAGAAAAAGCCTCCTACCGTCATCGGGGCGTCTGCATTGAAGGGGCTTGTTCCTACCAGCATGTTCAGCAAATGATTGAATGGATGCCAAAAGCCGGGCTCAACGGCTATTTTCACCAGTTCATGGTACCGTACACCTTTTTTGACCAGTGGTATTCACACTATTCCAATCCCGGGATGAAACCGCAGGAAACCAGCGTAGAGGAAGTAGCCGGCATGGTTGAGTCCACCATTGACGCGATTAAAAAGCGTGGTATGCTGCTGCATCGGGTCGGGCACGGCTGGACCTGCGAGCCTTTTGGAATTCCCGGTCTTGGATGGAATGCAGAGGAGTATCATCTTTCAGAAGCAGAGTCCGCCCCTTTTGCGCTGGTAAACGGAAAGCGCGGAATCTGGCAGGGAATCCCGCTCAACACCAATCTTTGCTATTCAAATTCCACTGTACGCAGGAATGTGACCGAGTTTGTGGTTGCTTACGCAAAAAAGCACCCGCAGGTGGATTATCTTCATGTCTGGCTTGCAGATGAAGCGAATAATCACTGCGAATGTGATGAATGCAGAAAATCCCAGCCCTCAGACCTTTACATCCAGTTGCTCAATGAAATTAATAACGCTTTGGAACAGGCCGAACTGAAGACGCGAATTGTTTTTCTCAATTACATGGATCTTCTTTGGGCGCCGGTGGAACGCAAAATTGAGAATCAAGAGCGCTTCAGCATGATGTTTGCACCCATTAGCCGAACCTACTCCAACACCCTGCTGGACGGTATTGAATCAAAACAAGGCCAAACGGTCCCTTATTGCCGCAACCGTCTGGAACTGCCGACCAAGGTCGAAGATAATCTTGCGTATCTAAGGGATTGGCAGGCCGGATTTACCGGCGACAGTTTTCTCTTTGATTACCACATGTTGTGGGACTGGAATTTTGACCTCGGCGGTTACCGTTCTGCGCAGGTCCTTTTTGAAGATATGAAGGATCTGAACAAGCTTGGCCTCAACGGCATGATGAGCTGCCAGATGCAGCGAGCCGCTTTTCCCACAGGGCTGGGATTGACCGCAATGGCAAAAGCGCTCTGGAATCACCAGTCATCGTTTGAGCAGGTGGCGAAACAGTATTTTCAGGATGTTTTTGGAGAGTACGCCGAGGAGATGGAGTGTTATTTCAAAGACCTGTCCAGATTATTTCACCCGCCCTATCTCCGGTTGGAAGAAGAAATTGTAAATCCAGAGCGGGCTCGCGATTACCAGTTGCTTGTTTCCCGTATCCAACAGACAAAACCACTTCTTAAACAGGCCGCTCAAAAAGCCGCCGCTTCCTACGACCGCATGACATGGAAGTACCTTCTCGTCCATGCCGAGATATGCTCGCTTATGGCCAGCACTCTCGAAAAAATGGCTCTCGGAAATCAGGAAAAAGCAGAAGAACTCTGGCAAAAAACAGTAGACTATGCAAACCAGATGGAGCCGGAACTGCACCGTGTATGGGACGTCAGCTATTTTCTAAAGGTTGTCGGCGCCGCTGTTCGAAGTGAGAAACGGCCCGGATTATCCTAAAAAAACGCAAACAAAGAAAGCCCCCGTTTGGGGCGGTCAGATAGGGATTTGTAATTCCTGAAAAATTCGGCATAGTCGTTGATATTCGGCTATGCCGTTTTTCGTTTAGTTTGGTAAGTCGATAGCACCAATGCAGTTATAGAAAATTTGAATCCGCTGAGTTCTGCGGCCATCTACCTTTTCAGCCTTGAATACTATAATTTTGTCAATAAATTCTCGAATAATCTCTGCATCCAATTCTGTAATTTCTGTGTACTTTTTAACCAGTGCCAAAAAGCGGTCGGTATTGAGAGACTGTTCATTTGTTGTATCAATGGTATGCTTTAATTTGGTTATCCATTCTTCTAGTACCTTCTGCTCGGCTTCATATTCAGCCGACATCTTGTAAAAACGCTCTTCGGGAATTTTACCCATCACATTGTCCTCATACAGCTTTTGAATGATTTTGTCTATGTCAACAAT
>JBMNPF010000016.1:0-27766 GCA_050943475.1 Oscillospiraceae bacterium
CCTTTCGATATATTCCTCAATAGCTCAGTCGGTAGAGCCCGCGGCTGTTAACCGCGTTGTCGTTGGTTCGAGTCCAACTTGGGGAGCCATCTTTCTTCTTTAGCCACTCCTAACAAGGAGTGGCTAATCTCTTATTCTAGTAGTGTATGGAGGAATTTATGAGCGCTCAAACCAAAAAGCAAATTATTATTGCTGTTATCCTTGCAGCGGTTGCTATTGCTGCCGTTCTGATCTTTTTGTTCACTGGCCGTGGTGATACCATTGATAAATATGTTTTTGCTTTTGAGGGCGAAGAGCATACCGGAAAGGTGTATACAACTGATGATATCACCCTTGCCCTAAACAATGGTGAAGAACTTCCGATGACTTTTATTGTTTATTTGCAGGATAAACAGGAGTATCAGTTCGGAACCTCGGTGCCGGAAGAGGAGCGCTTGAAGACTGAGGAACCTTATCAGTTTGAGATTGTCAACGCGGAAACAGGTGAGATTGTCGGCTCTAAGCCAATTTTTATTGCGGGCAGCCGAAATGGTCGCTATTATTACCGTATTATTTTCCGTGATACTCCCATTGATGTGGAGGCTTCTCCGGATTTGAAGATGGTTGTGCGGGATCTGGATGGCAACGAGGTTGCTTCACAAGTAATTGTTACCGCTAAGACGCTCTTTACTGAAGCGGATTGGGATTCGCTCAAAAAGCTTCAGGGAACCGTTGACTCTTCAAGCTCGGACTCGTCTTCCTCCGCTGAAAGCTCGTCTGCTGCATAAAAAAGTGAGGCCCGACAGTCAATTTGGCTGTCGGGCTTTTTCAGGAGTTTGCCGCATGAATTGGAAAAACAAAATAAAACATTTAAAAATGGAGACAGCGGCTATTTATTTGGCATTTCGTCATCCGGACACACCGCTTTATGCAAAATTAGCCGCTGGTGTGACCATTGGTTATGCCTTGTCGCCAGTGGATTTGATTCCCGATTTTATTCCGCTTCTCGGTTATTTGGATGATCTCCTTATCCTGCCATTGCTCCTGTTGCTTTCGGTTCGTTTGATTCCGGATGGTATTCTGTCGGAATGCCGTGCAGCTGCAAAGGCCTTGTGGCAAAACGGAAGACCCAAACATTGGTATTACGGGATCCCTGTTTTTTTGATTTGGCTTCTGCTGGCGGTATGGATTGTGTTTACAATAATATAGGCACGGCGATTATACGCCGTGCCTTTTGTTTTAACCCACAATAATTTTCCCCTCGGGGATAATTTGGCTTTTATTTTTGTTTTTCGAAGAGGAGTTCGCGGTAAGGGAAAGGGCCAGTGAAATTGGCCCGACACGTCCAAGAAACATGGTTAACATTAAAATTACTCTGGATATTTCGTTTGAAATTGCGGTGACGCCGGTGGAAAGCCCGACCGTTGCAAAGGCGGATACCGATTCGAAGACTGCGTTAATTCCGAGAATATCCAAATTATCGGTTACATCGTTGGTAAAATAGATGGTCAGTGTCGCAAGACCAACAGCAAAAAGTGCGACGGTTGTAACGGTCAGCGCCTTATATACGGTAAAACGATCAATTCGCCGATGGCCAACAATGGTCTCGCTGCGGTTTTTTAATACCGAAACCACCGTCATAATAATAACAACAAAGCTGGTGACCTTAATACCGCCGCCGGTAGAACCTGGCGCTGCACCGATAAACATCAGAAGAATGGAAAGCATTTTTGACATGGAGCTCATGCCCTCAATGCTAATGGAGTTAAATCCTGCCGTTCGCGTAGTTGCGGATTGGAAAAATGCGTTGCTGATTTTAGAGCCAACATCCATATTGGCCATCGTTCGGGGATTGTTCCATTCAAATACCAGAAAAAAGACGGTTCCAACGACGATTAAAAGAAGGGTGGTAATCAGTACAACCTTGGTGTGAAGGATCAGATGCCGGCTTTTACGGAACATGATCACATCGTACCAGACAACAAATCCTAGTCCACCGAAAATAATGAGCGCCGCTACCGGAATCAATACAGCTGGATTGGTGGCAAAGGGCACCAAACTGGAGTACTCTCCTAGAAAGCCAAAAGGATCGAACCCGGCGTTGCAAAATGCCGATACGGCGATGAAGATTGAGTAAAAAATGCCGTTAAGACCAAACTGCGGAACAAAGGTCAGCCCAAGCAGGACGGCGCCGATTGCTTCACAGGAAAAGGTGATGACCAAAATGGAAGAAATGAGCTTACGGGTGTCAAACAGGTCGACAGCACTAACGGACTCTGTTGCAAGTTTCATGGAATGAAGCGCCATGCGTTTGCGCAGTGCAATGTTGAAAAAGGTGGTAAAGGTAACAATGCCAAGACCGCCCATTTGAATCAGGCAGAGTATAACCCCCTGGCCAAACGGAGTCCAAAAGGTATGGGTATCCACCACGATTAGACCAGTGACACAGGAGGCTGAGGTAGCCGTAAAAAAGGTGGTAAACAGGTCGGTAAAGGTGCCGGACCTGCTGCAAAACGGAAGAGATAAAACCAATGCGCCCACAATAATCAGCAGTGCAAAGCTCCCGACAATGACCCTTGCCGGGTTGTTTAAAAAAGCACCGCGCCGTTTCCCAATTTGATGCAACAGTAATGCCCTCCAAATGTCGGTAAAAATGACAGAAAAAAAGAATTATAGCATACTATAATTCGCAATACTCTGCCGTTGGTTTTCCTCATTATACATCAGCAAACACAAAAGTTCAACTGCATAAAGCGGATTTAAAGATTGCTTTTTCCGTAAAAATCCAGTATAATAATTTTGTTTGATGTTAAGTGGTTTTACCGCTTGGTTTTTGAGAAAACCAAACCTTCGGTGCAATTTAATATGCCCCCGTAGTTAAATGGATATAATAGCCCCCTCCTAAGGGGTAGTTATCAGTTCGATTCTGGTCGGGGGTGCCATTCAGCAGGCTCCGGAACGCCTTTGGTGTCCGGAGCCTGCCTTTTTTAGCAGCCTTTCCGGAAGAATGTCCTATATTGATAATGTCGCTGTGTCTGGAGAGCAGCGCAGCAGACAGCTTCTTCTGTGGTACAACAGAGCTAATCGGTACAGCCGCTTTGTTTGACACCCGCAAGATTATTTTTTTGTTCTATTTCCTTTCCCTGCGGGATAATCGACGTTGTCTTGCTTTGATCCCCATCTTATAATGATATTACCCCGCATAAACCGGATACAGCCTTGGGCGAAAAACAATGGTAAAAATAGCAAGCTATTTCTTTGATGGATAGAGATTATGCGCTTTCGTAATAGTTGTTTGAGGATAGACGGTATATGCGAAACAACACCTTGAGAAGTGCACACATTTCTACCAAAAAAAGCAAAAAAATAATAGCCATTTTCCTGTGGCCGTTTTACAATAAAAGAGCTGTATGAAAGGGTGTATATGGATGAAACTGCGTGCCTATGGCTTTTTGCTGCTGACTTTCTGTTTTTGGGGAAGTTCTTATGTGGTCAGCAAATTTGTGATGAACCAAATTCCGGCGTTTACCGTATCTTTGATGCAATATGTGGTTGCTGTTGCGGTGCTGATGGGCGCCTGGCTCTTAAAAAAACGACGCTCCGGTGGAAAAAAAGTAGAGCGCGGCGACTATAAATACTTTTTCTTTATTGGCTTTCTCGGTTACTTTATGACAACCGGGGCGCAGCTTTTGGGGACGCAGTTTGCAACTGCTTCGCTCGCGTCACTCATTAATTCCTTAAATCCGGTTATGATTATGCTGGCGGCAACCCTTGTGCTGAAAGAACGGCTAACGCTCCGGAAAATCATCAGCATTGTGGCGGCACTGCTCGGAGTTTATCTGGTAATCGGCGGTGTCGACGGCGGCGGAATGATTTATGGCATCCTGTTGTCCGCGCTTGCAGTTGTTTTATGGGCGTTTGTGTCGGTGATCATTAAAAAAATGACCCAGAAGTATGATCCGCTCCAGGTAACTGCCTATGGGATGTTGATTGGTACCGTTTGTACCATTCCGGTTGCCGCAGTGGAGTGGGCCACCACTCCTGTACAGATTGACGGCCCCTCCATTCTCGCAATTCTTTATATGGGTGCTGTTTGTATGGGAGCGGCGCATTTCTTTTGGGGGAAAAGTCTCTCTATTTTGGATGCCAGCATCTGCTCCATGTTTTATCCGCTTCAACCCATGATCTCGGTGCTATTGGGAGCGTTGTTCTTGGGAGAAAGCATCAATCTCTGGTTTGTAATTGGCGCGGTTTTAATTGTTTCAGGCGTGTTGTTCTGTATCCTGACACAAAAACGCGACGAGTCAACAGAACGGACTACAGAAACAGAGATGTTGGAACACAGCGAGCCATCGTAACGGTTGTGCAATGGTTTGACATGAAAAATGTGAAAGAGGCGGGATTTTCCCGCCTCTTTCCTTATTTTGGGTGGAAGAGCATTTCTATCGAAACTTCGCCGAAATCCGCCTGAAGCAGCTGTAAGTTCAGGTGTGAATATCGTATGTTTTTCCTTGGATAACAACGGTACTTTCATCCTGCCAATAAAGCTGCATAGTTTCAAATTCATTCCACTCGCCGGCGTAGATGCGGACAGAAGATTTGCTGAATTCCCCAATCAGAAACGGGAGAATCTCCGCATTGTTTTTGATTTCAACAAATGTATTGCCGCCCAGCGCGCCCTGGTCGTTGTCAATTATTTCGGCGGTATAGGTTCCCTGCGGCGATGTAATTGACGTTACAACCGTGTTATGGGAAAGGCCGCCAAAAACAGAGGCCATGATACAAGCGAATATCAGAAGTAAGAAAAGAAGTGCGGCCACCACTCCGGCAATCCACTTTAGAACAATCGGCCGCGCAAACTTTAGATAAACGACTATGGCACAGCCCACCTGAATAAGCAGGAAAAGGGTGGTCAGGCTCCAATCCAGCGAAAGGAAAAAGACGCTGTTTATAAGAACCAACGGGAAAACAAGTGCAGCAAAAACAGCGTTTGCTCGGTTTATGGAAACCTTGATGTAAAACAGCGCTGATGTTAAAAGAAGAAAAAGTCCTGCTGTAATCCCAAGAAATGCCTCATGGTGATAAAGACTGAATTGATATCCAAAGAAAAAGCCGATTATTTTGCACAGGAGAAGGATTGAACTGAGCACGCAAAGAACCAATGGCGTGCAGCGCAGGATCCTTTTCATAGCGTCACCTCATAATTGTTTTGCTTTGTTCACTATTATAGCGGAAGCTGTTGGAGAAAGCAAACGGGAGGTATAGCAAGTTAACCTTCTACGGTATAAACCGCTGTCTCAAATTGAAATAGATTTGGCAGTACCTGTGACGGGACTGTAAACTTTTCTGTACCAAAAGCACCGTTCGTTGCTTTTAAAAAAGCACCATGCTATAATAATTGTATCAAAATTGTTTACCATGCGGTGTACAAAGGAGAAATCTTTTTGAACGAGCCCTTTGAATTCAAAAGTCAGGTAGCCTATTCTGAGCAGGAGCAGCCAGAAGAGGGCGGTGTAGAAAGCGGATATACTTATGTACCCGGTTTGGGTTTTATGCTGAACAATCCGGAAACCCAGGAGCGCCGTCGTTTGCACTACGCGGCAAACAATGTCGGCGTCGCCCTAATTCTTTACGTCGTTATTTCGCTGTTTGCCACTATGCCGGTTGTATTGCTGCTTTCCTTCCTGGGGCTGCCCATTCGCGTGAATTTTACCACAATGCAGATTTATGGTGCACAATCCATGCTTTTGGTGGTAAATCTCATTATTGCGGTTTTAAAATTGGGTCTCCCTGCTTTGTATTTGAGCCTGACGCTGAAAAATTACATATCCTTTCGTTCGGTCATGCGTGCGCCCCGGGCAAAGCTAGTCGCTTTTTCCCTGCCAATGGTTCTGGCGGTGTCGGTGGTTGGCAGTTTTCTTGTAGAGCTGTTGCAGAGAATGTTTTCCCAGTATGGGTGGGAGGTTTCTCTGCCGGGATACATGGTGCCGTCCAGCCCGTTGGATTGGGTGTTGAGCCTTGTTTTGCTGACGGTTGTACCAGCATTTTTGGAAGAATACCTATTTCGCGGCGTGATCATGCAGGGCCTGCGCTGCTTTGGCGATGGCGTTGCGCTTTTGGCTTCCGCCATATTTTTTGCATTGGCGCATTTTAATGCAATGCAGGCGACAAATGCCTTTTTAATGGGATTGGTCATTGGCTATTTTGTGCTTCGTACCGGTTCTCTCTGGACAGGAATCATTCTGCATTTTCTCGTAAATCTGCTCTCCTTTTTTGAAATGGTACTATTTAGCACGGTGTTGCAGGAATATGCCGGCTTGGTGGGAAATTTGGTTGCGCTTATCTTGCTGGCGACGGGTATCCTTGCCTTTCTGTTGTTTGTACGCAAGGAACCAACGGCGTTTACCATTCCTCTGCCGGAAAACAGCCAGATGAGCACCCGCCAGCGTGCGATAATTTGCTTTGGAAGCGCAGCAATGGTGCTTGCGCTTTTGGCCTTTGTATTTGTTTGTTTTCAGGTGGTATAGCTTATGGCAGCAGAGCGCGATTTGATTTTTATGAAACTGGCGCTGGAACAGGCAGAAGAAGCGGCTGCAATTGGCGAGGTGCCGATTGGTGCCGTTGTTGTACGCGGGAATGAAGTGGTTTCGGTGGCGCATAACCTACGTGAGACCGAAAAAAACGCCCTTTTCCATGCGGAACTGCTTGCCATTGACCGTGCCTGTAAAAAGCTTGGGGGCTGGAGACTGCATGAGTGTGAGCTGTATGTAACCCTTGAGCCATGCCCAATGTGTGCAGGCGCCATGATCAATGCGCGAATCAAGCGGGTGGTCTACGGCGCAGAGGACCCCAAGGCGGGCTGCTGCGGAACCTTGCTTGACCTGTTTGACTGTGGTTTTAATCATCGCCCGGCGGTGGAGCGGGGCGTATTACAGGAAGAATCGGCAAAATTGTTGCGGGCGTTTTTCAAAAAGTTAAGAAATCGGTCATGATTGCGGGCAATATTATTCATACATCGTTTTGGATTCGCTGTTATAATAAAAGAGCAGAAACGAATTATTTCTGTTTTACCCTCTCCTTTATTATCTAAATCCTTATTTCATCTCACTTCATCTGCGGCGGGCGTTATGCCCGTCATTTTTTATTCCCATTTGAATTGTTGAAAAACGTGTTGAAAAGGTTGAAAGGTTGTGTAATTGGAGCGATTAATACAAAAAGTTATAAAGGCTTCACAAGCCAAAAAAGTTTCTGTTGTTTTCAAGCCTTAAATATAGTAAAATAAAAAAGGTTATAAACTGTGTAAAGCGGTTGCAATAAGGTCAATTTCCAACCCTTGTTTTTCGGCATAACGGAGTGTGGCGGCGGTTCCTCCTTTGGTTCCGTTTACTACGGCGATGAGCCGGCCTGATTGTTCAACCATGTAGCGGTTGCGCTCCATAAAGCAGCCGTTGTGGTATTGTTCGCTCAAAACAATTACCTGGTCGGCGCCTTCCAACGCCCGGTTATAGCGGCTGGCCCATTCCGGGTCGCTAAAACGCTGACCCCGGTAGGGAATTACAGCAACAAAATACAGATCCGAGAGTACCTGTTTTAAATTTAAAACAGTTTCAGCTGCAAGCAGATCAATGCCGCGCGCCATACCGCTTAAAAAAATGCGGTAGCCGTCAATGGCTGCATTGACGGTTTTAGCCTGTAATTCCCGTTTGATACGTATAACCTCAGGGTGCTGTTCGTCCCAGTGTTGTAACAGTTTTTCCGGACGCGGGCCGGAAAAACAAGCGGTTAAGTGTTTCATAATCATCATCCGTTCATAAATTTTTAATAAAATTCACAGTTTAAATATATTTAATGTTTGTATTATATTTGAAAATTATGTATAATTTATGAATAATATGTCTATTTTTCGTTATATTTTGTAGGGGGAAGCTATGCAAAGCTTTATGAAGCGCTGTTGGGCGCACATTAATTTGGACCATTTGGTGCATAATTTAGAGCATATTCGTACGCTGGCGCCGGGGGCTGAGGTAATGGCGGTGGTAAAAGCAAACGCCTACGGCCACGGCGATGGGGTTATAGCCGCCGAACTTGAGCGGCAGGGCGTAAAATGGTTTTGCGTTTCCAATATTGATGAAGCCATTTCGCTGCGGAAATATGGAATACGGGGCAGTATCCTGATTTTGGGGATGACCCCGGTGGAGCTTTGCGATCTTCTGATTCAGTACCGTCTGATTCAAACGGTTTACTCCACCGAATACGCCTGCCAGCTTAGCGAACAGGCGGCAGGATTCGAACAGCCGGTAGAGTGCCATTTGAAAATTGATACCGGAATGGGGCGGATTGGTTTTGTCCACCACGACGACAGCAATGCTTTGGGCGAGCTGCTTGCGGTCTGCAAGCTGCCGGGCCTTCATCCCACCGGCATTTTCACCCATTACGCCGTAGCGGATGAAACGAGTGCGTGCTCTGCGGATTACACCCAAAAGCAGCTTGCTGCGTTCGAGGATATTTTAACCAAACTGGAACAAAACGGCGTTCATTTGGAAACGGTGCATACCAAAAACAGTGCCGGAATTGAGCGCCTGGACAGCGAGCATTTTTCCTTTGTGCGCGCGGGTATCATCCTGTATGGGCTCAATCCCAGCCCGGAGGTGATTGACCCGGATTTCCGCCCGGTGATGGAGCTTAAGTCGGTGGTTTCCATGGTGAAAACAGTAGGGCCGGAAACCTCGATCAGCTATGGGCGGCACTTCGTTTCCGACCGCGACATGGTCGTTGCCACCGTGCCGGTCGGCTACGCGGACGGTTTTTCCCGTTCGCTTTCCAACCGCGCTGAATTTTTGGTGCGCGGTCAGCGTGCAAAGGTCATTGGCACCGTCTGCATGGATCAGCTGATGCTTGACGTCAGCCATATCCCCGGCGTGCGGATGGGGGATGAGGTGACCATATTCGGCCGGGATGGCAAGGAGAGCATCTCCGCAGACGACCTGGCTCGGATGGCTTCGACCATCAACTATGAGGTGATTTGCGCGGTTGGCCACCGTGTGCCGCGGGTCTATTACAAAAACGACAAGGTAGTCGATGTGGTTAACTACCTTTACGGCGAAGAATAAGGAGCCGCTTATGGAATACATCCCGGCAAAAACCATTGTCACCCGTGCCAAAAGCGGCTGGTTCGGCACGGATTACAACATGAACATTTACCGGGGATGCAGTCACGGCTGCATTTATTGTGACAGCCGGAGCGAGTGTTACCACATTGATTCATTCGACCAGGTGCGCGCAAAGGAGCATGCGCTGGAAATTATCCGCAACGACCTGCGCCGCAAGGTGAAAACCGGCGTGGTCGCAACCGGTTCAATGTCCGACCCTTACAACCCCGCTGAGCGGGAGCTGAAGCTCACCCGCCACGCGCTGGAACTGCTCAACGCCTACGAATTTGGGGTGGGAATTGCCACCAAAAGCGATCTTATCCTGCGGGATATGGACGTACTGTGCGATATTAAGGAACATTCCCCGGTGTTGATTAAAGTGACGATCACCACAGCGGATGACGAACAGGCAGGGCTTGTGGAACCCAATGCGCCGGTCTCTTCCAAACGGTTTGCAGTTTTGCGCCAGATGGCGGAGCGCGGCCTCTATGCCGGGATACTGCTCATGCCGGTTCTGCCGTTTTTGGAGGACAGCGAGGAAAATGTGCTCGCCATTGTGGAGCGAGCGGCAGACTGCGGCGCGCGGTTTATTTACCCCGCGTTTGGCATGACGCTGCGGCGGGGCAACCGCGAGTGGTATTACACTCGCCTGGACGAGTCGTACCCCGGGCTTTCCGAGCAGTACCGGAAGCAGTACGGCGATTCTTATCTCTGTACCTCGCCGCGGGCCAAACAGCTGTGGGAGGTCTTTCGCCGTGCCTGCGATCAAAAGGGCCTGCTGTATGACATGCAGGAGATTATCCGCTCTTACAAAATGGGCTATGGGGATATGCAGCTTAAATTTTTTTAAAGGTTACAAACCGCTGTGCAGAGTCACAGCGGTTTTTTATTGGATCGGCACGCTTTTATTTTTCTGCTTGTCTCACTTTTACAACCGATTCTAACATGGATTTGGTATAAAATCAAGACATGGTGCAGAAAATGATACAAAAGTTAGGAGTAGTGTCGCATGCCAAAACCGCGTAGTTCAAATGGGGCAAAAAATTTAATTGGTTGCCGCCTTAAGGAACTGCGCGCTTTAAAAGGTTATTCGCAGCGGGATTTAGCAAAACAATTACAATTAAATGGTTTTGATATGGATAAAAATGTCATTACTCGAATTGAGACAAATCAACGGTATGTGACAGACATTGAGTTACAGGCGTTAGCGAAAATTTTTAATGTTTCGTATCAATATTTGATTGACGGTTCGGAATAACGTCAAAAAAGGCTTTGCCAACTTTGGCAAAGCCTTTTCTCAATTTATTATACCCTCCGAATGCGAACCGCCATAAACGGACGGGCAGGCAGCGTGGCTTTAAATTTGCCGCAGAAAATACCCTGCGGTTCTATGGTCATGTTCCAGGTATCAATGACCTCCACCTGATACCTGGTGGAATCGTCAAAGTAAAATTCGCGGAACGAGGGACGCATGAAGCTGTAATAGTACAGGTAAAAGCCGCCGGGCTCCCCATTCTCAGGAACGCCGCAGACCTCATCCCACGCGGCGCGTTCGTAGGGCTTCAGGTAGCCGCCGGGGACCTCCCGCAGGATTTGCAGCAGAAAATTGACCCGTTTCCAGCTTTCTCCTTTGAGAGTGCCGCCGTGCGACCACCACAGCACGTCATCCGGGCTCAGGTAGGTCTCTCCATGGCCGGGATATCCGCCGCGGCAGGCGCCCTCCCAGAAGCGGCGCACCAGCTCCTCGCCGGTGATATTGCCCCAGCCGTGCTGGATATCGCCCTCATAGGCAATTTCGTCCAGAACCACGGGCTTGTGGTAGGCGGCGCGCCATTCGTTGACCAGTTCGGCGGTTTTATAGGCGTCCTGCCGCTGGATGCTGCAATGGGTGATCCAGGGGCGGGTATGGTCGTAAAATGGCATGCAGTTGTGGATGGAACGCAGGTGCTGGTAGGGATCGCATTCACAGAGCAGGCTCGCGTAAAATTCCCAATCCGCTTCGGTTTTGTGTTTCATGAGGTCGTATTCGTTGGCGAGCGACCACCAGACATTCCGGTAAGCCGAAAACCGCGCGATGACATACCGCCAGTAAAGTTCATCCTGCGCGCGGTTCATCTGGGCAAAGCCCCAGCGGTCGTAAGGGTGCATGACGATGAGATCCGCCTCGATACCAAGTTCCTGCAGCGCGAGGATACAGGACTCAATGTGTTCAAAGTGCGGCACATAAAAGCGGGTGAAATCCCAATGGTTGCCCTCGGTCTTGCCGGTGTATTCCGAAAAATTTTCCTTGGTCAGCACGCTGCTGTCCATCGGCGTGCCTTCGTAGGGGTAGGAACGCGGCTCGTGCAGGTTGTAGTCGTAATGCTTGGGGAAAATGCAGAAGCGTATTTTTTGAAAGCCGGACTGTTTCAGGCTTTCCAACGTCTGATGGATGCGCTCGTCGGACTGCAGCTCCCAAACATAGCAGGTGGTGCCAATGGGATAGCAGGGGGTTCCGTCTGCATAGGCAAAGTGGTAGATGTCCTGCACATGGACGGGGCCGTGATTGCCCTCCCGCGGAGCGGTAACGGTGAAACTGCCCTCAAAAACATTTTGGGAAAAGTTCCCGCTGATGCGGAAGCGGTATTCCCCCTCGTGGGACGGCATAAAGCGCACTTTGTAAACGCCGTTTCCGTTGTAAAAGCCGGTTGTAATTATCTGCTCGTCCGCTCCTTCAAAACGGCCCTGGATGGTATAATCGGTAAAGGGGTTCCCATCCTGAAAGCCTTCACAGGCAACCTCAAAAACGCCCCATTTTTCCACAGATGCTGGATATTGCATATCGGTTCCTCCATATTTTGCATGATGCTTTTATTTTATCATACGGCGCCCGGAAAGAACAGCGATGAATCTGCCGATAATTCCGTGTTGGTTTTCGCAATTCTGCCAGTTTGATATAAATTTTTTAAATGGACACGTGGAACTGCCACGGCTGCGGTGAAGCTGGCGCACCAGCGCTGTCCGGCATTGCAGTCAGACTGGTCTGCGATCGTTTGCTTGGGCGGCAGTTCGCACGTCGAAGCAGTAAAAAAGGAGCCCTTGAAGGGCTCCTTTTTTAGCGGTAGAGTTTATCGATCTTTTTTAAATCCTTATAGGTGTCAATTTCAATAATGTCGTCAAAGGTGCATTCACGCACCTCAACCTTGTACTGGTCGATGAAATACTCCAGCGGGACCTGATCCCAATAGCGTTCCTTGCCGCCCGGCATTTCGTAAACCTGTTTGATGTGCTCGGCGAGCTTGGCGCCGTCATAGCTGTTCCAATAGGAAATACCGTACATGTGGTGGCAGTTGGTGCCGCCAATACAGAGCTTGGTAATGACTCCTTTTTTGGTCATAAAGCACCAGTCGTCAGTCATTTCGACCGGAACGCCGAGATAATTGCTGGTGTATTGATATTTGGTGATGAGCTTGGGATTGTACAGCACCAGATCCGCTTCCAGTACATAGGCCTGCCGGAGCAGGTAGCGCACATGCATCAGAGAACTAATGTTGTTCGCTTCATTATAGATGGGGTTCTCAATAAATTTGATCTGTGGGTATTTGTAAAGGAGCTGATCAAACTGTTCCGAGAGATAACCGCGCACCACAATAATCTCTTCAATCCCGGCGGCTACAACCGCATCAAGCAGGGTGTCGATCATCCGGGTGCCGTTGACCCGAACCAGCGGTTTGGGGGTGTTCAGGGTAACCGGTACCAGGCGGGAGCCGAATCCGGCCGCAATAAAGACCGCCCGTTTGACACGGTAGGGCTCCAGCGCTTCCAACCCGGCGTTTGTCACCTTTCCTTTTTGAACAAGGCCTGCCTCCTGAAGGGAAGCCAGGGTTTTGTTGACCGTTCCGAGCGAGCTACCGGTGCTTTCGGCAATCTCCCGCTGGGTGCGTTCCTGCTCTCCGTGGTAGACAAGGTCGGTCAATACATCAAATTGTTTTCGGTTGAGTTCCATGAAATACAGTACCTTCTTTTACAAATTTAAGCGGTGCGGCGGATGTAGATCCGTTTTGCCAGGTAAATAAGCCCTTTGAGGACGACGTTGACAATTAAAATCAGCAGCGAAATATAAGCCGAGCTTTCCAGCATGGTCTGCCCCTCAAACTGCGGGATCATTAGGGAAAGCGGCATGTTGCTGACGTTGCTCAAAAATGAAACGGCTGAAATGGTGATCATCGCGTTGACAAAGAAGTAGGAGAACATCTCCAGAATGGTGTCAAAGGTCTGCGGCACAAAAACATCCTTGATGAGCCGCCAGCGTTTGACGCCGAGTGTCCGCGACACCGGTTCGAAGTTCGGATTGATCTTGCCCATTGCATTGTAGGCAAGCAGGTAAGGCGATGCAAAGAAGTGAACGATGTTCACTAAAATTAAAATGGCAATGGTGCCGTAAAGGAGAGACTGCTGGAAAGCGAGCGAGTAGGAGAGACCGAGCACAATACCCGGAATTGCCAGAGAAGTAATCGAAAACAGGTGTAGCATTTTGGAGCTTGTCCCCCGGCTGCGCGCAGTATGGTAAGCGGTTATATAAGAAACTATGACCCCAACGAGCGCGGTAAACAATGCAATTACCAATGAGTTGATGAGATATTCGACCGCACCGAGATCCATTGCCTTTAAGATGTTTTCCATGCTGAAATTCATCTTGACCGGGTATTTCTCCACAAAGGTCAGCAGGACGAATACGACAATGGGCAGCAGGATAAGCACAACGGTGGCAATGGTCAGAAAATAGGCCAAACCGTCCCGCGCCCTGCTCTTTTTTACCTCAAAAGGCTTCGGGGTAAAGGACATGTTGCCGACGTCCTTGTTGAAGAAGTCAAACAAAAAGGCGACCAGAGCCGGAATAATGAGTACAAGGCCAACCACAGCGCCTTTTCCAAAATTGAGCAGGCCGATGACCTCGTTGTACATGTAGACCGGCAGGGTGGTAAACTTGCCGCCCACCATCAGTGGGACGCCGTAGTCGGTAAAAATCAGGGTAAAGGTGGCAAACAGCACTGAAATCAGCGGTTTGCGCAGATAAGGCATGGTGATGGAGGTAAACTGCCGCCATTTTGGCACCCCTAACACCTGCGCGGATTCGTACACGGCGTAATCCTCATATTTGAAGATGTCGAGCAGCATCAGAAAGGCAGGCGGAAAGGAATACATGACCGAACCGATGACAATACCCCAGAACCCGTAAATGTTAAACTTCAGGTTGAGCAGGTTGGTCAGTACGCCGTTGGAACCGAGCAGTACAATTAACCCCATGCCGTGTGAAATGGAGGGGATCAGCATTGGGACAACCAGCAGCATGGCAATTAGATTTTTGCGCCGGATGTTGGAGCGTGCAAGACACCAGGCCAGCACAATGGCGAGTGCCACCGATATAACAGTAGCGCACAGGGCCACTACGACCGAGTTGAGAGAGGCGCTCAAAAACTGCGGAGAAGAGACAATCGCCCCAAAGTCAACCTCAAAAAGATTGAGCAGCATGCAGCAGAGCGGGAAGATGACCGAAACCAGCATGAACAGGATAAGCAGCAGCTTTACCGTCAGGCCGGCTTTATTGACCCGCCTCATAGTGATTTCCCCATGCACTGTAGCAGTGCGGAGAGCTTGGTCTTAAGATGGTCAACCACAAAGGTGTGGACATAATCGTTCACCGGATGGTTGTAAATTTCAAACGGCGTGTCAAGCTGTTCAATATGCCCCTCACTCATGACCATAATGCGGTCGGACATGGTAAACGCCTCCTCCTGGTCATGGGTAATGTAAACCATCGTAATGTTATGGTCCCGCTGGATGCGCTTAAGCTCTGCGCGCAAGGTCAGGCGGTTGGCGGCGTCAAGAGCGGACATCGGTTCGTCAAACAGAATAATTTCCGGTTCCAGCGCCAGGGTGCGGGCAATCGCAACCCGCTGCTGCTGACCGCCGGAGAGTTTGTGCGGCTTTTTGCCAAGGTGTTCGGTCATACCGACCTGCTCAATGGCGTCCAGCGCAATCTGACGGGCACGCGTTTTTAAATCCGGCTGGAATTTCAGTGCGTACTCCACATTCTGCAAAACCGTCATGTTTGGAAACAGCGCGTAGTTCTGGAAAACAATGCCCATTCCGCGTTTGGAAGGGTCGAGCTTTGTAATGTCGGTTCCGTTTTTCAGAATTTTGCCGGAGGTGGGCTGAGAAATCCCAATCAGGATCCGCAGCAGAGTGGTTTTTCCGCATCCAGAAGGCCCTAAGACCGAGAGAAATTCCCCTTGGTGCACCTCAAAATCCAAATGATTTAAAATGGTTTTATCGCCGTACTCTTTGCAGAGTCCCTGTATGGTTAAAATGTTTTCCATCCTAAAATCTCCATTTCTCCAAAAGCCGCGTTTTATCGTTTAAATCCTCTAACCCGGACATATCAGCGTAGGGGATATGCTGTGGGTAGTTGGGGGTGCTGTTGACCTGATCCTTGAAAATCTGCTCTGGCGAATATTTTTCTTTGTCTTCATAGACAATGGTGTTCGCCAGAAAATCAAATACGTCTTTCACTGCCTTGTTTTCAAGACGCCCGTCAATAACAGCCATGCCGCCGGTTGAATAGGGCGATCCCTCTTCAAAATACAGAATTTCAAGCGGAACCCCTTTGTTAATCTGCTCCACCGCCTGGAAGGTCATGCCAAGGCCAATTGCCGCTTCACCCTGAACCAGCGCGTTAACCGGGCCGGAACCGGATGAAGTAAACTGATAAATATTTTCTGCCAGCTTGTCAAAATAATCAAACGCCTTGTCCTCGCCCCATGCATTGCAGAGGCTTTTCAGAAACATGTAACCGGTGCTTGAAGCTTTGGGGTTTGGCATGCAGATTAAATCCTTGTAAACCGGATTGAGCAAGTCTTCATAGGATTCAGGGACCGGAAGATTCTTTTCCTTCATCGTTTTAGGATTGATAATAATGGAACCGCTGTAACGCTCCCAACCCAGATATTTATGGCCACGGGATTTCATATCCTCCAGGTAGTTGGAGGTGTCATACTCGGACAGGTCGGCCAAATGATCCTGAATACTGGTCAGGTAACCGGTTTCCATTCCCAGAATGATGTCGGCTTTGCTGTTTTTGCCCTCGCTTTTGACCTTGGCTGCATTTTTACCGTTTGGCAGGTAGATCAGGCGGATGTAATAATCCGGAAATTCCTGCTTTAACCGTTCCGTGACATATTCATTTCGGTATTCTTCTGAACTGGAATAAATGATAACGGTGTTTTCATCTTTTTGGGTGCAGCCGGAAAATACGCCGCATATCAAAAGAGCGGCCAGGACAACACTCAAACATTTTTTCAGCATAAAAGTATCCTCTTCAACATATTTTGTTCATATTTTACAATCATATCACATTGTATGAACAAAGGCAAGCGGAAAAGGAAAAAGGTGTAGGATGAATTTTATCCCACACCTTTTTGTGCTTTGCGAATGTAATAAATATCGATGACGGCAAACAATAAGGTCATAAAAACCATGAGCAAGAGGTAAATAAGCGATGCTCCCCACAATCCCATTGTTTTTATCATATATGGAGTTGATATAACAGCAATTAACGCTGTAATGGCATAAACAGCAAGAATGGATTTTTGTTCACGCATGACGGTTGCCGCATAGTAAAAGACAACGGATATTGCGCTGAATCCGCCGCCGATCAGTAGAATTAACAACTCAGACCGGTAAGGGGAGAGGTCCACAGAATAGAACCAGGAAAGAACCGGGATCCCTAAAAAATATGCGCAGACCACTAAAAACAGAGTGAACCCCATAATCCCGGCCGACATTTTAATAATTGTCGATTTCAACTGTGAAAATTTACCATGGTACCAACTGTCGGCTAAAGAGTTTAACATTGGCTTTAGTACAAAGCCACTAAACAGGTTGATGACAAATGTTGGCATAAATAAAGCATTATAATAGGTGAGATACTCAGGCGCTAACGTTTGGTCAATTACATATTTAGGGGCATTGTAAATATAAAGCAAAAGAAATACGCCAAGAAATAATGGAAGGCAGGATAATAATAGACTACAGAGAGGTTTTAAATGAAAGTCTGGTTTAAGAGAAACAAATTTTTTCGCGACATTTATATTCAAAAGGAACAAACCCAGAAAGGCGACAATAATTGCTACCAATGTAGTGATGATTAAATCTTGGGTTAAATATAATGTGACAATAAAGGCGACTGTTGACGTAAAGACCCGAAAAAACCATGCCTTTCCGGCAATATCCAGTCTCCCCTTTTGTTGGAACATCCCCTGGTATACATCCTCGGCAGAGTCAACCATTCGGTAAAGGCACATTAAAAAGATGACAATACTGTTATATAGAGAATCCCTTTTTATTAAAATAAACACGGTGCTGATGATCATCATAAGTGCGCAGGTAACAATTCTGGCCGATAAATACACCGAAAAAGGGTATTTCTCATTAATGTCGGTAGACTGGTATGGGCGGACCTCATAACTCCCTATGCTTTGCATTTGCTGAGCAAGTGCAAACGCATAAACAAAGACACCGGCAACAACCTCTCCGGTTACCCTTGTAACAATCATGCTCAGCAGAAAAGAGGCAAGGGAATTGATCATGCTGCCCATCATATTCCAAAAAAATATTTTTTTTGGAAGATTACTGGTGTTCCCAATTATAAAACGGGATAAGCAAAACCTGCTATTATTTCTCATCATTTTCTATTTTACCAAATTCCAGCGTGGAAGGATAATGATTTTTGCGATCTTCAACGGGGGGGAGCTGCATATAATCACCAAATCCATTGGTCAGCATTTCGTGGTTGTGGTTCATAATTTTAACTTTAATTTGTTCAAATTCGGCATACTGAACGGGAAAGATGTCTTCTTTGGTGACACGCCAGATTTCGGGCTTTGTATCACTCATATCGGTATACAAATTTGTTTGATTGTGATATTTCATAGCCGCTTTTTCATATTGCCGGTAAAGCCAACGGTTTGAAATGCGGCAAACTACCATTGCGTAGTGTATGACTGCGCAGGCAGCTTTTGCCACTGCTGCTCCAATTCCTTTAATCGGAAGATGAGGCGAGGGGGTAGCGCGTAAAAAACGGAGCTTACTCCAAAACCATGCTTTGCGAATTTGCTTTTTACGCAGGGCGGCATCCTCCGGAACATTGTCATACGGAAAAATTCCAATGCCGATGGCATATTGATATTTGCAGTTTTTAAATTCCTCCGGAATATGTAAAGAATCTTTTTTGGAAAGATTGCTGTTACAAGCCGGGAAATGTGGATTGGTGCGCGCGTTAACGACCTCATAAGGCTCTTTAATTTCGGATGGCGCCACTTCAAGGAATTTCTCGTAATCATCGCGCAGCAGGCCGACGTCAATATCGTCATCCCAGGGAATAAAACCTTTGTGACGGATAGCGCCAATAGCGGTTCCGCCGGTTAAAAAGTAATCGAGGTCATGCTTGTCACAAATTCTTACAAATTCCTTTAACAGATCAGTTTCAACAAGCTGAAGATTACGCAAAACATCTTCTGGGTACTGTTTATACATGTAATTTCCTACTTCCTAGTTGCTCTTTTTATTTATCCCCAAAATCCAAACGATACGGATAATGGTTTTTCCGTTTATCTACGGGTGGGAGCTGCATATAATCGCCGAACATACGCCGCAGCACCTGATCAATTCCGCTTGGAAACGCCAGTTGAACATCCTCAAAGTCCATGTAGAGAACCGGGAATAATTCTTTGGATGAAATGGTGTTGGAGTAGGGATCGGTATCGCAAAGATAGCCAAGATACTCGGTGGTTTGCTCCGTGCATTTCATACTGGCTTTTTTCCCTTTTTGATAAAGCCATTTTTTCGAAATGTGGAACAGCCGCATGGAGTAATGAATGGTAACACAGGCGAAACGAACCAGTTTTTCTTTTGCTCCGGTAAAACCCAGTACAGGGTGCGGAATGCTCCGTAAAATCAACATCTTGCTCCAGAACCAGGCTGCCAGTGTTTGGCGCTTTCGTTTTTTAGCGTCGTCAAAAAGGTTATCAAAGGGATAAATATCCAAAAAAATTCCCAATTCGCAGTCGATATCTTTCAGAGAATCTTCCCGGAATTCGGTTCCTTTCAGCATCCAGCGAGTGGTCATGAGAGGGTAATTTTCATTTTCCTCCGCGTTCATAACCGTATACCGGTCACCATACTGCTGCTTGGCAATTTGGAGGAATTTTTCATAATCCTTACGCGGCAGGCCAACGTCAATATCATCGTCCCAGGGGATAAATCCTTTGTGGCGGATAGCACCGATACCAGTCCCCGCAAGGCCAAAATAAGATAAGTTGTTTTCGGTGCAAATTTTTATAAAATCCTTTAAAATTCCCAGTTCGATTTGCTGAACCCGTTTTAGTGTAGCCTCATCATATTCTTTCATATTAAACTCCTAATATCCCAAAAGGGATTTATTCGCTAAATTAGTATTTATTATACACCATTTGGCCATTCACTGTAAAGCAACAGGCGCATGATTCGGCAGAATCATGCGCCTGTTATACTGTTATAAAACTGGTGTTTCCTGATTATTCAGCTTTGATTGCAGCCTGAGCAGCAGCCAGACGGGCAATCGGAACACGGAACGGAGAGCAGGAAACATAGGTGAGGCCTGCGTTGTGGCAGAACTCAACGGAGGACGGATCGCCGCCGTGCTCACCGCAGATGCCGAGCTTGATGTCCGGGCGGGTCTGCTTGCCGAGGTCAGCAGCCATCTTAACCAGTTTGCCAACGCCCTTCTGATCGAGCTTCGCAAACGGATCGTTCTCGTAAATCTTCTTGTCGTAGTATGCGCCAAGGAACTTGCCAGCATCGTCACGGCTGAAACCAAAGGTCATCTGGGTCAGGTCGTTGGTGCCAAAGCTGAAGAACTCAGCCTCGGTGGCAATTTCATCAGCGGTCAGAGCAGCACGCGGAATCTCAATCATGGTGCCAACCTTGTAGTGCATGTCGGAACCAGCGTCTTTGAGAACTGCATCAGCGGTCTCAACAACAACGGATTTCACGTAAGCCAGCTCTTTGATTTCGCCAACCAGCGGGATCATGATTTCCGGCTCGATGTCCCAATCCGGATGTTTCGCTTTGACAGCCAGAGCAGCTTTGATGACCGCTTTGGTCTGCATGACAGCAATTTCCGGGTAGGTGACCGCCAGACGGCAGCCACGGTGGCCCATCATCGGGTTGAACTCATGCAGGGAAGCAATGATTGCTTTAACGTCTGCAACCGATTTGCCGGTGTCTTTCGCGAGCAGCTCGATATCCTCTTCGCTGGTCGGAACGAACTCATGAAGCGGCGGGTCAAGGAAACGAATGGTGATCGGGTTGCCTTCCATTGCCTCGTACATGGCTTCGAAGTCGCCCTGCTGCATCGGCTCGAGTTTCGCAAGCGCTTTCTCGCGGCCTTCAACGGTGTCAGAGCAGATCATCTCGCGGATAGCCGGAATACGGTCTGCCTCGAAGAACATGTGCTCGGTACGGCAGAGGCCAATACCCTCAGCGCCAAATTTTTTCGCCTGTTTCGCATCACGCGGATTGTCAGCGTTGGTGCGAACTTTCAGAACGCGGAACTTGTCAGCCCAAGCCATCAGACGGCCGAATTCGCCGGAGATGGAAGCTTCCACAGTCGGAATTGCTTCGCCGTAAATGGCGCCGGTCGAACCATCAAGGGAGATGTAGTCGCCTTCTTTGTAAACTTTGCCCGCAAGCTCAAACTGCTTGTTGGCTTCGTCCATTTTGATTTCGCCGCAGCCGGATACACAGCAGGTGCCCATACCACGCGCAACAACTGCCGCATGGGAGGTCATACCGCCGCGAACGGTCAGAATGCCCTGAGCGGCAACCATGCCTTCAATGTCTTCCGGAGAGGTTTCCAGACGAACAAGAACAACTTTCTCGCCTTTTTCAGCCCACTCTTTTGCGTCGTCAGCGGTAAAGACAACGCGGCCACAGGCAGCACCCGGAGAAGCAGCCAGAGCAGTTGCAACCGGAGTTGCCTTCTTCAGAGCGGCAGCGTCAAACTGCGGATGAAGCAGGGAATCGAGGGTTCTCGGGTCGATCATTGCAACCGCTTCTTTTTCCGAAATCATGCCTTCGTCCACGAGGTCGCAGGCGATCTTCAGAGCAGCGGCAGCAGTTCTCTTGCCGTTACGGGTCTGCAGCATGTAGAGTTTCTTGTCCTCAATGGTGAACTCCATGTCCTGCATGTCGCGGTAATGGTTTTCCAGAGTGTGGCAGATTTCAACGAACTCGTTGTAGCAGTTCGGCATAACTTCAGCGAGCTGATCGATGGTCTGCGGGGTGCGCACACCAGCAACAACGTCTTCGCCCTGAGCGTTCATTAAGAACTCACCGAAGAGTTTCTTTTCACCGGTTGCCGGGTTTCTGGTGAATGCAACGCCAGTACCAGAGGTCTCGCCCATGTTGCCGAACGCCATCATCTGGACGTTGACAGCGGTACCCCAGGAATACGGAATGTCATTCATTCTTCTGTAAACATTGGCGCGCGGGTTGTCCCAAGAACGGAAAACAGCCTTGATAGCGCCCATGAGCTGCTCTTTCGGGTCAGACGGGAACTCTTCGCCGATTTTCGCTTTGTACTCAGCTTTGAACTGGTTTGCAAGCTCTTTGAGGTCCTCGGCGGTCAGCTCGGTATCCTGCGTGATGCCTTTTTCCTCTTTCATCTTGTCGATGAGCTCTTCAAAGTACTTTTTGCCGACTTCCATAACAACGTCGGAGTACATCTGAATAAATCTTCTGTAGCAGTCATAAGCCCAGCGCGGATTGCCGGATTTCTTCGCCATGACTTCAACAACTTCCTCGTTGAGGCCGAGGTTGAGGATGGTGTCCATCATACCAGGCATAGAAGCTCTAGCGCCGGAACGGACCGAAACGAGAAGCGGATTCTCGTGGTCGCCAAATTTTTTGCCGACGATCTCTTCCATTTTGCCGATGTATTCCATGATCTCAGCCTGGATGTCGTCATTGATTTTCTTACCGTCTTCGTAGTACTGGGTGCATGCTTCGGTGGTGATGGTAAAACCCTGCGGAACCGGCAGGCCAAGATTGGTCATTTCAGCCAGGTTCGCACCTTTACCGCCGAGCAGTTCTCTCATTTTTCCATTGCCTTCGGAAAAAAGATACACGTACTTTTTGCTCACTTGCAACTACCTCCAAATTTTTTTTACAAAGCCTCGCAGATCAAGCCCGCAAAGGTTGTTTGCAGGCAAGACGAGAAAGTGTTTTGTAATGCCTTGTTTCTCTAGGCTCGTCTCACATTATACCAAACATTCGCCGGGTTTTCTATATATTTATCAAATTTTTTTGGAAAAAAACCTGAAATCAGTGTATTTTATAGAGTTTGACAAATTAGGCTTGCAAAACGCCCCTGAAATTGAGATAATAAGTACAGAAAACGGCGTGTTTACAAGTACATAACAAGGGAGTGGAGTTCGCTTTGAGTGAAACCATAGCGGTCATTTTGGCTGCCGGAGACGGCAAGCGGATGATGTCAAAACAACCCAAGGTGCTGTGTGAGGTTTTGTTCAAACCCATGCTGTCTTGGGTTCTTTCTGCGTGTGAGGCCTCCGGCGTGGGGGAAATCTGCGTGGTTGCGGGCTATGAGCATGAACAGGTGGAACATTATTTAAACGGCGCTTACCCGGTTGTTCTGCAAACTGAGCGGCGCGGCACCGGCCATGCGGTTATGATGGCGGGGGACTTTTTAAAGGCGCACGCAGGTTCCAACCTGCTCGTCCTCTGCGGGGACGCTCCCTTTATGGATGAAGAGGCTCTCCGCGGCGCATTAGCCCAGCACGAGGAACAGGGCAACAGCGTTACGGTTATTACAGCAAACCTCGAAAATCCTGCGGGATATGGCCGGATCATCCGCAAAGGCAGCGGGATTTCCGGCATTGTGGAGCAAAAGGATGCTTCCGACGATCAGCTCCGCATTACCGAAATCAATTCCGGTGCGTACTGGTTTAAGACTGACGACCTGCTTTCGGTGCTCTGGAACTTAAAAAACGAGAACGCCCAGGGGGAGTTTTACCTGACCGACACCATTTCCGCCCTGATTGCCGCCGGCAAACGCGCAGGCGCTTACTGCGCGGTGGACGCCTGCGTCGCTCTTGGAGCGAACGACCGCAAGGCTCTGCTCGCCCTCAACCGCCTTGCAGCAGAGCGGGTCATTGACAAACACCTTGAAAACGGTGTGGGCTTTGTTTCAACCGACGGTGTGATGATCGGGCCAGATGTCACCATCGAGCCGGGCACGGTGATCCTGCCCAATACCATTTTAAAGGGAAAGACCGCTGTTGGCGCCAACTGCGAAATTGGACCGGGATGTCTTTTGGAAAATGCAAAGGTCGGCGATGAAACCCGGCTCAATTATGTGCAGGCGTATGACTGCGTCATCCACAGTCAGGTGAAAATGGGGCCGTTTGTCCACATCCGGCCGAACAGCGAAATCCATTCCGGCGTGAAAATCGGCGATTTTGTCGAGGTCAAAAATTCTGTCGTTGGCAGTCATACCGCGATTGCCCACCTGACCTATGTGGGGGACAGCGACGTTGGCAGTCACGTCAACTTCGGCTGCGGCGTTGTCACGGTTAATTATGATGGCGTACACAAAATGCGTACGACCATTGGCGACCACGCTTTCATCGGTTGTAATACAAACCTTGTGGCGCCGGTCAAAATCGGCAATACGGCGTACACCGGAGCCGGTTCCACCATTACCAAGGATGTACCGGACGGCGCGCTCGCGGTAGAGCGGGCCGACCAGGTGATGATTAAAGATTACGCCTACCGGAAACTGCGGAACAAGAAGGAACGCTAAACAGCCGTATGGCAGTACAGGCGAAGGGAGTATAACATGAATTTACACGGCAAGGATATTAAAATCTTTACTGCAAATTCCAACCCGAAGGTTGCACATGAAATTGCGCGCGAGCTGGGCCTGCCCGTTGGCAAAAGTGATGTCACAGCGTTTAGCGACGGTGAAATTTCGGTTTCCATCTTTGAATCGGTGCGTGGGTCGGATGTATTCGTCGTTCAGTCGACCAGCTCGCCGGTCAATCAGAATTTGATGGAGCTTCTGCTGATGATCGACGCGTTCAAGCGCGCGTCGGCAGGGCGGATCACGGCGGTGATTCCGTATTTCGGCTATGCCCGGCAGGATCGCAAGGCCAAGGCGCGCGACCCGATCTCTGCCAAGTTGGTGGCAGATCTTATTACAACGGCGGGGGCGGACCGTGTCCTCACCATGGATCTGCACGCTGCACAGCTTCAGGGCTTTTTCAACATCCCGGTGGATCATCTGCTCGGCGTTCCGATTCTGCTTCCTTATTACAATGAGAAGTTTAAGGACAGCAAAGAGGATATTGTCATTGTTTCGCCGGATTTAGGTTCGGTTACCCGTGCGCGAAATTTTGCATCCCGGTTTGACGCCCCGCTTGCCATCATTGACAAGCGCCGTCAGCGCGCCAATGTTTCAGAAGTGATGAACATCATCGGCGAGGTGCAGGGCAAACGGGTTATCCTGGTGGACGATATGATTGACACCGCAGGCACCCTCTGCAACGCCGCGAAAGCCATCGTTGAAAAGGGCGGTGCAAAAGAAGTGTACGCCTGCGCGACCCACGGCGTACTTTCCGGCCCCGCCATTGAGCGGATTGCGGAAAGCCCTATCCAGGAACTTGTTTTTCTTGACACCATTGAGCTGCCAGAGGAAAAGAAACTCGACAAAATCAAGCAGCTCCCGGTGGCGCCGGTCTTTGCCGAAGCCATTGAGCGCATTTACCTGGATAAACCGGTTTCGCCGCTCTTTATCTAATAGGGATATCACATTAAATTGGATACATACCGAGCAAAGCCTGCAAAAGAAAAGGATGAACCGGTGGGGTCTCCTCCTTCGCTTTTGCGGGTTTTGCTGGCTTGCGATCCGTTTTGGGAGGAAATATGAGTATCTTCGACCTGTTTGCACAAATTTCGCACCAGCGCGGAAACATTGAATACCTGGTAGTTGGATTAGGAAATCCCGGCCCCAAGTATGAAAAGACCCGCCACAACGCCGGATTCTGCGCAATGGACGCCATCCTTGCAGCAAACCACCTTGAAATGCGTCAGAAAAAATTTAAGGCTGAGGTGGCGGATGGCACCGTTGCCGGCAAACGCTGCCTGTTTATGAAGCCGCAGACCTTTATGAACCTGAGCGGGGAAGCGGTCGGTGAGGCCGCGCGGTTTTACAAAATCCCGCCGGAAAGGATTATTGTTCTGTTTGACGATATTTCACTCCCGCCCGGCAAGCTGCGTATCCGCCGCAAGGGGAGCGCCGGGGGGCACAACGGCATTAAAAGCATCATCGAGCACCTGGGTTCTGAAAATTTTCCACGGGTGAAATTAGGCGTTGGTGCAAAACCCCGCCCGGATTATAATCTGGCCGATTGGGTGCTTTCGGCGTTTCCTCCGGAACAGCAGAAGCAGATGGAGCAGGCGTATGAAACCTGCCCCGAAATCATATCCCTGCTGGTAGAAGATCAAATCGACGAAGCGATGAACCGCTTCAGCCGGTAAGCAAAGGAACGAAACCGATGAAACTCTTTACAAACCTCCTTGAAAAGTACGATCCGTTTATCCGCATCAATCAAGCGATTCAATCCCGCTCACTGCCTGCAATGGCGGTGGGCTTTTCGGCCGTACACAAGGCAAATCTGGTTGCCGCCGCGGCTGAGGCATACGGTCCCTGTCTGGTTATCACTGACGATGAACTTGCCGCCCGCCGTTTTTGCGAGGATATCAACGCCATGCTCAGAGAGGAAGCGGCGGTTCTATACCCGGCAAAGGATTTTGTCTTTCGCAGCATTGAAGGCGTATCACACGAATACGAGCAGCAGCGTCTGGGGGTGCTCTCCCGTATCATGCGGGGCGGGTGCCGGGTGGTCTGCTGCAGCATCGACGCGCTGCTGCAATATACCATTCCGCCGGAGGAGCTGGCGCGCCGGAGCGTAAAGTTAAAGCCCGGCCAGCCAATTGAACTGGCGGAGATTGTGAAAACGCTGGTCCGCGCGGGCTATGTACGGCGCGATCAGGTGGACGGTACCTCGCAGTTTTCGGTGCGCGGCGGCATTGTCGACCTGTTTCCGCCCGATTTGCCGGCCCCGGTGCGAATTGAATTGTGGGGGGATGAAATCGACACCATTTCGGTGTTTGAACTCGACACCCAGCGCCGGGTGGACACAATAAAAGAGGTGCGGATTACCCCTGCCTACGAGGTGTTGGCCGAGTCGCCGGAGGCGCTTGTCCAGCTTATCGAGGAAACCCTTAAGCATCATAAAAAAGACAGCGCGGTGGCCGCGAAATTCGGGGTTGATGCGGAACGCCTGAAATCCGGGCTGGAGCTGCCCTCGTATGACAAATACATTGGCGCGGTGTATGAACAGCCCGCGACTTTGCTCGATTACTTTGACGAGCCGCTCATTTTTGTGAGCGAGTACGTTGCAGTGCGGGAGCGCGCCCGCGGGTTTCTCGCGACCCATCATGAGGATATTAAAATCCTGCTGGAGGAGGGGGAGCTCTGCAAGGGCTTTGACACCTTCTGCATGGACTTTTCCCGAATGAATGACATTTTGCAGGAGAACCGCACGGTTTACCTTGACACCTTTGCCCAGGGCAACGAATTGCGGCTGAAGGAACTCATCACCGCGACTGCTGTGCAGACCTCAGCCTGGGGCGGCGAGCTGAAACTGCTGGCGGAGGATTTGTCCGCCCTTGTTGCGCAGGGCTATTGCTGCGTGGTGCTCGCCGGAACCGCCAAGGCGGCGGCGACCCTTGCTGCTGATCTGCGCAAACACGGCTTGCCTGCCGATTACACCAAGGACGTCAAGGACATTATCTACCGCAAGGTGTTTGTGCTGGAAAACAAGCTCTCCTCGGGATTTGAGTACCCGGAAATCAAGCT
Organism: Oscillospiraceae bacterium; assembly: GCA_050943475.1. Classification (GTDB taxonomy): domain Bacteria; phylum Bacillota; class Clostridia; order Oscillospirales; family Ruminococcaceae; genus Metaruminococcus_A. The sequence continues at coordinate 27,148 of JBMNPF010000016.1, forward strand.
GGCGGTCGTCACCAGCGTCAAACCGGGCACGGTCTCCAAAAAGCGGTATAAAAAACGCAAGGGAGAAGAAATTCGTTCGCTGAGCGACCTCAACATAGGCGACGCAGTGGTTCACGTCACCCATGGCATCGGCATCTTCGACGGTATCCACAAACTGGATCTGCACGGCATTGTCAAGGATTACATCAAAATCCAATATGCCGGGGCGGATACTTTATATGTCCCGGTCACCCAGCTCGACCTGGTTTCCAAATACATCGGGCCGAAGGACGACGGCAAAATCAAGCTCAACCGGCTCAACTCCGGCGAATGGCAGAAGACCCGTGCGCGGGTCAAAAAAGCGGTGGATGATATGGCGGACGAACTTATCCGCCTCTATGCCGAACGGATGAAGGTGAAAGGCCACGCTTTCCCGGAGGACGACGAGTGGCAGCGCGAGTTCGAGGAGCGGTTCGATTACGAGGAAACCGACGACCAGCTCCGCTGTGCTGTCGAAATCAAGGCGGATATGGAAAAACCGGTGCCGATGGAGCGCCTGCTCTGCGGCGATGTCGGCTTTGGCAAAACCGAAGTCGCCCTGCGCGCCGCCTTCAAGTGCATTGAGGACGGGAAACAGTGT
>JBMNPF010000017.1:0-25594 GCA_050943475.1 Oscillospiraceae bacterium
AATGTGTAAGCACGGTGACGTGTGCAGCTAGCGAGTACTAATCGGTCGAGGGCTTGACCTACATGGTTATGTTCCTTTTTCTCTTCGTTTCTTCCTTTTATTCAGTTTTCAGAGTATCTGCTCTGAAAGAAGCGCACCAATAGCTCAGTTGGTAGAGCAGCTGACTCTTAATCAGCGGGTCCCGGGTTCGAGTCCCTGTTGGTGCACCATTCGGCCCGTTGGTCAAGCGGTTAAGACTCCAGCCTCTCACGCTGGCATCGGGGGTTCGATTCCCCCACGGGTCACCATAGTTGGTGTTAATGGCGGTGAGGGTCCACCCGTTCCCATACCGAACACGGAAGTTAAGCTCACCAGTGTCGACAATACTTGGCTGGCAACGGCCCGGGAAGATAGAGCGACGCCAACACGTTATGAAGGATGGAGCTGGTATTTTATATCAGCTCCTAATTCAAAATGTAGGTAGGGGCCATTAGCTCAGTTGGTTAGAGCAACCGGCTCATAACCGGTCGGTCCGGGGTTCGAGTCCCTGATGGCCCACCATTTTATATTGCATAGGGGTATAGCTCAGTTGGTAGAGCAGTGGTCTCCAAAACCACGTGCCGAGGGTTCAAGTCCTTCTGCCCCTGCCAGTCAAGAGCCTCGACACGCAATTCGCGTTCGGGGCTTTTGTTATGTTTGAATTTAGATGCTCGCGTCAAAGCGGTATCTTTTTTGTACCCGGCAGACAGAAAGAAACTCCTACAAAGTCTTTTGAATAAAACTTTGCAGGAGTTTTATTTATTATCATTTATAAAAATATCAAAAAAATATTAAGTTGACCTTTAAAAAGCAAGGTTATACTGCATATTATTTGCTGAATAGCCTTGTTTGTTTTTATCTTTTGGTTAGGGGAGGACAAATCAATCTTTTTAATAAGATAACCGAATTGAAACATTATATCTCCGCAAAGGAGTGTGCCAATTCGATTCCCGGTTCTAGTTTTTTGCTTGAAACTGGAAGGGGTGAAACGTGTTATTTAACCGACAACATGTTCTGCTCTTTAAGAAAATTTTTGTATCGCTTCAAAACAGTGGATTCTTCGGGCGTTTTGTGGTATGGTAGAAGCAGTTTAGAAAAGGAGGGCGTTCTTGCCATGACTTCAAGATACCTGCATACAAATTTTAATGTTTTTGACCTTGAGAAAAGTCTTGCCTTCTATGAGAAAGCGTTGGGGCTTAAAGAGGTGCGCCGGGTAAATGGTCCGGACGGCGCTTTTATCATTGTTTTTCTCGGAGATGGTCAAACCGATGCACAGCTCGAGCTCACCTGGATGCGTGATCGTAAAACGCCATACGATCTCGGTGATAAGGAATTTCATATTGCGTACCGCGTGCCGGATAAAAAGCAAGCCCACTCCCTGCATGAGGAAATGGGCTGTATCTGCTATGAAAACCATGACATGGATTTGTATTTTATTGAGGATCCGGATGGATACTGGATTGAAATTTTAGACTAGTATTGAAACAACTGCCCCGGCTTTTCAATGACCGCGATGCGGTCCAGATAAGAGGCTGCCTTGATATCACCTTTAAGCCAATCAAAAATCCGGTAATCGTCCCCAAAGTGCATGGGGAAAATTTGTTTGACGTCTGCCATCTGGACAAGGTAATCCAGCCCCAGTAGGTAGGATTCTCGCTCCAACCGCGGATCAACCGGAACAAAAGCGATATCAATGGTTTTTCCCCGCAGTTTATGGATTTCATCCCGGTAGCTTTTGGACATATTGGCGTTGTAGCCGGCGCTTTCGCCGCTCCAGTGCCACCAGTTGAGATCTCCTGCGTGGTAGATGGTCAATCCGTCTGCTTCAATGAGAAAGGCCACGCCTTCATCCGTTGAGGTCAGCGCCGTTACAGTAATGCCGTCAACGGTTTTGGTTTCGCCTGGATAAATGTTAATCCCGCCCTTTTTGGGGCAAGGAACGTCGTGAGACATGACGTATTGCAGTTTTTTGCATTTTTTTTGCCAAGATACAATGTCCTTCCAGTAGTGATCCTCGTGGCGGTGTGAGACAAAAATGACGCTGCCCGGTTCCGCAAGTAAAGCTGGATCCGGCCCTGGATTGCTTCCGTCGTAGTCAAAGACCAGATAGTGATGATCGGTTTTCACTGCGAAGCCGCTGTGGTGTAAATACTGTATTTGCGCTTTCATATGAATCCCCCCTTTTGCCTTTAGTATAGCATAGTTGTGCAAAAAGAAAATAGAGATGAAAGTTTATTTTTGATTTTTGGAGAATATTCCTAAAAATGGGCTTGTCTCTACCGCAATATCACAAGAAAACCGAGCGCCCTGGAGATATTTCTCCAAGGCGCTCGGTTTATGGGAGTTCAACAAATAAAAGAGTTATTCAATATCAATGCGTCTGGATACAGGCGCTTTAGAGGGATCTTTTTTTGGCATAGACAAGGTCAGAATACCATTGCTGTATCCCGCCTTAATTTCATCGCTTTTGATTTCACTCAGATCAAAGCTGCGGGAGAAAGAGCCGTAACGCCGTTCTCTCTGGATGTACTGCCCTTTTTTCACATCCTTTGTTTCGGATGTTTCGCGGTGTTCCGCGTGGATGGTCAAGGTGTTGTCCTTGACGTCAATTTGAATATCTTCCTTGGAGAAACCCGGCAGCTCTGCCTCCAGAACATATTTGTCGCCCTTGTCAAGGACATCGGTCCGGAACTGGGTGAGCTGTGGTGTAAACCCATCAAAAAAGCTGCGTTCCATATCGTCAAAATAGTTGAACAAACTTCTATTGCCGCGTCCAAATGGAATCATATCAAACATTATAAAAACCTCCTGAAAATGATTTATGTTTTTGGTATGAATTGGCTTTCAGAACCTTGCCTGGCCCATCTGAATCACCTTCCTAAGAACTCTCTTTTTGTTTACAACTATAATATAACCTCGAATTGTTATATGTTATTACATACTATTTAAATAAAATATTAATTTTAGCACTTATATATAGAGAGTGCTAAAATTGCTGAGGTTACAATTTTGTGGCACCTTTCCTCTTGCTTTTTAACGGATTTTCGCTTGCTTAATCCGGGCCGGGCCTTTATAATAGAATCAATATGGAAATTTACAGAACCTGACAGCAACCGAGTAAAGGATGGAGAAAACTATGAAACAGCGTGTATTGGGCAGAACGGGGATAAAGGTCAGTGAAATTGGTCTTGGATGCGAGCATTTGCAGGGAGCGGCGCCCGAGACGGTCAATGCCGTTGTGGATGCGGCGCTGGAATGCGGCATTTCCATTTTCGATGTGTTTATGTCGGAACCGCAGGTGCGCACCAATCTTGGCAACGCCTTAAAGGGTAGACGAGAGCGCGTCTGCTTGCAGGGACATATTGGCGCTGCATGGGTGGATGGACAGTATGAACGGACCAATGACCCAGAAAAATGCCGGTTTTTCTTTGAAGATTTCCTCACCCGGCTGCAGACCGATTATGTCGATATTGGCATGATCCATTTTGTCGACACCGAGGAGGATTATCACGGTATTTTTGACACGGATGTCATTCGGTATGCCCTTTCTTTAAAAGAACAGGGGAAAATCCGTGCGCTGGGCATGAGCTCCCACAATCCGGTTGTGGCAAAACGGGCGGTCGAAACCGGCCTGCTCGATGTATTGATGTTCAGTCTCAATCCAGCCTATGATTTGCTTCCAGAGGATGTGAAGATAGATGACCTTTTTGTACCGGAGACCTTTGAAACCGGTAAGCTCAACGGAGTGAACCCTAGCCGTGCGGCATTGTATCAGGCTTGTGAACTGCATGGTACGGCCATTACGGTTATGAAATCGCTTGGTGCCGGCGCTCTGCTGAAAGCGGAAAGCTCTCCTTTTGGTATTGCTCTGACCCCGGCGCAGTGCGCCCACTATGCCTTGACCCGTCCGGCGGTGGCAAGTGCCTTAATTGGATGCAGAACACCGGAAGAGGTGCGGCTGGCGGCTTCTTACAGTGATCTTTCAGAGTCGGAAAAGGATTATTCCGCCATCCTCAGTGCAACACCAAAGTACGCCCTGCGCGGCAAATGCATGTACTGCAACCATTGCCTGCCATGTCCGTCGCACATTGATATTGCACAGGTTAATAAGTATTTGGACTTGGCGCTGGAGCAGGACACTGTTCCGGATACCATCCGCGCCCATTATGCCGCGCTTGAAGCAAAGGCTTCGGACTGCATCCAGTGCGGAAGCTGTGAAGGCAACTGCCCGTTTGATGTAAAAATCATTGAGCGAATGGAGCGTGCGGCAGCGTTATTTGGTCGGTAAAAAATTCACCCTACATCCCAGAAATCATTACACAAAGGAGATCCGCTTATGCCAGAGAAAAAATTAAAAGTCGCGGTGGTGGTTGGGCACCATTCCTATGAGGTCCAGCCGTTTCAAAACCTGTTTACCTGCATTCCGGAGATTGACTGCTACATCCAGCACTTGGAGCAGTTCACCAGCAGTTCCAAAGAGGTACGGGAAAGCTACGATGTTATTGTGTTTTACACCATGTGGCTGGATACTCCTGTCAACGACGGCCCTTGGTATGAAGGCTGTGCGCTGGACGCCCTGAGTGCGCTTGGGGAAACCGGGCAGGGGATTTTTATGCTGCACCATTCCATTCTTGCCTTTCGGGATTGGCCGCTCTGGGCGGAAATCTGCGGCGTCTCGGCAGAGCATTATAAGGATTATCACCTTGACGTACCGATGGATTATCAGATTGCAGATAAAGAACACCCGGTGATCCGCGGTTTGCAGGATTTTTCCATGGTGGATGAGGCCTATGAAATGGGGCCCTGTGCATCGAATTGCCATGTCTTAATCACTACAAATAACGCCAAAAACATTCCTACCGTTGCTTGGACAACCGAATATAAAGGTTCAAAGGTGCTGTGTTATCAGTCCGGCCACTGCAATACTTCGTACGCTGACCCGAATTTCCGGGAAATTGTACGGCGCGGCATTCTCTGGCTTGGTGGAAAACTTCAGTAAACCAAACATACGTTACAGCAAACAACGCAGAAAGAGGAAACAATTATGGCTTATAAAGCAATTTTAGTTGGAACTGGAACCTGGGGCGAATGGTGGTGCGAAAAATTTCTGCCGCCTAATATTGCGGACGGCACCGTAGAGGTGGTGGCCGCTGTGGATCGAAACCCGGCGGCGTTGAACTGCGCCAAAAAGTTCCTGCACCTCTCGGACGCGCAATGCTATACCGACACAGAAACCGCGTTTCGTGAAAACAAGGCGGATTTCTGCATCAATGTTGTGACGCCGGCGCATCATGAGGAGATTGTCGACCTTGCCATTAAGTATGGGCTTAACATCCTCTCGGAAAAGCCGATTGCCGATACATTGGAGGGTTCCATCCGCATTGCAGAAAAGGTCAAAAAAGCCGGCTTGAAAATGGGAGTGACCATGAGCCACCGTTTTGATCAGGATAAGACCTCTATGCGCGGCCAGCTCCGCAGCGGGCGCTGGGGCGAATTGGATTACATCATCACCCGTTTTACCTGCGACTGCCGCAAATACGGGAGCTGGGGCGAGTTCCGCCACGAAATTGCCAATACGCTGCTGCTGGAGGGCGCGGTTCATCACCTTGATATCCTCGCAGATTTTGCGGGTGCAAAATGCGATACCGTTTACGCGCAAACATGGCATCCGCGCTGGGGGGAATTCAAAGGGGACTGCCAGGCGCTTATCACCATGACCTTTAAAAACGGTACAAAGGCTTTCTATGAGGGCGCAAAAACCAACGCCGTATCCCTCAATACCTGGGCAAACGAATATTTTCGTGCCGAGTGTGAAAACGCTACGCTGGTTTTAAATAAACGCCGTCTGGAGGTGTTTCCGTACAATGCAGAAACCTCCTGGGCGGAGGGAATTGAAGGGCAGGGGCTTACAATTCCGCTGCTTCAGCAGAAAAAATGGGCTAATACTTGGCTGATTGAGCAGTTCGTCCGCTGGCTGGACGGCGGCGAACCAATGGAAACCAATGTCGAGGATAATTTGCAGGCGGTAGCGCATATTTTTTCCGCCATTGAAAGCGTGCGGACCGGGCAGGTTGTTAAGGTACAGCAGTTCTTAAACGAAACCCGTGAAAAGGTTTTAGCAGGAATGTAAACACCGGCTCTGCTTCAAAATAAGTTTTATCCCCAAAAAATTTTGTTCAATTTAAAAGCACTGTCCGTTTTTTTGGACAGTGCTTTTTGTATAATAGAGGCAGAAAAGGGAGGTAAAACTATGAAACGTATATGGACAACACTCGGCTTATCCGGATTGGGATTTTGTTTTATAGCCGCTTCGGCAAGTGACGCAAATGTCATTCCGTTTGGAATCATCCTTTTGCTGCTGGTATTTGGGCTTTTACTACTCGTTTCAGCCGTAATCGGACCGCGTCTGTATCGGCTGCACCGGCAGGCAATTCTACGGCAGCGCCGGGTGAAAATTCGCCCGGTTGCATACCGTGCCCGTTTAAACCGCTGTAATGTGCAGAAAGCGCATTTTCCGGATGTTGTAGGTTGACAGTGCACGGAAATCCGAATCAAAACTGTGACATGCCACCAGCGTGTTTTCCAGCGTTGGAAAAGGCGAACTCTCCACAATGACGGCGGCGTGGTGAAACCGCGCTCCGGCGGTAACTAGCTGAACAATATCACCCGGTTCAGCTTGCTCCAATTCAACTTCAATAGCCGCCGGGCCGGTTTTATGCGGCGTTGTTAAAAAACGGTAAAATTGCTCCACCCCGCTCCATGCGGGAGCCCGGTTGCGCAGACTATAATAGTGCCATCCGTAGACCGGGCGGGGATCCATTCTTCCGCCGCCTGCCAGAACGCATTGGGATACAAAGTTGGTGCAGTCACCGCCCATTTCTTCAAAATCGGCATAGTTCGGATTTCTATGAAAAGCCCACTTATGGGCATATTGTACTGCTAATAATCTGTCGTATTGCATGATCATCACCCTAATGCATGATACGCAGACAAGAGAGGAGATGTGCTGACAAAGAAAAGCCTAAGGGCTTTTCTTTTGCACCTTATTTTGTCGAAAGATGTCGGATGATGCGGTATTATAAAAAACTCACGTTTCTTTTGCGTTGTATCGTTAAGGAGTAATTGAAGTATATACCCGGAAAGCGTAAAGCCTTGCGGGTACTGCTTTTTATACGGTCTTTTCTTCGAGCGGATAAATATCCGCCCATAATTTTATGTACGCTCCCGCAGAAAAAGTAGGAGCAGTATTCTTTTGGCAGACCAATGAACAGCTGCAATGTGTTTTCATTCTGTTCCGGCGATTAATCAGTTGTATGAATTCAGATGGTATCTTAATTTTAAATAGGTGTCTTATAATAAACGGTTAATGGTGGCGAAATACGGTGACCTGTATGATCTGCAATGACCAGAAAATGGGCTTGAGAAAATGGAACCGATCGGTTTGGTGTGCGTCCGCGTATGGGGACGGTCATTTTTTCGTAGATATTCGCTGGTAATTTCCGGAACCATCCGGGCTTTTACGATAAATTCGTAGAAATTTGACGAAAAGTACGCTATAATGAAATAAATAATTTTGTCTGTTGTATAGCCGGTTTAAATAAAAATTCCTGCTGTCAAATATATAAGATGCATTTTCGGAGGATGTGTGCATGAGGTTACCTATTGCACCGGTAAATATTGTATTTGAACTCATTTGCTTTGCGGCGTTTGCCATGATATGCGGCGGTTTACTAAAACCGCGGTTTTCCGTGAAAACCAGCCTGCTGATAACAGCGGGCTGTCTGGCGGTTGTCACCGGTATCCAGACAGCGATCCTTTTGGCGTCGGACGGTTCGATTCAGCTGGTTCTTACGCTGTTGCCTGCAACGGCCTATCTGCCGGTAATTCTCACAGTCCATCTGCTCTCAAAGAATGGATTTGCCACCGCCGTGGCGACCTGGTCGTTCGGGCTGCTGGCGCCGTATATTCTTGGCTTGCTTCGCGATCTGCTGCAGTTGCTGCTTGTGGGCTACCGGTCGTATCCCTTTGACTGGCTGTGGCTGACCGTGCTGTGTTCGCTGGTTTTGGCTGCGGCGCTGGTGTTCACGGCCCTGCGGTTTTGCCGGAAGCCTTTTCAGCAGTTTGCGTTCCGCAATAAATATGTGTGGATCATCGTCCCGGTGATTCTGGCGTTTTCTCTGGTTTCGTATGTGGAAAACGTGAATTTTAACCCGCTCCTGGCCGGTATTCTGTTCCTGAGCCTGCTGGCGGCGTTCCTGTTTGTCACCAAATTCCTGAACGTAGCCATGTCGGAGCAGACGGCCCGGGCATCGGAGCGGGCTATTGCCGCCCAGCTGGAGTTGCAGCGGGAGGAGATTGCTCGGATTCGCCAGAAGGTAGAGCAGGGACGGATTTATCGCCACGATATGCGCCATCATCTATTGGTGCTGGAAGAGTTGGCTGATCGAAAAAATGCGGATGGCGTCCGGCAGTATATAGGTGATTTGAATAACCAGCTTTCTTCTGTGGAAAGGGAAGACTACTGCGAAAACACAACGGTCAATGCCGTGCTGGCCTCATATATCGGGAGGGCGAAACAGCAGGATATCCGTGTGACGGTGAAAGCAAGGATTCCGCAGGAGCTGCCTGCGGATGAAATCGACATCTGTACCATTTTGGCCAACGCGCTGGACAATGCCGTTGCCGCTTGCCGAGAAAACGAAAACAACCGCTGGATCGAGCTGAGCAGCGCCCTGCATGACAACGGCAATTTTTCCATTGATATTCGCAATGCCTGTGATACGCCGGTGGAATTTGACAAAGACGGCATGCCAGTCTCCCACAAGGGTAAGGGGCACGGTATTGGTCTGAAAAGCATCCACGCGGTTGTACAAAAATACAATGGTCTGCTTCGTTGTACCTGTGACAATCAGGTGTTCCGGTTCAGTGCCGCCCTGTTCCAGCAGGATACTATGCCAACTATGCGATCTTCTGGCATAAAAAAGACCGTATCCAATACGGCTGTCACTATCCTGCTGGCTTTATGCTTTATCAATGCTTTCCCGGATGCCGTACAGGCGCTGGAAACCGTACCGGTCATCGGAAACGTGTTGCATCTGGCAAATTTTCGCACACACCATTCATCATTTAACTGGGGTTCCAGCAGTCTTGAGGTATCGTTTCCGCAGATTGAATGGGAGGAATCTGTATCCGGTCTACTTAACGGTACTCCCGGAAATAATGGGGATACGGCGGAGAGCGATACGTCGAACACGACCGGTACAGAAACCGACGGCGGCCATACAAACCCACAGACACCGACAATGGGGATAAATCCAGATGGTTCACAAAGCACACCGAGTGATTCTCAGTCCCCCGAAACGACACAACCGTCGGATACCGGCTCCGCAAAGCCAATTACACCGCCATCTGAACCGATTATTCCGGAAACAACGCCGCCTACCCAACCGACAGATCCGGACACGGATGAACCGGTTTCACCCCCGGATATTTCTAATGGAATTGAAGATATGAATCAGCAGATGGAGGCGTATGTCCAGGCGGTCAAAGAGGAGTTCCTGTGGTATTTCTCACAGAAGTATCAGGGTTTTGTGGCCTCGGATACCGGCTACAACATCCTGCGCAACGATGATAGTTTGCTGTCCATCTGCTTCTATACTACTCTCAATGTGGGCGGATCCGGCGAGTACAGCCGCTGCTTCACACTGGACAAAACAACGGGCAAGGTGTTGACTCTTTCCGACCTGTTTACGGAAGACAGCGACTATATTGGCGTAATCAGCGCCGACATCCTGCGGCAGATGACCGAACAGGCCGAAGCTGGTGAGGGAGACTATTTCATACCCGGCGGCATCTGGTCACCGGAGGAGTGCTTCCAAGCGATTGCCGCGGACCAGAATTTTTATATCGACGAAAACAATAAGCTAGTTATCATTTTCGATGAATATGAGGTGGCTCCCGGCAGTATGGGGATGCCTCGGTTTACTGTGGAAACCGCCGTGCTGAACGATATTCTGCTCCGACCGTCTCTCCTTTCTATGACTGGAAAGGAGGCGGGCTGATGCTACGCATTGGTATTTGTGACGACAGGCAGAAGGATATTGACATCGTCCGCACCCTTGCCGCCCAATTTTCAGACAGCCACCCGGAATATCCTCTGGATATTTGTGCATATGCCTCGGCGTACGATTTGCTGGAAGAGGTAGAGCGCACGGGTGGATGTGACGTGTATCTGCTGGATATCCTTATGCCGCAAATGTCGGGGATTGAACTGGCACAAAAAATTCGCAAACGCGGGGAACGGGCGCAGATTCTGTTTCTGACTTCCTCCCGGGAATACGGTATTGAGGCGATTGGCGTGAAAGCGGCGGGCTATCTGCTCAAGCCGATACAGGAGGAGCCCTTCCAAGAGGCAATGCATGCCTGTATCAAAGAACTGGATGCGGACCGCCATCCATCGCTGCCGGTCAAAACCAGACGGGGACTGGTCCGGGTACAGCTGGCGGAACTCATGTCCGTTGAAAGCTTTAATCATATCTGTGAGCTTACACTGTCAGGCGGGATAAAGCTGGAAACACCTGCCCGACTTTCCGATTTGTATGAACAGCTGCGGGAGAACGACGCTTTTATCTTCTCACACCGGGCGTACATTGTAAATATGGAATATATCCGGGGGATCGGCGCCACAGGAATTTTGATGACCGATGGCAGACGGCTCCCAATTTCCCGCAAAAGTTATCCGGACATCAAGGCCGCTTACTTGGATTATATAACGCGGCTGTAACGGCCGATAAAATGAATAGATCTGCAATTCACGCAGAAAAAACAGCATTTCACGCAAAAACGCTGTTTTTTCTGCGTTTTTATTTTATCATAACGCTGTAAAATGACGAACACCGCATCTGGTTTTTTTAAGGAAAGCAAAAGCTTAATGTAAAAAATATTATTACAGTACTTTTACAGGGTGATATTAACGATGTTTCAATTATCATACAACATAGATATAGAAATCTTTGCGCTGTTTCTGACGGTGCTGCTGTATTACCAGATATGGTACCATTTTCCGCGGAACACGAAAAAGACGCGGATGTTCTGCACAATGATTCTTTTAGTCATTTTTACAGAGCTTTTTGACATGGCCTCAGCCTTTACCAATACAGAAAGCTACGGCGAGCAGATTCCACACTTTATCAATTTGGTGATAAACAGCGGATACTATATGCTGGGCTTTGTGCTTTGCTATATGCTCCATTATTACATTCAGACTACCTTTGTACCGGAGGGTGGAAAGAAGTGCTTTCCCCGGGCCAACAAGTGGATTCTGATTGCAACGGAGATAAGTTATCTGCCCAACGCCCTAATGGGCTTTTATTTCTACATTTCGCCGGAGGGGCATTATATTCACGGAACGTTGTACCTGGTGCAGCATCTGATTTCCTTCTGGCTTGTGGCCTGTGCATCCCTGACACTGATTATCAATTACAAAGTAATTAAAAAGGAAAGATTTGTTTCTGGTTTTATCTTCATCTTTATGTATTTCGGCGCCATGTTCCTGCAGGTGGTTATCATCCCTAACATCTTCATCATTATGCCGACGGTGTCCATCATGTTGGTACTTGCAGCCTTTACCCTGGAATCCCCAGATTACGCGGAGCTTCAGAAGACCCTTGAAGAACTTTCGGAAACCAAGAAAAACTTGGAAATCACCAATCAAAAACTTGCGGAACGCGCCTATATTGACTTGATGACCGGCCTGAAAAACCACGCATCATTTGATCTTCAAATCGACGCACTTTCCGCATCAGAAAACCGGAAAAACGCAATTTTACTCATGGCCGATATTAACGGCCTAAAAGAGCTTAACGACTACTATGGTCATCTCGTCGGTGATGATGTTATTATTCGCACGGCAAAACTGATCAAAGCCTCCTTTGGAGAGATCTGTCAGTGCTATCGTATCGGTGGCGATGAATTCGCCGTGATTGCAGCAGATATTCCCAAAGAAGAATTCTACGCCTGCTACCGTCGCTTTGAAGAAGCAGCAGAAAGAGAGCAGGAAAATGTAACCTATCGCTTCTCCGTAGCCTACGGTTATCAGGAAGTCGGAGGTTTATCCATAAAGGAAGCCCAAAAAAAGGCCGACGAAAATATGTACGCTGATAAAATGTATAAAAAAGGAAAGGAATGAGCGGCTGTGATGAAAACGAACCGTCAAAGGAAAACGGAACAGACGTTGGGGTTTGAAGACGCCGCGCGTTTCAACTGGGTGTTGGATACCAATGAAACCTTGCAGGATGGTTTAGCCGAGCTGGCTGCGCAACTTCCTCATCTCACGGAGGAGGATTACACCGCGCGACTTCTTCGGCTGCTGCATAATGCCGGGTTGGACATTACAATAGAAGAATTCAAAACGCTGCTTGCGCTGCGGCGGCAGCTTGACCAGCGGCTGCTCTGCGAAAAGGACAACATAGTGCAGCAAAATAAATTGCCGGGAAAATAACCGATTCAAAAGAGGTGAAAGATAAAATGAAAAAGTTGCAAATAAATTCTGTTTTTAACAAACGCTGGGGGATTGGTTGTTATCTTCTCCGTTGTTCTGATTTTATTGGTAACTTTGATGTTGCTTTTTCCACGCAAGGAGCATCCGGCGCTCTCAACCGTTTTTGCCGTAACATTTTGGCTGTCATTCATCGCCTGTGCTTGGCAGGCGGTTGTGTTGATACGGAGGTATCGTGACAGAAATAAAAAGAAGATGCAAATCCAAACCGAGGGCAGCTCCCCGGAGATGATACAGACAGAGAAATCAAGCGAATAGATACAAAACAGGAGGAAAATAAAATAATGCGGAAATTAAAATCAATTTTCCAAACAAACCACCGACGAATAACTGCCTTAATGCTTACATTTTGTATGATGATAGGCATGCTACCGAACATCGGCTTAACGGCGTTTGCAATGGAATCTACTTACGACATTTGGGTTGGCGGTGTGCAGGTCACTTCCAGCAACGCGGCCGACGTGCTGGGCGAGGCAGATGGCGCTGGTGCAACGGTCACTTATGACGCCGACGCCAATACCCTTACCCTGAACGGGGCAGATATCAGTGGTAGCTACACAGGAGGAATAACTGCAAGCGCTGCAATTTATGCTGTAGGTTCTCTGACCATAAATCTGGCTGATGGCTCTACCAATATCGTTACTTATAGCGGGCCTGCGAGCAATGAGACGCACGGAATCTTTGTAACGAGTGGCATGACAATCGATGGTAAGGGCAGACTGGAGGCCAATGGCGGCACCTCCGGCATCTGTGCGAACAACGGCGATCTCACGATAAACAGCGGTACGATTGTCGCAGAAGGCAACGGCAACGGCAGCTACACTACATCTGCCGGAATTGTGTCGTATGCTCATGACATCATCATCAACGGCGGCGACGTGACGGCTACCGGCGGCAATACTTCTAGCAGCTATGGCCTCTCTGCCAGAGGTAACAGCGGCACTATCACCATCAATGGAGGCAAAGTAACTGCACAAGGCGGAGATTCTGCCGACAGCAACGGTATTTTTGCAAAAGTCGGTGTGACGATTGAGAATGGCGAAGTGAATGCTTTTGGCGGCACTACTACCAATAGCAGCCGCGGTATTGCATCCAACGGCGACATCAGCTTCAACGGCGGCACAGTAAAGGCGACCGGCGTTACGATGGGTGTTGCGGCTTCCAACGGCAAAATCACCATCAATGGCGGTACAGGTGAGGCAAAAGCCACAACAGCAGGCAGTTCGTACACGGCGATGAACAAAGCGCCGGTGCTTGGCGCCGGCATAGAAGCTACGGGCGCATATACGGATAAAACCATGACTTGGCTCCAGACGACATTCTACTACGACATTTGGGTTGCCGGCCAGCAGGTAAATTCCGATAACGCAACCGACGTGCTTGGCGAGGCAGATGGAGCTGGTGCAACGGTCACTTATGACCCCGATACCAGCACCCTTACCCTGAACGGGGCGACCATCACGCACGACGGTACCGATAAGTCGGGTGCGATTCACGCTACCATCCCTTTGAACATCGAGCTTACGGGTACAAATTCCGTCACCAATACGAATAGTACCACCGGCACATCCAGTTATGGGATCTATGTGAAGGGAGATTTGGTCATCGGCGGCATAGGCAGCCTGACATCTACCTGTAGCAGCATAAGCGACCGTCAAGGCTATGGTATCTATGCGAATGGAAATTTAACCATCAACAATTCAGGTGACCTGACCGCTGCCGGCGGTGACACAAGCGCCAGCAGTTCTTACGGTATCTGTGCGGAAAAATATTTGACTATCGACGGTTCGGGAGCTCTGACAGCTACCGGCGGTGTGGAAGACGGTGACTCCGATTTGACTTGGGGCATTTGTTCCTATTCAGAAATGACAATCAATAGGAGCGGCACGATTACTGCCATTGGCCAAAATTCTCACAAAAGCAGTTACGGCATTTATGCTGATTCGCAGATTACAGTCGATACGAACGGCACAGTTATTGCTACTGCCAAACAATCAGAGTGGCTTAATAGCATTGGCATTCAAACAAATTTCAATACAGGAAAGCTGATCATTGAGAATGGTAACGTGTATGCCACCGGAGACGCGTCCAGCTCCACAAGTTATGGTATTGGTGGTAGTTATATCGAAATCAACGGCGGAAGCGGTACAGCGCAAACGGTCACCCCTACACCTCATAGCCTAGACAAGGCGATGAGGAAAGCGCCAGTTGATAGAAATAACCAACCTGTACCTACCAACGGCGCATGGAACAGTAAGATCGCAAGCTGGCCGAAGCTAACCGCCTACACCGTTACCTATGATGCGAATGGCGGCACCGGAGCGCCGATAGATGAGACTGTACGCCAGCTGGGAGAGTCGTTTGTTATCCCGCAGCAGGTTCCGGTACGTGATGGATATTTCTTCTGCGGCTGGCTGAAAGATGGAAGCGGCAGCAATTACCGCTGGCCGGGAGAGACGGTGAATACATCTATTCAGGATGAGAACATTATCAAAATGGTGGCGCAGTGGAGTGAAAAAAACCTGTCTGTTACAACCGGCGGTGTTACAACCTACTATACCACTCTGGAGGATGCCTTCGAGAATGCTCCAGACGGTAGCACCATTACAGTGGAAAAAGACTATACGGACGATAGCGACCCCTCAATTCCTCAGGAATCCCCTGCAAAAGCGCTGACCCTCAATCTGAATGAGAAGAATATCAATAGCTACGGCGAAATTGATATTTACGGCGGTAAGCTGACCATTACCGGGGGTGGTAGCTACGAAGGCACGCTCTATCAAGAGGGCGGTGAGCTTATTATCGAAGATGGCACCTTTGGACAGCTTATTGTGGACGACTATTATTCTGACACAATGACTACTACCCTCAACGGCGGTACATTCACGGGCTCTTTGTACGATGATGAGAGCATTGTTTATGTGTCATCGGATAATGCCGAGCAGGCGATAAAGGACATGCTGGGGGAAGGAAAAAAATACAGTGTAGATGATATCGTAACGGAACAGTATGGCGAGGAACCTTACGTGACTTTTATCGCATACTTCGAAGTCCCCGTCTCCGTTACAGGCAAACCTGTGCAAGTCACCTACAACGGCAATGACAATACAGGCGGTTCTGCGCCTACAGACAGCAGTTCTTACACCAGCGGCGCATCGATTACCGTGCTGGGCAATACCGGCAGTTTGGCAAAAATTGGCTACACCTTTGACGGTTGGAATACCGAGGCGAACGGCACCGGCACCACTTATGCGGCAGGTGCGCAGTTTACGATTACAGCCGACACAACCCTTTATGCCAAATGGAAGCTGTGCGATCATGCAAACAGCACCACAATGCCAACCTGCACTCAAAGTGCCGTTTGTTCCGTTTGCAGCGGAACGATCAGCGCACTGAACCATGACTTCACAGGTGATTTTGAATCATACGATGACAACGGCCACTGGCATATCTGTAACCGTGAAAACTGCGATGCGACCGATACACCGGTAGGACACAGCTTTACCAACTATCAATACAACAATGACGCAACCTGCACGGTCGATGGAACAAAGACCGCAAAATGCCGGTTCTGCGATGCAACAGATACAGTTGTGGACGGGGGCAGTATGCTGACTCACACCTATGGTGAATGGACGGATGCGAAGGATGGCGAACACCATATTCGCACCTGTTCTTGCGGCGCCGCCGAGACCGAAGTCCATAAATGGGATAGCGGCAAGGTGACAAAGGAAACCACCACAACCGAAAAGGGTGAAAAGACTTATACCTGCGCGGTATGCGATGCAGTCAAAAAAGAAGAAATTCCAATGCTTACCGACGCTCCGCAGACCGGGGACAACACGCGCGTTACTCTTTGGTTTGTCCTTATGCTTTCAGCAGTCTGTGGCGCAGTGAGATTGAGCATTTACGGCAGGAAGAAAAAGGTAAGATAAATTAAAAAAATCAGTTTACCTTTTCTTTGCTAAACAAAAGGAAAAGGCCAACCGTTTTATTGAAACGGTTGGCCTTTTACACATTCTACTCGATAATTATGATTTTCTCCCTAATGATATGACGTTTGGCAAATGGGAGGTTTATATTTATCGAATTATGGTAAAACCTAAATCTTCAATGGTATCACAAATCGAAAGATAATCCAGGTCAGCGCCCGTAACAGCCACGCTGCGCTCTGCGGGGGATACCACAACGCATTCAATACCGGGCAGCATCATGATTGCGTCGATGATATCCTGTTTGCTGGACGCTTTGAGCCGGCCGTCTATGGGAATGGTCAAAGACATTGGTAACATCACTCCTTTTTATTGCTATTGTCGGCAAAGGAGCAGATGATATGTATTACCAATTTTTGAGCTTGGAAAGAACCGCTTCGCCGTCCCGCAGGCCAACATTGTAAAGCTGGGTCAATTTTTCCGGCTTTTTCTCGAACCGTCCAATCGGCACCGTTTCGGTTTGCGCCAAAACAAGGGCGGTGCCGTCTTGCTCCAGCTTTTTCAAAAACGCAAGCGTTTCATTGTACTGCTCGTGACGGTGGTCAAGCGCCTCAATCATGTTTGGGTAAGCCTTAAATTTATGCCGGTAAATACGGCGGAAACTCTCCGGCTGTTTTTGGTAGCCGCGCGGGCGGGTCAGCACTACAACAACCCGGTCGCAGCCATCCTCCAATGCCTTGCGCACCGGAATCGGATCGGTTGTTCCACCGTCCAGGTATTGTTTGCCGTGAATGGTCACCATTGGCGAAAAGACCGGAATGGCGCTAGAAGCCGCCACAATGTTATTGACCTCATGGATGGGCGGATTGCGAAAATAGAAAGGCTTGCCGGTCTGTACATCGGTAACGCCAACAACAAATTCGGTGGGGTTTGCCGCCATTGCATCATAATCAAAGGGGAGAAGACAATCCGGTATTTCATGAAAGATGAAATCCATACCAAAAACAGACCCGTTTTTGATAAAATTGCGCGCGCTTACATAACGCTTATCCTGCGAATACTCCAGGTTGATTTTAAAGCTGCGTCCGCGCTGACCGGATAAAAATGAGGTCGCATGACAGGCGCCGGCTGAGACCCCAATGAGGTAATCAAAGGTAATGCCGTTATCCTGAAAAGCGTCGAGTACTCCTGTGGTGTAAACACCGCGCATACCGCCGCCTTCCAGCACCAATCCAATCTTCAAATCATCGCCCCCTTGTCTTTCTGCTTTTTATTTTATCATTCTTCCGAATGTGGCACAAGTGTTAAATTGGGGATAAAGGCTTTCTATTTCCCGGGAAAACGTGTATAATATTGCCTGTCCTATTATTTTAAAAAGGGATGGTGCCTTATTCGCAGCCGCAGTGTAAAAATTGTTTCCATTGTACTGGTTATTTTGTGCATGGTTTTCATTTTTTGGTTTTCTGCCCAGCCGTCCAAGGAATCCTCAGCAATGAGCGGTAAGATTACTGAATTTGCCTTGTCTGTTTTTTTGCCGCAGTATTCAAGCTGGGATGCCGGCACTCAGCAGACCGTTTATGAATTTGTTGAGACCGTTGTGCGAAAATCCGCCCATTTCAGCATTTATGGCTTGCTCGGTTTTCTCACAATGTTTTCTGCAAGCCGCTTTCTCCGCCGGCGGCCCTGGCAAATTGGGGCTGCTTTTGTGGTTTCGGTTCTGTATGCGGCGAGCGATGAATTTCACCAGCTGTTCGTTACGGGGCGGAGTGGCGAGTTTCGGGACATCTGCATCGACGCTTCCGGGGCTCTGCTTGGCATCCTGTTGATGTGGCTGATTTTGGCAGTTGCCATCCGTATTGGCGCACGGCGCCGTTTGTTCTCCCAGGCTGCGGTGGATTCGGTACGCCGGGAGCATTTTCGGGGAAAATGACAGCTTGGCAGTCCCTTAAAATGGAATGTTCCCCTTGATTTTAAGAAATGGTAATCGATTGCAAGAAAAACGCGCTCTCACGATGAGAGCGCGTTTTTTGTGAAGTTTTTGAAATATTAAATCTTCATAATATCTTTGGTGCAGAGCAGGGGAATGCCGCAGGCAGCCAGCTCTTCTACAGCACGTTGATTGTCATCTACATGGAGAATGACAAACGCCTTGTCGTGCGGGGCGCCTACAAAAGCATAAATGTATTCGACATTGATGCCTTTTTCATTCAGTACCCGCAGCGGATAAGCAAGCCCGCCCGGTTGATCCTCCACCGAAACAGCAATAACGTCGGTGATAGAAACTGTCAGTTCTGCGTCCCGCAGCGCTTTTTCCGCGCGCTCCGGCTCGTCGACGATAAAACGTAGAATACCGAATTTGGTTGTATCCGCCAGCGATAAAGCGCGGATATCCACTCCGTTGTCTGCGAGAATTTTGGTAATTTCTGCGAGCCTGCCGGATTTGTTTTCCACAAAGACCGAAATTTGCTTGATAATCATGACGAGCCCTCCCTTGCTTTATTGCATGTAACCCAGTTCAAACGCTTTCAGGTTCAGGTCCAAAAACTTTGCAGGAACGGTGTTTTTTAAGGATTTGAGCCAAATCTCCTTATCAATTTCGGAATGCTTTGCCATCAGACCGAGCAGAACCACATTGACCGCTTTTGCATTGCCGGCCTGGTTTGCCAGGGAAAGCGCATCAATAGCGTCAAACGAAACGCTGCTCTCCTTTATGGTGTCCAGAATGTGCTCTGGATAATGTGCCGCTCCGGTGATGACCGGCATCGGATCGATCTGCTGGGTGTTGATGATCATTTTTCCGTTTGGCTTTAAATAAGAAATCCAGCGCAGGGCTTCCAAAAGCTCAAAGGAAACAATAATGTCCGCCCCGCCTTTTTCAACAATCGGGGAATAGACTTTATCGCCGTAACGGACATAGGTGACAACCGAGCCGCCGCGCTGCGACATGCCGTGAACCTCGGAAACTTTGACGTCGTAACCGCAGTCAATGAGAGCGTTGCCGATAATACGGCTTGCAAGCAGGGTGCCCTGCCCGCCAACGCCGACAATCATAATACTTTTAACAGCCATGTGCATTCTCCTTTAACGCGTCAAATTTGCAGGCTTTGGTGCACAGCCCGCAGCCGGTGCAGAGCGTGGTATCAATAATGGGTTTGCCATCTGCGCCTTTTTTAATGGCCGGGCAGCCCATTTTAAAGCACATGCCGCACTTCTTGCATTTTTCCGTGTCAACCGTGACTGGAGGTTTGGCTTTTACAATTTTCAGCAGGGCACAGGGCCGCCGTGCAATAATGACCGAAGGCGCCTCCACCGCAAGCTCTTCGCGGAGTGCTTTTTCAACTCCATCAATATCAAAGGGATCGACCACGCGGACGCGCTCAATGCCAATGGCATTGCAGAGCGCTTCCAGGTTTACCGCAGTAGCAGGATCGCCTTTGATGTTGTAACCGGTGGTTGGGTTCTGCTGATGCCCGGTCATACCGGTGATGCTGTTGTCCAGGATAATAACCGTTGAGTTGCTCGCGTTATAGGCAATGTCAATCAGGCCGGTAATACCGGAATGGATAAATGTGGAATCGCCAATAACAGCAACCGACTTTTTCTCCCATTCGCTTCCGCGCGCCTTGTTAAAGCCGTGCAGGCCGGAAATGGAAGCCCCCATGCAGATGGTGGTGTCCATTGCCGCAAGAGGAGCGCTGGCACCGAGGGTGTAGCAGCCAATATCGCCGCTGACAAAGAGCTTTAACTTGCCAAGTACATAGAAAATACCGCGGTGCGGGCAGCCGGGACATAGTACCGGCGGACGCATAGGCACATTTTCACTTACAGTAATGTATTCGGTGGTACTGCCGAGAATTTTGGAACGGATAGCCTCTGCTGTGTACTCGCCAATGGGGGAGAAGAGTTCCTTACCTTCCACCGCAACGCCGTGTGCCCGGCAGAAATCCTCAATAATACTGTCAAGCTCTTCAATGACATAGACCTTGTCAAACTTGCTGGCAAAATCCAGAATCAGCGCCTCGGACAGCGGATGAACCATACCGAGTTTCAGGTAGGTCGCCTTATCGCCGAGCGCCTCGCTCGCATATTGGTAGGCAATACCGGAAGTGATAACACCAATGGATCCACTGCCAATGACCTGATTAATGGCGCATTCCTTTGCAGCATACTCTTTGAGCTTCAGGGTGCGTTCCTCAACTACAACGTGACGGCCGCGTGCAAAAGCAGGCATCATAACATATTTCGACGGGTTCTTCACATACTCTTTCAGCGGCGGCTGTACGCGGTCATGCAGCTCCACAATCCCCTGAGAGTGAGAAATACGGGTGGAAAGGCGGAGGATGACCGGTGTGTCAAACCGCTCAGAAATTTCAAAAGCCAGTTTGGTAAAGGCAAGACATTCTGCCGAATCAGAAGGCTCCAGCATCGGCACCTTAGAGGCTGCCGCATAGTGGCGGGAATCCTGTTCATTCTGCGATGAATGCATGCCGGAATCGTCAGCAACGGCAATGACAAACCCGCCGTTGACGCCGGAATAAGAAGAGGTGAAAAGCGGGTCGGCCGCCACATTCAGGCCAACATGCTTCATGGCGCAGAAAGAACGCGCGCCTGCCATCGCAGCGCCGTAGGCCACTTCGGTTGCAACCTTTTCGTTCGGCGCCCATTCGCTGTAAATGTCGTCGTATTTGGAAACGACTTCGGTAATCTCGGTGCTCGGCGTACCCGGGTAGCTGGATACAACCGTGCAGCCCGCTTCATACAGGCCGCGGGCAACTGCTTCGTTTCCAAGCATCAGTTTTTTCATAGTCCATCGTCCAATCCGCCGCTGTGCAAACGGCACTGTATTTATTATCATCCCTTTGCCGCGCACAAACGGCAGGGTGTTTTAACGGTGTTATATCGTTCCTTTGTTACGCAGGTCAATCACGCGCTTGGCTTTGCCTGCCGTGCGTTCAATGGAGCGCGGCTCCTTCAGGGTAATCTTGCAGTCCAGACCCAACACCGTTTGGAGGCGGTGCCGGATGTTATGCTCCAGCTTTTCCAATTCGGCATAGCGCTCCAACAGGGAACCGTCTACCACTTCGACCACGACCTCAATATTGTCCATATATCCGGTGCGGGTAAGGATGAGCTGATACTGCGGCCCAATGTGAGGAGTCGTCATCAGCACGCTTTCAATTTGAGAGGGGAAGACGTTGACCCCTTTGATTTTGAACATATCGTCGCTGCGGCCCATAATTTTCGCCATCCGCGCGCTGGTTCGGCCACAGGGGCAGTTGGGTTCGTAATCAATACGGGTAATATCTTTGGTGCGGTACCGCAGGAGCGGGAACCCTTCTTTGGTGAGGGTGGTGATAACCAGCTCGCCAATTTCACCGCCCGGCAGCGGTTTTAAGGTGTTCCGGTCAACAATTTCCGGGTAGAAATGGTCTTCTGCAATGTGCATGCCGGTGCGGAACGCACAGTCGCCTGAAACCCCGGGCCCTATGAGTTCGCTCATACCGTAGTTGTCGGTTGCAAAAATACCGAGACTCTCTTCAACAGCAGTGCGCATTTCTTCGGTGCAGCCTTCTGAACCGAACAGGCCGAGGCGAAGTTTTAAATCGTCCGGCGTGTAGCCCATATCCCGGACTACTTCGCCAATATGTAACGCATAAGAGGGGGTTGCAACCAAAACAGTTGCGCCGAAGTCTTTTAACAGCATGACCTGCTTTTCGGTGTTGCCGCTGGAGGCCGGTACAATGGAAGCGCCTATCTTTTCCAATCCATAATGAAGGCCAAGCGCACCAGTAAACAGTCCATAGCCGAATGAAATCTGTGCAATATCCTCGTCAGAGGCGCCAGCCGCTACACAAAGGCGTGCCACCAGATCCGACCAGGTGTTCAGGTCGTTCCGGGTGTAACCGACAACGGTTGGTTTTCCAGTTGTGCCGCTGGAAGCATGCATCCGCACAATCTGTTTCTGCGGAACCGCAAACAGACCGAACGGATAGTTGTCGCGGATATCATCTTTAGTCGTAAAGGGAATTTTCTCCATATCCTTAAATTCCCGGATGTGTTCTGGTTTCAGACCAATGTCGTCAAACCGTTTGCGGTAAAACGGCACCCGTTCGTAGCAGTAGGCTACAATGTACCGCAGGCGCTCCAGTTGAAGTGCCTCCAGTTCAGGGCGCTTCATAGTTTCAATATCTTTTTGCCAGTAATTAATCATTGCCATCGATGTATTCTTCCTCTACTTCTTCTAAAACGTATTTATGGTGCGCGGCGATTGTCTCGTCGTAGCAGACAAAGGATGCTTCCACATGCTGTTTGGGAAGCTTGGGGGTCAGCACACTGACCAGCGGCACAATGATGAGCGAAAAAACAATCGCCAGTGCGCCGACATTGAGCGGGGAATTGAGCAGTGCAAACGGTGCGGGGAGAATGGTTCCGGTCATATTAAGGATGAGCCCGGCCACGGTGATGACAATACCGGAGATAAACCCGGCCCAAACGCCCGCACGGGTTGTTCCTTTCCAGAACAGGCCATACAAAAACGGCCCAAGAAAGGCACCCGCCAGCGCGCCCCACGAAATTGACATCAGGCTGGAGATCATGCTGTTGGGGTTGAGGGCAATCAGAACCGAAACGGCGATGAAACCGGCACACAGCAGCCGGATCACCAACATCTGCCGCTTGTTGTTCATTTTCGGGAAGAAAATGCCCTTTAAAAAGTCAATGGTAAAGGTGGAGCTGGAGGTGATCACCAACGAGGAAAGGGTGGACATCGAAGCGGAAAGCACCAGGATAATGACCACCGCAATCAACAAATCCGGCAAGGACTGGAGCATGGTGGGAACCACGCTGTCAAAGCCGCCGGCAGGGGTATCGCCCTCAACAAAAAGGCGCCCAAACCCACCCATAAAGTAGGAACCGCCCGCAATAATCAGGGCAAAAACGGTGGAGATAATGGTGCCGGTTTTAATCGTTTTTTCATTCTTCACCGTGTAGAATTTGTGGATCATCTGCGGCAGGCCCCAGGTACCAAGACTTGTAAGGATAACCACGCCGAACAAGCTGATGGGATCTGGACCAAAGAATGAGGTGAACGGCCCGGCCATTTCCGAACCGCCCGCAGGCTGCAACTGGGAAAGCTGCGCCACGGACTCCATAAAACCCCCGTGTACGTTGAGTACCGCAAGTACGACTGCAACAATGCCCACCAGCATAATAATCCCCTGGATAAAGTCGTTGATGGCCGTTGCCATATAACCGCCCGCAATGACATAAATGGCTGTGAGCACCGCCATTCCAATGATGCACCAGGTAAAGTCGATGCCAAAGGCCATTGCAAACAGTCCGGAAAGCCCTTTGTAAATGGAAGCGGTATATGGAACCAAAAACACAAATATGATAATGGACGCCGCTATTTTCATTGGCTTGCTGAGGTAGCGCCGTTCAAAAAACTCCGGCATGGTCGCCGCCTCAAAATGTTTGGTCATAACACGGGTGCGTCGTCCAAGAACAACCCAGGCGAGCAAACTGCCAATAATAGCGTTTCCAATGCCAATCCAGGTGGCGGAAATACCGAAGTTCCAGCCGAACTGCCCGGCATATCCAACAAAAACAACCGCTGAAAAATAAGAAGTCCCATACGCAAAAGCCGTGAGCCAGGGGCCAACGTTGCGTCCGCCCAAGACAAAGTCGTTAACACTTCGAATTTTTTTGCGGCAGTACAGGCCAATCCCCGCCGTCACGATTACAAAAATAACCAGTACAATAATTTTAACCGCCATAAAGGGTCCTTTCCGGTAAGCATTACAAAAGGACACACCGTGTCCTTTTCAATCCTTCCTGTTTTCTATTTTACCGTAGTTTCACCGCTTTGTAAATGCCGGAGAGGCTTCTTTTCTCCGGTTTACGGCAGAATGGGCCTGCAAGACCCCCGCGACTGTTTTTTAGGCAAACGTCAAAACAAGCTCACCGCCTGCAGTCATAAAAAATGCCTTTCATCCCTGACGTTATGGGACGAAAGGTTGCTTCGCGGTACCACCCATATTCACCAACTCACCGGTGCACTTACAGCATTACGCTGGTTTCCCTTAACGCAGGATTACGCCGCCGGCTACTCTGTTTGGGTTCACCGGAAGAACTCGGGGGAGAACTTCAAAACCAGCCGGTCACAGACATGCTTGCAGTCATGACATGTCCTCCCTGAGAGTGGCTTGGCCTCTACTTTTCCCTTTCAGCGTCGTTGTCTTTAATTATAATTGTTTACGCCGCTGTTTGTCAAACGATTTTACCCATTTAAATGGAGAAAGTATGGTTGTAAATTTGTGCAATTTGTAATATAATGCAGAAAAATAAAATCAAAATGGAGGCAGCGAATCGATGAGCGTTTATGAATATCAAATTCGAACCGAGGCGGAAGGATTTGTTGACATTACCATGCAGGTCAACGATGCTGTTCAAAAAAGCGGGGTTCGTTCCGGTATCTGCGTGGTGTTTACCCCGCATACCACTTCAGCGATTACCGTCAACGAAAATGCCGACCCGGATGTAAAAACTGATCTGCTCAAAGGACTTGCAGAAAGCTACCCGGAACTGCCCGCATACCGCCACATGGAGGGAAACTCCACCGCACACCTGAAATCCAGTTGCGTTGGGTGTTCGGAAACTCTGATTGTTGAAAACGGCCGGCTGCTGCTTGGTATGTGGCAGGATGTGTATTTCTGCGAATTTGACGGCCCTCGCAGCCGCCATTTTTACGTCAAAATCATCGAGGGCTGATCCGAATAAGGCTGTATTAGGCAACCAGAAAGACTTTAATGATAGAGGCTGGGCGGCCTCATATCCTGAACCTTTGCCTGTAGGCTGGGATTCCAAATTGCAGCCAGACTCTTCGTTTTACATAAAATCAAAAGGCCGCGGTTTAGAGTCGTACTCTAAAGGACAGTCGCTATGTAGGATACGGTGTAGCCTGTGAGGGCTGCACCGTTTTCCTTTGTTTCAAGCGGATTTCAGCGGGTTTTCTCTCATTTCTTCCATTGCCGCAATCAGTTCCTTTTCGGTCGGGATATTGATTATCCCTACAGCAGTAAAAGAAATA
>JBMNPF010000018.1:0-22653 GCA_050943475.1 Oscillospiraceae bacterium
GTCGTGACCTCGTGGTATTCGGAGGATAAGACCGAAATCACGTGGGATATGCTGAAAGGAGCGGACGGCGACCCTTTTGTTAAAGGGGAAGCCGCCGAGTTCGACTGCTTCCCCTTAGGCTCCACCATATGAAGGGCGGTTGTAATTGGAACAGAAGTGTTCGAATTGCAACCGCTCTTTCTCATACAATCACCTTGTTTATGGGCTTCTTTACCACAACGATAGAAGTTTTAATCGGACAGTGTTTCTGCAAAAGTGCGAGAAGTGTCCAATAAAAAACAAAATCATGCGTGATATGAGCTGATATGTTCGATTACAAATCATCAGCAAAAACGTGTGGCATCTTTTTTGTCCCCAGTAGACAATCAAAGTCATGGAGCAGATGTTTATTGGGCTGTCCTTTCTGAGCTGGACGGAACTGGAGGAGCGTGTGCGGTCAGCCTTTGTCAGTCATGACGTCAAGATAAGGAACCTGCTCACCTTTATTCAGGACTATCGGAACGGCAGGGCGGACAAGTACGCAAGAGACGTTGTGAACCGATGTTTGCGTGAGCTGCGCAAGGCCGGAATCTCCCCGTTGTACTCGGATGTACTGAATGGAGACACGCTTGTACCGATATGCAACACAAGGAAGCTGTAAGAGGAACGACTCTCCTGTTTCCTTGAAAATTTCATCTATCTTACCCTTGATATATGGGGAGAAGAACGCAACGGGATTTGCGGCATGAAAACGGGAAGAAACCTTAACCATATATATGGTTAAGGGGAACCGACGCGGAAAGCGTGGAGCGCCTGAGAAATACAGCGAAAATGAGCGAAAAACTATTGCAAAGGAAAGGAAAAAGGCGTATTATCTTTAGTAAGTATATTCGTCACAAAGTCTCCGTGGTCACAGATTTGTTTTAACTCAGAGGAAAACAATGCTATAGAAGCCTCCTTTGAGTGAAAGATATAAGCTCAAAGGAGGCTTTTTGCTTATAAGAAAGAAAAAGTGGTTAGCGATACTTGTTACGGTTGCCATGGTTTGCACGATGCTGCCAATGACGGCATTCGCTGCGAACGAAACCTATCAGGTTTGGGTTGGCGGCGTGCAGGTCACTTCCGACAATGCAGCCGATGTGCTGGGCGACAGCGGTTCGGTGATATATAATCCGAGCACCAGCACATTAACGCTGAATAACGCCAACATCACCGGCGGTTATGAGGAAAATTATTATTTCTATGGCATCCGGGCTGATGGAGCATTAAATATCGTCCTAACGGGAACCAATACCGTCACCGCAACTGCGGGTACTAATTGCACAGTCTGTTATGGAATTTGGGTACATGATGGATTGAATGTGAGCGGCAATGGTACGTTGACCGTTACCGCCAGCGAGGCGGCGAGTGCCAACACAGGCATCACTGCTTTTGGCGTCACGATTGACGGCAGCACAGTGACGGCAACCGGCGGAGCAGCCCAAAATACCAGCACGGGCATCAACAGCAGCCAAAGTATCAATATCACTGGCAACAGCCATGTCACGGCTACCGGTATCGGTACGGCTATGAACGTCAGCCGTGGGATTAAGGCAACGTATGATGTAACCTTCAATAGCGGCAGCGTTGTGGATGCTACGGGCGGCCTCTATGGTATTGACGCGGGGTCCATTATTACTCTTAAAGCAGGCAGCAGCGGCACGGCTACAGCTACAGCTACCTCTTCGTCAACAGCAACGGCCATGAATAAATCCCCCAAGCGCGATTCTGGTCTTGTCACTGCCGGCGCTTACAATGAACAGACCATGCGCTGGGGCGAAGCGGCCGTTGACAAATACAATATTTGGATAAAGGGCATACAGGTCACCACGCTGAATCAGAACGACGTGCTGGGCGACAGCGGTTCGGTCAAGTATGACTCCGCCACCAGCACCCTTACCCTAAATGGCGCGAATATCAGTGGCAGCTACAAAGGAGGAACACCTGCAAGCGCCGCGATTTATGCTGAGGGCCCTCTGACCATCAATCTGGCTGATGGCTCTACCAACACCGTTGCCAATAGCGAGACTACGGGCTCGGAAATACACGGTATCTATATGGCGAGCGGTGCCTTGACCATCGATGGCACGGGCAGACTGGAAACCACGGGCGTCAAATCCGGCATCTGTGCGAACAACGGCAATATCACGATTAACAACGGTACGGTTATCGCAAAAGGCGCCCGTGGCGATACTTCTTCTGCGGGAATTGTGTCGTATACTAAAGGCATCACCATCAACGACGGTGAGGTGAGGGCTACCGGTGGTGATGGTGATGGTAGTAATGCTTCTACTGGTCATGGCCTCCGTGCCGAAACCATCACCATCATGGGAGGCAAAGTAATTGCCAAAGGGGGAGATTATGCCGACAGCAACGGTATTTTTGCAAAGGTCAGTGTCACTGTTGAAAATGGCGAAGTGACTGCTGTTGGCGGCCAGGCTGCCAATAATAGTAGCCGAGGCATTGTATCCAACGGCGCCATCAGCTTTAACGGCGGCACGGTGACCGCGCAAGGCGTTACGATGGGTGTTGTAGCTGATTCCACCATCACCATCAGCGGCGGTACAGGTGAGGCAACGGCAACAAGTTCAAAAGCGGCGTGCACGGCGATGAATAAAGAGCCTGTCCTTGGTACCGGCGTTGTAGCTACGGGCGTATATGCTGATAAAACGATGACTTGGGAACCGGCTCCCACCACCTACACCGTAACCTACGACGGCAATGGCGCAACGAGCGGCGCTGCGCCCACAGACAGTAGCGGCCCCTATACCAGCGGCGCAACGGTTACTGTGCTGGGCAACACCGGCAATCTCGTAAAAACTGACTCTAATGATAGCTATACCTTTGTCGGCTGGAACACTCTGTCTAACGGCTTTGGCACAGACTACAAAACGGGTGATACCT
Source organism: Oscillospiraceae bacterium (assembly GCA_050943475.1). Lineage (GTDB taxonomy): Bacteria > Bacillota > Clostridia > Oscillospirales > Ruminococcaceae > Metaruminococcus_A. Next base: position 2,923 of record JBMNPF010000018.1, read on the forward strand.
TCCCCATTGCCAAAGATACCACCCTCTACGCCAAGTGGGCGAGGAACCCCAAGATTACCGGGGGGACCGTCAGTGCGAGCGCCAATGTCGGTGCGCCCGCAACCATTTACGTTGTAGCATCTGGTACAGACCTGACCTACCAGTGGCAGGTCAGCACCGATGGCGGGAATACTTGGAACAACGTGAGCGATGGAACAGGGGCAACCAGCGCAGAATACAAAACCGTAGCCACCACCACGGCTATGAATGGCTACAAGTATCGCTGCATTGTAAAAAGCGCCGACGGTGGGGTAGCTACTTCTACCCCTGCGACTCTGACGGTTAATCCGGCACCCATCACCTACACTGTCACCTTCGACAGCAAGGGCGGCTCTGCTGTGACCAGCCAGACGGTGAGCGCCGGCGGTAAGGCCACGGCACCTGCCGAGCCCACCAAGACCGGATACACATTTGCCGGCTGGTTCAAAGATGAGAGCTTTACCACCGTCTGGGATTTCGATACAGATACGGTAACGGCGGCTGTTATGCTCTATGCCAAATGGACAGCGATTGCTCATACCCACGACTGGGGTGAACCGACATATGCGTGGAGCGCAGACAATACCGCCTGCACGGCGACCCGCATTTGCAAAACCGACAGCTCGCATGTTGAAACAGCAAACGCAGTTGTAACGAGCAGCCAGACGAAAGCACCGACCTGCACTGAAAAGGGCGAAACGACTTACACCGCCGCTTTCGATGTGGATTGGGCAGAACAACAAGTAATGACGGACGAAATCCCGGTTACAGGCCATAGCTTTGTAAACGGCAAGTGCACCGAATGCGGCGCGGCAGACCCGAACTATGTGCCTACTGAGCCTACCCCCACACCCGGTCCTACGGACAACCCGAACACGGAAGGCCCTAAGACCGGTGATAACAGCAATATGATGCTGTGGGGTATGCTCCTGCTGGCGGCAGGTGCCGGGATTGCTGGCGTTGTCCTGTACGGCCAAAAGAGAGCAACGAAACACTAAAAACCGGTTTCTATGCAGAAAGGCTGGCTGAGAAAATTGAAACACCTATTGAAATCTGAACCCCTGTGGTTTGGACATCAATGGTGTTTCTGCTATAAATTCAGTATTCATGCGGATTTCAGCTGCTTCGCCTCTTGCCTTGAAACTGAATTCGATTTTATGGATTCGAATGTCTTGTTATTTACGAAGGTTCGAATCCTCAGCTCAAAAATTCGCTGGCATCTTTTTTGTCCCCGGTAGGCAAAACAAATAAATCCGAACTTTGTGCTGATTGGCGATGGGTTCGGATTTATTGTTTTTCTGGATAAAAAGTAAGCCTTTCACATCACAGCTTCAAATCCCATACTTATAAATATAAGCGTACAGTCCTATTTTAGAAAGGATTGTACGTTTTTTTGACTTTCTGTCATTGAAAGGCCATAATAGTATTCGGATAAACGAACTGTTGTGAGGAGAGAACATCGTGGAATTTATGCCTGTTCGGGAAGCATCTAAGTAGATTTGCTACGGGACGAACTTTGGAAAAACCATCCACAGACTTAAATTGTGAATTTCGATTTTTATAGCGTAGAGGCATTCAACCAATGTGAAAATAATAATTGTGTATTGATGACCATTGATAATTGGCGCTATGTTCACCCTTTGCTCAAAATGTTGCCGGTGGTTTGGCATTATACCATTCCGTTTGGTCTTCTCCATTTTTCACGCCCAGCGCCTGTTATACAAAAATTTTTATATGCAGTAGAGAAAGTTACACAGTGAGCAATACGCAAACCTATAATTAGGATATGAAAACAGCAAGATCTCCACAGAGATCTTGCTGTTCTTAGTTTTTTTGAAAGGCTTCTGTCCTGCCTTTGTACTCGCTTTGGATGATTTCATTCATTTCTTCCGGTGTCTCCCGGCAGCCGCTGTTCAGCCACATCTTTACGATGGAATTCAATCCGCTTCTAAAAAATTCTATATGATAGTGGATGAAACGGTTGTCAAAATGATTCGCCGCCAGCTCGGTATCATATTTTACAATTTTGAACTGATTATCGTACCCAAGTTTAAAGTATATCTTATAGAATAATTGATTCTCGACGATATGCCGGAACAGTTTCAAATAATCGTTGCTGTTAAAGCTGTTTTCCACCTCATCGCGGTATAATTCGCTGACACTTTGCTCTAAGCTCGCTCGCACCACATCTGCCAATTCATAAATATCCACATAGTTGGCGTAAAAAGTGGAACGATTTAACCCCGCCAAATTGCAAATGTCCGACACTGTAATTTGGTTTAACTCTTTTGCCTGCAAAAGCTCCACAAAAACAGATTCTATTTTTGCTCTGGATTCTCTTTTTCTCTTGTTGTTTTTTGTATTCATAAAAGAAACCCCATTATTCCAACACTTGGTTTGATATTGACGATTGTTTTTCTGTCTTACGCTCATTATACTATTAATTGCAATAAGCAAACAAGTGTTGATTTTATAATGCCAGAGGTAATTTCATGAAAACAAGAGAGTTCAAACAAGCAGAATATTTCTACCCCAATGACCAAAACAAGAACATGATTTATATCAAGAATACCGTGAAAGCACCCAATGTTCATATTGGTGAATTTACCTTTTATGATACGCATGGAACGATTGGCGCTGAATTTGAACAAGACAACATTCTCTATAATGTACCGGGACATGGAGATTTATATATCGGCAAATTTTGCAGTATAGCCTATGGTGTAGAAATTATTATGGGTGCAGCAAACCATAGCATTCATTCATTTTCCTCTTATCCATTCAATCTAATCAGCAAAAATTGGGCTTCACGTTTAGGAATGACAAAAAAAGATCTGCCCGATAAAGGAGATACCATTATCGGCAATGATGTATGGATTGGGCGAAAGACTCGTATTATGCCCGGAGTGAAGATTGGTGATGGGGCAATTATCGGAAGCTACAGCGTTGTAACCAAAGACGTCCCCCCTTATACAATCGCAGCAGGCGATCCGATTAAGGCTATCCGGCCAAGATTCGCCCCGGAGACAATTGAATTTTTAGAGCATATCAAGTGGTGGGATTTTACGCCCCAGCAGCTCGAAAGGGCAATCCCTTATCTTTCGTCCGTAGATTTGGAGCAATCACGAAAGGCACTGGAAAAAATCGCAGAATAGTTCCGATTTATTGAATCAAACAATAATTTTGGATTACGGGACTATTATAAAAACAAATAGAGGTTTCTATTATGAAGAAAAGCAGTTTTGTAGCAATGGTTTTGGGAACGGTCAGCGGTGTGTTGTTTGCAATCGGAATGTGTATGGCACTTTTACCGGAATGGAATGCGTTTAAGCCGGGTATTATTTTCGGTTGCATAGGCCTGCTTCTCGGTATTATCGCCGTGATTGTCTGGCGCAAAATGGAAGGCAAGCAGCCTGTACATCTTTCTGGCAAAGCAATTCTGACCGCAGCTGTTGGTATTGTTGGCGCGCTGGCTCTTGGCGTTGGTATGTGTTTCAGCATGGTTTGGAATCAGATGGTACTTGGTATCGTGATTGGCCTTGTCGGTATCGTTATTTTGCTCTGTCTGATTCCCTTGACGAAGGGAATCAAATAATCCGCCATGTTACGGAGAGTGAAAGAAAAGGTGCTTGTAAAACGGATGCCGAAAGAGCAGCATAACCGAGTTATCTTTTCTGTAACTGCGGGATTTGGATTGAATCTGGCCTATGCTCTGTATCACGGAATGATCGGTATTATGACTGGTTCTCTATGGTTTTTGTTGCTCTGTGCGTACTACATGATCCTTAGCGTTATTCGTTTTTCTGCTGTACGGTACGACCGCCAAAGCGCCAAAAACAGCCCCTCTTTTTCGGAACGGTTTTTGTTTCGATTTCTCGGAGGAATGTTGATATTGCTGGCGGTTATTCTGGCGGTTTCGTCATGGCTTAGTTTCCAATATGATGTAGCTATTGTATATTCGAAAATTATGATGATTATCATTGCAACGTATACATTTTACAAAATTACAATAGCAATCGTGAATGCGATTAAGGCCAGAAAACAGCAATCTTTATGGTTGATTGCACTACGAAATATTGGCTGTGCCGATGCGGCTGCTTCTCTCTTAACGTTGCAGCGTTCCATGCTTGTGTCCTTTGGGGGAATGAGTAACCAGGATATAGAACTAATGAATGCGCTGACCGGAGCAGGCGTGTGCCTGCTGACGACAGCTTTGGGAATGTATATGATTTTGGGGAAAGAAAAACAAAATGGCAAAATCAAAATTGGTAAAGGCAAATGAGAAAATCGCCGAAAGCGTAACCAAAGGATTTGTGTAATGTCATAACGAAAGTTGTTGTATGGGATAGAACCATTTAATTTCTACCAATAGGATTATATTCATTTTTTCCATCACAACCACCATGTCACGGTGAAACCGCCGACAAAGTAAAACATTTTTGCTTTTGGCCTGAAATGATCCACCACAACGAATAAACCCGAACCTTTTGCCAGTGCCTATGGGAAGGAGGCTAATCCACAACAGCTAATTAATAGCAGTAAAATTCTATATATTTTTATGAAAATAAAAATAAAACCAGCAGTTGGCTGTCGGTTAATAGGCTCCAATTGCCGTTACCCAGTACCAACTCTGGCTCTACTAACAGCTTACCACAGGGTAATAGCGCTGTCAACACGAGTATATCCAAAACCTCAAAAAAGAAGTTGTTTAGTATAAACAATGGCGAAAAAGCCCTTGTTCCAAACGCCCATGGCGATACTAACGCAACTTCTACCCCTATTATACCCGCTGCCGCTAAAAATAGCAACCGCAGAGCTGCGACAAAAGGAAAAAACGTTCCTGTGGAGACCAAAGAGACGGTGAAAACCGGAATAAACAGCCATCCTAGCTTCCTAAATAAAATAAAAAAAGTCAGCAGCACCTCTGATACCAATGTGGCGGAAAACCGCACAACGAGCATAAGCTCCCCCGGCAAACACGTCCAAGACGCAAAGGTCACTGCTAACAATATTATTATACCCCCAACATCCCCAAAAAGCAACCGCGGCGCTGCGCAGAGCGGTGCTGTTTCTCCTGCAAACGCAAACAGCGCCCCTGTGAGCACCACAGAGGCGGGGGGAACAGCTGTAAACACCAATCTGGACGGGCACACGCCGCAGGAGCAAAAAACGATAAAGGAGTACAACTCTTTCGGGGATAAAAAGATCATACAGTATATTCAAAAAGTCAGGAATGGTCTTGCGGGTAAAAAAGAGCTTTTCTATTTGAAGAAGACATCTGACCGGATGGCTAAAGATTTAAAAGAGTTAACAGGCCTCGATGTATCCGAAAACAAAATTGCACTTGCTCCAAATACCATTGAACATATTGACAAAAATCACGGAATAAACGGGAAACGCGACAGCAGCATGGCTGATGATGCGGATTTATCAAAAATACAGTATGTGCTTGACAATTATGACGAAGTTCATTTAAATCCTGATAAATCCAGAGGGTACAGTTTGTCAAATGGCAAACTAGCACCTATGGTTGTATTTGAAAAAAGGATTGACGGTTCATACTATGTTGTTGAAGCAGTATCAGATGCCAGCGCCAAGACAAATTATATTGTTAGTGCTTTTAAGAAAAAGGCGGGAGCAACGCCTTATGGGAATTTAGGAAAAATAAAAGAAACAGGCCATCAGCCCTCAGATGTACAAGCCCCTGAGATTACGTCTGAAAACGCAACTGACATTCCTGTTTCTAATAGTATTATACCCCCAACCCCCCCAAAAAGCAACGGCACTGAAAATGTTGTTTTCCCGCAGCGTGCAGGTATGCCAAATAAGGCAGTTGTGCCCGGAATCGTTCAAACAAAAAGTAAGCAGGGAAGCATAACATGGAGCGAAACCGAACAGGACGCCGTTTCAAACCCGGTCAATGCATTTGGAAAGAAATGGGGAATTGAAAGCAGGGTTGTAAAACCGTCTGTGAAAACAAATGTAGCGGCTTTTGTGAAGGACGGTAAAATCTACCTGAATGCGGATTTGATTGACAGCTATTCCGGAGCGGTCAGCAAACTTGCACATGAGGCGGCTCACATTGTAGAAGGAAGCAAATACTGGGCCGAAATGAAAAAAGCGGCCGCACAGTATTACAAAGCGGTTGTCCCTGACGTTACAGCAAACGACATGAAGCAATTCATTGCGGAACGTTATGGCGAGCTTGTAGAGCTTGACGAACAGGGCATGATTTCCGAAATGACGTCTGCGTTCATGGAAGACGTCCTCAGCAGAAATCGCTATGTGGGTGAACGCGCTGCGAGAATCCTGCTGGAAGAGAGCCCGAAAGGGTTTAAGCGGGTAGTGGAATTTTTAAAGGACAAGGTAGAGAGCCTAAAGGCGTATATGCCGGTTGGAAGCGGATTAAGCCAACAGCAGCGGTATGAGCTTCAGGCTGCACAGAGGGGGCTTAAGAACCTTGAACGAGGGTTGAGGGCTTACCGGAAGGGGAAGGTTGAGGTTGACAGAACCGCGAATATAAAATACAATCTCGATATTCCTTTTTCAGAAGCAACCGAAAAAATTGAAAAAGGCATACTGAAAAAAAGTGAAAATCCGTTTGTTTTAGTAAGTAAAAACACACCGGCAATCTTTTTAACTGAAAAAGTGGGCGCACAAAACAGACCTGTTATTATCAGTTATGAATCGCTATATCTGGCGATTAGAAACAGTGGAGAACTGCGGGGCCATTATCATAGTATTGGTTCAAACTTGATGTCCAAACTCCCCCAAATTTTAAATGATCCCGAACTGATTTTAAGGTTAAAAAACGGAAGATTGAATGTAATTGTTGAACTGCCAACTTCCAAAGGTGATAAAAGTGTCGTTTCAATAGAACTGGAAGCGATTAAGGATATCAATAAATCGTACAAAGCATACGTCACAACACGCGCTTGCTCCATTGCCTGATGAAGCTGAAATTTGTTGTTCATCAAATCCGGCTCGTTCATGTAGGAACCAATCGAGACCGGGTGCTCTGGGTCGAGCGCCGTGTATTCCGGGTGGTATTCACCCAGAAAGCTGCGTACATCCTCGTCGTTTTGAAACACCTCGCAGCGGCGCTTCTGGTGCGAGGTGAAAAATCCGTCAAAGGCGACAATGACCGGTAGGCGGACCGCCTCGGCAATTTTTAAAGCGCAGAGATTGAAGTCGTAGACCGCCTGCGGGGAATTGGCAAACAGGATGATCCACCCGGTGTTGAGGGTATACATAATATCGCTGTGATCTCCCTTGATGTCAAGCGGCCCGGAGACCGTCCGGCAGGCGACGTTGAGCACCATGGGGAACCGGGTGCCGGACTGCACCGGGAGCTGTTCCAGCGCATAAAGCAAGCCGTTGGCACTGGTGGCGTTAAAGACACGCCCCCCGCCAACCGAAGCCCCGTAGCAGATACCGGCGGCGCTGTGTTCGCCCTCCGCCGCCATCAGGGAGATGTCATGCGCTCCTTCGGATTTGAGCAGATCGAGATGTTCGGCAATCTGGGTTGAGGGCGTAATGGGGTAGTAGCCCATCACGTGGTAGTTGATCTGCTTGGCCGCGTAGGCGGCCAGCTCGTTCCCACTTTCAAATAAAATACTCTGTTCCACCATTAGACTAGTCCTCCATCCACGCGTTTTTCATCCAGATACGCCTCGCTGGTCACCCAGGAGTTGGCGCCCGCCGCTTCAAAGTCGATGTTCTCTGCAATCAGGTCTTTGTTGCGGACAAAGTAGGCTTTGTCCGGGTGTTCCCGTTCCTTGCCCGCCACAAGGGCGCCGGTCGGACAGACGGCTACACAGCGCAGGCAGCCCTTGCAGTGGTGGTAGTCAAGCCCTGCATTGACCAATGCGGGCTTGCCCTTGTATTCGCCTTCCTCAAACCGAAAGACCATATCCGGGCAGGTGGTGTCGCACAAGCCGCAGTTGATGCACTTTTCTTTGAGAAAGAGCGGGATGTACCCCTCGCGGCTCGCAGAAAGGTCGTTGGAAACCGTGCTCCCAATATGGGGATTTACTCCGCCGACCGGGGCATTCTGGTACCCCCAGCGGGTTTGTACCTCCTGGTACGGCGTTTCCGGGTATTTGCCGTCGGCGGGGATGACGGTTCCGGCGGTCTCTTCATAGCCGCGCCGCACCCCCGCGCGGTTTGCCTCCAGCAAATCCGGGTATTTTTTTCCGACGGTGTCGGTAACCATCTTCAGTACGGCTTCCAGAGGGATAAACCCGGAGGCTTTTGCCAGTGCGCCGAGCATAATCATGTTGATGCGGCTTTTGCTTTCCATCGCAATCCTCTGGCAGTCAACGCAGAACAGTTCGCCCGCGGCGAGCTTCAAGGCGTCCCGCATCTCCTCCGGCGTGCGGCCGGTATTGACTACCACCTTGGTGTGCTCGTCGGCGCCGGCAGTCACCGGATTTTTGCCCGCCATCGCCTCGTGGAATAATCCCAGCAGGTGCGGCGTTTCCACCGGGCTGTTGATACGCAGCTCCTTCTCCGGCGCGCACCAGCGGATGTAGGCTTTGACCGGAGAACCGCGTTTTTCAGAGCCGTAGCTCGAAAAGCTGGCAGCGTTAAGCCCCAGGTAAATGGCGCCGAGCTCGCCCAGCAGCTTGCCACAGAGGTTTGCGCCAAGCCCGCCAATGCTTTCCAGCCGCATTTCGTAGTATCCAGCCTGGTTGGTTACCGGCAGTTTACATGTTTTCATACACGAACTTCCTTTGCAGTGAATTTCATACTCATAGTATTCCGGTTTCAGCGCCCGTCATACGGCTTGCAGCCAAATGATCCTTTTCACCTTCAAAAAGCCTCTGCCGCCTGACAAGGTCGGCTGTGTGGAACAGCGTATAATACACGCCGTTGCCTCTGTTGCGTTCAACAAACTTTTGAAACATGTGAGTTCCCTGTCAGACCAATTTTAGGAAGAACAAAACGCGGGTGCGTTTACGGAAGGACGCAAGTTCTGGTTGGTACGCCCCCGCCGCCGGAAAAATGTATTACTGCTTTGCAGAGCCGTCTGTATGCGGCGTAGAGCAGCCGCCGTTCGCCATTTTTCTGCTGGCTTTTGAGCAATCCGCCCTGATATATCAGGGCTTCGAATCAACAAAAAACAGGCACGCATAACTTGCGCGCCTGTTTGAAATTGGTTCTATTTTCGGTTTTCAGTTCGGTATTCCTTGGGAGAAACCTTGTAGTAATCCCGGAAACAGCGGTAAAAAAAGCTGTTGTTTTCATATCCCACCGCCAGCGAAACATCGCTGACCGAGAGCCTGGTATCCTCCAGAAGGGCGGCAGCGACCTGCATCCGCTTACGCTGCAGGAGCTGCTTGAAGGTTGCACCTGTCTTTGCCTTGATGAACCGGCTCAGCAGGGAAAGCGGCTGATTCATCCGCTTGGCAAGCTCGGTCAGGCTGGCGGTCTTGTAGTGCTGGTCAATGTACCGCAGAACCGACATGGTCACAATGTCGTCGTACTGCGTCGGTTGGGTTTCATCCAGCATTTTGGTATATTTTTGAAGGTACAAAAACAACAGCCCAATGCTGATTTGGTTGATTTTGGATTCATCCTTTTGCTGGTAGGCTAAGGAGGTGAGCAAATTCTCAATGAGATTTTGAACGGGGAGCACCCCGGCTACCTTGAAGTGCAGGTACTTCCCGTTGTCGTCGCTCTGGCGCAGAAAGCTGACCATGAAGTCCATTAAGACGCTGTTCCGTTCCAGCATGCCAAATGCTGCGTCAAAAAACTCCGGCAGAATGATGAAGTTCACCCCAATATCCTCCCGCCCGGCCGCCCGAATGGCGTGACGGGTGTGCTGGTTTAAAACCAGCAGATCGCCCGCCTCCATGACAATCTCTTCCCCGTTGATGATGTGGGTAATAGACCCTTTGCAGACGTACATCATCTCGACAAAATCGTGCCGGTGCAGAGGAAAATCTACAAACCGGGTATGCGGGCGGATGGCGATCATCTCCCCGTTGCGGAGCATCTTTTCCCGGTCTACAATGAACTCCTGCCCGGAAATATAACGCTCCTTTTCTACATCCCGGCCGCCGTCCAGCAGGCGCTGTTCTTCCTCGGTAATCTGCTCCAGCACGGCAAGCAGGCGGCTGTCCATGGCCATCCCTCCTTCTATTGTATGGGAAAGGGTTAATCCTTTGGGTACAGGAACCGCTCCGGCAGTTCCACATGAAAGTCTTTTGCCAGTGCGCGGAATTCGTCCGGCTGTATGGTCTGCCGCTTTTGCGGGGCCATGGAAAGGGTTTTGACCAGAATTTCCGCCGCTTTTTCCACGGTGTGCGCCAGGCCAAAGGTGATGTCAAAATCCTCGCCGGAACAGAAAATACCATGATGGGCCCAAACGGCAACATTGTACTGCTCCATCAGCTTGGAGGTTTTAACTGCAATGTCGCGCCCACCCGGCACCATCCATTCCACAACCCCAACGCCGTCCGGGAAAACGACAGGGCATTCGGTTGCCATCTCCCACAGTTCGCGGGTAAAAACCTCGTCGCTGAGCGGGAGAACAAAGGTCAGCGCAATAATGTTGGCCGGATGGCAGTGGTAAATGACCCGATGGCTCCCGTTTGTCACCCGCTTTTTCACTTCGTGGTTCATCAGGTGGGAGGGAAGCTCGCTGGTCGGGCGGCCCCCACCGGATAGCCCCCACACAATCTGATACTGCTCCCCGGTCTCATCCACACGGATGACGGCGCAGGAATCCTCGGGATCCGGCATGACGTTGCGGAAAAATTTTCCCGAGCCGGTCACCATAAAATATTCGCCTGCAAGGCCGGGGACACTGGCGCCAATCGGCGCAAACGGCGCGGAAAGGTTAAGCACACCCTTTATTTCGTCCGCCTCCTGTGGGGCAATCCGGTACGAGAGGTTGCCGCCGTTGCGCTCGTGCCAGCCCTGCTTGAAGCCGTCGTCTGCAAGCCGCAGAAAGCCCTGTGCAAATTTTGCGTCCAATACGTTCATTGTTCTTCTCCTCTAGTTTCGTTTGCTCAATACGTCCGCTTCATACTGCCGCACGGTTTTAAGCCAGTCCTCCCGCACCGGAACCCCGGCGCGGCGGCAGTATTCGTCCCATATATCGCCCATTGGGTAGGTTTTCAGTTCCTCCTGCAATGCCATCAGCGCGGTAAAGTCCCGCTGCTGCTGAAGCTCCTGCATCCGTCCGGCGGGGGCGAGCAGGGCGGCGAGCAACGCCTTCTGCATATTGCGCATCCCAACCACCCAGGCCGCGACCCGGTTGATGCTTGCGTCAAAGAAATCCAATCCTATTTTAACACGTTCTGCAGCCTGATGGAACACAATCTCTTTGGCAATTTCCTTTGTTTCGTCGTCAAACAGCACAACGTGGTCGCTGTCCCACCGCACTGGCCGGGTGACGTGTAGCGCAATCTGGTCAAAAAACAGCAGCAGAGAGGAAATTTTGTCCGACACCAGCTCGGTTGGGTGATAATGCCCGTTGTCCACCAGCGGCAGGATGCCGTTCTTCGCCGCATAACCGATGCAGAACTCGCTGGAGCCCACGGTATAGGATTCAAGCCCAATGCCGAACACCTTGGATTCCAGGGTGACCAGCACCTTTTCACGGTCGTAGTCCATCGCGAGGATTTCGTCTAGCGACTGCTGGAACCGGCGGCGCGGCGCCAGGCGGTCGGCCGGGATGTCCTTAAGCCCGTCCGGAATCCAGATATTCATCACGCAGGGCTGGCCAAGCTCTTCGGCAAAATACTGCGAAATACGGATGCATGCCTTGCAGTGATCCACCCAGAACCGGCGGATTTCCGGGTCGGCGCTGGAAAGGGTCGCCGCCTCTGCCTTGGGGTGGGAGAACAGGGTGGGGTTAAAATCCAGCCCGATTCCGTTTTTACGGGCAAATTCCACCCATTTGGAAAAATGCTTTGGCTCCAGCCGGTCCCGGTCTGCGTATTCGCCCGGCGCGAAGATGGCGTAGCTGGCGTGCAGATTGAGCTTGTGTTTGCCGGGGATGAGGGAAAGCGCCGTTTCAATGTCCTGCATCAGCTCGTCGGGGGTGCGCGCTTTGCCGGGGTAGTTGCCGGTGGCCTGTATTCCGCCGGAAAGCGGGCCGTTGTCTGCAAAGCCCTGTACGTCGTCCCCCTGCCAGCAGTGCATGGAAATGGGGATACGCCCCAACGCTTCAAGCGCCTGCTCAGTATCTACGCCGAGTCCTTTGTAAAGTTCTTTTGCCGTTTCATACCGCATGTTCTCTGCCATAACCGTCACTCCTTGTTAATATTGTTGCAATTCAAACGATGCCGCAATGATCTCCCTTGCCTCTTGCAGGGAACCCATTTCACGGCTTGCCAGCATCTGTGCGCAGATGTTCCCGGTTGCCGTTGCCTCCACCGGCCCGGCGATGACCGTTTTGCCGGTCTTTTCCGCTGTCAGGCGGTTGAGATAACGGTCCTGGCAGCCGCCCCCGACAATGTGGATGTCCTCGTAGTACTGCCCAGTCAGCTGCTCCAGCTCTTCCACCGATTTCCGATAGCTGTCGCTGAGACTTTGGTAGATGACCGCTGACAATTCGCCGTCGGTTTCCGGCACCAACTGTCCGGATTCCCGGCAGAATGTCCGAATTGCCTCTGCCATGCTGTCCGGGGCGAGAAAGCAGCCGGCGTTGACGTCAACGCGGCTTGGAAAGCCCGCGTTTTGCTCGGCCGGTGCCGCCAGCTCTTCAAAGCTGTAACGCTCTCCCCATTCGCGGCGGACCGACTGGAGCATCCACAGCCCCATAATGTTTTTGAGAAACCGGAAACGCCGGTCATAGCCGCCCTCATTGGTGTAATTGAGCCGTCTGCTTTGCTCGGATAAATCCGGGGCAATGCGTTCGGTTCCCATCAGCGACCAGGTGCCGGAGCTGATGTAAATCGTCTCCGTCAGGCTGGGTACCGCCAGTACGGCGGAAGCGGTGTCATGCGTTGCGGGGGCGATAACGTCCAGGTTGTAGCCAAGCTCCTCCGCTATCTCGCGGCGCAGCCTGCCCAGCGGAGTTCCCGGCGGGATGATTTTTTGAAACAGCCGTTCCGGCAGCCCCAGCGTATGGATGAGTTCCATATCCCACTTACCGGATTCGGCGTCAACCAGTTGGGTGGTGGTTGCGTTGGTGTATTCGGTTGCCTTGCGGCCGGTCAGGCGGTAGTGCAGGTAATCCGGCACCAACAGCAGCTCCTGCGCCTGTTCCAGCAGCTTTGGAAATTCCTGCTTCAGGGCGGCGAGCTGATAAATGGTGTTGAAGGTGAGTTTTTGAATGCCGGTGCGGCGGTAAAGCTCTTTGGGCGGAACCAGTTTTGCAACCTGCTCCGGCATTCCTTCGGTTCGCTTGTCACGGTAACTGACCATGTCTCCCAGCACAGCGCCGTCCTGGTCCAGCAATACAAAATCGATTGCCCATGTGTCAATCCCCAGGCAAGAGGGCAATTTGCCGAGCTCCCTGCAGCGCTTTAGACCATTGATAATCTCCTGAAACAGCTGTTCCAGGTCCCAGCAGAGGTGCCCGTTTTTGGATTTGAATCCGTTTGGAAAGCGGTAGATCTCCTCCAAATAAAGACGGCCGTTTTCCAGCCAGCCCAACACATGCCGCCCGCTGGAGGCGCCAATATCCACCGCAAGATAGTATTTATTCACCGCGTTTTCCCTCCCTTAAACAGTGGTTTATACCCTTATTATAATGGTTCTGTTTGCGGAAAATAAGGACGTTGTTTGAAAGAAACAGTGTCTTTATTTGCGGGGCAAAAGAGAAGCGGCTGCCGCCAAAATGCCGGAGATTCAGCCGTCTCCTCGCAGGTGGTTGAATCCTTTTTTACCAAAAGCCCCCCAAAATTTGACAAAAGCGGCGTATTCTGAGCAACAAAGGATGAAAGGAGAACCGCAATGAACCTGTTTTGGAAACGCGTGCTGGTGTTAGCTGTCCTTGTGGGGGGATGATTGTTGCCGGAATCCCTTTGTGGATGGATAAGCGAACCGAAACCCTTGTTGCCGCTTTTGTTCTGGCGGGCGGATGCCTTTCGCTGGGTGGTCTTGTCTGGGGATGGTTTCTGCTTCGGTGCCCGCATTGCGGACGGCTTCAGTCCTTCCGCAACTGGAAGGCGGCTTATTGTCCGTATTGCGGAGAAGTAATTAAATAGAGGCCGAAGGTGGCTTGTTAAAAGGCGCGCTGTTTTTTACGGCGCGCCTTTTCACGCTGGATCGATAAGGTGGGCGGCGTTTGGACTGGCTTGCGTCGGCGCTGTGCGGTATCGGTCCCTCTGCGGGCAAAATAAATTTTCAAAAACCGGTGTGAACCAATTTAAGTTTTCACATGGATATGCTACAATGAAGATAAATTAGGCCGGATGGTGGTCTGGCGTTTACCGTGCAACGGGAAAGGAAGGTTCGGCTGTGAAAAGTGCTGTTTTTTATGGAAAGGGCGATATCCGCATCGCTGAAATGCCAATGCCCGCAGTGGGGCCGCAGGATGTTCTTATCAAGGTGATGGCCTGCGGCGTCTGCGGAACCGATGTGCACATTTTTGAAGGGGACAAAGGCGCTGCCGATACTACCCCGCCGGTGATCCTCGGCCATGAGTTTGCCGGGGTGGTGGAGTCTGTGGGAACCGAGGTGCAGTATGTAAAACCCGGAGACCGGGTCTGTGTCGACCCCAACCAGCTCTGCGGCCGCTGCGGCTATTGCCGGGACGGTATTGGCCACTTCTGTGAAAATATGGTTGGCATTGGAACCACGGTAAACGGCGGGTTTGCCCAGTATTGTGCGGTTCGGGAATCCCAGGTAAGCCTGCTTGCAGATTCGGTCAGCTTTGAAGAGGGCGCTATGACCGAACCGCTTGCCTGCTGTCTGCACGGCATGGACCTGTGCGAGCTCACCCCTGGGAGCACGGCGGTGGTCATTGGCGGCGGCATGATCGGCTTATTGATGATACAGCTGGCCAAACTTTCCGGCGCTTCCCGCGTCATGCTCGTTGAGCCGGTGGAGGCAAAACGCCGAATGGGCGCCGCCCTCGGCGCCGATATAACCGTCGATCCGTTTCACGAGGACGCGGCGCAGGTTTTGGCGGCGCACGGCATATCCCGGGTCAACGCCGTCATTGAATGTGCCGGACTCCCCTCTACCATTGAGCAGGCCATTCGGCTTGCGGGCAAAAAGTCGGTGGTGATGATGTTTGGCCTCACCAAACCGGAGGATACCATCCGGGTAAGGCCGTTTGAACTGTTTCAGAAAGAGATTGTGCTGAAAGCCTCCTTTATTAACCCCTATACCCAGCGCCGCGCGCTGGAGCTCATCAACGCCGGCCGGGTGGACGTGCGTTCCATGGTCTGCGCCCCTGTTCCGCTGGAAGAGCTGGCCGGGATTTTATCCAGCCCGGAACGCCGCGCACGGGGAAAATACATTGTAAAACCGTGGGAAAGCACAGCACTTGCTCATTCCGTTTGAAAGGCGGTCTTGCTGATGTCCATTGTATATGAGCCGGAACAGATGCTGTTTCATCTTTCCACCGAACACACCAGTTACCTTTTCCGTGTGTTCAACAACGGCTACCTGTACCACCAATACTGGGGCCGCAGAATCCGCACGGCAGATTTAAGCCACCTCTGGCAGGTTTATCCGGGCCTTGCCGTCAATTACGAAAACGCGCCGGACAACCGCTATTCACAGGATTTAATCCCGTCCGAATACCCGGTGTTCGGCCACGGGGATTTCCGCAATCCCGCGGTGATGGTTACCTTTCCGGACGGAAACCGTCTGCTCAACCTGCAATACCAGTCCCACCGGATTGTGGAGGGCAAACGGGAACTGGACGGCCTGCCCAGCCTGGACGGCGCCTCCCAGACGCTGGAACTCCTGCTGGCAGACAAGCCGTCCGGATTGCAGGTGCTTCTCCGGTATGCGGTGTTTGAGGACTGTGATGTGATTTCCCGCAGCGCGGAAATCATCAACAACGGTACGGAGACGGTTCGCATTGACCGTGCGCTGAGCTTCAGCCTGGATCTGCCGCCTGCCCGGTACGACAGCATCACCCTCTGCGGCTGCCACCTGCGGGAGCGTCAGGTAGAGCGCGTTCCGCTGCGCAGCGGCATGCAGTCGGTGGAAAGCAGGCGCGGCGTTTCCAGCCCGCAGTTTAACCCTTTCCTTGCGCTCGCCGCACCGGAGACGACCGAAACGGCAGGGGAGGTGTACGGCTGTACCTTAATTTACAGCGGTAACTTTTTTGCAGGGGCTGAGGTGGACAACTACGGCTTTACCCGCCTGCAAATGGGAATCAATCCCTTTGAGTTTTCATGGGAGCTCCCGCCGGAGGAACGGTTTATCACACCGGAGGCGGTGCTCACCTACAGCGGCCAGGGCCTGAACCGGATGTCCCAAAACCTCCACAATGCGTTCCGCCGCCATTTGGGCCATGCCTCCTACAAAAACAAACCGCGCCCGGTGGTTGTCAACAACTGGGAGGGCACCTATTTTGATTTTGACGAGCAAAAGCTCCTCGCCATGATAAAGTCCTGCAGAGGCCTTGGTATTGATACCTTTGTGCTGGACGACGGATGGTTCGGCCACCGGGATGACGACACCACCTCGCTCGGCGACTGGTTTGTGGACCGGCGTAAGCTGCCAAACGGCTTTGCGCCGCTCATTGAGCAGTGTGAGGCGCAGGGGATGTCGTTCGGCGTCTGGATTGAGCCGGAAATGGTGTCGGAGGACAGCGAACTGTTCCGCGCCCATCCGGATTGGGCCATCCGCCACCCGGAGCGCCCCTATTGCCGCGGGCGCAATCAGTTGGTGCTCGACCTCTCCCGCCGGGAAGTAGCGGAGTACCTGCGGGACTGCATCAGCGCCCTGCTGCGGGAAAACCGCATTTCCTACGTCAAATGGGATATGAACCGCCATATTACCGACGCCTTTTCGGCCGCGCTCCCGGCCGAGCGGCAGACCGAGCTTTATCACCGCTATGTGCTCAACTATTACTGGCTGATGGATTCCCTCTGCAAAGCCTTTCCAGAGGTGATTTTTGAGGGCTGTTCCAGCGGAGGCGGCCGGTTTGACGCGGGTGTTCTCTATTACCAGCCCCAAATCTGGACGAGCGACAATTCCGATGCGGTTTCCCGCATGCGCATCCAGTACGGAACCACCTACGCTTATCCCGCCCAGAGCATGACGGCGCATGTTTCCGCCTGCCCCAACCATCAGGTCGGGCGCAATACGCCGTTTCAAACACGCGGGCTCATTGCCATAAGTGCGTCGTTTGGCTATGAGCTCAACCCGCTCACCTTTACCGAGGAAGAGCGGGAGCAGGTGGCACGGCAGGTCCGTTTTTACAAGCAAACGGTGGCGCCGCTGGTTGTGGAAGGGGATTTTTACCGCCTTGTCAGCCCCTTTGAAACCGACGACTGCGCCTGGATGTTTGTCTCGCCGGATCAAAGCCGGGCGTTCGCCGTTTACGCACGGCAGCTCATCCGTCCGTCGGTGCGCGGTGTCCGCTTCAAAATGCAGGGGCTGGATCCGCGGGCGGTCTATCACATCGATGAGCTGGACGCGGACTTTGGCGGCGATACCTTGATGTACGCCGGACTCACCGTGCCGGTGCTGGAGGATTTTGAGGCGGTTTCTTATACCCTGACACGGGTGTAACCGGCAAAGTCCATTAAGGCTTTACACGAAACCGTAAAAGGTGTATCATCCTGTAACAGAAACAGAAATTTACTGACGGCAGGCTGTAAAAACGGCATTTTGCCGCGTAAAGGGGAGGATGTTATGAAAAAACGGATTGTTCATGTCTTTGGCGCATCCGGCGCCGGTACCAGTACCTTGGGCAGAGCATTGGCCGAATACGGCTATACCCATTTGGATACCGATGATTATTATTGGAAGCCAACCGATCCGATGTTCCTTGCCAGCCGCCCCAAGGAGGAGCGTGTGCAGCTCCTTGCGCGGGACATTGCCGGGTGCAGAAAGTGTTCGATTACTGGTTCGCTGACCGGCTGGGGCGATGTGTTTATCCCGCAGTTCACCCTTGCGGTTTGGCTCCTGACGCCGACCGGCCTGCGCATTGAACGGCTGGAACGCCGGGAGTATGAGTGCTTTGGTGAACGGATTCGCCCCGGAGGCGATATGTATGAGGAACATATCCACTTTATTGAATGGGCCAAAACCTATGACACCGCCATAGATGACAGCCGCAACCGGCTGACCCACACCAACTGGAGCCATCTGTTGCAATGTCCGCTCATCGTTTTGGACGGCAGCAAGCCGGTGGAACAGCTTGTGCAATCCGTGCTGGCGGCTTTATAAAATACCACATAGTAAGAACGCCGCGGAGAAGCTCCGCGGCGTTTTATGTACATTTCTAACATTCTGATTTATGCAAATTAACTGGTTTAAAACGAATTTTATTGAAAACATTGTGCGAATATGGTATCCTGAGGTTAATAAATGGCGGAAGAAATGCGGCGCAGTACCTGGAATTTTAAGCCGAGCTGTACGCGGCAGATCGTGCTGAATTTTTTGGTTGGCATTCACTCATAATCGGGAGGTGTCAGAATGAAAGGACGAAAAATAGCAAGAGCTTCGATCATGATTATCTTCCTCATAGGCCTTGCATCTCTGATTCCTTTCTCTTTTTATGAGTGGAAGAACCCGGACCTAGTGCCGATGCCGGAGGTGTCCTACGGTACCGTTGTGCCGCTGCCCCGGCTGGTGGAGCATTACGAAGAAACGCTGCCCTCAGACGTACCGAAAATTTCAGTGACGGCCCGGCGTTATGGAGAGGGTTACGCGGTAGATTACCGGTTGCCCTATGACGGCCTTGCCGCGGCAAGTGAGGAAAAGGCAGAAGCTGACCAGAATTTCTCTTGGTTTAATGATTTGGCCAACAACTATTATTCTCTGCCGCAGCTTGACGACCGTTGTGTGTACGACACGGAAAACAAGAAAAGGGCCTCCGAAATTACCATTGCGTTTGAAAAACAGCCGGACGGCGTTGTGACCATTATCGACCATAAGGTTTCATGGTGGATGCTGGCTAGGGATATGAATGGCGTTACCGAAGGGAGCCGCCGCATTGCAGAGAAAGAATTACAAAAGAATCACACCCACATTTTTGGAACGGACGGCAATGTGCTGACCTTTGAGCTTTGGGAATATTTTGAACTGCATGCCATGAGCGATCCGCCTATTCTGCGCGGCCTGCAAATCCAGTGTGCCTTTGACGGCGTACCGGTAGAGTACTATATTTTGCTCTATTATGATTCCGCATATATAGAGGTTTATTATCCGGAGGTTGCGGCTTATTTGCACCCGCTGGAGGAATAAAAGCGGTAAGAAACTGTTCCTATAAAAATCCCCATAGCTCAATCATGGTCTGCACTGTTGTGCCACAAAAGCATTTTTTACAGTAGAAGCAATGGTGCAGTTCATGGTAATCCTTTTCGAACGGAGGACAACAGATGAAAACCAAAGCTATTCTATTCACATTGTCGGGTATATTTGTTGTTGTGGGAATCGTAGCGTTGTTTGCAGAGCGGCTGTTTCCCACTACGTATGTGTCGCCGGATGTGGATATGGCAACCTTCCCCCTATCCCGCCTGGTAGAGCATTACGAAGAACAGCTTGACCCGGAAATTCCAAAGCTCAAGATAACCGCCACTTTTGAGGGCGAAAGCTATGAACTGCCGTATGACGCTT
>JBMNPF010000019.1:0-15360 GCA_050943475.1 Oscillospiraceae bacterium
TCATCCATTGGAACTTCATTGGAGCAGTCGAACTGCCCCAAGAACAGAAAAAATCGGCATAGCCGGATTTCTCCAAACTATGCCGATATTTTTCCAAGGAATAAAATCCCTTAGTGAGACACCCTTTCGCCATCCTTTTTTGAATGATGTTCTATTGCAGGACTGATTTGAGCACGGCAACAAATTCTTCCTGCGCCAGCCCCTCTGCGTTGACGCGGAAACCAACGCCTTGATAAAAAAATTCCGCATAGTAGAAAGCACCGTCTTCGGTGAGGCCGATATAAACCTCCTGCCCATTGATCACCGAGGGCTGCGATTCCCCGGAAAACAGAACGTCGGTGGGCGGAAGACGCCCCTTTGCCGCCTCCAGGTGTAGACCTTTTGTGTAATCCTCATTGGAATAGTTGAGGATGATGGTGTCATAGTAGACCTCCCCGCTTCCGCCGTCCCGCCGGAAAATCCCATCTTCTGTCTCCGATCCCCACTCGGTACAGCCTTCCGGCGGCGTTGGGAAAATATTGATTCCAAAATAATCGTATAGCTGCTGATTGGACATAGGGACAAAGTCTTCCCAATTCAAGCCGATATCTGCGCGGGGAACCAACCGCGGTCCAATGGGGTTGATCCGGATATCATCCGGTTCCACAGTTGACGCGCTGGATTCCACACCGCCCTGTGCGCTGCCTGCCAGCTCAGAAATTCCAGGGCTGTTGTTCCAGGGGAACACCGCCGCAGCGGCGAGCGCCAGAACTGCGGTGCAGGCCGCCGCAGAGAGCCAGGATTTGCCCCGGTTTTTCCGCAGGGTGGCCGGGCTCCCATTTAAGCAGGCACTCCGGACCGCCTCAAAATCCGGCATTTGCAGCTTTGCCGCACGTTGCAGCAATTCATGTTCTTTCATGGTTAACACCTTCCTTTCCGGTATAAAGTTCCCGCAGTTCCCGAATGGTGCGGTACAGTTTGTTTTTGACGTTGGCTTCGCTCATCGAAAGCAGCGCTGCAATTTCAGGGATGCTCCGGTCCAGAGAATAGTAAAGATAAAAGATCTTCTGCACCTGCTGTGGCTTTTGGGAAAGGATTCCGCCAATTTCTGCTATGAGCGCAGCGGTGAAGGCGTCATCCTCCAGAGCGACCTCCGCTTGTTCCAAACAGGGTTCTTCCTCTGCCGGTTCAGGAATGGAAACGGCAGGCCTCAGCCGCCGGAGCAGCGAATAATGGCGGTAAACTTTCTGCCTGGCAAGTTTCATCACCAGTGCTTCCCCATTTTTGACATACTTTGTCCCCCGTTTGACCAAAAGGGCGTAAAGTTCAAGGTAAGTTTCTTGAAAGAGATCCCGGATATCTGCCGTGTTGCTGCATTTCGCAATGATAAAGCTCAAAACTTTTCGGTTGGTGGCATCATAAAGAGCGTTAAAAAGAGAGGTGGCTGCCTGGTCGACCATATTCAAATTCACCGCCTTTCACTTTATAAGCGTGCGAAAACGCAGCAATCGTTTCACACAGATAAAAAATTCGCAGTATTTTTTGCATTTGCGTCCTCTTGTTCTTAAACCGCCGGAACAATCACTCCTCCGGAAAGGCATGGTCTCGCCTCTTGTCAATAGCAGCATACATTTGAAGATCCTCTTTTGCGCTGGCCAGTTCCTGTTCAACAAGGTTAAGCCCTGCATGCAAAAACCACCCGGCGACACTTTTACCGGGTGGTTTTCAGCAGTTTATAAATTTGACAAAGCGGTTTGTCTTTATTTCTTCCGCGGTTTGGGGGCAGGCAATTCATCGTACATGGCTCGAAACAAGCCTGACAAATATTCTTTGTCATTCACTCTGTCCACAAGCAACATTTGCTTCGCACCCTCGTACGGACGCTCATACGGCGCCCCTGGCAGATACAAAACCGCAGCCTTCACCGGTTTTACCAACAGCCGGTTGTCGTAAATGCCGCCGACAATTTTTCCGCGGTAGGTTAAAATAAATTCGCCCATCATTGCCCGATAGGAGATCTCCTCCAAGCCAGACAACCCTTCCAATACAGTCCATAAATATTCCCGCGTTGAAGCCATATGTTTCACCTTTCCGCATGCAGTCCCGGCGAAACAAGCTGTCCTTTCACCCTGCAGCAAACAACCAGCTTCATTTTTTCCGCCGCCTAAAAATCCCCGCTGCATTTTTAGCACCAGTTTTACCGAAAAAAAGAATAAAACCAGAAAACAGAAAGAAACTAAACGCAAACAGGAAAACGGCGGAACCGCCGAAATCGAGGTGTTTACATTTGAATCTCATTTGGTGCAGCAAACCGTGCCAATACCAAAGCGAGGGCATTTGCACGCTGGAACGCATTACCGCGCCAACCGCCAGCACCGGCCAGGGCTGCTGTTATTTTGTGCCCCTGGGCAAAAAACGTGAGGGAAAAAGCCCCGGCCGCCGCGG
Source organism: Oscillospiraceae bacterium (assembly GCA_050943475.1). Lineage (GTDB taxonomy): Bacteria > Bacillota > Clostridia > Oscillospirales > Ruminococcaceae > Metaruminococcus_A. The sequence goes on from JBMNPF010000019.1 coordinate 2,425, forward strand.
CGTGCAAAAGCCGCGTTAATCAAAGGCGGCGGCAATGGCCTGCTTAAGACTGCTCACACCAACAATATCCAGCCCGTCGAGATTCTGCACTGCACCGAGCGCCTTAAGGGCCTGCTTTGGCACCAGGCATCTGCTGAACCCCAGGCGTTTTGCCTCCTTGACCCGCTGGGTAATGCTGGATACCGACCGGATTTCCCCCGCCAGGCCAAGCTCTCCAAAAGCGAGCAGACCGTCGTCAATGGGTTTGTCCCGCAGGCTGGAAATAAGCGCCAGCGCAATGGAGAGGTCTGCTGCAGGCTCGTCCAGCCGCAGACCGCCGACAATGTTGATGTAGGTGTCCAGCGCGCCGAAAAAGTAACCGGCGCGTTTTTCCAGCACAGCAATGAGCAGCGACATACGGTTGTAATCAAAGCCGGTTGCCATGCGGCGCGGCGTGCCAAAGCCGGTCTTGGTGACAAGGGCCTGCACCTCCGCCATAATGGGGCGGCTGCCCTCCATTACGCAGGCGACGCAGGTGCCGCTCACCCCGGTGGGGCGGCCGGAAAGCAGCATCATAGAGGGGTTCTCCACCTCGCTCAGGCCGGTGTCCAGCATTTCAAACACGCCGATTTCATTGGTGGAACCATAACGGTTTTTTACCGCCCGCAGGATGCGGTAGGAAAAGTTGCGGTCGCCTTCAAAATAAAGCACAGCGTCCACAATGTGCTCCAGAACCTTTGGCCCGGCAATGGCTCCATCCTTGTTGACATGGCCGACCAGGAACATCGGCACTTCTTCGGATTTGGCGGTGCGCATCAGCGCAGAGGTGCATTCCCGCACCTGGGTGACACTGCCCGACGACGAATTGACCTGTGCGAGATTCATGGTTTGAATCGAGTCGATGATGACAACATCCGGTTTTTGCACCAGAATGGTCTGGATGATGGTATCGACGTCGGTTTGGGATATGATGTAAAGGTTTTCACTCTCTACCCCGAGGCGCTGGGCGCGCAGCTTGAGCTGGCGCACCGACTCCTCGCCGGATACATACAAAATGCTGTGCTCCTGCCCGATGTATTCGCAAATTTGCAGCAGCAAAGTGGATTTACCAATGCCGGGATCGCCGCTCAGCAGGTTGATGGAGCCTTTGACCAGCCCCCCGCCGAGCACGCGGTCAAATTCTTCCAAGCCGGTGTGGTAACGCACTTCGGATTCGGTGTCAATCTCGCTGATGCGCAGCGGCGCAGCGGCCGGCACGGCAGAGGGCGCCGCTCTCAAATTTTTAGCCGGGGCGGCCTGTACCTGCACCTGCAGCTCAAAGGTGTTCCATTCGTTGCAGGACGGGCACTTCCCGTTCCATTTGGCGGCCTCATAGCCGCAGTTGGTGCAGACATAAACTTCCTTGGTTTTGGGCATGGTTTTCTCCTTGCAGTATCAGGCCAGAAGGTAATCCATCAGGCCGGTAAAAATGGTAAAAGCCACCTTGGAGCGGTACTCCTCATCCAGAAGCAGCGCCTCTTCGGCGGGATTTGACGTAAAACCGCATTCGCACAAAACGGCAGGCACCTCGGCGTGGAACAGCAAAAACAGGTTGCTTTCCGCTGGCTTGATCTTCCGCTGGTTCTCCGGCTGGAGCTGAAGGACAAAGGCGGACTGAATGGACTGCGCCAGTTCCTTGGAAGCGTCAAGGTTCGGGCTGTAAAACACCTGTGCGCCGTGAACCGAGGAATCCTCATACCGGTTCAAATGTACCGAAAGGACCAAGGCGGTTGGGTCTTCGTTGTAAATGGCAAGCCGGTTGTACAGGTCGGAACGCTTCTGCTCGCCAACACTTCCGACATTCTCGTCATGGATGGAGCGATCGTCCTCCCTGGTCATAACGACGTTGAAGCCGGACATACGTAACAGATCGCGCAGCTTCAGGGAAATGTCGAGGTTCAAATCCTTCTCAATGCTGCCGCTGTACCCAATGGTACCTCCGTCCGCCCCGCCGTGTCCGGGATCGATGACAATGGTGCGGTAAGAAGCGACGTTGCCCGTAACCGGGGCAGCTTGGTCGATGTGCAAAACAGCGGTGATAAGGAATAAAGCTGCCAGCGGAACCAAAACCGCAACTGCAGCTTTATACAAATATTCTCTCTTCATACGGGCCACCCATCCACATTCATGATAATTCAGTGTATGTGAGACGCCCGTTTTATTATGCGTTATTTTTTGTTGCGCCCGCCGTCTTTATACAGGATTTTGTCCGAGATAAAAATGCCCTTATAACCTATGGTATAGGCAAAGTGACAGACAAACGGAATAATGAGGTCAAGCAGGAACATGAGCGCCAGGTGCCACCAGGAAAGGTCAATGGCGTAAGCGCTGGGCGCAACAATGGAAATCAGCGGCCAGAAAAAGGGATTGAGCACCCGGTACACGAAAAAGTTGTCCGGTAGGATGCCCAAATTCATCAGAACAAGCCAGACGGTCATAAGGAGAAACGGCGCACCGGCAACCAGGCCCGCTTTCAGGCCATAGAGCTTATCCGGGCGGAGGTTGTTGCGTTCAAAATAGCCCCGGTCCTTGCTTCCGCGCAGGAACATGGGCGAATAGAGGAAGGCAATGAGGATGGCGAGGACAATAATTTCCAAAATCCAAAGCAGCCAGGTATACTGGAACAGCATCATGGTTGAAACCAAAAGAATATCGCAGCAGAACATGGCGAGCAGCACCTTGACGAGCATTTTTCCGCCCATCCCCCATGCGCTTGGCCGTTTGGATACAGCGTTGTCAAAATTCATTCCATTTCCTCGTTTCTTTTCCCGCAGGATTATTGCAATGTTTTTATTATAACGGAATTAAAACCCGGTGTCAATTTGACAAAAGCACCCCGCGCCATGGCTTCTTTTTACCGGCCTTCTTTGGCGCCAGACATCCAAAACCGTTGTTCCCCTGCTTTTAGCGAACTGCAAAACATAAAAAGCCGGGCGGCCAAAGATTGACCGCCCGGGCTGGAGTATTTTTATTTTATGGTCACAATTTCATAACCTCTGCTGCCGAGGCCGATTTTTTCTGCATGTTCCATGCAGGCTTTCCAGTCGCTTTCCGGCGTGGTGTTGATGAAATGGTCGTGATGATCGTGGAAAGAAGCGTCGTGCATATTATCATCCAGCAGGCTGCCTTTGTTGACCGGCTGGGCGTTGCAGGCGTCAGCACAGGCCATATCCAGCGCGACCGGATCAAAGGAAGCAAACATGCCGATGTCCGGGATAATAGGCGCGTCATTCTCCGCGTGGCAGTCGCAGAACGGGGAAACGTCCATAACAATGTTGATATGGAACTGCGGGCGGCCGTCTACAACGGCTTTAGCGTACTCCGCCATCTTTTTGCCGAGCATTTCCGCCGCGCCGTAGTTGTCGTTCGCAATGGCGTCAACAAAACAGGCGCCAATGCAGCGGCCGCAGCCAACACATTTGTTGTGGTCAATCTGCGCTTTGCGGTTTTCATCAAAGGAAATGGCACTGTGCGCACAGTTTTTGGCGCAAATTTTACAGCCGCGGCAGATGGATTTATCAATATCCGGCTTGCCGTCGCAGTGCTGCTCCATTTTGCCGGCGCGGGAGCCGCAACCCATGCCGAGGTTTTTAATGGCGCCGCCGAACCCGGCAACCTCATGGCCTTTAAAGTGGTTGAGTGAAACAACAATGTCCGCATCCATAACGGCGCGGCCAATTTTTGCCTCTTTGACATATTCGCCGCCCACAACCGGAACGAGCGCTTCATCGGTGCCCTTCAGGCCGTCTGCAATGATGATGGGGCACCCGGTGGAATACGGGGTGAAGCCGTTTTCATAAGCCGCTTCAAGGTGATCCAGAGCATTTTTGCGGCGGCCAACGTACAGGGTGTTGCAGTCGGTCAGAAACGGCCGTCCACCCTGTTCCTTGATGTAATCCGCCACAACCTTGGCAAAATTCGGGCGGAGAAACGCAAGATTCCCCGGCTCGCCAAAGTGGATTTTAATTGCGGTAAATTTCTCGTTGAAATCAATTTCCCCAATGCCGGCTGTAACCATGAGCTTGCGGAGCTTCTGGAGCAGGTTCATGTCCGGGTAAGCGCGCATATTGGTGAAATAAACCTTGGACTTGTTCATTGCTTAATTCCCACTTTCTGTTGAATGTTTTGTAAAAACGGCAGCCTCTCACCACCGTTTACAGACAAATAAAAGGAGAATACCGACTGCTGATTCAGCAACCGGTATTCTCTTTGTGGTTGGGGTGGAAGGATTTGAACCCTCGGAATGACGGGGCCAGAACCCGCTGCCTTACCACTTGGCTACACCCCAATATGAGCAAAAAAATAAACACACAACAGCATGTCTACTTTTTCTGTTCACTCACGGAACGTTTATTATTATATCCAAAGCAAGAAAAAAAGTCAAGTATTTTTTTACAAAAATTTAGAAAAGGCGCGGCTTGCCGTTTTAAACAGGCTGCGCCTTTTTTCAGCGTCTAATTTTGGCAAAAACCGTTTCCACATCGGCACAAAGGTTCCGCTCTGCTTCCGGCGCGGGAGCCCGCCCGGCGTAACGGACCTCTTCATAGGGACCGCCGTTTTGTTCCAGCGCAAAGCCATACGGCTCACTCACTGTTTTGATGGCAATTTCCTCCACTGTGTCGGCGTGGGTAATGTCCTCACGCGACTGCTCCGCATAGCGCAACAGCAAACCGTAGCCTTTGCGCACCCGCTCCGCAGGATCGGTGAGCTTCCTCCAGTTTTTCAGCGACCGGCGGAAGTAGCGTTTGTCAATAAAACGCGCATCCGAATCCTCATCCAACGGCGCAAGATCCTCAATTACGTCGGTATAATAGACCTGCCGCTTTAAACGCTCGCGCATCTCAGGAGAAGTACCTCCGAATAAATTCCGGATGAACCGAAGCAGCCGTTCCCAGCCGCCTTTCAGCGCTTCGCTCACCATGCGGTACGCTCTGGGGCCATACCGGATTGCAACATATACAGCCGCAGCTACTGCCAGAGCCGACAGAATGTAAACGCCCCACTGAGGTGGTGCTTCCACCTTCAGTGCTTCTTCCTCATCAAAGCTGGGGCCGGGAATCACCGGTGTATCCTGGCGCCCGCTCGTGAAAAAGGAGAACAAATAATTCAAAGCCGACAAAAAGAGGTAAAACCAGGACAAACTCATGGAAAGGAGAAACTCCAGCAGCTGCTGCCGAACGATAAACCCGACTGCCAGCAGCAACATAATTCCACCAATGAGCATGACATTGTAAGCCCGAATCCGTTTGGGCAACGCAATTTTGTTGTGACTCATCCGTTCCATGGTCTGTTCCAGGTTCAACTGATTGAGCAGCACACCAGCGCTGACTGTTAAGACAACAAACGCCGCAATCAACGGCGAAGCGTCATAGCCGGTCTGGAGAAACTTCTGAAGTATGGTAAAAAAACCGGTTGCCAGATACACCACGCTGGAAATCACATACTCTTTCAGGCTGTACAGGCTGGAATAAGGGAGGTTTGCACTGCGCTCCAGACGAATCCAGCAGGCAAACAGCACCAGCCCATCCAGCAGGCCGTACAGAGCATTTCCGCGGAACAGAATCGACGCCGTCAAAAGGAGAACCGCGCATATCACATATACCGCTATGGTCATTTTCATAGTTCGATCAAAGCGGGTGATGTGTACCTTCCCAAGCATTTCCCGATCCAGCTCCACTTCCCGGTGGGGATTCCGGCGCTCATACCAGGCAAGATATTTTGCCGCGGCAATGCCCAAAGCTCCGGTAAGCAGCAATTCCACGAAATGGACGCCAAATTCAAGCCAGCCGTAGCTCTGCCGGGTCATTGCCGCAGACAGCATAAGCAGCGGGAAAAAGGCAAACCCCTCCAACAGCCAGCCCCAGATGCGAAAAAACCAGGAGCGCAACATTCCACGTGCCGCCAAAGTGCACACCCCCTGCCCTATCATAATTTTAAAAGAGCATTCCTTGGTACGTCAATGCCAGAACATTCTACCCGCACAAGCCACAGGCCGTTGCCTCCCCAATTTATACCGATGGCTTTCGGAACCCGCCTTTGGCGAAAACCGTTTCCACATCGGCACAAAGGCTCCGCTCCGCTTCCGGCGCGGGAGCCCGCCCGGCGTAACGAACTTCTTCATAGGGCTCACCGTTTTGTTCCAACGCAAAGCCATACGACTCCCCCGCTGTTTTGGCGGCGATTTCCTCCACCGTATCGGCGCGGGTAACGTCCTCACGCGACTGCTCCGCATAACGCAACAGCAAACCGTAACCTTTGCGCACCCGCTCCGCAGGATCGGTGAGCTTTCTCCAGTTTTTCAGCGACCGGCGGAAGTAGCGTTTGTCAATAATTTCATCTGGCGACGCTTCCTCGGTAGAAGAGGCGGAAAGCTCCTCCACTGTGTCGGAATAATAAACAGAGCCATCCTGCGCGCCGACAGCCGGTACTGCCCTGCCAAACCACCCCAAGAGCTTTCCCAAGACATACTTCAGGGCACGCGCAATCCCTTTGAGCCACTTGCGCCCGAATTTTGTAAAGACAAACACGACCAGAACAATGATAAGCGCCAAAAGGAGGTAATTCAAAAAAGTATTGTCCCCGCCCACAGCGCTTCCCTCCAGGTCAGGCGGCGGTGGATCTTCAACCACCGGCACATCGACCGATCCGCTGGTCAGCAGGGAAAGCAGGGCGTTTAACCCCCACAAAATCCCGTAAAACACCGTTTTGCACAGCCAGACAATGAAATCAAAGATCTGCCGACTGAAAAGAAAGGCGGCCACCAGAAGCAGCATAATCCCGCCGATGAGCATGGCGTTGTAAAGACGTATTTTCTGGGGCAGCGAAACCTTGCTGTGCTTCATCCGCTCCATGGTCTGGTCAAGGTTGGACTGGTTGAGCAAAATACCGGCGCTGACCGTCAGTAGGATAAACAAAACCACCAGCGGCGAAATCTCATAGGTAAGCTGAAAATACAGGTTGAGCAAAAAGGCGCACAAAATGCACAGCAAATAAATAACGCCAACCGCTACATACTCTGTTAAGCTGTACAGGCTGGAATACGGTTTATTAGCGCTGCGTTCCATGCGGATCCAGCACAGGGTAAACAAGACGCCGTCCAGCAGGCCGTACAGAATGCTGCCGCGGAAAAAGACAGAAGCGGCCAGCAAAACCACCGCAGACGCCGCGTAGACCGATATGGTCATAACCGTTGCTTCGTCCAGACGGACCTTTGGCATCTGCTGCAAAACCTCGCGGTCAAGCTCAATCTCTTCATGCGGATGCTTTTTCTCAAACCAGCGGAGAAACTGCGCCGCACCAAAGCCGAATCCGCCCGCAACCAACAAAGCGGCGGCGGAAACCCAAAAGTCCTCCCAGCCGTAACGCCCGGTAAAAAGCATGGCGGTCAGCATAAGCGGCGGAAAGAACAGCAGGCACTCCAAAACAAGCCCCCAAACACGGAAGGCCAGCACCCGCTTATTGCGGCTTGGCTTCGCCATTGGCCTGCACCTCCTGCTTCATATAATAAACATCACAGTCGTCCGGGAGTATTGTAGTATCCAGACGCAGAAGCAGCACCTTTACATGGATTCCCTCCCGCTCCTTCGCACGGCAGAACGCAAATACCCGCTCATTGACATAGGAGGTGACAAGGAGCACGTCGGTGGTATCATAGGGCATTTCCAGCCGGTTTATGTACTCCACAAAATCCATATGGCTTCCTGCCGGGAGATGTGCCAGCAGCCGGAACAGCTGCAGGACATGCTCGCTGCCAAAGTTGGACGGAACAAAGACGCATTCTTCCCCTTGCTCCTCCGGAGCGGTATTGACGGCAAAAGACACCGGAATGCTGCTCTGAAGCGTCTCCTCCAGGAGTGAAGCCGCCGTGCGGATACAGTCCTCCAGCGCGTCCGCATCAATGGCGCGGCCTTTTTCAAACTCACGTGACTGCATGTTGAGCAGCAGGAGCAGGCTCTGGCGGGTGGTGTATTCCTGGTTACGGATCATAATGCGGTTCATCCGCGCGGTGGCGCTCCAGTGAATGTTTTTCATTGGATCTGACGGGAGATATTCCCGCACGCCGGCCACCATAAAGGGATCCGGCAGAATTTGGTTGCGCACGACAAAGTCGCCCTCCAGGTAACGGGCACGCAGAAAGGCCTGCGAGAGGTCAAAGGTTCTTGGCAGCACCATGACGTTTGAGTCCACCTCCACCGGCTTTGAAACGGTCTGCCGGCCCAAAAGGTCGGTGGAAACCAACATGACCGTACGGATGTCATAAACGCCGCGCTTAGTGCAGTTCACCTTCCAGCGGCGCACCACCTTTTTGTGGCCTTTGACCAGAAAAAAGCTGGGGACAAAGCGGGTGTCATAAGTAACGCTGGACTGAGAACCCGCAAAATCCAGCCATTTGGAGGTGGTCAGCTCCGACTTAAACCACGGAAGTGTCAGCCATTTCCGGTTGTAAATTGTTTCCACCAGCTCAATGGTATCACCCTCAAACGCTTCATCGGTTGAAAAACCGCAGTGATAATGGAGCTTTTTAAAACTCAGCTTTTTAAAAACAAGCGCCTGCAGAACCACAATGAGCAGCATGATGAGAAACAGGACCAGTATTTCCATACCTTCTCCTTTCCCGGCCGGTTAAAGCTCGGTTGGAACCGGAACCGAAGCAAGGACTTCCTCTACGACCCGCAGACCGCTGTCGCGGTCGCGCAGGGAAGCGCCGGTACGGCAGAGGATGCGGTGCGCCAGCACATGCGGCGCAAGGGCTTTTATATCCTCCGGGGTGACAAAATCGCGACCGGACAACGCCGCCCTGCTTTGCGCGGCGCGCATGAGCGCAAGGCTTCCGCGCGGGCTGACGCCGAGCCGGACATTCGGGTGGGTTCTTGTTGCCGCACAGACATCCACTAGGTAGGCTTTTACATCCTCTGAAAGCAGGACGCTGCGAACCGCTTGCTGAACCGCGACGACCTCCTCCCCGGTGATCACCGGTTCAAGGCGGTCCAACGGATTCTCCGAAACAAAGCGCCCCAGCATTCCAATTTCAAAATCCCGGTCCGGATAACCGACCGACAGGCGCATCATGAAACGGTCCATCTGCGCTTCCGGCAGCGGAAAGGTCCCCTGCGTTTCGACCGGGTTCTGGGTTGCAATGACCAAAAAAGGCTGCTCCAGACGGTAGGTGACCGAATCCACCGTGACCTGCCCCTCCTCCATGCTTTCCAAAAGGCTGGACTGGGTGCGCGGCGTTGCGCGGTTAATTTCATCCGCCAGCAAAACGTTGGTGAACAGCGGGCCTTGGCGGAAGACAAAGTCCCCTTGTTTCTGGTTGTAAAAATTAATGCCAGTCAGGTCAGAAGGGAGCAAATCCGGCGTAAACTGAATGCGGTTGCACTGACAGGAGACCGACTTTGCTAGCACCTTTGCAAGGGTGGTTTTGCCGGTGCCCGGCATATCTTCCAGCAGGATGTGCCCGGAAGCGAACAAGGCGGTCAATACATGTTCAATGATTTCGTCTTTACCTATAATAACCTTTGCAATATTGCGTTTGAGTTTATCGGCAATCGGCCGGATTTCGGTGAATTCCATGTTATTCCCTCCAAATTTTGTGTATTCATTGCTGCTAAAGTTATTTTAATGATAATATAAACAGCTTTTTAGGTCAACTTTTCTGACAAAAATTAATAGAAATTAATAAATATGAGAAAAAGAATTTGTGGCCTCGCACAAATGCGAGGCCACAACAAAAATCAGATACCCGAAACGGCCCGGCAAACCATAACGTCTTTCCGCCAGCTGTCAAGCCAGATATTTCAGGTGTGTTTTCTCCTTAAAAAACGAAAAAAGCATGCAATGCATGCTTTCCATTCTTTTTATTAAAAGGATTCTATGCCCCCAGTCTCCAACGGGAAATACCGGTCCCCTTTCAGCGACGGACGGTTCAAAAAGTCTTCTATAATCGACTCCAGATGCCCTGGTTCCGGCTGAAAATGGTTGAGCAGCTTTACCAACCCCAGAACCGATTCCCGATTGTCTGAAATATCCTTGAAAACGGCCGTGCCGCAGGTTATTCCAAATGTTATAAATGAGACACCATCGGCCTCAACCTTACATGGACTCAACTCAAATTGAACTGATTTGCACATTTTCCCTCTTCACCCTTAAATAGTTTTATCTTCAAATAAAACAGAAGCTTCAACGTGCAGCTCTCTGGAAATCCGTTCAATTACATCAACTGTTGTATTCGTCTCGCCGTGCTCAATATTTCGCAGGTGGGAAATACTCACATCCGCTCGTACTGCAAGAGTTTGTTGGGTAATGCGGTTTTGGCTGCGGTACTTCACAATATTTTGGCCTAAAACATTCTTTAAATCCATAATTACCCCCGCTTATAATATTATAGGTAAATTCTGGATAACACAACGGTAATATATCAGCGCTTTCTTAATAGCCATACGTAAAAAAACGGTGAGATCCACTCATTTTGGTTTCTATGTAAAACCAAGCACATACAAAGCAATCTGTCTACATCAAAAACGTGTTTTTGGTATTTTATCTGCCTCTTATTTTCGCATATTTTCAGAATTTTTGTTCCGTATAGATAAACAATATCTAAAACTTTTTTTCATTCCCCATTTTTAAAGCTTTAAGTTCAATTAAAGTAATAAAATCTCTTTATATAAAGCTTCTTGATTTTTTAGCGTCATCTTCCCAAAACATTTTATAAGCTGCGGTCATAATAAAAAGACCTTTTGCAAATCTGCAAAAGGTCTTTTCCGTTTTATCCGCTTAAACCGGTTCATTCCAAATTTTGTGGCGGGCAGATCACGGCAGACGTTCAACTGCCGTTCTATCACTACGGCCAATTTTTGTCCGGAAAATTTTATTGAGGCGGCATTCCCCGTTTACCGGAATAAAAGCGTAGGCTTTATTCGTAAGGGAATACCGCATAAAGAGAAACCATGGGTAATGGTTACGTGCCGTCCTTGTTGACTTTTGAAAATATCGGTTTGTTTTGGAAGATCGGTTTACAGAAAGGGAAAATTGTTTTAAAATAGTTATTATCTATAAAAACTTTCGGAGGATAAAATCATGAATTCAACCTACACCGAACCCGCCAAACAAATTCCAGTTTACGGAGAATACGACGTTGTCATCGCCGGAGGTGGCCCCGCTGGTTTTGCAGCGGCGGTATCCGCCGCACGCAGCGGGGCAAAAACCCTGTTAATCGAGCGCTTTGCCTCCCTGGGCGGCACCGTGACCGCTTCGCTCATGGCAAAAATCAACGGCTATCGCAATCAAGTTGAACCAAACAACCTCCAGACCTCGCGCGGCATTGCCGAGGAAGTTATGCTGAAGCTCCACGCGGAAGGCGGCGTCGGCGAACGGTACTTAAGTGAAAACCGCGTGTATTACCACGATCCCGCGCCGGGAAAAATGGCTTTTGGATATGTCATCGACCCGGAAAAATTCAAATATGTAACCCTTGAAATGGCGGTTGAAGCAGGCGTAGAAGTTTTGTTTCACACCTTCCTTTCTGACGCTATTGTTGATAACGGAACCGTGCGCGGCGTACTCATTGAAAACAAATCCGGACGACAGGCGGTCTTTGCTCATACGGTCATTGACGCGACCGGCGACGGCGACGTTGCTTTTCGCGCCGGCGCAGCCTATTTCTACGGCGAAGACGGCCACCGCATGAGCGATACGCTGCTTTACCGCGTGGCGGGCGTAGCCGGTAAAAGCGAGCGCGGCTGCCAAATGGCTGACAGCGTACTTTTATGGGGCCCGCAGCCGGGCGACCGCGATTACGACGGCAGAAGCGAAATGGAGCAGTACCTGCAAGGGTTCCCGGAAAAAATTGACCGGCATTATGATGCAACCGACGCGCACGCGTTATCCAAAGCGGAAATTGAAACCCGTTTAAACGTGTACCGCCATTTTAAAGCGCAAAAGGAAAAGGAAGCGAGCTTTGCCAACGCCTACGTCGTACAGACTCCGGATATGATCGGCATCCGCCAGACCCGCTTCATCAAAGGAAAATACACACTGACCGGAGAGGATGTCATTGAAGGCCGCGTATTTGACGATACCGTGGCCATGGCTTCAAAGCCGGTAGTACACTACTATGGCTACCGCCGTTTCCTGGAGCATACAGGCTATGAGGTTCCATACCGCTGCCTCGTACCGGAAACGGTGGAGGGGCTTCTGGTGGCCGGGCGCTGTATGTCCGCTCTGCAGCCTGCGTTTGAGTCGGTACGCTCCATTGCGCCGAGCATGTGCGTAGGCGAGGCGGCCGGAACTGCGGCTGCGCTTGCCGCAAAAACCGGCGTACCGGCGTCTCAGGTCGAAATTCGCACGTTGCAGAAACTTTTAATTGAAAAAGGCGCAGAAATTGGCCAGAGCAACCGCGACGTACTCGCCGGTGAAAGAGAGAACGTATAAGCTGGGTACAACGCAATTTCCCGCTTTCCATCGCACTTAATTGCAGGCAGCTTCCACAGGGGCTTTACCCACGAACAGGCCGCTTACGGCGTTTCTCAAAATGGATATTCAAAATGAAAAATCGCCCGTCCTGCTTTGACAGGAACGAGCGGAAACCGACAAGGCCGTTGCAAAAACTGCAGCGGCCTTTCTTTTTCAGGAAAGGAGCGCGGCTATGCCCATTTACAAAATGAAAGGCGCCAAAAACGGTTTGCAAAAATACCGCGTGCGGGTGAGTTAGAGCGATTTCCCCAAAATAAATACCCATTTTGGCGCAGATACACAACAAAAGAACCGCCTGAAATAGGCGGTTCTCGCTCTTTTGGTTGGGGTAGCTGGAACTATTTTGCGCATTTCCCGGTATTTTTAAAACCGTTATAAAACAGCCACAACACCCCTGTTTATGGGCTTTTCCAGACTTTTATACCTTTTTTCCGTTTCCTTTAAAAA
>JBMNPF010000020.1:0-4190 GCA_050943475.1 Oscillospiraceae bacterium
GCGGTAATCATAAACCAGCAATCCAACATCTTCTTCCGTATCGAATTGAATGTGCAGGGCTATTTCGTCAGCGGCAGGTACATACTCGTCAGGAATTACCTGATTATACGCTACAAGGCCCAGTCCCAGCACAACCACTATCGCGGCAATAATTCCAATTACTTTTTTCTTCATGTTCAGAAACACCCCTGTTTATCCGTTCAGGATTTCTTGAATGTAAAGAAAATTCCAATGATTGCGGCAGTCAAGATAATCGGCGCTACTCTAACAAACAGCCATTCAAATGAGTGGAAGGCCACTCCAAGGACAGCGGTTTCAGGGTCACCATAATCCCAACCCAAATAAGGACTACTCCATATTGCTAGAACAGCGAAAATCATTACTATAATTGCGCATAATGAAAAAAGCAGCCAACGAATAATTTTTCTTCTTGTGGCATTCCTTTGTGCCAGCTGCAGATTTATCACCTCCAATTTTTCGGAAATTGCCTGTAAGCGATCAGCCTCGGTTTCAATTACAGTTTCTCCCAATAATATGCTTACCGGTGTTTCAAGCACTTCTGATAAAGAGATTAACATATCAGAGTCGGGAACCGACAACCCTTGCTCCCATTTAGAAACTGTTTGCCGCACAACATTCAGCTTGACAGCAAGCTCCTGTTGGGAAAGTCCTTTTGATTTTCTGATTGCTTTCATGTTTTCGTTGAGCATTAAGGACATCCTCCTTTCTACAGCATTTTTCTTTTGATTGCTGCCCTTATTGTAATCAAAACTACCCGTTGCCACAAGCAACGCATCTTAACACCTTTAAAAAAAGCGGCTTTGAGCCGTTTTTTTGCTTTTTTCATACCAGCTTTTTATCTACAAATTTTTTCGGATAAATAGGCTGCTGTCTATCAAATCTCATGCGTTGTTTTATGGCTCATAAGCATTTCCGCAGGAAAAGGCAGGCGCTTCATTCCAAAGGGCATCTCCCGGCAGTTCACCGGGGCCTTACCCTGTGGGGCAACCTCCATCCCGGGCATGGAAAAGGCTGGAATTTCTTCCAGCCTTTTTGTAAACCATTCAAGTCGTCTGCATTGGGCACCCATAGCCTGTGAACCACAGCCGGTACAATTTATTAAAAAACGTCCCACTTTGTATACACAGCTTCCTTCACGGTACAATAAAGCAAACCGAGAAGGAGGCTTGCTTTATGTGCCACATCCACGAAAAGATCCGTCAGTTTGCCGTTGAGCTCCGCCAGGAAGAGCGCGCCCCCGGCACGGTGGAAAACTACCTGCGACACGCCCATGTCTTTGCCGCCTGGCTAAGGGGCCGTCCCATCACGCCGGAACTTTGCAACCAGTGGAAATCCCATTTGCTGGAAACCGGCTATGCCCCGGCCACGGTCAACTCCATGGTGGCGGCGGTGAACCGCTTTATCGCATTCCTGGGATGGAAAGAATACAAAATCAAATCCTTAAAGCTCCAGCGCAAGCTGTTCCGGGACGAGCGGCGGGAGCTCACGCAGGGCGAATATGAGCGTTTGCTGGCCGCCGCCCACAGCCTGGGGCGGCGCCGGCTGGAACTGCTGATCGAAACCATCTGCGCCACAGGCATCCGGGTGAGCGAAGTGAAATATATCACCATGGAAGCCGTTCAAACAGGACAAACTACGATTTCCCTAAAAGGCAAGCTGCGTACCATCCTACTGCCCGGTAAGCTGTGCCGGAAGCTGAAAAAGTACGCCAGGACACAAAAAATCGCCTCCGGTGAGGTTTTCCTCACCAGAAGCGGAAGAGGCCTGTCCCGACGGCAGATTTGGGCTGAAATGAAACGCCTGTGCAAGACGGCGGGCGTAGAACCCTCCAAAGTATTCCCCCATAACCTGCGACATCTTTTCGCCCGGTCCTTTTACAAGGTGTGCCGGGATGTGGTGAAACTGGCCGATGTGCTGGGGCACTCCAGCATTGAAACCACCCGGATTTACCTCATTTCCACCGGAGCGGAACACGCCGGGATCCTGAACAGGATGCGTTTGAGCGTTTAGGCAAAATAAGCATTCTGTCCTTTGCGCCGCAGCGGGCAAAAGTTCCCCTACATATAAACTACTTGTATCATAGCACTTTATACCCTCCTTTTCAAGCGATTTTCTCCGATTTGGGTATGAAAAACCAAGACCGCATGAGCGTTTTCCTCACGTGGCCTTGGTTTTTACGCCCTTTTTCGGGGTTTCGCATAGAACGGCAACGGATTTTCCTTTGCCGAAACCCGCCGCAGAGGATAAAGCGTCCGCCCAAAGGGATAAAATGCTTATTTTGCATACGCCCGCTGCCCCTTGCATATCCGGATGCCTGGAACCGGAGGAGGTGACTGCTGCGGATAGAAAAAACAGCGTCCTGAAGGAAGCAAACGGATTTAAACTGTAAAGGAGGATATCCATGAAAACACGAAAATTTCTGGCGGCGCTGCTTGCTTTGGTCCTGGTTGTTAGCATGATCCCTGTGACAGCAAGCGCGGCGGAAGCGTCGGGCCAGGGAATTGTCAAACTGGGCTATGATACCGGGATGGTTGAGAAAACGATAAAAGTCGTGGTACAGTACAAGAGCCAGACACTGGACGAATACGAAGTACACGATTCTCAACTAGCAGACCAGCCTATCACCCTTAGCCTGATAGGAACATACGCAGAGACATATGACATTGAAAGCGTGTCGGTCGACACTCCAAATTTCAGTTCTTCAACTGTGCATTATTTGCACAAAGACAGCTATGAATGCCGGTTGTCGCTTACAGGCAATGCCCCTGCGATATTCACCGTCACCCTATGTGACCCGCTAGAGCTTCCCAGCATTGAAGGCGATACGATCGATCCGGGCATCGGCATCATTGAATACCGCGCTTTCGACCACGATATGCTGAAGCTGCTGTATACGGCCGGTGTGGAAGGCATTGATGAGAACACAGAGATCAACGGTGTGACAATGCGCTTCGTGGACTCTTATAAGGTGGACACGCATGAGCAAGAATTGCTTGATTTCCAAACTGCTGGAAATCAGTTAGATTACCATTATTATAGTCTCTCTAATGCATCCAATGGCAAAGGCGTTCCTGAGAATATCCGCTACATCGAGATAACCTATACATTGGATGGGGCAGATGGACCCGAAACCCTGCGTGTCTACTCCGGCAGCCTGCGCTACGTCAACAAGTCGGCAGGCGGTTCCTCTATCTACAACATCGAAGCCAACAACAATGGCACTTCCCTTGTGGCGTTCTATAACGAGAACGATGGGGAATCCACCACTTGGTCCCTTTACCACGTGGCCTTTGTGACCACAGGCAGCCCCTATCTGCCCGGCAATGAGATGCCCGCTGACCCTGTGTACGGAAACGGCTCTCAGTATCAGTTTGTCAATTGGGATCACTCGGTAGGCGGCGGCGACCCCTTCCTACCCTACGAGCCCATCAGCGATGACACTATACTGTACGCGCAAAAGACTTCTTCTGGCGCCACCGGCACCGAGTATCATCTGATGAATCCCGATAACAGCCTGCTGAACCGCGTGTTGGAGCTTTACAACGCTGGAGCCGAAACCCCTGTGGAAAGCATTGACGCAGAGACGGTTGAAGTTCAGATAAACAGTACCGATGGGACAACAAGTACTAACAGGGATTACTTCTCAAACCGCTGGTGTAACGGAATGGCCTATTACAACGTGTATGCCGGCTCTGCACCCGGGGTGCCCGGTCCAACTACAAATTCCCATGTTGCCCCCGCCGAAGCCGCCAGCGCTACCATTTTCTTTACAGTAGATGGAGCAGAGAATTCTGTCACTATCAAGATCGACGATGCCGCTCCCGGCAGTTTGGGGATCAGCCTGGTAAACGACCACATTGCCGAGCTTATCGTCAACCCCGCCCCAGAGCCCCCCAGTGACGATGACATGACGGGCGGCGGGGATGATCCCACTGCCCCCGGAATTCTGGGGGACGGCGCTGTAAAGGTACAATGTGTTACAACGGGCACCGGAAACAGTGCCCGGCACGAAGCCGCGGCGTATAGCGTGCTGCCCAACTCCGACGGCTTGAACGATAGCTACAAGTTCGGCACCGTTGTCCCCACTGCCGATGGCGGCTACACATTCAAAGTAACCATTTACGCTGCAAAGTATGTGGCACAGTACAATGCGGAAAACGGGGACGCAA
>JBMNPF010000021.1:0-3986 GCA_050943475.1 Oscillospiraceae bacterium
AACTGAATGCGTCTTGCTTAGTCACCATATAAATCTGCAACAGCTTATCCTCAATTCGATTCATATCGGTGTAGTCAAATTTCTGCCTGGGATTTTCATCTACCATCAACATTCCAAGTCCTGTGCGACTACTCAGGGTGTTTATGGCTTTCTTAATGTTATTAATGGTGTAAACAGCGGGAAGCGAAGTATATCCCCACGATTTGGTATAGAGTGATAAATAGTAAAACTCCGCTAAATAACGGATGTCATTTTCAATTCGGTTCCAATCTTCAATGTTGAAATATTCGCCCGGCTGACCTGTCCAGTCCGTTTTCGGCGTAATCCACATGGCATGACACCTCACTTTCTGCAATCCAGCCACCGGAATAGTCAAATTGATTTTGGCTCACCTGTGCGGTCATCATATCACCAAATTGGTTTTCGATTTTCACCCAGTCGGAAACCTCCAATGCCGGATTTGTCCACCACTTGAATTTTTGTGTCGCCACACCTTTTACCTGCTCCAACAACCATTGTGCGGTGGTTTCTACCGTTTGAGCATTTCCAAACAAAGTAATTCCGGTGACGCTGAGAGTTTTGCCAACATGCACCGAAGTGTCATGTAACGTGAGAATCTGCTTTTTTTCAGTGCAGGGCACACCGGTAATTTGCACAGCGCCGTGCGCTCCTTCAATATAGGCCCCACAGGCGTAAAATGTTGCCCGGTAGTAATTGCCCCCACCCGATATATCGATACATGGAGAAGATTGATAGGGAACGTAGACGTCTCCGGTCAAATCCCCTTCGTACAGCGTAGTCCGTTCTGTCTCTGGCTCCCAATGGTATTGCTCCAGTTCCACAGCATTGTATTGCTCACCCAGCGTCGCATCTGGCAGGTCGGAAAGGGTGCGGTCAATGGTGATAGGGTTCGGAAGTGGTTCTGTGGTTTGCCGCAACAGTGGAAACCGTCCGCATATCAGACCGCCGCAGGGGTAGGACGCACGATAAATGGTATGGCTGTCTATAATTAGTTTGTTCCGTACATCCTGAGTGGCCCGATAAATATTGAGCACGCCTTCCCGGTCTACATGCACAACCGCGTTGCAGGCAAATGCTACGCGCTGCAATGCCTCCCGACAGGTCATAGAATCGAGGTACCCGGCCAATTTTGAATCCTGCACATTTTCATGGATGTAATACAGCGGATCCGGTTCCATGTCACTCCCAATCCGTGCGGAATAGTCTCGGAATCCGGCCGCCGTCAAAATACTTCGTAGAAGTTCACCAGCTGGTTTGTCCTCAAACAGTTCCGTGCCGTGAAAAGCTGTATCCAATAATGAAACAGCGTCTAATGCTTCAAATTGTACCGTGTAAGGGGTAGGACTGTTCCATTCAGAAAGATAAAACTGCCCCATTGGAACCAGCTCCCAGCCTTTTTCGGTCAGCAATGAAGAATCAATCCGAAGTTTTTGCCGCTGCTGTAAAAAGCGGGAGCGATTCTGCGGATTAAACAAATTAAACTTCTGCTCAAAATCCTTTAAGGTTATTTCTGCACTGTTGCTGGAAATGGTGTTGGAGGTCAAATCCGTTTCTTCCAGCATCGATATGGAAGTTAATTCGCTATCGGTATAGGTGTAGCGCAGACCAAAGGCAATCTCCAGCAGCTTGACGTATTGACGTGGTTTCATCCGTAAAAAAGTTGCAGTCAGGCCGTAATAATTCTCCACGGCATGTTCAACTGGGGCCATTCCTTGTGCGTCATAAAGCGTAAGCGTATCCAATGCGCTCCCATCCTGAGAAAGCCATGTTAATTGCAGTTCCTTTGCCTCGTTTAAAAGCCACAGCGTAATGCCAAGGGTAGAAACAGGTGCATCAAACGTCCAGGTGATTGCAGGCGGAAGTTCAAATTCGCCGTTGTCATCCGACTGAACTGCCGACCACCATCCCCATTCCACTGCTTCTTCCAACATTTCATGCGGGAGCAGATAAAAGTCGCTTGTCGCAAACTGGTCGCGCTCACAGGTTCCGTAATTGACATCAACTTTATTGATGCCATCAACCGTTTTCCACGGAAAACTGTAACGGTTGTCGTTTGAATTTGCCGTAATATCGGAGATATTGTCCAATGCGGATAAGTCGGTCAAATCCAGTGTAACCGTCGCCCCCATCGTACGGCTGGGAGCGGTGACTGCCTTCATATATTCAGGTGATACATAAATCAATCGGACATCTCCTTACCGCTCAATAAAACTTACCTTTAAATTCTGCCAGAGTGCCATCTGCCCATCGGACAAATACCGTCGCATAGAGACTGAAAGCGGGTTCCCACGGTAGGCGGTGATGGTTTTTGTCCCGCCGGTTGGGTGGGGAAACCGCAGCGTGAAAAACTCCGGCAGGTTATCCAAAACCCGTACCAATTCAGCAAATTCCGCCGAACCCGGCAATGCATTCCAGGTTACTGTGAGTTTTATTTTGCTGCCCGTTCGCTGGCGGTGCATCAGCCCGTCGGTGGTACGAAGCGCTTTGGCGTCTACATCCTCGGTGCTGAAGTCGAACTGAGATGGCACCGGAAGCGTTGTTCCGTTTATCGTTATCACTGTGTCCGCCTCCTATTACCGTGCGAAAAGAGGGGCACCGATGCGAGCGTTTTCCGCATCCAAATACGGCTTCAAAGCGCGTGCCAGCGGCTTCCCTTCAAAATAGGTGTCGAGTTCTTTGTCGTCAACGGCTTGTACAACCCGGTCAAATCCGTCCTGCAATACTTCAACAAGTGGAGTGAGACTTGCCAGGAAAGTTTCCTGCATTACGCTTTGCGGTGCTGCAATTTCTGGGTTCGCAAATGCGCCTGGGTATTCGCCCAGCATAGCAACGGTTGGAGCAGTTAAAATACCGCCCGAGGCGAGATAAGGGATTTGATAAGGCTTTGATGGCATTGTAAACGACCATTTTTGCCCAAACAATCCACCAACAAAGCCCGCCACACCGCTGAAGGTGTTAACAAGGTTTGTCAGTGCAGGCCAAATAAAATTTATTAAGCCATTAATAAAACCTATAATGGCATTGACAATACCTTTGAATACCGACACAATACCGTTCCATATAGACGAAAAAATATCACAAATACTCGTCCAGGCACGCTCCCAATCACCAGAGAAAACACCGGTAATAAAATTCATAAGCCCTTCCAGAACACCGAATACAGTGCCGATAACGTCAGCAATTATGCCGCCGAAACCGCCGATAATCGGCATAATCATGTCAAAAATTCCAGACACAACCGGACCTATAGTTTGTATTAACCAATTAATGAAAGGTGAAATAACATTGTTCCAGACGGTCAAAATTGCTTCAATAAAAGCACCGAAAAATCCGGAAATTTTGCCCCATAGCGGACTTAAGTGTTCGTCCCAAAGTTTGTCGATTGTCCCACCTATGGAATCGCACACGGGTTTAATAATGTTGTAGTAAAGGCTGTCCCATATTTCCCGCAAACTTTCCTTAAACTTGATAAACTTTTCCAAGATTCCCGCACCATATTTGTCCCAGGTCTCTCCTATGGTCTGAAACACATTGGTCGCAACTTTTTTAACAAATTCAAAGGCCGGTTTTAGGATGTCCTCTGAAATTAGGTTGATTTTATTGCATGCAAATTCAAAATCCTTTGCGAACTCGTCAAACATAACAGGCATAATGTCCGCAAAAATGGGAGCAAAGTTGATGCTGAACTCATTTACAATATCCGGGAGAAAAGTGTTTTTTAAATAGTCTAAAAGCTGTCCGAATCCGCCCTCCTGCAATCCTTTCAAACTCTGCTTAATGGAGGTAACCATATTGTCAAACGGCCCTTTCAGGCCGTCCAGAGCTTTATCCCACGCGTCGAATGACGGGGCGAATTTGGTATTGAGCCAGTTTTGGAACTCTTTAAATTTCCCTTTCAGTCCCTCGACAAAATTCTGAATCCCGCTGTCGATTGTAACCGTCTCGAACATATCCTCCGGAGCTGG
>JBMNPF010000022.1:0-3986 GCA_050943475.1 Oscillospiraceae bacterium
AACTGAATGCGTCTTGCTTAGTCACCATATAAATCTGCAACAGCTTATCCTCAATTCGATTCATATCGGTGTAGTCAAATTTCTGCCTGGGATTTTCATCTACCATCAACATTCCAAGTCCTGTGCGGCTGCTCAGGGTATTTATGGCCTTCTTTATGTTGTTGATGGCATAAACGGCCGGAAGAGAGGTGTATCCCCACACTTTGGTGTCAAGTGGTAAATGGTAAAACTCCGCCAGGTAGTGGATATCGTTTTCAACCCGGTTCCAATCCTCAATATTGAAATATTCACCTGCTTGGCCCGTCCAGTTCGTTTTCGGCGTAATCCACATGGCATGCCACCTCGCTTTCTGCAATCCAGCCGCCGGAATAGTCAAATTGATTTTGACTTACCTGTGCGATCATCATATCTCCAAATTGGTTTTCGATTTTCACCCAGTCGGAAACCTCCAATGCCGGATTTGCCCACCACTTGAATTTTTGTGTCGCCACACCTTTTACCTGTTCCAACAGCCACTCTGCGGTGGTTTCCACCGTTTGAGGATTTCCAAACAGGGTAATTCCGGTGACACTCAGTGTTTTTCCAACACGCACCGAAGCGTCGTGTAATATGAGAACCTGCTTTTTCTCCGCACAGGGCACGCCGGTGATCTGCACAGGGCCGTGTGCGCCTTCAATATAAGCGCCGCAGGCATAAAACGTTGCCCGATAATAACTTCCTCCACCCGAAACACTGGTACATGGAGAGGATTGATAGGAAACATAGACGTCGCCGGTTAAATCCCCTTCGTACAGCGTGGCGCGTTCTGTCTCCGGTTCCCAATGGTATTGTTCCAGCTCTACGGCGCTGTATTGTTCGTCCAGCACCGCATCCGGCAGATCCGAAAGGGTTCGGTCAATGATGATGGGGTTCGGGACCGGTTCAATTGTCTGCCGTAAAAGCGGGAACTGTCCACACGCCAAGCTGCCGCAGGGATAGGACGCATGGTAAATGGTATGACTGTCTATAATTGGTTTGTTTCGCACTTCCTGGGTTGCCTGGTAAATGCTGAGTACGCCTTCCCGGTCCACATGCGCAACCGCATTGCAGGCAAACACAACGCGCTGCAGCGCCTCCCGGCAGGTCATGGAATCGAGGTATCCGGTTAATTTTAAATTCCACACATCCTCATGGATGTAGTACAGCGGATACGGTTCCATGTCACTTCCAATCCGCGCGGAATAGTCCCGGAATCCAGCCGCCGTAAAAATGCTGCGGAGAAGTTCGCCGGCCGGTTTGTCCTCAAACAGTTCCGTGCCGTGAAAGGCCACGTCCAGCAGCGAAACAGCGTCCAGCGCTTCGAACTGTACTGTGTAAGGGGTAGGGCTGCTCCATTCGGAAAGATAAAACTGCCCCATTGGGACCTGCTCCCAGCCTTTTTCGGTCAGCAGTGAAGAATCAATCCGCAGCTTTTGCCGTTGCTGCAAAAAACGGGAACGGTTCTGCGGGTTGAACAGGTTGAACTTCTGCTCCAAATCCTTCAAAGTAATTTCCGCACTGTTACTGGAAAGGGTGTTGGAGGTCAAGTCTACTTCCTCCAACACCGATATGGATGTTAGTTCGCTATCGGTGTAGGTATAGCGCAGGCCAAAGGCAATTTCCAATAATTTGACGTACTGGTGCGGCTTCATCCGTAAAAAAGTTGCAGTCAGGCCGTAATAATTCTCTACGGCATGTTCAACTGGGGTCATTCCTTGTGCGTCATAAAGTGTAAGCGTATCCAATGCGCTCCCATCCTGAGAAAGCCATGTTAATTGCAGTTCCTTTACCTCGTTTAAAAGCCACAGCGTAATGCCAAGGGTAGAAACAGGTGCATCAAACGTCCAAGTGATTGCAGGCGGCAGTTCAAATTCGCCGTTGTCGTCCGACTGAATTGCTGACCACCAGCCCCACTCTACTGCTTCCCCCAACATTTCATGCGGAAGCAGATAAAAGCCGCTTGTTGCAAACTGGTCGCGTTCGCAGGTCCCGTAATTGGTGCCGACTTTATTGACACCGTCAACCGTTTTCCACGGAAGGCCGTAGCGGTTGTCGTTGGAATTGGCTGCAACGCCAGAAATACTGTCCAGCGCGGATACGTCGGTCAGGTCCAGCGTGACCGTCGCCCTCATCGTGCGGTTGGGGGCGGTGACCGCCTTCATATATTCAGATGATACGTAAATCAATCCGCCATCTCCTTACCGCTCAATAAAACTCACCTTTAAATTCTGCCAGAGTGTTAGCTGGCCGCCGGACAAATACCGCCGCATGGAGACCGAAAGCGGGTTTCCGCGGTAGGCGGTAATGGTTTTTGTCCCGCCGGTTGGGTGGGGAAACTGCAGCGTGAAAAACTCCGGCAGGTTGTCCAATACTTGTACCAGTTCGGCAAATTCCGCCGCACCCGGCAGGGCGTTCCAGGTTACCGTGAGCTTTATTTTGCTGCCCGTTCGCTGGCGGTGCATCAGCCCGTCGGTGGTGCGAAACGCCTCGGCGTCTACATCCTCGGTGCTGAAATCAAACTGAGACGGCACTGGGAGCATTGTTCCATTTATTGTTATCATTGTGTCTGCCTCCTGTTACCGTACGAAAAGAGGAGCGCCGACGCGAGCGTTTTCTGCGTCCAAGTACGGCTTCAAAGCACGCGCCAGCGGCTTCCCTTCAAAATAGGTGTCGAGTTCTTTGTTATCAACAGCCTGTACGACCCGGTCAAACCCCTCCTGCAGCACTTCAACAAGCGGCGTAAGGCTTGCCAGAAATGTTTCCTGCATCACGCTTTGCGGTGCTGCAATTTCCGGGTTTGCAAATGCGCCGGGGTACTCACCCAGCATAGCGACAGTCGGCGCGGTCAAAATACCGCCCGAGGCGAGCTTTGGAATAAGCGGAGGAGAGGACGGCATGCTGAAACTCCAATTTTGGCCGAAGAGGCTGCCGAGCCATCCAACAGCCCCGCCGATACCATTGGCGATTCCGGCGAATACAGCATAAATAGCACCCCATAAAAAGTTTAAGGCGTCAATAATGAAGTTGATAACGCCTTTAATAACCCCCCAGAGCGCATCCCAAATGCCAATAAAGAACTGACAAATACCGTTCCACGCTTTTTCCCAATCCCCGGTGAAAATTCCGGTGATGAAATCGAGAAGGCCGGTTAAGGATTTCAGTATTCCACCGATTACATCTGAGACTAGGCCCAAAATGCTTCCAACGACACCGCCAATGGTATTGACCACCCACATAATCGCAGGGGAAAGCACACTGATAAGCCAGTTTACCAAAGGCCCTAAAAAGCCATTCCAAATAGCCATAATTGCGTCTATCAACGAAGCAAAAAAGTTGCTGATATTTTCCCAAAGGGATTTCAAGTGGTTTTCCCAAAGCCAATCGATTGTCCCGCCTATGGAATCACACACCGGTTTAATAATGTTGTAGTAGATGTTGTCCCATATTTCCCGCAGGCTTTCCTTAAATTCGGTAAATCGTTTTAAAATACCTTCGCCGTATTGCTTCCAAGTATCTCCTATAATCTTAAATACGTCGGTTGCAACTTTTTCAACAAATTTAAAGGCCGGTTTTAGGATGTCATTTGAAATTTGGTTGATTTTATTGCATGCAAATTCAAAATCTTTTGCGAACTCGTCAAACATAACAGGCATAATGTCCGCAAAAATGGGAGCAAAGTTGATGCTGAACTCATTTACAATATTCGGGAGAAAAGTGTTTTTTAAATAGTCTAAAAGCTGTCCGAATCCGCCCTCCTGCAATCCTTTCAAACTCTGCTTAATGGAGGTAACCATATTGTCAAACGGCCCCTTCAGTCCGTCCAGAGCTTCATCCCACGCGCCGAATGACGGGGCGAATTTGGTATTGAGCCAGTTTTGGAACTCTTTAAATTTCCCTTTCAGTCCCTCGACAAAATTCTGAATCCCGCTGTCGATTGTAACCGTCTCGAACATATCCTCCGGAGCTGG
>JBMNPF010000023.1:0-2573 GCA_050943475.1 Oscillospiraceae bacterium
TTCAAAACTTCGTACAGTACAGCGGCGTCAATGAAAACGAAGCGCGCCGCCTGCTGCAAAATGTGAAAGAGGGGCCTGTACGCGGCCAGCTTCGAAAAATTGCTTATCGCATAGCAGACCCGCAGAAACGGCAGGAACTTCTGAACATCGTCAGCGCGCCAGCCTATTCCTATCGCCTGCAACGTTGGGATGATTTAAAGAATAGCATTGACCAATGGCTCCAATACCTGCGAGGCAACCTTTTACAGCAGTCGAATGTACTGCTGAACACGTTGCTGCGAGAGGCATATTACCGTTCTGTCTTTGAAGTCCAACATAGAACCGGAATCGGTTTTTCGTTTTCTCTGCTTCCGGAATCGCGCGTCCAGCAGATTATGGGATACAAATGGAGTGGCGAGCATTATTCCGCCCGTATATGGGCAAATACGAACGAACTCGCTGCCATACTGAAACGGGAGCTTTTAACCGGTTTTTTGACCGGCCGGAGTTACGCCAAAACTGCAAAACGAATCCAGCACGCCATGTCCTCCGGCTCCATGCAGGCCAAACGTCTTATTTGTACCGAGGCGAACTATATCGCCAATCAGGGAGAGCTGGAGGGGTACCGCGCAAGCGGCGTAAAGTGGTACATCTACAGTGCCACATTAGATTTGCGCACATCTGAAATATGCCGCAGGCTTGACGGCAAGCGGTACCGGGTCGAAGAAGCCCAGCCGGGCAGCAATTATCCACCTATGCACCCGTGGTGCCGCAGTACAACGGTGGCATATTTTAGCGACAGCTTACTAAAACAAATGCAGCGTAGCGCCAGAGACCCGGAGAGCGGGAACATCATCCGGGTGCCGGGCAATATGAGCTATTCCGAGTGGTACCGGGAATATGTAGAGAAACGCGGGACATAAAAAAACCGGGTATAAAATACCCGGCCCTTCTTTATTCTTCGTTCAAAATTTCGTATTGGTCAACCGACATAGTAGGAACCGATTCCTTTACACCAGTCAATGCACGTTCCATTTGTTTTGTCCCCTCAAACGTGCCATAAAAAGTGACCGTATCGTTATTTAAAACTTTAGGGGAATACTTGCTGACATCAAAAGGAATATACCATTCTTCCTGCAAATAGGTATCATGTTCAAGTAAATCATAGTCCTGGTAAGCACGGAGGCCAGCTTCGGTCAAAAAACCGCCCTCTAAAATTTGATACACCTTTGCAGTAATTTTTATTTTTTGACCTACATAGGCGTCTGGATCACGCGCCAGTGTTTTCCAGGCAATTTCCTCATAATTTTCCGGCGCAAACGGTTCGCTTTGGGATTCAGATGATTCCGAACTGGACGAATCCGAACCAGGCGTCTCGGAACTGGACATTTCAGAGCTTTCCTCAGCCGAAGAAGCCGAACTTGACCCACTTTCTGCTGATTCAGGACGCTCTCCAAAAATAAGGCCCATACAGGTTGCAAATACTGCCGCTATCCCAACGATAATTAGAACCAGCCCCCACTTTGGCAGCCGTTTCTTTTTTTGCGGCTTTTGAAAAGGCGAATTACAGCCGTTTGGGCAGTAGTTTCCCTCATATTCGGCACCGCATTTTGGACAAAACATGGTATCCCCTCCCTATTGTCACCATTATCCAACATTTTCCTTTACCAGTCAAGGTGGATTTTTACTAAAAAGATGGGAAGTTCTGATGAAAAAGTTTAACCGCAGAAGCGTCCTTTTACAGGGCGCTTTTTATATGAAAAAAATCAATCAGGTGATTGGAAAGGTAAGGTGGTCCGCTATCTCCCGGCGCAGGGTAATGCACATGTCCTAAGCACGACGTTAAAAGGCCGTAAATCAATCAAATGAACCGCTCGGGCAATGAACGTGCGGGGCAAGGAGGAAGCACATGATTCGTTTAGGCACACAATTTTTTGCAGAGCAAAACTCAGAGTCAGCAGACGGCGCGGAGGTACAAACCCCGGCGGTGGACAAAGAACCGAGTTTTGACGAACTGCTCCAGAACCGCAGCTATCAGTCTGAATTTGACCGTCGTGTCAGCAAGGCGTTGGAAACGGCAAAAAGCAACTGGGAAAGCGAAGTTGCAAACAAAATCAGCGAGGCAGAAAAACTCGCCAAGATGAACGCGGAACAGAAGGCGCACTATGAGCGCGAACAGGCAGAATACAAACTCGCCGAACGTGAAGCGATTATCACCCGAAAAGAGCTTCGTTTGACCGCGATTGACGCCCTCGCACAAAAAGGATATCCCATTGAGCTAGCCGATGCATTGGATTACACCGACGCCGAAGCTTGCGACAAAAGTATTGAACGAGTTGGACAGGCATTTCAGAAAGCGGTGGGGCATGCGGTCGATGACCGGCTGCGGAGCACACCACCTAAAGCTGGCGATTCAAAACCTGCTCATTATACCCGTGAGCAGCTGAAAGCCATGTCGGTTGACGAGATTAACCGAAACTGGGAATCCATTAAAGACAATGTGTAAAGGAGTTTTATTATGGCATTTACCACTTTTATTCCTACCATTTGGGAAGCGCGGCTTCTCGCAAACTTTCATAACCGCTCCCTTGCGA